>NZ_JBSHMO010000003.1:0-1127125 GCF_053645455.1 Allobosea sp. NPDC055332 | reverse complement strand
ACCCCGCAGGCCCGCACCGCCTTCGCGCTGGGCACCAACCCGGCCGTGGTCTTCGCCGCCCCGATCGACCGCAACGCCCTCACCGCCGAGGCCGGCCTCGACTGGCGCATCTCGCAGGCCACCGCCCTCGGGCTAACCTACTCCGCCGCCATCGGCGAACGCTCCAGAGACCACGCCCTCAAGGGCAGGATCGATATGCGCTTCTGAAAGCGGAGCAGGCCAAGGTTGTGTGATCAGGCCGGAACATATGTCAGCCTGATCGCGTCCGCGCCGATCCGGACGCTGGCGACGAGGCGGAGCGGCGGCCGGGGACCGGCGAAGAACGGCGTGCCGCGACCGAGCACGATAGGGTGCAAGTAGAGCCGGTACTCGTCGACAAGGCCAAGCTCGGTCAGGCTCTGCGCCAGCTCAGGTCCGGAGACCGAAATCTCGCCTGCCAGCTCGTCCTTCAGCCGGCGTATCGTCGTCTCCAGCTCATCCGCGACAAGCGTGGCGTTGGGGCCGACGGACTTCAGCGAGCGCGACACGACCCATTTCGGCTGGCGCCGCCATGCCGTGGCGAAATCGCGCCGATCCGGCGTCCACTCGGGATGGTCTTCATCCCAATAGCGCATGATCTCGTACATGCGGCGCCCGTAGACGCTGCCCGTCAGGCCGCGCACATGCTCGACCCAGTGACGAAAGAGCGCGGCATCGGGCGCAAATGCCTGGTAGTCGACATAACCGTCGAGGGAGAGGTTCATTCCGAAGACGAGTTTCGCCACGCCAGCAATCTCCATCCCGGAGTTCTCGGCACAGCCTGAACCGCGGCGCGTCAGGATCGGTCAGGAGCCGCGCAGAGGCGGGCCTCCTTTGCGGACCACCGTCGTGGTCTTGATGTTGGCCAAAAGGTGCTGAAAGTCCGCGGACATCGCAGCCGGGGATGACAACGATGGCCAGCTTTATCCTGATTGCCGGAGGTTGGCAGGGCGGTTGGGTCTACCAGACGGTGGCCGATCTGCTCGCGGCGCAAGGGCACGCAGCCTTGCCGATCACGCTGTCCGGCCTTGGCAACGAGCCCGCCCCGACGGCCAATCTCGATACGCATATCGACGAGGTCGTCGCTATCGTGCGGGCGCAGCGCGACGACGTCGTCCTTGTAGGGCAGTCCTATGGCGGGATGGTCGTGAGCGGCGCGGCCGATGCCGCGCCGTCGCAGATTCGGGCCGTGGTCTATGTCGACGCCTATGTGCCCGAGAGCGGCGACTCCGTCTGGTCGCTGACGACGCCGCGGTTCCGAGAGGTCTTTATCGAGGGGGCGAAGGCCGACGGGCTGACCTGCGCGCCACCGGCCCATCTCGGTCCGCGCTGCCGGTCGCACCCGATCGGGACGTTCCTGCAGGCGATCACTCTCAGCGGACGCTGGCGCGAGGTGCCGCGCAAGACCTTCATCGGCGCGTTCGGATGGGAGGGAAGCCCGTTCCGCGACCTCCATGAACGCTTGAGCCGCGATCCGGAATGGTCGACCTTCGCCTTCGATTGCGGACACAACGTCGCCCGGCTGAACCCGGAGGCGCTGGTCGAGGTGTTGCTGGCTCAGATTTGACGCTCGACGACTGCAATCAATCTGCATCAGCGAGAGACCAGGGCCGCTATAGTGCGGTTGGCCGCGAGGTCAGCGGGTGCGCAGCGGTAGATGGTTCTGCGCCGATCGCTAACATGGCTGTGGGATCCCGACCCGGCGCCGCAGAGAGTTGGAGTAGCCATGCCAGAGCATCAGATCATACCTGCTGCCAGCGCCGTCGGCGTGCGCTTGCGCCAAGGCGAGCTCTTGCGCGTGATCGATCCGCAGGGAGGGCAGTCGGGAGACGTTTTCGCACTCTCCGCCGACGGGACCGAGCGTCTTTCGAACGGCCGGACCTTTGACTACCAAGGCAAGGTTCTGCTTTCGACCGGCGATGTCTTGTGGTCGGACCGCAGCCGGAAGATGCTCACGATCGTTGCCGACGATGTCGGCCGGCATGATTTTCTCTACGCCGCCTGCACGGCCGAGATGTACCAGCTCCAGTACGGCTTGGACGAACATCCAAACTGCGCTGACAATCTAGGCAATGCCCTGCGCAGCCTGGGGCTCGATCCCGGCCCGCCGCCTACGGCGTTCAACATCTTCATGTGCGCCGACATCGCCGCTGATGGCAGGTTGAGCTTCAGGCCGCCGCCCTCGCACGCCGGCGCGGCCATCACCTTCAGAGCGGAGATGGACCTGGCTGTGGCGATATCCTCCTGCCCGGCATCGCTCTGCAATGGCGGGCAGCCGCCAAGACCCCTGGCCTTTGAGGTTTCAGCAGCCGCCTAGTCATCCGTTCGCCCTCTACCGCCCGATCACACCGCGCCGTCTCAGCAGGAACAGGGTCAGCATCGAGGCGGTGAGGCAGGCGAGCGTGACGAGCGCCGCGCCGGTTTCCGATTCCACCCAGGGCAGGCCCTTCACATTGATGCCGAACAGGCCGGTGATGAAGGTCGCCGGCAGGAAGAGCGCCGTCAGGATCGAGAGCGTGTAAAGCTGCCGGTTGGTCTGGTTGGCCGAGCGCACGGCGATCTCGTCCTGGAGCAGGCGGGCGCGGTCCTGCACCGACTGGATGTCCTGGCGCAGCGTGTCGACCCGCAGCAGCAGCCGCAGCGCCGCCGCTCGCACCGTCTCCGGGGCCGAGCGTCCCGAGGGTGTCTCGGCGAAGCGGCGGAACAGGAGGTGCAGGCCGGCGAGCTGGCGGTGCAATTGCACGGCGGTGCGGCGGACGGCGCCGACGCGCTGCGGGCCGTCCTCGAGCCTGTCGATCAGGATCTGGTCCTCGATGCTGTCGGTCTCGTCGGAGAGCCGCACCACCGCGTCGGTGACGTCGTCGATCAGGTACTCGATCAGGTGCTCGAAGAGCTCGGCCGGGGAGCCGATCGGCTCGCCGGCATTGAGCGCCTCGACCGCCTTGCGGACCGATTGCAGCGCCTCGCGCCGGCCGGTCAGCAGGAAACGCTCGCCGACCGCCCAGGCGAGGGTGCCGACATTGTCGGTGCGGTCGACGATGTCGCGGGTGAGATCATGGGCAATGCCCCAGACCAGGCTGGCGGAATGGTCGAGCCGCTGATGCGTCTCGCGCGAGAGCAGGAGCTCGCGCGCCGCCGGCGGCAATTCCTTGCGCTCGTCGATCCAGGCCTGGGCCCTGGTGTGGACAAGGTCGAGATGAAGCCAGACGAAGCCGTCCTCCGGCGCCAGCGTCGGCACTTCGTCGCGCGGCATCAGCGTGGGCGTGCCGTCGGCAGCGAAGCGATAGGCCCAGACGATGCCGGTCTGCGAGTGGAGGTCAGGCATCCGGGATGTGCGTCCGTCCATGCGCAACCTCGTGCCGGTAATCCTGCCGCTGCTCAGCCGGGCGAAGGCACGCCGCTGGACACGTCCGGCCGATTATCGCTTCGGGCGGCTTTTCGCAACCGCACAAGATCGGGGCTGGGGCAGGGCGGATCACGTGACGATGCCGCGGCGCTTGAGGACGAACAGGGTCAGCAACGAGCAGGCCAGGCACACCAGCAGGACATAGGCGAAGCCATTGGTGGTGTCGTCCCAGGGCACGCCCTTGGCGTTGACGCCGAACATGCCGGTGATGAAGGTTGCCGGCAGGAAGAGGGCGGTCAGGATCGAGAGAAAATGGAGCTGGCGGCCGGATTCGGTCGCGGTCGCGGCGGCGGCCTCCTCCTGCAGCAAGCGGGTGCGCTCATGCAGAACCTGGACATCGTGGCGCAGTGTGTCGATGCGCTGCAGCAGCCGCATGGCCGCGCTCTTGACCGTGGCAGGCGCAGCCGGGCCGATCTCGGCCTCGCTGAAGCGGCGGAAGAGGAGATGCAGCCCGCTGACATGCCGCTGCAACCGCACGATGGCGCGGCGCAGGCGCCCGATGCGCTTGGGCGTGTCGCTCAGGCGATTGGCCAGCAGCTGGTCCTCGAGCGCATCGATCTCGTCGGTCAGATGCAGGACGGCAGCGGCGATGTCCTGGATGATGAAGGCGATGATGCGCTCGAACAGCGCCGCCGGCGTGCCGGTGCGCTCGCCTTTCCGCAGGCCGTCGGCGGTCAGGCTGATCGCCTGCAGCGGTTCGCGCCGGCCGGTGACGAGATAGTTCTGGCCGATCGCCCAATGCAGCGGGCTGACATGATGGGACTTGCCGACGGCGTCGCGGCCGACATCGTGCACCACCCCCCAGACCTGGTCGGCGGAGTGATCGAGGCATTGATGTTGCTCATGGCCGATCAGCAGGTCGCCGGCTTGCGCGGGAATGGCGGGCTCGGCCGCGATCCATTTGCGAGCACGCTCGTCGACGAGGTCGAGATGCACCCAGAGAAAGCCCGTCTCGCCGGTGAGATCGGGCATGGCGTCGCGATCGAGCAGGATGGCCGGGCTGTCCGGATCGAACCGGAAGACCCAGAGGACGCCGAGCCGGGACTGGATGTCGGTCGGGGCGAGATGCGCGATGTTCATGGAGACGGGCGCCGTCCGCGCGAGGTCGGGACAGGACTGCCGGCGGCGCGGGAGGCCGCGCCGCCGGGCTGATCGCACTCAGAAGATCTGGCGGAAGAGGATGAACAGGGTGCCCGAGAGCGCGATGGCGCAAGGCAGGGTCAGCACCCAGGCCATCAGCATGTTGCGCACAGTCGACATCTGCAGGCCCGACCTGTTCGCCGCCATGGTGCCGGCGACGCCGGACGACAGGACGTGCGTGGTCGAGACCGGCAGGCCGAGCACGTCGGCGACGCCAATGGTGGTGGCGGCGACCATCTCGGCTGACGCGCCCTGCGCATAGGTCAGGTGCTGCTTGCCGATCTTCTCGCCGACGGTGACGACGATGCGCTTCCAGCCGACCATGGTGCCGAGACCGAGCGCGATGGCGACGGCGACCTTGACCCAGAAGGGGATGAACTTGGTCGCGTTGTCGAGCGATTCCTTGTACTTCTTCAGCACCTTGCGATCGGCGTCGTCGAAGACCTTCTCTTCCTTGGCCTCGTTCTTGAAGATGCGGTTCAGCGCTTCCGAGGCCAGGTACATGTCGTTGCGGATGTTGCTCACCGCCTCGGCCGGCAACTTGGCGATGCCACCCTCGCCGAGAGCCTCGATCTCCTTGACGATGTCCTTGTTCAGCAGCGCCAGCGCGGGGAAGGTCGCGTCGTCGAGCTTCCTCGCATTGATGTAGTTGGTGACGTTGCTGCGCGGATTGCCGATGATGTTGTAGCCAAAGCCCTTCTTGTCGAAGATCTCGCCGGCTGCGACTGCCTGGGCCCGGACAATGGCGATCTCGCTGGTCGGAATGGCGCGGTTGAGCGCATAGGCGGTCGGGGCGCAGCCGATCAGGATCAGCATGATCAGGCCCATGCCCTTCTGGCCGTCATTCGAGCCATGGGCGAAGGAGACGCCGGTGCAGGTGGCGATCAGCAGGCCGCGGATCCAGGTCGGCGGCGGCTGGTTGCCCTTCGGTTCGGCGTAGAGTTCCGGATTCTTCACCAGGACCTTGAGGGTCAGGAACAGCAGGGCAGCGGCGCAGAAGCCGAACAGCGGCGAGAGCAGCAGCGACCAGCCGATCTCGATCGCCTTCGACCAGTCGACGCCGGCGGTCTTGCTGTCGGTGAAGAACAGCTGGTTGGCGAGGCCGACGCCGATGATCGAGCCGATCAGCGTATGCGAGGACGACGCCGGCAGGCCGAGCGCCCAGGTGCCGAGATTCCACATGATCGCGGCGATCAGCAGGGCGAAGACCATGGCGAAGCCGGCGCCCGAGCCGACGTTCAGGATGAGCTCGACCGGCAGCAGCGAGATGATGCCGAAGGCGACCGCGCCCGAGGCGAGCAGCACGCCGAGGAAGTTGAAGAATCCCGACCAGATCACCGCGACCTGCGCCGGCATGGCGTGGGTGTAGATCACGGTGGCGACCGCGTTCGCGGTGTCGTGGAAACCATTGACGAATTCGAAGCCGAGCGCGATCAGCAACGCGACGCCGAGCAGGATGAAGGGCAGCCAGGTCGTCGCCGGCATCCCCGCGCCGCTGATGTCCTGGTAGAGCGACCAGACGGTGTAGGCGAGGCCGGCCGTCATGATCGCGACGAAGATCAGCCCGGCAATCACCCCGCTCGGCGCGTCGAGCTTCGGTTTTCCGGCCCCGGGCTCGAGACCCTTGCCCTGATCAAGCGTAATGGTGCTCATCGCGACGTCCCCGCAACTCTCGTTGAGATGGCGCGAAGCTGAGCGGTGTTGCCGACAGTCTGATGACGATCGAGCGTATTCTTGCAGTCTTGGTAGATCTTCGTTTCGGCTGACAAAGGTTAGTTGTACGACTTTTGTCTAATATTCGGCTTGCCGCCAGCCGATGCCCTTGCGTCGCAAGCTCGCCTTGTCAGTCGTCGTCGCGTTTTGCCAGCGAACCTGTCGTCGCGGCGTCACGGGACGCGGCACGCGGAATCTTGCCGGGCGGCATGAATTTCAGCGGCGTGGCGCCAGCGGCCTTCGGCGTCCGCAGGCCGGCCGGGGTTGCCGGCGGCTTCGGCGTGCTCGCGACCTTGGGCTCGCCGCCGCGCCATTTGCGCGCGCCGATGTCATAGCGCCCGTCGCGCCAGGCGGCGAATTCATGCTCGCTGCCGAAGAAGGCGTTGCGGTCGACGTCGCCGCCGATACCGGGCACGCGGCCCGTGGTGGTGAACTGCCAGAACTCCCATTGCTTGCGCTCATAGCGGTGGTGCAGCGGAGCGGCCGTCGAGCGCAGCCAGTAGGGATGATCGTTGAACTCGCCTTCCAGCACGTCCTCATGGAAGGTGATGTCGGTATAGATGATCGGCCTCTTGCCGGTGTGCTCCTGCAGGCCCTTCAGCATCTCGCGGATCTTGGCGAGCGCCTTCTCGCGCGGGATCTTCTTGCCGCACTTGCTGGATTCGCCGTTCCATTCGACATCGAGGACCGGCGGCAGGGCGTCCGGGTCGCGCGGGACATTGCGCTTGAACCAGCGGACCTGGTCCTTGGCCGGCCGG
The DNA here is from genome assembly GCF_053645455.1 of Allobosea sp. NPDC055332. Taxonomy (NCBI): domain Bacteria; kingdom Pseudomonadati; phylum Pseudomonadota; class Alphaproteobacteria; order Hyphomicrobiales; family Alloboseaceae; genus Allobosea; species Allobosea sp. NPDC055332. Next base: position 1,120,090 of record NZ_JBSHMO010000003.1, on the reverse strand, counting down.
CACCAATAGACGAAATGGTAGGCGCCGCGCGGCACGCCGGCCTTCTTCGCCTCGGCCCAGTTCTTCCTGAACATCGGGTCGAGATGGTCGCCGCCCTCGGTCGCCTTGATGAAGGCGAAGCGGGTGCCGGCGTCCTTGACCTTCTGCCAGTCGATATCGTCCTGCCAGCGCGAGACGTCGATGCCCTGGATGACGCGGCGGCGCGCGTCGCGCACGCCGGCATGGGGATCGGTATCGCCCTTCTTGGGGTAGAGCGCGAGCGCCGGCTCGGCGCAGAGCGCACCGAGCACCGACAGCGCGGCAATACGTAAGCGAAGCTTGTGGGCCGGCCGCGCTTCTGGACTGGTCTCAGCGCGCCGCGCCATGCTTGTCTCCTGTTCGCGAGAAAAGGATAGGCGGCCGCCGGGTTAAGAGGTGGTTAGCATTCGAGCGACCGGCTTCAGACTTGGTTAACCGGCGGGAGGCTGGCGATGGACGGTCAGGAGGGCGAGGACAAGAGCCAGGGCAGCCAGGCCCTGGCCTATGGCGTCCATGTGCTGACGGCACTGGGGGCCGCGCTCGGATTCCTCGCCTTGCGGGCGGTGTTCGCCGGCGACCTGACCCAGGCCTTCGCCTGGCTGGGCATCGCTCTGGTGGTCGATGCGATCGACGGGCCGCTGGCGCGACACTTCGCCGTGAAGGAGCGGGCGACGCGCTATGACGGCGCGCAGCTCGACCTCGTCGTCGACTTCGTCACCTATGTCTTCGTGCCGGCGGCGATGCTGCTGCGGCCGGAGGTGATGGGCGAGCCCTACGGCGTGATCGCAGGCCTCGTCCTGACGCTGGCGAGCGCGCTCTATTTCGCCGACACCGCGATGAAGACCGATGACTGGTGGTTCCGCGGCTTCCCGGCGGTCTGGAACATCGTCGTGTTCTACATCGTCGCCTTCGCGCCGCCGGCCTGGCTTGCGCTGGCGATCATCCTCGTTGCCACCGTGCTGATGTTCCTGCCGGTCGTCTTCGTGCACCCGGTGCGCGTGCGGCGCTGGCGCGGGCTGACGATGGCGATGCTGGGCGTATGGGCGATCGCCGCGGCGGCGGCGCTCTGGCAGGGGATGATGCCGGGAGTTGCGACCAAGGTGGTGCTGACGGTGGCGGCGGTCTACTTTGCCGGGCTCGGGCTGTCGCGGGCGTCGGTGAAGCGGTCCTGATGAAACAGATTGCCGAAGCCTCTTTCGAGCACACCATGCTTACGCTGCCTCGAGGAGAGGAGCGGGGCATAGAGATCAGCCCTCGCTGGCCGTCATCAGAGGTGAATGTCGATGAGCGCGCTTTCAGGCGGTTGGTGGAGGTTCAAGCCAGGCTTCCAGCGCAGGTCCGGCTGATCCTCACGCGAGGGTATGAGGCGCCGCACGCAAAGCTCGGTCATCTCAGAAAGCTGTTCCGCGGACTGGGAATAGGTGTTTTTCGCGCGATGTATTTCAAGCGCCGGGCCGAGATCTCCGAGATCTTTGGCGCGAACGGTCACGACGTCGATGGAACGCATGTCGATGTTTCGATCAGAATCAACGGCAGAAGGCTGAGATTCCTCCGCGTGGGCGTTTTCACTCCGAGGCCCTGGCAAGAAAATGCCGTCAGACAACATGAGCCCTTCGTAGCCATCGTGAAGAACACGCTGAGGGAATGCGGCTTTCATATCCATCGCAATGAGACGGAAAGCCTCCAGATTCACTGCGATCTGATCGGGTCGTCACATCCTCAGGCGAGCCGGATGAGCTAGCATAGCCGCGCCTGTAAGGCCGCTGCGATGCCATCGCGCCAGTCGGCTTTCTACGCGGTCCGGAAACTGAGCTAGTCCGCTGCCGGCTCGTCCTCGACGACCTCACCGAGCGGCGCCGGCTGGAAGGCGGCGGCTGCGACCGGCCTGCTGGCACCCGGCATGGTCGCTACCGGCGTATGCTCCGGCCCGGGCGTCGGCTGCGGCGGCACCTTGCGCTCGCGGGTCCAGGTCCGGGTGCCGATGTCGAAGCGGCCCTCGCGCCAGCCGGTGAACTCGCCGTCATTGCCGTAGAAGGCGTTGCGGTCGACATCGCCCTTGATGCCGGGGATGCGGCCGGTGGTGGTGAACTGCCAGAAGGCCCAGGGCCGGTTCTCGTAGCGGACCTCGGGCTTCGCCGCGGTCGAGCGGATCCAGTAGGGATAGTCGTTGAACTCGCCTTCCAGAATGTCCTTGTGGAAGGTGATGTCGGTGTAGATCACCGGCTTCTTGCCGGTGAGCTGCTCGAGCTCGGTCAGCATCAGCCGGATCTTCTCCAGCGCCAGCGAGCGCTCGACCTTCTTCGGGCAGGTCTTGGAGTGGCCGTTCCATTCGAGGTCGAGCACTGGCGGCAGCGCCTCGGGATCGTTCGGGATGTGCTGCTTGAACCAGACCGCCTGCTCATGCGCCGGGCGGCACCAATAGACGAAATGATAGGCGCCGCGCGGGATGCCGGCGCGGCGCGCGCCTTCCCAGTTCTTCTGGAAAGCCGGGTCGATATGGTCGCCGCCCTCGGTCGCCTTGATGTAGACGAAGCGGGTGCCGGCGGCCTTGACCGAAGCCCAGTCGATCTCGCCCTGCCAGCGCGAGATGTCGATGCCCTGGATCGGATAGCGCCTGGCAGCCTCGACGCCGGGGTGCGGGCGCGCATCGCCCTTGGCCGGATAGTTGTCCAGCCCGACGCAGCCGCCCAAGGCCGTCAGGGCGGCGAGCAGTGCGAAGGGGGCCAGGAAAAGGGGTTTCATGCGGCGGGCGGTCATTTCTCGGACAATTATGGAGAAAGCTTGACGCCCGGTTTACGTTACCGGTTTTCCGCCGCAGGTCAGCCCAGCCGCAGCAACAATGTCGCGATGCCCAGGAAGGAGAAGAAGCCGACCACGTCGGTGATGGTGGTGACGAAGGTGCCGGACGAGATCGCCGGGTCGATGCCGGCCTTGTCGAGAGCCAGCGGCACGGCGACGCCGGCGAGCGCTGCGATGATCAGCGTCGCGACCATGGCGAGGCCGATGACCGCGCCGAGCATGGGGTTGCCGAACCAGAAGCCGGCGACCAGCGCGGTGATCAGCGCGAAGGCGACGCCGTTGAGCACGCCGACGATCATCTCGCGCCGGAAGAAGCGGCCCATGTTCCAGCCGCCGAGTTCGCCGGTGCCGAGCGCGCGCACCGCCACTGTCATCGTCTGCGTCGCGGCGTTGCCGCCCTGGCTGGCGACGATCGGCGCCAGAACGGCGAGCGCCACGAGCTTGCCGAGCTGTTCCTCGAACAGCGCCATCACCGAGGCGCTGACGAAGGCGGCGATCAGGCTGATGAAGCGCCAGCGGAAGCGGCCGAGCGCGACCTGGCGCACCGAATCCGAGATCTCTTCTTCGGCATCGACGCCGCCGAGCTGCTTGACGTCGTCGTCGCCGGCTTCCTCGATCACGTCGACGATGTCGTCGATGGTCATCACGCCGACGAGCCGGCCAGCCGCGTCGATCACGGGAGCGGCGACGAGGTTGTAGCGCTGGAACATGCGCGCCACGTCCTCGATGTCGTCGGTTGCCAGTACGACGCGGCGATCGTCCTCGACGAGATCGACCACGCTGACCGGGCGCTTGGTGCGCAGCAACCGGTCGAGCGGGACCGTGCCGACGAAATGATGGCTGGGATCGGCGATGAAGATCTCGAAGAAGCGCTCGGGCAGGTCCTCGGTGTCGCGCAGGAAATCGATGGTATGGCCGACCGTCCAGAACGGCGGCACCGCGATCACCTCGGGCTGCATGCGCCGGCCGGCGGAACCTTCCGGATAATCGAGGCCCTGCTGCAGTACGGTCCGTTCGGCCGGCGTCAGCTTGTCGAGAATCTCGCGCTTGTCGGCCTCGTCGAGGTCCTCGAGGATGTAGACCGCATCGTCGGTGTCGAGGTCGCGCACGCCCTCGGCGACGGTCTCCGGCGAGAGCTCCTCGAGAATCTCCTCGCGGACGGCGTCGTCGACCTCGGTCAGCGCGGCGAAGTCGAAATCGCCGCCGAGCAGCGAGATCAGCTTGGGCCGCTCGTCGGCGTCGAGCGCCTCGATCAGGTCGCCGAGATCGGCTTCATGGAGTTCTGCGACGAGCTCGCGCAGCGTGGTGACGTCGGAGAGCAGGACGGCCTGCGAGACCTGCTCGACGAAGCCGGCCTCGATCGCGCCGTCCTCGTCGCGGACCTTGCGCTCCAGCGTTTCGTCCGGAGCGTGCTCGGCTTCCACCATGGGTCGCTCCGCGATTCGAGGGCAGGGGCTTTGGGGCAGGGGATTCGCGACCGGAGACGCTGCGCTCTTGTGTCAGCGCCCCGGCCACATGGCAACGCGCCACAAGCCAATTCGATGCAATCGCAACGAAAAACGGCGACCCTCGCGGATCGCCGTTTCTCGGACCTTCGTCCTAAACTGGTGCGGTCAAGAGGACTCGAACCTCCACGGGTCTCCCCGCTACCACCTCAAGGTAGTGCGTCTACCAATTCCGCCATGACCGCAGCGGCTCTGAAGGGCGCCGCGCTGTGGCGGTGAACTCCGGAGCGGCGCGGGTCTAGCAAATCAGGTTCCCGGCTACAAGAGCCGCAATCAGGAAAATCGTCAGGGCTGTGGGAAGAGGCCGCTCAGGCGGCGTCGGCGACGGTCTCGAGCGAGTAGACGGTCGGCCGCATCAGCATCTCGGTGATCTCGACCGAGATTCGGGTGCCGGCGACGACGACATGCCCCTTGGCGAAGGGGTGGTTGTTGGCGAGAATCTGGACTTCGTCGTTCTCGGTCGCATTGAGCTCGATGATCGCGCCGCGGCCCATGCGCAGCAGCTTGTAGATCGGCATCTGCGCCGAGCCGAGCACCACCGTGAGCTCTACCGCGACGTTGTCGAGATCGGCCTTCAAAACCTGCCTCCGCAGACCTACTTCAAAATGATTCCACGAACTTGCCAGCGACGCGGAAACCGGCGCATGAGCAGCGGTGAAGCGAAACGGGCGCCGCACCGGTTTCCAAGAGTTGAACGGACAGGGTTAAGGCAAGGTGAAGACGCGCGAGGCGCTGTCGGTCTCGTTCCTGCCGGAGGCGGGTTCGGAGCCGGTTGAATGGGTGATCGCCGACGAGCCGGTCGGCTACGAGGCGGCAGTCGCCGAGATGGAGGCTCGCGCCGCGCTGATCGCCGAGGGCGTGGCGCGCGAGCGCGTCTGGCTGGTCGAGCACCCGGCGCTCTATACCGCGGGCACCTCTGCCAAGGATGAGGACCTGCTGACGCCGGAGCGCTTTCCGGTGCATCGGACCGGGCGCGGCGGGCAGTTCACCTATCACGGCCCGGGCCAGCGCGTGGCTTACGTGATGCTCGACCTGAAGCGGCGCGAGCCGGACCTGCGCCGCTTCGTCTCGGCGCTGGAGGCCTGGCTGATCGGCACGCTCGCGGCCTTCAACATCCGCGGCGAACGGCGCGAGGAGCGTGTCGGCGTCTGGGTGCGCCGGCCGGAGAAGGGGGCAGAGGCCGAGGACAAGATCGCCGCGCTCGGCATCCGCGTGCGGCGCTGGGTCTCGTTCCACGGCATCTCGCTCAATGTCGAGCCGGAGCTGGCGCATTTCGACGGCATCGTGCCCTGCGGCGTCTCCGACCAGGGCGTGACCTCGCTGGTCGACCTCGGCCTGCCGGTGACGATGCCGGAGGTCGACAGCGCGCTCAGGGCCGAGTTCGAGCAGATTTTCGGGCCCACGGTCGCCGTTTCCTGACGTTTACCTTGCGTTGACCATCCGCCCGGATGCTTGCCCCGTGATATCAACCATGGGGACGATGATGACGAGGTTCATCTTCGCGGGCTGCCTGGCGGCCCTGCTTTCTGCCTGCTCGACCACCGAGGAGCGCATCGCCGGCGCTGCCGCCGGAGCGGGAACGGGCGCGATCATCGGCGGGCCGATCGGCGCCGTCGCGGGCGGTGCGGTCGGCGCCTTCGCCGCTCCGACCGTGACCGGCTCGGTCAAGCGGATGCGCGAATAGCCTATGTCGTTCAGCGCGAATTCTGATCGTTCAGCCGAGATCGGCTGAACGGAACGCGCGCTGCAAATTCACGCACGGCGCATCTGCGCGCCGTCGCCTGTTTGCCTTTTGGCCGCGGCACGCCATAACCCGCACTGAAGAGTTGTCGTGAGGGAGCGCGCCGTGGCGGTCATCGAGAGCAAGGTCGATCTCGGCTCGGCCGAGGCGCGCGCCAATACCGAGGCCTGGAGCACGCTGCGTGACCAGCTGCTGGAGCGGCGCGCCACTGCTGCGCTCGGCGGCAATGCCCGCTCGCGTGAGCGCCATACGTCACGCGGAAAACTGCTGCCGCGCGAGCGCGTGCTTCGCCTGCTCGATCCCGGCTCGGCCTTCCTCGAGATCGGCTCGCTCGCCGCCTTCGACATGTACGACAAGGACGTGCATGGCGCCGGAATGATCGCCGGCATCGGCCGCGTCGCCGGACGCGAGGTGATGGTCGTCTGCAACGACGCCACCATCAAGGGCGGCACCTATTACCCGATGACGGTGAAGAAGCATCTGCGCGCCCAGGAGATCGCGCGCGAGAACAATCTGCCCTGCATCTATCTCGTCGATTCGGGCGGCGCGAACCTGCCGCACCAGACCGAGGTCTTCCCCGATCGCGAGCATTTCGGCCGGATCTTCTACAACCAGGCGACCCTGTCCGGTCTCGGCATCCCGCAGGTCGCGGTGGTGATGGGCTCCTGCACCGCCGGCGGCGCCTATGTGCCGGCGATGTCGGACGAGACTGTTATCGTCAGGAACCAGGGCACCATCTTCCTCGGTGGCCCGCCGCTGGTGAAGGCGGCGACCGGTGAAGTCGTCTCGGCCGAGGATCTCGGCGGCGCCGACGTGCATGCCCGGCTCTCGGGTGTCGCCGACCATTATGCCGGCGACGACACCCATGCGCTTGCGATCGCGCGGCGGATCGCCAGCAACTTCAACAGCGTCAAGCGGCCGGACATCGACATCGCCGAGGTGGTCGAGCCGCTCTACGGCGCCGACGAGCTCGACGCCGTCGTGCCGACCGATCTCAAGAAGCAGTACGACATCCGCGAGGTCATCGCCCGGCTGGTCGACGGCTCGCAGCTCGACGAGTTCAAGCCGCTTTACGGCTCGACCCTGGTCACGGGCTTCGCCCGCATCCATGGCATCCCGGTCGGCATCATCGGCAATAACGGCATCCTGTTCTCGGAGAGCGCGCTCAAGGGCGCGCATTTCATCGAGCTCTGCTGCCAGCGCCGCATCCCGCTGCTCTTCCTGCAGAACATCACCGGCTTCATGGTCGGCCGCGAGGCCGAGACGCGCGGCATCGCCAAGGACGGCGCCAAGCTGGTGACGGCGGTCGCCTCGGCGCGGGTGCCGAAGATCACCGTGCTGGTCGGCGGCTCGTTCGGCGCCGGCAATTACGGCATGTGCGGGCGCGCCTACTCGCCGCGCTTCCTGTTCGCCTGGCCGAATTCGAAGGTCTCGGTGATGGGCGCCGAGCAGGCGGCGAGCGTGCTCGCGACCGTGCGCGGCGACAATCTCGAAGCCGAGGGCAAGCCCTGGACGGCGCAGGATGCCGAGGCCTTCAAGGCGCCGATCCGCGACAAGATCGAATCCGAGGGCTCACCCTATTACGCCACAGCCCGGCTTTGGGACGACGGCATTATCCTGCCCTCCGAGACCCGCCGCGTGCTGGCGCTCGCCTTCTCCGCCTGCCTCAACGCCGAGGTGCCGGAAACGCGGTTTGGCGTATTCAGGATGTGAGGCGAGCCGCCTCTCCCTTCTCCCCTTGCGGGGGAAGGTGGCCCGCAGGGCCGGATGAGGGGTCGCACAGGTCTGGAAGGTTCTGGGATACAGGTGGCGCTGCGCTCGCGATCAGCGTCGCGCGACCCCTCACCCTAACCCTCTCCCGCAGGGGGAGAGGGGATATGGCGCGCTTCTTCGTCAGTTCTTGGTCAGGCCGAGTTCCTTCAGCACGCCGTTGCCGCGTTCGGTGAAGGCCTTCACATAGGCAGCGAACTCCTCCGGCTTGTCCCAGACGGGGGTGATGCCGCGATCGGCCATGCCCTTGCGGACATCCTCGCGCGCCATGGTGCGCTGGGCGGCGTCGAACAGGATCTTGCGCCGGTCGGCCGGGACGCCCTTGGGCGCGGCGAGGGCGAACCAGTTCTGATAGGTCCAGTCGAGCCCGGCCTCCTTGGCGCTCGGCACGTCCGGGAAGTTCGGATGGCGCTCCTCGGTCATCAGCAGGATGGTACGCACACGGCCCGCTTCCAGCATCGCCTTGGCCTCGATCGGCGAGCCGGTGAAGACCTGGAGGCCGCCGGCGACGAGGTCCTGCAAGGCCGGGGCGCCGCCATTGCTCGGCACCCAGCGCACCGCGTCGGGGGCGATGCCGGCCGCCTTCAGGATGCCACCGGAGGCGATGTGCCAGGAGCCGCCGACGCCGGTGCCCGACGCCATGATCGAGCCTTTCGGGCTGTCCTTGACCGCCTTGAGATAGTCGGCCGCGGTCTTCCAGGCGCTGTCGGCCTTGACGGTGATGCCGGCCGGGATCAGCGACACCCGCGAGAACAGGTCCATCGACTCCGGCGTGAGATCGCCGAGGCCGAGCGATTTGAAGAAGGAGATCTCCGGGCTGGCGCCGCCGATGGTGTAGCCGTCAGGCGCCGCATTCGCGATGGCCGAATGGCCGGTGATGCCGCCGCCGCCAGTGCGGTTGACGACGTTGACCGGCTGCTTCAGCTCCGCTTCCAGCCCGTTGGCGAAGATGCGCATAACCGAATCCATGCCGCCGCCGGCCGCCCAGGGCACGATCAACTGCACCGGCCGGTCCGGGAAGGCGAAGGCTGGCGCCGCGCCGATGGCGAGCGCGCCCAAGGCCAAAGCGAGTGTGCGGAAACCCTTCATCGTACTCCTCCCTCACTTGTCATTGCTTCTTGCATGCAAGGAGTAGAGCGCTCCCGCCGCAACGACAAGAGTGTATGCGGAATTTTGTATGCAGGATATCGCAGCGTTCCCATGCATGGCGGGGCCGAGCGCCCGGTGATGGCGAGCTGCCCTTCGGCGCGATACGAGATGCGCCCGGAAAAGCCGGTGACGTGCTGCCGACGCGGGGAGGGATGGCGATGATTTCAGTCAGACGGCTTGTTCCGGCCGAATGGACGCAGGCCTTCCCGGTCATTGCGCAGTTGCGGAGCGCGCTCGACGAGGCGGAATTCCTGCGGCGCGTGCAGCGGCAATCCTTTTCCGGCTACGAGCTGGTCGGTGCCTTTCGTGACGGAGCGCTTGTCGGTGTGCTCGGCATGCGCCCGGTCCACACATTGGCGCGCGGGCCGCATCTGCATGTCGACGATCTCGTGGTCGACGAACGGGTCCGCAGCGGCGGCATCGGCAAGGCATTGCTCGCCTTCGCCGAGGAGGATGCACGGGCGCGCGGCCTTACCGCGGTTTTCCTCGACGCCCGCCGCGAGGCGATCCCGTTCTACGAGCGCGAGCGCTACGCCTTCCACACCGCCCCGTCGATGAAGAAGCTGCTGGGTGAACAGGCCTAGGCTGGCGGTCAGAGGCGTGGCAGCTCGGCCCGAATGTGGGCGCCAAGCGCCGCTGCGGCGGCCGAGGGCCGTTGATCGGCGAACTCGACGGCGATGCCGATCGATGGAAGCGGCGGCAGCCCGGCTTGTACGACGTGGAGATCAGGCGGGACGGCCGTACGGGTCAGCACGCTGATGGCGTGGCCCGAGCGGGCGATCGCGATCAGGCCGGCGAGGCTGTTGCTGGCGAAGGCGATCCGATAGCGCCGGCCGACCGCCTCCATCGCCTCGCAGGCAGCGCGATAGTCGAGGGTCAGCGGGGCAGAGAGGGCGAGCGGCAGGCTGGAATGGTCGAGGATCGGCGGCTCGGGCTCGTTGGCGACCCAGACGAAGCGCTCCTCGCGGATGACCTCCCGGCTTGTGGCATCGGGCAGCGAAACCAGCGCCACTTCGATCTGGCGGCGATGCAACAGCGGCCGCAACTCCGAGGTCGGCGCGCAGACCATGCGCAGCTCGACATCGGGATGGAGCGCGCAGAAGCCGTGCAGCAGGTCGGGCAGGAAGGCGATCGAGTAATCCTCCGGGCAGCCCAGGCTCAACGCGCCGCTTAAGCCCGCGCCGCGCATCTCGGCGAGAATCTCGTCATGGCTGGCCAGCAGCGCCTCGGCATGCGTTAGAAGCTTCTGGCCGGCCGCGGTCGGCCGTACGCCGGAGCCGCTGCGATGCAGCAGCGCCTGGCCGATGAGGTCTTCGAGGCGCTGCATCTGCATGCTCAATGCCGATTGCGTGCGCCCGACCTGCACCGCGGCGAGGCTGATCGAGCCCGTCCGCGCCACGACGGCGAAGTTCCTGAGCAAAGCGAGGTCAAGCGTAGTCACGCCATCAATCCAATCGATATCGGATTGAAGAAGTATCAATTTGCCTGCTGAGGCAAGGGCCTATAGCGCTCTGGAACAGCGATTGCTTGGATGCCCCCGAAAGGAAACACGATGTCGCTCAATGCCGATGCCGCCTTCTGGGCCAGCGCCAACACGCATCTGACGCGCTATGGGCCGAGCTTCGAGCAGATCATCGTCGAGCGGGCCGAAGGCTCCTTCGTCTATGACGCCGATGGCCGCGGCATCCTCGATTTCACCTCCGGCCAGATGAGCGCCGTGCTCGGCCATACCCATCCTGACATCGTCGCCACCGTCGACCGGCAGATGCGGGCGGTGGCGCATCTGTTCAGCGGCATGCTCTCGCGCCCGGTGGTGACGCTGGCTGAGCGTCTGGCGGCGCTCGCGCCCGGGCTTCCACGCGTACAGCTGCTGACGACGGGGGCGGAGTCGAACGAGGCTGCGATCCGCATGGCCAAGCTGGTCACCGGCGGTCATGAGGTCGTCGCCTTCGCCCAGAGCTGGCACGGCATGACGGGCGCTGCCGCCTCCGCGACCTACAGCGCCGGGCGGCGCGGCTATGGGCCGGCTGCGGCGGGCTCCTTCGTGATCCCGGCGCCGAATTCCTATCGCCCGCGCTTCAAGCATCCCGATGGCAGCAATGACTGGCAGGCCGAGCTCGACGACGCCTTCGAGCTGATTGATCGGCAGTCGACGGGCGGTCTCGCCGCCTTCATCGCCGAGCCGATCCTGTCGAGCGGCGGCATCCTCGAATTGCCGCCGGGCTATCTCGCCGCGCTGAAGCGCAAATGCGAGGAGCGCGGCATGCTGCTGATCCTCGACGAGGCGCAGACCGGCGTTGGCCGCACCGGCCACATGTTCGCCTTCCAGCGCGACGGCGTGACGCCGGACATCCTGACGCTGTCCAAGACCCTCGGCTCCGGCCTGCCGCTGGCAGCGGTGATGACCACGGAGGCGATCGAACAGACGGCGCATGAGCGCGGCTTCCTGTTCTACACAACCCATGTCTCCGACCCGCTGACGGCGGCGGTCGGCGTCACCGTGCTCGACGTGGTCGAGCGTGATGGCCTTGTTGCGCAAGCTCGTGAACGCGGCGAGCGGCTGAAGCAGGGGTTGCTCTCGCTGCAGCAGCGCTACGAATGCGTCGGCGATGTCCGTGGGCGCGGGCTGCTGCTCGGCCTCGAAGTCGTCACCGACCGCAAGACCAAGGCGGCGGGCTTCGAGCTCGGGGCGCAGATCATGGACGAGGCAATGCGCCGGGGCCTCAGCATGAACATCGTCAAGCTGCCCGGCATGGGCGGCGTCTTCCGGATCGCGCCGCCGCTGACAGTATCCGAAGCGGAGGTCGACCAGGGCCTCGCGATCATGTCGGACGCCATCGAGGCGGCGAGCCGCGTGCAGTAGGATCGCGATAGGGGCGATAGGCGGCGGCGGTGCTCATAGTGGGATCGCCGTCGTTTCCTTGGCGGTCTTGTTGACGACCATGGTGTAGTAGCGCGTCACATTGCTGTGCCCGTCGAACAGCAGCTCGCACAGCGCCGTCACCTCGTCCATGTCGGCGACGCGCAGCATCAACATCACATCGGTCTGGCCGGTGACGCCATAGGCCTGGACGACCGCCGGCTGGCGCGCCGCCAGTTCCAGGAACTGCCGCCGGCTCGGCTCGTCATGCCGGGCGAGCTCGACGGCGATGATCACCTTCAGATTCTTGCCCGCCTTGACGGGATCGAGGATCGCGACGGTGCGGAGGATCAGCCCGGCCGCTTCCAGACGCCTTATCCGCCGCAGGCAGCTCGACGGCGCGAGGCCGACCTCATCGGCCAGCTGGGCATTGGTGCGCGAGGCGTCGGCCTGCAGCAGGTTCAGCAGCTTTCTGTCGATGCGATCCATTGCGGCCATCCCTGCGCTCGGCGTGCAATAAAATTGCACCAAGCCGACGATTTTGACCACCGCCGCGCATGCGTCGGCGCTAGTTTCCCGGCGTCAATCAAGGGCCGCCGCCGATGCCGCTTCAAACCCAGTTTTACCGGAAGACGCTGGAGACGCTGACCGTCTACCGCGAGCTGGTGGTGATCATGATGCCGATCGCGGTGGCGACGCAGGCGCTGACCGAATTCGGCGTCATCAGGGCCATCTCGCCCTGGCTGGCGCCGGCGATGCAGCTCTTCGGCCTGCCGCCGGAGCTGGCGCTGGCCTGGCTGACCGGATTGCTGGTCGGGATGTGGGGCGGCGTGATCGTGCTGTTCACGCTCGTTCCGACGATGGCGCTGAGCAGCGCCGACATGACGGTGTTCTGCAGCCTGCTGCTGATGGCGCATGCCATACCGGTCGAGCAGCGCATCGTCGCCAGGGCCGGGCCGAGCTTCTGGGCGACCACGATCCTGCGCATCGCCGGGGCGATGGCCTTCGCCGCGCTGCTGCACCAGCTCTTTGCGGCGACCGGCTGGCTGTCGCAGCCGATGGCCCCGGTCTGGACGCCTGCGGCGGGCGAGGGCGGCTGGATCAGCTTCTTTTTCGGGTTGGCCAAGACGCTCGTCGTGATGCTCGCGATCCTGCTCGCTCTGACCTGGGTGATGGAGCTGCTCCGGGCTGTGGGTGTCCTCGACATGCTCTACAAGGCGCTCGCCCCATTGTTCCGCCTGGTCGGCCTGCGCCAGGAGGCGCTGCCCTTTACCACCGTCGGCCTGCTGCTCGGCATCTCCTATGGCAGCGGGCTGATGCTGGCCGAGGTGCGCCGGCAGCCGATCGAGCCACGCCAGGTCTTCCTCGCCAGCGTCTTCATGGGCTTCGCCCACAGCCTGATCGAGGACACGCTGGTCGTGGTCGCGCTCGGCGCCGACCTGACGACGGTGCTGTTCGGGCGACTGCTCTTCGCCATCGTCGCCACGGCGGCCGTGGCCTTTGTCCTCGAGAGGTTCTCGGACGCCACCATCACCCCGAGCGACTCCGCGAGCCGGCCCTAGAGCGGTGGTCGGTTCGCGTCCCGCCCGGTCGAACGATCGACGAGGTCTGCTTCGGCCCTCAGCAGTGACAGCAGATTGAGAGTTGCCGGACTGAGATAGCCGCCCCGGCGAATGACGGCATAGACGGGATTGGCCATCTTCAGATCAGCGATCGCGATGGTGGCCAGTGAACCGGCGCGCAACTCCTCCTCGATCGCGCTTTCCGGCAAGAGCGCCAGGCCAAGGCCGGCCTCGACCAATCGCTTCATCGCGTTGAGGCTGTCGACGGGCGTCCAGCGGATCTCGCTGATTCCGCGCGCCTGAAACTGCGCGAAGATGTTGTCCGCGAAGCTTTCGCGCAGATCGTATGCATTGCGGAAGGCGAACCAGGATTCGTCGCGCAAGGCGGACACCGACGTCAGGCACTTGCCGGCGAAGGGATGTTCGGGGGCACATGCGACGGACATGCTTTCCGACGCAATGTGCTCGCAGACGAGGTCGGGCGCGATATCGAAAAGGTAGCGCAGCCCGATCGTGGCCTCGCCGCGTCTCACCAGCTCGCTGACCCCGGCGCTGGTGGCGGTGCTGATCGACAGATCGATTCCAGGATGGCCGGCTGTGAAGCGTTTCAGCACGGCGGTGAGATTCGATCCGGCGAGCGTACCGACGGTGACGAGTGCGACGCGGCCGGCAGCGCCCGTGCGCATCGCCTCGATCGCGCTTTGCGCATCGCGCAGCGCGGCCAGCACGCGTTCGGCATGGGGCAGCAGCACCTTGCCTGCTTCGCTGAGCACCACTCCGCTCGCAGCTCGCTCGAACACTGGCACACCGAGCTCGTCTTCGAGCAGGGCGATGCGCCGGCTGATCGCCGGCTGGGACCGGCCGAGGATTTCAGCGGCGCGGGAAAACCCGTTGGCATGATGGATGGTGACGAAGGTCGCGAGTGCTTCGCTATCCATGGTCATGCAAAAAGCTGATTGGCATCAGCAATACTATGACTTCGACAAATGATCGTGCAAGCCGCATCACTGGGCTGACGACGGCGCCAAGGCGCGAACCCGATGGGGTCCACATGCAGGCGATGACTTCGACGGACCGTGATCCCGCCCATGCCCGCGCGGCGCCGTCCCATCCTGACCCGTATCCTTACTATGGCCGCCTCGCGCGCCAGCGGCCGTTTTTCCGGGACGAGATCAATGGCTGGTGGGTGGCCGCGAGCGCCGCTTCCGTCGCCGAGGTCCTGGCCAGCCCGGTCTGCCTCACCCGCCCTGTGAGCGAGCCGGTCCCCGAGGTGTTACGCGGTGGCGCGACGGCGGAGATTTTCGGGCGGCTCGTGCGCCTGCGCGACGACGAGCAACATGGCAAACTCAAGGATGCGGTAGCGAGCGCTCTGACCAGCATCGATCTTCGTCAGGTCGCGGATATCGCGCGGAAGCGCGCGGCTGAACTCTACAGCGAGCTCGGGCCGGACCGCGACAAATCCTGGATCAGGCAGTTCATGTTCGCGCTGCCGGTGCAGGTCATCGCTCACCTGCTCGGTATCCCTCGGAGCCATTTCGGCGAGGTGATGGGTTGGCTCGGCGACTACGGCGCCGCTGCGGCGGCGGCCGGAACAGGAATTCCGGTGGCGACGCCCGAAATGATCGCCAGGGGGCATTGCGGCGCGAAGGCACTCCTGGATCTGGTCGGCGCGCTCGGCAGCGAGCCCGGCCGACGAGGGCCACTCTTCGACGCGCTGCTGCGCGAGGCGGCGCGCACCGGATGCGACGACAAGGACGTGGTCGTCAACGCCATCGGCTACATGATCCAGGGCTATGCCGGGACCGCGTCGCTGATCGGATCGGCCCTTCTCGCGCTGGCGCGTGATCCGGCGCTGCGTTCGAAGGTCGATACCGACAGGAGCCTGTTGCGCCCGCTCGTCGCGGAGGTGGCGCGGCACGACACCGTGACCAGCAGCACATTTCGCTTCATGGCGCGCGATGGCGAGATCGCCGGTCATCAGCTGCGCCAGGGGGAGATGATCATCGTACTGCTGGCAGCGGCCAACCGCGATCCCGTGCTCAATTCCGATCCCGATCGCCTCGACATCATGCGGGCAGATCGGAAATCCTTCGAATTCGGCGCCGGCGCCCACGCTTGCCCGGCAGACAAGGCCGCCTCCCTGCTCGTCGAGATCGCGGTCGATCATCTGCTGAGCTGGGGCGTGCCACTCGACGGCCTCGACGTCTCGTTGAGCTATGCCGCCTCGGGACATGTCCGCACGCCTCTGTTCAAAGCCTGACCGGACGATCCGGACCTCGAAGACCGCCATCAGCCGAATTTGGCGACGATGAAATCGACGAAGCTGCGCAGCTTCGGGGTCGGGCGGCGATCGGGCATGAAGACGATGTGCATCGGTCGCGTCGGGCCCTCATAGCCCGGCAGGATCCGGACCAGGCGGCCGCCGGCGATGTCCTCGCGCAGCAAGTCCTCGGCCTGCAGGGTAATGCCGAAGCCCGACAGCGCCGCCTGGCGCAGCGCCTGGCCGTTATTGGTCAGGAACTGGCTGCGCACGGTGACGCGCTCGCTGCCGGACGGGCCGGTGAACTCCCAGTCGAACAGAGGTGGGGCAGCCCAGTAGGCGAAGCCGAGGCATTCGTGACCCGCAAGATCGGCTGGGACCCGCGGCGTGCCGCGTGCGGCGAGATAGGCCGGGGCGGCGCAGGCGATCAGCTGGTAAGGCCTCAGCGTACGGGCGATCAGCCCTGAATCCTTCAGCGGCGAGATGCGGATCACCGCATCATAGCCTTCCTCGGCGAGGTCGACGACGCGGTCGGTCAGCGAGAGGTCGACGCTGACCTCGGGATAACGCTGCATGTAGCGGATCAGCGCCGGCGTCAGGCTGTGGGCGCCGAAGCTGAGCGGGGCGTTGATCCGCAGCTTGCCGCGCGGTGTGGCGCGCAGGTTCTGTGCGATCGCGTCGGCGGCGTCCGCCTCGGCGAGGACGAGCTTGCAGCGCTCGTAATAGGCCGAGCCGATCTCGGTCAGGCTCTGGCGCCGCGTCGTCCGGTGCAGCAACCGTGCGCCGGTGCGCTCTTCGAGAAAGCGCAGGTGCTTGCCGACCATTTGCGAGGACAGGCCGAGGCTGATGCCAGCGGCCGTGAGCGTGCCTGCCTCCACCACCTTGACGAAGACCTGCATGCTGGTGAGGCGATCCATCATTGCACACTCAATGTTTCAAGTATGGCGATGGTACGCCGACTTATCGCTGGAATGCGAGCAATCCATATCCCGCCTCATCGGTCATCGATGAGGAGCTATCCATGCCGCGTATCGTTCGTTTTCATCAGAAGGGCGGGCCCGAGGTTCTGCGGATCGAGGAGGTCGAGACCGCTCCGCCGGGGCCGGGCGAGTTGCAGATCGCCGTCAGGGCGATCGGTCTCAATCGGGCCGAATCGATGTTCCGCTCCGGCCCCTATGTCGAGGAGCCGGTGTTTCCGGCCCGGCTCGGCTACGAGGCGGCCGGGATCGTCACCGCGCTCGGCCAGGGGGTCGAAGGCTTCGCCGAGGGCGATGCGATCAGCATTGTGCCGCCGCTCTCGATCACACGCTGGGGCAGCTATGGCGAGGTCGCGACGGTGCCGGCCGCGGTCGCGGTCAAGCATCCGGCCGAGCTCTCCTTCGTCGAGGCTGCGGCGCTGTGGATGGCGCACGTCACCGCCTACGGCGCGCTGGTCGAGCTTGCCGGTTTGAAGGCGGGCGAGCATGTGCTGATCACCGCGGCATCGAGCAGCGTCGGCATCGCCGCGATCCAGACGGCGCGGGCGCTCGGCGCGATTCCGATCGCGGCGACGCGGACGCGCGAGAAGGCGCAGGCGCTGTTGGAGGCGGGTGCAGCGCAGGCGATCGTCACGCAGGAAGAGGACCTTGCCGCTGCTGTGGCCAGGCATACGGCCGGGCAGGGCGCCCGCGTCGCCTTCGACCCCATCGCGGGGCCGGCGCTGGAACAGGTCTTCGGCGCCACGGCCCAGAACGGCATCGTCATCGCCTATGGCGCGCTTTCGCCGGAGCCGACGCCGCTGCCGCTCTTCCCGCTGCTGGCGAAGAACCTGCGGCTCGCCGGCTACCAGTACAAGGAGGTCGTCCGCGATCCGCAGGCGCTGGAGCGTGCCAAGGCCTTCATCCTCGACGGGCTGAAGCGCGGCGCGCTGAAGCCGGTCATCGACAAGGTCTTCGCCTTCGACGAGATCGTCGCGGCGCATCGCTATCTCGAGGCGAACCAGCAGTTCGGCAAGATCGTCGTCGAGGTGCGGTAGGCGGGCCGGCGCAATCGCGAGGCGCCTGGGCTTCGCGCCTCGCATCGACGCGGCAAATCAGCAACACAACCCCGAATTAACGATTTGTGAACGGCTGTTCATTGCCTCGCGCGCGCAGTCGGGCAACCTCGCTGGTTGGGGTGGGGTTTTGAATGTCGCTGATCGATCCGGATCGCCTGGAGGCCGTGCCGGCCCGCGCATCGGCGCGTGGCCGCATGCCTGCCGTCGTGATGTCGTCAGCATCCCTGCTCACCCTGACGCTATTGCTTCTTGCCGGCCCGGCAGTGGCCAATGGCGGGCGCGGCGGCAATCCTGAGGGTAACTCCAATACCGGCGGCCTTGCCGGGACCGACAACGCGACCGGCGCGGGCGGGGCAGGTAGCAATGGCTTCCAGCAATATGCCGGCGGCGGCGGCGGCGGAGCCGGCGCGACGGCCGGCGGCGCCGGAGGCCTGACCTGGAGTCACGATCCGACGCTTGGTCGTGGCGGCACGGGCGGTGTGCACGGCTCGGTCAGCGCCGGTCTGCCGACCGGCAACAGCACCGGCAGCAATGGCGGCAACGGCGCTGATGGCAGCACCGCCAGCGGCGGTGGAGGCGGCGGTGCCGGCGGCTGGGGCGCCGTGGTCACGGGGGCCGGAACCACAGGGGTCGTATCCGGCACGATCACAGGCGGCAATGGCGGGAACGGCGGCAACACCTACTGGGATTTTGGCGGCAGTGGCGGCTCCGGTGGCACCGGCTTGAGCTTCACCAATGGCAGCCAGACGACGACGCTGACGGTCAATGGCACGGTCCAGGGCGGCAATGGCGGCGGGAGGGGCGTCCACAATCCGGCCGCCAGCGGTGGCCCTGGCGCCTATGGCGCCGGCGGCATCGGTATCGTCGGTGCCAATCTTTCGATCACCAACAATGGCACGATCGCGGGCGGGATGTCCGGCGACGGCGTCACGCGCACCTGGGCGCTCCGCTTCACCAGCGGCAACAACACGCTGACCTTCGGCAATGCCACCTCCGGGCTGATCGGCGGCATCCTGATGGACGCGGGTACGCTGACATTCGCCCAGCCGACCGACGCTACCCTCGACAATGTCATCAACGGCAATGGCAGCGTGATCAAGACGGGGGCCGGCACACTGACGCTGACCGGGACGAACACCTATACCGGCGGCACGACGATCGCCGAAGGCAAGCTCAGCATCTCGGCGGAGGCCAATCTCGGCAATGTCGCGGCTGCGCTGACGCTGGATGGCGGTGTGTTGCAGGTGACTGGAACGACGCTGACCAGTCTTTCGCGCGGCATCGTGCTCGGCAGCAATGGCGGTGGCTTCGAGATCGTCGAGGCCGGCAACAGCTTCACGGTGACGCAGTCGCTGTCCGGCTCCGGCGCATTGTCGAAGAGCGGCGCGGGGACGCTGGTCCTGGCCGGAGCGAACACCTATACCGGCGGAGCGACGATCAACGCCGGCAAGCTGTCGGTGTCCTCCGACGCCAATCTCGGCGATGTCTCCGGCGGGTTGACGCTGGATGGTGGCACGCTGCTGGTGACGAACAGCATCACCCTGGCGCGTGCAGTGACGTTGTCGGGCACTGGCGGCGGCATCGAGGTCGACGCCGGACGCGCCGTGCTTTTGACCGGCACCATCACCGGCACGGGCGGCCTGACCAAGAGCGGCGGCGGCACGCTCGCCCTGCAGAACAACAGCAGCTATTCCGGCGACACGCTGGTCGAGGCCGGGACGCTGGTCGGCAGCTCGTCGACGGCCTTCTCGGCGAACTCGAACTTCACCGTTTCGGCCGGCGCGACGCTCGAACTCAGCGATGTGCCGGGCCTCGTCGCCACGGTCGGCTCGCTCGCCGGCGCGGGCGCGGTCCAGCTCGGCTCCGGCTCAACCTTGAAGGCGGGCAGCAGCAACGCCTCGACGACGTTCTCGGGCACGATCAGCGGCAATGGCGCGCTCGACAAGACCGGCACCGGCACGCTGACGCTGACGGGGACGAACACCTATACCGGCGGTACGAAGGTCTCGGGCGGCAAGCTCGTGGTGAACGGCTCGATCACCGGCGCGGTGACGCTGAGTGGCGGCACGCTCGGCGGCTCGGGCACGATCGGCGGTGTCAGCGTCGCCAGCGGCGGTACGATCGCCCCCGGCAACTCGATCGGCACGCTGAATGTTTCCGGCAACGTCGCCTTCGCTGTTGGATCGACCTACCAGGTCGAGGTCAACGCTGCCGGGCAGAGCGACAGGATCGCGGCTTCGGGCAAGGCGACCATCACCGGTGGCACGGTGCAGGTCCTGGCCGAGAACGGCAACTACGCTGCGGCGACCAACTACACCATCCTGACCGCCTCGGGCGGCGTCACCGGCACCTTCACCAGTGTCAGCTCGAACCTCGCCTTCCTGACGCCCTCGCTGGGCTATGGCGGCACCAGTGTGACGCTGACCATGACCCGCAACGACACCGGCTTCGGGCCGGGTGGTGGGGACACCGGCGGCGGCACGACACCAGGCGGTGGCGGCACGACCCCGGGTGGCAGCACCTCCGGCAATTACATCGCCCAGACCCGCAACCAGGGCTTCATCGCCAATGCGGCCGAGGCGCTGGGCGTCGGCAACCCGGTCTATGACGCGCTGATCTCGGCGACGGCGGCCGAGGCCAGGGCCGGCTTCGACCTGCTCTCGGGCGAGGCCCATGCGCAGGCGGTCTCGGTGATGATCGATGAGAGCCGGCTGGTGCGCGAGAGCATCCTCAACCGCCTGCGCGGGCCGCTGCTCACTCAGCCGGGCCAGCAGGTCGCGGCCGCGTTCAGCGCCGACCTGCCCGGCAGGAAGGGCGCGATCACGATGGCCGCGCCGCTGCCGCAGCCGCGCTACACGCTCTGGGGCGAGGCTTTTGGCAGCGCCGGCAATACCGACGCCGACGGCAATGCCGCGAGCCTGAGCCGCCGCAGCGGCGGCGCCCTGCTCGGGGCGGACGTCATGCTCTATGACGCGCCGGGCTCGTCGCTGAAGGTCGGCGTCGCCGGCGGCTACAGCCAGTCGCGCTTCGATCTCGACGCCCGCCTGTCCTCCGGCAAGCTCGAAAGCGGCCATGCCGCGCTCTATGCCGGCGCCCGCTTCGGCAGCCTGCGCTTCGATGCCGGTGCGGCCTATAGCTGGAGCGAAAGCGACATCCGCCGCCAGGTCGCGATCCGCGGCTTCGGCGACCTCTTGCGCCTGCAGCGTCCGGGGCAGGTCCTGCAGGGCTTCGCCGAGCTCGGCTATGGCTTTGCCTTCAGCGGCTTTGCGCTCGAGCCCTTCGCCCAGCTCGCTCTGCTCCGGGTCTCGACCGATGCCGGCACCGAGCAGGGCGGCGCTGCGGCCTTGCGCGTCCTCTCCAGCGACCAGACCCTCGGCTTCACCACGCTCGGCTTAAGGGCCGAGGCGCAGATCGGGACGATGCCGCTGTTCGCCCGGGCCATGCTCGGCTGGCGCCACGGTTTTGGCGAGCTCACCCCGCAGGCCCGCACCGCCTTCGCGCTGGGCACCAACCCGGCCGTGGTCTTCGCCGCCCCGATCGACCGCAACGCCCTCACCGCCGAGGCCGGCCTCGACTGGCGCATCTCGCAGGCCACAGCGCTCGGCCTGACCTACTCCGCGGCAATCGGCGAACGCTCCCGCGACCACGCCCTCAAGGGCAGGGTCGAGATGCGGTTCTGAGGGCGAAGCAGGCGAAGGCCGGCCTCGCGATCAGGTCAGCCCAGACTAAACGCCTCATGCACGGCGCTCTGGACGCCGCCGCCCATGATCGGGCCGCCGCCGGCGACGTGGATGGCGTCGCCGACCAGCGCAGCTCCCAGCCCGTGGCGCGGGGTCAGCATCGGGGCGTACTGCTCCCAGCCGTCGCTGGCGGGGTCATAGGCCTCCATCTGGCCGAAGACGCGGTTGGTGCCTTCGCCGCCCATGATGAAGACCTTGCCGCGATAGAGCACGGCGCCATGGCCGGAGCGCGCGGTCGGCAGCGGGTTGCGCGGCGCCCATTTGTCGGTGGCCGGGTCATAGGCGTGGTGCAGGTTCGAGTTGGTATGGAACGAGTCGACGCGCCCGCCAATGACATGGATCAGGTTGCCGATGGGAACCGTCCCGGTGTGGTCGCGCGCTGTCGGCAGCGGCGAGCGCTCGCTCCAGGCATCGGCCTTGGGATCATAGACGCGGTGCCAGTTGACCGAGGTCTTGCTCTCGGTGGTGTCGCCTATGGCGCCGCCGATCGAATGCAGCACCCCGTTCAGGCCGACGATCGCCGCCGAGCCGATCGGGCGGGGCAAAGGCGCGATCTGCGCCCACTTGTCCGCCCTGGGATCGTAGACGAAGCATTGCGGATGCGGCTTGCGGTTCTGCTCCAGGAAGCCGCCGATGGCGTAGAGCCTGCCGTCGAGGAAGGCGACGCCGACATGGTTGGCGCCCTGCGGCAGCGGCGCGCCGTCGCTCCATTTGTCGGCCTTGGGATCGTAGACATGGTGATAGGGCCGATCGGTCCGCTGCTCGCCATAGCCGCCGACGATGTGCATGCGGTCGTCATGGGCCGCCGCCCAGGCCATTTCGGAGCGCGGCAGCGGCAGCAGGGCCTTAGGCTGCCAGCGGCCGGGATTGGCGGCCTTGGGCGCCGGTGAATCGAAAACGTTCTGCGTGGCGGCGAGCTCGGGCTTGCCGATGCGGCCGGGCTGGTTCAGCCGCTCGTAATGGCCACCATGCTGCTCGTGGCCGGGCTGCTGGGCGAGAGCGGGACCGGCAAGACCGGCGGCTCCAGCGGCGATGAAGCTTCGACGGTTCAGGCTGGTCATGATGCATCCTCCCTCGCTAGAACTGTACGGGAGACCTTGCGTCAGGCAAGGGACAGGGCGGAGTCGATCTGCTGGAAAAGCGGTTCCGCATACTGCATACGCTGCTAAGGTGCGGCACCTGAAACGGTTTAAATCACGGTAAGGCGAGGAAGCGCATGTCTGGGCATAACAAGGTCGCGATCATCACCGGCGCCGGCTCGGGCGTCGGCAGGTCCGTCGCCATCGCCTTCCTGAAGGACGGCTACCGCACCGTGCTGGCCGGGCGCCGGACCGATGCTCTGGAAGAGACGATCAAGCTCTCGGGCGCACCGGCGGCGCAGGCGCTGGCGGTCTCGACCGACGTCACCGACAAGAAGTCGGTCGAAGCCCTGTTCGCTGCCACCAAGGAAAAGTTCGGCCGCGTCGACGTGCTGTTCAACAATGCCGGCGTCAATGCACCGGGCGGTGTGCTGCTCGAGGACCTCTCGCTGGAGGACTGGCAGAGGGTGGTCGACACCAATCTGACCGGCCCGTTCCTGTGCACGCAGGAGGCCTTCAAGGCGATGAAGGCGCAGGAGCCGCGCGGCGGGCGCATCATCAACAACGGCTCGATCTCGGCGCAGGTGCCGCGGCCGAATTCGGCGGCCTACACCGCGACCAAGCACGCCATTTCCGGTCTGACCAAGACCGCCTCGCTCGACGGGCGCAAATACGACATTGCCGTCGGACAGGTCGATATCGGCAATGCGCTAACCGAGATGGCCAAGAAGATGACCACCGGCGTGCCGCAGCCGGACGGCTCGATCAAGGTCGAGCCGGTGATGGATGTCGACCATGTCGCCACGACGGTGCTGCACATGGCCGGCCTGCCGCTCGAGGCCAATATCCTCTTCGTCACGGTGATGGCGACAAAGGCTCCGCTCGTCGGGCGCGGCTGAGCGACACGCTCCCGCAAGCGCCGGCGCCGTGAGCGGCGATCCGCTGTCGTCCTGGTCGGGCCAGTCCCGGCCAGCGACGGCTTGCGACGAGCGGTTTTTGCGCGACACTGCCCGGGGTGGCTCGGGAGTGCCTCGCTTGTCAGCCTTCGATGCCTCGGAACGACGTGAAGACGTGGATGGCCGCCACAAGGGCGACCATGACGGAGAGCCTGCGACCGGCGGCGAGCCTGGCCATGCCGCGCCGGTCGATCCCAGGGTCGGGCGCGCCTATCGGCTGACGATCTGGGGCATCGCGCTCGGCATCCTGATCTTTGCCGGCAATGTCGTGCTCTGGGCGCTGGCGATCGGCAACAACCAGCTGTTCAAGGACGGCGTCGACTGGGTCTACGACGTCGCGCTCTACGGCATCGCGGCGCTCGTCTTCGGCCGCGACGAGCGCGCCGAGAAGCTGGCGGCGCTCGGCATCGGCGCGGTGATGGCCGTCGCCGGGCTGCACACGCTCTACGACCTCTGGGACAAGATCCTGCGGCCGCGGCCGATCGAGCTCTTCACGCTCGGTTTCTCGGCAGCGAGCGCGATCCTGATCGCCTACCTCATCATCGGCGTGCTCTGGCGCTTCCGGCGCGAGCCCAATCCGGTGATCAAGGCGACCTGGCTGTCGAGCCGGAACGATGCGATCTCGACCACCGGCTTCGCGCTGCTCGGCCTCGCCGCGCGCCTGCTGCCGGTGCGCTGGCCGGAATACCTATTCGACGTCTTCGTCGCCTTCCTCTGCTTCCAGGCGACATGGGCGATCTGGCGCGCGACCAGACAGTCGCAGGATCGAACCAAAGTCGAAGCAAAAGGAGAATATTCTCCCTAGACCAAGGTCGTACGACTCAGTTCTTCCGCCTTGATGGCAAACAAAAAAATCCTGTCCGGCTTCTCCGGCAGGTCACGTGGCGAAATCATGGCAGCCCCTGCAATTCATGCCGAAACGGGCCGATATGTCGGCTCTTTCGGCGCCAAGGAGCGCCAGAATGTCCGTCCTCTCCCTCATCCGCCGCGGCGCGGTTGCGCTCGCCGCGAGCCTCGCGCTCGGCGGCGCGGCGCTGGCCCAGACCGGCCCGCTGGTCTCGACCGAGTGGCTGGAGAAAAATCTCAGCGACCCCAAGGTCCGGATCGTCGAAGTCAGCGTCGAGCCCGGCATCTATGAGCGCGGCCATATCCCCGGCGCGCAGAACATCGCCTGGCACACCGATCTGGTCGAGACTGTCTCGCGCGACATCGCCGGGCCGGAGAAGTTCCAGGCGCTGGCCCGCAAGCTCGGCGTCGACAAGGACGTCACCGTCGTCCTCTACGGCGACAACAACAACTGGTTTGCCGCCTGGGGCGCCTGGGTGTTCGACATCTACGGGTTGCGCGACAATGTGAAGCTGCTCGATGGCGGCCGCAAGAAATGGGAGCTGGAGAAGCGCCCGGTCGCGACCAATCCCGTCCCGGTCAAGGCGTCCAGCTTCACCGTGGGCGAGCCCAACAAGGCGCTGCGCGCCCGGCTGACCGACGTCGTCGCGACCGTCGAGAAGAAGTCGGAGGCGCGCGTGCTCGACATCCGCTCGCCCGACGAATTCTCCGGCAAGATCATCGCGCCGGCCGGCTTCCAGGAGCTGGCGCTGCGTGCCGGCCATATCCCCGGCTCGGTCAATGTGCCGTGGGCGCGCGCGGTCAACCAGGCCGACGGCACGCTCAAGTCGCCGGAGGAGCTGAAGAAGCTCTATGCCGAGGCCGGGATCGACGGTTCCAAGCCGGTGATCACCTCCTGCCGCATCGGCGAGCGTTCGAGCCACACCTGGTTCATCCTCTCGCGCGTGCTCGGCTATCAGGCCGCCAATTATGACGGCTCGTGGACCGAATACGGCAATGTCGTCGGCCTGCCGATCAGCAATCCGGCCGGCACGGTTTGGGGCGGCAAGTAAGATCGGATGAGCATCTCCGACGATAGCGGCGCGCTGGATTATGAGCTGGCGCGCCGGCAGGCGGGGGCGGAGCCAATCAGGCTGCCGCCCTTGCGCTACATCGCGGCGGCTGTGGTCGCTACCGCGATCGCGGCCTCGATCTACCTCGTCGGGCGCCATGGCGACCCGGCACCGCAGCTCCAGCTCTCGCTGATCCTCGGCGCCGCCTTCGGCTTCGTGCTGCAGCGCGCGCGTTTCTGCTTCTTTTGCATCTGGAAGGACTGGCTCGACCGGCATGATCCGCGCGGGCTGCTTGGCATCCTCACCGCGCTGGCGGTCGGGCTCGCCGGCTACACGCTGATCTATGGAGCCTGGCTGCCCGATCCCACGGGCACGCGCCTGCCGCCGACCGCCCATATCGGCCCGGTCGGTCCGGCGCTGCTGCTGGCAGGGCTCGCCTTCGGCGCCGGCATAGCGATCTCCGGCTCCTGCATCAGCGCCCATCTCTACCGGCTGGGCGAGGGCTCGCCGACCTCGCCTTTTGCGCTGGCCGGCGCCGGCCTCGGCTTCGTCCTCGGCTTCCTGAGCTGGAACGAGCTCTATCTCCTGACGATCTCGGAGTCGCCGGTGCTGTGGCTGCCGCGCCAGCTCGGCTATGGCGGGGCGATGCTGGCCGGGCTCGCAGTGCTCGGCGCGGCGGCGTGGTGGCTGCTGCGGGCTGGCCAGTCGAGCGAGCAAGGCACTTCGGACCAGGCGCAGGCCGATCCCATCGCTGCGATCTTCCTGCGGCGCTGGCCGGCCTGGTTAGGGGGGCTGTTCGTCGGGCTGATCGGCGTTGCTGCTTATTTCCGCCTCTCGCCGCTTGGCGTCACCGCCGAGCTCGGCTCGCGCTCGCGCCAGCTTGCGACCCAGCTCGACTGGCTGCCGGGGCGCCTGGAGGGGCTCGACAGCTTCCGCGGCTGCGCCACCCTGGTTCGCGATGCGCTGCTGACGCCGAACGGGCTCTTCGTCGCCGGGCTGATCGCTGCTGCGTTTGCTGCGGCTCTGGCGGCGGGCGAGTTCAAGCCGAGGCGGCCGAGCGGCGGGCATATGCTGCGCGGGCTCATCGGCGGCGTGCTGCTCGGCTGGGGCACGGTGTTCGGGCTCGGCTGCACAGTCGGCACGCTGCTCTCTGGCATCTCGGCCGGGGCGGTCTCGGGCTGGGTCTTCGCTTTGGGGCTGATTGTTGGGACGACGGTGACGCTGAAGCTGGGGCGGCGGCTGCGCTTGCTGGATTGAGGCGGCGCGCCCATCCCGGCCTGCGCAACAAGGCGCAGACAAGGGCTTCGGCTGGGCTATAACGGGGCATCGGTTCGAGGATGTCCCATGTCGATTGCCGCCAAACTGCCCTCCATCCTGATCGCCAATCGCGGCGAGATCGCCTGCCGGGTGATCCGCACCGCCAAGCGGCTCGGCCTGCGCACCATCGCGGTTTATTCCGACGCCGATGCCGAGGCGCTGTTCGTCGAGATGGCCGACGAGGCCTATCGCATCGGCCCGGCGCCGGCGCGCGAGAGCTATCTCGATGCGCAGAAGATTCTCGCCGTGGCGAAGCAGGCCGGCGCGGCCTGCATCCATCCCGGCTATGGCTTCCTGTCCGAGAATGTCGAGTTCGCCGAGGCCTGCGCTGCGGCCGGCATCGTTTTCGTCGGCCCGCCGGCCTCCGCCATCAGCGCCATGGGCCTGAAGGATGCGGCCAAGGCGCTGGTCGAGAAGGCCAATGTCCCGGTGGTGCCGGGCTATCACGGCGCCGAGCAGGGCGTCGATTTCCTCGCCAAGGAGGCCGAGCGCATCGGCTATCCCGTGCTGATCAAGGCGGTCGCCGGTGGCGGCGGCAAGGGCATGAAGAAGGTCGACCGGCCGGAGGATTTCGCCGACGCGCTCGCCAGCGCCCAGCGCGAGGGCAAGAACGCCTTCGGCGATGCGCGCGTGCTGGTCGAGAAATACGTGCTCTCGCCGCGCCATGTCGAAATCCAGGTGTTCGGCGACAGCCATGGCAATGTCGTCCACCTCTATGAGCGCGACTGCTCGCTGCAGCGCCGCCACCAGAAGGTGATCGAGGAAGCCCCCGCGCCGGGCATGACGCCGGAGGTGCGCGCAGCCATGGGCAAGGCTGCGACGGAAGCCGCCAAGGCGGTCGGCTATGTCGGGGCCGGCACGGTCGAGTTCATCGCCGACGGGCGCGACGGCCTCAGGGCCGACCGCTTCTACTTCATGGAGATGAACACCCGTCTCCAGGTCGAGCATCCCGTCACCGAGGCGATCACCGGGCTCGACCTGGTCGAGCTCCAGCTCAAGGTCGCAGCCGGCGAGCCGCTCGGCTTCACCCAGGAGGATGTGCGGGCCGAGGGTCATGCCGTCGAGGCGCGGCTCTATGCCGAGGACCCGGAGAAGGGCTTCCTGCCCTCGACCGGCAAGCTCTGGGCGCTGCAATTCCCGCAGAGCGAGGACATCCGCATCGACACCGGCGTCGAGGCCGGCGATTCCGTGACGCCGTTCTACGACCCGATGATCGCCAAGGTGATCGCGCATGGCCGCACCCGCGATGAGGCGCTCGACCATCTCGCCTTCGCGCTCGGCGAGACCATTGTCGCCGGCCCGCGCACCAATCTCGCCTTCCTGAAGAAGCTGGCCGAGGCCGAGGGCTTCCGGAAGGGGCCGTTCGACACCGGCTTCATCGAGCGCAACATCACAGCGCTTGGCGCCGAGCCGCAGCCGCTCGACGCGGCAGCGGTTGCGGCGGCAGCCTTGCAGCTCGAAGAGGAGCGCCAGGTGGCGGCGCTCGACCTTGCCATTGAGCGCACCGGCGATGAAGCCAAGTCGCCCTGGCTCGATGCCGATGCCTTTTCGATCATGCCGCGTCCAGCGCTCGGCCTGCCGCTGCTGGTCGATGGCGAGCGGATCGAGGCGAAGATCGAGTGGAACGGCGACGATGCCCGCGTCTCGCTGCCGGGCCATCCGCTTGATGAAGGCGAGCATGAGGTGACGCTGGCCAGGGCCGAGGCCGGGACCTATCTCGCGCTGCATCGCGGCCGGCAGACCTCCGTGGCGCTGTTCGACCCGTTCAGTGTCGATCTCGACGCGGCGGCGGGGGCGGGCGGCGTCGTCAAGGCGCCGATGCACGGCAAGCTGATCGCGCTCTTCGTCAAGGCGGGCGAAGCGGTCGTGAAGGGCCAGCGGCTCGCCATCGTCGAAGCGATGAAGATGGAGCACGTGCTGACCGCCCCGCGCGACGGCACCGTCACCGAGCTCGGCGCGGAGCCGGGCGCGCAGGTGGCAGAGGGCGCGAAGGTGGTCGTGCTGGGGGAGTGAACCGGCTGCGGCGCTGGGCTGGGCCTCTTCTCTGGGAGGCTCAAGCCTTCGGGCTCGGTGCGAAGCGGTAGTGGATGATGTCCATGATTACCGCGTCCTCGCTCGTGCGGTTGCGATAGCCGTGCCGGCGGTCGGCGGGGAAGCGCAGCGATTGCCCTTGCCTGAGCGGCTGCCACTCGCCTTCGATCAGCAATTCGACCTCGCCGTGCAGCACGGTGACATGCTCGACGACGCCGGAGTCATGCGGCTCCGAGATGCTCTCGAAGCTGGGCGCGAAGGTGAGTTCGTAGAGCTCGAAGCCGAAGCGCGCCTCGTAGGGGAAGACGAGAGCCCGCTGCATGCCTTCCGGCGACGGGCGCACGCGTAAGTCCGCGGCGTCACGCAGAAGCAATACATCGCCGCTCTTGCCATCAGCCTCCAGCAGCGCGGTCATGGGAACCCCCAGGCCCGTGGCGATCTTCCAGAGGGTCGCGATCGTCGGCGCGGATTCCCCCCGCTCGATCTGGCCCAGCATGGCCTTGCTGACGCCGGTGCGTGCCGCTGTCTGATCGAGGCTCCAGCCACGCTCGCTCCGGATCGTCTTGAGCAGCTTCGGTGTCTCGACAGGGCTGACAGGCTTCATCCAAGACAAACTCCAATTTGTGCGTTAAAGCGCACATGCCGTTCCTACCATCCTGCCGAAGGCTTGTCCCATGCAGCCGAACACCAGGCTCGATCTCGACCGCATCCTGCAGGCGAGGGGCGAGATCTCGCCAGCGTTTCGTGACACGCCGCAGTTCCAGTCTCCCACACTCGGCGAGTTGCTCGGCTGTGAGCTGGTCATCAAGCTTGAGACCGCGAACCCGATCGGCTGCTTCAAGGGCCGTGGGACCGAGGTGGCGATGGCACGGCTTGCCAAGAGTTCCGACCCGAAGTCCGCGGTCTGCGCCAGCGCCGGCAATCTCGGGCAGGCGCTCGCCTATAGCGGCCGGGCGCGCGGGATCGACGTCAGCGTGATCGCGGGGAAGGGCGCCAATCCCGGCAAGATCGAGCGCATCCGCCGGCTGGGCGGGATCGTCGAGCTGGTCGAGGGCGATATCGAGACTGCCCGCGAACGGGCGCGGGAGATCGCGGCTGGTGGCGAGGCCTTCCTGATCGAAGACAGCGAGAACCTCGATACCTGCGAGGGCGCGGCGACGATCGGGCTCGAACTCGTCGAGGGGGCAGGGCGCATCGATACCGTACTGCTCGCGCTCGGCGGCGGCGCTTTGGCTACCGGCGTCGGCCATGTCTTCAAGGCGCTGTCGCCGGCGACGGAGATCGTCTGCGTCCAGCCCAAGGGCGCGCCGGCCCTGGCGCTGTCCTGGCGGGCCCGATCGGTTGTGACCACCGAAAGCACCAATACCATCGCCGACGGCGTCGCCGGGCGGTTCCCGATCCCGGAGGTGCTCGACGACCTGCTCGCCGTCGCCGACCATGTCCCTTTGGTAGAGGAAGCGAGCATCGTCGACGGCATGCGGCTGCTCTACCGGCATGCCGCGCTCGTCACCGAGCCGTCCGCCGCGCTCGGCCTCGCGGCGATGCTGGAAGACCCCGAGCGCTACCGCGGCAAGCGCGTGGCCACGGTGATCTGCGGGGCGAACGTCCTGCCGGACCGCTTCAGCGCCTGGATGCAGGACTAGGGTGCATCGAGCGCGGCGATCGCCCGCTCGGCTACGGCGAGATTGATCTCGGCGAGTGGATCGTCATCGCCGAGGAACCAGGCGGCCGAGAGCCCGCACCAGGCCAGGACCCATTTCAGCAGGCGCTCGCGTTCCAGCCCCGATTTCGCCAGCACGATCTCCAGTCGCCTCTCGAAACGGCCGGGCAGGATCGCGACCGGCGGCTCGGGATCAGCGAGATCGGGATCGCAGAACAGGATCGTGTATTCGAAGGCACGGTCGCCGATCACGCATTTCGGGTCGATGGCGAGCCAGCCCTTGGCCTCGAAATCGAGCACGTTGTCGTGGTGCAGGTCGGCGTGGAGCGGCACGATCTCGCGCTGTGCCGGCAGGAGTTCGTTGGCTGCCGCGGCCGAGCGCGCAAGGATGCCACCGTGCCTGGCTGCAGCCGGGAACAGGTCCTCGAACCAGGCTTCCAGCGGGATCAGGCCGGAGGGCGCCGGGCCGCGTGGCTTCTGCAGGGCGGCGATGGCGTCGCAGAGGATGACGGTCGCCTCGTCGTCGCCCGCCGCGCCGCTGCGGGCCATGGCCGCGAGCGAGCGCGTGCCGGTGGCGCGCTCGATCAGCATGGCACTGCCATCGTCATTTCGGTCGAGTAGGGCCACGGCACCGTCGCCGGCCCAGTAGTCGAGCGGCAGGTAGCCGAGCCGCTCGTGCTCGCCGCTCGGAAGCTTCAGCATTGCCGGCTTGCCGTGCTGCAGGACCGGCAGGAGATCGCTGCCGAGGGTCTTGATCGGCTCGCCAGCAGGTTCGAGATTCCAGCGGGTCAGCCAGGGCGAAAAGGCGTTGGTCGGCATCGTCGGTTGTCGTCAGTCTCGGTTGATGGGCGAAGCGATCCGGGAGGGTTCGCCCTGCCATCCCCGGGTGCGTCGTCGCTGAGGTGCCGTGCAATTACGTCGCGAGCAAGATCCTTGGGTTTAGAGACGGATTCACCGATCAGGTTGATTAACCCGATCAGATCCGGCTCTAGTCGGCGGCCCGGCCGCGGCCCATCAACGGGTATTGCTCGACCTCGTAGATCTGGCCGGAGACATGGCCACTCTCGTCCGACAGCCAGAAGGCGGTGTGGGCGGCGATCTCGGCCGGCTGCATGATCTGGCCGAAGGGGGCAAATTCGAGCGGCACCTCCTTCTCCCAGCCCGGCTTCTTCCCCTCGCGCTGCTGCGTTGCGTCCTCGTTGGCGGTGAAGGTCCAGCCGACATTGAGCTGGTTGACCCGGATATGCTCGCGCCCGAGCGTGTTGGCGAGATTGCGCGTCATCGTCATCAGCGCGCCCTTCGACATCGAATACACTGTGAGGTTGGAGTTGCCGCACCAGGCGTTGATCGAGCCGACGGTGAGGATCGCGCCGCCGGATTTCTGCAGGCGGAAGGCCCGGATCGCGGCCTCGGCGCAGAGCAGCGGCGCGCGGGTGTTGATCGCGAACATATGGTCGAAGAAGGCGCCGGTGGTTTCGCCGAGCACGCCGCGCGGATAGATGCCGGCATTGTTGACGAGCCCGTCGATGCGGCCGAAGGCTTTTCGCGTCGCATCGACCAGCGCCTGGGCCGTCGCCGGCTCGGCGAGATCGCCGATCGCGCCCGAGGTTGCGGGGCCGAGCTTGCGGCAGGCGGTGTCGACCTCGTTCTGCTCGCGGCCATGGACCAGCACCTTGGCCCCCTCGGCGATCAGGCGCTCGGCCATGGCGTAGCCGATGCCGGTCGAGGATCCGGTGACGAGAATGGCCTTGCCTTGCAGTCCGCGCATGTCGTGTCTCCGTTCGGGTCGGTGGCCTTAGTAACCCGCGGAGACGGCGCCGTCATGGCCGCGCCCTTGCGGGGCACCCCGGCGCGGCGCGGTTGTGGAGAAAGGCCGTGGGCTCTGGCGAGGCGGGCCGGCGAGGATTAGGTTGCCCGCCATGCCGCTCCATATCCTCAAGCTCTGCGTCGGCGCCGAATCGATCAGCGATCTCGAAGAGTGGATCGCCGAGCGGCAGGCGCAGCGCCGCGCCCGCGGCGAGCCGGCGGAGCAATTGCACACCACCCGTATGGTGCCGAAGCGGATCGAAGAGATCGTCAACGGCGGCTCGCTCTACTGGGTGATCAAGGGGCAGGTCTCGGCGCGCCAGCGCCTGATCGCCATCCGCCCCTTCACCGATGGCGAGGGTATCGGCCGCTGCCATCTGGTGATGGAGCCGGTGGTGGTGCCGGTCGAGCCGCGTCCGTTCCGGCCGTTCCAGGGCTGGCGCTATCTGCAGGACAAGGATGCGCCGCGCGATATCGACGGCCGCAGTGGCGATCTCGGCGTCATGCCGGAGCAGATGCGGCGCGAGCTGGCGGAGCTGGGGCTGCTGTAAGCCTGCGTCTGCATACGGCTACCTGCTTTCCGCTTGGACCGCCGCGAGCACTCGCTGCAGATCGGTGATCTGCTCTCGAGTCAGCGCCCGCTTCGGCAGGATCTGGTAGCTGTAGTCCGAGATGAAGAACAGGAAGTGGTGTCGGTCCTCGCGGATCTTCATGTAGTCGCGCCACGGAATGTGGTTGCGCGCGCCGGGCTGCTCGGCCTCGTAGGCTTCCTCGTCCCAGCTGGCCGAAACGGGTTTGCGGACCAGCTTGTCCTGCTTGAACCGCCGGCGGATGATCAGCGGGCTGACGGCGAGCGGGATGCCAAGGCCGAAGACGAGGATGGTCGCGACGATGATGAGCGCGAACGGCAGGAGGTTGCCGCGCAATTCCGGCCAGGGCATCCCTGCGGCGGAGAAAAAGCCGATGAAGGCCGCTATCGCGATGAACCAGAGCATTGCTAGGCGGATGATGGCCGGCTTCTCACGGATTCCGAAGGCGTGCAGGCGAACCGCGCGACGGAGATCGAGTTCGTCGAGCGTGAAGGTGGTCGTGCGATTCATCGCCTCTTCCGATCAGCCTGCGCCTCACACCCCGATATTGTCGATCAGCCGCGTCCCGCCGATCCGCGCTGCGATCAGCAGGCGGATCGGGCCGTCGGCGCGCGAGGTCACCGGTGCCAGCGTGTCGGCATGGCGGGCTTCGAGATAGTCGAGCTCGAAGCCTGAGGTGATGATCTCGGTCTGGGCGTCGGCGACGGCCTGGAACAGCGGATCGTCGTTGCGGATGCGGGCGGCGAGGGCCTGCATCACCTTGTGCAGCGTCGGAGCCAGCGCGCGCTCATCGGCCGAGAGGTAGCGGTTGCGCGAGGACATCGCGAGACCGTCGGCCTCGCGGAAGGTCGCCAGCGGCACGATCTTGATGCCGAGGTCGAGGTCGCGCGCCATGCGCGTCACCACCTTGAGCTGCTGGTAGTCCTTCTCGCCGAAGACGGCGAAATCCGCCTGCGACTGCGTGAACAGCTTGCAGCAAACCGTTGCGACGCCTTCGAAATGCGTCGGGCGGAAGCGATCCTCCAGGCCGACGGCGGCCGGGCCGAGCAGCAACACGCGGCTGGCGAAGCCCGGCGGGTACATCTCCTCGACCGCGGGGAAGTAGATCGCGTCGGCATCGACCGCTTCCAACTGGGCGCGGTCGCTGTCGAAGGTGCGCGGGTATTTCTTGAAGTCCTCATGCGGTGCGAACTGCGTCGGGTTGACGAAGATCGAGACGATGACGCGGCGGGCATGCTTCTGCGCCTCGGTGACGAGCGCGATATGGCCCTCGTGCAGCGCGCCCATGGTCGGCACCAGCGCGACCTTCTCGCCGGCGGCATGCCAGGACGCGACGGCCTCGCGCATCGCCTTGACCGTCTCGAAAACCGCAACCTGCGACATAGCGCTTCTCCCTGAGGCTGCTGGACGGGTAGCAAATGCCGGCGGCGCGGCCAATATCTTCGGGATGAGCGAATCCCGGCGGGTGGCATGACGCGCGAAAACGGCAAGGCGGTAGGCAAGGCGGGCGAGACACGCCCGGCCGAGAATGCTGCGCGCTCGAAACCAGGCGAGATCGACCGTTTCGTCGCTGCGGCGAAGCAGCTCGCGCCGCTCGCGACCGGGCAGGCCGGACGGCTGGTCTTCGCGCTCGACGCGACGATGAGCCGGCAGCCGAGCTGGGATCTCGCCTGCTCGCTGCAGGGCCAGATGTTCGAGGTCGCGGCCAGGACCGGCGGGCTCGCGGTCCAGCTCGTCTATTTCCGCGGCTTCGACGAATGCCGCGCCTCGGGCTGGCTCGGCGAGCCGCAGCGCCTGACCGGGCTGATGAACAGGATCGACTGCCGCGGCGGGCAGACGCAGATCGGCCGCGTGCTCAAGCATATCCGCGATGAGGAGCGGCAGGTGCCGATCCGTGCCTTCGTCTATGTCGGCGATGCGATGGAGGAGGGCATCGACCACCTCTGCGCGCTCGCCGGCGAGCTCGGCCTGCGCGGCATCAAGGGCTTCGTCTTTCAGGAGGGGTCGGATCCGGATGCCACGGCCGCCTTCGCCGAGATCGCGCGCCTGACCGGCGGGGCGCATGCCCGCTTCGATGTCAATGCACCGAATTCTCTGCTCGACCTTCTCCGCGGTGCGGCGGCTTATGCCAGCGGCGGACGCGAGGCGTTGCTGAAGCTCGCCGGCCAGAACGCGGCGGCACAGAGGCTGCTGACGGCAATGGAGGGCCGTAAATCGTGACGCTGCTCTATGGCATCGCCACGCTGATCCTGCTCTGGTGGCTGGTGAAGCTCTTCGCCGGCGCCGATCCTAAGAAGCTGGTCAGGCTCGGCAAGATCGTCGGCGGCGTCGCCTCGCTCGGCGTCGCGGCGCTGCTGATGCTGCGCGGCCGGCCCGATATGGCGATCTTCCTCGGCGGGCTCGGCGCCTGGCTGCTCGGCTGGAGCGCCTATGGTCCGGGCGGCCTCAGGATGCCGGAATGGGCGCGGGACTGGGGCGGCACCGGCTCGGCCGGGCGTTCCAAGGTCGCCTCGGCTTTGCTCGAGATGGAGCTCGACCATGACAGCGGCGGCATCAAGGGCAAGGTTGTCTCAGGCAGCTTCGCCGGGCGCGATCTCGACGATCTCAAGCCCGCCGAACTCAGCGCGCTGCTGCGCGAATGCCTCGCTGGCGACCCCGATGGGGCACGCCTGCTAGAGGCATATCTCGACCGCCGGGCGCCCGGATGGCGTGAAGACGCTGATCGTCACCGCGACGCGGGGCAGCGCGGCCCGGCGCGCTCGGGCGCGATGACGGACGAGGAGGCCTACGAGATCCTGGGGCTTCAGCCGGGGGCGGGCCAGGAGGCGATCCGCGAGGCCCATCGGGGCCTGATGAAGCGCATCCATCCGGATGCCGGCGGCACCAGCGGGCTTGCCGCTCGCGTCAACCAGGCCAAGGATACCTTGCTGAAAAAGCATGGCTGATCTCCTTTCCCGATCACTCAGCTGCGGGTGGCGAAGCAGGCGAAGCCGCCGCGCTTGAGCTGGGCGCAGGCCTTTTCGGCGTCCTTCGACTCCTCGAAGCCGGCGAAGCGGGCGCGGAACAGGGTGGCGCCACCCTTCTCGACCTTCTCGGTGAAGCCGGAGGCGTCGGCGAGCGAGCCGGAAGCCTTGGCGCGGGCCCGGGCCAGAATGTCCTTGGCCTTGGCCTCGTCGTCGGTGGCGCCGAGCTGGATCACCCATTTCGAGGCGATCGCGGTCTTCTCGGCCGGCTTGGCCTCGGGGGCCTTGGCTTCAGGCGCCTTGGCAACCTGAGCCACCTTGACCGGCAGCGGCGCCGGCTCGGGCAGGCGGGCCTCGAGCTTCTTCGGCATGGGCTGGGCCTCGTCCTTCACCGCCGGCTCGGCCAGCTTGGCGATCGAGGAGGTGACGTCGACATTCGCCGGCGGACGCAGGACCTTGCCCTCGGCTGCCGGAGCGCCGATCGACCAGCGCATCGCCGACGGCGTCGTCGTCGCGGCGACCGGGCGCATGTTGGAGAGGGCGAGCGCCTGGGCGCTGCCGCTCAGCGCGCGCGGCGGCGGCATCTGCGCGGTCGTCGTCGTCGCGGCATAGGCGCGGGCGGCGGCCGGAACGTCGGGCTCGGCGCGCGGACGCGGCACCGGGATCGGCGCAGGAGCCGGGGCCGGTTCAGGCGCCTGGGCGACCACGGCCGGGCGAGCCGGCGGCTCGGGAACAGGGGCGGGAGCGGGCGCGCGGTAGCGCTCCTGCTGCGGCTCGGAGGCCTCGGCGATCATCGGCGCGCTACGGCCGCCGGTGCTGGCGCGGGGCAGGCTGGCGAGGACGAGATCGGACATGATCTTGTCGCGCGAGGCGCCGGAGCGGCCGCCGAGCACGATCGAGACGATCTGGCGGCCTTCCGACCTGGCGGAGGTCATCAGGTTGAAGCCGGATGCGCGGGTGTAGCCGGTCTTGATGCCGTCGACGCCTTCGATGCGGCCGAGCAGGCGGTTATGCCCGCGGATGGTGCGCGAGCCGTACTGGAAGGAGCGCATCTGGAAGAGCGGGAAATAGCGCGGGAAACGCTCCTGGATCGCCCGCGCCAGGATGGTCAGGTCGCGCGCCGTGGTGATGTTCGGCGGCGAGTTCGGCAGGCCGTGCGGGTTGTAGAAGCGGGTCGAGTCCATGCCGAGCGCGCGCGCCTTGCGCGTCATCTGCTCGGCGAAGGCCTCTTCCGAACCCGCAATGGCTTCGGCGACCACGACCGAGGAATCGTTGGCCGAGAGCGTGATCATGCTCTTGATCACGTCCTCGACCTCGATGGTCGAACCGGCGCGCAGGCCGAGCTTGGTCGGCGGCTGCGAGGCAGCGTAGGACGAGACCTTGAGCTCGGAATTCATGTTGAAGCGGCCGCGCTCCATCTGCTCGAAGAGCATGTAGAGCGTCATCACCTTGGTGAGTGAGGCCGGGATGCGCGGCGCATCCTCGTTGACGGCGTGCAGGGTGCGGCCGGTCTTGGCGTCGACGACCATCGCCGCATAGGGCGGGGCATAGCCGCCCGAGACATGGCGCCGCTTCTTGCGCGCCGCTTCCGCGGGGGACACCGTCGCGGCCAGCACGACGGCAACAGCACTCACCACCCCGACGACTGCGAGCCAGCGCCCGCGTCGGGACCCAACGCAACCAGAAGCCATGCAACTCGCCTCAAACTAACCACCGTCCGTCGCAGGCTTTGCAGCGTGGCGCGAAGGACACAGACGAGGAGGTTAGGCGGATGCGGTTACGGAGCGGTTAAGCGCCTAAAAACTTACTCAAAGCCGTCAGGTTGCAAACCGTTGTCGGTACACGCCGGGGTGCCCTGCGTTTGGTGCATTGCAATGTGATGTTGACTTTTATGTTGCGGTGCACAATATGAGGAAGCGCCCCGGTGATGGACCTCTTCATCTGACCTTGGGGGCACAGAACCCGGGCCATTCCGGCTCGTCAGCAGAGGCGGCGCCTGCGAGCGTCGGAGGAACCATGATCCAGCAGTTCGAGACCATCCAGAAGGCTTCCAAAGAGAACGTCGACGCCGCCCTGAAGGCTTTCGGCGCCACCTCGAAGGGCGTGCAGGCTCTCGCCGTCGAGACCACCGACTACGCCAAGAAGTCGTTCGAGGCCGGCACGGCCGCGATCGAGAAGCTTGCCGGCGTCAAGACGCTCGACAAGGCGATCGAGATCCAGTCGGACTACGTCAAGACCGCTTTCGAGGGCTATGTCGCCCAGGTCACCAAGATCGGCGAGCTCTATGCCGCGATCGCCAAGGACGCCTACAAGCCGTTCGAAGGCATCGTCGCCAAGGCCGTCCCGACCCCGGCCAAGTGATTTTGGCGCGGCCGGCTTCGCCCTGCCGCAGCTGATCACCTGAGAATTTCAAGAAGCCCGGCCTCGGCCGGGCTTCTTTTCGTTTGGGCTTCGGCTGTCCGTGTCCGTCTGCGCGGCAATGCTCTGGCAACCGGCGGGCGATGTCTTCCGGCCATCGCATTCCGCCTGATGGCGGCGAGGTGAGCCAGGAGCCGCAATGAGCAGTTCGACGATTGCCGTGGACGCAGCGACCGCCATCGAGGCGCCGCCGGCCAGCGAATTTCGCGAGCCGCCACGAGAGGCCTGGTACTGCGTCAGGAGCGCCGGCGGCCTGGCGACGGGCGCGATGGCGAGCGTGACCGTCCTCGGCGAGCAGGTCGTCATCGGCCGCACGAAGCTTGGCGAGCTCTTCGCCCTGCGCGACCGCTGCCCGCATCGCGGCGCACCGCTGTCGCAGGGCCAGTTCGATGGTGTCGCGATCACCTGTCCCTTTCATGGCTGGCGATTCGGAGCCGATGGCCGTTGCCGGGCGATGCCGACGCTGGTCGATGGCGACGTCACCGATCCCGGTCAGGTCAAGGTCGGCGACTTCCCGATCCGCGAGAGCGACGGCATCATCTGGCTCTATCTGGGCGCGCGATCGGAGCTTGCGCCGCCTGTGCCTGCGCTGGCGCTTACAGGCAGGACGCGCTGCCGGGTCGCCGTCTCGGTCCTGGTCGAGGCCTCCTACGATCTCAGCGTACTCAGCCTGATCGATCCCGGTCATGTCGGCTATGTCCATAATTCCTGGTGGTGGCGGCCGACCGCGACGGCGCAGGAGAAGATCAAGGATTTCGAGCCGCTGCCCTTCGGTTTCCGGATGAAGGCGCACAAGGCTGCGGCAAACTCGCGCGGCTACCGGCTGCTCGGGCGACCACAGACCGAGGTCGACTTCCTGCTGCCGGGCCAGCGCATCGAGCGAATCCGCATGGGCGAGCACTCGATCGTCAACGCGACCTTCGCCACGCCGATCGATGCGCGCCGGACGCTTCTCACCAATGTGCTGCTGTCGGATCTGCCGCAGCTGATGCCGCTTTCGCCGCTGATCAGAGTGGCGGCGCGAGCCTTCCTGCGCCAGGACCAGCGCATCCTCGAACTCGCGCAGCAGGGGCTCGAGCGCAAACCGACCATGCTGCTGCTGGGGCAGGCCGACCGGCTGGCGCAATGGTATTTCCGCCTGAAGCGCGACTATGCCACGGCGCGGCGCGAGGGAGCCGCTTTCACCAATGTGCTTACCCCCGAACGGCTGCATTGGCGGACCTGAGGCCAACTGCAACTCGGCAAAGCTCTGGGAAGCCCGGCTATTCGGCCGGGCTTTTGCTTTGTCTGCTTCAAAAAGGGCTCTTCGCTGTGGCCTGCTGCCGGAACGGGCTGGCGAAGCTGGGGAGACGCCTGTAAATTCGAGAGCGAAGCACTATCTTGATGTCAGCCTTCGGGACGGACACCTTGAGCCAAGCAACCACGACGCCGATCGATCAGGACCTGCCAGCCGGCAATGCGCCGAGCGGGAACGCGTCCCGTTTTGCACCGCGTCTGGCGTCGAAGCCGCGGGCGCCGTCCGGCCCGACCGACAGCGATCGATCCGGTACCGGGACTGCCGTCCTGACCCGGACCCGGACGCGCAAGCCCAATCTCTATCGCGTGCTGATCCTCAACGACGATTACACGCCGATGGAGTTCGTGGTGCACGTGCTGGAACGGTTCTTCAACAAGGACCGGGCCGAGGCGACGCGCATCATGATGCATGTCCACCAGAACGGCGTCGGCGAATGCGGCGTCTTCACCTACGAGGTCGCGGAGACCAAGGTCACCCTGGTGATGGACCTCGCCCGCAAGCACATGCATCCGCTGCAATGCGTGATGGAGAAAAAGTAGCTTTGATCATCATCCTCTCGAAACTGGATTGGGAGCGCTGACCTTGCCGAGCTTCTCGCGCAGCCTCGAACAGGCGCTTCACCGGGCCCTCGCGCTCGCCAATGAACGCCACCATGAATATGCGACGCTTGAGCACTTGCTGCTGGCGCTGGTCGACGACCAGGACGCTGCCGCGGTGATGCGCGCCTGCAGCGTCGATCTCGACACGCTGCGTCGCAACCTCGTCGACTATATCGATGCGGAACTGACCAACCTCGTCACCGACGGACGCGACGATTCCAAGCCGACCGCCGGCTTCCAGCGCGTGATCCAGCGCGCGGTGATCCATGTCCAGTCGTCCGGCCGTGAGGAGGTGACCGGGGCGAACGTGCTCGTGGCGATGTTCGCCGAGCGCGAGAGCCACGCCGCCTACTTCCTGCAGGAGCAGGACATGACCCGCTACGACGCGGTCAACTACATCAGCCACGGCATCGCCAAGCGCCCCGGTGCGAGCGAGAGCCGGCCGGTGCGCGGCGCCGAGGAGGAGCCGGAGCAGCGTGAACAGCGCAGCGAGCAGGCCCAGGACGGCGAAAAGGACAAGAAGAAAAAGGAAAGTGCGCTCGACGCTTACTGCGTCAACCTCAACCGCAAGGCGAGGGACGGGCGCATCGATCCGCTGATCGGCCGCGAGGCGGAGGTGCAGCGCACCATCCAGATCCTCTGCCGCCGGCAGAAGAACAATCCGCTGCTGGTCGGCGACCCCGGCGTCGGCAAGACCGCGATCGCCGAGGGCCTGGCGCTCAAGATCGTGCGCGGCGAGGTGCCGGAGGTGCTGGAGGACGCGACCGTCTTCTCGCTCGACATGGGCACGCTGCTCGCCGGCACGCGCTATCGCGGCGATTTCGAGGAACGCCTCAAGCAGGTGATGAAGGAGATCGAGCAGCACCCGAAGGCGATCATGTTCATCGACGAGATCCACACGGTGATCGGCGCCGGTGCGACTTCGGGCGGCGCGATGGACGCCTCCAACCTGCTGAAGCCGGCGCTGGCCTCGGGCACGCTGCGCTGCATCGGCTCGACGACCTACAAGGAATACCGCCAGTATTTCGAGAAGGACCGGGCGCTGGTGCGCCGGTTCCAGAAGATCGACGTCAACGAGCCGTCGGTGCCGGATACGATCGAGATCCTGCGGGGGCTGAAGCCCTATTTCGAGGAGTTCCACAAGCTGCGCTACACCAACGACGCCATCAAGGCGGCGGTGGAATTGTCGGCGCGCTACATCCACGACCGCAAGCTGCCGGACAAGGCGATCGACGTGATCGACGAGACCGGCGCCTCGCAGATGCTGGTCACCGAGGCCAAGCGCAAGAAGACGATCGGCGTCAAGGAGATCGAGGCGGCGGTCGCGACGATGGCGCGCATCCCGGCCAAGACCGTCTCCAAGGACGATGCCGAGGTGCTGCGCAATCTCGAGACCACGCTGAAGCGCACCGTCTACGGTCAGGAGAAGGCGATCGAGGCGCTGTCTTCCTCGATCAAGCTCGCCCGTGCCGGTCTGCGCGATGGCGAGAAGCCGATCGGCTGCTATCTCTTCGCCGGCCCGACCGGCGTCGGCAAGACCGAGGTCGCGCGCCAGCTCGCGTCCTCGCTCGGCGTCGAGCTCGTGCGTTTCGACATGTCGGAATACATGGAGCGCCACACCGTCTCGCGGCTGATCGGTGCGCCTCCCGGCTATGTCGGCTTCGACCAGGGCGGCCTCCTGACCGACCAGATCGACCAGCATCCGCATTGCGTGCTGCTGCTCGACGAGATCGAGAAGGCCCATCCCGACCTGTTCAACATCCTCCTGCAGGTGATGGACCACGGCAAGCTGACCGACAATAACGGCAAGCAAGTCGATTTCAGGAACGTCATCCTGATCATGACCACCAATGCCGGCGCGGCCGACATGGCCAGGAACGCCTATGGCTTCACCCGCCAGAAGCGCGAGGGCGACGACACCGAGGCGATCAACAAGCTGTTCGCGCCGGAGTTCCGCAACCGGCTCGACGCGACGATCTCGTTCGGCCACCTGCCGAAGACGGTCGTGGCCCGCGTCGTCGACAAGTTCGTGCTGCAGCTCGAGGCGCAGCTCGCCGACCGCAACGTCACCATCGAGCTCTCGGACGAGGCGCGCGAATGGCTGGTCGACAACGGCTATGACGAGGCGATGGGCGCTCGCCCGATGGCCCGCCTGATCCAGCAGACGATCAAGACGCCGCTCGCCGACGAGGTGCTGTTCGGCCGGCTGAAGAATGGCGGTGCGGTCAAGGTCGTGGTGATCCAGTCCGAGACCGGCATCAAGGTGCTCGGCCTCGAATTCCCCGACGGGCCGGTCAAGCCGAAGCCGGAGAAGGACGTCGCCGCTGCTGCGGAGAAGCGCAAGCGCAAGCCGCGTGCGAAGACGCCGGGCAAGGCCAAGGCAGCCACGTCCGGCAGCTCCAAGCGCGGCCCGAAGCCGGATGCCCCGGTCGAGCCGGCCAAGGCGCGCAGCGTGCGCACCGTGCCGAAAGTTCCGCTGACCAAGGCCTGACCCGGTGTTCTTCAAACGCAAGTCAGACAGCGTCTGGGCGCAAGAGGGAGAGGTCGCCGCGCAGGCGGCCGCTCCGGCGCCGAAGGAAAAGCTCGGCTGGTTCGAGAAGCGGGCGCGCCGGCGGCGTCGGCGCATCGTCTTCGAGGAAGTGCTGGGCTGGATCCTCGTCCCGGCTTTCCTCTATCTCCTGTATCTCGGCTACCGCGCCGTCGGCGGCGTGCCGAAGGAAGCGATCGATTTCTTCCAGGAGCTGATCGGGCTCGCGATGAAGAGCCTCTGATCCGGCTTGCGCCGAACGCAGGGCGGGCGCGCAGCCTGATGGCTGTCATGCGGCGACCGTAATGCGCTTAAACGAAAAGGCCCGCAGCCGCTGCGGGCCTTTTTTCGTATCGCTCGGTCAGATGGTTCGATCTTCAAGCCACCCGCACGACAGCCGCGGCAGAGCTTTCCCGCCAGGGATTGCGCTGGCAGCCACCGGATGTCGCAGGGCGATGGCGCCGTGACCGAAACAGCGCGCAATCAATGGCTGCGGCCATGGGCCCGCGGCTTTCGCGACGCCGTGATGCTGCCGGCCTGGGTGGTCGGATTGTCGCTGATGGGGGTCGGCACGCTGGCACGCGATGTC
The DNA here is from genome assembly GCF_053645455.1 of Allobosea sp. NPDC055332. Classification (NCBI taxonomy): domain Bacteria; kingdom Pseudomonadati; phylum Pseudomonadota; class Alphaproteobacteria; order Hyphomicrobiales; family Alloboseaceae; genus Allobosea; species Allobosea sp. NPDC055332. Next base: position 1,076,921 of record NZ_JBSHMO010000003.1, on the reverse strand, counting down.
GGCTATCCGGTCGAGGTCGCGGTCCTCTCGACGATCCTGGTCTGGGCCGGTCCCTCGCAGGTGCTGTTCTTCGCCTCGATCGCCGCCGGCTCCGCCTGGAGCGCGATCGCGCTCGCCATTGGCTTCGCCTCGCTGCGGTTCCTGCCGATGACGGTGGCGCTGCTGCCGCTGCTGCGCCGGCCGGGGCAAAGCGTAGCGCAGCAGATTCTGATCGCCCATTTCGTCGCCGTCACGGCCTGGGTCGAGGCGCTCCGGCGGTTGCCGCATATCCCGCCCGAGCAGCGGGTCGGCTATTTCTTCGGCTTCGCCAACGCGCTGATCGTCGTCAGCTCGTTCACCACCTTCGTCGGCTTCCAGCTCGCCGGCGTGGTGCCGGCGCCGGTCGCGGCAGGGCTGCTTTGCCTGACGCCGATCTTCTTCCTGTCCTCGATGGTCGCCGGCATGCGCGGGCTCGGCGACATGGTCGCGATCGGGCTCGGTCTTGCCCTTGCACCGGTGGCCGGCTGGGCTGTCGGCGGCGGCTTCGATCTGATCGCGAGCGGCGTCGTCGGCGGCAGCGTCGCCTTCCTGGTCCAGCGCCGGCGCAAGGCGCGGAAGGCGGGCGAATGACCCAGCCGATCGCCTTCCTGGACGGGCCATGGTGGCCCTATCTCGCACTTCTGCTGTTTGCGGTGCTGCCGACCGAGATCTGGCGCTGGCTCGCGGTCGCCTTCGCGCGGCGGCTCGACGAGGCGTCGCCCTGGCTCGAATGGGTCCGGCTCGTCGCGACCTCGCTGCTTGCGGGGGTCGTGGCCAAGCTGGTGCTGGCGGCGCCGGGCGCGCTCGCTGCGGTGCCGCTCTATGTGCGTCTGGCCGCGCTCGCCGTCGCCGTCGCGATCGTGCTGGTCGGCCGGCGCAAGGTGATGCTGGCGGTCGTCCTGGGCGAGGTGGTGCTGATCGGCGGTGCCTGGTGGCTGGTCTGACAACCTGGACGCGAAAGCTGCTCTGACTGCAACAAGCAGCCCAGAGGGGCCCCGCGCGTCGCGAGCCGAATCGCAAGGCGCTCCTGGTTTTTCAAGGAGAGACGGGGCTGCCGAGCGGGCGGGTTCGACCTGTTCCAATCCGGCTCCATTGAGCGAAGCCGATATGCGAGGGAGCGGTGCCCGGCGCGCCCGGGACGATAGGCCTCCCTCGCTCTTTTCGAGGTGCCTATGAACAAGGTCTATTGCTGGTATCCGAAGCTGCCGAATGTCGGCCATGCGTCCCTCGACATCTCGTTCGGGGCGGGCGGCGGCAAGGCGGAATATGTCAGCTGGTGGCCGCGCGGCCAGGGCGACAAGGGCAATCCCGGCGCCAAGCCGCTGAAACCGGCCGAATGGTTCGGCGCGGCAACGCCGAACTTTGCTCATGACGTGCACGCAGAAGGGCGACAGCCGGACAAGGCGGTCGTCATCGACTGCCTCGACGAGGATCGCATGCGGGCGCGATACCGGGAGATGAAGAAGGACCTGACCTACAACATGACCATCCAGAACTGCGCCTCCGCCGTCGCGAACGTGCTCCTGGCCGGTGGGGCCTGCCTCAGCTTCGACTGCCTGGACTACGCCAAGAAGGCGGTCTGGACCCCGGCAGAAACGCTGACCTTCGCGCTGCTGATCAATAGCGAGGCCCGCGCGATCAAGGCCGGGATCGCCAAGGGGTTCAAGCCGGCGATGCAGTGGACGATGCCATCCTTCCGTAGCCATGGCTGGTGAGAGGAAAAGCTCGGCACCGATTTCCTGACGGCGTGCAGGACCAAATCCGATCACATGAAAAACCCGGTGCGAGCTCTTCGCACCGGGTTCAATTTTGTCAGCGCCTTTGGGCTCAGGCGAGGCGGGGGCGAAGTCCCGGCTGGACCGCAGCGCCTGCGCCTTGCTGCGAGCGGTACCACTGCGTCACCGCCTCGACGCGGCGGGTGTGGCGCGGATAGTGCGAGACGATCTTCAGGAAGAAGCCGGCGATGCCAGGCACCATCTGCTCCTGGCCCTGGAAGGCGTCGGGGTTCATCTGGGCGTTCAGCCTGGCGCTGCCGCAGGCGAGCATCTGCAGGCCGGTGCGGGCGGCCTGGAGGTCGCGGGCGACGAAGGCGCCGATGCGGTCGCAGGTCAGCTCGCGGCCGCGGGAATAGGCGGCGCCGAGGAACGGGACGATGTGGCCGGGGAAGCGCAGATAGCTCCAGGGTTCGTCGAGATGGCCGGCGACATGGTGGCCGAGCTCATGGCCGATGACGAAGCGGATCTGCTCGTCATTGTCGGCGTCGAGCAGGGCCGAGGTCAGCCAGATATAGCGCTGGCGGCCGACGAGGCGCAGCGCCATCGCGTTCAGCACGCCGCTGGAGTTGTAAACGAAGGTCTGCGGGATCTCGCGCAGGCCGAGCGCGCGGGCGCCATCCTCGACCATGCGATGGATGTGCGGGAACTGGTCGGGGCCGACCATGACGAAATGGCCGACCATGTAGGCGCGGGTGAGGGCGCGCGCCCAGTACGAAACCAGCCAGAAGGTGAAAAAGTAAATCAGGGCGAGCATCGCGGCGTAGAGCTGGCCGCGGAGCAGGCTGAGCACGATGAAACCGATCACCAGGGCCCAGATCAGGGTGCCGACGGCGAGCATGATGCTGCCGTAGAGCTTTTCCTTCGGGTGCTTCACTTGGGAAATATCAAAATTCATAGCGCAAGGCTCCTATGCGGATGCAAATCAGCTAGCGAGGCTGCCTTTGCCCACATTTGAGCCATAATCGCGTCCCGAGCGCGAACGGGGTAGGGCGTTGGGAGTACCTAGCCCGCTGCAAGCGAGATGTGGCGGAGCTTGTCGGGGTTGCGCACGACATAGATCGCGTGGACGCGCCCGTCGCGGATGTCGAGAGCCGTCGCCTGCAAGGTCTCGCCGCGTTCGAGGCTGAGATAGCCCGGCATGCCGTTGATCAGCACAGGCTTGTACAGCGTGGTCGACTTGTGCAGATGGGCGACCTTGTTGGCGATGCCGGCGAAGAAGCGCAGGACGCGCTCGATGCCGTGGAGCGGGTTGAGTACCGCCAGCACCTTGCCGCCGCCATCGCTGTGGAAGGCGACATCCTGCGCCAGCAGGGTTTGCAGATCGCTGGTGTCGGCCTTGTGGGCGGCCTTGAAGAAGGCCTCGACGAAGCGCTTCGCCTCGGCGGGATCGACCTTGTTGCGCGGCGGCATGTCGATGCGGACATGCTCGCGGGCGCGCTTGGCGAGCTGGCGGCAGGCGCTCTCGCTGCGGTCGATGGTGCGGGCGATCTCGGCGAAATCCAGCTCGAAGACGTCGTGCAGCAGGAAGGCGGCGCGCTCCAGCGGCGAGAGCCGTTCGAGCGCGAGCATCAGCGCGATCGGTGCGTCGAGCTGGGTGTCGACATCGGATTCGGCCGCGCCGATCTCCTCGACCAGCGGCTCGGGCAGCCAGGCGCCGACATAGAATTCGCGCTTGCTGCGGGCCGATTTCATCTGGTCGAGGCAGAGGCGCGTGACCGTGCGGGCGAGATAGGCGCGCGGCGTCTCGACCTCGCTTTGGGCTACGTCGCGCCAGCGCAGCCAGGCCTCCTGGACGATATCCTCGGCATCGCTGACCGAGCCGAGCATGCGATAGGCGAGGCGGGTCAGGAAACGGCGATGCGTCTCGAAGATATCGTCCGGGGCGGTCATGGCAGCGTCTCAGGCAGCTGTAGCGGCGGCCTTGGCCGGCCGATCGTTGGGATGGCTCGTGCGGAAGCCGATGGCGATGCGGTTCCAGGTGTTGATCGTGCCGATCAGCAGAGTGAGCTTCACGGTTTCCTCCGGGCTGAAATGGCGCAGCACCTCCTCATAGGCCTCGTCGGGCGCATGGGTCTGCGAGATCAGCGTCAGCGCATCGGTCCAGGCGAGGGCGGCGCGCTCGCGCGGCGTATAGAGCGCCGACTCGTGCCAGGCGTCGAGCAGGAAGAGGCGGGCCGGGCTTTCGCCTTCCTTGATCGCATCGGAGGAATGCATGTGCAGGCAATAGGCGCAGCCATTGATCTGCGAGGCCCGCATCTTCACCAGATGGATCAGGCTGTGCTCGAGGCCGCTCTCCTTGATCGACGCTTCGAGCGCGATCATCGGCTTCATGGTGTCGGGGGCGGTGACATAAGGGTTGAGGCGCTTGCTCATGATGGGGCTTTCGTGCGGAGCGGTCAGGCCCGGCGCGTTCGCACCGGGCCCATTGGCGACAGGGTTGAACTCAGGCGGCGGCCTTCTCGCGGCGCCGATCATTCGGATGCAGGCTGCGGAAGCCGCAATTGATCCGGTTCCAGAGATTGATCATGCCGATGGCGACCGAGAGGTCGACGCAATCCTTTTCGTCGAAATGCTCGCGCAGTTCGGCGAAGGCCTCGTCGCTCGGGCTGCGCTCGACGAGCCGCGTCAGCTCTTCGGTCCAGCGCAGGACGGCGCGCTCGCGCGCGGTGAAGAGCTCGGACTCCTCCCAGGCGCTGAGCAGGGCAATGCGGATCTCGCTCTCGCCGGCCTTGCGCGCATCGGCAATGTGCATGTGCAGGCAGTAGGCGCAGCGGTTGATCTGCGACGCCCGGATCTTCACCAGCTCGAGCAGGCTGTGCTCCAGCTTCGACTGGTTGATGTAGTCCTGCAGGCCGAGCATGGCCTTGTAGGCGTCGGGGGCGGTCTGGAAGCCGTTGAGGCGCTGGGTCATCGTTCTCTCCATCGGGTGGTGATGAAGACAGGACGAGACGGCCAGCGCCCGCGTGACATGCCGCTCAAATATTTTTCAGCGCGTCGCGAATTTTTTCCGCGGAGGCCGAGAGCTCGTCCTGACTCGCCTTGTAGGTGGCCGGGGGCCGCAAGGCCACGCCCTCATGGCGCGGGATGACGTGGACGTGCAAATGGAAGACCACCTGGCCGCCGGCGCTCTCGTTGAACTGCTGCACGGTGATGCCGTCGGCGGCGAAGGCCTTCATCCCTGCCCGGGCGATGCGCTGGGCGATCGTCGCGACATAGCCGAGGTCTCCTGCGTCGATGTCGAGGATGTTGCGGGCCGGGTTCTTCGGGATCACCAGCGTGTGGCCGGTGGCGCGTGGCATGATGTCGAGGAAGGCGAGCGCGCGATCGTCCTCGTAGACACGGTGGGCCGGCAGTTCGCCGCGCAGGATCTTGGCGAAGATGTTGCTGGGATCATAGGCAGTCATCGCGCAGGTTCCGGTCGTTGGTGGGCAGGGGAGTCAGCTGTCGCCAGCCTTGCGGAAGGGGCTCTCCTGCGCAAGCGCAGCCACTGCAGAGCTGATCTCCCGCCGTTCGCCGGGCAGATAGGCGGCGACGGCGCGGGCGAGGCCGGGATCGGCGAGGAGATGGGCCGAGCGGGTGATCACCGGGCGATAGCCGCGGGCGAGCTTGTGCTCGCCCTGGGCGCCGGCTTCGACGCGGATGAGCCCATGCGCGATCGCGTAGTCGATGGCCTGGTGATAGCAGAGCTCGAAATGCAGGAAGGGGTGGTCCTCGATGCAGCCCCAGTTGCGGCCATAGAGCGTGTTGCTGCCGCGGAAATTGATGGCGCCGGCGATGTTGCGACCGGCGCGGCGGGCCAGCACCAGCACGACGCGCTCGCCCATGCGCTGACCGATCTCCGAGAAAAAACGGCGGTTGAGATAGGGCCGGCCCCATTTGCGCGAGCCGGTGTCCTCGTAGAATGCGTGGAAGTCGTCCCAGACGCTCTCGGTGAGATCGGAGCCGGAGAGAACGGCGACCTCGATGCCGGCCGAGAGCGCTTCGCGGCGCTCGCGTTTCAGCGCCTTGCGCTTGCGCGAGGCGAGCGTGGCGAGGAAGTCGTCATAGCCGCCGAAACCCTGGTTATGCCAATGGAACTGGATGTCGTGGCGCTCGAGGAAACCGGCTTCGAGCAGCGCTGCCATGTCCGGCTCCTGCGCGAAGGTGACATGGATCGAGGAGCCACGAACCTGCTCGCGCAAGGCGTCGAGCCCCGCGATCAGGGCCTCGCGCGCCTCGCCAGCCTGCGGTCCGTTGGCGACGAGCAGGCGCGGGCCGGTCGCGGGCGTGAAGGGAGCCGCGACCTGGATCTTCGGATAGTAGCGGCCGCCGGCGCGCATATAGGCCTCGGCCCAGCTATGGTCGAAGACGTATTCGCCCTGGCTATGGCCCTTCACGAAGGACGGCGTGGCGGCGATCAGACGGTCGTCCGCGTCCTCCACCAGAAGATAGGCCGGCGACCAGCCGGTGCGGCCGCCGACGCAGCCGCTCTCTTCCAGCGCGCGCAGAAAAGCATGCGAAACGAAAGGGTTGTCCGGATCTGCTTGAGAGATTGAATCCGCTTGCTCGGGTGTCGATTCAAGCGGCCGGCCGGCGCCGGGATTGGCGCAGGCGTCCCAGGCCGCGGCCGGGACGCTTTTCAGCGAGGTGGCAACGCGGACCCTGAGAGTGTCGCGTATGCCGGTTTCGCTCAAGGCAGGAAGCCCTCGAAGACCATCTGGTCGGCATGTGCGGCGGCGCGGGCCCGATCCTCCGGCGTGCGCACCGTCCAGCTCATCAGCGGCAGCCCCAGCGCCTTGCGGCAGAGGAAGGGCGCGGCACTCGGCAGGTCGGCGACCTTCCACGATACGAAGTCGGGCCGGCTCTGCTCAAAATGCAGGAGATTGGCGAGGGCGTGCTTCTCGCCGGGGGAAAGCCGGTCGTAGTCGCCATAGTTGTATTCATTCATCGCGACGATGCCGCGGGCGAAGCCTGGGGCGAGCTCGCGCAAGGCGGCGACGATCACCGGATCGAAGGATTTCAGCACGATCGGCTGGCCCTTGTGGCCGGCGAGGATCTGCGCGGTGCGCTTCGCCAGCCGCAGATCGCCGTCGAAGCGGCTCTTCACCTCGATCACCAGCGGCGTCTTGCCGCCGATGGCGTCGAGGAAGCCGGTCAGCGTCGGGATGCGGTCGCTGGCGCCCTTCAGCCCGATCTGGGCCAGTTCGGCCACCTTGCGGGCGTCGACACGGCCGCTCTCGGCGGTGAGGCGGTCGAGGACGAAGTCGTGGAAGACGACCGCATCCTCGTCGGCGCTGAGCTGGACGTCGCATTCGATGGCGAAATTGCCGGCGATCGCGCCCGCGGCAGCCGAGAGCGAGTTCTCGATCACGCCGCCGGCGGCATCGTGCAGGCCACGATGCGCGATCGGGCGGGCGGTAAGCCAGGCTTCAGCGGCCATCAGGCGATCTCGAACATGGCTTCGACCTCGACGGCCGCGTCAGCCGGCAGGTTCGCAACGCCGACGGTCGAGCGGGCATGGCGGCCAGCATCGCCGAGCACCTCGACCATAAAGTCGGAGGCGCCGTTCATGATCGCCGGCAGGGCGGCGAAATGCGGGGTGGCGTTGATGAAGCCGCCGAGACGGACGCAGCGCTTGATCCGGCCGAGATCGCCGCCAAGCGCGGCCTTGGCCTGAGCGAGCACGTTGATGGCGCAGAGCTTCGCAGCCTCAAGCCCGGCCTCGTTGAAGATCTCGGCGCCGAGCTTGCCCTTGTGCGTGTCGGCGAGCTTGCCGTCGAGGCCGAAGCAGAGCTGGCCGGAGATGATCAGCAGGTTGCCGGTGATGACATAAGGCACGTAGTTCGCGACTGGCGCGGCCGGGGCGGGCAGGGTGATGCCGAGGGCGGCGAGCTTGGTGTCGATGGCGTTCATGATGAGAGGCTCCCGGCCTGCGCTGGACAGGAGCCTTTCATCGCCGATGGCAGGCAAGGTCGCAAGCGCGGTGCGGCTTGGCCGATGCGCCTGCCGGGCAGGGCGGGTCAGGCGGCGTCCGAGCGCTTCGCCAGGTAACGCTCGGCCGGCCGGTTGCGCGAGAGATTGGGGCCGAGGGCCAGCCGCGCAGCGGTATAGCGCTCGAAGTCGGCCGCATCCGGCAGCGAGGGAATGGTGACGAGCTCGCCTTGGTCGAAGCCGGCCAGTGCCGCATCGACCATGTCGTCGACCTCCATGATCATTTCGGGCGGGAAGCCGTCGACATTGACGCCGGCCCGGGCCCAGATCTCAGTGCGGGTGGCGCCCGGCAATACGGCCTGGACGCGGACGCCGGCGGCCTCAAGCTCCTTCTGCAAGGAGATGCTGAGGTTCAGCACATAGGCCTTGGTGCCGCTATAGCTGCCGTTGAACAGCTCCGGCGCCAGGGCCAGCACCGAGGCGATGTTGACGATCGCTCCGGTCTTGCGGGTCACGAAATTGCGAGCCGCCGCTGCGGCGAGGCGCGTCGGGGCGATGACATTGAGCTCGAGCATGGTCTGGAAGCGCTCGATATCGCCTTCGACCAGGGTGCCGGAGACGGACATGCCGGCATTGTTGACCAGCAAGGTCAGGCTCCGGTCGTCGCGCAGGCGCTGCTCGACCTGGGCGAGTCCCGCCTTCGCCGTCAGATCGGCCTTGAACCATTCGACCTTGCGGCCGGTCTCATGGCGAAGGCGCTCCGCCAGCGCGGCAAGGCGGGCCTCGTCACGGGCGACGAGGACGAGATCATAGCCACGGCGGGCCAATCGGTCGGCGTAGACGGCACCGATCCCGGTGGATGCGCCGGTGATGAGGGCGGTGCCGAGCTGCTGCGTAGCCATGTCCAACTCCTGTTCGATTTCGCTGTCGATTTTTTCATGATGATCATCATGATTGAATTTACATGATCAGCATCATATAAAGAGTCAAGAGGCTGGACTGCCGATTTTCGAAGGAGCGGATCGATGCGGGTGAGCCGCGAACAGATGGCGGAGAACCGCAAGCGCATTCTCGACACGGCCGCGACGCTGTTTCGCGAGCGCGGCTTCGACGGGGTCGGCGTCGCCGATGTGATGAAGGCGGTCGGCCTGACCCATGGCGGGTTCTACGGGCACTTCTCGTCGAAGGACGATCTCGCCGCCCAGGCGCTCGGACGCGCCTTCGTGCACTCCAGTCAATGGGCTGCCGAGGCGAGGGCGTCCGAGCCGCAGGCACCGCTGCGGGCGATCGTCGATCGCTATCTGTCACCGTCGCATCGCGACGACCCCGGCCATGGCTGTCCGGTCGCAGCGCTCGGCAGCGACACTGCGCGTCAGGGCGAGGCGTCGCGTCTTGCGGCAACGGAGGGCGTGCGGGCGGCGATCAAGGGGCTCTCCGCCATCACGCCGGGTGCAACCGCGGGCGAGCGCAGAACCAGCGCCATTGCGGGCTACGCCACATTGGTCGGCGCGCTCGTCCTGGCCCGAATGGTCGACGATGAAGCGCTGTCGGACGAGATTCTGGCTGCGGCCCGGGCGGAGCTTTGCCCTGCCAGGGCGTGACGGGCGCAACCTGCGTTGTCCCGCCTTGTTTGCGCCATTGCCGCATTGCACCTAGATTTGAAGGGCTGCAGTTCGCCCCGGCCAAAAGCGCGAATCGAGGATCGGCATGAAGACGTATCGCGGCGGGATCGCAGGCCTGGCGGTGATGGCGGCGACGGGGGCCTGGGCGCAGACCCCGGCCTCGACGGAGCGCGTCGTGCTCGTGCCGCACCGGGCGGTTTATGATCTCGTGCTCGACGACGGCAAACCCTCGCGCGACATCACCACGGCGCGCGGCCGCATCGCCTTCGACTTTTCGGGCGATGCCTGCGATGGCTATGCACTCTCCTTCCGCCAGGTCACCGAGCTGACCAGCGAAGCCGGCCCGCGCGTGATCGATGCACGTACTACCAGCTTCGAGGAGGGCGACGCCAAGAGCTATCGCTTCAAGACCGAGAGCTCGGCTGCCGGTGCACCGGCCGATGTCGTCGACGGCACGGCGAAGAAAGGCGAGGCCGGCTACGAGGTGAGCTTGCGCGCGCCCAAGGCCGAGACGCATCGCGAGGCGAGCGCCGCGATGTTCCCGAACGAGCAGATGAAGGCGGTGATCCAGGCGGCACGCGAGGGCAGGAACACCTTCAATGTCCGCCTCTATGACGGCGCCAATAGCGGCAAGGACGTCTACGACACGCTTTCGGTGATCGGCCGCAAGATCACGACGCCGGCGGCCGAATCGCCGCTGCGCAAGCCGGAATTCGAGAAGCTTGCGCGCTGGCCGGTGACGATCTCCTATTTCAAGGTCGGTTCGGGTGAGAGCACGCCGGCTTACACCGTTTCCTTCGAGCTCTATGAGAACGGCGTCACCGGCGCGATCCGGCTCGATTACGGCTCGTTCGCGCTGCGCGGCACGCTCACGCGTCTGGATCTGCTTCCGGCGAGCGACTGCTCGAAGTAGTCGCGCTCGAAGTCGTCTTGCGCCGCGTATCGCGCAGCGAGAGGCCCTTCTCGATCGCAGCGTCGCCGAACTTGGCGCGAACCTTGTCGAGTGCGCTTTCCATCGCCTTCAGCCTGGGCGTCTGCAGATCGGCGAGATCGCCGCGATCGGCCTCGGCCGGATCGGAGAAATCGCTCATGCCGATGCCGATCAGCCGGTAGCGTGGCCCGGTGCATTCGCGCCTGAGCAGCTCGCGACCGGCGGAAAAGAGGCGCGCCGCGAGCTGGCTCGGCTCGGGCAGGCGGGCGGCGCGGGTGATGATGTGGAAATCATGGGTCTTGAGCTTGAGGGTGACGGTGCGCCCGGCCAGCTCCTGCGCCTTCAGTCGCCGCGAGGTCTTCTCGCAGAGCCGCCACAGGATCGGCTCCAGCTCCTCGAAGCGGGCGAGGTCGATGTCGAGCGTCGTCTCGGATGAGACGGTCTTGGCCTCGTGCTCGACGGTGACCTTGCGCGGGTCGATGCCGAGCGCGAGATTCCGTAGGCGTGGGCCGTCCTTGCCGACCAGGCGGTAGAGCGTTGCGATTTCGGCTTTGGCGAGGTCGCCGATGACGCGGAACCCCGATTGCGCCAGCTTTGCCGCGCCGGCCTGGCCGATGCCGGGGATCATCCCGACCGGTTTCTGGGCAAGGAAGGCGACGGCCTCGGCCTGGCCGATGATCGAGAAGCCACGTGGCTTGTCGAGGTCGGAAGCGACCTTGGCGAGGAATTTGGCGTAGGAGAGCCCGACCGAGATGGTGATGCCGATCTCGTCCTCGATCCGGCGCTGGAAGCGGGCCAGGGTGAGGGCTGGGCTGGCATGATGCAGCCGCTCGGTGCCGCCGAGATCGAGGAAGGCTTCGTCGATCGAGATCGGCTCGACCAGCGGCGTCAATTCCTGCATCAGCCTGCGGACCTGGCGGCCGACGGCGACGTATTTCGCCATGTCCGGCTTGATCACGACCGCCTCGGGGCAGGCCTTCAGCGCCTTGAACATCGGCATGGCCGAGCGCACGCCCGACATGCGGGCGATGTAGCAGCAGGTCGAGACCACGCCGCGCTTGCCGCCACCGACGATCACCGGCTTGTCGAGCAGCGAGGGATCGTCGCGCTTCTCGATCGCAGCGTAGAAGGCGTCGCAGTCGATATGGGCAAGGTGCAGGCTGTCGCGCTCGGCATGGCGCAAGAGTCGCGGCGAGCCACAGGCCGGGCAGCGCCGCACCGGAGCGCGGGCTTCATCATGATCCTGCAGGCAGTCGCGGCAGAGCGCTCGGGTGGAGACGGCAATGCCGATCTCGGCGCTCACGGCTCGAAGGCTTCGGGCGGGCCGGCGAGGATTTCGCGCGCATGCCCGACGATCTCGGGATTCAGGCTCAAGTTTCCGGCAAACTCGAGCAGCAGCGAATCGCTGGCGCAGAGATGGTCGAGCACGCCGAGCAGGAAGCCGGGCTCCTGTGCCGCGCTGCGCAAGGTGGTGGGGCCGAGGCCGGTCGCGGCCAGGAACGGCTCCAGGCGCTCCGGTTCGGAGGCCAGGAAGGCGAGTGCCTTGAGCGCGAGCGTCTCGGCTTCCTCGCTGGTGATCGGGTGCGGCATGGCGTTCTTAAGACCGGCGATTCTGGTTTCGGGTTTGCGTTTCGTCAACTGCTCCCATGTTAAACCTAGCACTGAACACGGCCGACGGCCTGGAGAATCCGATCCTGCGGACGACCGGGGCTGTACGGACTGGGGGATAGATGAAGAAGACGGTTCTGATCGTCGAGGACAATGAGCTCAACATGAAGCTCTTCAACGACCTGTTGGAGGCCCATGGCTATGCGACGCTCAAGACGGCCGACGGCATCGAGGCGATCGAGCTGGCGCGCACGCATCGGCCCGACCTGATCCTGATGGACATCCAGCTGCCGGAGGTCTCCGGGCTGGAGGTGACGAAATGGATCAAGGAGGACGATGCGCTGAAGTCCATCCCCGTGATCGCAGTCACCGCCTTCGCGATGAAGGGCGACGAGGAGCGGATCCGGGAAGGCGGCTGCGAGGCCTATATCTCGAAGCCGATCTCGGTGGGCAAGTTCCTCGAGACGGTGCGCGCCTATGTCGGGACGGCCTGAGGGGAAACGCTGAGCCATGTCTGCCCGGGTCCTGGTCGTCGACGATACGCCTGCGAATGTGAAGCTGCTCGAAGCCAAGCTTGGGGCCGAGTATTTCGACGTCGTCACTGCAACGAACGGGCTCGAGGCGCTGGCGATCTGCGAGCGCGGCGAGGCCGATATCGTCCTGCTCGACGTGATGATGCCCGGCATGAACGGCTTCGAGGTTTGCCGGCGGCTGAAGAACAGCGCGATCACGGCCCATATCCCGGTGGTCATGGTGACGGCGCTCGACCAGCCGAGCGACCGGCTGAAGGGGCTCGATGCCGGCGCCGACGACTTCCTGACCAAGCCGATCGACGACACCGCCCTGTTCGCGCGGGTGCGCAGCCTTGTGCGGTTGAAATCGGTGACCGACGAATTGCGCCAGCGCGCACTGGCCTCACGCCAGCTCGGCATCGCCGACCCGCTGGCGGCGGCCGCCGCCGAGACCGGACTCAACGGCCGCGTCCTCCTGATCGAGGATCGGCCTCTGATCGCCCAGCGCCTGGTCCAGGCGCTCTCGGCCTTCCACTCGATCGAGACCGAGACCGATGCGCAGGCCGCGCTCACCCGCGCCGCCGAGGGCGATTTCGAGATCGTGCTGGTCAGTCTCGATCTCCAGAACTACGACGGCCTGAGGCTGTGCAGCCAGCTGCGCTCGCTCGAGCGGACGCGCAACCTGTCGGTGCTGCTGCTCGGCGAGGCCGAGGACCGCGCCCGGGTGCTGCGCGGGCTCGAGATCGGCGCGCACGACTTCCTGGTCCGGCCGATCGACCGCAACGAGCTGCTGGCGCGAGCGCGGACCCTGGTCCGCCGCAAGCGCTTTGCCGAGCGGCTGCGCGACAGCGTCCAGTCCTCGATGGAAATGGCGGTGATGGACCAGCTCACCGGTCTGCACAATCGCCGCTATCTCGACAGCCGGCTTGCGGTGCTGTTCGACGAGTCGGCGCTGCGGGCGAGGGCGCTCTCGCTGCTGGTGCTCGATGTCGACCGCTTCAAGGTGGTCAACGACACGTGGGGCCACGATGCCGGCGACGAGGTGCTGCGCGAGTTCGCCGACCGGATCCGTGCCTGCACGCGCGGCATCGACCTGGTGGCGCGCATGGGCGGCGAGGAGATCGTCGTCGTGTTGCCCGATACCGCGCTCGACGCGGCGCGGGCAGTGGCCGAGCGCATCCGGGAACGGGTCGAGAGCGAGCCGTTCCAGATCCAGCGCGGCCAGCGCTCGATCCAGGTGACGGTGTCGATCGGCGTCGCCAGCCGGCGGGCGGGTGATGCCGGGCCGGTCGAGATGATGAAGCGGGCCGACGAGGCGGTGTACCGGGCCAAGGCCGCCGGCCGCAATCGCGTCATCGTCGCCAGCGCTGCCTAAAGGGCAGCGGCGCCCGTCCGGTAAGGTTTCCAAGTAGGGTTAAGTTTCGATGAAGATTGGTGAATCAATCAGATTCGATTGATTCGGAAGGGCTTCCACGTAGGGTGATTTCCAAGAGAACGGCTGCCGAGCAGCCGTCCGGAACGCCCCTCGGCAGCCCAGGTTCCGCCGCATCTCCTGGGTCACCGCTGGGCTCGGCCGGTCGATGACGGGATCCTGGCCTCCTCAGCCCCGCCGTCGGCCGGCCACCTTGTTTTCGGATGCCTTGCAGCCGCCGCGCCCGTCTTCAGCGCAGATGGCGCTCGATCAGTTCCGGCACCCAGTAGCCGAGCAGGCCGAACCCGGCGAGCAGCAGCAGGAGCAGCAGGGCGGCCCGCACGCGATGCGTCCAGCGGCGCGACTCGTCGACCTCGACGATCAGGCGCAAAAAGCCGCGCATCAGCCCGCCGGGGCGCGGATGCGGTTCGGGCGGATTCGGGTTGTTCAACAGGGACTCCGGCAGACGGGACGGCGGGCCAACGCCGCGCGGGCAGGGTAGAAGATCGAAGCATCCGGCGCCAGCGACGACATGCGGAACCGGAAGGCAGCAGCTGCGTTCAAGTCGTCAGGCGCAAATATCACCAATTACTGGTCAAGGATTGAGCGCCGGTGGTGATGTAAGGTCGCATTAACCATCGTCGTCTCATGCTAAACTGACGACGATTCGTATGCCCTGCTATTCGGCTGCGAAGCTGCTGGCCTGACATCCTCGCCAAGGAGCGACCCATGCGTCTCATCGCATCGGCGCTCTGCCTCGCGCTGTTGTCGTGGGGCGGAGGGCCTGTTCACGCGCATAGCTGGTACCCTTACGATTGTTGCAGTGACCGCGACTGCTGGCCTATGGGCCTGGACGCCGATGCGAGAGAGCCTGATCCGCGCATCGTTCCCGGCGGCTATCTCACCCATGACGGGCATTTCGTGGCGGAGCGTGACACCCGTGTCTCCAAGGACGGGCGCTTCCACATCTGCCGCAGCGGCGGGATGCTGACCGGGACCGTGATCGCGCCGTCGCAGCGGCCATTCTGCCTGTTCGTGCCGAAGCCGGCATTCTGAACAGGCCGGGGCCGGGCCTGATGGCGCTGCCTCCACCAGCGGAGACAGCGCCACACGTCTCAATTGCCGGAAGAACCAGTGGTGCCGCCCGAGGAGCCGTCGCCGCCAGCGCCTACACCGGCGCCAACTCCGACCCCGCCGACATTGGCGCCGAGACCCGCGCCCAAGCCGCCGCCGCCAAGGCCCGCACCGACGCCAGCGCCGACGCTCGCCCCACCGACATTCGCGCCCGCACCCAGGCCGGCTCCGATGCCGCCGCTATTGGCGGCCGCGCCGACGCCTGCGCCTGCGCTGACGCCGCCGGCATTCGCTCCCGCGCCAACGCCGGCTCCGACGCCACCGCTGCTCACGCCCGCGCCGGCACCGGCGCCGATACCAGCGCCACCGACGTTGGCGCCTGCGCCGGCTGCTGCTCCGACGCCGCCATTGCTGGTGCCTGCACCCACGCCAGCGCCGACATTGGCGCCGGCGGCATCGGCCGCGGCTCCAGCGCCAGCTCCGATGCCGCCATTGTTGGCACCTGCGGCGACGCCCGCTCCGAGGTTGGCGCCGGCAACATTGGCTCCGACTCCAACGCCGGCGCCGATTCCGTCACTATTGCCCGCTGCGCCGCTACCGCCGCTCTTGGAGTTGCCTCCGATATCTGCGCCCAGCCCGGCGGTCGCGGCGATGCCACCGCGGGTGGCGCTGGCGCCAACTCCAGCGCCCGCTCCGATTCCGCCTGCGCCGGCCCCGGCAGCGACCCCGATGCCGATTCCACCGGCGCTGGTTCCGGGACCAGGAGCGCTGCCACCGCCGACGCCAGGAGAACCTCCGCCGCCAGCCGCACCGCTGCCAATACCGCCACCGGTCGAGCCGTCCCCGGTATTACTACTCGGTCCGCCGCCGATGCCGGCCGCTCCCGACCCGCCACTGACGCTGTTGCCCGAACCCGCACTGATGGCGCTGTATTGCAGCTGCGAGCGGATGCGCGCAGCTATTCTCAAACAATCGGATTGTTCTTTGCCGCGCAGCCCGGCGCATACTTCGTCAGCAAGCGCAGCGGTGGGTGTCGTATTGCAGACTGCCAGCAAGATGCAGCCTGCAAGAGGACCTGTAATCTTGGCCTGCATGGTCAATCTCCCTGCAAACCCAGCCGGATTAGGTACGCCGGGAAGTCAGGGCGGGTTTCAGACCCGTTTTTGTTGCAGCTACGAAATGGCTACCGGGAAGCCTCGCAATTGAGCGATCATCGCTCCTCACGTGGCGTCGGACGAGCTGAGGCACAAACGAAAAGGCCGCCCCGAGGGCGGCCTTTCGTCAACGAAGATCGAAGCTCAGGCCAAAGCCCTCACTTGATCTTGGTCTCCTTGAACTCGACGTGCTTGCGCGCGACCGGGTCGTACTTCTTCTTCGACATCTTCTCGGTCATGGTGCGCGAGTTCTTCTTGGTCACGTAGAAGTACCCGGTGTCCGCGGTCGAGATGAGCTTGATCTTGATGGTCACGGCCTTGGCCATGGCGGAGCCCTCGAACAGATGGGGCCGCCGTCGGCCCGCGCAAAAAACAAAACGGCCGGGCGAGCCCGGCAATCCGATGGGCGGGGAATGCCGTATCGGCGTCGGCAAGTCAAGGAATATCGGGCGGAGTTAAGGATTTTCCGCCGCCCGACCGCGTCAGAGCAGTTCGCGTACGAAGCTGCCGCGCTTCTCCCAGTAGAACGGAACCGGCAGATACTGGGCGAATCCGGCCTTCAGGCGCTCCTCGACCTCGGCGATGATCACCTTGGTGATGGTCGGCAGGTCGAGCTCGCGTGCTTCGTCGAAGGTGACGGAGACGAGGTCGACGAGCTCCGAATCGGGGCCGATCACACCTTCGACCTTGCCAGCGACCGCACGGGCATCGACGGCGAAGAAGCGGGTGTCGAAGCGCTTGGGCCGGCGCGGCGGGGTGATGGCGCGGGCGACGAAGGTGACGGCGCCGAGATCGGGAAAGACGCCTTTGGCAGCGAACTCGGCCCAGACGCCTTCGGGCGGGCTCTCGGGCGCGCCATAGTCGGCGCTGCCGAAGAGCAGGCCGGTCTCCTCGAAGGTCTCGCGGATCGCGGCCAGCGCCAGCGCACGGCCGCGCTGGACACTCGGGCGCACGCAGCGGGCGAGCAGGCGCTGCTCGCAAGGGCCGGCGAGGGCGCCGGTCGCGGCCATGCGGCGGTCGCCGGCCTCGATGCGCCCGCCCGGGAAGACGTATTTGCCCGGCATGAACTTGTGGCCGGCATGGCGCTTGCCCATCAGCACCCTCGGCTTCTTCCCGGAATGATCGAGAATCAGCATGGTCGCGGCGTCGCGTGGGCGCAGGTTGAGGTTGGTGCGCGCCCGCTCGGCCTGGGTCAGGGTGATGGTGTGGTCGCTCATCGACCGCCCACGGCCTTCATCGCGGGCTGGCGCTCCGGCTTGGGCATGGCGCCACCGAAGCCGTGCATGCGCAGCGCCCATTGCAGGCCGATGACCGCGCCCTTGGCCGGCTGCATCAGCGCCAGGCTGAGAAACACCGTCAATGGCAGCCAGACCCAGAGATGCAGGGCGATCGACCAGTTGCTGTACTTCTCAGCCAGCAAGATACCGCCGACCACGACATGGCCGACGATGGTGATGACGATATAGGGCGGCAGATCGTCGGCACGCTGGTGGTGCAGGGTCTCGCCGCAGGCCTCGCAGGAATCGACCGGCTTCAGGAAGGCGCGGAAGAGCCTGCCTTCGCCGCAGTGCGGGCAGCGACCGAAGAGGCCGCGACGCATAGCCTGACGCCAGTCGCGAGCCTGGACCGGCTTGGGTTGGTGACAATGTATGGACATGGGATGTCTTCGTTAATGCGGGGCGTCAGCGCTTGCGGCCCGATCGTTTGGGCGGGGGGCGGCCCTGCTTTCGCCCCATAGGTAAAGCAGGCCGTGACCTTTTGCCAGAGCGGTCGGATGTCGCGGGCCTTCCCTCTGTGAGCAACTCGAATCTGAGCGCTCCTGCGACCGGCGCCGCCTCGACCAGTTTGACGTGAACGCGGTCACCCAGACGCCAGCTTTCGCCAGTGCGATCGCCGACCAAGGCATGGGCGCGCTCGTCATGGCGATAATAGTCGGCGCCCAGTGTCGAGGCCGGGATGAAGCCGTCGGCGCCGGTGCCGTCGAGCTTGACGAACAGGCCGGCGCGGTTGAGGCCGGCGATGCGCCCGTCGAAGCTCGAACCGATCTGGTCGGCGAGGAAATGGGCGATCAGCCGGTCGGTGGTCTCACGCTCGGCCGCCATGGCGCGGCGCTCGGCCGCCGAGATCCGCGTCGCGACCTCACGCAGTTCGGCGAGCGTCGTCGCTTTCGGCAGGCCGTCGTCGCCCAACCTGAGCGCGGAGACCAAGGCGCGATGGACGATCAGGTCGGCATAGCGGCGGATCGGCGAGGTGAAATGGGCGTAGCGGCGCAGATTGAGCCCGAAATGCCCGTAGTTCTCGGCGACATATTCGGCCTGCGCCTGCGTGCGCAGCACGACCTCGTTCATCAGGAGCTCGTTCTCCGAGCCCTTGATCATCGCGAGGATGCGGTTGAACAGCACCGGCCGCAGCGCCGCGTCCTTGGGCAGCTTGATGCCGATCGAGGCCAGCACCTCGCCGAGCGCCCGCATCTTCTCGAGCGAGGGCTCGTCATGGCAGCGGTAGATCAATGGGCTCTTCGCCTTCTCCAGCGTCTCGGCGGCGGCGACGTTGGCGAGGATCATGAACTCCTCGATCAGCCGGTGTGCGGCGAGCCGCTCCGGCACGATCACGCGCGTGACCTTGCCGTCGGCATCGAGGACGAGCTTGCGCTCGGGCAGGTCGAGATCGAGCGGCTGGCGGGCGTCGCGGGCGCGGGCGGCCGAGCCATAGGCGGCCCAGAGCGGCATCAGGATGCTGTCGCGGATCGGGCCGGTGAGATCGTCCGGCTTGCCGTCGATCGCCGCCTGGGCTTGCTGATATGAGAGCTTGGCCGCCGAGCGCATCATGATGCGGTGGAAGCTGTGACTCTTCTTGCTGCCATCGGCCTTGAGGATCAGGCGGACGGCAAGGGCAGGGCGATCCTCTCCGCCACGCAGCGAGCAGAGATCGTTCGAGATCCGCTCCGGCAGCATCGGCACGACGCGGTCGGGGAAATAGACCGAGTTGCCGCGCTCCAGCGCCTCGCGGTCGAGCGCCGAGCCGGGGCGGACGTAAGACGCGACGTCGGCGATGGCGACAGTGACGATATGGCCGCCGGGATTGTCGGGATCGTCGTCCGGCGCGGCATGGACCGCATCGTCATGGTCCTTGGCGTCGGCGGGGTCGATGGTGATCAGCGGCAGAGCGCGCCAATCCTCACGACCGGCGAGCGTCGCTGGTTTGGCAGCTTCCGACTCGGCGATCGTCGCCGGCTGGAATTCGTTCGGGATGCCATGGGCGTGGATCGCGATCAGCGAGACCGCGCGCTCGGACTTCAGCGAGCCGAGCCGTTCGCGCACCCTGGCCTGCGGCGGGCCGAAACGGCTTTCGCGGGCGAAGGAGACCGAAACGAGATCGCCGTCCTCGGCATTGCCGGTTTGTCCCTTCGGAACAATCGCCTCGCGGCCCTGCGCCTTCTTGTCGACGGGGACGAGCCGGCCGGAGCCGTCGGGCAGGGCGCGGAAGATGCCGAGCACCTGCGCCTTGGCCTTGCCCATCACCTTGAGGGTGCGGCCGGACCACTGATAGCCGTCGACGCCGCGCAGCTTCGTCAGCTTGAGCAGGACATGATCGCCGATGCCGGGGGCGGCAGCGGTCGGCGTCTTCGGCTTACGACGGAATTCGCGCTGGCGCTCAAGCAGGATCTTCGGCGCCTCGCCCTGGTCGTCCTCGTTCCACTCGAGCGGGGCGGCGATGAGATCGCCCTCGCGATCACGCGTCTTGATCTCGCAAAGCAGGACGGCGGGCAGAGCGGCATGAGGCTTGACCGGGCCCGAGCCGCCATTCTCCTCCAGCTCGAGATCGCGCAGCAGGCGCTTCAGCCAAATCTTGCCGCCGCCATCGAGCTGGAAGGCCTTGGCGATGTCGCGCCGGCCGGGCTCGCGGCCGGCGGCGCGCTCCTCCTCGATGAAGGCGAGGATGGCGTCACGGGAGAGGTCGGCGTCGGGACGGGACAAAGGCTCGGGCCTCGTCAACGGCGGCTGGGCGCAAAGGACATAGGAAGGTTCTGGCATGGCGCGGCCGGGCGCGCCAGAACGGCCTGTGCAGAACTGCCGCCCGAAACGGAGAAGGGCTGCCCTTGCGGGCAGCCCTTCCATTGCCGAACCGCAGCCCCGGTAACAGGGCTAAGCGTCACGGAAACTCACGCGCAACCGAACCCCTCATGGGACGAGTCCAGGCCATGCGCCCCCCGCGACAGCGGTTGATGACAATGAGACACTGGATCACCTCCTTTCAGTTGTTACCGACAAGGAGGAGGCTAAGGTGATTCCAAGCATTGCGTAAACGGCAAAGATTCAGCTGATCACAGGCCGCGCCGCTGCAATAAAATCAGGCACTAGCTCGGTGTCGAATGCGCTTGCCTAATTTGTGGGCGGTCGATCTGCCCATTGCCTGGTCACTTGCTGCTGCGGCGCATGATCCTTGCGTGAGATCGGCTCCTCCCGGCAGGAAATCGTTCTCGAAACCGCCCTGAACGCGCCTTGTTGCGGTGCCCCGATGGCCTGGAAGCCAGGTTGGCACGTCGTTTGCGAACTTCCCCGCCAGCTGGAACGGCAGCTGGCGCCTGCAAGGGCGCGGTCAACAGGGACCTCAGGGGATATCGCAGTGAAACTCACTCGTCGCACGGTCATCGGCGCCGCCTTTGCAGGCGCCACGGTTCTCTCCTCGCTGCTGCCGGCGGCGGCGCAAGAGACCATCAAGGTCGGCATCCTGCACTCGCTCTCCGGCACGATGGCGATCTCGGAGACGACGCTGAAGGACGTCATGCTCATGCTCATCGAGGAGCAGAACAAGAAGGGCGGCGTGCTCGGCAAGAAGCTCGAGGCGGTGGTGGTCGATCCGGCCTCGAACTGGCCGCTCTTCGCCGAGAAGGCGCGCGAGCTGATCGTCAAGGACAAGGTCGCGGCCGTGTTCGGCTGCTGGACCTCGGTCTCGCGCAAGTCGGTGCTCCCGGTGTTCAAGGAGCTGAACTCGATCCTGTTCTACCCGGTCCAGTACGAGGGCGAGGAGAGCGAGCGCAACGTGTTCTACACCGGCGCCGCGCCGAACCAGCAGGCGATCCCGGCCGTCGACTACCTCGCCAAGGAGGAGAAGGTCGAGCGCTGGGTCCTGGCCGGCACCGACTACGTCTACCCGCGCACGACCAACAAGATCCTGGAGGCCTATCTTCTCGCCAAGGGCGTGAAGAAGGAGGATATCCTGATCAACTACACGCCGTTCGGCCATTCCGACTGGCAGACCATCGTCTCCGACATCAAGAAGTTCGGCACCGCCGGCAAGAAGACCGCCGTGGTCTCGACCATCAACGGCGACGCCAACGTTCCCTTCTACAAGGAGCTCGGCAACCAGGGCATCAAGGCGACCGACATCCCGGTCGTGGCGTTCTCGGTGGGCGAGGAAGAGCTCGCCGGCATCGACACCAAGCCGCTGGTCGGCCATCTCGCCGCCTGGAACTACTTCCAGTCGGTCAAGACGCCGGAGAACGAGGCCTTCATCAAGCAGTGGAAGGCCTACAAGAAGAACGACAAGGCCGTCACCAACGATCCGATGGAAGCCCATGTCGTCGGCTTCAACATGTGGGTGAAGGCGGTCGAGAAGGCCAAGTCCACCGATCCGGACAAGGTGATCGACGCGCTGCCCGGTATCGAGGCGCCGAACCTGACCGGCGGCGTCTCGAAGATGCTGCCGAACCACCACATCACCAAGCCGGTGCTGATCGGCGAGATCAAGGGCGACGGCCAGTTCGACGTGGTCTCGAAGACCGGCCTAGTCGCCGGCGACGCCTGGTCGAAGGAGCTCGACGGCTCCAAGGACCTGGTCGGCGATTGGGTCGAGAAGAAGTGCGGCAACTTCAACGTCAAGACCGGCAAGTGCGGCGGCGCCTGAGTTAAGAGGGGGAAGGGCGGCACGGTCGGAAAGCCCGGCCGCCCTTCGAATTGCCTGGGCATGCCGCCGGATCGGCCGGCGGCATGCTGGACAGCCGACCAGCCAATCGAAGCGAGACATGCGGATTCTTCCCAGCCTCCTGCGCATGCTTGCGCTCGCGATGACGCTCGCCTTCGCGCCGGCCATCGCATTCGCACAGAGCGCCGACGATGCCTTCGCGCGCCTCGGCGCCGACAGCTTCTCGGACACGGTTCGCGCGATCGACATCCTCGTCCAGAGCGCGCATCCGAATGCGGCGGTGATCATCGAGGCGCTGGCCGATGGCCGGCTGCTCGCCGGCGGCGGCGTGGTCGCGGTGAAGACCAAGGACGGCGGTTTCCTCGACGCGAAGACCGGGCAGGCGCTGACAGCCGCGCCGGCGGGGCTCAATCCGGTCAGGCTCAACAACAATGTCAGGCGGGTGATCCAGGGCGCGCTCGGCGGGCTCGGCCTGCTCAATCCCGATCCGGCCAGGCGCGTCGCGGCGGCCGAGGCGGTGTTCCGGGCGCGCGATCTCTCTGTGCTCCCCGTCCTCGAAGCGGCCATCGCCAAGGAAACCAATGACCGGGCGCGCCGGGCCCTGCGCGAGGCGCAGGCGGCGATCCTGATCGTCAAGACCGATGCACCGCCCTTCGACCGGATCGCCGCCGTCGACGTGCTGCGCGAGCGCGGCGACCAGGATGCGCTGGCGACTCTGCGCGCTTTGCCGGGCGACGCCTCGCCGGGCCTGAAGGAAGCGCAGGGGCGCGCCATTTCCGACATCGAGGGCAAGCTCGCTCTGTGGCGGGCCGGACAGAACCTCTGGTACGGGCTTTCGCTCGGCTCGGTGCTGCTGCTCGCTGCGATCGGCCTCGCCATCACCTTCGGCGTGATGGGCGTGATCAACATGGCGCACGGCGAGATGGTCATGCTCGGCGCCTACACCACCTTCATCGTGCAGGAGGTGATCCGGGCGCGTTTCCCGGGGCTGTTCGACTGGTCGCTGGCGATCGCGATCCCGGCCGCCTTCACCGTCGCCGGCGCTGTCGGCATCGCGATCGAGCGCGGCGTCATCCGCTTTCTCTATGGAAGGCCGCTGGAGACGCTGCTGGCGACCTGGGGCATCAGCCTGATCCTGCAGCAGGCGGTGCGCACCGCCTTCGGCCCGACCAACCGCGAGGTCGGCGCTCCCTCCTTCATGTCCGGTGCTTTCGAGCTTGGCGGCTTGGCGATCACCTGGAACCGGCTCTGGATCATCGTCTTCGCCGCGCTCGTCTTCCTGGCGCTGCTGGCGATCCTCAAGCTGACGCCGATGGGCCTGCAGATGCGCGCGGTCACCCAGAACCGGCGCATGGCCTCGGCGATGGGCATCCGCACCGGCCGGATCGACGCGCTGACCTTCGGACTCGGCTCAGGGGTAGCAGGCCTTGCCGGCGTCGCGCTCTCGCAGATCGACAATGTCAGCCCCAATCTCGGCCAGAGCTACATCATCGACAGCTTCATGGTCGTGGTCTTCGGCGGCGTCGGCAATCTCTGGGGCACGCTGATCAGCGCCATGAGCCTCGGCGTCGCCAACAAGCTCCTTGAGCCCTATGCCGGCGCCGTGCTCGGCAAGATCGCGCTGCTCGTCTTCATCATCCTGTTCATCCAGAAGCGCCCGCGCGGCCTGTTCGCGCTCAAGGGCAGGGCGGTGGAAGCATGATCACCCGCTTCCTGCTCTCGAACATGGACAAGCGGGGCTATGCCTTCCTCGCCATCGTCGCGGCGATCGGCCTGCTGGTGCCGCTGGCGAACCTCTTGATGCCGGCCGGCTCGCCCTTGCACGTCTCCACCGCGACCATGTCGCTCTGGGGCAAATATCTCTGCTACGCGCTGCTGGCGATCTCGCTCGATCTGGTCTGGGGCTATTGCGGCATCCTCTCGCTCGGCCACGGTGCCTTCTTTGCGCTCGGCGGCTATGCGATGGGCATGTACCTGATGCGCCAGATCGGCTCGCGCGGCGTCTACGGCAATCCGGTGCTGCCCGACTTCATGGTCTTCCTGAACTGGAGGGAGTTGCCCTGGTACTGGTACGGCTTCTCCTCCTTCCCCTTCGCCATGCTGATGGTGCTGCTGGTCCCCGGCCTGCTCGCCTTCGTCTTCGGCTGGTTCGCCTTCCGCAGCCGCGTCACCGGCGTCTATCTCTCGATCATCACGCAGGCGCTGACCTATGCGCTGCTGCTCGCCTTCTTCCGCAACGATATGGGTTTCGGCGGCAATAACGGCCTGACCGACTTCAAGGACATCCTCGGCTTCAACGTGCAGGCGCAGGGCACGCGCGCGGCGCTGTTCGCGATGACCTGCACGATGCTGATCTCCGGCTTCCTGATCGCGCGCGGCATCGTCACCTCCAAGCTCGGCAAGGTGGTGATCGCGATCCGCGACGCGGAATCGCGCACGCGCTTCCTCGGCTACCGGGTCGATCGCTTCAAGCTCTTCGTCTTCACCGTCTCGGCCTGCATGGCCGGCGTCGCCGGAGCGCTCTACGTGCCGCAGGTCGGCATCATCAATCCCAGCGAATTCGCCCCGGCCAACTCGATCGAGACGGTGATCTGGGTCGCGGTCGGCGGGCGCGGCTCGCTGGTCGGCGCAGCGCTCGGGGCGGTCGTCGTCAACTGGGCCAAGACGATGTTCACCTCCGGCTTCATGGCGCCGTACTGGCTGTTCGCGCTGGGCGCGCTCTTCGTCTTCGTCACGCTGTTCATGCCCAAGGGTATTCTGGGCACCGCGCAGGGCTGGTGGGAGGGCCGCAAGCAGCCCGAGCCCGCGCCAGCAGCCGAACCGGCGCCGGCGGAGTAACTGATATGAACGCTCCCACACCCGGCGCGCTGACTTCCTCGCTGCTCTATCTCGACGGCGTCAGCGTCTCCTTCGACGGCTTCAAGGCGATCCGCGGCCTGTCGCTGACCATCGAACCCGGCGAGATGCGCGCCATTATCGGCCCGAACGGCGCCGGCAAGACGACGATGATGGACATCATCACCGGCAAGACCCGGCCGGACGAGGGCACGGTGATGTTCGGCGGCTCGGTCGACCTCACCAGGCTCGACGAGGCTGCGATCGCCAATCTCGGCATCGGCCGCAAATTTCAGAAGCCGACCGTGTTCGACTTCCACACCATCGAGGACAACATCCTGCTGGCGCTGAAATCGAAGCGCACGGTGCTGAAGACGCTGTTCTGGCAGACGGAAGGGCCGCAGCAGAAGCGGATCGACGAGATCCTCGGCATCATCAAGCTCGCCGACAAGCGCGATCGACTCGCCGGCTCGCTCTCGCATGGCCAGAAGCAGTGGCTCGAGATTGGCATGCTGCTGGCGCAGGATCCCAAGCTCCTCCTCGTCGACGAGCCGGCCGCCGGCATGACCGATGGCGAGACGGCGCAGACGGCGGTGCTACTCAAGGAGATCGCCAGGGATCACTCGGTCATCGTGGTCGAGCACGACATGGGCTTCATCCGCGAGCTCGGCGTGAAGGTGACGGTCCTGCATGAGGGCTCGGTGCTGGCCGAGGGGCCCCTCGATCAGGTTAGCGCCAATGAGCGCGTGGTCGAAGTCTATCTGGGGCGCTAGCATGATCAGGACAGGTAGAAGCCGGTTTTCCGATCAGGCCATGCAGCGGGGCAACTGCTCATGCTGACTGTGGATGCCATCGATCTCCACTACGGTGCCGCTCAGGCACTTCGGCGTGTCTCGGTCAGCGCCGAGATCGGCAAGGTCACCTGCGTCATGGGCCGCAACGGCGTCGGCAAGACCTCGCTGATGCGCGCCATCGTCGGCCACCAGCCGATCTCGGGCGGGCATATCCGCCTCGACGGCGAGGACATCTCGGCGCTGCGCAGCGAGGACAGGGCCCGCGCCGGCATCGCCTATGTGCCGCAGGGCCGCGAGGTCTTCCCGCTGCTGACGGTGAAGGAAAACCTCGAAACCGGTTTTGCGCCCTTGCCCCGCAAGGAGCGCTTCATCCCGAATGAACTGTTCGACCTATTCCCCGTGCTGAAGTCCATGCTGGGCCGGCGCGGCGGAGACCTCTCGGGTGGCCAGCAGCAGCAGCTCGCGATCGCGCGGGCGCTGGTCACCCGACCCAGGCTGCTGGTGCTGGACGAGCCGACCGAGGGCATCCAGCCCTCGATCATCAAGGATATCGGCCGCGCCATCGACTACCTCCGCCAGAAGGGCGGCATGGCGATCGTCCTGGTCGAGCAGTATTTCGACTTCGCCCGCGACCTCGCCGACACGATGTTCGTGATGGATCGCGGCGAGGTCGTGCTCGCTGGGCCGATGGCGGAGCTGGATGGCAACCAGGTGCAGAGGTTGATCCAAGTCTAGCGGCCAAGGCATTGAAGTGGAAACGCCTTCCGTCATGGTCGGGCTTGCCCCGACCATCCACGTCTTCCTTCATCAGATGCGGTGTTCAAGACGTGGATGCTCGCCACAAGGGCGAGCATGACGGAGACCTGACCCGCTGACTAGAGTCAGCGGGTCCGATGCAGCCTCGGTTCAAGCCGCTAGGTCACGCGCGGCGAAGACTTCCTTCGCCGCGAACAATCCGTTGAGCGCCGCCGGGAAGCCGGCATAGACCGCCATCTGGATCAGGATCTCGGTGATCTCCTGGCGCGACAATCCGACGTTCAGCCCGGCCTCGATATGGACCTTGAGCTGCGGCTGGGCGTTGCCCAGCGCGGCCAGCGCCGCGATCGTCGCGATCTCGCGGGAGCGCAGGTCGAGCCCCGGTCGCGAATAGATGTCCCCGAACGAGAATTCGAACACGTAGTCGGCGAAATCGGGTGCGATGTCGGCGAGCGCCGCGATCACCTTGTGGCCGGCCTCGCCGTCGATCTCAGCGAGAGCCCGCCTGCCGCGCTCCAGCCGGCTGGTTTCGGCGTGTGCGTTGATGTGCGTCATGGTCTTCGATCCTCTTCTCGATGTCGGCATAGCCGGCGATCTTGGTGTCGAGGACGAGAAGGCAGGCTTCGAGTTCGGCGACGCGAGCGCGAACCTGCTCGCGGTGCCGTTCCAGCAGCAGACGACGATCGGCTTCCGTACCGGCCCCCGTTTCGCGCAACGCCGCATAACGCAGCATTTCGCGGATCGGCATGCCGGTGGTCTTGAGCCGGCCGAGGAAATCGATCCAAGTCAGGATCGACGCGTCGTAGTCGCGCTGGCGCGACCGGTCCCTGTCGGCATAGGGCAGCAGCCCGATCCGCTCGTAATAGCGGATCGTATGGGCCGACAGTCCCGATCGCCTGGCAAGTTCACCGATCTTCATGGCCGCCTTCTCATCACGACGCCCGGGAAGCTACGAGTTCGAGCGCACTCTAAGTCAATGCGGTCGGTGAAAGTTTTTTCGAGAGGCCGCGCCATCTCAAAATTCCAGCGGTGCGTTGTCGATGACCTCCTTCATCACGAAGAAGGTGCGGGTCTGGCGCACGCCCGGCAGCGCCAGCAGCGTCCTGGCATGCAGCTTGTTGAAGTCGGCGAGGTCGCGCACGCGGATCTTGAGGAAATAGTCGAAATCGCCGGCGACGATGTGGCAGTCGAGCACGACGGGGAGCTGCTTCACCGCCTCCTCGAACAGGCCGAAGCTCTCCGGCGTCGAGCGATCGAGCACGACGCCGACGATGGCGAGCGTGCCTTTCTCGACCTTATGCGGATCGACCTGCGCGCGCACGCCGGTGACATAGCCTTCCGCGAACAGGCGCTGGATGCGGCGATGGCAGGTGGCGGCGCTGGTGTTCACCCGCTTGGCAATCTCGGCATTGCCCATACGCCCATCGGCCTGCAGCAGGCGCAGGATTCTGAGGTCGGTCCGGTCGAGTTCGGCCTCCATGGATGATTCTTCCGTTTTATCCGCCAATGATGTCGCTAGAGGCTAGCAGACTACAGTTTCGGCGAAAGCAAAGAGAAAATCGAAAGCCAAGTTCGGGAGCACCTTTCAGGGCCATTTTGCTAGCGTTTGCGGGTCATTTCAGGAGGGAACCCCGCCATGCTCGCCAAGTTCGAACGCTATCCGCTGACCTTCGGTCCGTCGCCGATCGAGAAGCTCTCGCGCCTCTCCGCCCATCTCGGCGGCGGGGTCGAACTCTATGCCAAGCGCGAGGATTGCAATTCCGGCCTCGCCTTCGGCGGCAACAAATTGCGCAAGCTCGAATACATCGTCCCGGATGCGATCGCGTCCGGTGCCGACACGCTGGTCTCGATCGGCGGTGTGCAGTCCAACCACACCCGCATGGTCGCCGCGACCGCCGCCAAGATCGGCATGAAATGCCGCCTCGTGCAGGAGAGCTGGGTGCCGCATGAGGACGCGGTCTATGACCGGGTCGGCAACATCCTGATGTCGCGGGTGATGGGCGCCCATGTCGAGCTGGTCGACGAGGGCTTCGACATCGGTATCCGGGCCAGCTGGGAAAAGGCGCTGGCGGATGTGAAGGCCAAGGGCGGCAAGCCCTATGCGATCCCGGCCGGTGCCTCCGTGCACAAGTTCGGCGGGCTCGGCTATGTCGGCTTCGCCGAGGAGGTGAGGGCGCAGGAGCAAGAGCTCGGCTTCAAGTTCGACTACATCGTGGTCTGCACCGTCACCGGCTCGACCCATGCCGGGATGGTCGTCGGCTTCGCCAAGGACGGCCGCCAGCGCAACGTCATCGGCATCGACGCCTCGTTCACGCCGGCGCAGACCAGAGCGCAGGTGCTCGATATCGCCCAGAAGACCTCCGAACTCGTCGGCGGCAAGCAGATCACGGCCGACGATATCGTGCTGAACGAGGACTACGCCTACCCGGTCTATGGCGTGCCCTCGCAGGAGACGATCGAAGCGATCCGCCTGTCGGCCCGGCTCGAGGGCATGATGACCGACCCCGTCTATGAGGGGAAATCGATGCAGGGCATGATCGATCTGGTGAAGAAGGGCTTTTTCCCGGCCGGCTCGAAGGTGCTCTATGCCCATCTTGGCGGCGTGCCGGCGATCAACGGCTACAGCTACACCTTCCGCAATGGTTGAGCGTCATGGAGGCACTCGTCCTCTGTGAGATCGCGCCGGGGCGCGAGGATCTGCGCGAGACCCTGCTCGCGCGGGTCGGCCGGCTCGGGCTGAACGGGCGGGCGAAGCTGAGCTTCGTCGCCCGCGACCGGAACGCGCCGGGCAAGACGCTCGTGGCGGTCGGCTTTCCAGACGCGGCCAGCGCCGAGCGCTTCGCTGCCGAGGCCGTTGGCGACGGGCTTGCTCCGGCCGAGGTCAGGCTGCTCGCGGTCGAGCCCACCTGGCAGGCCGAGCCGCTTCCGCTGATGTTCCCCTGACAGAGATCGGTGCCGGGCTATGGCCTGGCGCCGGCTGCGTCCGGCAGGTCGCCGATGACCGTGCCCGCGGCCTTCGGCCTGGTGAGCGGGGCCGGGGTCGGCTGGTTGCCATGGACCAGGTCCTGGCCAGCATAGATGTCGCTCGCGACCTGGAGGTCGAGCCGCTCGGCATCGCGACGGCGGACATCCTCGACGATCTCGGCGGCTTCCTCCTCCGGCACGCCCAGCGCGCGCAGGACTTCGCCGCCGAAGACCATGGCGGATTCGAAGGTCTCGCGGACCTGATAGTCGACGCCGGCGCGGATCAGGTCCATCGAATGGCCGCGGTCGAAGGCGCGCACGAACAGCTTGGCATGCGGAAACTCGGCCTGCGCGACGCGCACGATCGCGTTTGCCGTCTCGCGCTTCTCGACGCAGACCAGGATCGCCTCGGCCTGATGGGCGCCCGAGGCGTGCAGGATGTCGGCTCGGGTGCCGTCGCCATAATAGACCTTGAAGCCGAAGGTCGCGGCCGCCTGGATCATCTCGACGTCGGTCTCGATCAGCGAGATGCTGCAGCCGCGGGCGAGCAAAGCCTGGCTCGCGACCTGGCCGAAGCGGCCGAAGCCGACGACGAGGATGCGCCCTTTGAGGCCCTCGGCGTGTTCGACGCCATCCAGCGATTCAGGTTCAGGCGGCATGAAGCGGTCGATGGCGAGCACGACAAGGGGAGTGATCGCCATCGACAGGATCACGATCGCGCTGGCGATGGCGTTGATGCGTGCATCGAAGATGCCGGCAGCCGCAGCGGCGCTGTAGAGCACGAAGGCGAACTCGCCGCCCTGCGAGAACAGCGCGACGCGGGTGATCGCATTGCGCGTGCGGGTGCGGAACAGCTTGGCGACGATGAAGATGCCGGCTGCCTTGACCAGCATGAAGGCGGCGACGCCGAGCGCGACGGCCCGCCATTCCTGGCCGATCAGCTTGAGATCGAGCGACATGCCGACCGCCAGAAAGAACATGCCGAGCAGCAGGCCGCGGAACGGCTCGATATCGGCCTCGAGCTGGTGGCGGAAAGTGGATTCGGAGAGCAGCACGCCGGCGAGGAAGGCGCCCATCGCCATGGAGAGGCCGCCGAGCTGCATCGCCAGAGCCGAGCCGAGCACGACGAGCAGCGCCGCGCCGGTCATGACCTCGCGGGCCTGGGCATTGGCGAGCAGCCGGAACATCGGATTGAGCAGCCATTTGCCGGCGACGACGAGGCCGATGAGCGAGCCGGCGCCGATCAGCAGCGGCATCAGGCCACTGCTACTGGCTGCCTTCGCCGGCGCCAGAACAGCAACGACGGCGAGCAGCGGCACGATGGCGAGGTCTTCGAGCAGCAGGATCGAGACCGCCTGCTGGCCGTGCGGCGTCGAGGCCTCGCCGCGCTCGTTCAGCATCTGCATCACGACCGCGGTGGATGAGAGCACGAAGCCCATGCCGGCGATGAAGGCTGCGGCGGGGCCGAGGCCGGCCAGGATACCGACGCCGGTCAGCAGCGCGCCGCAGAGCCCGACCTGGGCGACGCCGAGGCCGAAAATCTCGCCGCGCAGGTTCCAGAGCCGCGAGGGCTGCATCTCCAGCCCGATGATGAACAGGAACATGACGACGCCGAACTCGGCGACGTGGAGCACGCTTTCCGGATTGGAGAACAGGCCGATGCCGGAAGGGCCGATGACGAGGCCGCCGGCGAAATAGCCGAGCACCGAGCCGAGCTTGAGCTTGCGGAAGATCGGCACCGCGATGACGCCAGCTCCCAGCAGCCCGACGGCCTGAACCAGATCCTGAGAGAAGCCTTCGGCCGCCATGACGCTCCCTTTGCCTGCCTTCGCTGTGGATATCCGTGCCTTCGAACCAGAAGGCGCCCAGGCGGTTTAGGCAAGCTTTCGCCCGGCCGCCAGAGCGCCCGGACAACACGATGCAGCTGGCGTGCCGGCCGGCCAACGCTTGCCGGCCGGCTTTCATCGGGGCATTTAGCATCGCCAAAGCCGGCTCTCTGCCGGCAGCAGGAGCGTTCGCGATGCAGCTTGGAGTGGTCGGCCTCGGCCGCATGGGAGCCAATATCGTCCGGCGGCTGCACCGCGCCGGGCATAATTGCGTGGTCTATGACCGCGATCCGAAGCCGGGCGAGGCGCTGGCGAAGGACGGTGCCGTCAATGTCGGCGATCTCAAGGAGATGGTGGCGAAGCTGCAGGCGCCGCGCGCGATCTGGATCATGCTGCCGGCCGGCGAGATCACCGAGAAGACGCTTGCCGATCTCGCGGCGATGATGAGCCCCGGCGACACGCTGATCGATGGTGGCAACGCCTTCTGGAAGGACGATGTCCGGCGCGGGCGCGAGCTCGAGGCCAAGGGCCTGCACTATCTCGATATCGGCACCTCCGGCGGCGTGCACGGACTCGATCGCGGCTACTGCCTGATGATTGGTGGCGACAAGGCGACCTTTGACCGGCTCGAGCCGATCTTCCAGGCGCTGGCGCCAGGCAAGGGTGGGATCGAGCCGACCAGGCATCGCGAGGGGCGCAATCCGACGGCCGAGCAGGGCTATCTGCATTGCGGCCCGGCCGGCGCCGGCCATTTCGTCAAGATGATCCATAACGGCATCGAATACGGGATGATGCAGGCCTTCGCCGAGGGCTTCGACCTCTTGCGCAACGCCTCGGCCAAGGACGGGCTGCCGGAGGAGTACGGCTTCGACTTCGACGTCGCCGAGATCGCCGAGGTCTGGCGCCGCGGCTCGGTCGTGACCTCCTGGCTGCTCGACCTGACCGCCGAGGCGCTGGCGGCCGACGAGGAGCTCGGCGCCTATTCCGGCCATGTCTCGGATTCGGGCGAGGGGCGCTGGACGGTGCAGGCGGCGATCGAGACCGCGACGCCGGCGGAGGTGCTGACCTCCTCGCTCTACACCCGCTTCCGCTCGCGCAAGGACCATACCTTCGCCGAGAAGATCCTCTCCGCCATGCGCGCCGGCTTCGGCGGCCATGTCGAGCCGAAAAAGCAGGGCTGACGCGGATGGTTTTCGCGCAAGACGCCGGCGCGCCGGCGGTGATCGTCGTGATGGGCGTGGCGAGCTCGGGCAAGACCTCGCTCGGCGAGCGACTGGCCGAGCGGCTCGGCTGGCCCTTCCGCGACGCCGACTCGTTCCACCCGCCTGCTAATGTCGCGAAGATGTCTTCAGGTATTCCGCTGACCGACGAGGACCGCAAGCCCTGGCTCGCGGCGATCGCGGCCTGGATCGACGAATTGCGGACCACAGGCGGCAACGGCATCGTCACCTGCTCGGCGCTGAAGAAGGCCTATCGCGACGTGATCGTGGGCGACCGGCCCGATGTCGCGCTGGTCTATCTCAGGGGCTCGCGCGAGCTGATCGGCCAGCGCATGGCGGCGCGCCAGCACCATTTCATGCCGCCGGCTCTGCTCGATAGCCAGTTCGCGACGCTGGAGGAGCCGGGCGCGGACGAGAATCCGCTCGTCGTCCAAGTCGAGGCGAGCAAGGAGGCGATCGTCGAGCAGGTGGTGCGCGAGCTGCGGCTGGGCTAGCCGCCCGGCGGCGCGCTGTCCCGCGAGGTCAGCGCCGCGATATCCTGGGCGGAATGGCGCGGCCTGAGCGAGGTGGCAAACAGCGCCAACCTGTGCCGGAGATAGGCCAGGATCAGCGGCAGCAGCGGCGCCTGCGAACGATCGGCTGTGTGCACGGAAGCCTCCGCCCACATCAGACGGGCATATCCCGTCCGACATGCAGCCTGCGCCCGTCCGGCACCGGCTGCAAGCCCGCTCCTAGTTTCAACCGATTGAAAAAAGGCCGCAATCAGAGCATTGCTTAGGGGAGGCGGGGGAGCCGCCGGTCCCAAGGTATCATCATGCTCGACAAAGCCGTTCCGCCGCGCACGCTGAAGCTCAATGCCGCCGACAATGTCGCGGTCGCCGTCGATCCGATCGATGTCGGTGTCAGCGCGGCCGGTGTCACCGCGCTGAAGCGCGTCCCGCGCGGCCACAAGATCGCTCTGACCCGGATCGCCAAGGACGAGCCGATCCGCAAGTTCGGCCAGATCATCGGCTTCGCGACGCTCGACATCCCGCCCGGCGAATGGGTGCATGAGCACAATACCGGCTTCCACGCCTTCGAGCGTGACTATGCCTATGCTGCCGAAGCGAAGACGGAGTTCGTGCTGCCGGTCGAGCAGCAGGCGACCTTCGAGGGCTTTCGCCGCAAGGCCGGCAACGCCGGCACCCGCAACTATGTCGGCATCCTGACTTCGGTGAACTGCTCGGCCTCGGCTGCGCGCTTCATGGCCGAGGAGGTCAAGCGCTCGGGCCTGCTCGCCGACTACCCCAATGTCGACGGCGTCATCGCCCTGACGCACGGTACCGGCTGCGGCATCGACTACAATGGCGAGAGCTTCGAGGTGCTGAAGCGCACGACCTGGGGCTATGCCTGCAACCCGAACATGGCGGCGGTGCTGGTCGTCGGCCTCGGCTGCGAGGGCTTCCAGATCAAGCGGATGAAGGAAGCCTATGGCGTCGAGGAGAGCGATGTCTTCCGGACGCTGACCATCCAGGAAACCGGCGGCACCAGGAAGGCGGTCGCGGCCGGGATCGAGGCGCTGAAGGTGATGCTGCCGATCGCCAACCAGGCCAAGCGCGAGACCGTGCCGGCGTCCGAGCTGATGCTCGCTTTGCAATGCGGCGGCTCGGACGGCTATTCCGGCATCACCGCCAACCCGGCGCTCGGCAAGGCGGTCGACCTCCTGGTCGAGCATGGCGGAACCGCGATCCTCTCCGAGACGCCGGAGATCTATGGCGCCGAACACCTGCTCACCCGTCGCGCTGCGACCCGCGAAGTCGGCGAGAAGCTCGTCGGCATCATCAAATGGTGGGAGGACTATACGGCCCGCGCCCGGATGGACATGAACAACAACCCGTCGCCCGGCAACAAGGCTGGCGGTTTGACGACCATCCTCGAGAAGTCACTCGGTGCCGCCGCCAAGGGCGGCACCAAGACGCTGGCCGCGGTCTACCACTATGCCGAGCCGGTCCGGAGCAAGGGCTTCGTCTACATGGACACGCCCGGCTACGATCCGGTTTCGGCGACGGGGCAGGTCGCCGGCGGCGCCAACATCCTCGCCTTCACCACCGGCCGCGGCTCGGCCTATGGCTGCAAGCCGACGCCCTCGGTCAAGCTCGCGACCAACACGCCGATGTATCTGAAGCAGACCGACGACATGGACCTCAATTGCGGCGACGTCCTCGACGGCGTGACGCTGGAGGAGAAGGGCAAGGAGATCTTCGATTACCTGCTGAAGATCGCCTCGGGCGAGAAGTCGAAGTCCGAAGAGATGGGCTATGGCGACGCCGAGTTCGTGCCCTGGCAGATCGGCGCGACGATGTGAGAGTGATCCTCGGCCGCGACTGAGACTTTCTCGTCATGGTCGGGCTTGTCCCGACCATCCATGTCTTCGGGGGTCGAACGTCGTGTTCAAGACGTGGATGCTCGCCACGAGGGCGAGCATGACGGTTCAGGCTTATTTGCTCACCAGCCTGAGCCGAGTTCCCCACGGGTCGGTGCTCTCGAAGCCGCGTGCCACGGCCGTCGGCGCATAGCCGGCTTTCGCCATGCGCCCGCGCTGCGTCGCCAGCAGAGCGGGATCGGCGACTTCCAGAGAGAACCAGTCGAGGCCGGTCTGGGCCCGGTCGCGCGGCCCGGCGCCGGTGCTGTTCCAGGTGTTGAGCGCGAGATGGTGATGATAGCGGCCGGATGAGAGGAAGCTCGCCGTGTCGCGGCGCGAGGTCGAATCGAGGCCGATCGCGTCGCGATAGAAGCTCTCGGACTGAGCGATGTCGCCGACGCGCAGATGCATATGGCCGATGCGTAATCCGGCCGGCGCCTCGCGATAGTCGCTGCGGCTGGTGTCCGTCAGAGCGAGGATGCCGTCGACATCGAGCCGGTGCGTGCCCATGACGACGCGCTCGCCCTCCCAGCGCCAGAGCCGCGGGTCGCGATCGGCATAGACCTCGATACCATTGCCCTCGGGATCGTCGAGATAGACCGCTTCGCTGACGCTGTGATCGGCGAAGCCGGTGAGCGGTGTCTGGTTGCCTGCGACATGGACGAGCCAGCGGGCAAGATCGTGCCGCGACGGCATCAGGAAAGCGGTATGGAACAGGCCGGCGGCATTGCGCGGCTCGAACTGCGCCTGCGGCCGCGGCTCCAGCCAGACCAGTGGGACGCCACCGGCGCCGAGCACGACACCGTCGGCGCTGGCCGAGATCACGCCGAGGCCGAGCACGGACTGGTAGTAGCGGCTCATCCTGTCGAGATCGCGTACGCGCAGGCCGATCGCTCCGCAGCGGATCGGCGTGCTGCCGGCAAAGCCGGGTCCGGAGCCCGTGCCTGCCGGTGCAGTTCCTTCCGCCCGTGCAGCCGCGGCGGCCGCCATGGCGAGCGAGGTGGTGCCGGCGAGCCGCAGCAGGGTCCGCCTCGTCAATGCGATCGTCATCGTCTCTTATTCCGGTCGCGGCGCATTGCCGCTGCGGCCGTGCAGAGCATTCTTCGCGGTGGCATGCATGTCACAAGCGCGCGAGGGCCCGCTCAAGGCGGTGCTAGGAGAAGCGATCCCAGGCCGCCTGGCGGGAAATCCCGAGCGCTTCTCCGATCGCGGCCCAGGCGATCTTGCGCTTGCGCAGGACATCAACCGTCCTGCCCAGCCCGATGGCGGTGTGCTCGTAGAGCGCAGCCTCGACCTTGAGCCAGTGCAGAAGGCGCTCGGTCGGGAGCGTCTCGAGCTGCTGAATGCTCCGGATCTCCGTATCCGGCCGTGGGGCATCGACCGGCAACGCCATGAACGCGTTACATTTGGCGACGCACTCATTGCAGATGAAGACCGCCGGACCGGCGACGAGCTTCTCGACGTCGTGCTGGTTCTTGCCGCAGAACGAACAGTGCAGGAGTGGTTTCAGCACCTTGCTCAGCCGCTTTTGCCGCTTGCTGGAGCCAGTCTCGCCTGGAGCCTGATCCGAAGTCGTCATTGCTGCCTCCTGTCAAGGTGAGCTTGACAGGAGACTCTCGCAGCCATCGTGTCTTGTCAAGTTCAGCTTGACGTCGCCGAGCCATGCCACGTCGATCCTTGCCCAGGCGCCACGACGGAAGGTCGCGCGGCAAAAGCGCCTCTGCCGGGGCCAAGCGGGCGCAGCTATCCAGCAGCTCCCTTCTGTCTCATCGAGTTCTCCCTTCAATGCGCAATATCCTGATGGTCATTCTCCCGCGCACCGTGCTCGGCCTGCTATTCATCGTCAGTGCGGTGGACGGTTTCTGGTGGCTCGCCACCGGCACTCATCTGATCCACCCGCCGACCTCAGAACGCGGACTCGCCTTCGAAGCGGCTTTGCAGAATTCGGGTTTCTTCTGGCCCTTCCTCAAGGCGGTGAACCTGGCTGGGGGACTGAGCCTGCTGCTCAATGTGGTGCCGGCTTTCGGGCTCGCTCTGATCGCGCCGGTGATGGCGGTGATCGTGCTGTTCCACGTCGCCATCAACCCGGCCGGCATTCCGGTCGCGATCATCCTGATCGTGACGGGCGTGCTCCTGGTCCATGCCTATCGCGAGCGCTATGCGGCGCTGCTGCGCTGAGGTTCCTGAGCCTCAGAGCTCGGAGGCAAAACCCCATTGCGGGACATGGGCGGCGAGCTTGTCGAGCAGCCGCCCGAATTGGGTTCGCTCCTCGCCGGAGAGGCAATCGAGCATCGCCGCCTCCCTGGCCTTGAGGGCCGGGATGTAGCGCTCGTAGAGGGCGCGGCCTTCCGCCGTCAGGAAGAGGAGCTGGCGGCGGCTGTCGGCCTTGTCGGGCTCACGGCGGATCAGCTTCTTCTTCTCGAGCAGGATCACGGCGCGGCTGACGCTGGCCTTGAGGTGGCCGGAGAACTCACAGAACTCGCTGGCGCTGGCGCCGTCGCGCACGGTCAGGAAGATCAGGATGACGATCTCCGGCCGGGTCAGCCCGAACTCCATCTCGATCGCCCGGAAGGACGGCTCGCGATAGAAGTTCAGGATGTAGCCGATCTTGTAGGCGGTCGGGATCGCGGTGCCGTCGAGAATGGCGCGCCGCTGCCCGGCGTCGAGTTCGCCGGCCTCGTCCTGCGGAATTGGTCTCACATTAGACTTTTTTGTTGCGCGCGCCATGAGCCGGTCCTAGCATCCCGGATAAGGAATGGCACGGTTTTGCCGTGCCGGGAGGAGGCGATGGACCAGGCTGGTGCCACAAGGTGGCAGGCGCTTTCGCGCGCGCCGGAGTGCTTCTATTCGGGCACGGACGCCCATCCGATCTATGTCGACCGGCTCGGGACGGCAGGGGCGGGCCGTCTGCCGATCGTTCTCGTCCATGGCGGCGGCCATACCGGCGCCTGCTTTCTCACGACACCTGACGGCCGGCCCGGTTGGGCGCCCTTCTTTGCTGCTTCGGGCCGCGAGGTCTTCGTGCCGGACTGGCCGGGCCATGGCCGCTCGCCGATGCGGCCGGATTTCGCGGCCCTGTCGAGCGTCGAGATCGCGACCAGCCTGCAGCGCCTGCTGGAGGAAATCGGGCCGGCGGTGCTGCTGGTGCATTCGGCGAGCGGGCCGATGGCCTGGTGGATCGCCGAGCAGAGCCCGCAGGCCGTCGCTGCCATCGTCGGCGTCGCGCCGGGCGGGCCGGCCAATCTCCTGCCGGTGCTGCCCGATGATGCCGAGGCAGTCGCGAAGCTCAAGGACGATGAGAGCCTGGGCTGCCCCGTCCGGGTCGAGGAAGACAGGCCGCTCTTCATCCCGCCCGAGTTCATGCGGGCCTACTGGGCCAATTCCGAGCGCTTTCCGAAAGAGGCCTTCGAGGCCTATCGCCGCTCGATCGTGCCCGAGAGCGCGCGCCTGATGAATGAGCGCTTCAACATCGGCGGCAAGGGCCTGCGCATCGCCGATCCGGCGAACTTTTCCAAGCTGCCGATCCTGATCGTCACCGGTGACAGTGATCCGCGCCATCCGCGCGCGGTCGACGAGGCGACGGCGCAATACCTCGGCGCGCAGTTCGTCTGGCTGCCGGAGCGGGGGGTCATCGGCAACGGCCATATGCCGATGTGCGAGGACAACAGCGACGAGATCGCGGCCCTGATCGTCGCCTGGCTGGAGGCAAAGGGTCTTTGAAGCTCGAACCGGCGGCACTGCCGGACGATCAGCTCGGGAGGAATGTTCATGCGGTCGCTTCTCGCAGGCGGCGCCCTGATGGCGCTCGCCAGCCTGCCGGCGCTGGCCCAGGTCAGCGACGATGTCGTCAAGATCGGCGTACTGACCGATATGGCCGGCGTCACCGCCGATATCGGCGGCAAGGGCTCGGTGATCGCTGCCGAGCTGGCGGTGAAGGAGTTCGGCCCGACCGTGCTCGGCAAGCCGATCCAGATCGTCGCCGCCGACCATCAGCACAAGGCCGATCTCGGCACCTCGATCGCCCGGCAATGGTTCGACATCGACAAGGTCGACGCCGTGGTCGACGTGCCGAATTCGGCGGTGGCGCTGGCGCTACAATCGCTCGCCCGCGAGAAGAAGCGGATCGTGATGTATTCCGGCGCCGGCACCACGGCGCTGACCAATGAGCAGTGCTCGCCCTATGGCTTCCACTGGACCTACGACACCTATGGTGTTGCCCGCGGCACCGCCTCGGCCGTGGTCAAGGCCGGCGGCACCTCCTGGTTCATGCTGGCCTCGGACTACGCCTTCGGCCACCAGCTGCAGAAGGACGCGACCGATGTGGTCGAGGCCAATGGCGGCAAGGTCGTCGGTGCCGTGCGCCATCCCCTCAACAATGCCGACTTCTCCTCTTTCCTGCTGCGGGCGCAATCCTCCGGCGCCAAGGTGATCGGCATCGCCAATGCCGGCAACGACACGGTCAACGCGATCAAGCAGGCCGGCGAGTTCGGATTGGCCGAGCAGGGGCAGAATCTGGCGGCGCTGATCTTCTTTCTGCAGGACGTGCACAGCCTCGGCCTCAAGGCGACGCAGGGCACTTATCTGACGACCGCCTCCTATTGGGACCTCGACGAGCCTTCGCGCGCCTGGTCGAAGCAGTTCCTGGAGAAGGCCGGGATGATGCCGTCCATGCTGCATGCCGGCGTCTACGGCTCGGTGCTGCACTATCTCAAGGCGGTCAAGCAGGCCGGCACCGACGATCCCGACAAGGTCGCCGCGGCGATGCGCGCCATGCCGATCAACGACGCCTTCACCAAAGATGCGAAGATCCGCGCCGATGGCAGGGTGCTGCGCGAGATGTATCTCGCCCGCGTCAAGAAGCCGGCGGATTCGAAGGAGCCGTGGGATTATTTCGAGATCGTGCGCAAGATCGCGCCCGAGGAGACGGTCTGGCCGCTGTCGGAGAGCAAATGCCCGGCGGCGAAGGGGTGACGCGTCAGAGCGAGAAACCCTTCAGCCGCTCGCCGAGCGCCGCGATGCGCTCGGCCGCGACATTGGCGATGGCGATGCGCAGATGCTGCTCCTGGCCGGGGCCGAAATAGGGGCCGGGCAGAGCGAGCACGCCGCGCTCCTGCACCAGTCGGCGGACGACCTCCGCGGCGGGCACGCCCTCGAACGGGTGGGCGACATAGGCGAAATAGGCGCCGGCGGCGAGCACGTTCCAGCCGTTCAGCGGCGCGATCGCCTGCCGGAAGAGCGCGGCGCGGGAGTTCATCTCGGCCCGGTTGGCCTGCCGCCAGGCGCGGATGCCGTCGATGCCCCAGGTGACGGCGCTCTGGCCGGCGCGGACCGGGCTGATCTGGACGCAGTCGAGCACCTTGCCGATCTGGGCGAGCGCCGGCTCGCCGGCGGTGATGGCGCCGAGGCGCCAGCCTGGCACCGCATAGGCCTTGGAGAAGCTGTAAAGGCCGATCAGCGAATCCTGCCAGTCGCTTGCGGCAAAGAGCTCATGCGGGCGGCCGGCGCCTTCCGGTAGGAAATCGCGATAGGTCTCGTCGAGCACCAGCCAGATTTTCCGCTTGCGGCAGAGTTCGGCGAAGGCGGCGATGGTGGCAGGCGGGTAGACGGCGCCGGTCGGGTTGTTCGGCGTCACCAGCACGATGGCGCGTGTGCGCTCGTCGATCAGCGCCTCGGCGGTTTCGGCATCCGGCACGAATCCGGCTTGCGGGTCGCAGGGCAGCGGGCGCGGCTCGACGCCGAGCATGTTCAGCGTCATCTCGTGGTTGAAGTACCAGGGCGTCGGCAGCAGCACATTGTCGCCGGCGCGGGCCAGCGCCATCATCACGGTGACGTAGGCCTGGTTACAGCCGGCGGTGATCGCAATCTCCTGCGGCCGGATCGTGCCGCCATAGAAGGCGCTGCTGTCGGCGGCATAAGCCTCGCGCAGGACATCGTCGCCGGCGATCGGGCCGTAGCGGGTGCTCTCGGGGTCCGCTGCCGCCGCCGCCAAGCGTTCGAGTAGGGCGGCCGGCGGCGGTGAGCCCGGCACGGCCTGCGACAGGTCGATCAGCGGGCCATGACCACCGGCATAGCCGCGGGCCCAGGCCTTGGCCTCTGGGATCGGCGGGGTCGCGGTGTCGATGAGATCGGGATTGAGCGGGGCGGGAGAGGGCGCGGGCATGGCTGAGCTTTGCGGCGCGTTTCTCGCGGCGTCAACGGCCTCGCCAGCAGGGCTGGAGCGCAGGGCCGACACATCCCATATTCGAACCGGTTCAATGCGAGGCTGATTGAATGGACGACGAGACACAGGACGCGATCGAGGAATTGCATGCGATGCTCGACCGCGCCCGGGTGATCGTGCCGTTCACCGGGGCGGGGATCTCGACCGAATCGGGTGTGCCGGATTTCCGCTCGCCGGGCTCGCCCTGGATGCGGAACAAGCCGATCCCGTTCGAGGCCTTCCTCGCCAGCCGCGAGGCGCGGATCGAGGCCTGGCGGCGCAAATTCGCGATGGACGATCATTATCGTGACGCCAGGCCCAATCGCGGTCACCGGGCGCTGGCGACATTGGTGGCGGAGAGGCGCTCGCCCGGCGTGATCACCCAGAACATCGACGGCTTGCACCAGGCCTCGGGCATTGCCGAGGATGGTGTAATCGAGCTGCACGGCAACGGCACCTACGCCACCTGCCTGACCTGCGGCTGGCGGCATGAGCTGGCAGCGATCCGCACCGAGTTCGAGGCGAGCGGCGAGCCGGCTTCCTGCATGATGTGCGCCGGCATCGTGAAGACGGCAACGATCTCCTTCGGCCAGCAGATGCCGCAGCAGCCGATGCTGCGGGCGCACGAACTGACGATGTCGGCCGATCTCTATCTCGTCGCTGGGTCCTCGCTGGTCGTCTTCCCGGCCGCGACCTTCCCGGTGATCGCCAAGCGCAACGGCGCCAAGCTCGTCATCCTCAATCGCGAGCCGACCGATCTCGATCCGATCGCCGATCTCGTGGTGCGCAGCGAGATCGGCCCGGCACTGGCGCGGTTGGCGAACTGATCAGTCGCGCGAGGCGAAGGCGAGGCGCAGCGCCAGCCCGCCGAAGACCACGCCGAGGATGCGCTGCGGCCAGAGTGCCAGATGGGGACGGCTGGCGATGGCGCGGCCGAGCCGGCTGGCCGTCATGATGACGATGCCGTTGGCGATCAGCCCCATGATGTTGAGGATCGAGGCCAGCACCACGACCTGGAGCAGGAGCGAGCCGGCCTCCGGCTTCAGGAACTGCGGCAGCAGCGCCAGCATGAACAGCGCCATCTTTGGATTGAGCAGATTGGTCAGCAGGCCCTGCAGGAAGATCTGGCGCAGCGGGAAGCGCGCCGCATCGGCCGTCGGGGCGAAGAGAGTTGCGGGCGAGCGCAGCGTCTTCCAGGCGAGCCAGGCGAGGTAGGCCGCGCCGGCCCAGCGCAGCGCGTCATAGGCAGAGGGCACGAGCAGGAAGAGCTGCGACAGGCCGTAGGCGGCGGCGAGCGCCTGGAGGTAGCTGCCGGTGGCGATGCCGGCATAGGTCATGAAGCCGGCGGCGCGGCCCTGGCTCATGCTGCGCGAGGCGATCAGCAGCATATCGGGCCCAGGCGTCGCGGTCAGCACGGCGCAGGCGGCGGTGAACAGAGCGAGCGTGGCGAAATCGGGCATGGACAGGGTCCTTCAGGACAGCGGCTTGGCGAAGCGGGCAAAGGCGTCCTTCGTCGGCGTCGTGCCAGTGCCAGGCTGTTCCGGTCTACGGAAACAACCATCGGCGACATTGGCCGGTTCCGCGAAGGCGTCCTTGATCCAGGGGATGTATTCGAGGACCGGCGTCGCCGGATGCCAGTAGGACAGGTGGACGTGCACCTGGCTCATCTCGCCGGCATGAGGCGCGACCGGCAGGCGATGGGCCAGTGCCAGCTCCGCCACCTGGATGTATTCGGTGATGCCGCCGAGGCGGGTGACGTCGGGCTGGACATAGTGGATCGCGCCGGCCTGGACGAAGGCGCGGAAGGCGTCG
Organism: Allobosea sp. NPDC055332; assembly: GCF_053645455.1. NCBI lineage: Bacteria > Pseudomonadati > Pseudomonadota > Alphaproteobacteria > Hyphomicrobiales > Alloboseaceae > Allobosea > Allobosea sp. NPDC055332. The sequence goes on along the minus strand of NZ_JBSHMO010000003.1, from coordinate 1,034,174 downwards.
AGCGTATAGAGCTGCTCGCCGAGCGCGACCGGGATCGAAGTCGAGCGGGCGAGCTCGGCATGCGAACCGATGTCGTCGTACCAGAGCGGCTCCTCGAACCAGAAGATGTCGAGCCCCTCGGCGCGGGCGCAGAAGCGCTTGCAGGTCGGCAGGTCCCATTTGCCATTGCCGTCGATCGCCATGGTGACGTGGTCGCCGATGGCGCGGCGCACCGCCTCGAGCCGGCCGATATCGGTCATCGGGTCGGCATGGCCGACCTTGATCTTGATGCGGTGGAAGCCGTCGCGCTCGACCGCCATGCGCGCGCCCTCGACCAGCTCGTCCTTCGGGATCGAGAGCCAGCCGATATCGGTGTTGTAGGCTTCGAGCTTGGCCTTGCTGGCGCCGCCGAGCAGATGCCAGAGCGGCACGCCGGCCTTCTTCGCCTTGAGGTCCCAGAGTGCGACGTCGACAGCAGCGAGCGCCAGCTGGGTGATGCCGGCGCGGCCGACCCATTGCAAAGCGGGATGGCGGGCGAGCTTCAGCCAGAGCCGCGAATGTTCGGACGCGTCTTCGCCCGCCAGCAGCGGTGCGTAGCAGTCGCGGATGCACGAGGTGATCAGCCGGTCGGAGGCGAGATCGGCATGGGTGCCGGTGAAGCCGTAGCCGACGAGCCCGTCCTCGGTGACGATCGTGGTGCCGACCACGCCCCAATGGCTGATCCGGTGGGTCGAATCGGCGATCGAGCCGCCGGTGACCGGGATGTGGAGGATGAAGGGCTCGATACGGGCGATGCGCATGGCTGCTCTCCGACTCTGCAGCCGATCATCAGCCTGATGCGCGGGGGCGACAAGGCGCAGTTTTCATCGGCCTTAACGCGTTTTGTGCATGCTGATGATGTGGATGAGCCGGATGCGGCTGTTTCCCGACTCCACCGGGGTGCTATCGTCACGTCACGAATCACGTTTCGCGGCGGAGATGAGCGGGACATGTCCGACGAATACGGCGACGGAGGCAGGCCAGCGGTCGGCCCGCTGCAATCGCTCAACCGGATCGTGCGGCTGGACGGGCCTGAGGTTGCGGCCGAGCAGGTGGTCGAGATCACCGGCCACGTCAAATGGTTCGATGTGAGCAAGGGCTATGGCTTCGTGGTGCCACAGGATGGCGGCAGCGATGTCCTGGTCCATGTCACCACTCTGAAGCGCGACGGCTTCCATGCCATCGCCGAGGGCGCACGCATCGTGCTCGAGGCGGTTGCCAAGGCCCGCGGCCGCCAGGCCATCCGTGTGCTCTCGATCGACACCTCGGCGGCACGTCACCCGGCTGAAATGCCGATGCCACGCACCAATGCGACGGTGACGCCGACCAGCGGGCTCGAGCGCATGGTGGTGAAGTGGTTCAACCGCCTGCGCGGCTTCGGCTTCGTCTCGGCCGGCGAGGGCGCTCCCGACATCTTCGTCCACATGGAGACGCTGCGCCGCTACGGCATCGTCGAGCTCATCCCGGGACAGACCGTTCTGGTGCGCTACGGTCCGGGACCGAAGGGCTTGATGGCTGCCGAAGTCCGCTTCGAGGAGGGTGGACCTCCCAGCTCGCACTGAGAAGAACGTTCTCCGGAAAGGCGCCTTCGGGCGCCTTTTTTCGGTGTGACCCTGATATTTGCGTGCGGCGGCTGAGGTAATTCACATTGCATGGCGTGAATTTTGGATTTTGCCGTTGAATTGTGCGTAATGCCTATTATAGAGGCGGCCCGAGATAGATGTGGGGCATGTCTCGTTCGGCCGGACGGCCGGCGAGCTGCCCGGAGAGCCGGCCGTGAAGCTGTTCCATCCGATCCTCGCCGGCGCGACGCTGACCGAGCGTGCAGCCGCCTGTGCCGGCGTCTTCGCCGCGATCGCGCTCACCGCGGCGGCCGGATACGTGTTTCCGACGCATTCGCCATTGGTCGTGGCGCCGATCGGCGCTTCGGCGGTGCTGATCTTTGCCGTGCCGGCGAGCCCGTTGGCGCAGCCCTGGCCGGTGGTCGGCGGCAATGTGATCTCGGCCTTTGTCGGGCTTGCCGTCGGCTGGGTCGTGCCGGATCTGACGATCGCCGCGGCGCTGGCCGTCGCGCTTGCCATTGCGATCATGTCGCTGACGCGCTCGCTGCACCCGCCGGGCGGAGCCGTCGCGCTCACGGCGGTGCTCGGTGGCCCGGCGGTGATGAAATGGGGGCTGATGTTCCCGTTCGTGCCGATCGGGTTGTGCTCGCTGTCATTGGTCGCCCTCGGCGTGACGTTTCACGCGCTGACGCGACGCAGCTATCCGCATCGGCCGCCGCCGGCCGGCCAAGTCATTCCGCAGGCTGCGGTGCCGGCGATGTTCAGCGCGCCTGATATCGACGAAGCCTTGGCGCAGATGGGCGATTCCTTCGACATCGCCCGCGAGGATCTCGACCGGCTGCTGCAGTATGCCGAGGCGAGCGCGATGCGCCGGCAGGCGCGGAGTTCGTGACCTTCGCCGTTCTCTGAAGAGAAACGGCGAATTTGAGCGATTCGCTTTTATCTGACCTAAAGGGACCCGCGGCTAGGGTGTTCTCGTTATGAGGACATGCCGATTGCCGTGCTGCTGATCACTGACCGCCCGGAGCAGAGCGTGAAGCTCGAGCGGCTGCTGTCGCTGTGGGGGCCTTGCAATGTCGTCGACCTGCATCGCCCGGCACGGGGCGGGCCGGTGCCGACGCGGCTGCTCGTCAGTGACGTCGATCTGTCCAAACGCGCTTCGGTCGAAGCCGTCCGCGATCGGCTGAGCGAGCGCAGGCGCAAGGGCATGCCCTATCTCTGCCTGCTACGCGATCAATCTCCGCGCCTGAAGATCCAGGCCAACGCGATCGGCGCGAGCGCGATCCTGCCGGCGGATCTTCCAGCCAAAACTCTCCTCGACGAGATCGGCCGCATCCTCAATCCGGAGGGACAAGCTCCGGTGCAGCAGCATTTCGTCGCCGCATCCGCTGCGATGGCCGACCTGCTCTCGGCCGCCACCGAAGGGCAGCCTCTGCCCGTGGCGGCGATCGAAGGCAGTGTCGAAGCGATCAACCGTGCCGCCGACGATCGCGATCTCGGCGCCTGGCTCGACATGGTCTGGAATCACGACGACGCCACCTATCAGCACTGCCTGCTGGTCGCCGGCCTCGCCGCCGCCTTTGCTCGCGCGCTCGGTTTTCCGGAGAAGGCGCGCAAGCTCATCACCAGCGCCGCGGTGCTGCACGACATCGGCAAGGCGCGCGTGCCCCTCGCGATCCTGCACAAGCGCGGCAAGCTGACGGCGGAAGAGTTCGCGATCGTGCGGGAACATCCGCAGATCGGCTATGAGATGCTGCTGCGGCAAGGCGCTTTTGCCCGCGAGGTCGTCGAGGCGACGCGCAGCCATCACGAATATCTCGACGGGTCAGGCTATCCGCGCGGGCTGAAGGCGGACGACATCCCGGACATCGTGCGGATGATCACGATCTGCGACATCTATGCTGCGCTGATCGAGCGACGCTCCTACAAGGCGCCGATGGAACCCGAAGAGGCCTATGCCGTGCTGGTCGGCATGGGCGCCAAGCTCGATGCCGACCTGTTGCGGGCCTTCAGGCCGGTGGTGCTGTCCGATTGACGCCGCTTCAGAGCGCGAAGGACGTCCCGCAGCCACAGGAGCTGGTGGCGTTCGGATTGATGATCCTGAAGGACTGGCCGACGAGATCATCGACGAAGTCGATGGTCGAGCCGTCGAGCAGCTCGAGCGAGGTTTCGTCGATCAGCACCGTGGCGCCGTCGCGCTCCAGGACGAGGTCTCCGGGCGCTTTATCGCGGTCGATGTCGAAGACATACTGAAAACCCGAGCAGCCGCCGCCGGCGACGCTGACACGCAGCATCGAGCCGGGAGCCTCGTTCGCCATCACCGCAACAATTCGGCTCGCCGCCTTGTCGGTCAGCGAGATCGCGTGCGGATTGGCCTCGATCGCCATGGTCATGCGCAGAACATCCTTGCTCCTGCCTCGTTTGCAAAGGTAATGCCCACATGGCGGGCCTTCAAGCCGCGCCTCCCGATGGGGCTGCCATGCCGCACGCACACGATACCGCCCCTGCCATGGGCCGCGAGCCTGGCGATCGCTGGCGCGCTCCCTATGCCTGCCGGACCGCGACGAGCCGCGGCCGGCTGGTCGAGGAGCCCGGCTCGGCGACCCGCAATCCGTTTCAGCGCGATCGCGACCGCATCATCCATTCGACCGCTTTCCGCCGGCTGAAGCACAAGACCCAGGTCTTCGTCTCGCATGAGGGCGACCATTTCCGCACCCGCCTGACCCATACGATCGAGGTGGCGCAGATCGCCCGCGCGCTCGCCCGGGCACTGGGACTCGACGAGGATCTGGCCGAGGCGCTGGCGCTGGCGCATGATCTTGGCCACACGCCCTTCGGCCATACCGGCGAGGATGCGCTCGACGAGTGCATGGCCGGCTTCGGCGGATTCGACCACAACGCCCAGACGCTGCGGATCGTCACAAGGCTGGAGCGGCGCTATGCCGGCTTCGACGGGCTCAACCTGACCTGGGAGACGCTGGAGGGGCTGGTCAAGCACAACGGCCCGCTGCTGGACGCCGATGGGCAGCCGACCGAGCGCTACGCCAGGACCGGCATTCCCGTGGCGATCCTCGAATACCAGGAAAAGCAGGACCTCTGGCTGGACGGCCACGCCTCGGCCGAGGCGCAGGTCGCCGCGCTCGCCGACGACATCGCCTACAACGCCCATGACATCGACGACGGCCTGCGTGCCGGGTTGTTCGAGCTCTCCGAACTGCGGGTGGTGCCGTTCCTGGCCGGGTTGCTCGACGAGATCGACGCCCTGCATCCGGGACTGGAGCGCCCGCGCGCGACCAATGAGCTGGTGCGCCGGGTGATCACGCGCTTCGTCGAGGATGTGATCGCTGAGTCCGAGGCCCGAATCGCGGCACTGGCGCCGATGGATGCCGACGCGATCAGGCGCGCCGGCGCGCCGGTCGTCGCCTTCTCGCCGGCGATCGTCGCAGCCGACAAGGCGATCAAGGGCTTCCTCTATCCGAACATGTACCGCCATCCGCGCATCGGCGTGATCCGCAAGGAGGCGGCCGACATCGTCCGCGACCTGTTCGTGCGCTTCACCGCCCAGCCGCAGGCCATGTCGTCCGAATGGGCGGCCGGCTGCGAGGCGCTCGACGAGGCCCGTCTGGCGCGCCGGGTTTCCGACTACATCGCCGGCATGACCGATTCCTACGCGCTCGATGAGCACCGGCGCCTGTTTGACGCCACTCCCGCGCTGCGATAGGCGCTGGCCCGCTTTCCTTATGCATCTTTGGTCGTCATGAACATTTTCGAGACTTTCTCCGCACGCCTCGCCGCCATCCTGACCGGATTGGCAGAGGCCGGCCGCATCCCGGCCGGGCTGTCGCTGGCGCGCGTCGTGGTCGAGCCGACCAAGGACCCGGCCCATGGCGACCTCGCCATCAACGCTGCCATGGTGCTGGCGAAGGAAGCCAGCATGGCGCCGCGCGCGCTCGCCGAGCTGATCGTCGCCGAGCTGGCCAAGGATAGCGATGTCCTCAAGGCCGAGATCGCTGGGCCGGGCTTCATCAATATCACCTTGCAACCCGCTGTATTCACTCAGGTTCTGAAGGCGGCGGTGCTGGCCGGGACAGAGCATGGCCGTGGTGCCGCCAAGGGTGAGCCCAGGATCAATGTCGAATACGTCTCGGCCAATCCGACCGGGCCGATGCATGTCGGCCATGGCCGCGGCGCGGTGTTCGGCGATGCGCTGGCGAGCCTGCTCGCCTTCGCCGGGCACGACGTCACCCGTGAGTACTACATCAACGATGCCGGTGCGCAGGTCGACGTGCTCGCCCGCTCCGCCTTCCTGCGCTATCGCGAGGCGCTGGGGGAGGATATCGGCGCCATTCCGGAAGGGCTCTATCCCGGCGACTACCTGATCTCGGTCGGGCAGACGCTCGCGAAGGAGTATGGTCCGTCACTGCGCGACAAGCCCGAATGGGACTGGCTCCAGCTCGTGCGCCAGGCGGCGATCGACGGGATGATGGCGATGATCCGCGACGATCTCGCCGCGCTCGGCGTCGTCCACGACCTGTTCTTCTCGGAGCGCTCGCTGCAGGGCAGGGACGGCAATTCCAACGCCGTGCACCAGACGATCGAGGATCTGCGCTCCCGCGACCTGGTCTATGAGGGCCGGCTGCCGCCGCCCAAGGGCCAGAAGGACGAGGACTGGGAGGATCGCGAGCAGACCCTGTTCCGCGCCACCAAGTTCGGCGACGACGTCGACCGGCCGCTGCTGAAGTCGGATGGCAGCTACACCTATTTCGCCAATGACATCGCCTATCACCGCTCGAAGTTCACCCGTGGCTTCGCCGAGATGATCGACGTCTGGGGTGCCGACCATGGCGGCTACGTCAAGCGCATGCAGGCGGCAGTGAAGGCGGTGACGAACGGAGAGGGCGCGCTCGACGTCAAGCTCTGCCAGCTGGTCAGGCTGCTGCGCAACGGCGAGCAGGTCCGGATGTCGAAGCGCTCGGGCGATTTCGTCACACTGCGCGAGGTCATCGACGAGGTCGGCCGCGATGCGGTGCGCTTCATGATGATCTTCCGCAAGAACGATGCGACGCTGGATTTCGACCTTGCCAAGGTGGTGGAGCAGTCGAAGGACAATCCGGTCTTCTATGTCCAGTACGCGCATGCGCGCTGCGCTTCGATCTTCCGCCAGGCGGCCGAAGCCTTCCCGGATCTCGACCTGTCGCCGCAGGCATTGGCGCAGGCGGACCTCGGTCTGCTGACCGACGAAGCGGAGATCGGCATCGTCAAGATGATTGCCGCCTATCCGAGGATGATCGACGCCGCGGCTTCGTCACATGAGCCTCATCGTGTCGCCTTCTTCGTGCACGATCTGGCAAGCGCCTTTCATTCCCTCTGGAACAAGGGCAAAGACTCGCCGCAATTACGGTTCGTTAATCAAACTGATCGAAAGTCGACCTCGGCAAGATTGGCGTTCGTGCATGCGGTACGCAGCGTCCTTGCTTCCGGTCTGGCGGTCGTTGGGGTGACGGCGCCGGAGGAGATGCGCTGACGGGATCCATCCCGGCGCATCGGGTGCTTTGCGGATCAGAACGATCCGGCCAGCGTCCACCGGGTCCGATACGGAAGCGGCGTTGGCCGGGTGCCGAAAGGCAGGCCGGTTGGGCTTTCGTCAGATTGACCGCGCTGCGGCGTCGTCCTTTGATGGATGGTGGCGCGCGCTGGAATGGATCATGTCATGAGCGAGCCAGCTAGAAACCGTTTCGCCCTCGATCTCGACGATCTGGAGCGTCAGCTGCGCGGAGCGGCCCAGCCGCAGAAGCCGGGTGCGGCTTCCGATCCGCTGATGGAGCTGACCCGCCTCGTCGGGCAGGACGATCCGCTGAAGGAGCTCTTCGCCGGTCGCCCCGCCGAGCCGGCGCGCCCGGCTGCGCCGCAGCCCACCTCCTGGTCCGCCAACCGGACCGAGCCGAGCTTCCAGCCGACGCTCGTCACCGCGCCGCCGGTGCAGTCGGCTCCGCCGCCGGCCGATGTGCGCGGCGCACTCGACGAATTCGAGGCGCTGCTGCGCCGCACCGAACCGGTCCGGACGGCTCCGCCGCAGCCAGCTGCCAAGGCGCCCGCAGTTCCGGCCCATGATTACGACGAGCCTGAGCCGCTTCCGACCCCTTCGCCAGCGCAGCCCTATGCGATGCAAAGCGAGGGGGCGCACGCCTATGTCCCGGAACAGCCGCGCGATCTCGACGAGGCGGCGGGTCAGCAGCATGCCCCGGCCTATGAGCATTATTACCATGGCGCGCAGAACTACGATGCGCAGCAGCAGGTTGCCGAGGACGAGGCCCACGACTTCCAGCGGCCGCGTTCGCGCAAGGGGCTGCTGACGGCGGCAGCGCTGGCCGTGGTCGCGATCGGCGGTATCGGCGCGGCGACGATGTTCCGTGATACGCGTCCGGCCGGCGTCAACGGCCAGCCGCCGGTGATCGCAGCCGATACCGGCCCGTCCAAGGTCGCTCCGGTCAATCCGGGCGGCGCCGAGATTCCGAACCAGAACAAGCAGATCTACGAGCGCAGCGGCGATGCCAGCGCCGACAAGACCAAGGTGGTCAGCCGCGAGGAGCAGCCGGTCGACGTGCAGCAGGCAGCGCGCACGATGGCAGCGCAGCGCCCGACGCAGGCTTCGAACGGCGCCATCACGCCGACGGACACCGCCGCCGCCGGGCTGGCCCCGACCGAGCCGGGCCTGATCCCGATCCCGGCCGTGCCGGGTCTCGGCGAGCCCCGCAAGGTCCGGACCGTCGCGATCCGTCCCGACGGCACGCCGGCGCCGAGCAATGGCGCGGCCGCGAATGGAGCGGGCCAGGGCATAGTGACCGGCTCGGCTCCATCGACCCGCCCCGCCGCGACGACAGCGCCGGTCGCGCAGGCCCAGCCCGCGCCGCGTCCGCAGCAGCCGGGGGCAACGCCGGCCACGGCGCCGAAGACGCAGGAGCGCGCCGCCGCGCCTGCCACGCCGCCGGCTTCGCAGACACCGCCCGCGAACACCCGCACCGCCGCACTGGCGCCGCAGCAGGCCCAGCCGGCCGAGTCCTCGGCGGCCGCGCCGCGCACCGATCCGAATGGCGGCTTCGCCGTGCAGCTCGGCGCGCCGGGCAGCGAGGCCGAGGCGCGCGCCACCTTCGCGGCGCTGCAGCGCAAGTATCCGGGCCAGCTCGGTGGCCAGAGCCCGATCGTGCGCAAGACCGAGCTCGCCGGTGGCAAGACGGTCTATCGCCTCCGCGTCGGCCCGTATTCCCGCGAGGATGCGAGTTCGATGTGCACGGCGCTGCAGGCTGCCGGCGGACAGTGCTTCATCGCCAAGAACTGAGTCGGCGCCAGCCTTCTCCCAGGCCTTTCAAGCGCCGGCCGCGATCTTCGCGGCCGGCGCTTTCGTTCGGTGTGCGGGTGGTCGCCGCGGCGATCTCCGGAGCTTGTCCATCAGCGTGGCGGCGGGCAGTTTGAACGGACCTTCCTCCGGCTACCCGGTTTGCTCGACATGTCTCGCGATCCGAACTCCCACGCTCCCGCCACCTTTCTCGGCTCCAACCTCATCGCCTTCGATGCCGTGCCGCGCGGCGCGGTCGCGGTGATCGGCATTCCCGGTGCGACACCCTATCCGTCGGGCAGGCTTCACAGCGCCTCTGCGCCGGCAGCCATCCGCCAGGCGAGCGCGCGACAGGCTGCGCGCCGGGAGCACTATGATTTCGATCTCGGCAGGGCGCAGGCCTGGTCGGAGCAGAATCTGGTGGATTGCGGCGACATCGCCTTCGACTCCACCGACTTCGCCGGCAACCGGGCGCGGATCGAGACCGTCTACACGACCCTGCTGACTCGTGGCGCTGCGCCCTTACTGCTCGGCGGCGACGACAGCGTACAGCTTCCGGCTCTGAAGGCTTTTGCCGCGCATGGCGAGATCACCATCCTGCAGATCGACGCCCATATCGACTGGCGCGAGGAGGTCGAGGGGGAACGCTTCGGCTTGTCGAGCACGATGCGGCGTGCGTCCGAGCTCGCCGGCGTCAAGACGATCGTGCAGGTCGGCGCCCGCGGCATCGGCAGCGCGCGCGAAGTCGATGTGAACGCGGCGCGCGCGGCCGGAGCGCAGCTCGTCGACATGCGCACGCTCAGGGAGAGGGGGATCGGCCACGCGCTCCGATGCGTGCCTGAGGGCAGGCCGGTCGTGGTCTGCTTCGATGTCGACGGCCTCGACCCGTCGGTGGTGCCCGGCGTGCTCGGGCGGGCGCCGGGCGGCCTCGGCTATGGCGACGTCGTCGACCTCCTGAATGGCGTCGCGGCGCGCGCGCCGATCGTCGGCTTCAACATCGTCGAGTTCGTGCCGGAGGAGGATATCGGCGGCCTCGGCCTGCGCACCGTATGCCGCCTCGCAATGCTGGGGGCGGGCCTGCTCGCCAATAGCGCCGGGGCCGGGCGCTAGTCCTCGAACATAGTGGCGTTGCGCCCGCCGACGACGATGTCGAAGCGATAGCCGGCCGCGACCCCGTCATGGCCCGGCGCGTATTGCCGGCCGATGTTCCGCTCGAAGGCGTCGCCCATCAGGATCCGCATCGGGTCGCGGTCATTGTGCGGGTCGCCGGCGAAATACATCTGGGTGATCAGTCTGGCGCCGCCGCCGCGCAGCGAGAGATGGATGTGCCTGGGCCGCCAGCGGCCGATATCTGGCCGGGCCAGATAGGCCCCCGGCTCGATCGTCCAGAAGCGGTAATTGCCGTCGTCGTCGGTGAGCACCCGGCCGAGACCGAGAAAATAGGGATCGAGCTTCAGTCCGGAATGGTCCTCGACATGGGCGTAGCGGCCATGGGTGTTGGCGTTCCAGATCTCCAGCAGGACGCTGCGCAGTGGCCGTCCGTTCTCGTCGGTGACCGTGCCGGCGACCTCGATTGGCGTGCCTTCGGCGCGAGGCATGTCACGGCCGAGCCGCGTCATGTCGAGATCGTGCGGGCGAAGACCGGGCGGCACGCGCAGATAAGGGGCGAAGGATTCGCGGGCCACCTCCGGAATCGGCCGCAGCACCTCGCGCGGCGTGCGCTGATGCGAGGTGTTGTCCGTCGGCCCGATCGCCAGGCGCCTGCCGTCAGCGTCCATGCTGGCTGTCTCCGTTCGAGAGGTCGTCGAAGAAGGGTGTCTCGCGCTCGCCCGCCATGACGATGTCGATCGCATAGACCTCGGAGCCATCGCTGCGGCGCCCGTCATGGCGTGCGATCAGGCGCTCGCGCTGAGGCTGGGGTAGGGCGAGCAGCAGCGGATCCTCGTCATTGCCGGGCTCGTTGGCAAAGAAGATCTGGGTGACGATGCGGGAGATTCCGTCCGAGAACAGGGTCAGGGTGATGTTGGGCGCGCGCCTGATCCCGCCGGCGAGGCTTCGGCCCGGCATCACCGTGCGCAGCTCGAAGCGGCCGTCATTGGCGCGGCAGCGCGCATAGCCGTCGAACCAGGGATCGAGATCGGGATGGCCGGCATTGGCCGGCGTCCGGTAGAGGCCGGCGGCATTGGCCTGCCAGAACTCGACGAGGACGCCGTTAGCGAGATCGCCATAGAGGTCGAGGAAGCGCCCGCGCAGGACGATGGGCCGGCCGGCCGCCCGGTAGACCAGAGCGGGATGGGGCTGGACCAGATCCATGCGATCCTCGTCGCAGAACGGGATCGGGTAATAGGGGCCGCAGGTGTCCTCATTGGTCGCCGGAAGAGGCAGGTTCGGGCGCTCGGACACGATATCATCCTATGAACTAGATGATTGATTGAAGCGCGTCACGGACGGTTCTGCAAGCCCCCATCGAAGCTGGGCTGGATCACCTGCGCGAGCCCGACAAACTGGCCGCCAGCCCTGTCCCCGACGCATGCCGACCCGCCGGCGGCGCGGTTCTACCATCACGAGGGCGCGGATAGCTTCGGGCGATCTCGGCGGCTCTGCCCGCATGCAAGATGCCGAAGGCTCAAAACTTCTCAGAGGAAACACCATGGACCGCCGCAAGCTTCTCAAGACCTCGGCCGTCGGGGCCGCCGCCGCGACCATCGCCGCGCCGGCGATCGCGCAGACCAACCCGAAGATCAACTGGCGCCTGACCTCGAGCTATCCGAAGAGCCTCGACACGCTGTTCGGCATCTCGACCCAGGTCGCCAAGCGCGTCGCCGAGGCGACCGATGGCAATTTCCAGATCCAGACCTTCGCCGCCGGCGAGATCGTGCCGGCGCTGCAGGCGCTCGATGCGGTGCAGAACGGCACGGTCGAATGCAGCCACACGCTGTCGAGCTTCTATATCGGCAAGGACACCGCCTTCGCCTTCGAGACCTCGCTGCCCTTCGGCCTCAACACGCGCCAGCAGAACGCCTGGCTCTATCAGGGCGGCGGGCTCGAGCTCTGCCGCGACCTGATGAAGAAGTTCGGCGTCCACACGATTCCCTCCGGCAATACCGGCGCGCAGATGGGCGGCTGGTTCCGCAAGGAGATCAAGAGCGTCGCGGATCTTCAGGGCCTGAAGTTCCGCATCGCCGGCCTGGGCGGGCAGATCATGTCCAAGCTCGGCGTGGTGCCGCAGACGCTCGGCGGCGGCGACATCTATCCGGCGCTGGAGCGCGGCACGATCGACGCGGCCGAGTTCTCCGGCCCCTATGACGACGAGAAGCTCGGCTTCGTGAAGGTGGCGAAGTACTATTACTACCCCGGCTTCTGGGAAGGCTGCGCCAATGTCAGCTTCATCGCCAACAGCGAGAAGTGGGCCGGGCTGCCGGCGCATTATCGCGCCATCGTCGAGGCGGCCTGTGCCGAGGCGAACGCGCTCTGCATGGCGAAATACGACCATGGCAACCCGGATGCGCTGCTGCGCCTGATCGCTTCCGGCGCGGAGCTGCGCGCCTTCCCGCAGGATGTGATGCAGGCGGCCTTCAAGGAGGCCTTCGCGCTCTATGCCGACCAGGCGGCGAAGAACCCGAACTTCAAGACGCTGTGGGATTCCTTCCTGCCGTATTGGAAGAAGGAGCAGCTCTGGTTCCGCGTCGCCGAGCTGCCGTTCGATGCGTTCAACGCGCAGGCCTCGCAGTCGCTGCGGTGATCGCCGCGTAGCCGGTATCCACTGCCGGACGCTGATCCAGTTCGTCATGCTCGGCCTTGTGCCGAGCATCCACGTCCTGAACACCATGTTCGATCAGCGAAGTGAAGACGTGGATGGTCGGGACAAGCCCGACCATGACGGGGAGGGCGAGCCCGTGATGAACGGTAAGCAATGCCCATCACCCCCGAATCGGCGATAACGACGCCATGACCTCGCGCGCCTTCATCGCCGGCTGCCTCGGCACGAGCCTGACCCCCGACGAGCGGGCCTTCTTCCGCGACGCCCGGCCCTGGGGCTTCATCCTGTTCAAACGGAATACGCAGGATCCAGCGCAAGTGGCTGCATTGACGGCTCAGCTGCGCGATTGCGTCGGCTGGCAGGCGCCGATCCTGATCGACCAGGAGGGCGGACGGGTGCAGCGCATGGGACCGCCGCACTGGCCGCCCTATCCGCCGGCGCTGGCTTTCCTCGCCATCAATGATCCCGTGCAGCAGCGCGAGATCGTCCGGCTCTCGGCGCGATTGATGGCGCATGACCTCAAAAGCGTCGGCATCGATGTCGACTGCCTGCCGGTGCTCGACGTTCCCGCCGCCGGCAGCCATGACGTGATCGGCAACCGCGCCTATGCGCGCGACCCCGCCATGGTGGCGACGCTCGGCCGGGCGGCCGCCGAGGGGCTGCTGGCCGGCGGCGTGCTGCCGGTGATCAAGCACATGCCTGGGCATGGCCGGGCCAAGGCCGACAGCCATCACGACCTGCCGGTGGTCGAGGCGAGCCTGGACGAATTGCGCGCCCATGACTTCCGGCCGTTCCGGCACCTCGCAGACATGCCGCTGGCGATGACGGCTCATGTCGTCTTCACCGCGCTGGACAAGCGCCGGCCGGCGACGATCTCCCGGAAGATCGTCCGCGAGATCATGCGCGGCGAGCTTGGCTATGACGGGCTGATCATGACCGACGACATCTCGATGAAGGCGCTGTCGGGCTCGTTCGAGGACAAGGCGCGGGCGGCGATCCGGGCCGGCGTCGACGTCGTGCTGCATTGCCATGGCATCATGGAGGAAATGATCGCGATCGCCGGTACCGTTCCGGAGATGAGTGGCCAGCGGGCGCGGCGCGCCGCGATGGCGCTGGCGCGGATCAGGCACGAGCCCGAGCCGCTCGATGTGGACAGCACCCGGGCCCAGCTTGCCAGCGCCCTTGCTTTGAGCGGCGGTTAGGCTGATTCTCTCCCCGGGGTTGTGGCTCCGCCGACAGGGCGGGGCAGGACATGGGGAACAGGCCATCGATGGCCGCTGAGCTGCCATTCCAGGAGGACGGCACGCCGGAGCGCGCGACCGGCGAACCTTCGCTCGTGATCGACGTCGACGGCTATGAGGGGCCGCTCGACCTGCTACTCGACCTTGCCCGCCGCCAGAAGGTCGATCTCGCTCGCATCTCGATCCTGGCGCTGGCCGAGCAGTACCTCTCCTTCATCGAGACGGCGCGGGCGCTCAGGCTCGAGCTCGCCGCCGACTATCTCGTGATGGCCGCCTGGCTCGCCTATCTGAAGTCCCGCATGCTGCTGCCGGAGCCGCCCAAGGGCGAGGAGCCGAGCGCGGCTGATCTCGCCACCGCACTGGCGCTGCGCCTCAAGCGGCTGGAGACGATCCGCGCGGCGGCGCAAAGGCTCGCGACCCGCGAGCGGCTCGGCCGCGACGTCTTCGCCCGCGGCGCGCCGGAGGTGATCGCCTTCGAGGGACGGCCGATCTGGGAGGCGGAGCTCTACGACCTGCTGGCGGCCTATGCGCAGCAGCGCCAGAAGCGCATCCGCCAGCCGATGAGCGTCGGCCAGCGCCAGGTTCTCTCGCTGGTCGAGGCGCGCGAGGCGCTGGCGCGGCTGGTCGGCGAGGCCGGCGAGTGGACTGCGATCGACGGCTATCTCACCCGCTATATGAGCAGCCACGGCCTGCCGGTGGCGACGATGGCGGCGACGGTCAGGGCCTCGTCGCTCTCGGCCATGCTGGAGATGGTGCGCGAAGGCCTGCTCGACCTGCGCCAGGACGGCGCCTTCGCGCCGCTCTATGTCCGCCGCCGCTCGGCGCGACCACCGACGCTCGGCCTGTGAGGCGCCATGGCCGTGGCTGAAGCCGAGCGCGAGGACGAAGAGGACTGGGATGCCGACGAGGCGCTGGCGCACGCCTGCCGCATTGCCGAGGCGCTGCTGTTCGCCTCGGTGCAGCCACTTTCGGCCGAAGATCTGGCGAAATCGGTGCCGGCCAATGTGCCGATCGAGCGGGTGATCGCCGAATTGCAGCAGACCTACGCTCTGCGTGGTGTGACGCTGCACCGTGTCGCCGGCGGCTATGCCTTCCGCACCGCGCCGGATCTCGCCTACCTGCTCGCGCCCGAGGCCGAGCCGCCGCGCAAGCTCTCGCGCGCCGCGCTGGAGACGCTCGCCATCATCGCCTACCACCAGCCGGTGACGCGGGCCGAGATCGAGGAGATCCGCGGCGTCGCCACCGCCAAGGGCACGCTCGACATCCTGCTCGAAGCCGGCTGGGTGCGCCTGCGGGGTCGGCGGCGCTCGCCGGGGCGGCCGGTGACCTTCGGCACCACGCCTGCCTTCCTCGACCATTTCGGGCTCGACCGCATCGACGACCTGCCGGGGCTGGAGGAGCTGAAGGGGGCCGGCTTCATCGAAGGGCGCCTCGCCAAGGACCTCACAGTGCCGGTGCCCGACGACGATCCGTCCTTACGCGACGACGAGGACCCGCTCGGCGACCTGTTCACGCCGCTTGACGACGGCGACGCCAGCTAGCACAGCGCAGGCGATCGCGCCCGGCGGGCCGGCAGGAGAACGACTTGGCTCGGACCGAAAGCAAGATGCGCTGGCTGGGGTGGGGACGGCGCGGCACGGCCGGCGCCGCGATCCCGATGGCGCTCGGCTTCGACGGGGTAACCCAGCGATTCGGCGCGGTGACGGCGCTGGACAATGTCTCGCTCAGCGTCGCGCCCGGTGAGATCGTCGCGCTCCTCGGCCATTCCGGCTGCGGCAAGACGACGCTGCTGCGGCTCGCCGCCGGGGTGGAGCGTCCGAGTTCTGGCCGGGTCCTGCTCGAAGGGCGGGATGTGTCTTCGCCCGGCAGCTTCGTCGAGCCGGAGGCGAGGGGGGTCGGCCTGGTCTTCCAGGACTACGCGCTCTTCCCGCATCTCTCGGTGCGCGAGAATGTCCGCTTCGGCCTGCGCGGCTATGGCAATGCCGAGGCCGATGCGACGGCGCTGCGCGCCATAGCCCGTGTCGGTCTCGCCGATCTCGCCGAGGCCTATCCACACATGCTTTCGGGCGGCGAGCAGCAGCGCGTGGCGCTGGCGCGGGCGGTGGCGCCGCGGCCCGGCGTGCTCTTGATGGACGAGCCCTTCTCCAATCTCGACCGGCGCCTGCGCGATGTGGTGCGCGACGAGACCATGGCGCTGCTGCAGGAGATCGGCGCGACCTCGATCATCGTCACCCATGATCCCGAGGATGCGATGCGCGTCGCCGATCGGATCGTGCTGATGCAGCAGGGACGGATTGTCCAGACCGGCACGGCCGAAGAGCTCTATCGCCGGCCCGCCAGCCTCTTTGCCGCCCGATTTTTCTGCGATCTTACCGAAATCGAGGCCGTTGTTCGGAACGGGGCCGTGGATACGCCGCTCGGACGGTTCCCGGCGCCCGGTCTGGCGGATGGAGCGCAGGCCATCGTCGGCGTTCGCCCTCAGGCGATCCGGCTGGTGCCGAAAGGCTTCTGCCTGCCGGGGCGGCTGGTGACGCGGCGCTTCCTCGGCGAGGTCGATCATATCGAGCTGGCCGTCGATGGCCTCGACAAGCCCCTGATGGCACGCCTGCCGCTGCGCGGCTCCGTCGGCGAGGGCGAGGATGTCGGCATCGACATTGCGATGGACGAAGTCCTTGTGTTCCCTGTAGGGGACACCTAGTTTCCGGCACAAGCATCTGGCCCGTCGGGACAAGTCGGGCCGCGCGTTCAAATTCGGAGGAGTACCGCCATGGGTGGCGTCAGCATCTGGCACTGGATCGTCGTCGGCGTCATCGTCATGCTGCTGTTCGGCCGCGGCAAGGTGTCCGAACTGATGGGCGATGTCGCCAAGGGCATCAAGTCGTTCAAGAAGGGCATGGCCGAGGACGAGACCCCGCCGCCGGCCGCGCAGCAGCCGGCCGATCCCAAGGTGATCGATCAGACGGCCCAGACCGCGAGCCCGCAGCCGGCCAAGGCCGAGACCAAGGCCTGATCTCGCAGGAGCGGACTTGCCGATCAGGTGATACCTGATCGGATCCGTCTCCGGTGCCCCTTGGGCGCCGTACAGGATTTCCAGAGGATCGGCCGTCGATGTTCGACATCGCCTGGAGCGAAATGCTGCTGATCGGGGGCGTCGCGCTCGTCGTGATCGGCCCCAAGGAACTGCCCGGTGCGCTGCGCACGGCCGGGCAGGCGATTGGCAAGATCCGGCGCATGGCCGCCGAGTTCCAGGGCCAGTTCAACGACGCGATGCGTGAGGCCGAGCTTCACGACCTGAAGAAGCAGGTCGACGACATCGGCAATTCGATCCAGGCCTCGACCAATTTCGACCCGATCGAGCCGATGAAGGATTTCGGCGCCGCCGACGCCTCGAAGCCGGCGACGGCCGAGGACAAGGCGATGAAGGAGGCCGAGGCGACGCTCGCCGCGCTGCCGGCTCCCGACCTGCCGGCGCCCGTCAGCATCGAGCCGGCGCCCGTTGCCGAGCCCACGCCGGAAGAGAAGCCGAAGCGTCGCCGCAAGACGGTCGCGACCGAGGAGCCGGCCGTGCCGGTCGAGCTCGTGGCTGAAGAGCCGCCGGTCAAGCCTGCCCGCAAGCGCAAAGCCAAGGCCGCCGAGGCCGAGGGCGGAGAGACGGCATGAGCGTCGTCGAGACGAATCCTGAGACGAAGCGCGACGGCGAGGACGAGATCGAGGCCTCGCGCGCGCCGCTGATCGACCATCTGATCGAATTGCGCTCGCGGCTGATCAAGTCGCTGATCGCCTTCCTGATCATGTTCTTCATCTGCTTCGCCTTCTCGACGCAGATCTACAACACGCTCGTCCTGCCCTATGTCTGGGCGGCGGGGTCGAGCGCCAATGCGCAGCTGATCTATACCGGCCCGCTCGAGCTGCTCTTCACCCATATCAAGGTCGCAGCCTTCGGCGCCGGTTTCTTCGCCTTTCCGGTGATCGCGACGCAGATCTACAAATTCGTCGCGCCCGGCCTCTACAAGAACGAGCGTCAGGCTTTCGCGCCCTATCTGGCGGCGACGCCGATCTTCTTCCTGCTCGGCGCAATGCTGGTGTTCTTCTTCGCCATGCCGGTGCTGATGAAGTTCTCGATCGGCATGCAGCAGGCGGCGACCGAGGGGCAGGCCGGTATCGCGCTGCTGCCCAAGGTCAGCGAGTACCTGTCGCTGATCATGACGCTGATCTTCGCCTTCGGCATCTCGTTCCAGCTGCCGGTGATCCTGACGCTGCTCGGCCAGGCGGGAATCATCGATGCGCAGTTCCTGAGGGACAAGCGCCGCTACGCCATCGTCTTCGTCTTCGTCGTGGCGGCGGTGCTGACGCCGCCCGACGTGATCTCGCAGCTCATGCTCGCGATCCCGATGCTGCTGCTCTACGAGCTCTCGGTGTTCTCGGTACGCCGCGTCGAGAAGAAGCGCGATGAGACGAAGGCGGCCGAGGACGCAGACGCCTAGCGCAGCTCGGCTACCCACCCAGCTCATGCGATCACTCGTTCAATAGTGATGCGATCCGTCACAGGCCGTTGAAGCCGCTGGCGGATCGCGACGCTGCATGCGCCAGCCACCGCCGAACCAAAGCTCGCTCGTCACGTTGATGCACAGGGTTGTGATCCCTGGCCGCGGAGCCTTGCTCGCAACACAATGTTAATATGAACGGCAGATGAACGAATGTGCGGCCGCCTCACCGGCCGGACATGGCGATGCGGTGGTGACGTGAGCGGATTCTGGCGCCTGATGCTGTTCGGAAAGGGCCCGCGCGAAGCGGCCTCGCCCGGCCGCGACCTGCGCATCGACGTGATCCGCGGCCTCATCCTGCTGGTCATCTTCGTCAATCACATGCCGGGCAACATCGTCTCGTCGGTGATGCCGCATAATTACGGCTTCTCGGACGCGGCCGACGTCTTCGTGCTGCTGGCCGGCATCTCGGCCGCTTTCGCCTATGGCCGGCTGATCGACCAGCGCGGGCTCCTCGTCGGCTCGCTCAAGGTCGGCGCGCGCATCTGGACGCTCTATATCGCGCATCTGGCGCTGTTCGTGCTGGTCTGCGGCATCGTCGCGACGGCGGTGGTGCGCACGCAGAACGCGCTCTATGTCGAGGCGATCAACATCCAGCCCTTCTTCAGCGACACGCAGGCGGCGATCGTCAATGCGCTCGGTCTCGTCTACCAGCCGTTCTATCTCGACATCCTGCCGCTCTACATCGTGCTGCTGGCGGCTTTTCCGCTGATTTACGTCACGGCGAGAACGAGCCCGCTCGCCGCGCTCGCTGTCTCCTTCGCGATCTGGCAGGGCGTGACCCATGCCGGGTTCAACCTGCCGAACCATCCGGGCGAGGGCGGCTGGTTCTTCAATCCCTTCGCCTGGCAGATGCTGTTCACGCTCGGCGTGGTCATGGGGCGGCTCGGCCTCGTCGGCGCCGGCGTGCCGAAGCTGCGCCTGCTCGATGCCATGGCGGTCCTAGTCCTGCTCTTCGCCGCGGCGGTGAAGCTGTCTTCAGGCAATCCGTTCGGCATCTCGTTCCTGAACGACTGGATCGACAGTCTGCAGATCGGGACCGACAAGACCAATCTCGCCTGGCCGCGCGTCGCGCATCTGGCGGCGTTGACCTGGCTGGTGCTGCGCTTCGTGCGGCCTGATGCGCGCGTCCTGAGCGGGTTCGCCGGCCGGCGGCTTGCTGCGCTGGGGCGGCATTCGCTCGAAGTCTTCTGCACCGGGATCGTGCTGGCGATCGCCGGCCAGATCATCCTTGCGGAGAGCTCCTTCACCCTTTGGGTCCAGTTGCTCGTGACACTGGGCGGGATTACCATCCTGCTCGGGCTAGGAACCTTTCTCTCGTGGTACAAGACGCTCACGGCACGCGCCGCCAGCGCCCCTCGCGAGCAGGCCGCTACGGTCTGAGCGCTGCCCTTCTGATCCTGGCGTCGGCCTTGCCGGCGAGTGCAGGGCCCCGTTCGCTTGCGCCGATGAACGAGGGGCGCTGCCGGGTCAGCGCGGCCCAGCACCCGTTCAAGCCGGCACTGCCCGCAACGAAGCGTGCGCTGAACGAAACCAATCGCCTCACCATTATCGCGCTCGGCTCGTCCAGCACCGCCGGAACCGGCGCGAACGACGCCGATCGCAGCTACCCCGCCGTGCTGGAAGCCGAATTGCGTCGGCGCCTGCCGGGACGCGAGATCAAGGTCACGAATCTCGGCGTCGGGGGTCAGTCGGCGTATGAGATGTATCTGCGGCTCGACACCGAGGTAATCCCGGAGAAGCCTTCGCTGGTGATCTGGCAGACGGCGGTGAACGACGCCATCCGCGATATCGGCGAGGAGAAACTGGGCAAGATCCTGCGCAAGGGCGCCCACAAGCTGCAGGAAGCGGGAATCGACCTCGTGCTGATGGACATGCCCTGGCTGCCGCGCGAGGGGCGCTATCCGAAATATGACGACTACCGGGCGGTGCTGGCGAAGGCGGCGAGCGAGAGCGGCGTCGCGGTCTTCCCGCGCTATGGCATGATGAAGAGCTGGTCGGGCTCGAAGCAGTTCAGCGAGGAGGAGATCGTCGGCATGGACGGGCTCCAGGTGGTCGAGGCGGGCTATCGCTGCCTCGGCATTCGCCTCGCCGACGGCATCGTGGCCGAGCTCGGCGAGGCGCGCGAGCCGGGCAAGCCGACGAACTGAGCGGCGGTTGGCGTCTCAGCGCGCGATCACCTCGATATCGCGATCGCGCCCGGCCTCGACCTTGAAGTCGCGCGAGAAGACCTGGCCCTCCTGCCGGGCGATCAGGACATAGTCGCCCTCGGCCAGGATCACTTGCGGGAAGGCGCCGATCGCCTCGCGGATGACGTCACCGCCGGGGGTGAGCACGCTGAAGGCGGTGCCGGCGAAGGCCTCGCCGCCCGGACCGGCGACGAGCTTCAGCGTCACCTGGGCGGCGCGATGGTGCAGGGTGGCCTGGGTCACCTGTCCGGATTCGACCCTGACATCGGCGCGCTGGATGGCGTTCGAATCGCCATAGGTCGAGACGACATGATAGGTGCCTTCCGGCAGGCGGATCAGTTCGCCGGACTTGGCGTTGGAGACGACGAGGCGTCCCTCGGAATTGCCCTGCAGCGGCACGAACACCGAGAAGTTCAGCTGGGCCGGTGCGATCGGCGTCTCGCCGATCGAGCCGGCGAGCGAGAGCCCGCCGGCGCTGATGCTGAGTCGGTCGCTCAGGCCCTGCGCGCCGAGGGTGACGCGCTTGGTCGCGCTGGCGAAGCCATAGGCGGCGTGAAGCAGATAGACGCCAGGATCGAGCGGAAAGCTCGGCTCGGCCTCGTTCGAGCGGGCGACGATGCGCGGCGGCGAGCCGTCGAAGGATTCGGTCAGCACGCGCCAGACCAGGCCGGAACGGATCGGCTTGCGGTTGCCGGAGAACTGGGCGCCGAGCGTAAGCATGGCCTGGCCGGGGCGGGCAGCCGGTGCTGCAGCCGGCGGCGAGCCGGGCGTGGTGGAAGAGGGCGCCGCGCCGGGTGTCTGGGCGAGGGTTGGCACCACGACCGCCAGCGACAGGAACAGGGCCGCCACCGTTGCAAGCGTTGCCCGCACGGAAGGCATCGCCGACATCTGGAACTCTTCACGTTGAAACATGCGCTGCGCCGTCATCGTCCTTGCACCCGGGAAGGAGCAGGCTCGCTTGTCCTCATCATGGCGAAACCTTAACTGGGGAGCCATCGCCCGCCATTGCCGCGCCATCTTCCGGATCGTTCATGACCGACACGCTCTCCCTGCTCAAGCTCCGCCGCTCGGTACCACCGCAATTTCTCACCGCTCCCGGGCCGGACGATGCCCAGCTCCGCGACATTCTGACGGTGGCGGCGCGTGTGCCGGACCATGGCAAGCTCGCGCCCTGGCGCTTCATCGTCTTTTCCGGCGCCGCCAAGGAGAAGGCCGCGGAGATCGTCGCGGATGTGTTCAGGGAGCGCAATCCGCAGGCCGATGAGGACAAGGTGGCGTTCGAACGCAAGCGCCTGCTCCATGCCCCGGTCGTGATCGCCGTGGTCTCGCGGGCCCGCAAGCACGAGAAGATCCCGGAATGGGAGCAGGAGCTCTCGGCCGGGGCCGTCTGCATGAACATGCTGATCGCTGCCGAGGCGCTTGGCTTCAACGGCTCCTGGCTGACCAACTGGTTCGCCTTCGACCGCAAGGTGCTGGACGCATTCGGGCTCGAGCCCGACGAGCGCATCGCCGGCTTCGTCCATCTCGGCAAGGCGGATGGCCGCCCGGCCGACCGCGAGCGGCCGGACCTTACCGCCATCGTCAGCCGGTTCGGAGCCTGAGCGCCATGTACTACACCAATGAGGGGCGCGATCTCGATTTCAAGCACGATCCGTTCAAGGCGATCGTGGCGCCGCGCCCGATCGGCTGGATCAGCGCGGTCAATGCGAAGGGCGAGGTCAACCTCTCGCCCTACAGCTTCTTCAACGCGATCTCGTCGCGGCCGAACATCGTGATGTTCTCCTCCGAGAACAAGAAGGATGCCGTCGCCTTCATCGAGGAGACAGGCGAGTTCACCTGCAGCCTGGTCACGAAAGTGCTCGACCAGCAGATGAACCTGACGTCGGCGCCATTGCCGCGCGGCGAGAGCGAGTATCGCCATGCCGGGTTGGAGATGGCGCCATCGCGTCTGGTCAAGCCGCCGCGGGTGGCGGCGAGCCCGGCCGCGCTCGAATGCAAGCTGCTATCGATCCAGCAGCTCAGGGACATCGACGGCAATGACGTGCCGCGCTGGATGGTGCTCGGCCAGGTCGTCGCGGCCTATGTCGACGAGGCCTTCGTGAGTGATGGCCGCTTCGACACGGCCAAGGCCAATCCGATCGCGCGCTGCGGCTACGCCGACTATGCCGAGGTCAGCGAATTGTTCTCGATCACCCGCCCGGCCGGAGGCTGAGAGCCATGGTCCGGCGCCAGGACGAGGAGCCGGACGAGCAATGGCGCATGACCGTCAACCTGCTCGCGATCATCGCCGTGCTGGTGATGATCGGGGCCGGCTTCTGGCTGCTGCGCGAGCTCAACGCTGCCAAGAAGGCGCAGGAATGCCTCGCCACCGCGGCTCGGCATCAGTGCCGGCAGATCGGGACGCCGTGATCGGGACGTGAAACCCGAATCAGCCGAATCGCTTGTGCCGGGTCATTGACGCAATCTGTCAGCTCGCGCCTTGAGCCGGCGAGCCCGCATCAGATGCGGCCGATCGAGCATCTCGCCGTCGAGCCCGACCACGCCGAGACTGGGGTTCTCGTCGAAAAGCTTGATGATCGCCTCGGCCCGGGCGAGCGATTCGGGCGAGGGCGAGAAAACCTCGTTGATCACCGGCACCTGCGCCGGATGGATCGCCATCTTGCCGGTGAAGCCGTCGCGGCGTGCGGCGATGCATTCGGCGCGCAGCGCCGCCTCGTCGCGGAAGGCGGTGAAGACGGTGTCGATCGCGTCGACCTGCGCGGCCGAGGCGGCGAACAGCAGGAGCGAGCGGGCGATCCGGTAGGGATCGGTGTAGGTGCCGTTCGCGAGCCGGTTGGTCTCGGCGCCCAGATCGGCCGAAAGATCCTCAGCCCCCCAGGTCAGGCCGGAGAGGCGGTGGCTGGCGCCGGCATAGCTGCCGAGGCCGAAGATGCCCTTTCCGGTCTCGGTGGCGATGGCGATGATCTTGGTCCCGCCGTCGGGCAGATCATATTCGGCCTCGCGCACCGCGATATGGGCAGCCAGATGACTGAGGTCGGGGCCGCCTTCGGATTTCGGCAGCATGACCGCATCAGGGCTGCCCTCCATGACGACGTCGAGATCGGCCTCTGTCATGCCGGTGGTCAGCGCGTTGACCCGCACGATGAGGCGCGGGCGCTTGGCCCGGGCACTGACTTCCTTCAGGAAGTCGCGGGCGAGTTCGCGCGCCGCCGGCTTGGCGTCCAGCGCGACCGAATCCTCGAGGTCGAGAATCAGCGCGTCGGCGCCGCTCTCCAGGCCCTTCTGCAGCTTCTTCTGATTATCGGCGGGAACGAAGAGGAGCGAGCGCATCAGGCTTGTCCTTCGGTCGGGCGCTTCTTCATGAAGGCCTGGCGGCGGCACTGCGCCACCAAGGTGCCGTCCTGCTTGTAGGCGCGATGGTGGAAGTCGACGATGCCGGCGTCCGGCCGCGATTTCGATTCGCGCTTGGCGATGATCTCCGTCACGCAATTCACCGTGTCGCCCTCGAAGAGCGGGGCGGGGAAGGTGACGTCGGTCATGCCGAGATTGCCTATCGTCGTGCCGACGGTGGTGTCGTTGACCGAGATGCCGATCATCAGGCCGAGCGTGAACAGCGAGTTCATCAGCGGCTTGCCCCATTCGGTCTCGGTCGCGCAGAAATGCGCGTCGATGTGCAAGGGCTGCGGATTCAGCGTCATGTTGGAGAACAGCATGTTGTCCATCTGCGTGACCGTGCGGGTCAGCCGATGCTCGATCGAGGCGCCGATCTCGAAATCCTCGAAATAGAGGCCGCCCCGCTTATGCCGCGCCGCTTCCGCCATCATCTTGCTCCTGTGGCACTTTTTCCGTTCTGGGCCGGGTCTGGCAAACGGCCGTTTTAACGGTTCGCTTACCATAATCGGTCCAGTCTCTTTGGGTGCTCCGGTCCGTCTGGAACGGCAGCGGCCCGAGTGACCCAATGTTCCTTTTCAGCACGCCGAGCACCCGCGAGACAACGCCCGCCAACCCGGTCGTCAGCGCCATCAAGGAGGGCGCGGACAAGACCGGTGTCGGCTTCGACTATCTCCTGAAGACGGCGCAACGCGAATCATCGCTCGAACCGGATGCGAAGGCGCGCACCTCGAGCGCGACCGGGCTGTTCCAGTTCATCGAGCAGACCTGGCTCTCGATGATGCGCCAGGAGGGGCCGAAGCAGGGCATGGCCAACTATGCCGGCGCGATCAGCGAGGACGGCAGCGGCCGGCTGACCGTGTCGGATCCGGCGCTGCGTGAGAAGATACTGCAACTGCGCACCGATCCGCATGTGGCGACGGTGATGGCGGGGGCGCTGACGCAGAAGAATGCCGAGCAGCTTGGCCAGGCGCTCGGGCGCCAGCCGCAGGCCGGCGAGCTCTATATGGCGCATGTGCTGGGTGCGCGCGGCGCTTCCGACCTGATCCGCACGGCCGGTAGCGATCCGACCCGCGCCGCCGCTCGCGATTTCCCGGAAGCGGCCGCCGCGAACCGCTCGATCTTCTACGACAAGACCGGCCGGGCCCGCAGCGCCCAGGAGGTCTACGGCCTGCTCGCCGCCAGCCATGCCAACACCCAGGTCGCGGCGACGACCGGCGCCATGCTGGCGCAGGCGCGGCCCACGGGGGCGGCCACGACCGCCACGGCCTATGCCGCCGAGCCGCCGGTCGTGCCGATCGCCGCCGCGCTGGCGCCGGATCGGGCGAAGGGACTGATCGGCCTGTTCTCGACCGAAGGGCCGCGTACACCCGTCTCGAAGGCGGTCGCCAATCTCTGGACGACGCCGCGCAGTGGCGGCGCATCCCGAGCCGTCGACGACGATCCGTCGACCCGCTATTTCCCGCGCGTCGGTTCGGCGGCGAGCGAGGGCAATGCTTCGCCCGCGAGCAAGGCCGCCAAGGCCGAAAGCGCGGGCGGCACGACTGCGACGGCCACTGTCAACACACCACTGCCGCCGTCGCGGCCGCGCGACCTTGCGGTGGCCGATACGCAGACGGCTTCCAGCGAAACGGCTCCGACCCGCAAGCCGCGGCGCGGGCCGCTCGATCTCAGCCAGTTCATGACCCATGGGAGGCGCGGATGATCGTGCGCCGCTTCCTGCTCTGGGCCCGCACCGCTCCGGCCGAGGCGCGGGCGCAAGGCGCCGCCGCGCTGGCGGGAGCCTATCTGCGCTCGGCGATGTCTCCCGAGGACAGGCGCGAGGCCGAGACGGCGCTGATCGCGCTGGTCGACGATCCCTCGCCCATGGTGCGCCGCGCGCTCGCCGAGGAGCTCGCTGCCGCCCCGCAGGCGCCGCGCAATCTGGTGCTCGGCCTGATCGCCGAACAGAGCGACATTGCTGCACTGCTGCTGGCGCAGTCACCCGTGCTGACCGAGGCCGATCTGGTCGATGCCGCGGCGATCGGCGATGACCTCGCCCAGCGCGCGATCGCGCAGCGGCCCTGGCTGGCACCCGGCATCTGCGCCGCTTTGGCCGAGGTCGGCTGCGAGGAGGCGCTGCTCGCGCTGCTCGCCAATCCGACAGCGGAGCTTCGCGATTTCTCGCTGGAGCGCATCTTCGAGCGCGAGGGCACGACCGGCGCGGTGCGCGAGGCCATGCTGGCGCGCGACGATCTTCCGGCGGGTTTGCGCCAGGCTATCGCGGCCGAGGTTTCCGATACGCTCGCCGCCTTCGTCTCCGGCTGCGGCTGGCTCACCGAAGAACGCAGTGCCCGGCTCGCCCGCGAATCGACCGAGCGGGTCGCGGTCGCGCTCGCCGCCGGCGGCGAGGCGAGCGATGCCCCGGCGATCGTCGACTGCCTGCGCGAGAATGGCCGCCTGACGCCGGGCGTGATCCTGCGCTCGCTGCTGAGCGGCGAGCCGGCTCTGGCCGAAGCCGCGTTCGCGGCGCTGTCCGATCTGCCGCTGAAACGTGTGCGCGCGCTGCTCTGGGACCGGCGCGGCGCCGGCCTCAAGGCGCTCTATCGCAAGGCAGCGATGCCGGAAGCGCTGCTGCCGGCCTTTGCGGCTGCCGTCGAGGCGTTGAAGCAAGCCGGCCCTGGGCAGCACGGCGTGGGCGGCATCGACCGCCATCTGCTGGCACAGGTGTTGATCGCCTGCGAGGCGCTGGAGGGGCCAGGGGCCAATGCGCTGATGGCGCTGCTGCGCCGGCTTGATGCGGAAGCCGCCCGGGACGAGGCGCGGCTGCTGGCCGATTCGCTCGCCGACGATGCCGCGCTGGCGCTGTTGGTCGAGGCCGACCCGAGCTTCCTGGTCGAGCTTGAGCTGGACGAGCTGCGCGACGCCGCCTGAACGAGCCGCGCATCAGAGCCGGTCCGCTTGACCGGCCGCTGGCATGCTGATTGCCTGAGCGCCGCCGTATCGCCAGGGCTTCACCATCCCGGATCGACGCCCTGCTGCAGAGCCGGATCCGATCAGGTTGTTCCAACCTGATCGGTGAATCCGTCTCTTCCTTTTAGTTTGGAGACCGTTTGCCGATCGGCTTGCGGTGCAAGCTGATCGGAACGGGCTCCAGGGAGCCTGAAATGCCGACACGTCGCGCTTTCGTCGCAGGCACGGCTGCCGCCATTGCGGTCAGCAAACCCAATATCGGTCGCGGGGCCGACAAGAACGTCATCAAGTTCGTGCCGCAGGGCGACCTCGCCGTGGTCGATCCGATCTGGACGACGGCGACCGTCACCCGCAACCACGCCTTCCTCGCCTATGACACGCTGTTCGGGCAGGACGAGAGCTACAAGGCCCAGCCGCAAATGGCCGAAGGCGCGCTCGCCGAGGCCGATGGCAAGAGCTGGACGATCAAGCTGCGCGAGGGCCTCAAGTTCCACGATGGCACGCCGGTGCTGGCGAAGGACTGCGTCGCCAGCCTGAACCGCTGGGCCAAGCGCGACTCCTTCGGCCAGACGCTGATGGCGCAGACCGACGAGCTCGTCGCTGTCGACGACAAATCCCTGCGCTTCCGTCTGAAGAAGCCGTTCCCGCTGCTGCCCGATGCGCTCGCCAAGATGACGGCCGCGGTGCCGGTGATCATGCCGGAGCGGCTAGCGAAGACCGAGGCGACGACGCAGGTCACCGAGGTGATCGGCAGCGGCCCGTTCCGCTTCATCGCCAGTGAGCGCCAGGCCGGAAACCGGTCGGTCTACGAGAAATTCGCGGGCTATGTCCCGCGTAGTGACGGCAAGCCCGGCCGCACCGCCGGGCCGAAGATCGTCCATGTCGAGCGGATCGAATGGCACACTCTGCCGGATCCGGCGACGGCTGCTGCTGCCTTGCAGAGCGGCGAGATCGACTGGGTCGAGCAGCCCTTGCCCGATATCCTGCCGCTCCTGGCGAAAGATCCGAAGCTCGAGGTCGCGATCAAGGAGACGACCGGGTCGATCGCGATCATGCGGATGAACCATCTGCATCCACCGTTCGACAATCCGGCGATCCGCCGCGCCGTGCTGATGGCGATCGACCAGGCCGAGTTCATGGAGGCGGTCGGCGGCCCCGACAAGACGTTGTGGCGCACCGGCGTCGGCCTGTTCCCGCCGGGCACGCCGATGGCGAACGATGCCGGCATGGAGGTGCTGAACGGCCCCCGTGACATCGCCAAGGTGAAGCAGGCGCTGGCGGCGGCCGGCTACAAGGGCGAGAAGGTCGTCCTGCTCGGTGTGACCGATCTCGCCAATCTCAAGGCCGAATGCGAGGTCGGCGCCGAGATGTTGAAGCGCATCGGCATGAATGTCGACTACCAGGTGATGGACTGGGGTGCGGTGGTGACGCGCCGGGCCAACAAGGAGCCGCCCGGCAATGGCGGCTGGAACTGCTTCTTCACCGGCTGGAACGGCATCGACATCCTCGATCCGGTCGGCCACATCTCGCTGCGCGGCAATGGCATGGCCGCCTGGCCGGGCTGGCCGGTGGCGCCGAAGATCGAGGCGCTGCGCGAGGCCTGGATGGAGGCCGCGGACCTTCCGGCGAAGCAGACAATCGCAGCCGAGCTGCAGAAGCAGGCTTTCGAGGACGTGCCATACGCGCCGCTGGGCCAGTATTTCCAGCCGACGGCATTCAGCCGCAAGCTCACGGGTGTGCTGCCGAGCTTCCCGACCTTCTGGAACGTCAAGCGCGTCTAGCGAGAGCGGCCCTCGCGAGGAGGCCGCCGAGCAGCAGGCAACCTGCCCGCAGCCAGGCCGCAAGCGCCTGTCGGCCGAGTTCCGGTGTGATCTGGGCCGCCGGAGGCGGCAGGCCGAGCGAGCGCAGCAGCTGGTCGGCGAGAAGCGCGAGCATGAGGACCGCAATGAAGCCGGCGAGCACCGTCAGGATGCTGCGCAGCCAATAGATGGCCGGCAGTATGGCTATGGCTGGGGCGGCGGGCGGGCGCATCGTCTTGTCCTCGGCGGGTCTGCCTCGAGGACGGACGAGGAGCGGCGTTGCCGACAGCCCATCGAAAAATTTCTGAAACGCTGCGTCCGCAGGGCTGCTAGGCGCGTTTCAGCATGGACAAAGCCGGCAAATCGGCCAATGTCCCGTTATCGCCACGCTTTCCTGCGAAAAACCTCCCCATCATGACCATTCACGATCCCGCCGTCCCCGCGCTCTCCGTTTGGGTTGCGCTGGAGAGCCCCACCCATCACGTGCCCGGCGTCAACGGCATGATGGACCTCGTGGCGAAGGAGGTCGAAGGCCTGCCGATCGCCGTCGAGCGCATTCCCGGCCGCAACGGCCTCGGCGACAATCTGATCCTGCGCGCCGGTGTCCGGAACGGCGAGAAGGCCGTGGCGCTGATGTCGCATCTCGACACGGTCCATCCGGTTGGCACCAGCGCCAAGGACCTGCCGGTGCGCGTCGAGGGCGACCGGCTCTATGGTCCTGGCGTCTACGACATGAAGGGCGGCGCCTGGCTGGCGCTGCAGGCGTTCAAGGATGCTGCCAGGTCCGGCACCGTGCAGCGGCCGCTGGTCTTCCTGTTCACGCCG
This sequence comes from Allobosea sp. NPDC055332, assembly GCF_053645455.1. Lineage (NCBI taxonomy): Bacteria > Pseudomonadati > Pseudomonadota > Alphaproteobacteria > Hyphomicrobiales > Alloboseaceae > Allobosea > Allobosea sp. NPDC055332. The sequence goes on along the minus strand of NZ_JBSHMO010000003.1, from coordinate 1,004,561 downwards.
GACGAGGAGATCGGCTCGCCGACCTCCCGCGCGCTGATTGAGGATATCGGCCGCGAGGCGATGGCGGTGCTGGTGACCGAGCCGGCGCGCGAGGGCGGCAAGATCGTCACCGCGCGCAAGGGCGTCGGCCGCTTCGAGGTGAAGCTCGAAGGCCGGCCGGCGCATTCCGGCTCGCGTCATGCCGATGGCCGCAACGCCATCCGCGAGGCGGCGCACCAGATCCTCGCGATCGAGGGCATGACCGACTACGGCCGCGGTATCACCACGACGGTGGCGCTGGTCGGCGGCGGCACGGCGGCGAACGTCATTCCGCAGCATGCCTGGTTCAGCGTCGATTGCCGCGTCACCACCGTGGCCGATGGCAAAGTCATGGAAGAGCGCATCCTCGGGCTGAAAACCCATGATCCGGATGTGAAGCTGACGATCACCGGCGGCATGAACCGGCCGCCTTACGAGAAATCGGCGGAGGTCGCGGCGCTCTACGAGCAGGCGCGGGCGGTGGCGGCGAAAGTCGGCTTCGAGCTGCAGGACTGCCCGATGACCGGCGGCGGCTCGGATGGCAACTTCACCGCAGCGCTCGGGATCCCGACGCTGGACGGCCTCGGCATCGACGGCGACGGCGCCCACACCTTGCAGGAATACGCGCTGATCTCCTCGATCGCGCCGCGCCGGGCGCTGATCAAGGGGCTGCTGGAGGCGCTGTGAAAGCGTCCCCCTTCCGTTAGCCGGACAAATCCGCTCTGATCGCCTCCAAGGCCGCGCGACGGCCGGAGCGGAGGAGTGCGGCATGAAGAGCTGGATCGCGGGTGCGCTCGCTGTTGCAGGCATTATGGTGACGGGAATGGCTGACGCGCAGGAGCTTCTGGTCGAGAAGAAGGTCTTTGAGCTGCCGAGCTACACCACGCAAGGCGGGCGCACGCTGAAGAACGTCAAGGTCGGCTGGGAGAGCTATGGCACGCTCAACGCCGACAAATCCAATGCGATCCTGATCTGCCATTTCTTCTCGGCCAATTCGCACGCTGCCGGCAAATATGCGGCCGCCGACGCTGCTCCCGGCTATTGGGACGCGATCATCGGCCCGGGCAAGGCGATCGACACCAACAAATATTTCGTCCTGTCCTCCGACACGCTGGTGAACCTCAACACCGGCGACCCGAAGGTGACGACTACCGGCCCGGCCTCGATCGATCCGGACACAAACAAACCCTATGCACTCGATTTTCCGGTCGTGACCATCGGCGATTTCGTCAATGTCCAGAAGGCCTTGGTCGAGAGCCTTGGCATCAAGAAGCTCATCATGGTCGCCGGCCCCTCGATGGGCGCGCTGCAGACCTATGAATGGGCGGCGAGCTATCCCGACATGATCGGCAAGGCGATGGCGGTGATCGGCGCGGCCGAGGCCGACGCCCAGCTGATCTCCTGGCTCGACGTCTGGGCGGCGCCGATCCTGGTCGATCCGAACTGGAACAAGGGCGACTATTACGGCAAGACGCCGCCCAATGCCGGTCTCGCCAAGGCGCTGACCGTCGTCACCCTGCAGGCCAACCATGGTGACTGGACCAACGGCACCTTCGGCCGCCGCCCGGCCAAGGAAGGCGAGGACCCCGCCAAGGCGCTCGGCAACAAGTTCCAGGTCCAGAGCATTCTCGACAATGCCGGCGAGGCCCGCGCCAAGGTCTCGGACGCCAATCATTTCCTCTATCTGGTCAAGGCCAACCAGCTCTATGCCGCCGGCGGCAAGTCGCTCGCCGATGCGATGAGCCGGATCAAGGCGCCGTTGCTGATCATCAGCCAGCCCAAGGACCTGGTCTTCCCGGACGAGATGATCCAGCGCACCGTCGCCGAGGCGAAGAAGGCCGGGCGCGATGTCAGCCACGCCACCATCCAGGGCACGCGCGGCCATCTCGATGGCGTGATCTCGATGAAGCAGGCCGAGGCGACCGTGAAAGCGTTTCTGGAGAAGTGAGGAGCATCGCTTGACCACGCCGGTCGTCTCGCTGCGGGAGATCACGGCCGAGACCGTACGCACGATCTGCGAGCTCAAGCCGCATGAGGCGCAAAGCGGCTTCGTCGCGCCCAATGCGGTCTCGATCGCGCAGGCTCATTTCAATCCGGCTGCGGTGTTCCGGGCGATCTATGCCGGCGAGGAGCCGGTCGGCTTCATCATGTGGCGGCTAGAGGATGACGGCGCGAGCTGCTTCCTCTGGCGCTTCATGATCGATGGGCGTCACCAGGGCAAAGGCTATGGGCGTGAGGCGATCGGGCTCTGGCTGAAGGGCCTTCCGTCGCAGGGCTATGAGCTCGCAAGGCTGAGCTATGTGCCCGGCGATGGTGGGCCGCATGACTTCTATGTGGCGCAAGGGTTTCGGGACACGGGCGAGACCCGCGCCAATGGCGAACGGGTTATGGAACTGGCGCTGTAGAGGCGCCTAGGCCGGCAGAGGTTGCATCGGCGCGTCGGTGACGGCCTCGACCAAGCGCTCGAAGGGAACTGCGTGTTTCAGCGCGTAGTGCTCGATCATGTCGGCGAGGTAAGAGCGCCGGCTGAGTTGGGAGCGCAGTGCTATATAGGGGCTCGCTGCGTCGATTGAGCGGAGAGCAGGGCGCCCCAGTTTCTCGTCGATGACGGTGATCGCGTCGGCCGCCTTGAGCGAGTCGGCCAGCAGCGAATCCGTAACGATGCCGGTGCGGTGGTCATGGGCGGCGATCGCCTGCTGCGCCTCCGGCGGGATGCGATCGCCGAGCCATTCCACCGCCATCGGGCCGTGGCGGCTCCAGTCGCCCTGAATCGCGAAGAAATCGAGATCGTGGCAGAGGCCGACCACCTCCCAGAGCTCGGCCGGCTCCGAAAGCGCTTCCGCGAGCTTGCGCATGACATGGGCGACGACGCGCGAATGGTTGGCGCGCGGCGCATCGCCGAGATGCCGCGCGACCAGCTCGTCCGCCTCGGTGATGCTCAGCATGCGGCTTCCTGCGCAATTCCAACCTTGTGGACGCGGATCATAGCCTGAACCGGGCGCTATCCGGCAAAGCGCTCGCGATAGGCCTGCGGGCTGGCGCCGAGCCGGCGCAGGAAGGCGCGGCGCAAGGTCTCCTCGGAACCGAAGCCGCAGCGGCGGCCGGCCTGCGCGACCGAGAGACCCTGTTCGAGCAGGCGGCGCGCCGTCTCGATCCTGATCTCCTCGACGGCGCGGGCGGGCGTGCGGCCGGTCGCCTGGCGATAATGCCGGGCGAAGCTGCGCAGGCTCATCCTGGCCTGGCCGGCCAGCCGCTCCAGCGAGAGGTCGCCGCGCAGGTTCTCGACGATCCAGCCATGTAGCCGGTCGAAGCGCTCGTCCTTGTCCTGCAAGGTGAGCGCGGCGCTGAACTGCGATTGCCCGCCAGGGCGCTTGAGGAAGACGACGAGCTGGCGGGCAATGGCGAGCGCCGGCTCGCGGCCGAGATCGACCTCGACCAAAGCGAGGGCAAGATCGATCCCGGCGGTGACGCCGGCCGAAGTCCAGACCTCGCCGTCGCGGACATAGATCGGGTCGGGCTCGAGCCGGACAGAAGGGAACATCGCCCGGAACTCGGCGCAGCGGCCCCAATGCGTCACGGCGCGCCTGCCGTCGAGCAAGCCGGCCGCCGCGAGCAGGAAGGCGCCGCTGCAGACCGAGGCGACGCGCTCGGCAGTCCCGGCACGCTGCCGGACCCAGTCGACGAGTGCCGCATCGCGGCAGGCGGCATTGACACCATAGCCACCGGCGATGACCAGCGTGTGCAGCGGTGTGCCGGGTTCGGGCAGCGTGGCTGCGCCGAGTTCTAGCCTTGCGCTGGTGACGACGCGGCTCTCGGCCGCGACGACGGCGGTCTCATAGGGCAGGGGCCGGCCGGCAAGATGAGCGAGGTCGTTGGCGGTGGCGAAGACCTGCAAGGGCCCGGCGACGTCGAGCAACTGCCCGCCGGGAAAGGTCAGGATTTCGATGCGGCGCATGTTTGGCCTGAAGCGAGGGATGCTTGGCAGTTCGGCCAGAGCTTTGCGCGCTAGGCTTGGATCGTCAATCAGGAGATCGCCCTATGTCCCTCAGCTTCGGCATCCTCGTCTTCCCGCAGGTCCAGCAGCTCGATCTGACCGGTCCCTATGAGGTCTTCGCCTCGACGAAGGGTGCGCAGGTGCATCTGATCTGGAAGGACACGGCGCCGCTGAAAGCCGCGACCGGGCTGACGTTGACCCCGACCACGACCTTCGCCGACTGCCCGCCGCTCGACGTGCTCTGCGTGCCGGGTGGGAGCGGGGTCAATCCGCTGCTGAATGACGACGTCGTTCTGGCGTTCCTGCGCGAGCGGGCCGGGCAAGTGCGCTATCTCACCTCGGTCTGCACGGGATCGCTGGTGCTCGGCATGGCCGGGCTGCTGAAGGGCAAGCGGGCCACCAGCCACTGGAACGCACATGACCTGCTGGCGCGCTTCGGTGCGATCCCGACAGAAGGGCGCGTGGTGCGCGACGGCAATCTGATCACTGCCGGCGGTGTCACCTCCGGCATCGATTTCGGGCTGAGCGTGATCGCCGAACTGCTCGGCGAGGAGGAGGCGCAACTGATCCAGCTCTCGCTGGAATATGCGCCGCAGCCGCCGTTCAGGGCCGGCACGCCGCAGGAGGCGCCGGCCGCGATCCTGGCTGCGGCAAGGCAGCGTCTTGCCGGCTCGCGCGCGGCGCGCGAAAAGCTGCTGGCGGCGCTATAAAGTCGCGCCTGGTACGGAGCGAGCATGGCCGAGGACCGCAGCATTCTCCTGTTTTCCTATGGCACACTGCAGCAGGAGAACGTCCAGCTTTCCTCGTTCGGGCGCCTGCTCGACGGCCATGACGACGCCATGCCGGGCTTTGCCCAGACCATGCTCGAGATCACCGACCCCGAGGTGATCCGCACCAGCGGCAAGCGTTTCCATCCGGTGGTGGCGCCGAGCGACGATCCGGCCGACAGCGTACCCGGCAAGGTCTTCGCCATCACCGCCGAAGAGCTCGCCGCGGCCGATCGTTACGAGGTCGCCGACTACAAGCGCATCAGTGTCCGGCTGGCCTCAGGCAAGGAGGCCTGGGTTTACGTCAAGGCTTAGAGCTGCTGTTGCCACGCCGAGAGGCATTCGCTCTCTCAGGCTCATCGCAGGGAAGATCGTTCACGAAAGATCAGCAAGTTGAGCATGTTCCCGCGACGCGAAAATGGTAGCTGTTGCCGTCGAGCGTGCTCAACGGGATCTCAGACTTGATCGCAAGCAGATGCAGCCGGGCCAGGCCGTGGGTCGCGATCATCGCGGCCTATGTGCTCGTGCTGCAGGGGCTGTTCGGCGCGGCACTCTCCGGGCAGAGCCTCGCCCCGGCGCTGCTCGACCGCGCCGCGCATCTGACGCTGTGCGCGCCCGGTGCCGAGGGCGTGCCCTTGCCGGGCGAAGAGCCCGCGCCGCATCTGCCGGCCTGCTGCCTGCTCGGCTGCGCCTGGATCGGCGCCGCTTACGCGCCGCCCGACCGGCCAGCACTCCCCGAAAGCATCGAACCCGGCGTCACGATCGTCGGTTTCGACGATCTGACCGGGCGGCCGCTGCCGGGACAGGAGCGGCTTGCCGCCCGTCCAAGAGGGCCGCCCATCCGAACCTGACGCCGCGGCGGCCCTGTGGCCGCCTTCCGTCGCAATGACCGAATGCTCCGCCGGGCCAGCGCGCCAGCGGCATTTCGGCAGGTCCATTTCGGGAAATCCAGTCATGACCGCTCACGCGGATATCCGCACGCGCGCCGATACCGGCCGCAGCCTTGTCCTATCGTCCGAATTCAAGGCCTTCATCGCAAGGCTGCACTTCTATGCCGGGCTGTTCGTCGGCCCGTTCATCCTGATCGCGGCGCTGACCGGCACGCTCTATGTGCTGACGCCGCAGATCGAGAGTTTCATCTATCGCGAGCAATTGACTGCGACGACCGCGGGCGAACCCGCTTCGCTCGCCGCCCAGGCCGAAGCAGCGCGCAAGCACATCGGCGAGGGGCCGCGCTTTTTCGCCATCCGCCCCGCGCCAGCGGCAGGCCAGACGACCCGCGTGATGTTCGCGCAGCCCGGCCTCGGTGACTCCGAGAGCCGGGCGATCTTCGTCGACCCGGTCTCGCTGGCGATCAAGGGCGATCTCATCGTCTATGGCACTAGTGGCATCCTGCCGTTCCGGACGCAGCTCGATTATCTGCACCGCAACCTGCTGCTCGGCGAGTTCGGCCGCAATTACAGCGAGCTGGCGGCGTCCTGGCTCTGGGCGGTGGTTCTGGGCGGCGTCCTGATGTGGTTCTGGCGGCGCCATCCCAAGGCCGCCGAGCGGGCGCGAGTAAACCCGGCGCTGCGCGACCGGCGCTGGCATGGGCTGATCGGGCTGACGCTTTCGCTCGGCCTCGTCTTTCTGTCGATCACCGGCCTGACCTGGTCGAACTATGCCGGCGACCGGATCGACGCATTGCGGGCCAATCTCGGCTGGGTGACGCCTTCAGTCTCGCTCAAGCTCGGCGCTGCGCCCGCAGCTGACGAGCACGCCCATCATGGTGACCATGGTCCTGCCGTTGGCACGGCGGCTCCCGGCAGTGTCGGCCAGCTCGATGCCGTGTTCGCCGCCGCCAAGGCCGCCGGCATCGATTCCCCGCATGTCGAGATGCGGCCGCCGCGCGGCGAGGGCCAGGCCTGGCTGGTGCGGGAGTATGATCGGAGCTGGCCGACGCAGGTCGACACTGTTGCGCTTGATCCGCGCGACCTCGCGGTCGTCAGCCGGGCCGACTTCGAGACCTTCCCATTGATTGCCAAGCTGATCCGCTGGGGCATCGACGCCCATATGGGCATCCTGTTCGGCTGGCCGAACCAGTTGCTGATGGCGGGGCTCGGTATCGCCCTGATGCTGACGACGCTGCTCGGCTACCGGATCTGGTGGCGGCAGCGGCCGGCGCCCTGCTCGCTTCCGCGTACGCTGGTCCAGGCCTGGCTGCGGCTCGGCTGGCCGGGCAGGGCGATGGCGATCGCAAGTGCCGTGGGATTGGGCTGGGCGCTGCCGCTGGTCGGCTTCAGCCTCGCGGCGTTCCTGCTCGTCGATCTCGCCCGCTGGCGGCTTGCGCGATCTGCCTGAAGCGAAGCTCGGTCCGGGGCGGCTCAGCCGCTCCGGATCACGGCCCGGATGCCGTCGATGACGAACTGCACCGCCAGCGCAGCGAGGATGACGCCGAGCAGGCGGGTCAGCACGACATTGCCGGTGACGCCGAGCAGGCGCGCGATCGGTACCGCCAGGAAGAAGACGACGAGGCAGGAGAGGATCACCAGCCCGCAGATCACCGCAAGAGAGGACAGCATGGCGATGTCGCCATTGGCCCGGCCGGCGAGCAGCATCATCGCGGTCAAGGCGCCCGGGCCGGCCATCAGCGGGATCGCCAGTGGAAAGGCGGCGACGTTGCGGATGTGATCCTTGGTGATGGCGGTGTCGGCCGTCGCCTGCTTGCGATCGTTGCGGCGCTCGAACACCATCTCGAACGAGATCCAGAACAGCAGGAAGCCGCCGGCGATGCGGAAGGCCGGCAGCGAGACGCCGAGCGCCTTCAGCACGATGTCGCCGGCAAGGCCGAAGAAGGCCATGATGCAGAAGGCGATGATGCAGGCGCGGACCGCGACCTGCCGCCGCTCGCTCGCCGACATGCCGCGCGTCAGAGACAGGAAGATCGGCGCGAGGCCCGGCGGATCGAGCGTGACCAGCAAAGTGACGAGCGCGGAGGAGAGATATTCGGCGAACATGTCTCTCCTCGAGCTTATTGCTCTGCTCTTGCGGGCCTTCGCCATTTCAACGGAGCACCTGATTCCATCGTAGTGCCCAATACTCTTCGATGGAAACCCGGGTTTGCGCTGCTGGTTCGGTTTGTCCAGCCCGATTGCAGCGACGACCACGCCGAGGTTGCCCCTCTTGCGGTCGGTTGCGTTACCCGTCCGGATTGGCGAGCATCCGGCCTGCGCGGCCGTGAGCCGCCGGGGAGCATCGAGATGGACTATGCCTTGTCCCGCCGCCAGCTGGCCGCTGCCTTTGCTGCGGCTCCGCTGATCACCGTTGCCGGCCGGGGGCAGGCGCAGGCCTATCCCGGCAAGCCGATTCGCTTCATCGTGCCCTATGTCGCCGGTGGCACCACAGATCTCGTCGCCCGCCTCGTCGGCGAGAAGGTCGGCGCGCGCCTCGGCCAGCCGGTCGTGATCGAGAGCCGGCCCGGCGCCGGCGGCAATATCGGCATGGATGCGGTCGCGAAGGCGGCGCCGGACGGCTACACCATCGGTTTCGGCGCGATCTCGACCAACGCGCTCAATCCGCACATCTACAAGAGCGTCCCGTTCGACCCACGCAAGGATTTCACCGCGATCAGCCTGCTCGGCACCTCGACGATCGTGCTCGAGGTCGGGCCGAAACTGCCGGTTAAGACCGTCGCCGAATTCATTGCCCGGGCCAGGGCGGAGCCGGGACTGCAATACGGCACTGCCGGCAATGGCACCTCGATGCACCTCGCCGCAGTGCTGTTCGGGCAGATGACCGGCACGCAACTGACCCATGTCGCCTATCGCGGCAGCGCGCCCGGCATCAACGATCTCCTCGGCGGCCATCTCGGCGCGATGTTCGACAATCTTCCGGCCTCGCTGCCGCATATCCAGGCCGGCAAGCTCACCGCTCTGGCGGTCGCGAGCGCGACGCGCTCACCGGCGCTGCCGGACGTGCCGACAATCGCGGAGGCCGGATTGCCGGGCTATGCGGTCGAGCCCTGGTTCGGTGTCTATGGGCCAAGCGGCCTGCCGCCGGCGATCGTCGAGGCGCTCAATGCGGCCTTCGTCGAGGCGCTCGGTGCCCCAGAGGTCAAGGACAAGCTACTGCAGGCCGGCTTCAATCCGAAGGCATCGAGCGCAGCCGAGCTCGCGACGCTGACGGCATCCGAGTACGAGAAATTTGGCAGGATCGCGCGCGAGGCCAAGATCACGATCGAATAGACCGGCGGCTCGGCGGTGCTGCGGCTTGTGAAGCTGGGCGAGACTGCGGAGAGGACTCGGAAGGCGAGGCTGACCAGATGAGCGCCGTCGATGTGCAGGCTGGGAGTGAGGCGCCGAACCGCATCGAGTTTCGCGGCAATGAGAGTCGCTGGGAGGCGCTTTTCCACCTTGGCGTGGGTGGGTCGGCACTTGCCTACTCCATACCCATGGGTGGATTGGAAGCGATCGTTGGAGGATTTTTCGGCGCTCTGTTCCTGCTTTTCGCTTTTGGAAAAGCCTTCGGCGAGCTCGATCGCTCGATCCACCTAGTATTCGATGCGGAGGGTATCACAGCGCCCCATGTATTTGTACGAAAAGTGCCATGGGACGCGGTGCAGAGTTATTCCTTCGACCCCAATTGCGATATCAAGGCGGTCCTGGTTCATCTCCCGGAGCCTTCGCGCTTTGAGCCCAAGGTCACCGATCCCTTAGCGGGATGGCCAGTCACTCGGTATGGCTTTCGCCTCTCGCTCGATGAGGTGGCTTGCAGCTACGAAGAGATCGACGAAGCCTTTCGGCGCTTCGCTCCACAGATCCGGAAGATCTAGTTCGCAGGCCTCGGACGAGGGTTTCACCAATTTCAGCGCGCTGCCGCCAGCCAAACATGGCGAGAATGCGGAAGGGGCGCGAAAGCGAATCAAAAATGCCTCGTAACCTGCTGCAATAAAACGGTTTTATTTTCTCTGAATAGAATCGCGTTTCGCTGGCTTCATGCGCCGGAATCGGCTAGCCAGAACGTTGAAAAACCAGCGGTAAACGGGACTTTTTCCCTTGAGCGAAGACAACGACGACAAGCGCGACGACGGCCCGCAGTTCGGTGGCGACATCAAGCCGATCGCGATCACCGACGAGATGAAGAAGAGCTATCTCGATTACGCCATGAGCGTGATCGTGAGCCGCGCTCTCCCGGATGTCCGCGACGGCCTCAAGCCCGTGCACCGGCGCATCCTGTTCTCGATGCACGAGAACAAGAACCTGCCCGACCGGCCCTATACCAAGTGCGCCCGCATCGTCGGCGACACGATGGGTAAGTACCATCCGCACGGCAATCTGGCGGTCTATGACGCGCTGGTGCGCATGGCGCAGGATTTCTCGCTGCGCCTGCCGCTGATCGACGGCCAGGGCAATTTCGGCTCGATGGACGGCGACAGCCCGGCGGCCGATCGCTATACCGAGGCGCGCCTCGACAAGGCGGCGATGCCGCTGCTCGAGGATCTCGACCTCGACACCGTCAACTTCCAGCCGAACTATGACGGCAAGGAGCACGAGCCGACGGTCCTGCCGGCACGCTATCCAAACCTGCTCGTCAACGGCGCCGGCGGCATCGCCGTCGGCATGGCGACCAATATCCCGCCGCACAATCTCGGCGAGGTGATCGATGCCTGCATCGCCTTGATCGAGAACCCGGAGATCACGATCGACGAGTTGATCGAGATCGTGCCCGGCCCGGACTTCCCGACGGGCGCCCAGATCATGGGTCGCAGCGGCATCCACTCGGCCTATCACACCGGGCGCGGCTCGATCATGATGCGCTCGAAGACGCATATCGAGGAGTTGCGCAAGGAGCGCGAGGCGATCATCGTCACCGAGGTTCCCTACCAGGTGAACAAGGCGACGATGGTCGAGAAGATCGCCGATCTCGTCCGCGAGAAGCGGATCGAGGGCATCTCCGACCTGCGCGACGAATCGAACCGCGAGGGCGTGCGCGTCGTCATCGAGATCAAGCGCGATGCCGTCGCCGACGTGGTGCTGAACCAGCTCTACCGCTTCACGCCGCTGCAGACCTCGTTCGGCGCCAACATGGTGGCGCTGACCGGCGGCCGGCCCGAGATCCTGAATCTCAAGGACTTCATCTCCGCCTTCGTCGAGTTCCGCGAAGAGGTGGTTTCCCGACGCACGCGCTATCTGCTCAACAAGGCGCGCGAGCGGGCCCATGTCCTCTGCGGTCTCGCCACTGCCGTCGCCAATATCGACGAGGTCATCCGGCTGATCCGTACGGCGCCGACGCCGTCGGCCGCGCATGAAGCGCTGATGGCGCGCGACTGGCCGGCCGACGACATCGCGCCGCTGATCGCGCTGGTCGACGATCCGCGCCACCCGATGAATGCCGACGGCACCTACCGTCTGTCGGACGCGCAGGCCAAGGCGATCCTCGAACTGCGCCTGGCACGCCTGACCGCCCTCGGCCGCGACGAGATCGGCGACGAGCTGGAAAAACTCGCCAAGGAGATCGCCAACTATCTTGACATCCTGCGCTCGCGCGCCCGCATCCAGGAGATCATCAAGACCGAGCTCGCCGAGGTGAAGGCCGCCTTCGCCACGCCGCGCCGCACCGTGATCCAGGACTGGGGTTCCGATCTCGACGATGAGGACCTGATCGCCCGCGAGGACATGGTCGTCACGGTCTCGCATGCCGGCTACATCAAGCGCGTGCCGCTCTCGACCTATCGGGCGCAGAAGCGCGGCGGCAAGGGCCGCTCCGGCATGTCGACCCGCGAGGAGGATTTCGTCACCCGCCTCTTCGTCGCCGACACGCATACGCCGATCATCTTCTTCTCCTCGCTGGGCCAGGCCTACAAGGAGAAGGTCTGGCGGCTGCCGCTCTCGGCGCCGAATGCGCGCGGCAAGTTCCTCAACAACATGCTGCCGTTGGACAAGGACGAGCGCATCACCACCGTGATGCCACTGCCGGAGGACGAGGAGAGCTGGGAGCGGCTCGACGTGATGTTCGCGACCAGGACAGGCAATGTCCGGCGCAACAAGCTTTCCGACTTCGTCCAGGTCAATCGCAACGGCAAGATTGCGATGAAGCTCGACGAGGGCGATTCCATCGTCGACGTGCAGATCTGCTCCGAGCATGACGACGTGCTGCTGACCACGGCCGAGGGCCAGAGCATCCGCTTCGCCGTGCCGGAGGTGCGGGTCTTCAAGGGCCGCGACTCGACCGGCGTGCGCGGCATCAACCTCGCCAAGGGCGACGAGGTGATCTCGCTCGCGATCCTGCACCATCTCGATGCGACGCCGGATGAGCGCGCTGCTTATCTGAAGCTCGCCTCGGCGGCGCGCCGCGCCGTGACCGGTGACGGTGACGAGACGGCCGCGCCGGTTGCCGACGCGGAAGAGGCTGCCGGTGACATCGAACTCGGCCAGGACAAGTATGCCGAGATGGGCGCGTCCGAGCAGTTCATTCTGACGGTGTCGGAAAAGGGCTATGGCAAGCGCACCTCGTCGTTCGAGTACCGGGTTACCGGGCGCGGCGGCAAGGGCATCACCGCCATGGTCGTCAATGAACGCAACGGCAAGCTGATCGCCTCGTTCCCGGTGACCGACACCGACCAGATCATGCTGGTCACCGATGGCGGCCAGGTCATCCGGATTCCGGTGGAAGGGCCCAAGCCGATCCGCATCGCCGGGCGCTCGACCCAGGGCGTCACCATCTTCGACACGGCCGCGGGCGAGAAGGTCGTCTCGGTCGAGCGTATCGGCGAGGAGTCCGAGGAAGAGGGCGAGAGCGGCGAGGCCGAGAATGGCGCAGGTGAGGAGCCGACCGGGGAGGCGTGAGCCTTCCTTCGCTTCCTTGTCCAAACGCAAGTCGTCCCGGGCGAGCGCAGATCGACCCGGGACCCATACCTGAAGCTTTGCCGTAAAGGCCCCGGCATGGATCCCGGATCAGCGCCGCTTCGCGGCTTGTCCGGGATGACACGTCGTTTTGAGCGGGTCGCCTGCGCCTGAGATGCTCGGGATCAAAGCCCGAGCATGACGTTCTATCAGCGCAGCAGCGGGGTCGCCGGGCCGATCGACCGCAAGGCGGCATCGATCTCCGGCGTGAAGGCGGCGCCGAAGAACGGGCCGCGGACCTCAAAGGGCACGCGCGTCGAGGTCGTGGTCGAGCTCAGCGCTCCGTTGAGGTCGAGCCAGCGCCGGCCGAGATCGGCGGTGCCGTTGACGACGACATTGTAGCCGGAGCCGGCGAGCTGGGTCTCGGTGAGGTAGAGCACGCCGAGATTGGCGAGGGCGGAGAGCTGCAGGGTCTCGAAGGTGCTCTTGCCCTGGCGCCAGTCACGCGCCGAGGTCGGCGGCTTCTCGGCCTTGCGCAGCAGGTCGGGGAAGGCGATGCCACGGAACTCGCCCTGGCGGATCGTCAGATTGGCCCGGCCGGTCAACGAGTTCACGACCTGGTCCAGGTTGCTGCCGACGCCGTCGAAAGCAAGCTGTCCCGTCGCCGTGCCGCTGAGGCGAGCGAGTTCGGGCAGGTCATCGGCCGCCAGCGCCAGATTCACCTTTTCGAGGCCGAACTGGAGCTTGACGTCGGCGCCGGCCGCTACGGGCGTGGCGAGAATGCGGGCCCGCGTCGTGCCGCCATAGGCTGCGGCACGAAGCAAGGACGCCTCGAAGCGGCCCTTGCGGATCAGCAATTGCGCCGCGAGATCGCCGAAGCGCGTTGCACCGACCGAGGCGGAATCGAGCGAGAGGCGCAGATCGACGTCATTGGTCGTCCAGCCGTCGAATTCGAGCGGTGGGCTGGCGGATTCGTTGCCGGACTGGGCCGGCGGTTCGGCCTGGCGGAGCAGGCGGCCGAGATTGAACTCGGCGCCGGCCAGAGTGCCCGACAGCGCCCAGTTCGGCATCACACCGTCGAGCTTGAGCGCGCCCTCCAGCTGATCGCCGTCGACCTTGGCCACGACGCTGTCGAGCGAGATGCTGCCCTGTCCTAGCTTGGCCTGCGCCGTCAGCTCGACCTGGCGGACCAGGGAGGCGATCCGCGGCCGTGGCCCGATCCAGGCCAGGGCATCGGAGAGCGATTTCGTGCTGAACTCGACCTGGCCGCTGGTCAGGTTCTGGGTGGCGGAGCGCGTGCCGTTGAGGCGCAGGCTCATCAGCCGCGAGCCGAGGGAGAAGGCGGTGCGCGATCGCTCGCCCGCTACCGGCCAGAACAGGTCGATCTTCGTGGGCTCGCCGCGCCAGGTGATCGAACCGGCGAGGGCGATCGGCGCCTGGGCGTCGCGTTCCTCGATCACGACGTTGACGTCGCGCAATGTGGTCAGGACCGTGCTGCCGGAGCGCATCATGATGCTGCCGGAGGTCAGGACGAGCCGGGGCTGACTCTCCAGCCGGGCGAGATAGCCGAGGGCGCGGTCCAGCCAGTCGGCATAGCCACCGGCGGTATCGGCGGCCGCGATGTCGAGCTCCGGCACAACCAGGTCGATGCGGTCGAAGTCGAGCTGGCCACCGATCAGCGACAACAGCCTGGCGCGGGCGCGCAGACGCGCCGCCTTGCCGGAGAGAACGCCTTGCGGATCGACGAAGGTCACATCCGACAGGCTGATCCGGGGCAGGGGCAGGAAGGCGATCTCGGCGCGGCGCAGCGCCGTCACCTTGAGCCCGGTACGGGCCTCGATGCCGGCGACGACCGAGCGCTCGACCTGCGACAACGCCAGATTCCACGGCCGCAGCCCGAGCATGAGCAGCAGCGCGATGGCGGCGAGGCCGAGGATGAGGGTGCGTCGTGACATGGCCTGGCGTGTGGCCTTCATCGGCCCGACGGCGGAGGTCTCGTCGTCAGGCAAGCTGGTATCGCGGCAGAATCGGCCGGGGGTGGCCGATTTATGTCGCGCGGCAAGGGTTTATTCCTCCAACCGGGGAATGTCGAGTTCAGCGCTGGCTCTGGTGCTGCAAAGCCGGGGAAACATTTCAGTTTTCACGCGAAACTGACGGCTGTTCGCCGGCGCGGGCGAGCCTGAGCGCCGGATAGATGCCGATCGCGACGATCAGCAGCGCCGCCAGAGCGCCATCCTCGAAGACGCCGCGGGCGGCATGGCCGTAGACCAGCGTGGCGAGGGTGTCGAAGTTGAGCGGGCGCAGCAGCAGCGTCGCCGGCAGCTCCTTCATGCAGTCGACGAAGACGAGCAGGGCGGCCGCGGCAATGGCCGGGCGCATCAACGGCCAATGCAGCCGGCGCAACAGCTCGCGCCGGTCGGCGCCGAGCGAGCGCGCTGCATCGTCGATGCGCGGCGAGATGCGGGCATAGCCGCTCTCGATGCCGTTCACTGCGATGGTGAGGAAACGCACGAGATAGGCGATGACCAGCGCGGCGCCCGACCCGAGCAACAGCAGGCCCGGACTGGCGCCGAAGAGCGCGCGGCCGGCATCGGCGACGAGGTTGTCGAAGGCTGCGAGCGGCACGAGTAGTCCGAGCGCCAGCACCGTCCCGGGCAGCGCATAGCCGAGCGAGGCGATGCGGGCGAGCAGCGGCAGGGCACGCTCGCGTCCGAGCCGCAGTGCCGCGGCGATGCCAAGGCCGATCGCGACGATCAGCGCGGCCGAGAGCGCCGAGATCGCAACGGTATTGGCGAGCGCCCGCCAGAGCGTCGCATCGGCCTGGGCGATCAGGTCACGACGCCAGAACTCGCCGAGCAGATAGATGAGCGGCAGCACCGCGCCGAACAGCGCCGGCAGGAAACAGGCGATCGTCGCCGCCCAGGCGCGATTACCCGAGAGCTGGATACGACCGACAGGTCGTGGTCGCTTGACCGGCAAGGCGAAGCGCCGCGCTCCGCGCGTGCGCGCCTCGGCCGCCATCAGCCCGACCACGACGAGCAGCATGACGCAGGCGATCTGGGTGGCGCCGGCCAGCGAGCCGCGATTGATCCAGGTCGTATAGACCGAGATCGTTAGCGAGCGGACGCCGAGATATTCGCTGGCGCCGATATCGTTCAGGGTTTCGAGCAGGGCGAGCGTCAAACCGGCGGCGAGGGCGGGGCGGGCCATCGGCAGGCCGATGCGCCAGAACAGCGGCCAGCGCCTGGTGCCGAGCGTCCGGGCGGATTCGATCAGCGCGGCGCTTTGCATCGCGAAGAGCGCGCGCACGCTGAGATAGACGTAAGGGTAGAGCACGAGGCCGAGGATCAGGACAGCGCCCGGCAGGTTGCGGGGATCGGGAAACCAGTAGTCGCGCAGCGAGCGCCAGCCGGTGAGCGCCCGGAGCGCGCTCTGGAACGGCCCCTGGAAGCCGAGGATCTCAACATAGACATAAGCGGTGATGTAGGTCGGCAGCGCCAGCGGGAGCACCAGCAGCCATTCCAGGCTGCGACGGCCGGGGAAGTCGTATTGCGTCACCAGCCAGGCCGCGCCGGTACCGATGGCGCCGCAGAACAGGGCGACTCCGGCGAGCAGCAGCGCCGTGTTCCAGAGTGCGACCGGCAGGACGTTGGCAGCAAGATGCGGCCAGATTGTCAGCGCCTCGCCCGACAAGGCCGTGAAAGCGAGCGCCAGCACCGGCAGCGCGACGAGGCCTGCCGCAGCTGCAGTGACGTAGACCAGACGCGTCGACGGCCGCCAGCGGGATGCTGGCGGCCGTTCTGCATGTGTCGCGGATGCGTTCAGGCTCAATTGTCGAAGCCGACCTTGTCGACGAGCTCGGACGCGGCCTTGCGGTTCTTGGCGACGTCGCCGAGCGGGGTCGTGTCGGGCGTCAGCACGCCGAGCAGCTTGACCGCCTCGGCCTGCTTGACGTCAGCGTTGACCGGGTACTCGAAATTGCCGTCGGCATAGAGGTGCTGCGCCTTCTCGCCGAGCATGTACTCGATCAGCTTGACGGCGTTGTCCTTGTTCGGCGCGTTCTTGGCGATCGCCGCGGCCGAGACGTTCACATGGGTGCCGCCGCCGGTGAAGGTGGTCTTGATCGGCTTGATCGCGTCGTACCAGCCCTTCTGCTCGTTCGTCGCCTTGCTCATCAGCCCGATATAGTAGGTGTTGATGATGGCGATGTCGCACTGACCCGAGAGGATGTCGCGGGCGACGTCGCGGTCGCCGCCGCCGGGCTTGCGGGCAGTGTTGGCCTTGATCGCCTTGAGGAAGGCTTCCGTCTTCTCGGCGCCGTTGCGGGCGAGATAGGCGGCGAAGAAGGCATTGTTGTAGGGGTGCTGGCCGGCGCGGATGCAGAACTTGCCCTTCCACTTCGGGTCGGCGAGCTCGTCATAGCTGATCGTGTCCTGCTTCACCCGGTCCTTGGAGACGACGACGATCCGGGCGCGCTGGGTCAGCGAAACCCAGTTGTTGCCGGCGCCGCGCAGGGCGGCAAGAACGGTCTTGTCGACCAGTGCCGACTGCACCGGCTGGGTGATCCCCGCATCGGCGATGGCCTGGATCTCGCCGACATCGACGACGAGCATCACATCGGCCGGGCTGTTGGCGCCTTCGGCCTGGACGCGCTGCTGCAGCCCGTCCTTCAGGAAGACCGCATTGACCTTGATGCCGGTGTCCTTGGTGAAGGCTTCGATCACCGGATTGAGCAGGGCCGGCTCGCGCGTCGTGTAGAGGTTGACGCTCTGCGCAAAGGCAGGGGCGGCCAGCAGGCAAGAGGCCAGGGCTGTCGCGGCAAGCGCGGTCTTGATGGTCATGTCTCGCTCCTTCGGGCGGGGGCTCTGAAATCGGCCATATGGGACGGAGCGGTAGAGCGGCAGGAAAAGGCGGTCAAGGAATTTTCCCTTTGGTTTCAACGAGTTATATATATTCTAAACTAGATATTGATTACACAAATTCTAAACTGTGAATCTCGGGGAGCATTCCGTGATTGCGGTTACTGTCAGTTCGATGCTTCGAAAGTCGTAAGACTTCAAAGGGTTGGATCAGGCTCATTGCCACTCATGAGATGGGCTGACGTGGGCATTCAGCGTGTATCGGGCAAATCCGCTCATTCGCAATGCTCGGATCGTGTTTCGGCGGTGCCGGGATCGTGAACCGAAGATGCCGTGCTAGCACGCGCCAGGGTTGTGTGATGCAGGGGCATGTTTCGCGCTGCGACGGCTAAAGTTCGTGACATTTCTACAACATGGGCAGCTATTGCAGTGCCGTGCCGGTACGCTGCCGCAATTGCCGCGAAGCCGCCACAAAGCGGCCCCAGCTGCAAACTTCAGTAACTATCTGAGATACGGAAGAATTAAGCCCCTTGAGGCAGGATGCGGAGCATAAAGATGCCTCGCAGCTCGTTCGGGGGTGAATGATTGCACCGGCGGGCGGCGGCGTGGCACATCTGGCGCCCGCCAGGTGGGGTGGCGGGACAGAGTTGGAATGGACGCGCGCGTTTTCGATAAGTCGAAGCTGCCCAGTCGGCATGTGAGCGTCGGGCCGGCCCGTGCGCCGCATCGGTCCTATTATTACGCGATGGGCATGACCGCGAAACAGATCGCGCAGCCCTTCGTCGGCGTCGCCTCCTGCTGGAACGAGGCCGCTCCCTGCAACATCGCCCTGATGCGCCAGGCCCAGGCCGTGAAGAAGGGCGTCGCCTCGGCCAGCGGCACGCCGCGCGAGTTCTGCACGATCACCGTGACCGACGGCATCGCCATGGGCCACCAGGGCATGAAGTCGTCGCTGGCCTCGCGCGAGGTGATCGCGGATTCGGTCGAGCTCACCATGCGCGGCCATTGCTATGATGCGCTGGTCGGCCTCGCCGGCTGCGACAAGTCGCTGCCCGGCATGATGATGGCGATGGTGCGCCTCAACGTGCCGTCGATCTTCATCTATGGCGGCTCGATCCTGCCCGGCAATTTCAAGGGCCGGCCGGTCACCGTCCAGGACGTGTTCGAGGCCGTCGGCAAGCACTCGGTCGGCGCCATGTCGGACGAGGACCTGAAGGAGCTCGAGGAGGTCGCCTGTCCATCCTCCGGCTCCTGCGGCGCCCAGTTCACCGCCAACACCATGGCGACCGTCGCCGAGGCGATCGGCCTGGCGCTGCCCTATAGCTGCGGCGCGCCGGCGCCCTACGATGTGCGCGACACCTTCTGCTACACCGCCGGCGAGATGGTGATGGAGCTGATCGCCCGGAACATCCGCCCGCGCGACATCGTCACCCGCAAGGCGCTGGAGAATGCGGCGATGGTCGTCGCGGCCTCGGGCGGCTCGACCAATGCGGCGCTGCACCTGCCGGCGATCGCGCATGAATGCGGCATCGATTTCGATCTCTTCGCCGTCGCCGAGATCTTCAAGAAGACGCCTTACGTCGCCGACCTGAAGCCGGGTGGAAAATACGTCGCCAAGGACATGTTCGAGGTCGGTGGCATTCCGCTCCTGATGAAGACGCTGCTCGATCACGGCTATCTGCACGGCGACTGCATGACCGTGACCGGCCGCACCATCGCCGAGAACCTCGCTTCGGTGAAATGGAACGACCAGCAGGACGTGGTCTACCCGGCCAACAAGCCGATCACGCAGACCGGTGGCGTCGTCGGCCTCGAGGGCAATCTGGCGCCGGAAGGCGCGATCGTGAAGATCGCCGGCATGCCGGCCGAGAGCCTGGTCTTCACCGGCCCGGCGCGCTGCTTCGACTGCGAAGAGGACGCCTTCAAGGCCGTCTCCAATCGCGATTACCAGGTCGGCGACGTGCTGGTGATCCGCTATGAAGGGCCCAAGGGCGGCCCGGGCATGCGCGAGATGCTGTCGACCACGGCGGCGCTCTATGGCCAGGGCATGGGCGACAAGGTCGCGCTGATCACCGATGGCCGGTTCTCGGGCGCGACCCGCGGTTTCTGCGTCGGCCATGTCGGCCCCGAGGCTGCCGTCGGCGGGCCGATCGGCCTGCTCCGCGACGGCGACATCATCGAGCTCGACGCCATCACAGGAAAGCTCGCAGTCCGCCTTTCTGATGCCGAACTTCAGGAGCGTCGTAAGGCCTGGACGCCGCGCCAGACGGACTACCGGTCGGGCGCGCTTTGGAAATACGCGCAGACGGTCGGATCCGCCAAGGGCGGCGCCGTCACCCACCCGGGAGGCGCAGCCGAGACACAGTGCTATGCGGATATCTGAGGCCATCATTGCCGGAGCATTGCTTGCTCTGGGCTGCCAGTCGGCAGCCTGGGCGCAGGACGCGTCGGCCGAGCGCATGCCGGTGCCGCCGCGCCCGATTCCCGGCATCGCCCTGCCGGAGCCGGAGCTGGATAACCGCACGCCCGTTCCGCTCGCTCCCGGTCGCGCGATCGCGCCGGCGCCGAGCGGGCCTGCCGCCCACACTGCTCTGCCAATCGCCCCGTTCAGCAGCGCCCGCGACGCGCTGAAGGCCTGGATGCGCGATTCCACCGCCGGCGATCAGGCCGGCGCGGTCAAGGCGCTCGAATACGCCGCTGCCCAGGGCCATCTCGCCGCGCAGTTCAAGCTCGGCCGGGTCTATGCCAGCGGCGATGGCGTTCCGACCAACGATCTCAAGGCCTTCGAGTATTTCTCGAAGATCGCGGACGAGAATGCCGACGAGATTCCCGGTACCTCGGACGGGCGCATTGTCGCGGCTGCCTTCGTCGCGCTCGGCGGCTATTTCCTCGACGGGATCAAGGGCACCTATGTGAAGCCCAATCCCGACCGCGCCTTCGACATGTTCCATTACGCCGCTTCCTATTTCGGCGACCCGGATGGCCAGTACAACCTGGCCCGGCTCTATCTCAACGGCACCGGCGTCCCGCGCGATCCACGCCAGGCCGCACGCTGGATGAAGCTCGCGGCCGAGAAGGGGCACGCTCCGGCGCGCGCCGTCTTCGGCGACATGCTGCTGCGCGGCGGCGACGGCGTACCGCGCCACCCGATCATGGGGTTGATGTGGCTGGCGCTGGCGCGCGAGGGCGCCGACGCCACTCGCGAGACCTGGATCGTCGAGCGCTACGACGCCGCCTTCGCCAGCGCGAGCGCGAACGATCGGACGGCCGCATTGGCCCTGGTCGAGCGCCAGCACGGCCGCGCCGAGCGGCGCTGACTGCATCCAAGATCGGCAGGCTGACGTAGCCGAGGTATCGAACCTCGGAGGCCTTGCCATGCGCGATGCCGCATTCTTCAGTTTCATCGCAGCCTGCGCCGCACTCGCCTTTCACGGCGCCGGGGCGCAGGAGCGCTTCGAAGACTGGCCTCCGCTGACGAACCCGTTCCCGAGCACGGGCGGCGGCGGCATCATGATCCACGACTATGATCCGGTCGTCGCCGGCGGCAAATGCACGACACGCTTCCGGGCGGTCGAGCCGAACGGCACGACCTATCACAATCTGATCGAGTTCGAGGCGAGCGAGACGCAAGGCGGCGTGCTCTGCGCCAACGGCAAATGGCGTTCGGCCGATGGCAGCGCCAGCGGCACGACGCCGTTCCGCGTCTTCATCAAGGACGGCGTCAGGCGTGGCTCGCCTGAATAGCCGGGCAGGGCTCCTAGCCCTCGAACGCATCCATCAGCGTGACGATGCAGTCCTGCCGCTGATGCCGGTTGATCAGCGGCACCAGCCGGGTGAAGTGCTCGGTCCGGCAATGCGCGTCGAGTGCCGCGCGATCGGGCCATTGCTCGACGAAGACGAAATGTCCCGGATCCTTCTGATCGACGAAGAGGTCGTAGGACAGGCAGAGCGGCTCGGCCCGCGTCTTCTCGACCAGTTCCCGGTAGAGCGGCTTCACCAGTTCGATGCTCTCGAGCCTGATGAAATCCTGGGCGATGACCTTCAGCATGCTCAGTTCAGCTCGATCAGCACCGGGACATGGTCCGAGGCCTTGTCCCAGCCGCGAACATGCTTGGCGATCGAGACTGCGCCGAGCCTGTCGGCGGCCTGCGGCGATAGCAGCAGATGGTCGATGCGGATGCCGTTGTTCCTTTGCCAGGCGCCGGCCTGATAATCCCAGAAGGTGTAGAGGCCGGGCGCGTCGGTGGTGGCGCGCAGCGCCTCGGTGAAGCCCAGGCTCTGCAGCTTACGGAAGGCGGTGCGGGTCGGCGGCAGGAAGAGCGCATCGCCGGCCCAGGCGGCAGGATCGCGGGCGTCGCGCGGCTCGGGGATGACATTGTAGTCGCCGGCCAGCACCAGCGGCTCCTCATGGGCAAGAAGGCCCTTGGCATGCACCGCGAGCCGCTCCATCCAGGCGAGCTTGTAGGGGTATTTCTCGGTGTTCGGCGGATTGCCGTTGGGCAGGTAGATCGAGGCGAGGCGCACAACGCCTGAGCCCAGCGGCAGCACGCCTTCGAGATAGCGCGCCTGCTCGTCGCTCTCATCGCCCGGCAGACCACGCCGGACATCCTCGAGCTTGCTGCGCGAGATGATGGCGACGCCGTTGAAGCCCTTCTGACCGTGGATCGCAACCTGCCAGCCGGCCTCTTCGATCTCGGCGCGGGGGAAATCGGCGTCGACGCATTTCAGCTCCTGCAGGCAGAGCGCGTCGGGCTCGGCTTCCTTCAGGAAAGCGAGGACGTGGCCGAGCCGCTGGCGGATCGAATTGACGTTCCAGGTGGCGATGCGCACAGGCCGGCTCCGATTCAGACGTGCGGAAACTAAGAGCCGGCCAAGCCGTCAATGCAAGTCAGCAGCGGTCATAAAAAACCTCCCGGCCGAGGCCAGGAGGCTCTGATCGCTCAGTGTGGCGGCTGCGCCTTACGGGCAGGCGCGAACCACGCCGCCGGAGCCGATATAGGTGCCGGTCTGCGGGTCGTAGCTGCGGAAGCGGCGCGAGCAATAGGCGATCGCGTCGGCATCCGGCTCGACGTAGACAGGCCGGGGCGCAGCATAGACCGGCGGCGGCACTGGCTCGGCATAGACCGGGCCGGGGGCGAGCAGGGCGCCGGCAGCGAGAGCGCCGAGCGCTCCGGCGGCGATGCCGGCACCGACAGCCGCGCCGCGGTTGTAGCGATAGCCACGGCCGTAATAGCCGCCGCGATAACCGTAGCGCGGGCCGTAATAGCGGCGGTACTGCACCTGCTCGACGAGGTTGCTCGCGCCGGCGGTCGCGATGGCGGCGGAGGTCGGCGCGAGCGGCGCAGCCATCGCCGGCGTCGCAAGGGCGAAACCGCCAGCTAGGGCGGCGGCGATCATCGTCGTCCTGATCATCTCGAACTCCTTGTCCCTCCCGGATGGGAGGATTCGCGGGCGAGCCTACCGGCCTTGCCCAAACACTGTCACCTTACCGTAGGGAGTAGACGCAAAACGCGGCGAAATTTCAACGACTTCCGGCATTGGCGGGCAGTTTTCGGCTTGCGCGCCGCCGCATCAGGCCCCATCTGGCGGACGTTTCCGCAGCCATCTATCCATTTGGGAGCCCCATGTCGCAGCCCGCCGATCCCGCCGACCTTCCCACCCAAGGCCTGAGGCCGCTGCCGCTGGTGATCTTCGCCTCACGCTGGCTGCAGGTCCCGCTCTATCTCGGGCTGATCGTGGCGCAGTGCGTCTACGTCTTCCTGTTTCTGAAGGAGCTCTGGCACCTCGTCACCCACGCCTTCGATTTCAGCGAGCAGCAGATCATGCTGGTCGTGCTCGGCCTGATCGACGTGGTGATGATCTCGAACCTGCTGATCATGGTGATCGTCGGCGGCTATGAGACCTTCGTCTCGCGCCTGCGGCTGCAGAACCATCCGGACCAGCCGGAATGGCTCAGCCACGTCAACGCCTCGATCCTCAAGATCAAGCTCGCCATGGCGATCATCGGCATCTCGTCGATCCACCTGCTGCGGACCTTCATCGAGGCCGGCAATATCGGCGGACCGACGGCGACGAACTACACCGCGACCGGCGTGCTGCTGCAGACGCTGATCCACAGCATCTTCATCGTCTCGGCGCTCGGTATCGCCTGGGTCGACCGGATGACGCTCGGCGGCAGCGGCAAGGGGCACTGAGGCCTGGAGCCGGATCGTCATGCTCGGCCCTCGCCGAGCATGGCGATGGCCAAATCATTCCTCGCCGGGCTGGTCCATGCCGCCATTGGCCAGGAACTTCTCCAGCCAGTGGATGTTGTAGTCGCCGTTCAGCATGTCCTGATTGCGCACCAGGGTGCGGAACAGCGGCAACGTCGTGTCGACGCCGTCGACGACGAACTCGTCGAGCGAGCGGCGCAGGCGCATCAGGCATTCGGCCCGGTTGCGGCCGTGCACGATCAGCTTGCCGACCAGCGAGTCGTAGTGCGGCGGGATGACATAGCCCTGATAGGCGGCCGAATCGACGCGCACGCCGAGCCCACCCGGCGTGTGGAACGAGGCGATCTTGCCGGGCGATGGCCGGAAATTCGCGGGATGCTCGGCATTGACGCGGCACTCGATGGCATGGCCCTCGATGACGACGTCCTTCTGGCTGATCGAGAGCGGCGCGCCGGCGGCGATCCGGATCTGCTCGTTGACGAGGTCGATCCCGGTGATCATCTCGGTGACCGGATGCTCGACCTGGATGCGGGTGTTCATCTCGATGAAATAGAACTCGCCGTCCTCATAGAGGAACTCGATCGTGCCGGCGCCGAGATAGCCCATATCGGCCATCGCCTTGGCGCAGATCGCGCCGATCCTGTCGCGCTCGCCGGCATTGAGGGCGGGCGAGGGGCCTTCCTCCCAGACCTTCTGGTGGCGGCGCTGCAGCGAGCAGTCGCGCTCGCCGAGATGGATTGCCCGACCCTGGCCGTCGCCGAGCACCTGGATCTCGATATGGCGCGGCTTCTCGAGATATTTCTCGATGTAGACGGCATCGTCGCCAAAATTGGCCTTGGCTTCGCTGCGGGCGGTGGCGAGCATGACGGACACCTCGTCCTCGCTGCGAACCACCTTCATGCCCTTGCCGCCGCCGCCCGAAGCGGCCTTGATGATGACGGGCAGGCCGATCTCTCTGATGATGCGGATCGCCTCCTCGTCATCGGCGACGCCGCCCTCGGAGCCCGGCACGCAGGGAATGCCGAGGCGCTTGGCGGTGCGCTTGGCCTCGATCTTGTCGCCCATGCTGCGGATATGCTCGGCCTTGGGGCCGATGAAGGTGATGTTGTGCCGCTCCAGGATCTCGGCGAAGCGGGCGTTCTCGGAGAGGAAGCCGTAGCCAGGATGGACCGCGTCGGCGCCGGTGATCTCGCAGGCGGCGATCAAAGCGGGGATGTTGAGATAGCTCTCACGCGCCGGCGGCGGGCCGATGCAGACGCTCTCGTCGGCGAGGCGCACATGCATGGCGTTGGCGTCGGCGGTCGAATGCACGGCAACCGTCGCGATGCCGAGTTCCTTGGCGGCCCGCAGCACCCGCAGCGCGATCTCGCCACGATTGGCGATCAGGATCTTGTCGAACATCTTCAGTCCGCTCCCGCCCGGATGAAACCTCACTCGATCACCAGCAGGGGCTCGCCGTATTCGACCGGCTGGCCATCCTCGACCAGGATGGCGACGACCTTGCCGGCGCGGGGCGCGACGATGTCGTTGAAGGTCTTCATGGCTTCGACGAGCAGCACGCGCTCGCCCACCTTCACCTCCTGGCCGACCTCGATGAAGGGCTTGGCCTCCGGCGAGGGCCGGCGATAGGCGGTGCCGACCATCGGCGAATTGACCGTGCCGGGATGGGCGGCCGCGGCCTTGGCGTCGGTCGGAGCGGCAACAGCTGCCGCCACGGGCGGAGCAGCGAGGACTGGCGCGGCCGCGACGGGGGCCATCACGGTGGCGGTGATGGTGCGGGCCACGCGGATGCGCAGATCGCCCTTCTGCACCTCGATCTCGGTCAGATCGGTCTCGTTGATCAGCTGCGCCATCTCGCGCACGAGTTCGGGATCGATGGGGCTCTTGGTCGCCATGGCGGATTTCACCGTCTTCGTGAGCTCGATGGGCGGGACGGCAGGTCCCGAAGGAGGTGCGCATAAGCGAAGGCATGTCGCCAGATCAAGCCGGCGGCTTCGCAAGTGTCGCGCGTCTTTACCCGGAACAGCGGGTCAGGAAAAGGGCGAAGGCGCCCATGGGGCGCCTTGCCTATGCAAATCGCCGCCATTCCGGGAGTTGTTCCACAGGAACGACGTGGCGAAAGCCTGTTGCAGGAGGCCTGGGCAGCTGCCGAGCCATCCGTCGAGACGGCCCGGCTTCCGCTTACCTCAGCCGCTGCAGGTCGCCTTGCCGCATTTGCGGACGGCCTCGATCTTCTGCTTCAGTGCCGCCTGGCCGACCGCGCCGAACACGACCTCGTCGCCGACGATGAAGGCGGGCGTGCCGGTGAGGCCGAGCCGGTCGCCGAGCGCGACCGTCTGCTCGATCACGGCGCGCGTCGCCGGAGCGTCGATTTCCTTCTTAACGCGCTCGATGTCGGCGCCGGCCTCCTTGGCGATCTCCAGAGCCTTGGCGCCGTTGACCCGGCCCTTGGTGGCCATCAGCTTGAGATGGAAATCCCAGTACTTCTGGCCCTGGAGCTGGTTCTTCACGGCGATGGCGACGCGGCTCGCCTCGACGGAGTCAGGGCCGAGGATCGGGAAGTCCTTGATCACGACCTTGAGCTTGGGGTCGTCCTTGGCGAGGGCGCGGACGTCTTCCATCGCCCTTTTGCAGTAGCCGCAATTGTAATCCATGAACTCGACCAGGGTGACGTCGCCCTGCGGATTGCCGGCGATCACCGAGGTCGCGGGATCGGTCAGGTTGGCCTTCTCGGCGGTGAGCGCATTGCGCTGGGCCTCGACCTGCGCGACCTGATTGCGCTTCTCGAGCTCGACCAGCGCCTCCTGGATCAGCTCGGGATTCTTCAGCAGCGTCTCCCTGATCAGCTCGACCACGGCCGCACGTTGCTCGGCCGAAAGCGACTGGGCCTGTGCCGGCACGGTGGCGACGCCGAGCGCGCAGGCGGCGATGCCGGCGAGCGCCAGACGGCGCAGCGAAGAGAAGATCATGACGACGGTCCTTTCCAGAAGCGCGACTCAGGTGCGCTATCGTTGTTTGTCGGGAGGAACATACTCGACGATGTCGCGGGCGCGCAGCGCCGCAGGTGATCCCTGCGGCAATTTGGCCAGAGCCCGGCTCGCCTGCGTGTGGGCGACGGTCCAGTTGCCGGTGGCGAAGGCGTATTGCGCGGCCGAGAGCTCGGCCATCGCGATATTGCCCTTGGCGGCATAGGCGTTCGAGAGGTGCTGGTGCGCATCGGCCGAGTCCGGCTCGCGCGTCGCCGCGTTCGAGAGCTCGCGGATGGCCTCGTCGAGCAGCGCCTTGTCGCCGGTCTGCTGCAGTGCGTGGCCGAGCATCTGCCGGATCAAACCGGCCTGCGGTGCCAGCGACACCGCCTGGCGCAGCACCGGCACGGCCTCGCGCGCTCTGCCTGCCTCGAGCAGGGCCTGGCCCTTGAGCTCGATGAAATAGGCGTTCTTCGGCTGCTCGCCGATCAGTCGGTCGATGGCCGCAAGCGCCTGGGCCATCCGGCCGGAGCGATAGTCGCTGATGGCGCGCGCATAGCGGGCCGCCATCGACTGGTCGGCCATGCCATAGCGGCGGGCGACGCCGCCCTCGCGCTCGATGAAGCCCATCAGCTTGGCGCGCATCAGGTCGTGCCGCGCCTGCAACGCCGGCGGATCGGGCTTGTCGAAATTGGGGCTCTGCTTCGCGAGGGTCTCGAGCTGGGCGATGCGTTCGGCCGGCATCGGATGGCTGATCGTGTAGGGATCGATCGCCTGCGAGAGGAAGGCGCTGTTCTCGGCGAAACGCCGGAAGACGGTGAGCATGCCCTTGGCCGACAGGCCGGCAGCGGCGAGGAAGCGCACCGCCGCGCGGTCGGCAGCCTGCTCCTCCGAGCGCTGATAGGCCAGCAGCGAGCGTCGCACCAGCTCCTGCGGCCCCGCGATCGCCCCCGCTGCGCCGATACCGGCATTGCCGATCGCGGAACTGCCGCTGCGCGCGCCGGCGACCGCGCCGCCGACGCCGACCAGCAGGCCGGCGATCGAGAGGATCTGCGCATTCTGGATCTCCTGCCGCAGCCGCGCCAGATGTCGACCGGCGAGATGGCCGCTCTCATGGGCGAGCACGCCGATCACCTCGTTCGGCGTCGCCGCATCCATCAGCACGCCGATATTGACGAAGATCGACTTGCCATCGGCGACGAAGGCATTGAAGGCGCGGTTGTTGATCAGGACGATCCGCGTCGCGCCGGCATTGATCCCGGCGGCCTTGAAGACCGGCGCCGCATAGTCGCGGAGCAACTGCTCGATCTCGGCGTCGCGGATCAGCGAAACCGAACGCTTCTCCTGCGCCAGGGCCGGTGCCGCGACCGCGACCAGAGCCAGCCCGGCAGCGAGCGATCGCCGCAGGCAGGCAAAAGGCGGGCGTCGGAGGCGAAAGGACTGCATGAGCGGCGATTCTTGTCCTCCGGGAGCGCGGCAGCGTCAATTCACAGCTTTGCCAGCGGAGCGCTCAGGCGTTCCTGCAACAGGATCGTGATCCTGCCATGGCAGGGAGCGAAAAGGCTTGTCTCACCCGCAAGGGGCGGCAACAGATAGCTCTCAACCGCAAGAGGTCGTCATGTCGAAGCTGCTTCTCCCCGTCCTCGCTCTCGGCCTCTGCCTGCCTCTCTTGGCAACTGCCACGCCCGCGGCCGCCCAGAGCTGCGAGGACCTCTGGTATCAGCGCAACGAGATCTACAAGGCGCAGGGCTACTGCTTCCGCACGCAGCGCGGCATCAGCGCCTTCGGCAATGCCGGCTGCCAGTATGACAATGTCGAGGACGTG
The DNA here is from genome assembly GCF_053645455.1 of Allobosea sp. NPDC055332. Taxonomy (NCBI): domain Bacteria; kingdom Pseudomonadati; phylum Pseudomonadota; class Alphaproteobacteria; order Hyphomicrobiales; family Alloboseaceae; genus Allobosea; species Allobosea sp. NPDC055332. The sequence continues at coordinate 976,100 of NZ_JBSHMO010000003.1, read as the reverse complement.
CCGCTCTCGGCGACGCAGCGCCGTGTCATCACCGACATCCAGCGCGCCGAGCGCACGCGCGCCTGCCCGCGCTGAGCGCCTTTCCATCGAGCGGCGCCCGATCGGCTGGGCGGTCATTGCGAGCGTAGCGAAGCAATCCAGTATCGAGCGCGCTATGGGCGCTGGATTGCTTCGTCGCTTCGCTCCTCGCAATGACGATCTCAGCTCGATCGGGAGCCCTTGAGAGTGGCGCTACCCCGCCGCCTGGAAGCGGACCTCGCCTTCGTTCAGGAAGCAGGCCTTGCTGAACAGCGACAGGTCGAGCGGGTTCGGCAGGCGGACATCGTCGAGATCGGGACAGGGCTTCGTTGCGGGATCGTAGGATCGGTCGATCTGCGAGATGAAGACCAGGATCAGCCCCTTTTCCCGTGCGAACGCCTTGAGATCGCGGATCTGGACCGTCAGCTCGGGATTGCCGCGCTTCTGGTCGAGCAGTTGCAGGTAGTCGACGATCGCGAGCGTGCCCGGCGCGGCATCGGCCAGCGCCTTCATGATGTGGGCGGCGCTGATCGCGTCCGAATCGTCGAAGGAAAACAGCGCCTCGAACTGCCCCGGCTCGACGCCGAGCGCCCGGAAGCGGCCGAGCACGTCCCTGGCCGTGTACTCCAGCGTGAAGAACACGGCCCTGCGGCCGGCTTTCATTGCTTCCAAGGCGAGCTCGAGGCTGAGCAGCGTCTTGCCGTGTCCCGGTCTCGCCCCGATGAGGAGAAGGTCTCCCGGGGCTAGCCGGGCGAGCAGCCCCTCGGCGGACAGGGCGTCCGCTGATCTGGCCGCGAGCAGGCTCCAGGCGCCGAAGCCTTCGCTGATGGCGACGCGATCGAGCGCGAGATGGAGCGGGATGGCTTCCTTGCGTGCCAGGACCCTGGCCTTGCGCTTCAGGCGATAGACAGGTGCGGAAAGTTTCATCGATGGACCTCCTGATGCGAGCCTTGTCCGCAACCCCTCCTTATGCGCAGCGCTCGAACAGTCGGTTCGATGATGAAGATACCCTGCACGGCAGCGTGCTTCCCGGCTGGAGGGAGGAGGCGTGGGTGACGCCTGGAATCAGATCATAGCCGATCCCGCTCGCGCCGTCGCCTTGAGCCCGTTCCAATCGAAACCGCGTAGATGCCCGACGAGGGCACGAAGCTTCGGCGCCATGGCGCGGCGGCTGGGATAATAGAGATAGAAGCCCGCGAAATAGGGACAGAATTCCTCCAGCAGCGGCACGAGTTCGCCACGCGCGATCGCAGGCCGAAAACTCTCCTCCATGCCGAAGGTGATGCCGGCGCCGGCGACCGAGAGCTTGATCATCAGTGCCATGTCGCTCGCCGTGATCTCCGGCGCGACGGCGACGCTGAACTCCTTGCCACTCTCGGCGAACTCCCAGCGATAGGGCGGCAGCCTCGGGGCCGGCCGCCAGCCGATGCAGCGATGCGCTGCCAGCTCGCGCGGATGCGAAGGGATGCCGAAGCGCTCGCGATAGGCCGGTGCACAGACGGCGAGCTGGCGCTCCTCGCCGCCGATCGAGACTGCGATCATGTCCTGCTCGATGACCTCGCCCAGCCTGACGCCGGCATCGTAGCCGGCGGCGACGATGTCAAACTCCTCGTCGGTCACGGTGATGTCGAGCTCGACCTCGGGACTGGCCGCGGCGAAGCTCGCCAGGAACGGCCCTGACAGGAAGCGCTCGGCAATCGACGAGACGGCAAGGCGCAGGCGTCCGCGCGGGCCGGCGCGCAAATCTCGCGTCGCCTCGACGGCGGCGCGCAGATCGGACAGCGCAGGGTCGAGATCGGCGAGGAGGCGTTCGCCCGCCTCGGTCAGGCTGACGCTGCGCGTCGTGCGCTGTACCAGCGCGATGCCGAGCCGCTCCTCCAGCTTGCGGATCGACTGGCTGACAGCCGAACGCGTCACGCCGATGCGATCGGCCGCGGCGCGAAAGCTCTTCTCCTCGGCGACGAGCGCGAACACGGCGAGGGCGTTGAGATCCATCTCCATTGGTTAGAAAAACTCTCCAGACTGGGAAGAAATCGGCGGCTTATCGCGACAATGGCTCGCTCCTAGCTTTCGGGCAACCGCAGCACAGCGGTTTCACGAAGCAAACCAGACGGAGCAGACATGGCCATCGACAAGGTCGTCCTTATCACTGGCGCCTCCAGCGGGATCGGCGCCGGCATCGCCCGCGAACTTGCAGTCGCCGGAGCCAGGCTGATGCTCGGCGCACGCCGCACCGACCGGCTCGACGCACTCGCCGAAGAGCTGACCGCAAAAGGCGGCGACGTCCGCACCCGGCGGCTCGATGTCACCGATCGCGCCGATGTCGCCGCCTTTACCGAGGCGGCGCGCGAGGCCTTCGGCCGCGTCGACGTCATCGTCAACAATGCCGGCGTCATGCCGCTCTCGCCGATGGCCTCGCTCAAGGTCGACGAGTGGGACTGGATGATCGACGTCAACATCAAGGGTGTGCTCTACGGCATCGCCGCCGTGCTACCGCAGATGCTGGCGCGGGGCTCCGGCCAGATCGTCAACATCGCCTCGATCGGCGCCCTCGCGGTGTCGCCGACGGCGGCCGTCTACTGCGCGACCAAGTACGCGGTGCGCGCCATCTCGGACGGCCTGCGCCAGGAGCACTCTGACCTGCGTGTCACCTGCATCCATCCCGGCGTGGTCGAGAGCGAGCTCGCCGGCACCATCACCGATCCGGCCGCGGCCGCGCTGATGAAGAGCTACCGCGCCATCGCGCTCCAGCCCGATGCGATCGGTCGCGCCGTGCGCTTTGCGATCGAGCAGCCCGATGATGTCGACGTCAACGAGATCATCGTGCGGCCCACCGCCACCCGCTGAGGAGAAAGCCATGACCCTATCCATGCCATCCCCGCTTCGCGCCGCCGCAGCTGCCTTCGCCATCGCGGCGATGCCCGCTCCCGCCGTCGCCGAGTCGAACGAGGAGCGCCGCAAGCGCGGCGAGGCCGTCATCCGCAGCCTGAACAAGGGCGAGCCGCAGCAGGCGCTGGAGCGGATGCGGCAGGAGTTCCCCTTCCTCGCCGAGGCGACCGAGGCCTATGCGCTCGGCGACGTCTGGTCGCGGACCGGCCTCGACAGCCGCACGCGCCAGCTCGCTGCGGTCGCTGCCTTCGCGGCCACCGGCCAGACCGCGTTCATGAAGGTCCATGCCGGCTACGCGCTCAACATCGGCGTGCCCGAGGGAGAGCTGAAGGAGATCGTCTACCTGATCACCGTGCCGGCCGGGATCTCGCGGGCGATCGCGGCATCGCAGGCTCTGTCGGAGCTCTTCGCCGAACGCCGCAGGCAGTGAGGGGAACAATCATGAACACCCTGCTCGTGAACGCCTCCCTGTTGCTGACCGCCGGCATCGGCCTCGCCACCACGACGATCAAGACCGGACCGGGAGGATCCACCCAGATGACGATCAGCCAAGTTGCCGCTACCGAAGCCCCGCAGAGCCACCCCTATGTCGGCATGTGGGTCACAGCCGACAACCATGTCCGCCACGAGCTCTTGCCGAATGGCCGCTATGACGAAGCGCGCGGCAATCGCGAAAGCGCCTATCGCGGCCGCTACAAGGTGAGCGGCGGCTATATCGAGTACTGGGACGACACTGGTTTCACCGCCGACGGCACCTTCGTCGACGCCGATACGCTGCATCATGGCGGCATGATTCTGCGGCGGCGCTGACCGGAGGTCTGTCCTGCGCCACGCAAAGCTGTGGAATGCAGGCCAGGCCTTGCCTTGACTGCCGGCGAGCGTGCTAGAAGCGCCGCCTTGCGTTTCCGCCACGGCAAGGAGCGGCCTGGATTCCCGGCATGAAGACTGGCATCGACATGGGGTCGACGCGCGGCGGCGAGCCCGCTGAGCTTAACCTCGCCGAATTGCTGGCGACGCGCCTGCTGGTCCAGGGCAATTCCGGCTCAGGCAAGTCGCATCTGCTGCGCCGCCTGCTGGAACAGAGCGCGCCCCTTGTCCAGCAGGCCATCATCGACCCAGAGGGCGATTTCGTCTCGCTCGCCGACCAGTTCGGCCATGTCGTGGTCGACGGCACGGCAAGTCCGGTCGAATTGCAGAAGATTGCGCTGCGCGTGCGCCAGCATCGCGTCTCGGTGGTGCTGAACCTCGAGGAGCTCGACGCCGACGAGCAATTGCGCGCCACCGCCGCCTTCCTCGGTGGGCTCTTCGATATCGACCGCGCCCATTGGTACCCGATGCTGGTCGTGGTCGACGAAGCCCAGCTCTTCGCTCCCGTCATGGCGGGCGAGGCTTCCGACGAGGCGCGCCGGCTGTCGCTCGGGGCGATGACCAACCTGATGTGCCGCGGCCGCAAGCGCGGCCTTGCCGGCGTGATCGCGACCCAGCGGCTCGCCAAGCTCGCCAAGAACGTCGCGGCGGAAGCCTCCAACTTCCTGATGGGCCGCACTTTCCTCGACATCGACATGCAGCGCGCCGCCGACCTGCTCGGCATGGACCGGCGCCAGGCCGAGATGTTCCGCGATCTCGAGCGCGGCCAGTTCGTCGCGCTCGGGCCTGCCCTTTCCAAGAAGCCGCTGCCGGTCAGGATCGGCCCGGTCGCCTCGGTCGATCGCGGCAGCGCCCCGAGCCTGATGCCGCTGCCCGAGCAGGCGCCGGAGGACGCCAGCAAGCTGATCTTCACCGCCGGCGAGGGCGAGGCCGCGCCCGCTCCCTGGCCGAAGCAGCCGCGGCCGCGGCCGGTGGTGGCGCCTGAGATCATCCGCCGGATCGAGACACACCAGCCGATGCCGCCGCCCGAACCCGAGATCGAGATGGATCCGGAGGAGCGCGCCGCCGCGCTGGTCGAGATCCTGAACGAATTGCTCGACGATCCCGAGGCGCGTGACCGGCCGGTCGCCGTGCTCTACCAGGACTTCACCGTTCGCTGCCGGATGCGCCGCGTCAGCGGCCCGGAGACCGGGCTGGAGGCCTTCCGCAAGCGCCTCGCAGTCGCCCGCGCCGGGGCGAGCGAGGAGGTGCTGTCCTCCGATGCCTGGGAAAAGGCGCTGACAGCGGCCGAGACCCTGCCGGAAGACCTGCACGGGCTCTTCCTGTTCATCGCCCGCAGCGCGATCGAAGGAGCGCCTTGCCCGTCGGACGCCGAACTGGCCGAGGCCTATGGCAGCCACTCGCCGAGCCGGGCGCGGCGCCTTCTCGGCTATATCGAGGAGCGCGGCCTCCTCGTCTGCCATGTCGATTTCCGCGGCCAGCGCACGCTGGCCTTGCCGACGCTCGGCGTCGAGACAGCGCCTGGCCTCGCCTCGCCGCTGGTCAAGGGATTGCCGCCGCGCCGGGCGCGGGGCTAGTCGTCATGCCTGTGCGGGTCGACAGGCGCCATTCGATGCTCGGGCCTCAGCCCGGACGGGAATGACGCTCGCCGTTGACACAGCCTGCCATCACGCGCTCCCATTCTGCCATGAAGGCCCGCTCCACACCCGCACGCGCGCCGGCGATCACGCCGGAGTTGCTGCTGCGCGCCTATGCGGCCGGCGTCTTCCCGATGGCCGAGAGTGCCGACGATCCCAGCCTGTTCTGGGTCGAGCCCGAGATTCGCGGCATCATCCCGCTCGACGCCTTTCATGTGCCGGGCAGGCTGGCGCGGACCGTCCGCTCGGACCGCTTCGAGATCCGGGTCGATCAGGATTTCGCCGCGGTGATCGCAGCCTGTGCCGAAAGCCGGCCGGACCGGGCCGAGACCTGGATCAATGGTCGCATCCGGGGGCTCTATGGCGAGCTCTTCCATCTCGGCTACGTCCACACCGTCGAGTGCTGGCGCGAGGGCAGGCTGGTCGGCGGGCTCTATGGCCTGTCGCTCGGAGGCGCCTTCTTCGGCGAGAGCATGTTCCACCGCGAGACCGATGCCTCGAAGGTGGCGCTGGTGCACCTGATCGCCCGATTGCGGCGCGGCGGCTACCGTCTGCTCGACACGCAGTTCCAGACCAGCCATCTCGCCCAGTTCGGCACGCGCGAAATCCCGCGCGAGGCCTATCGCGTGCTGCTCGACGCCGCGATCGCGGCCGAAGGCGACTGGTGGTCATGGCCGGCCGGAACGCCTGTCAGCGGTCGCGAGGTGCTGGCGGACATGCCTGGCTGAAGGCCGGTCAGGCCTCCGCCCCGCCGCTCGCCATCGGCGCTGGCTCCCAGAGCTCGATCGGATTGCCCTCGGGATCGTGGATGCGGCAGAAGCGGCCGACCTCGGAATCCCATTCCGGCCGGGTCTCGACCGCGATGCTCGCCGCACGGAGCGAGGCCATCATCGCGTCGAGATCGTCGACGCGGAAATTGACCATCCATTGCTGTTCCGGGCGGCCGAAATAGTCGGTGGTCGCGGCGAAGGGGCCGAAAATGGTCGGCCCGGCATCCTGGCTCCAGACTGCCTTGTTCAGGTCGGCGATGCCGAGATGGCGCTCGTACCAGGCGGCCAGGGCCTGCGGGTCGTGGCCGCGAAAGAACAGGCCGCCGATGCCGGTGACCCGCGCCATGGTCAGTTGCTGCCGGCGGGGTCACGCCCCTGTGCCGGATTGGTCGGGAAGAAGCGCTGCGACGGTGTCTGGCGCGGCTGCACCGGCACGCCCTGCGGCGGCGCGACATCGATGCGCTGATTGCCCGGAGGCGGCGTCTGCTGGGCCGGACGGGCCGGGCGGCGCTGGTCCGGGGTAAGCGGCGGCGGTGGGGCCTCCGGCTCCTTCGGATCGACCACCAATTCGGTGCCGCCTTTGCAGTCGGTCAGCCAGACATCGTAGATCGCGTGCTCGACGCCGTGCAGGCCTGGGCTCGACGCATACATCCAGCCGGTGAAGATGCGCCGATACTCGTTGTTGAAGGTGACCTCGTCGACCTCGGTGAAGGAGGTCGTCTGTGGCGCCTCGGTCGGCGGGCGCGTCCAGCAGACGCGCGGGGTGATCTGCAGAGCGCCGAACTGCACGGTCTCGTCGATCGCCACCTCGAAGGAGATGATCCGACCGGTGATCTTGTCGAGACCGGCGAAGACGGCGGTCGGGTTGCGGATGCGGTCGGCCTTGGCGGGAAAGGCCAACATGAGCGCTGCGCCGGAGACGGCGGCGACGGCGAGGGCTCTGCGGAAGGAGGACATGCTGGCTTGGCGAATCTCTTTCAGCGCGGCCGCGCGCGACGGGGCGCAGTAGCACGCCAATCGCAGCGGAAAAAGGGCGGATGACGAGGTTCGAGTCGCGGGCGCCATGACCAGATGCACGGGCCAAGCGTTGCATGGCCGTCATGCCTGCAGCGAACATTTATGCAGTTGCAATCCATTTGCAAATTCATATCCTGCGAATGCCTTGCAAGTGCAGAACCGAGGATCTCCATGGAAGCGCGCGTCGAAGGAAGCTCGGCCGGCTGGCGTACCGACCGGGGCGAGGCCTCGCTGGCGGATGTCCATCGCTCGATCGCGGTGCGCAGTTCCGGCCCTGGCTGGCGCCGCGCCGCCGCTTTCGTCGGGCCGGGCTATCTCGTCGCCGTCGGCTATATGGACCCGGGCAACTGGGCGACCTCGCTCGCCGGGGGCTCCAAGTTCGGCTACACGCTGCTCGTCGTCGCGCTGGTCTCCAACATCATGGCGATCGTGCTGCAGTCGCTCTGCGCGCGGCTCGCGATCGCCTCCGGGCGCGATCTCGCCCAGGCCTGCCGCGACGCTTTCCCCAAGCCCGTCGCCTACACGCTCTGGTTCCTCGCCGAGATCGCGATCATCGCGACCGACATCGCCGAGGTGATCGGCACCGCGATCGGCCTCAACCTGATCTTCGGCATCCCGCTCGAGCTCGGCGTCGTCATCACCGCGCTCGACGTCTTCCTGATCCTCTATCTGCAGCGGCTCGGCTTCCGCTGGGTCGAGGCGCTGATCATCACGCTGCTCGGCGTGATCGCGGTCTGCTTTGCGATCCAGATCGCGCTGGCCGATCCGGATTGGGGGCAGGTGATCCGCGGTTTTGCGCCGACCACCGAGATCGTCACCAATCCGGAGATGCTGTACCTCGCGCTCGGCATTCTCGGTGCGACCGTGATGCCGCATAATCTCTATCTGCATTCGGGCATCGTGCAGACACGCGCCTATGGCGAGACCCTGCCGGAGAAGCGCCAGGCGCTGACCTACGCCACGATCGATTCGACGGTCGCGCTGATGTTCGCGCTGCTGATCAACGCCTCGATCCTGATCCTGGCGGCGGCGACCTTCAACAAGACCGGCCAGACGGGAATCGCCGAGCTCGGCGAGGCCCACAAGCTGCTCGGGCCGTTGCTCGGGCTCGCCATCGCGCCGACGCTGTTCGGCATCGCGCTGCTCTGCTGCGGCATCAACTCGACGGTGACGGCGACACTCGCCGGCCAAATCGTGATGGAGGGCTTCCTCAAGATCAAACTGCCGCCCTGGCTGCGCCGGCTGATCACCCGCGGCATTGCCATCATACCGGCCGCGGCGGTGACGATCTGGTACGGCGATGCCGGCACGGCGCGGCTTCTGATCCTGACCCAGGTCGTGCTCTCGCTGCAGCTCTCCTTCGCCGTCTTCCCGCTGGTGATGTTCACCGCCGACAAGGCCAAGATGGGCGAGCTCGTCGCGCCGCGCTGGCTTTCCGCCTTCGCCTATCTGATCGCGGTCACGATCGCGGCGCTGAACGTCAAGCTGCTGGTCGATTTCATCAGCGGGGCGGGCTGACCTCCCGGAGACGGCATGAACAGCAAAAAGCGCGGCCTTTCCGGGCCGCGCTTTCGTTTGTCTTGATCTGTTCGATCGAAGCTCGTCAGCGACCCGGCGTCCAGGCCTGATAATCGCCGGTCGCTGCCGGGGTCTGCTTGTCGCCGAGGGTCGAGCCGGGCGGGCGATAAGCCAAAGCCGTGCCGGTGTAGTTCGGCTGGTGCGGCTTCTGCCACTCGCGCGGCGTGTATTTTTCCTCGGACGGGGCAACGTCGACGGTGTGGTGCAGCCAGCCATTCCAGCCGGGCGGGATCATCGAGGCCTCGACCGGGCCGTTATAGACGACCCAGCGGCGCTGGATGCCGAGCGCCTTGTCCTTCTTGCCGCCCTTGGTGCGGTAGTAGACGTTGCCGAACTCGTCCTCGCCGACCTTCTCGCCGAAACGCCAGGTGTGGAACCTCGTGCCGATGGTCTGGCCGTTCCACCAGGTGAGGAGCTGGAGCAGGGTCTTGGTCATCGCTTCGCGTCCGCGCAGGCCTTGGGCCGTCGCGCGACTTATGAAGATGCGGGCGCGCGATGTCCAGTGCGGCCGGGCGCTGCGGGCATCGATCGCTACGGCGCCGCGGCCACGATCTTGCGCAGCATCGCGATGAAGTCGCGGGTACGCTGGCCTTTCCCGTCGCTTCCGGATTCCGCGGTCTGGACCAGGACGAGGCGCTTGCCCGGGATGACTGCGACCTGCTGCCCGTCATAGCCGGAGGCGAGCGCCGCGCCCTTGCCGAAGCCGTCCTCAGGCAGGGTCCACCACATGTAGCCATAGCCGCGGCCGGGCCTGTCGCTCGCGGAATGGCGAGCCGTCGATTCGCCGACCCAGTCGGCCGGTACGAGCTGCCGGCCCTCCCAGCTGCCGCCATTGGCGAAGAGCACGCCGAAACGTGCGAGATCGCGCGCGCTCAGCCGGAACGGATAGGCCGGATGGATCGAGACCGGCGATAGCGCATAGCGGCCATCCCTGGCGGAGAAGTCCTCCATGCCGATCGGCGCGGCGATGCGGCTGGCGAAGCTCTCGAAGACGTCCTCGCCGGTGCGCTGGCGGTAGATCGTGCTCAGGGCGTTGAAGTCCCAGTTGTTGTAGAACCAGAACGTGCCCGGCGGATGGCTGCCGCGGAGAGGGCGCTTCTCCTTGATGTCGGGCGTCTCGTGTGCCGCCGGCAGGTAGATGCCGGAGCGGGCGGTCAGCAGGTCGCGGACGGTGGCGCCCTTTTCCTGCTCGGTCAGCCCCGGCGCCTTCTCGTCGATGCCGAGCTCGGCGAGTGTGGCGTCGAGCTTGATCCGGCCATCGGCGACGGCGTTGCCATAGAGCGAGCTCAGCAGGCTCTTGCGCACCGAGGCGACGCCGACCTTGCGCGCCGGCTCGCCGAAGGAGGCGATGACGGCGCCGTTCTGGACCAGCATCAGAGCGGTCGGCCTGCGCAGCTCGGCATAGTCGCGCAGCGGCTGCAGGCCGGCTGCGGCCCAGCCCGCTGTGGCCGGGTCGATGCTCTGCCAGTGCCGGCCGGGTTCGGCAGAAGCCGGCAACGCCCAGAGACAGAGCGCGATGATGGCGAGCAGGCGATTCATCGATCCGGCCTCCGGCACAAGGTCGACATCAGGCCGGGCAATCCCGGCGACTCTGCGGCACGAGGCCGAGGTTCTAGCGCAACAACGAGCGCGCGGTCGGAATGAGGCGGGCGATGTCCGGGGCGCGGCCGGCGCCGATCGGCACCGCGCGCAAGGCCGCTTCGAGCGCCGGTATCGCCTGGACTACCGCGGGCCGGACGAGCGTGACCGCGACGCATTCGCCCTCGCGCACGGGCAGGCGCTCGAATCCGTTCTCGCTGCGGTCGCTGATCAGGCTGGCGATCACTTCGCTGCCGGTGGAGCGTGCGGCATCGGCGATTGCTTTGGCTGCGGATGCGGCAGCAGCATCGACAGCATCCGGCGCGAGATGATGGATGGCGACCAGATAGGGGTGGCCATCTCCGAGATCGGCCGTTCCCGGCGGCAGCCGTTCGAGCCCGGCGGTATCGAAGCCGGAACCGGACGCCGCCGGCTTCAGCATCAGCACGTCGTGCCATTCCAGCATGGTCTCGTTCGCGGCCGGGCCGTGCTCAGCCCAGACCGGGCCGCCATAGAAGGCGGGGAGGGCGCGGGTGCGTGCCGCCTGATCGGGAAAGCCGCGGAACCAGACGAACTGGCCGGGCGCCGCGGGATCGCGGAACTGGCAGACCACGCTCATCCCGACCGCTTCCTGCGTCTCGACGAGATGCGTGTCGAAGACCTCGATCAGGGTGTCGCGCGCACCGGGCTTCAGGGTGTAGCGGCGCAGTTCGAAGACGGTGTCGGTCATGGCGTGCCTCCAGCTGACCGTGCTGCTAGGTGGCGGGACCGACCAATTGCGTCAGTAGCGTCATCTCGGCGCTCGCCACGATTCGGTCATGATTCGAGATGGCTCGAATCCGCTCTCCAAAACGCGCCAGCCGGCCAAGCATCGCGCGGATTCAAGCACTTGTGGCCTGCGCTGCAGAGAGCGCTTCCACTGGTAGGGTTCTCCGGATCCTGTTGACGCCTCGTTAACCAAGGTCCGGCGGATTTTAGTGGTTTCGCACCGGCAAGGATCGTTGCAAGCTCGCAACGGCGTCGCGATTCCGCATGTGATTCCTTGGGCTTAGCGGGTGCCTTGAAACTTATCCCCACGATCCACATCTTCCTACAAGATGTCGTATCCACACCTATCGACGCGCACTAATCCTTGACGCCGCGACCCAATCGGGACTAAATTTTGACGGTCGCGTGACGGCTGGCGGAGACGCCTTTTTCGACCCGCGAAACGAGTTCCCGGACGGGTCAAGGCGATCACCGCGGCGCGCCAGAGATGGCGTCGGCGAACGGCGACGTGCGTGCTCCGGCTGGTCGCATCAGGAAACCGATGGCGGGGTGACACCGTTGCGGGATCCAGGGGCATCAAACCGAGTTGGATTGACATCAGGAGCCGGTGATCAACCGGCCGCGCGGAGCGTCTGATACGCCCGCGGCAAGCATTGGGGACGAAGCTTATGCGCATTGAGCGCCGCCATACCACCGCCGGCCAGTCGCCCTATTCGGCGATCCCGTTCCGCTCGGCGGTAAGCGAGATCCGCAATCCCGATGGCTCGATCGTCTTCCGCCTGGAAGGCATTGAGGTGCCCGATTCCTGGTCTCAGGTCGCGAGCGACGTGCTCGCGCAGAAGTATTTCCGCAAGGCCGGCGTCCCTGCTGTCCTGAAGACCGTCGAGGAGAACGACGTTCCGTCCTTCCTCTGGCGTTCGGTCCCCGACGAGGCCGCGCTGGCCAAGCTGCCGGAAGGCGAGCGTTTCGGCTCCGAGATCTCGTCCAAGCAGGTCTTCGACCGGCTCGCCGGCTGCTGGACCTATTGGGGCTGGAAGGGCGGCTATTTCTCCTCGGAGGAGGATGCCCACGCTTTCCACGACGAATTGCGCTTCATGCTGGCCTCGCAGATGGTCGCGCCGAACTCGCCGCAATGGTTCAACACCGGCCTGCATTGGGCCTATGGCATCGACGGCCCGAGCCAGGGCCATTTCTACGTCGACTTCAAGACTGGCAAGCTGGTGAAGTCGAAGTCGAGCTATGAGCATCCGCAGCCGCATGCCTGCTTCATCCAGGGCGTCCAGGACGACCTCGTCAATGAGGGCGGCATCATGGACCTGTGGGTGCGCGAGGCGCGCCTGTTCAAGTATGGCTCCGGCACCGGCTCGAACTTCTCGATGCTGCGCGGCGAGGGCGAGAAGCTCGCCGGCGGCGGCCGCTCTTCCGGCCTGATGTCCTTCCTCAAGATCGGCGATCGCGCCGCCGGCGCGATCAAGTCGGGCGGCACCACCCGCCGCGCCGCCAAGATGGTCGTGGTCGATGCCGACCACCCGGACATCGAGGCCTATATCGACTGGAAGGTGAAGGAGGAGCAGAAGGTCGCGGCCCTGGTCGCCGGCTCCAAGACCGTCCAGAAGGCGATGAAGGCGGTGATGAAGGCCTGCGTGAACTGCGAGGCCGCCGACGATGCCTGCTTCGATCCCGAGAAGAACCCGGCGCTGAAGCGCGAGATCAAGCTCGCCCGCAAGGCGATGGTGCCTGACAACTACATCAAGCGCGTCATCCAGTTCGCCAAGCAGGGCTACACCGAGATCCAGTTCGACACCTATGACACCGACTGGGATTCGGAGGCCTATCTCACCGTCTCCGGCCAGAACTCGAACAACTCGGTCTCGCTGACCGACGACTTCCTGCGCGCGGTCGAGAATGACGGCGACTGGAACCTCGTCGGCCGCACCACCGGCAAGGTCACCAACACCCTGAAGGCGCGCGACCTCTGGGAGAAGATCGGCTACGCCGCCTGGGCCTCGGCCGATCCCGGCCTGCACTTCAACACCACGATGAACGACTGGCACACCAGCCCGGCCTCGGGACGCATCCGCGCCTCGAATCCGTGCTCGGAGTACATGTTCCTCGACGACACCGCCTGCAACCTGGCCTCGGCCAACCTGCTGCAGTTCTATGATCGCGAGGCCAAGGCCTTCGACGTCGCCGGTTACGAGCATCTCTGCCGGCTCTGGACGATCGTGCTCGAGATCTCGGTCGCGATGGCGCAGTTCCCGAGCCGCGAGATCGCCGAGCTCTCCTATGAGTACCGCACCCTCGGCCTCGGCTACGCCAATATCGGCGGCCTCTTGATGACCATGGGCCTCGGCTACGACTCGGACGAGGGCAGGGCGCTCGCCGGCGGCCTGACCGCGATCATGACCGGCGTCGCCTATGCGACTTCGGCGCAGATGGCGGGCGAGCTCGGCCCGTTCCCGGGCTACAAGAAGAACGCCCAGCACATGCTGCGCGTCATCCGCAACCACCGCGTCGCGGCTCATGGCCAGGCTTCCGGCTATGAAGGCCTGCAGGTCACGCCGGTGCCGCTCGACCATGCCACGCTGGAGCGCCTCGGCGGCTCCTCGCTGACGCTGTCGGAGCGGGCCAAGGCGAGCTGGGACGAGGCGCTGGCGCTCGGCGAGAAGCACGGCTACCGCAACGCCCAGGCGACCGTGATCGCGCCGACCGGCACGATCGGCCTGGTGATGGACTGCGACACCACCGGCATCGAGCCCGATTTTGCGCTGGTGAAGTTCAAGAAGCTCGCCGGCGGCGGCTACTTCAAGATCATCAACCGCGCCGTTCCCGACGCGCTGCGTGCGCTCGGCTATCGCGAGGCCGATATCGCCGAGATCGAGGCCTATGCCGTCGGCCATGGCTCGATGAAGCAGGCGCCGGCCATCAACCCCGGCTCGCTGCGGGCCAAGGGCTTCAGCGACGAGAAGATCGAGGCGGTCGAGAAGGGCCTTAAGAGCGCCTTCGACATCAAGTTCGTCTTCAACAAGTGGACGCTGGGCGAGGACTTCCTCACCGGCACGCTCAAGGTGCCGGCCGAGAAGCTGAACGACATGTCGTTCGAGCTGCTGCCCTTCCTCGGCTTCAGCAAGGCCGAGATCGAGGCCGCCAATGTCCATGTCTGCGGGGCGATGACGCTGGAAGGCGCGCCGCACCTGAAGAAGGAGCACTACAACGTCTTCGACTGCGCCAATCCCTGCGGGCGCATCGGCAAGCGCTATCTCTCGGTCGAGAGCCATATCCGCATGATGGCGGCGGCGCAGCCCTTCATCTCGGGCGCGATCTCCAAGACCATCAACATGCCGAACGACGCCACCGTCGAGGACTGCAAGAGCGCCTATCTGCTCTCCTGGAAGCTGGCGCTGAAGGCGAACGCGCTCTACCGCGACGGCTCGAAGCTGTCGCAGCCGCTGAACTCGGCCCTGATCGCCGACGAGGACGACGACGCCGACGACGCGACCGAGGCGCTCTACCAGCAGCCGCTGGCGGCGCGCGCCACGCAGATCGCCGAGAAGATCGTCGAGCGCGTCGTCGAACGCGTGGAACGTGTCCGTGAGCGTGAGAAGATGCCGGCGCGGCGCACCGGCTACATCCAGAAGGCGGTGGTCGGCGGCCACAAGGTCTATGTCCACACCGGCGAATATGCCGATGGCCGCCTCGGCGAGATCTTCATCGACATGCACAAGGAGGGCGCGGCCTTCCGGGCGATGATGAACAACTTCGCCATCGCGGTCTCGCTCGGTCTGCAATACGGCGTGCCGCTGGAGGAGTATGTCGAGGCCTTCACCTTCACCCGCTTCGAGCCCTCGGGCTTCGTGCAGGGCAACCAGTCGATCAAGAACGCGACTTCGATCCTCGACTATGTCTTCCGCGAGCTGGCGATCTCCTATCTTGGCCGGCACGACCTCGCCCATGTCGATCCCAGCGAGATCGGCCATGACGTGATGGGCAGCGGCGTCGACCAGGGCCGGGCGCCGGATGCAGCCGGGCCGATCACCTCGACCCCGCTGGCCTCCTCGGGCTTCCGCCGCGGCAAGCCGATCAACCTGCTCGCCATCCAGGGCGGGGCGGCCAACGACGCTGTCGCCCGCTCGGCGAGCACCGTCACCGGCCTTGCCACTGCCGGCGCGACCGCGCTGAAGGAGGAGCCGGAGGCCTATGGCGAGGCTGAGATGAGCAAGCTCGGCTTCGCCGCACCGGCCGCCCAGCCGACCGCGTCCGAGCGCCGGGCCGAGGCGATCATGAAGGGCTATGTCGGCGACAGCTGCGGCGAGTGCGGCAACTTCACGCTGGTGCGGAATGGCACCTGCCTGAAGTGCAACACCTGCGGCTCGACGACCGGGTGTTCGTAAGGGCTAGCCGTTCTCGATCTTATGGCGGCCGGGTTCATCCCGGCCGTTGTCGTTTTCGCCGAAAGCGTGTCTCACGAGTCTTGTTAAAGGGTGCGACGGCTCAAGCCAGTTGCGGGCGATGTATTCAACGAACTCGCGGGGCGTCCGTGGGCAGTTGTTTTGGCAAAGCAAGCCGGCCTCTGCATCAAGGAGGCGGATAAGCGCTGTGCTGTCATAGAAATAAAGCGCGCCGCTGTTGATGCAGCAATTTCGCGGGCTGAGTTCAATCGCCGCTATACCACGCTTGCGAGCGTCATCGATCAGCTCTTGAACCGACAGGTTCAAAATACTCCGGATAGTATTCAGGGGTAGATAGCCGATCGGCTTGGATGGACCAACTTGCGTGAGGCTCTCGAGGATGGCGACTCTCATCCTCTCATCAACTGCTCCAAATTTTCGTCGGGTACGCCTAGCGGGGCGAGCTGAGTTCTGTCGGACCACGGGCTCACCGGCCGCGGAATTCGTCGGAAAACAAGCAATGCTCGGCCGTCCAGGCATTCTGGGCGGTGATCGCTTCGCTGTTTTCCGCGAGCCAGCGCCGCGCGTCCTCCTTCGTCATCTGCTTGCGCAGAGCGTTTTCGGTGATCGCCGAGAGGTTGAGCCCGTGTGCGCACGCGACCTCAATCAGGTCGGGGTCGCGCAAGAGAGTGATCGACCGCTTTGGGATACGGTTCATGGCACTCAGTTTAGCGCGATGTACGTTATCGTCATCCGCATAAGGCGAGTAATCCGCGGGGAACCCCTCTCCCGGATGGGAGAGGGGCAGGGGTGAAGGCCCGCCGCTGACTACCGGAACGCAACGGCGGCGCTGCGGCCTTCTGCGGCAAAGGCAGGCCCTCATCCGGTGCTCCGCGCCACCTTCTCCCATCCGGGAGAAGGTTGGGGCGTCGAGGTCGGGGTGATCGCGGCGGTCGAGCGGGAGCGCTGACAAAAAGGCAGCTGGCGCAACATACTTGCTACGCCGCTCCCCTGATCAGGCAGCCAAAGTCGAGCCCGCTTTCTCCTGCGTCGTGACGAAGCGCATGAACGAGCTTCCTGCCGGCACCTGCGGCCCTGCCGGCTCTTGTCCCGCATCGCCATCCAGGTTCGCGATGTAGCGATTGGGGCCTCCCGGACCATGGAAAGGCGGCGTCTGCACAGGTCCGGGGTCGGGGACCTGCGAGGGATCGGGCAGGGGTGGATCGACCGGATCGGGCTGAGGCGTCTGGTCGATGGGCTCCCAGGGGAAGGCGAGGCTGAGGCCGACGCGAATGGCGACCGCCGCACCGAGCAGCACCAGCGGCGGCAGGCCATAGCGCAGCCACGGCTTGTCGACGCTGGAGGGGTTGCGCTCGGCGCCGTTCAAAGGCGCATTGAACATGTCGGTGACGCGGCTGTGCCAGACGATCGGGCCCATGCCGCGATTGGAGCGGTATTCGTCGATGTAGTCCTTCTGGGCGCCGCGGAAGACATACCAGTCGGCCGCGACCTTCAGGAGCTCGATGCTGCCGAGCACCGGCTGTCCGGCAGCAAACGCATTCACCGCGTGGATGCTGTCGGCAACCACGAACGGCACCATGCCATAGGCGTCGCCGGCGGAGGCGTATTGCGGCCAGCGCTGGATCAGCGAGGGCTTGTACATCGGCTTGTATTTCTGCGTCCCGTCCGCTGCGGGCGGTCCATCGGGAACCTGGCCGTCGTGAAGCACGGCCTTTGGATCGCCGGCGCCGGCAAAGAACCGGCGGACCGGGCCGATGATCCTGCCGCGGTCGGTCGAGGCATAGGTCGGGTGAGGCTTCTGCGTCTTGCCACCTGAACCGGCCTGGGCGGCCCCGCTTTGGGCAGGCGTCGCGGGCTGCGCCTGGGCGGATGTCGCCGGGAGATTGCTTGCGCTCGCCGCGTTGAGTTCCTCCGCCGCCTTCTTGGGCGCGTTGAAGTCGGCATCGCCGACGCCGCGCTTCGAAGCCGTGCCGACGACGCCGGGCAGGTTGCCGAACAGGAATGCCGCGCTCGCGGAATTGCTGGCGAGGTCGGCCGCGCCGCCAAAGGTGTCGAGCACGCCAAGATAGCGATAGGCGGCGGGATCGAGGAACGGGTTGGTCACCAGCCGCGTGGTGTTCGCGTTGCTGATGCCGAAGCTGGCATAGCGCGCGAACTCCAGAATGCGCCCGGTCGGCGTATTCGGTGAGATCAGCCGGCCCGGAGCCGTCTCCAGCACCTTCATCGCCTCCGCATCCAGGCGGTTCGCGCGCAGCGTCTCGAAGGCGAGGAGATAGTTCATCCGGTCGGCCCGGCTATGGCCCCAGACGGCGCCATGCCAGCCGGTGGTCCGCCGCACCAGGATGCCGAGATGCGCGTCGGCGATCGTCAGCCACGGGGCCGATTGTGTCGGGTCCGCATGCAGTTCGGCCGCCGCAGTCTCGATCTCGGACTTGTTCCCGACGCGATGAACGAAACCGCGCCTGCCCAGCAGAGGCTTTGTCGCGACATCGACGACCGCCTCGCGCACGACCTTCATCGTGTCGGGTTCAGGCGTGTTGCCCTTGGCGATCGCCTGCTGCGCCGTCTCGATCGCGTCGGCATAGCGTTCGCGATCCGGCTTGGCGATTCCGAGCCGCCGCCCGCGGCCACCGGTGACCTGGCGATTGAGCTGGTCGAGCACGGCCTCGCCGGGCTTGAACTTGTCATGCGCGACATCCGAGACCAAAGCGGCGCTGTCCTGCCGCTTCTGCAGCCGGATCTTGGCGCCCTGCCGGATGCCGGCGATGCTGCCACGGAACAGCCAAGCATAGACCGCCAGCGAGGACAGAAGGTCGCGCGCCCCGATATGGCTGCCGGTGCCGAGCCGCGCGGTCATATAGGCGCCGAAGGCAGCGCCGCCGACATAGCTGACATTGGTCAGGATGATGCGACGCTTGTCCTTGCCTTCGACTGGCCTGTCGGCCTTCACGAAGGTCTCGCCGGGTTTGGGCGCATAGGCGGCGTCACGGTTGACGACGCTGTAGGGATAGACGCTGCCGTCATCGAAGACGCGCAGCCCGCCCTCGACCAGCCTGGGGTCGATCACCCCTGAGGCGATCGCCTCGGTCAGCACATCCTTCGGGCCGACGAGCCGATAGACATAGCCGCCTGGCGCAGCCTGCTTGCGGCCTGTCTTCGCGGCCGTGGCAGGGCGCTGCTGCACCGCCTCGCGCGCGCCTTCGAAGGTCGAATGCAGGCTGAAATCCGACAGGTCGAGCGGCGGGTGGGTTCCTCCTGCGCCGATGATCTGCTGGGGCGGGACCGGGCCCTCGATGTAGCGGATCGCCGTGTAGTCGTGCGAGCCGAACAGATGCGGCACCTGCCGGGTCGCATAGTCCGTTACCTTCTTGTGGAAGGGACGGCTCTTGAGGCCATGGTCGTCCGGCGATTGGGCGATGGCCAGATAGGCGGTCTGCGCCTTCATCTGGTCGTCGGGCTCGGGCAGTTTCTGGTTTGCCTTCTTCTTGCGCCAATACGTGTTCGCGGGGTCGACGAAGGACTTCCTCAAGCCGCTTTCGGCCCCGGCATAGGCTGGCCGTGTCGTGATGTCGGGCGACTGCCGGGCTTCGGCGATCGGGTCGGTCGAGCCCTTGTTGGCGATGGCGCCCTGGCCGACATGCGGCTGGGGCGTGGGAGCGGCCGGTGTCGCCGCGACGACTGCTGACTGGCTCGCAGGTGTTCCCGCCACTGGCCGTAGCGCAATTGCCGGAAAGACATCACCGGTGCGGTAGACGAACTGGGCCCCGGGAAGCCAATCGGCTGGAATCTCGGCCAGCTTGCCGATGCCCGCGATATCCTTCGCACCGGCCTCGACCTTGTAGATGAAGCCGCCGCGCAGGCCACCTTTCGGCGCTGGCAAGTTGGCCACGGCCGCAGCCGCGTCGGCGTAGTTGTCGAAGAACTGGGTGTCGGCTGTGCGCAGGCCAGTGGCGCGCGTGCCGCCCGGCTGTCCATAGACATCGGCTGGCTGCTGCATGGTCAGGGCGAACCTGGTCTGCAGGCCCGGATCAGTGGAAGCCTGCGGAAACAACGCAACTGCTCGAGCGTCGTCCGGGGTCGATTTGAAAGCCTTGCTCGCCCTCAACTGGGCAGGCAGGTTCGGCATCAGCGAGACGCCATGCTGTCCGATCACCGAAACGGCGTCCGGGGAGAGCAATGCGTCCGAGCCCGCCGTCCGCACTGGCATCGCCGGACCGGTCGACGCGACGCTGGTGTTCGGCTGCGCAGCGGCCGGCTTCGGGGCCGCCGGCCGCAGCGATACGGTGAGCGGCCACTCCGCCGCGGGGTTCAGGGCGCGACTGAGAGCAAAGGATTCCGCGCGGCGCACGACGGCTTGCAGGCGCGGATCGAAGGTGCCCTGGCCGGGGTTTTCGATGTGATGGACGAGATGTCCGAGATCGACGATGGCGTGGCGATAGCCCGGGGCGGTCTCGGGCACGCCGGCGAGATAGTCGAGCACCAGGTTCAGTGAGCCGTCGACCTTCTGGTCGGGCGACTGGCCGACAAGCCCGCGGCCCTTGGCGATCAGCTGCTGATTTGGGCTGCCCGATGGTTGGGCTGCGGCGCTCAGATCGCGCGGCTGCGGCCGGTTCGCTTCCTCCTCAAGCCTGGCGCGGATGCGGGCAATGATGTCCTCAGGCGCGGCGCCGGTCCCGTCGGTGAGATGGCGGAGATATCCGGGCCCGGTCGCTGCATCGAGCGCGTGCGAGGAGCTCACCGACCAGAGGTGCGGCCCAAGCGCGTCCGGGGTGTCAGGCTGCGTCGGTGCCGCCCGGGATGATTGAGTGCCGGTGCGATCGGCCTCGCCGCCTGCGTGGAAAGCGTTCGGATCCTGCCGTGCGGCATCCCAGAGCGGCATCGGATCGCGCCGCGAGACCTCGACCGTAAAGCCATGGGTCTCGTACCAGGTCTTGAGCGGCAGCTCGAGGGCACCGGGACGAATCTCGATGATGCCGTCTTGCAGTGCTCCGGTTTTCGGCCTCGCTTGCCCGGTAATGAAATCACGGACGGATGAAGCCTGCTCGGGCGTCAGAATTGACTCGTCCTTGAGACCGGGCAGGGTCGTCTGCCTGAAATCGGCGATCGCCTGCTTCTGACTGGGCGTCGCGCCGGCCTCGAGCCGATCGAGCCACTTGCCGAGCGCTTCATTGCCACCGCGCGGCAGGACGGCGATCCGTCCGGTCTCGGCCTGGGTGCTGATCCGCTTCAGCCAGCGTGGTCCTTCGGTCGCCAGCACCAGGCCGTCCGCCTGGGGAAACTCCCAGCTCGTCGTCCGCTGGGCTGCGACGTCCGGGGCGGTGTCCGGCAGCTTGGTCCGGTAGAACACGCGGCCTTCGATGCTCGCGGACAGCGGCAATTGCAGCCAGCGTACGCCCGGGACACCGACGGGCAGGGCAGGCACCGACCAGGCGAGCGTGCGGTCGACCGTCAGCGCCACATTCTGCTTGTCGCCGAACAGCCCCCAGAAGATCGGCCCGTCGGACGGGACATAGTGGCTGAAGGTCGTTGGCGCCTTTGCCAGCAGAGGACGGTCGGGATTGATCAGCCCACGCGGTCCGAACTGCTCGTTGATGACCACCTCGAGTCGGCTCGAGCCCGGCGACCAGACGCGCCGCTCCTTGCCGGCGAGATCGACGATCGTCTCTTTCAAAGGCAATCCGGGAACCGCGGACTGGCGCAGGCCGCTGCCGGAACCGCGCACATAGGTCAGGCGCTGGTCCTGGTCGATCGCGCCCTTCGCGATCAGTTCCTGCAGCTTTTCGATCGATGGCGCCGCGGCCAGGGCGGCAGCGTCGTCGGAATTGTTGACGACGACTTGCGTGCGCAGCCGCAGCTTGCCCAGGATGGTCTGATTGAGATCGAGGAACTGCTGCGAGACCGTGAAGTCCTGATGGAACATGGCGTCCATCGCCACTTCGTACCGACGCTCGAGCGCGACACGCGGGATGAATTTCGAGACCGAGGTCGGCAGCTCGTTGACCCAGGCGGGGTGCAGGTAGAGCTTGTCCTCCAGCATCACCTTCTTGTACGGCACGCCCTCCTCGAAGCGCACGAAGCCGGCGCTGTTGCTCGCCGGTGCCCCGAAGACGTCGGTCTCTCCGGGCTTCAGGTTGACGGATTGCGAGCGCAGCGAGAGGCCGTAGACGATCTCGACGACGTGGCCCTGCGTGTTGGCGTCCGCCTTTTTGGACGCGGGAATGACGCGCCCGGTCTTCGGCAGCAGGTCGAACGCGGATGGCGATGCGGTGTCGCCATAGATCAGCTGTTCTCCGGCCGCGATCAGGTCGGCTCCCTTGAACTGGAAGGCAGTCTGGTGGGAGACCGGCAGGCCAAGTTGCGCGCCCGTGATGTTGCGATGCTCGTTCGGCCGGATCGAGAGGCCGGCCTCCGACTGCAGCGCATCGCGTACGGCGCCTGGGCCTTCGCCCATGGCGGCGCCGATCGCCCTGAAATTGCTGCGCACGCCGAGACCGGCCATGTATGAGCGCCAGGTCGGCGAGCCGACCGGGGTCGAATCGACCTGGGCACCGAGCATCGCCCTGACCGCATCGCCGGCCGGGCCCGGGTTGATCCGGACGCGGCCGAGCGCCGAGATCCGGATGTCGGGCGCGTTCTCCTGCCATTTCCACGGCTTGACCGTTTGCCAGCCGCTAGGTGGAACGTCGCCGCCGGCAGCTTCCATCTCGGCCCGTCGTTCCGGAGGAAGCGCCAGGCGATCCGGCGACTGCCGCGCCTGTTGCCACAGCGGCATGAATGCCTTGTCGCCGGCGTCTCCTGCCCGCGGACCGGCCCCGGTCCCGTCCTCGGCCGGCCGTCCGGGGCGCGTCTGCTGCTCCTGCGAACCGCTATCCTTGTCGCCGTGCGCCGCGCTGCCGGTGTTGGCCATCTGGCTGGCTGCCACCGCATCGGCGACCGTCGGCAGGGCGGATGCTGCAGCCGACACCACTTCGGGATCGAGAGGCGTCTTTTCGGTGTGCGGGTCAGGCGCTGTCCCGTCTTCCACCGTACGCCCCGGCCGCGCCTGCTGATCGGCAGCCCCATTGCCCGTGTCGCCATGGGCCGTGTTGCCGCTATTGATGATCTGGCTGGCGGTCGTCACCGCATCGACGACGGCCGGCAGGACTTCAGGTGCCGCCTTTGGCGCCGGCGCGCCGTCGCCGCCGGCCACGTGATCGACCTTGTTCGCATTGGGCTCGGCCGAATGATCGGTCGTGCCACCGTTCTTCCGCGATCCGCCGGAGCCCGCAGCCGGCTGCGCGGCTGTCGTGACATTCTGCGGAGCGCCGCCACGCGCTGTACCCGTCCCCCCAAGGCCGCTCGGCAAAGCGGCCGTCCCTGGCGCGTGATGCGTGAATGTCGTCGCGGTCGCTACATGCCTTGGCCTCTGCGTTGTGGTCTGCGGTGCGGCCCGCCCTTGCTCGATATGGGCGTGCAGGCCGGATGCGGTGCCGTAGACGCCAGAGGCGAAGCTCATCAGCTCGATCAACGGGTTCATGCCGGGATCGTCGCCATGAGCCATCATGTTGAAGGCGGAGACGGCAAGAAGCGGGGAACCGGCCGCGATCGAGGCGAGATCGAGCGTGCGGGCGAAGCCGATCGCTCCACCGCTGGCGCTGTGCATGATCGCGCCGGCGTCGCGGTAATAGGGGGTTCGGCTGTAGGTCGCGCCGATCGAGGTGCGCAGCGACGCGAACGTCGTCATGCCGGCATTTCTCAACCCGATCGCCCGCGATAGCGATGCGGTGGCGGGGAAGATCGTCGCTCCGGCCGAGAGCGTCTCCATGATCACGCGCCCGACCGAGACCTCCCGGCCGTAATAGATGTCCTCTCCGAACTCCTGCAGCTGCCTGCCGCCGACATAGGTGCCGGCGGCGATGGCGAGCGGAGCCGCGACGACGTTGACGCCGGGGATCAGCATCAGGAGGGGCGCGCCAGCGGCGACGCCGGTCGCGACGGGGTCGACGTACTTCTCCGCGAAGGTCTTGACGTGGGCCTGAAAGGCCTCGGTCTCGACCTTGTCGTTCCTGGCGGTGAAGGTGAGATTCTTCGGGACGACGATGGTGCCGCTATCGGCCAGGTCATTGTCGTTCTGGTAGGTCTCGATGAAGGCCTTGATGTTTTCCGGCTTGCGGCCTTCCAGGTCATAGTCGGAGCCGCGGCCGTCGACGATGTGATCCTGTCCATCGCCGTCGCGTACGATCGCGAACAGCATCTGCTGAGAGCCGACGCTGGCGTCGATATACTGGAACGGCACGAGGGTGACCCGAGCCTGGTCGCCGCCGATCTCCGCGATCTTGCCGGCCATCCTGCCGGCTTCTTCCTGACCCGCACCGGCCAGTTGCAAGGTCGATTTGAGGTTCCGGCCTCCCAGCACGTGCTCGGCTCCGAACAGAGCCTTGCCGTCCGGCAAGGTCTGCTGCGCCATCGCGCCGAAGGTGAGCTCGATCTGATGCGTCGCCTGCGTCTGCCGGCCGCGATAATACGCCGCCTGCAAGCTGCTTTGGTGCTCGCCCGAATCCTCGTTGAGCAGCTTGGTCGGCTGCGTGGCGGTGAAGACCGCGAAATCATGCCAGGCGACCGCGTGCTCGCGCTGGAGCCGCAGATTCTTGTCGAGATCGCGCGTGGCGTTGAGGGCGGACAGGATCAGCGCGACTTCCGGATGGACCCAGACATCCACGCCATTCATGGTCGACTTGACTGCGCCCGCGAAAGGCGCGGTTTCACCGGGCCCGCCGACAGGTACTGCCGGCCCGTGCGTGCCCAGCGCCGTGTCCAGCGCTTTCTCGAGCGTCGGGATGGTCTTGCCGGCGAGCTCGATGTTGACGTCGATCTGCGTGATCGTGCTCGAGGTATAGGCCTTTTCCGCCGCCTGCTTGCGTTGTTGCGCACTGAGCAGCCCATTGGGGCCGCATCCGGCGAGGTTGCTCCAGGCCATGTCGATATCGCGCTCATGGCCGCTGCGCCGGACATTCTTGGCGCCGGGTGTAAAGGTGAGCTGGATGACCAGCTCTTTGTGCTCGTATTTGAAGGTCGCGTAGAGCTGCCCGTCCTTGTCATCTACCGAGACGTGCTGCAAGGAGCCCGAGACCTTGTTGCCGGCATCGGTGAAACCGTCCGGCTGGAACAGGTGAGGGCTCTTGTTCTGCAAGTTGCGGAGAGCAGAATCCTCGATCGGCGCAGCCTGGAGCTGCACGCCGGCAAGGTCTCGTTCGGCGTCGGCGAGATCGCTGGCCTTGACCGCGACGTCGCGGTTGGCCTCTGCCACCCTGCGCTGGTTGCCGGCGGTTTCGACTGCCGTGTCGGCAGCCTTACGCTCCGGCGTGCCCGGTTGCGTCGTGTTGACGAGCTGCTTTGCCACCAGTTCGCTGATCTCGACGTCGAGCAGATCGGCCTCGGCCGAGAGCTGGCCGTACTCGGCGAGCCCGGCCCTGACCTCCTTGTCCTCGTAGTCGGTCCTGCGATCGGAGACCCTGCTGCTTTCGGTGCTGTCCGATGACCGGGCCTGCTGGGCGTTGGGGTCCCGCGGTCCGCGCACCTTGATCTTGTCCGCCAGCGCCTCGAGCAGGACGGATTCCGCCTGCTCACGCTTCTGGCGGCTCTGCGTCGCCTTTCCGGCGACCTCCTGCGCGTTCTTGAGGTCGCTTTGCGCCTGGGCGAGCGGTTTGGTCGGCTTGATGGTGATAGTGATGCCTTCCGGCGCCAGCGTCTTGCCCAGCGTGCGGTTAGCTCCGGCGACGGCCGAGCGGTATTCCGGGTCGGCGGCGTAGACGTCGACCTGCGCCGTCGCCTCGTCCGATTTGGCGCGGGCTTCGATGGCGCGGGCTTCGGCCGAGCTCTGCGCGGCGCGAGTGCGAGCGACTTCCGGGTGGACCCATTGGCCGTTCGACTGAATCCAGTCACCGCCGCCCGAGGGCATGAGCTGCGGCTTCGCAGCGCTCCCAGCGCCGTATTTCTGTTCGGCAGCGGCCGTCTCGACGCCGCGCTCATGGGCTTCCTGCCCGGCGACGGTGGACTCGTCGTTGAGGATGATCGCGTTGATCTGGGCGGTGAGGACCTGGTTTTCCTTGGCCTTCGCCGGATCGCTGTTGGCGAGCGAGTTCGCCAGCAATTGCGCAAGCAGGATCAGCACGCGCTCCTGCTTGGCGATGAGCGCCTGCCCCTGCGGTGTGTTGGCCTGGCCGGGCTTCAGGTTTCCGGCCCAGATGACCTTGGGATTGCGGCCCGCCGCATTGGTCATGGAGGCCGCGTAGTTTACCCGCGACAATACGGGTGCCAGCGCCTGGAGGACCTTGCGAACGGTGTCGACGAGACTCTTGAGCAGTGACCCGAACGGGCTGGTCGACTGCGAACCCGTGGCCTGGCTGACAAGACCACCGTCCGGCTTGTTCACTCGCATGTTCGGCCTCCCGAAGCTGACGCCGGCTGCGCTCCGGCTATCCCGCGCGCCAGGTCGATGGTGCGGGAAGCCGAAGCGCAGCCGGAGATGACGCGCGCCACCGTGCGGCGGCGAGCGGTGATGGCTTGGAGGGCGGTGGCCGTTTGGCCACGCCAGGGCGCCGCAAAGGCGCGATCAGGCGTTCGGACGCTGCTTGGCCGCGTCGAGGCTGACCTTCTTCTCGGTCGTCTTGGTGGTGATTTCGGCCGATTTCACGATGGCGCGGTTGAAGGCGGCTTCCATCTGCTGGATCGCATTCTCCGGCGTGGTGGTGTTCTGGACGGACGAGGTTCCGGACATCGCAGACTCCGTTTTTGACGTGCTCTGGGATCGGACCGGCGCGGGATCTTCAATGCCCCGGTTCCGGCGCCCGAACGACAGGGGTTGGTCGTTCAAGGCAAGCGGACGTTAATGTCGATAAAGGATTCGTCAAGCATTCAATTCACTATCTCTGATGTTATTTGAGATTATGAATGCATTCATTTCATCAATGGAAATTCCATCTGGAACTAAATTGCCAAATCGAAAGATTTGAATTTCGTACTAGCTTAGTAATGTGCAATGAATTCATTATTCATAACGCACTATCCCGAATAATGAAAGTTTTTACAGTGCAATAAGCGTTGACATCGTAAAAACAACGCTCCTACCGTAAGGCGCATTTACCGGCCGGCAGCGCGACCGTTTGCGCTCGGCGGATACCGAGGAGAGCAGCGATGAGCGTGCAACCGGTGAATACCGCCCTGCCAGGCGGTACGGTCGACAACAACGGCGCGGGCTTCGACGATGCGATCGCAGCAGCGCAGCAGCGCAATGCCGGTGCTGGCGCGGCCGATCAGCAGGACGAGATCAGCCAGGACGAGCTTGCCCGGATGGTCGGCCAATACGGATCGCAGGTCATGTCGATGCTGCTGATGCCGCGCATGACCGACATGCTCGGCGAAGTCATGGCCGACGAAGAGGGCTGACCGAGACCGGCGCTCGCAGATCCACCTTCGGAGACGCATATGACGATCGCAAACGGACTGCCCAACACCTTGTTGTCCGGCTCGACCCTGGTCATCCAGACCGGTTCGGAACAGCGGCCGGCCTTCGACCATGCGGCGGAGGCGGCGGCGCGCCAGCAGAGCTGGCCCGCCCGGGCCGGGGCTTTGGCCGATCCCGGTCAGCTCGCCTCCGAGCTGACGAGCCGGATGGATGGCTTCCTGCGCCGGGCCGGCGAGACCGCACGCGAGCAGGCTCCCTCGGCTGGAGCGCAAGGTTCGACCGAGCGCAGCGCTCTGGACGACCGCCAGCTCGACCGGGTCATCGAATCGATGAACCGCTCCTTCGAGTTCGCTGTGCAGACGCAGCTGGTCGTCCGTGGCGCGACGCAGACGACCGGCTCCGCCAATACCGTGCTCAAGGGCCAGTAAGCCGATCGGTGCCCGCCATGGCGAAGACCCGGCCCGCTCGCATTCTCGCTTCTCTCTGCCTTGCCCTGCTGCTGGCTGGCTGCAAGGTCGATCTCTACACCAATCTCGACGAGCCGCAGGCCAATGAGATGGTGGCGATCCTGCTGCAGAACGGCATCCCGGCCGGGCGCAGCGTCCAGAAGGGCGGTAAGCTGACCGTGACGGTCGAGGAGGGCCGCTTCGCCGACGCGGTGACGATCCTCGGCCGCAGTGGCCTGCCGCGGCAGGAGTTCCAGACCCTTGGGGACGTCTTCAAGAAGGACGGCCTCGTTTCCTCGCCGGTGCAGGACCGGGCGCGGATGATCTTCGCATTGAGCCAGGAACTCTCCCGCACCGTCGCAGCGATCGACGGGGTGCTGACCGCCCGCGTCCACCTCGTCCTGCCTGAGAACGATCCGCTGCGACAGAACCTGGTGCCTTCTTCCGCATCCGTCTTCATTCGCCATGACCCGAAGATCGCGATCGACGACAAGCTCGCCTCGATCAAGATGCTGATTGCCAACGGGGTCGCGGGACTGAACTATGACCGCGTCTCGGTCGTGGTCGTTCCGGCCGAGCGCAACGCGATGGCCCTTCAGGCTCAGCCACCTGTTCCGGCCTTGTCGCCGGCTGGCCTGCCATGGCCGGCGATCGTGGGAGCAGCCGGCGGCTGCGTGCTGATCGCTGGTGGCCTGCTCATCCTGCGTCGGCGCCGATTCTATTCCCTCGCCGAAGGCGCGGGCGAACGATGAGCGGTTCCCTGACGCACCCGGACGAGGCTGCCATCGCCTGGCGGCGCTTCGTCGCCAGCCCGGCAACCTATGTTACGCCGGAGCGGCTCGCGGCGGCCTTCGACCAGGCGGTCACGCCGGAGGCCTGCCGGCGCTTGCTTGCCCTTCCTCGCCTCGAGGCGCGCTTGTCCGACCTGCTCTGCTCGCAGAACCGCCTGTCGGCAACGCTCGGGCAGGACGCGGTTCCGGATTCTGACCGTGCCATCCTGCTGCTCGCCCCGGTGGCGCTGCGGAGCCTCCTGCGCCTTGCCGGTGCGATCCATTTCGCCGGTTCGCTGTCGCGCATCGTGCTCGCCAGCGAAGTGCGTGCGCTGGACAAGGCACTGGGGTCCGGCGTGCTCGCGCGCGCCCTGGCGAGGCGCGACCTTGCCGGGCCAGCCGAGGGGCTCACGGTGAGTACGGAGCTGATCGAGCAGATCGACCGAGCGGGCTGGAGCTGCCTGCTCGCCTGGGCGGCGAGCTTGCCTGCCGAGATCGGGGCGCGGCTGCGCCTGCAGATGCCCGATGAGATGTTGCCGCTCGCGACCGTTACGCCGGAGATCGGCCGGCCGATCATCGAGGCGGCGCATCGCGCCGGTTCGGCGTGACGGCGATGGCCGACCTGCCGCACCGGCCGCCGCGCGGGCTCGTTCCCGCCGAGATGGCAGCTGCCTGGAGCGACGGCTTCGCTTTCCTCGATGCCGCGCGAGAGACGGCACGCGCCATCGAGGCGGCCGCGAAGGACGAAGCCGAACGGGTGCTGGCACAGGCGCAAGCCGCCGGGCGCGAGCGTGGAGAGGCCGAAGCCGCGGAGCGAATCGGCCGGGCGATCGCGGATGTCGATGCCTATTTCGCTGGCCTCTCCGGCGAGCTGACGGATATCGCATTCGCTGTGGTGCGTGATGTCGTCGACCAGTTCGATCGCCGCGATATCGTGGCCATGGCGGCGCTGAAAGCCCTCTCGGCCTTCCGTCGCAGCCGGACGCTGACCGTCCGCGTCCACCCCGATCATGTCGCGGCGGTGAACGAGACCCTGCAGGAGGCCGTGCGAGCCGGCGGCATCGAGATCAGCCTCGAGGTCAGCGGTGATCCTGCTCTGGCGCGCGACAGCTGCGTGCTGACGAGCGACATCGCCACGGTCGATGCCGGCATCGACAGCCAGATCGAGGCGCTTCGCCGGGGGCTCTCGCGCCGGATGATGCCGGCATGACGATCGCCGATACGGCCGGGCGCGCACGTCTCGACGAGGCCCTGGCGGGGCTGCGCCACGGCCTCCAGCAGACGAGCCCACGACCGCCGCGCGGCAAGGTCCAGCGGGCGCTCGGCGTCACCATCCACGCGACGCTGCGCGACGTCCGGCTCGGCGAAATCTGCGAGCTGCACGATCCCGCCAGCGGAGTGATCGCATTGGCCGAGGTCGTCGGGCTGCAGGATGGTTGCGCGATCCTGACGCCGATCGGTGATCTCGATGGCCTTTCGACCGAGACCGAGGTCGTGCCGACGGGAGAGGTCCTGCTCGCTCCGGTCGGGCCCGGCCTGCTCGGACGCACCATCGGCGCGACCGGAGTGGCGCTGGACGGCGCCGGCTGGCCGGCCGGTGCGATCACCGGCCTGCGCCCGGTTCATGCGCCACCGCCGCCGCCATTGGCGCGCGACCTCATCGACGCTCCGCTCCAGCTCGGTTTGCGCGCCATCGACGGCCTGCTCAGCTGCGCGCGCGGCCAGCGCCTCGGCATTTTCGGCCCGCCCGGCGCCGGCAAATCCTCGCTGCTCACCGATATCGTCGCCGGGACAGAAGCTGATGTGATCGTGCTCGCGCTGGTCGGCGAGCGCGGCCGCGAGGTTCGCGAGACCCTCGAGCGACGCCTGTCGCCGGACGCGCGGGAACGGACCGTTGCCGTCGTCGCGACCTCGGATCGGCCGGCGCTCGAACGCGTCAAGGCGGCCCATGTCGCGACCACCATAGCCGAGTATTTTCGCGATACGGGCCGTCACGTCCTGTTGCTGATGGACAGCATCACCCGGTTTGCGCGAGCCCAGCGCGAGATCGGCCTGGCAGCGGGAGAGCCACCGACCCGGCGCGGCTTTCCGCCTTCGCTGTTCGCCGCGTTGCCGCGACTGCTCGAGCGCGCGGGGCCGGGGCAGGGCGGTTCGATCACCGGCATCTACACTGTGCTGACCGAAGGCGAGGCGGAGATCGATCCGGTCGCGGAAGAGGTTATGGCGCTGCTCGACGGCCATATCGTGCTGTCGAGCGAGCTTGCCCAGCAGAATCATTTCCCGGCGATCGACATCCTCAAAAGCCGTTCGCGCCTGATGGGCACAGTTGCACCGCCGGAGCATCTGGCGAATGCGCAGCGGATACGTGAGTTGCTGGCACGTCACGCTGAGATCGAGCTGCTGGTGCGGGTCGGCGAGTACGAACCCGGCTCGGATGCGCTGGCCGATGCGGCATTGGCCAGAATCGACCGCATCCGGGCCTTCCTCCGCCAAGGTTCAGGCGAGCCTGAATCGCTGGAGCGGACGCGCGAGTGGATGCGCGAGGTGCTGGCGTGACCGGCCTCGTCGACCTGCAGACGCTGCTCGCGCTCCGTCGCAGACGCGAACAGCGTGCCGGTGAGCGCGCGGCTCGGCAGCGGGCGGCGGCGGCAAGTGCCGGGGCTGCCGCGAACGAAGCTGCAGGAGCCATCGCCGCCCATGACGAGCAGTCGCTGTCGTCGCAGCGCGCCCGCCATCGCGGTCTGCTCGCTCAGCCATTTTCACTGACAGCGCTGGCACGTTTCCATGAGGAAGCCATGATTGCCGGTGCGGCACGCCATGACCTCGAGGCCGCGGCCGCCTCGGCCGCCGATACGCTTTCGGCGCGGCAACGCGACCTCGCCGCGTCCCAGGCTGTTCATCGCGAGCGTCGGCACGATCGGATACGGCTCGAACAGGCCTGCGATGAGCAGGCGAAACGGGAACGGAAAAGGCAGCAAGCGCGCCTCGATGCAGCACTGGATGAAGCTGCGAGCGGGAGGCCGGCCCGATGAAGGCCGACGTGCCCTTGGCGAACCGCCCGGCGCCCGAGCCCGGCGATGTGCGCCCGTTCTTCTACCCCTCTGTGCCGGCACGCGACCTCGCATCGATCAACCGCTTCCATGGCTCGGACTGGCGCATCGCTCTGCGGCTCGATGAGCGGGAGATCGCCCTGGCTCCGGCGGCGCGGGGGCTGTCGGCCGGCGATGCCGACTACCTGCCATTTGCGCTCGCCGTCGGCAGCGAGCACGTCGAATTACGCCTGCCATCTCGGCTGGTCGCGGCGTTGCTCGGCAGCTTCGGATCGGATGGCGCTACGACAGTGCTCGATCCGACCCGAAAGGCGCTCCTCATCGAAGCGGCCTTCGCTGAAGTCGTCGCTGAGCTGGAAACTCGCCTCGGCGAGACGGTCGAATTGCGTGAGCAGGCTGGTCAATTCGGCGCAAGCGAGCTGCAGTTCGCGATAGCCGTCCGGCTCGAGGCGGATCCGGTCGAGATTGCCGGGATCGCAGGTCCTTCCGGTGTTCTTGATCGGCTGTTTGCCTTCCTGCCTGCGGCGAGGGCTTTGCCTGGCTGGGGCGACCCGATCCCTGTTCCGCTCAGCCTTCGGCAAGCCGACGTCCAGATCACGCTGGGCGAGCTCAAGCGCGCCAGGCCGGGGGACGTCCTGTTGTTCGACCGCCATCTGCCGGCGGGGGAAGCCTGTCTTCTGGTTGGCCGGCATCTGGCTGCCCCGGTCCGGATCGACAGTGACACGGCGCGTCTTCAGGCGGCGCCGGCCCCGGTGCGATCATCACGATGGGAGTGGCTCATGGACGATCTCGACGAGGATAGCTCTGCAGAGGAGGGCGCAGCGGCCCTCGACGATCTGCCCGTTCGGGTCATCTTCGAGTTCGGACGCAGCGAGATGACGTTGAAGGAGCTCGCCGGCCTCGGTGCCGGAAGCATCGTCGCGCTCCCGACCTCCTCCAATGAGCCGCTCTCCCTCATCGCCAACGGGCGCCGTATCGGCCAGGGCGAGCCGGTGCGGATCGGCGAGGCGCTCGGCGTGCGCATCACCCGGCTGTTCGATGCCTGACCTCAGTCCTAACCTGGTCGGAATCATCGCCTTCGTCGCGCTGATCGGGCTGATCCCGCTCGGCGTCGTGACGATGACGGCCTTCCTGAAGATCTCGGTCGTCCTCTTCCTGATCCGCAACGCGCTTGGCATCCAGCAGTCGCCACCGAATCTGGTGCTGCATGCGATCGCGCTGGTGCTGACCGTCTATGTCACGGCGCCGCTGATGGCCGACCTTTACGGGCGGGTCTCGGCCCGCCAGCTCGATCTCAACTCCGTGCAGGGGCTCACCGAAGCCGCGGACACGGTGCGTCAGCCGCTGCGCGACCACCTTTCGCGCTTCACCCATGAGCGCGAGCGCGAATTCTTCCGGACGGCGGCCGTGAAGGTCTGGCCAGAGAATGCGGCGGCCGCGCTGAAGGCGGATGATCTCATCGTCCTGGTGCCGGCTTTCGTCAGTTCGGAGCTGACCCGCGCCTTCCAGATCGGCTTCCTGCTCTATCTGCCGTTCCTGGTCATCGATTTCATCGTCGCCAACGTGCTGATGGCGATGGGCATGATGATGGTCTCGCCGACGCTGATCTCTATCCCGCTGAAGCTGCTGCTCTTCGTCAGCATCGACGGCTGGACCAAGCTGATGCACGGCCTGATCCTGAGCTATGGCTGAGCCGCGATGGACCTTGCCCGCCATCCGGATGAACGCCCGTGACCAACGAGCTGATCCTCACCAAGATCAACGCGGCGCTGATGACCGTGCTGATCGTCTCGGGGCCGGCACTGCTGGCGGCCGTCCTGATCGGCTTTGGCGTCGGCCTGCTCCAGGCGCTCACCCAGATCCAGGACCAGTCGCTGCCCCAGGCGATCAAGCTGATCGTCGTGCTCCTGCTGCTGCTCCTGCTGATCGGCCCACTGCTCTCGCTGCAGATCTACGAACAGGCGCTCGCCCTGTTCGAGGATTTCCCGGCTCTCACACGCTGAGTGGGGACGATGTCGGGCGATCTCCTGCTTCAGCTCATCCTGCCCGTCATGGTCGCGACGGCGCTGGCGATGACGCGGATCACCGGTGCGATCCTGGTGACGCCGGCCTTCACCCGGCTCGGCCTCGCCGGGATCATCCGCGGCGGGGTCGCGCTGGCGTTGACCTTGCCGCTCACCCCCGTGCTCGCCGAGATGCTTCAGAACGGCCAGCCGCTGTCGCCGGCGCTCGTCACCGCGATCCTGCTCAAGGAACTGGTGCTCGGGATCACGATCGGCCTGCTGTTCGGCGTGCCGATCTGGGCAGCGGAACTCGCCGGCGATCTGCTCGATCTCCAGCGCGGCTCGACCGCTGCCGCTTTGCTCGACCCCTCGGCGATCGCCGAATCGAGCATCACCGCGACCTTCTTCGCCATCAGCCTGCTGATGCTGTTCTTCGCGGCCGGGGGCTTCGATCTGATGGTCAAGGGCCTCTATGCCAGCTACCGGATCTGGCCGGTGGCGAGCCTCGGGCCGGTCTTCGATCCCGGCGCAGGCGAATTGCTGCTGAAGCTGCTCGACGAGGTCATGCGCTTTGCATTGCGCCTCGCCGCTCCGATCGTGATCGCGCTGCTCTTCACCGATCTCGCGATGGCGCTGCTCGCCCGGACCGCGCCGCAGCTCAACATCTTCGAGCTCTCGCTTTCGGCCAAGAGCCTGGTCTTTTCGGTGCTGCTGCTGATCTACTCGGCCTTCATGATCGAGTATATGCGGCAGGACATCAGCCGGCTGTTCGATGCCGAACCGTTCCTGCATCAACTCGCCCCGCGACGGCCGTGATGCGCGTCAATCTAGAGCACGCCGGCCTTGACCAGCGCGTCGGCGACCGGTTGGAACAGGTCCTGCTTGACCGGGTCGCCCTGCGCGTGCCGCTTGTGCAGCGGCTGGGCCAGCTCGTCGAGCACGACCGGAATGCCCCGCTCGCGCGCTTCGAGCAGCAGGGCGGCGCCTGGCTCCCCCGCGGCCTTGCAGACGATGAGCGGCACGGGGGTTTCGCCGCGCTGATAGCGCAGGCCCACGACGTTGCCGTGGTACGCGATCAGCATGGTCGCGCGGGCGAGGCCGAGGCCGCCGGAGCGGCCGATCAGCCGATAATGTTGGCGCCTGGCGCTGCGGATCAGCGGATCGCCCTCGGTGTCCTTCGTCTCCCGCTTCATCTCGGAACGCGTCATGCGCATCTCGCGCAGGAAGATGAAGCGCTGCAGCAACAGGTCGGCGAGACCGACGACGAGATAGGCCAGCACGACGACGAGGAAGAGCGGCAGCAGCAGCACGGCGATGGCGCTGCCGGCACAGTGCTCGCCGCAGACCGGGGTTTCCAGAAGCGGCTGCAGCTGGTGGCCGAGGATCAGGACGAAGGCCGCCCCAAGCACGACGAGTTTGACCAGGCTCTTGAGGAACTCGCTGACGCTCTTCAGCGAAACCAGCCGCTTCAGGCCCTTGGCGGGATTCACATGCTCGAATTTCGGCTTGATGATCTCGAACGAGAACACCGGGCCGAAACTGCCGGCCATGGCGGTCAGGGCGGCGGTCGCGACCAGAGCGGCGACCAGCGGCGCGGTCAGGTACAGCAGCATTCCGCCGGCATGGCGCAACGCGCGTTCGAGGACGACCGGGAAGGCTTCATTGCCCCGGTTGATCACCAGTTCGACCAGTTCGTCGAGCTGCAGGAGCAGCCGGTCCTTGACCAGGACCAGGTAGACGAACGCCGCGATGAAGGTGAAGCCGATGATCAGGTCGCGGCTTTGCGGCACCTGTCCCTTGCGCCGAGCCTCGCGCAGCTTCTTCTCGCTCGCCGGAAGCGATTTTTCTTCGGAAGGCTCGTTCATCCAACGAGCCTTCCAGCGCCGATCCGCCCCCCGAGGTCACGGAGTGTCCGACCATGACGATCAGGCCAAGCCGCTTCGCGCCGCTGCTGCTTATCGCCTTGCTGCCGGCCTGTATGCTGACGCAGCAGCAGGAGGCGAGCGAGGCGGCCAAGCCCGAGGTGCAGCCGCGGGGAGCGCATGTCCTTGCTTCGACGCTGGAGGAGAGCGGCGAGATGGCGACAGCGCTCGCAGTCTACGAGAGCGCGGCGGCGACCGGCGATGCCGCAGCCGCCGTAAGGCTCGGTGAGGCTTATCTGCGAGCCGGCGACGGTGTCGTTGCCGAGCGCGCCTTCCGCCTGGCCCTCGAACGCGAACCGAACAACGGCGCGGCGCAGCTCGGGCTCGGCTCTGCCGCGCTGCGACGTGGCGAGATCGACGCCGCGCTTGCCTCTCTCAGCAAGGCTGCCCCCATCATCGACAGCGCAGCCGGCTACAATCGGCTCGGCATCGCCTTGACGCTCGCCGGCAAGGCGCCCGAGGCGGTCGCCGCTTTCGAGAAGTCGCACAGCCGCGCTGCGGACGACCTCGACATTGCGACCAATCTCGCTCTGGCCGAGGCGCTCGCCGGCCGCAAGGAACAGGCCGTCGACCGGATCAGGGGCGTGGCCCGCTCGGAGAGCGCCAAGCCGACGCATCGCCGCAATCTCGCACTGGTTCTCGCGCTCACCGGCGCCGGAGGCGAAGCGCAAAGCGTGGTCGAGGCCAATCTGCCGGCGGCAGAGCGACCAGCGTTCCTGCGCCGGCTGCGGACCCTGGAGAGTGCAAGCGACGCGCGCGCCAGGGCCAGGATCGTCGGCACGATCCTCGCTGGTTGAAGCAAGCTGCCTGGCAGCGCTCACTGCTGCTCCGTCGTCACCTTCGCCGGTGCACGATTGGTGTTGCGACGCCCGTCGCGGTCGAAGGCACCGCCGAGCGGATTTTCGTCGCCATCGAGATAGCGCCGTGCGGCGCGCGCGACCGGCGCCGCCGCAGCCGGGCCCGGCTTGCGTCCCTGGAACAGATCGGCCTTGCGCTCGACCATACGCTCCAGATTGTAGGCGTTGGCGCAACCTGGCGGCAGGTGCGGATCGATCTCGAAGGGGTAGCGGGTCGGATCCTGCTGCAGACAGGCTTCCGGCGCGACGATGGCCGTCGGCCGAGCGCCCGGCACTTCCGGGGGCAGATAGAGAACCTGGTAGTTCGCCGATATGTCGGGCGGCGGATTGGCGCAGCCGGCGGCAACTGCCGCCATTGCCAGGGCGAGGAATCGTCTTGTCGTCATGGTCGTCCCCCGCATCTCACTTGAAGACGAGGCCGGCGCCGGCCGGGGTCTTCGGGCCTTTCGCCACCGGCGCTGCCGTCGCCACCGGCTGCCTGCGCACGATCGGCACCGGCCGGTCCAGCGGCGTCGCCGACAGCCGGTCGCTCGAAGGCTTCACCAGATGGGCGGTGATCAGGATCACGAGCTCGGTCTCGTCGCGGCGATAGCGCGTCGAGGTGAAGAGGGCGCCGAGGAT
Source organism: Allobosea sp. NPDC055332 (assembly GCF_053645455.1). Classification (NCBI taxonomy): domain Bacteria; kingdom Pseudomonadati; phylum Pseudomonadota; class Alphaproteobacteria; order Hyphomicrobiales; family Alloboseaceae; genus Allobosea; species Allobosea sp. NPDC055332. Next base: position 939,457 of record NZ_JBSHMO010000003.1, on the reverse strand, counting down.
CGGCACGTCGCCGAGGAAGGGGAACTTGTCGACCTCCTGCGAGAGGTTGCGCTGGAAGAGGCCGGCGATCGCGAAGGTCTGGCCGCTGCCCAGCTCGACATTGGTGTCGGCGCGCCGAACGGTGAAGGCCGGCAGCTCGAAACCGTTGAGCCGGACGGCGCCCGCCATCGAGATGGCGCTGACCTCCGGCCGGACCCTGAGGCCGATCCGGTTGTTCTGCAGCAGCGTCGGCGTGAACGAGAGCGAGACGCCGAAGGGCTTGTAGTCGGCGGTGATGCGGTCGCGGTCCTGAGGCACCGGCACGGGCACCTCGCCGCCGGCGAGGAAGCTCGCCGTCTGGCCGGTGGTGGCGGTCAGGTTCGGCTCGGCGAGGATGGTCAGCAGTCCGTTCTGCTGCATCGCCTCGATGAGCGCATCGACATTTACGCGGTTGTTGCTGAAATTCAGGCCAAGACCCCGCCCACCGCTGGCGAGGTTGCCGCCGGAGCTGCCGACGCCGAAGGAGAAATTGCCGGTGTCGACCATCACCTTCCAGTTGATGCCGAAGGCGGTCAGGTCCTTGCGCGACATTTCGGCGAAGCGCACCCGGATGTTGACCTGGTGCGATGACGGGATCGTCGCATTGTTGAGCGGCGGCTGGTCCGGGGGCGAGTAGGTCCGGGCCACATTGGCGACGTCTATCGCCTCGTCGACCGAACGGGTCGCGCCCTTGATCACCAGCCGTTCGCCGAAGAACTGCAGATCGACGGTCGAGGTCGGCTGCAGGATGTTCTTCGCCTGGTTGGCCGAGCGCGCCGGCGTCAGCACCTCGAGCCGGATCGCGCCCTTCATCCGCTTCTGCTCGTCGAGCGCGATCAGATTGGTCGAGCCGCTCTTGAGCCCGTAGACATAGACCACGTCGGGCGCCACCACCTGCACATTGGCGACGGTGGGATCGGCCAGCATGACGGACTCGACCGGCTGATCGAAACGGATGATGCGGCCTTGTCCCGTCGGCAATTCGACCGGGCGCGAATTTGAGAGTGGCGAGACCTCGTTCGCGACAGCCTGGCCCGTTGCGATCGCGTTCGGCCAGGGCAGGGCCGCAAATGCGGACAGGCAGAGCAATGCGCCGACATGCGTCGCGAATTTGCCATTGCGGATCATGCGTCGTTGCACTCTGCCTGTCCTTGTCTGCGATGTCTGGTCAGGAAAAGGGGGATGCCGCCGGCGCGGCGAGGCGGGTCGCATCCGGGGAGGGCGGAGCCGCCGCCTGCCCGGGGCCGAGCGTGAGCGAAGCCAGGGGCTGGATGAAGAATTCCGGCGCCAGCTCGGGAAAAGACATCACCGGCAGGTCGATGTCGTGGCGCATCAGCAGCTCGCGCAGATGGCGGCGCAATTCGATCGCTGTGAAGACGACCGGGTTGACGTCCTCCAGCCCTGTCATGGCCTGGCGCAGCTGGCCGACGAGCGCGCTCGCCGTATCCTCGGACAGGTGCAGGATGCGGTTGCCCGCAATGTCGCGCAGTCCGGCGCGCAGTACGGCCTCGGTCTCCGGATCGAGCACATAGGCCGGGATCACGCGATTGGCGTCGGCATGGCGATGGCAGAGCTGGCGGCGCAGCGCGATCCGGGCATAGTCGGCGAGCTGGGCGGGGTCGGCTTCACGCCCGCCCCATTCGACCAGCGCCTCGAGGATCAGGCGCAGATTGGCGATGACCACGCCTTCCTCGACCAGGCGCCTCAGAATATCGGCGGTGCGCTGCAGGCTGACGCCGGCCCCGGCTTCGGCGACGAGGTCGGGATAGTCCGCCTCGGCCTGCTGAAGCAGATCGCGCGTCTCCTGAATGCCGACGAAGAAGTGGGCGTGACGCCGCAGCGCTGCGGCGATGCGGGCCGATAGAACTCCGGGCGCGTCGAGATAGCCGATCCCGGCCTGATTCAGAGCCCGGATATGAGCGGCATCCACCCAGGACGATGGTCCGCGGCCGAGTAATGGTGGACCCTCGCGGAAGGAGATGGCGAGCATCGAGAGATGTGCCCGCTCATCCTGCAGGAGCAGGCTGTTCGCAGGAATCTCGCCCAGCGCGATCGGAACTCCCTCGAAATCGAGACGGAACTGGTTGTCGGACAGCTTCCTGTCGCCGCGGCGCTCGAGCAGCGGGGCGATGACGCCAAGCTCGGCCTGCATCTCGCTGCGAATACGCTCGGCCTCGGCGCGGAACAGGTCGGCCGGGATCGTCCGTTCGAGCTCGGCCCCAAGCAGCACGGAGACCCGGTAGCGCGCCCGCGCTGGCGCGATCGCGGCCGGGGAGCCCTGCGCATCGTCCGCGACATCGAAACCCTGAACCCCCGATGGTGCCGTCTCGCGCGTCGGCGAGGATTGCCGCGAGCGCAGCACCGCTCCTGCTGCCAGACCGAGGGCCAGCACGAGGAAGACCGGCGTCGGGAAGCCGGGAACGAAGCCGAGGCTGGCGACGACTACCCCCGCGAGCGCGAGCGCACGAGGCTCGCGCCAGAGCTGCGAGCCGATTTCGGAGCCGATGTCGCGTTGCGTGTCGGAGGCGACCCGCGTCACCACCATGCCGGCCGCGACTGAGATCAGCAGCGCCGGGATCTGGGCGACGAGACCGTCGCCGACGGTCAGCACGGAATAGAGCGCGGCGGCGTCGCCGAACGACATGCCGCGCTGAACCGTTCCGATGACGAGACCGCCGATCAGGGCTACGAGGACGATGACGAGCCCGGCGATCGCATCGCCCTTCACGAACTTCATGGCGCCGTCCATCGCGCCGTAGAGCTGGCTCTCCCGCTCCAGGTCGCGCCGGCGCCGGCGTGCCTCATCCTGATCGATGTCGCCGTTACGCAGGTCGTTGTCGATCGCCATCTGCTTGCCTGGCAGCGCGTCGAGGCTGAACCGCGCCGCAACCTCGGCGACGCGCTCGGCGCCTTTGGTGATGACGACGAACTGCGAGATGGTGATCACCAGGAAGATCACCAGGCCGACCGCGACATTGCCGCCGATCACGAAGCTGCCGAAGGTCGCGACCACCTCGCCGGCATCGGCGTCGAGCAGGATGAGCCGTGTCGTGCTGATCGTCAGTGTCAGGCGGAACAGGGTCGCGAGCAGGACGATCGCCGGCAGTGCCGAGAGCTCGACCGGCCGCGTGACATAGAAGGCGACAAGGGTGATCAGCACGCTCGCCGCGATGTTCATCGCGATCAGCATGTCGATCGCCAGCGGCGGCAGCGGGATGATCATCATCAGCACCGCCACGATGACGATCAGCGCCAGGACGAGATCGCTCCGACGCGACAGTGCCAGCAGTACGCGCTGCAGTTCAGCCGGCATCGACATGAACCGCCCGTTCGTCAGCGAAGGCACGGAAGCATTCGCGCGCCTCGGCCTCCTTGCCAGCGAGCCACAGGGCCCGGCTGCGCAGCAAGGCGACCTTGCGGTCGCTGCCGCCGAGCGTGTCGAGATGGTCAAGGACGCGCAAGGCGCTCTGGCCGGCTCCGTCGCAGATGAAGGCGTAGGCCAATGTCTTGAGCACGCCCTCGTCGCGCGGAGCAAGACGGCCGGCGAGCAGCAGCAGCACGAGGGCTCGCTTCACCTGGCCATGCCGGCAATAGAGATAGCCGAGCGCGTGCAGCAGCTGGACCTTGGCCTCGGGCTTGCTCATTGGCGCTCGCGCTCCCGCAGCCGCCGCTGCAAGGTCCGGTGCCGGTCGAGCTCCTCGGTCAGCAGGAGCGTGACGAGCTCGCGCACTTCGACATCCTCCTCGATCACCGGCAGAACATCGGTCACGAGATCGTCGAGGATCGCCGTGTAGTTCGCACTCTGGAAGATCTCGGGATCGGCGATCTGGGGCATGACCAGCTCGGCCAGGTCCTCGGTCAACGTTGGGCCGCCAGCGCGCTGCTGGCGCCGCTGGCGAGCCTTCAGCAGCGCCTCGAATTCCTTGAGCTGGGCGCGGGTCGCGGCCTCCGGGCTCGCGCCGCGCAGGCTCGCGAGAACGTCGTCGAGCCGTTGCCACCCCGCTTTCCTGACGTCCATCGCCGCCTCCCGCTCCTAAAAGGTCAGCGTGAATTTGCGCTCGCCACGGACGAAGGTGACGCCGTCCCTGGTGATCGAGCGGACCGTCCAGCCATTGTCGAGGAAGGCACCCTGATGATGCCGTCCGCCGTCGGTCGTCAGGACATAGGGATGTTCGCCGAGCCAGACCGCCTGCAAGGCGATCTTCGGCCCTTCCTCCTGTTGCGCGACGCGGACCTCGGACCCCAGCTGAAGCCTTCCGCCATGCGCGGCGTCGAAAGCCTGCTGGGCAGCGGACCAGGCCTGCGCCTGACCGGGCTCGACCGTGCCCGTCGCCAGCACGCGCTCGCCCGAGGCCGTGACGGCGACACCGGAAAGTCCGGAGGTAACAAGCGTGCGACGCAGTTGCGCCGCAGCATCGGCGACCCGCTCGCCAGGCGCATGGTTGGTTACAGTCGGATCAGCGTTGCTTTTTGCCATGACCGGCGGAGCGGGGGAGGGCAGCGACGCCATCGCATAGGCGGCGACGATCCCGGCCAGAGCAACGAAGCCCGAGGCCATGATCGCTGCTCGCATGCCAATGCGCCTGGCTGCAGCGCGGCCGGTCAATTTCAGCCGTGCCCGCCCAATCCAGACAGTCGCGGGCAGGGTCGGCTTGACGCCACTGCCGGCCGGCAGTACGCGCCGGCGCTCAGGGTCGAGCGCAATGGCACCGCCAACGGCTTCCAGGCGGAGCTCGCCGTCGATGACGCGCAGGACCGCGTGCTGGCCGGCGACACCGTCATCGTGCAGGATGATGTCACAGTCCGAAGCCGATCCGACACGATAGCTGCCGGAATCGAGTTTCAGACGGGCGCCCTCGTGAAGCCCTTCTTCAATCGCCAATCCGATGTTCGAGGCTCCGGCTGGAGCCAGTTCACGCCCCTGCCGCAGCGCCAACGATGCCGTAGTCATGGTTTGCTCCCGAAGTCGCTACGCGGGGGATCGTCACGAGCTTTCGATTTTCGAGTCAGCGCTGTCGGAGCAATACAAGGATATTCCGACAATATATACAAGGCTGATTGGCGATTTCATGAGGCTATTGGAATGGCGAAAATTATTTCGATTGTCTCATCATTGAGATTTATTATGATGAATTCATAATTCAATATTCTGAGTCGCTTGGATATAGACCGATTCAGTCAAAAATCTTTGACTTGGTTGCTTGTCGGGCAATAAGGCTAGTCATCTATTGATGGGGCGGGAGCAGCTCGTGGCCGGGCAAGCACCTATCGTCTGCCGGAAGACAGTTTCCTGGGCGTCACGCGTGATCGGCTCAGGGCTGCTGTGCCTCTTGATCGGCGCGGTGCCGATCAGGGCGGCCGAGAGCGACTGGCAGCACAAGCCCTACAATTATGTCGCGATCGATCAGGACCTGCGCAGCGCCCTGGTCGAGTTCGGGCGCAATCTGCGGCTCCCCGTCAAACTGGGCGATGACGTGAAAGGGCGTCTGCGCGCCATGCCGGCCAGCGGCGACGCCAAAGGGTTTCTCGAGCGCCTGGGGCAGGCGCACGGCCTGATCTGGTACTTCGACGGCACGACCCTGCATGTCGACGCGCAGTCGGCGCTTCAGACAGAACTCGTCGCGCTCAATGGTGCCAGCCCTGCGCAGCTCGACCAGATGCTACGGCACCTCGGCGTCGCGGATTCACGTTTCCCATTGCGATCCGGCGGGGCTCGCGGTGTCATTGCGGTGTCCGGCCCCCCGGCCTATCGCCATCTCGTGCGAGAGGCACTGAGCCAGCTCAAGGGTGGCCACGACACAGCTGCATCCAGCCGTCCCGCGGCAACGCCGGCGGACGCGGCGGCGAAAGTCCGCGTCTTCCGCGGTGGCCCGCCGGACGGGTCCTGAAAACGCCCGCTCGGGATCAGGCCGCGCGACTGCGCGACTGCAGCGCGTCGATCGTCTGCAAGACGACATCGGCCTTGTGGCGCATGTGATCACGGGCGATATCCGCGAAGCGCCGCCCATCACGCCGGTGCAGGGCAGACATCATCTGCTCATGCTCCTCCACCGCTTCGCCCCACTGGCTCGGTGACTTCGGCGCGAAATAGCGCAGCGTCGAGAGCCGGCCATGCTCGCGCCGATAGACATCGGCAAGGCGCGGATTGCGGGCACCGTCGATAAAGGCTTCGTGGATCGTACGATTGAGCGTGATGTACGCCTCGTCCTCCTGGCGGCGATAATGCCCGACCATCACATCGTGCAGCTCCTGGATCCGGGCGATCTCACGATCTTCCAGTTCCTGGCAGGCCAGTTCGCCGGCAAGGGCCTCCAGGCCGCCGATGATCGGAAAAATCTGCATCGCCTCCTCCCGCGTGATCAAGGCGATGCGTGCGCCGCGGTTCGGCAGCAACTGGACGAGCCCCTCCGCAGCCAGGACCTTGAGTGCCTCGCGCAGCGGCGTGCGGGATACCTGGAAACGGTCGCAGAGCTCGGGCTCGAAGACCTTGTCGCCGGGAGTGAGCTCTGACGACAGGATCATCTGTCGTATTTCTGCGGACAACTCTTCGTGCAAAGTTTGGCGACGAATAAGGCTATTCACCAGCGACCTCCTAGGAGCCGTCAAACTCGGTAAATTTGAAACAAATACGCTATAATTTCCGTTCATCCCCCCGAAGATGATAGCACCAACCTGCGGAACCCTCGATCACCCTTTCGGCGACTCATAATTGCGTCCGGCACATCGTCAGCCCGACCGGTTGCAAAGGATCCCAGCCGGGCATCGTTCATTGCCGCCCCTGTCAGATCGTGTCAGGACAGGCTGATCTTAAGCTGCACGGCGCTCCCGAGCACTGGTGCCGCTATCCGGGTCGCGTTGTTCCCTGAAGCCTTGGTGACGTTCAGGCGGCGGCCATTCGACACGGCGATCTCGGTCGCATCGCCAAGGCACTCGAAAGCCGCGACACGCGCCTGCTCGCCTGGCCCGGCCAAGCCGCCGCTAGCTGCATCAGACCGCGGAGGTGATCGAGAACACGTTCGATCCGCAGATGGGAACCTGGCCGGTTCCGGGGCGCTCGTCGCCCGGATCGGGGCGTTGCCGCGCGGCGTCAGCCTCAACAAGGCAGCCGACACGCCGTGCCTGATCGGTGCCGAGATGGGATCGGGCACGCCGGTCCGCGGCGCGCTCTGCCTCTCACACCCCGAAGATCATCGTGCCGCGGCGCTTCATGACCAGGTAGAAGACCGTCGCGATCGTGCTCATCAGCAGCGACCAGAGCAGGCCGAGCGCAGCGACTTCGCTGAGCTCGCCATTGACGGCGCGATCGAAGATCGCGACCGCGATGGTCTTGGTGTCCGGGCCGGCGAGGATGATCGCCGTCGAGAGGTCGCGCGAAGCGTTGAGGAAGATGAAGACCCAGCCGGCCATGATCGCCGGCCAGAGCAGCGGCATCACGACCTTGACCAGGATCTTGCCGGGCGAGGCGCCGCAGACGCCGGCCGATTCCTCGAGCTCCTTGTGGATCTGCAGTACGCCGCCATAGGTGTAGCGCATGCCGAAGGGCAGGAAATGGACGACGAAGGCGATCACCACGATCGTTAGGGTCGAATAGAGCGGGATGGGCGCGCGCAGCGCGACATCCATCATCGCGACGCTGAGCACGATGCCGGGCAGAATCATCGGCAGGGTGATCAATTGGTCGGTGACGGCATGGAAGGCCTGGCGGCGCGCGACGAGCCAACCGCAGACCACCATCAGCGCCATCGTGATGCTGGCCGCCGCGGCCGCCGTGATCAGCGTGTTGACGATCAGCTCGAAATAGCCCTGGCTGCCGAGCACGACCCTGAAATTGTCGAGCGTCAGCGACTTGAAGGCCGCGACCCGGACCGGTCGGACGAAGGGCGTCAGCGCGATCCAGAGCAGGGTCAGGATCGGCAGCATCAGCACGACGATGCAATTGGCCCAGATCAGCGCGCCACCGAGCCAGCGCAGCCGCCCGAGCGGCAAGGGGCGCGGGCGAAAACCCTTGCCGGTCACCGTGGCGAAACGCGAGGCGTTGAGGGACAAGCGGCTGTAGAGATACATCAGGCCAGCGACGAGCACGGTCAGCACGACCGAATAGGCGCTGGCCTGGCCGACCTTGGGCGGCACCGCGGCGCGGATGTCGTCATAGATGTCGGTGGTCAGGAGCTTGATGCCGGCCGAGGTGCCGACGAGCTTCGGTACGTCGAAGGCCTGCAGCGTCTTGATGAAGATGAACAGGCCCGTCGCCAGCGCGGCCGGCGCCGCCAGCGGGATCGAGACGCGCAGCACCATGGTCAGGATGCCGGCGCCGCTCATGCGCGCGGCTTCCTCCAGTTCGGCATTGGCGGTGCGGAAGCTCGCGGCGAAGAGCAGGAACGACATCGGCAGCCACCCCAGCGTCTCGATCGCGACCATCCCGGCGATCGAGTTGACGGTGAACAGGTTGCCGCCATTGCCGGTGAGGTTGCGGTAGAGCTCGTTGAACGGACCGACCGGGCCGAGCAGGAAGAGCCAGGCCGGGACATAGATGATCAAGGGTATGCCGAGCGACACCACCGTCATCAGATAGGCAAGCGAGCGATGCGGCGCGTCGGTCCGCTCGACCACCCAGGCGAGCGAGGCGCCGAAGACGAGCGAGAACAGCGTCGACAGCGCCGCGAACCGGATCGAATTCCAGCCGCTGGCAAGGATGCCCTTCTCGCCGACCAGATGCGTGAAGTTGTCGAGGGTGAACGCACCGTGCGAGCCGTCCGGGTTCATCACGAACAGGCTGTTCTGGATGAGCGTGACGACAGGCGGCAGCACCAGGCTGGCGATGACGAGCAGCATCGCCAGCGCTAGCAGATTGGTCTGCGCCGGGCGTTTGGCCAGCCCGGCGCGGCGTTGCTGCGGCAGGGCCGCGGCAGCGTCGATGACTTCGGTCATTTGAACAGCTCGTCGTAGATCTTCAGCCAGCCCGCGAGCGGCTCGCTCTCCTGCGAGGAGATCTCCGGTGCGAGCAGGGTCGAGGTGAAGCCGCCGGTCACCGGGCCGATCGAGGGATCCTTCGGTGGCACATCGGGATTGCCCGGCGGATAGCCGGCTTCGGCGATGATCTTCTGGCCGTCATCGGAGAACATGAATTCCAGGAAAAGCTTGGCGGCGTTGGGGTGCGGCGCGCCCTTGGCCAACGCGATCACGCCGAGATTGGCCACGAGCGGCTCCATCTTGACCCAGGCGATCGGGGCCTCCTTGGCCCGGCTGATCACTGCGTGATGGTTATAGGTCATCAGACCGATCGCGTATTGGCCGGAGATCACCTTGTCGAGGATGACACGCTGGTTGCCGGGCTCGCGCACGATCTTCTGCTTCGAGAGCTCGCGCAGATAGGTCATGCCCTTGTCCTGACCCATCACGGAGAGGACATTGCCGATGAAGCCGGCCGGTCCGGAGATGGCGCGGGTATCGGTCCAGACCATCTTGCCGCGCCATTTCGGGTCGAGCAGGTCGTCATAGGTCTTGGGCGCTTCGGCCGCCTTGACCAGATCGGTATTGTAGGTCGTCGTCAGATAGAGCGCGTAGATGCCGGAATAGAGCTGGCTCTGCGGCTTGAAGGTCGGCGCATATTTGGCGAGCGCATTGGGCACGAAGGGCTCGATCAGCCCGGCCTTGCTCAACGGCGGGATCGAGGTTCCGGGCGAGTCGAACAGGTCGACCTCCATCTTGCCGGCCCGCGCCTGGCTGGTGATCTTCAGCACCGTGTCGGAATCGCCGGTCGTCGCGTAGCGGACCTCAATGCCGTATTTGGCCTGGAATTTCTCGGCGAGCGGGCGCACGACCTGGCTCACCACCATGCCGGTGTACCAGACGAGCTGGCGCTCGGCCTTGGCCTTGGCAATCAACTCGGCGGCGGGCTGGCTCTGGGCCAGGCCCGCGGTCGGCAATAGCGCGAGCGTGCTCGCCCCGGCGATGAAGCCGCGTCTGGTCTGCATGTCCTTCCTCCCAATCCTCACGCTGCGCCGATGCCGGCGCTCGAGCTCCTGGCGGTCTGACGCCGCCGTTCTGCTCCCTGAAGTCGAGAGGGGAGCACGCTAGGGAAACTGCCTGCCCGGCCTTGAGCGGTCAAACGAGTAAACGAGACAGGCGTATGAGGAATTCTCAATGGTCTGGGGCTTGACCACCCGCTGATCGGGCGCTCACGAAACCGGTTCGGGCGAGAAAGTCTCGGAGCGTCGAGGCGGTGAGTTCCGGCGTATCGGTCGCCATGACATGGCCGGTCTCGAGCACCAGGAAGTCGGCTCCCGTGATCTTGGCGGCAACGCTCGCGACATGCTTCGGCGGGCGCGCCGCATCGTGGCGCCCGGCGGCGACGAGGGTCGGGCAGCGTATCGCCGCCAGATCGGCGTCGAGATCGAGCCCGGCCAGCATCCGCCAGGTCGCGGCCAGCCCCGCCGGATCGGCAGCGAGGCGCAGTTCCTCATAGCGGGAGCGCGGCTTTTCCGCTTCGTCAGCGAAGGCCTGGCGGATGCCGAGGCGCTCGATCGCCGCGATCCGCTGCTCGGTCCGTGCCCGCTTGGTCTCGTCCAGCACGGTTGCCGGCGCGAGCAGCGCCAGTGCTGCGATCGCCTGCGGATGGCGCACCGCGAAGGTGGCGGCTACTGCGGAGCCGACGGCAGCACCGACCACGGCGACAGGTTCGGTGATGGCGAGCGCAGCGAGCAGGGCGGCGAGGTCATCGGCCGCCTGCGCGACGGTGTAGGGACCAGGTGGTTTTTCTGACAGTCCGGCACCGCGCTGATCATAGCGCAGCACACTGGCGATGGGGGTGAGCAGCGGCACGACCGCATCCCAGCTCTCCAGCATCCCGCCCATCTCGTGCAGCAGCACGATCGTCGCAGGCGGCCCCGGCTCCAACGCGTAGCGCAATTGGACGCCGTTGGCCTCGATCCAGCGGTTCGGCATGAAAGGCTCCTCCCGCTGCGAGCCTTGGCGTTGTCCCGAGCCGGCGTCAAACGACGGAAACTGAGCCGGGTTTGAGGAATGCTGCGGTATCGGCTCTTGTGAGCATTGCTCAATCGCTCTTTCGGTTAAGTCGTTTGACCCTTCGCCGGCGTTGCGAAAAACCTCCGAAGTCTCGCCGGCGATCCGGCCGAGGCTTTTGCGCAAGTCAGAATGAGGTTTCCGCATGACGGGTTCGTTGTCCGGGGTCGCTTCGGTGATCGGCATCGGCCAGAGCGATTGGATCGGCGACCACCAGCGGGTTCGCGCCGGCGAGCGCCCGCATGATTCCTATGGCTATGGCGCGCAGGCCTTCCTCTCGGCGCTGGCCGATTCCGGCATCGCGCGCGACGAGATCGACGGGCTGATCGTCGGGCCGACCACGGCCTATGAGCGCGTCGGCGAGCTGCTCGGCCTCAATGTCCGCTGGGGCGGGCAGGCCGATGCGATGACGGCGGTGATGGAAGCCTGCATGGCGATCCATGCCGGCCTCGCTTCGGTCGTTGCGCTGGTCTACGGCAACGACCAGCGCTCGGCGCAGGTCAATTATGGCGGCCCGGATGCGCAGGGGGGCGGCGCCTTCCTCGCCTATGTCTACCACGCGCCTTGGGGCTTCACCTCGCAGGGCGCGCTCTATGCGATGATGGCGCGCCGCTATATGCATGAGCGCGGCCTGACGGAAGCCGAGCTCGGCGAGGTCGCGGTGGCGCAGCGTCTCGCCGCCTCGCGCAATCCGCGCGCCCTGATGCGCAAGCCGATCTCAATCGAGGACTATCTCGCCTCGCCCTTCATCTGCGAGCCGCTGCATCTCTTCGACTATTGCCTGATCAACGATGGCGGCGTCGCGCTGATCATCGCCGAAGCCGGCAAGGCGCGCCGTGTCGGCCGGTCGCCGGTCGCGATCAAGGGCGTCGGCCGCTACGACCTCAACCGCGGCGCCACCAGCCTGGAGCCGCGCCTGCTCGATTATTATTTGCCGGCACAACAAGCGGTCGCCGCCCAGGTTTTCGAGATGGCCTCGCTCGGCCCAAAGGACATGGACGCGCTGCAGATCTATGACAGCTTCTCGCTGCATATCCCGCTCGCGCTCGAAGGCTATGGCTATTGCCCGGTCGGCGGGGCCGGCCAGTTCATGCGCGAGACCGGCATCTCGCTGGCCAAGGGCCTGCCGGTGAACACCAGCGGCGGGCATCTCTCCGAAAGCTACATGCAGGGCTGGAACCACCAGATCGAAGCGGTCCGGCAGGTCCGCGGCGAGGCTGGCGACCATCAGGTCGAGGGCTGCCGCCACGTCCACTACAGCTCCGACGTCGCCGGCAAGGCGATCTCGATCATCTACGGAGCCTGAGCCATGGCGAACAGCCAGCCCGTCGTCACGCTCTACGACGCCCCGATGTGGGAAAGCCTCTCCCGCGAGCGCATGCAGCTCCAGTCCTGTAGCCATTGCGGCACGCTGCGCTATCCGCCGGGGCCGATCTGTTCGGCCTGCACCAGCCTCGATTATCGCTGGACCGATTTGTCGGGTGGCGGCGAGATCCTGTCCTGGGTGCGCTTCCACCGCGCCTATTTCGACGACCATCCGCCGCCCTACAACGCCGTCGCCATCAGGCTCGACGAGGGGCCGATCGTCGTCTCCAACCTGATCGGCCCGGAGCCGGAGGGCGAGTGGATCGGCCGGCGCGTCAGGCTCGCCTATCGCCGTCATCTTGATCGCACGCAGCACGCCTTCATGCTGTCTGAGCAACCCTGACGGCGGGCCGTCGCGCGGAGAAGACCATGTTCGAGAAAGACGTTTCCATCGTTACCCGGCACGGCCGGATGCCGGCCTTCGCCGTCAGGCCGGACGGAGTGGGGCCCTATCCGGTCGTCATCCTCTATATGGACGCGCCTGGCATCCGCGAGGAGCTGCGCCATATGGCGCGCCGGATCGCGAGCGCCGGCTATTACTGCCTGCTGCCCGATCTCTATTACCGGATCGGCACCGTGCGCTTCGACCTGCCGCGGCGCGACGAGCGCATGTCGGCCGTGGTCGGCGCCTGCATGCGTTCGATCGACAATGAGCGCACCACCGACGACACCGCCGGTATGCTCGCCTTTCTCGACGGTGAGGCCGAGGCTAATGCCCAGAAGGTCTCCTGCCTCGGCTTCTGCATGAGCGGACGCTATGTCGTCGCAGCCGCTGCGAAATTCGGCGCGCGCATCGCCTCGGCCGCCTCGCTCTATGGCGTCGGCCTCGTCACCGAGGACGAGGGCTCGCCGCACAGACTGGTCGCGAAGGTGCCGGGCGAGCTCTATTTCGCCTTCGCCGAGACTGACGGCGCCGCCCCGCCGGCGACGATCGCCGCGCTGCAGGAAGCACTCGCCGCGACCAGTGTGACGCATGATGTCGACGTCTTCCCGGACAGCGAGCACGGCTACTGCTTCACCGCCGGCCGCTGCTACCAGCCGGAAGCGGCCGAGGCGACCTGGACCAAGCTCTTCGCGCTCTGGAAGCGGACGCTGGCATAAGCCCATGATCCCAGCAGCGCCCAGCATGCTCGATCGGACGCGGCCATGAAGGCGCGGCGCCCCTATGCCGGCCTGACCGTCGCCGAGGTGATCTCCGACGCGGCCGATGATGCGCTCGTGCTCGCCGCCGGCATGACGGGGCGCATTCTCGCCGATCTCGGTGCGGACGTGGTCCGCCGGCAGGGGCGCGACCGCGGCTTCGAAGCCAGCACCGAGCTGTTCCTGTCGCACGGCAAGACGCTGTCGAGCGAAGGCGAGGGCGAACTGCTGGACCGTGCCGATGTCGCGCTCGTCGATGGCGCGGTGCTGCGCGAGCGGGGGCGGGCGGGCCTGCCGCCTGTCACCGCGGTGCTCAGCCTGTTCGGCGGGCGCCTCGCCGAGAGTGACAGGCCGTCCAGCGCCTTCACCGCCGCGGCCTCGGCCGGGCTGCTGGCGATGGTCGGCGATCCCCAGCGCGAGCCCTTGCGCCTCGGCGGCCACCAGGAGGCCTTCGCCCTCGGCCTCTCCGCCTATGCCGGCCTGGCGGCGGCATTGGCCTCGTCCCGCTCGCAAGGCGTTCCCGTCACGATCCGGGCCAGCCTGCTCGAAACCCTCGTCTGGCTGAACTGGAAGGCTGTACCGCTGGAGGGCTACGACGTTCTGCCGGGCCGGACCGGCGCCGCCGCCGAATGGCAGGTGCTGCGCTGCGCCGACGGCTATGCCGTGTTGGTCTATCAGGAGCCTGACTGGCTGCGATTGAAGACGGCGTTGGCGGAACCTGCTCTGGATGAGCCGCGCTTTTCGACGCGCGCCAGCCGGCTCGCCTATCTGGGTGAGCTTGCGGCGATCATCGAGCGGCGCTTCCTGACGCTGACCCGCCGAGAGATTCATGCTCTGGCACGGCAGCACCGTCTGCCGATCGGGCCGATTTGGAGTCCGGTCGAGGCCTTTGACGAACCGCATAACCGGGCGCGTGGCCTGTTCGAGCCGCTTGGCGCCGATGCGGGCGTGCAGGCGCCGCGCCTGCCGCTCGTCTGGCTCGATCCGGCGGCGGCCCGCCGAGCCGAGATCGCGATGGGAGCGGCGTGATGAAGCTGCTGGAAGGCTGCCGTGTTCTCGATCTCGGCATCATCACCGCTGGTGCCGCGACAGCGGCGCTGCTCGCCGATTTCGGCGCCGAGGTGATCAAGGTGGAGTCGCCGACCTATCGCGATCCGTTCCGCGCCTGGGGCGCGCAGGACGAGCCGGGTTCGATGCCGCCGCTGTTTCGCGCCACCAACCGCAACAAGCGCGCGATCAGCATCGACCTCAAACGTCCGGAAGGACAGGCGATCCTGCTACGCCTGGTGCGCCGCGCCGATGTCGTGGTCGAGAACTTCCGCCGCGGCGTGATGGAAGGGCTTGGGCTGAGCTTCGCCCGGCTGCGCGAGGCCAATCCCGACATCATCCTTGCCTCGATCTCGAGCCAGGGCGAGACCGGCCCCGATGCCGGGCATGTCTCCTATGGCTCGACGCTGGAAGCGCTGAGCGGTCTCGCCTGGGTCACCGGCTATGACGGCGGCAAGCCCGAGGTCTCCGGTCGCGACGTCAACTATCCCGACCAGATCGTCGCGCTGTTCGCGGCCGGGGCGATCGCGACCGCGCTGCGCTCGGTGCGCAATGGCGAGGGCGGCAGCCATCTCGATCTGTCGCAGCGCGATCTCGCCGCCTTCATGATTGGCGATCGCTTTGCCGCTGCCTCGCAAGGCGAGGCCGTCACCCGCCAGGGCAATGCCCAGTCGCATTATCCGCTGCAGGATTGTTTCCTCGCCGCCGATGGCATCTGGGTCGCGCTCTCGGTGCCGACCTCCGCACTGCTACTGCTGTCGGATGGGCTCGCTGTTGGCGATTCCGATCGTCCGGACGCTCTTCGGAAGGTCGTCGCGGCACGATCCGCTGCGGAAGCGGTGAGTTTCTTCGTCGGGTTCGGTGTGCCCGCCGCCATCGTCAATGACGGCAACGGCATGATGGCCGATTGGGGCGAGGCCTGGCAGCACGCTTTGCAGCGCGACGAGCGCGGCCTGATCGTCAAGGGCTTCCCGCTCCAGGTCGACGAGGCGCCGCTCGCGATCGAGCGTCCGGCTCCGCAGGTTGGCGCCCAGACCTATGCCGTGCTTGCC
Source organism: Allobosea sp. NPDC055332 (assembly GCF_053645455.1). Lineage (NCBI taxonomy): Bacteria > Pseudomonadati > Pseudomonadota > Alphaproteobacteria > Hyphomicrobiales > Alloboseaceae > Allobosea > Allobosea sp. NPDC055332. The sequence goes on along the minus strand of NZ_JBSHMO010000003.1, from coordinate 923,813 downwards.
GAGATCGCCGGCTATAGCCGCAGCGAGATCGCCGGCTTCGCCGCGGCGGGGATCGTCGAGACTGCGCGCTGAGGCGAAGGGTGCCAGCCGCTCAGGCCGGCACCAGGCTTTCGCCGCCGGGCAGCCGCATATGGCGCACTGTGGCCTCGTATTCGATCGATTGCCCGAGGATCCAGTCGCGGAATTCGGCCACGCCCGGCTTCTTCACCGCATGCTCGACATAGGTGAGGTAGTAGGCAATGCCGTTGTCGTGGATGAAGTCGAACGGTGCGACCAGCCGGCCGGCGTTGAGGTCCTCCAGCACCAGCGCCATCTGCCCGATCGCCATGCCGATGCCTTCCATCGCCGATTGATAGGCGAGGGTCGAGCTTTCGAAATAGAGGCCGCGGTCGCTCTCGATCTGCTCGCCGCCGGCGGCATCGAGCCATTCGCGCCAGTCAGTCGGGCGGACGGTGGAGTGCAGCAGGGTCTGCTCGATGAGGATGTCGACGCCGATCTTGGGGCCGAGCCGCTCCAGGAAGGCCGGGCTGCATACCGGGATCAGCGCGCTGCCGGCGAGGCGATGCGAGACCAGCCCAGGCCAGTCGCCGTCGCCCTGCTGGATCGCGATGTCGATATCGCCCATCGAGAGCTGGTTGATCGGCCGCGGCGAGAGCGAAGTCGCAAGCTGGATCTCCCGCTTCGGATAGAGGCGGTGGAACAGCGGCAGGCGCGGCACGAGCCAGCGCAAGGTGAAGGTCATCGGGCAGTGCACCCGCAGCGAGCTTTCGCCCTGCGCACCCATCAGCCGCTTGGTGGCGCGCTCCATCTGGTCGAAGGCGGTGCCGAGCGCCGCGACATAGTCGTTCGCCTCGGCGGAGATGCGCAGGTCCCGGCCGGTGCGCTCGAACAATTCGACCCCGAGCACGTCCTCCAGCAGCTTGATCTGCCGGCTGATCGCGCCCGGCGTCACCGAGAGCTCGTCGGCGGCCTTGGTGAAGCTGACATGCCGGCCGGCAGCCTCGAAGGCGCGCAGCGCGTTCAGCGGAGGCAGGCGACGCAGCATATCTCACACGCTTGATGATTTCTCACAAATGGCCTCCCTTTTAGTCGATTGACGATTTTCTGCTTTTCGCGTTGCTTGTGGGTCACTGGCGATGATGGATCAAATCGCTTGGATCATCAACAGGATGAAGCATGTTTTGCCTCGGTTTCGAGCCGATTTCGATGCAGATGCGGGTGCCGCGGCCGGATTTCGCGGCGATGCCGTCTCATGTGATTTTTCCTGAGCCTGGGCTGGCGAAATGATGAGGCTTTTCTGGTCGCCGCGCTCGCCTTTCGTCCGCAAGGTCCTGGTCGTCGTCCACGAGGTCGGCCTGAACGAAGCGATCGAGCGCGTGCCGATGGTCATCCTCTCGACCCAGCCGAACGACACGCTGCTCGCGCTCAATCCGCTCGGCCAGATTCCGACGCTGGTCACCGAGGGCGGCGAGGCGATCTACGATTCCGTGGCGATCTGCCATTATCTCGACGTCGTGCGGGGCGACGGCCGGTTGCACCCGGCAGCTCCCGAAGCGCGGACCGCCGCGCTTCGGCGTCAGGCCCTCGGCGACGGGCTCTCCTGGCTGCTGCTCAACTGGCTGGGCGAGCGCTCGCGCCGGCAGGGCGAGCAGTCGGCCATGCGCATCGCCGCCGTGCACAAGAAGCTGCCGCACATCTTCCGGGCGCTCGAGGCGGAGGCCGCGGCGGCTGACGCGATTTCCTTCGATATCGGCCATGCCGCGATCGTCGCGGCGCTCGGCTATCTCGACTTCCGCTTCGCGCCGGATTTCCTCTGGCATGAGCGCTATCCGCGCCTGGCGCAGTGGTGGCAGACGGCGCAGCAGCGTCCCTCCGTCGCCGCGACGGTGCACTACGACGAACTCGCGACGGCCGGCTCCGCCCTGCCGCGCCAGAAGGGCCGGGCATGAGCATCAACGGACAAGCTTATATCGTCGGCGCCTATGAGCATCCGCTGCGCAAGGCGCCGGACAAGTCGCTGGCGCAGCTCCATGCCGAGGTCGCGCTCGGCGCGCTCGCTGATGCCGGGCTGAGCAAGGACGATGTTGACGGCTATTTCTGCGGTGGCGACGTGCCGGGCACCGGCCCGTTCTCGATGGTCGACTATCTCAATCTCAAGGTCCGCCACGCCGATTCCACCAATATCGGCGGCGCCTCCTACATCCTGCACGTCAACCATGCAGCGCAGGCGATTGCCGCCGGGAAATGCGATGTGGCGCTGGTCACGCTTGCCGGCCGGCCGCGCAGCGAGGGCGTCCCCAAGGGCGGGCTGAAGCGGGCCGACAGCCCGGTCCAGCCGGACTATGCCTGGGAAACGCCCTTCGGCATGACGATCCTCAACGTCTACGCCATGTGCGCGATGCGCCATATGCACGAATTCGGCACGACCCCCGAGCAATTGGCCTGGGTCAAGGTCGCGGCCTCCCATCACGCGCAGCACAATCCCAACGCGATGCTGCGCGACCTCGTCACGGTCGACGACGTGCTGAACTCGACGCTGGTCGCCGACCCTCTGCACAAGCTCGATTGCTGCATCGTCTCGGATGGCGGCGGCGCCGTCATCGTGACCAAGCCGGAGATCGCCCGCCAACTGAAGCGCCCGCTGGTCAAGATCCGCGGCGCGGGCGAAGCGGTGAAGCATACTGCCGGCGGCGCGATCGACCTGACCTATTCAGCCGGCCGTTTCAGCGGCGCAGCCGCCTTCGCCGAGGCCAATTTGACGCCCGCCGATGTCAAATACGCCTCGGTCTATGACAGCTTCACCATCACCGTGATCGTGCAGCTCGAGGATCTCGGTTTCTGCGTCAAGGGCGAGGGCGGCCGCTTCGTCGCCGATGGCAACCTGATCGCTGGAGTCGGCCGCCTGCCGGTCAACACCGATGGCGGGGGCCTCTGCAACAACCACCCGTTCAATCGCGGCGGCATCACCAAGATCATCGAGGCCGTCCGGCAATTGCGCGGCGAGGCGCATCCGGCCGTTCAAGTCGCCAATTGCGACATCGCGCTGGCGCATGGCACCGGCGGCATGCTCGGCACCCGGCATGGCGGCGCCACCCTCATCATGGAGCGGGAGTAAAAGCCCATGTCGGTTCTGCGCGAGGCGCTGGATCACCAGCCCGAGACCAAGGCGTTCTGGAGCGAGCTTGCCGAGGGCCGCTTCAAGCTGCGCCATTGCCGTGCCTGCGAGCGGGCGCACTGGTATCCGCGGGCGATCTGCCCGCATTGCGCCAGCTCCGAGACGGAATGGCGGCCGGCGAGCGGGCAGGGCACGATCTATTCCTACAGCATCGCCCGCACGGCAGCGGAGCCCTTCGCCATCGCCTATGTCACCCTTGCGGAGGGGCCGACCATGATGACCAACATCGTCGGCAGCGACTTCGCTGACATCGCGATCGGCAAGCCCGTCGAGATCGCCTTCGGCCACCAGGTCGAGGACGGCATCACTTTGCCGGTGTTCAGGCTCGCCTGACGCGACCCCGCGCCTGACCCCATTTCGCGGGCGCGCTCGATCACGCTGCGCGCGACCACAACGACATCAGAGGAAACGACCATGCCGACAGCCCTGTCACGCTCACTCGCCGGCTTCGCCTCGGGCTTGCGCTATGAGCATTTGCCGGCCCGGGCGCTCGAAGCCGTCCGCATCGGCATGGCTGACACGGTCGGCGTCATGCTCTCCGGCATCGACATGCCGGTCTCCCGCCATGTCCTGGCCAGCCTCGGCACGCGAGGCGTCAAGAACGAAGCCCGCATCCAGCTCGGCGCCGAAAAGGCCTCGGTCGCGGATGCGACATTAGTCAACGCAGTGACGACGAGCAGCGTCGTCTTCGACGATGTCGCCTTCGCCGGCTGCCACACCAGCACCGTGCTGATGCCGGCCCTGCTCGCCGAGGGCGAGCGGATCGGCGCCAGCGGCAAGCAGATCATCCAGGCCTATGCGGCCGGCTATGAAGCCTGGGCCCGGCTCGCCGAGCGCGATCCCGACAGCTATTCGAGCAAGGGCTGGCACGCCACCGCCTGCTTCGGTCCAGCAGCCGTCGCGCTGGCGCTCGCCAATCTGCGCGGTTTCGACGAGGCGACGACGCTGCGCGCGCTCGGCATCGCCGCCTCGATGTCGGGCGGCATCACCGCGAGTTTCGACACCGATGTCGGCCCGTTCCAGATCGGACGCGGTGCCGCTGGCGGTGTCCTCGCGGCGCAGCTTGCCGAGGCCGGCATGTCGGCGCCGGCCGATGCGCTGGAACGCTCCGGGCGCGGCATGCTGGTCGCGCTCTCGCCCAAGGGCTCCGTCGATCTGGAGAGCCCGCTCGCGGATCTCGGCCGCGCCTGGCGCCTCGAAAGCATCGGCATCAACGTCAAGCAGTACCCGTTCGGCAATATCGCGCAGCGGGCCGTGGATGGCGCGCTCGATCTTGCGAACGCACATGACGTCAGGCCGCAGGAAATCACGCGGGTCGAATTGCTGATCAGCGACGCGCAGTATGCGGTGATCTCGAAATCGCCCTCGGTGCTGCATTTCGTGCCCTCGCACAGCGTGCCGCTGGCGGTCGTCGCGGCATTGTTCGAACGGCGCGTAACCTTCGACGCACTGGAAGAGGCCTTCCACGGCCGCCCCGAAGTCCAGGCGCTGATGAAGACGGTCGAGACCGTGGCCGACAGCCGCATCCCGGCCGACACCCAACCCAATCTCGGCTTCAGCGGCGGCGTCCGCCTGCATCTCGCCGATGGCCGGGTGCTCGAAAGCCCCAGCGTCGATTATGCCCGCGGCCACTGGACGCGGCCGATGAGCGAAGCCGAGCTCTGGCAGAAATTCTGGTCCTGCAGCGGCAAGCAGCTCGCCCAGCCGCAGGCGGAAAAGCTCTTCGCCAGCCTGATCAAGCTCGACGATGTCGCGAATGTCGGAACGCTCAACCATTGAGCGATCGCGATGGCGAGTGGCCGCAAAGAGCGGCCGCATCGGACTTTCGATTGAGGAAAGCTCATCGGCCCGCGCGGTTAACTCGTTTGACCGGATATGCCGTCGGTCCTACCTCGGTGGCAGTCAGTGCTTGATTTGGCGGAGAGACTGAATGGTCCCCGAAACCCCATCGCTCCAGTTCAGCCAGGACGGTCATGTCGCGACCATCGTGCTTGACCGGCAGCAGGCGCTGAACGCGATCGACCCAGAGACGGGCGCCGCGCTCGTCGCCTGTTTCGAGCGCATCGCGAGCGATGACAGCATCCGGGCGGTGGTTCTGACCGGTGCCGGCGAGCGGGCTTTCAGCGCTGGCGCCGACCTCAAGAAGACCACCGAGGTCACCGGCCCTTATGCGGCACAGGCCTTCGCCGGTGGTGGAGACCATAGCTTCGCCGCAGCGCTCGATTGCGAGAAGCCGCTGATCGCCGCGATCAATGGCCTGGCTCTCGGCGGTGGGCTGGAGCTCGCCCTGGCCTGCGACATCCGCCTTGCTGCGCCGCAGGCGCGCTTCGGCCTGCCGGAGGTCAAGGTCGGCACGATCCCTGGCGCCGGCGGCACGCAGCGCCTGCCGCGCAGCATTAGCCAGAGCGATGCGATGCTGATGCTGCTCTCGGGCGACATGATCGATGCGCCGGAGGCGTTGCGCCTCGGGCTGATCAGCCGGATCGTTCCGGCTGCGGATCTGCTGGCGGAAGCGCAGGCGCTTGCCGCCAGGATCGCGGCGAATGCGCCGCTTTCGGTCCGGGCGGTCAAGCGTCTCGTCCGCAGCGGCGGCGAACTGCCATTGCCCGAGGCGCTGCGATTGGAGCGGCTGGTCTGGGGCATGCTGCGCGATACGCAGGATAGGGCCGAGGGTCGACGTGCCTTCGCCGAGAAACGCCCGCCCGTTTTCACCGGGCGCTGAGACTGGAAGCGAGAGGCCTATGATCGACAAGCAGGTTCCCGACATGGCTGCGGCGCTGGGCGGTATAGGCGACGGCGCCTCCGTTCTGGTCGGCGGCTTCGGCGCGGTTGGCCAGCCCAATGCGCTGATCGACGCGTTGGCGCTGAGCGGCGTGCGCAATCTGACGGTGATCGCCAACAATGCCGGCTTCGAACCGCAGACCGGCCTCGGTAAGCTGATCGGCAGCGGCGCCGTCTCCAAGCTGATCTGCAGCTTCCCGCGCGGCTCCACCGCCTTCGATGCGCGCTATGAGAAGGGCGAGATCGAACTCGAAGTCGTGCCGCAGGGCACGCTGGCCGAGCGGATCAGGGCGGCCGGCGCCGGGATCGGCGCCTTCTACACGCCGACCGGCGCGGGCACGCGCCTCGCCGAGGGCAAGGAGACCCGCAATATCGGCGGGCGCGATCATGTTCTGGAATATGCGCTCGGCGCCGATGTCGCGCTGATCCAGGCCTATACCGCCGATCGCTGGGGCAACCTGACCTACAAGGGCAGCGGCCAGAACTTCAATCCGATCATGGCGATGGCGGGCAGGCTCACCATCGCGCAGGTCGCGAATGTCGTCCCGCTCGGCGAGCTCGATCCCGACATCATCGTCACCCCCGGCATCTTCGTGAACCGCGTGCTGACGGTCGCGGGCGGCGATCCGCCCTTGGCGACGACGACGGCAGCCAGCAAGGAGGGCGCCCGATGAGTGCTGCGCTGGATCACACCCCGTTCAGCCGCAAGGAGATGGCTGGCCTCGTCGCGAACGACATCGCAGAGGGCTGGTACGTCAATCTCGGCATCGGCCTGCCGACTTTGGTCGCCGACCATATTCCCGCCGGGCGCGAGGTGGTGCTGCATTCCGAGAACGGCATCCTCGGCATGGGCCCGGTGCCAGGCCCGAACGAGGCCGATCCCTGGCTGGTCAATGCCGGCAAGGAGAACGTCACCCTGGTGGCGGGCGCCGCGCTCTTCCATCATGCCGACAGCTTCGCGATGATCCGCGGCGGCCATATCGACCTGTGCGTCCTCGGCGCTTTCGAGATCGCCGAGACCGGCGACCTCGCCAACTGGTCGACTTCCGGCAGCGATCGCACGCCGGCGGTCGGCGGCGCCATGGACCTCGCCGCCGGCGCCCGCAATGTCTGGGTGATGACCACCCATGTCACCAAGGCGGGCGAGCCCAAGCTCGTGCGGCAATGCCGCTATCCGCTGACCGCGGCAAAGGCGGTGAACCGCATCTATTCGGATCTTGCGGTCATCGACGTGACCGAGGGCGGCTTCGTGGTGCGCGCGATGGCGCCGGGGATGACGCAAGCCAGATTGCAGGAATTGACCGGCGCGCCCCTCGCATTTTCGTTGAGGTGAACGCGTGTCGCGGGAGGAAAGACAATGACGGCGGACACCACCGCAGCGATCGAGGTCCGGGGCCTCGAGAAGATCTTCTTCAATACGCAGGACGGCCCGGCCGGCGGCGTCCGCGATGTCGCGTTCGCGCTGAAGCCCGGCACCTTCTTCACCCTGCTCGGGCCGAGCGGTTGCGGCAAGACCACGACCCTGCGCTGCATCGCCGGGCTGGAGCAGCCGGATCGCGGCCTGATCCGCGTCGGCACGCAGCCGCTCTTCGACGATGCCGCCGGCGTCAATGTGCCGCTCAACCGGCGCAATATCGGCATGGTCTTCCAGTCCTATGCGATCTGGCCGCATATGAGCGTGTTCGAGAACGTCGCCTTCCCCTTGCGCGTCTCGAAGGACCACGGCTTCGACCGCTCGCAGATCGAGCGGATGACCAATGACGCCTTGAAGCGGGTTGGTCTCGACGGCTATGGCAGCCGCTCAGCGACGCGCCTCTCCGGCGGGCAGCAGCAGCGCGTCGCGCTCGCCCGCGCCATCGTGCGCCAGCCCAAGCTGCTGCTGCTCGACGAGCCGCTCTCCAATCTTGATGCGACCCTGCGCGAGGAGATGCGCACCGAGCTGAAGCGGCTGCAGCAGGAGGTCGGCGTCACCACCATCTACGTCACGCACGACCAGGCCGAGGCGCTCGAAATGTCCGACCTTGTCGCGGTCATGGATCGCGGCCGGATCGTCCAGCTCGATCACCCGCGCGAGATCTATTTCCGGCCGGCCAATCGTTTCGTCGCCGGCTTCGTCGGCGCGACCAACCTGCTCGACGGCACGCTCGTCGCGCCGCCCGACAGCCGCGGCGTCGCCAGGGTCAGCCTGGGTGCGGCCGGCGAGGTCGGCTGCCTGCTGCAGGGCGGCGTCGCGGTGGGCGAGCCGGTCGCCGTCTCGATCCGGCCGGAAGCCTTCGTGCTGCGCTCGCCGCAGGAGCCGGTGTTGGAGGGGGCGAGCCGGCTCACCGGCACGGTCGAGGTCTCCGGCTTCCTCGGCAACATGATGCGCTATCGCGTGCGGGTCGCAGGGGGCGTGCTCCAGGTCAGCGCCGGCGCCGAAACGGTGTTCGACAACGGCACCGCGGTCTGCCTCGACGTGCGCGACGAGGCCGTGCTGGGCCTTGCTTCGGAGGCGAGGGCCGAGGCGGCCTGATCGGGGCAGGTATTGCGACCGCAGAGTTGCTTTTCAGATTTGAGTTTTGATCGCTTTTCGATGAGAAAATTGACATGGATGAAGAATAAATAATCTGCGTTGATTGCCTTCGTGATTGTCATAACAAGAAGAGGGTGGTCATGAATTCTGACAATAAAGCTGGCTCAGCGGAGGCCGCGCAAGATTACCTCCCGCCGCGCCGGAGGCTTCTGCAAGCCGGCGCTGCCCTTGGCCTGGCTGCGTTCGCATTCTCGCAGACGAGCAGCGCGAACGCTGCGCCGGCCGCCGATCAGGGTGTGAAGCCGGTGCCGCCGCCGGCGCCGATCAAGGCGACCGAAGGCCTGGTCGAGGTCGGGGACGGGCACAGTCTCTGGTATTTCGACACTGGCGGCGACGGCGTTCCGGTGATCTTCCTGCATGCGGGCACCGGCAGCGGGCTGGTCTGGCTCTACCAGACGCCGGTATTCGCCAAGGCCGGCTATCGCGTCATCGGCTATTCCCGGCGCGGCTACAACGGCTCGGTCGTCGGCGATCCCGCCAAGCCCGGCACCGGGGCCGGCGATCTGCTCAAGCTGGTCGACCATCTCAAGCTGACGAAGTTCCATCTCATCGGCTCGGCCGCCGGCGGCATGGTCGCGACCGATTTCGCCGTGTCGCATCCGCAGCGGCTGCGCAGCCTCGTGCTCTCCAACACGATCGTCGGCATCCGCGACGAGGATTATCGGGCGATCTACAAGCTGATCTGGCCGAAGGAGTTCGACGCCCTGCCGCATGACTTCAAGGAGCTCGGTCCGTCCTATCGCCATATCGATCAGGAGGGCCGCCGCCTCTGGAACGAACTGGAGCACAAGTCGAAGGCGGGCAAGATGGAGAGCCAGGGCTACGAGAACAACGTGACCTGGCAGTCGATCGCCGCCTGGCGCATGCCGGTTCTGGTGACGACCGGCGATGGCGATCTCTACACGCCGCCTTCGATGGCGCGCCTGGTCCATTCCCGCATCCAGGGTGCCGAGTTCAGCCTGATCCCGGATTGCGGCCACTCCGCCTATTGGGAGCGACCGGAGATCTGGAACGAGCTGGTGCTGGGTTTCATCGGCAAGCACAGCGCCTGAGCACCAAAAGGCCATCTCGGGAGCCGGGTGATCCTGGCTCCCGAGATTTGGTCGGTTTCGGATTGTTGGGTGGCGCTTCCTCTCTCGTGTCGCTGAGATGGCAATTTTTTGAATTTGATTTGGCTATAACAGCAATCTGAATTGACAGATTCAACGGAAAGCGCAAAATTAAAGGAATGGCGCCTGTGGCCCGCCGAGGCCTCGATAAGAATGCAGAGCGCCGCGAGGGAGGATCGCGATGTTCAAACGCTCGATGGCGGCGTTCGTCGGCAGTGTTCTGGCCTGTGCAGCGTTCACGACCCCGGCGACGGCAGGAAAAAGCGACGATACGCTGACCTGGGCGACGTCGACCGAGATCGACACCTTCGACATCTATTATCAGGGTCTGCGCGAAGTGGTCATCGCGACCATGTTCAATTGCGATTCCCTGTTCCATCGCGATCCCGCCAGCGGCGAATACAAGCCGCTCCTGGCCGCGTCCTATCGCTGGGTCGACGATGTCACGCTCGAGGTCGAGCTGCGTAAGGGCATCAAGTTCCATGATGGCAGCGATCTCGACGCCGAGGACGTGGTCTCGACCTTCCGCCATGTGATGCCGGCCGACAGCGGCATCAATGTCCGCCTCGCGATCGACTGGATCAAGGCCGTCGAGGCCGTCGATCCGCACAAGGTCCGTTTCATCGCCAAGGCGCCGACGCCGGCGGCGCTCGAATTCCTCTCGGGCAACACCGCGATCTATCCGTCAGGCCATTACGACAAGGCGCCGGTCGTCAGCGCCGCCGGCGGCAAGACCCGGCGCGACTGGGGTGCGGTCCGGCCGGTCTGCACCGGCCCCTATATCATGAAGGACTTCAAGGCCGGCCAGTCCGCCACCTTCGTGAAGAACCCCCATTACTTCAAGGAAAGCCCGAAAGGGCAGCCGAAGATCGGCAAGATCGTCTACCGCACGATTCCCGACAACGAGGCGCAGCTCGCCGAACTGCTCGCGGGCACGGTCGACTGGATCTGGGGCGTGCCGCCCGAGAACGTGCCGCAGCTCTCGTCAATGGGCGTGACCGTCAAGACCGCGCCGACGACGCGGATGTCCTTCCTGCTGTTCGATGCCGCCGGCCGCTCCGGCGATACCCCGCTTAGGGATGTCAGGGTCCGCCAGGCGATCTTCCATGCCATCGACCGGGAGGCGATCGCCAAGCTCGTCGGCAACTCGGCCGAGGTGCTGAAGTCGATGTGCTATCCGACGCAGGTCGGCTGCACCGCTGACGTCACCCAGCATGCCTATGACCCGGCCAAGGCCAAGGCGCTGCTGGCTGAGGCCGGCTATGCCAAGGGCCTCAAGCTTCCCTTCTACGCCTATCGCGACAAATCCTATTCGGAGGCGGTGCTCGCCTATCTGCGTGCCGTCGGTATCGAGCCCGATTTCCGCTTCATCCAGAACGTCGCGCTGCGGCCATTGATCATCGGCGGCAAGGCCGAGCTCGCCCACCTGACCTGGGGCTCGCAGGGCATGCAGGACGCCTCCGCCTCGGTCAGTCTCTATTTCAAGTTCGGCGCCGACGACTATGCCCGCGACGCCGAGGTCAGGGACTGGATCGAGAAGGCCGATAGCACGATGGATCCGGCGCAGCGCCGCGCGCTCTACGCCAAGGCCCTGGAGAAGATCAACGCCCAGGCCTATGGCGTGCCGCTCTTCGCCTATGGCCGGGCCTACGCCTACACCAAAGACCTCGACTATCCGGTGACCCCGGACGAGCTCGCCCATTTCTATCTGGCGCGCTGGAAGTAACTGGCATCGGGCTGGGCGACCGGCTCCGGCCGGCTGCCTCGCCGCACGGAGTGCGGAATGGGTTCCTTTGTCCTGAAGCGGTTGCTGGTCACCGTCCTCGTTCTGATCGTCGTCTCGATCATCTCCTTCTCGCTCGTCCATCTCTCCGGCGATCCGGCGGTGGCGATGGCGGGCGAGCGCGCCTCGCCCGAGCAGATCGCCGAGATCCGCAAGGCCTATGGCTATGACCGGCCGTTCCATGAGCAGTATCTGAACTGGGTCGGCCGCTTCGTCAGCGGCGATTTCGGCCGCTCGACCTATCTCAAAGAGGATGTCGGGCCGGTCCTGGCGCGGCATATCCCGATCACTGCGACGCTCGGCGTGCTGGCGCTCGCCTTCGCGCTGCTGGTCGCGGTGCCGCTCGGCGTCATCGCTGCGCTCTGGCCGAATACGATCATCGACCGGATCGCGCTGGTTCTGGCGGTGGCCGGGCAGGCGATGCCGTCCTTCCTGTCCTCGCTGGCACTGATCTACGGCTTCGGCGTGATGCTGCGCTGGCTGCCGGTCTCGGGCACGGCGACATGGCAGCACTACATCCTGCCGGCGGTGGCGCTCGGCTATTACGCGGCGCCGGCAATCATGCGCCTGACCCGCTCCGGCATGATGGACGTGCTGAAATCCGACCATGTCCGCACCGCCCGCGCCTATGGCCTCAGCCCCTGGCGCGTCGTGCTGCGCCATGGCCTGCGCCACGCGATCATCCCGGTGGTGGCGGTCGCGACCGTGCAGTTCGGCTACATGCTCGGCGGCTCGGTCGTGGTCGAGGCGGTGTTCTCGATGAACGGGCTCGGCAATCTCGCCTGGCTCTCGATCCGCCGCTACGACGTCGAGGTCATCCAGGCGATCCTGCTCGTGATCGCCGCGACCTATGCGGTGCTGACGCTCGCAGCCGATCTCCTGAACGCTGCCCTCGACCCCAGGATTCGGACGAGCTGATGGCCGATACCAGCCTCATCGATGGCGCATCGGCGCCAATAACTGCGGCGCCCGCGGCCAAGCCGATGCCGACGCCCGGCCAGATCGCGCTGCGGCGCATGGCCAGGCATCCCGGCTTCTGGTTCGGCGGGGTCGTTCTGGCCGTCTTCGTCCTCGCCGCGATCGCCGCGCCTTTGCTGACGCCCTATGATCCCGGCACACAGGATCTGGCCCGGCGCCTCGCCGCGCCGGTCTGGAACAGCACGGGCAGCTGGCAGCATCCGCTTGGTACCGACCACCTCGGCCGCGACTATCTCGCGCTGCTGCTCTACGGCGCCCGCATCTCGCTCTTCGTCGGTTTCGCCACCGTGCTGATCTCCGGGCTGATCGGGACGGTGCTCGGCGTCGCGGCTGGGTACTGGGGCGGGCGGGTCGATCTCTTCGTCAACTTCCTGCTCACCGTTCGCCTGACGCTGCCGGTCGTGCTCGTCGCGCTCGTCGCCGTCGCCGTGCTCGGCCAGTCGCTGCCGCTGCTGGTGCTGGTGATCGGCGGCCTGCTCTGGGACCGGCTGGTGATCGTGACGCGCACCGCGACGCAGCAGCTCGTCGGCCGCGAATTCGTCACCGCTGCGCGCGCCATCGGCAGCTCGACGCCGCGCATCCTCATGCGCGAGATCTTGCCGAACATCACCAGCGCGCTGATCGTCGTCGGCACGCTGGAGCTCGCCCGCGCCATCCTGATGGAGGCGACGCTGACCTTCCTCGGGCTCGGCATCCAGCCGCCGCTGACCTCCTGGGGCCTGATGATCTCGGAAGCGAAGAGCCAGTTCCTGTTCCGGCCCTGGCTGATCGCCATTCCCGGCACGGCGCTGATCCTGCTGATCCTGGCGATCAACATCCTCGGCGATGCGCTGCGTGATGTCCTCTCGCCCGAGGGGAGGGCCTGAGCCATGGCGCCCTTGCTCGAAATCCGCAATCTCAGCCTGGAAATCCCCGTCAATGACGGGCTGCTACGCCCGATCCGCAGCGTCGACCTCACCGTCGAGCGTGGCGAGACCGTCGCCATCGTCGGCGAATCCGGCTGCGGCAAGAGCCTGACCTCGCTCGCCGTGATGGGCCTGCAGCCGCAGAACGCGCGGCTTTCGGCCGAGCGGCTGGCTTTCCAGGGCGAATCCCTGCTCGGGCTCGACCGGCGGCGCTGGCAGGCGATCCGCGGCAAGCGCATCGCGATGATCTTCCAGGACCCGATGACGGCCTTCGATCCCTGCTATCGCATGGGCGACCAGATGGCCGAGATCCTGCGCCAGCATCGCCCGGTCTCGCGGGGCGAAGCGCGCGAGCGCATCGTCGCACTGCTCAAGAGGGTCGGCGTGCCCGCGCCGGAGGACCGGCTCGACCAGTTCCCGCACCAGCTCTCGGGCGGCCTGCGTCAGCGCATGATGATCGCGACGGCGCTGCTGTGCGAGCCCGAGTTGATCATCGCCGACGAGCCGACGACGGCGCTCGACGTCACCATCCAGGCGCAGATCCTGCGGCTGCTCGCCGATGTGCAGAAGGAGACCGGGGTCGGGCTGATCCTGGTCACGCACGACATCGGCGTCGTCGCCGGCCTCGCCGACCGCGTGGTGGTGATGTATGGCGGCGAAGTCGTCGAAAGCGGCACCACCGACGAGGTCCTCGGCAGCCCGCGCCATCCCTACACCGCCGGGCTGATGCGCTCGATCCCGGTGCCGGGGCGTACGCGGCGCGGCCAGCCGCTCGGTTATATCCCCGGTCTCGTCCCGCGCCCGATCGCGCCGCTGACCGCCTGCGGCTTCCTCGATCGCTGCGAGTTCCGCCACGAAGCCTGCGCGGCGTCGCCGGTCCCTCTTCGCAACGCCGCCGGTGGGCGCCAGCTGCGCTGCCTGCTGCCGATCGAGGCGCCGCGCCAGCCGGTCGCGCCGCTCGCCGCCGCGACGGCCATCGCATGAGGACAAGATGAGCCTGCTCGAAATCACCGGCGCAACGCGCAACTATCAGGTCAGCGCCGGCCTGCGCCGCGGGCGGGTGCTGCAGGCGGTGCGCGGCATCGACCTTGCGGTCGAGGAGGGCGAGATCCTCGCCATCGTCGGCGAGTCCGGCTGCGGCAAGAGCACGCTGGCTCGGCTGCTGCTCGGCATCGAGGAGCCGAGCTCGGGCAGCATCACGGTCGGCGGCAAGCCGATCGGCGCCTATGGCCGGGTCGAGCGCGCCAAGCTGATCCAGCCGATCTTCCAGGACCCGTATTCCTCGCTCAATCCGCGCATGACGGTGGCGGGCGCGATCGCGGCACCGCTCGAAGTACGCGGCGTCGGCAATGGCCGCTCGCGCCTCGCCGCCGTCCACGAGATCATGGATGCGGTCGGTCTGGCGCGTTATCTCGCTGGCGCTTATCCAAGCCAGCTCTCGGGCGGGCAGCGCCAGCGCGTCGCCATCGCCCGCGCTTTGATCGGCGAGCCCAAGATCCTGATCTGCGACGAGCCGACCTCGGCGCTCGACGTCTCCGTGCAGTCGCAGATCCTCAATCTGCTCGCCCGTTTGCACCGCAGCTTCCGGCTGACCATCGTGCTGATCAGCCACAACCTCGCCGTGGTCGGCCATCTCGCCGACCGGGTTGCGGTGATGTATCTCGGCAAGGTCGTCGAGGCCGGGCCGACCGAGGCGGTCTTCGCCGAGCCGCGCCATCCCTATACACGCGAGCTGATGCAGGCGATCCTGCCGCCGGAACCCGGCCGCGGCCTGCCCGAGCTTCACCTCAAGGGCGAGTTCCCGAGCCCGCTCGCGCCGCCGGCCGGCTGCGCCTTCCATCCGCGCTGCGTTCGCGCAAGCGCCGCCTGCCGCGAGGTTGTACCCGAGCTTGCGGGAAGCGAGCGCCTCGTCGCCTGCCACTATCCTTTGCGCGAGCCCGTCCACGCCTGACGGCGGAGCAAACCTTCGGCCGCTCCGCCGTTGGTTGCTGCGTCAGTCGCGCTTGGCCGCCGTGAGGTCGGCTTCGATCAGCCACTCCGACAGAGCGAGCCCGGCGACGACGACTGCGGTCGTGGCCGGCGGGTTGCCCTTGAAATAGCGGTTGCGGATATTGGCGTAGGTGATGATGTCGGCCGGCTTCAGGCAGTAGGCGGTGATCTTCACGACATCGGTGAAGTCCATGCCGGCCGAGACGAGGATCGCCTCGAAATTCGCCATCAACTGCTCGACCTGTTCCTCCAGCGTCGCCGGCAGCGTGCCGTCGCGACGCACGCCGACCTGGCCGGCGACATAGAGCTGGCGGCTATTCGTCGGGACCTCGACGCCATGGGCGTAGAGGTTCTGCGTTGGCGGCGCGACGGCGTCGGGGTTGTGACGAAGGTTGGCTGAGGTCATCGCTCGTCTCCTGTCGTTTCGCGAAAAGCCGATGCGTGCGCCGCTGCTCACGCGCAGCAGCGATTGATCACCCTGGCGGAGCATCGGATCCGCCGGGGCGTGGTTCAGTGATGTATCGGTCCGCTCAGCGCGGGATCAGCGCACGCGATCCCAGATCAGCGTCGAGATCGTCAGCCGGCCGTCCCAGGGGCTGTGCGAGGGGCCGGCGATGATGGTCAGGGTATCGCCTTCGAGTTTGTAGCGGCGGACCTGGTCGGTGCCGGACCAGGCCTCGTTCCAGGAGACCTCGACATGATGCGTCACGGTCTCGCCGGAGACCGAGTAGTGGCCGGCATAGGCGGTCAGGCCCCTGAACAGGGCGAGCGCTTCCTCGTCGGTCGGGCCGAGGCCCTTGGGCGGCGCCCGTTCTTCAGGCGCGTTGATGATCGAGAAGCGGCGGTCGGCGGTATAGGTCAGCAGCCCCTGTGGGTTGTCGCCTCGCGGATAGAGCACCTCGCCGGTCTCCGGCAGCTCCTGCCGGTGGGATTTCAGCCGCCAGGTCGAGATCAGGGCCTCAGGGATCATGTCGGTCTCCGCAACAGGATGAATGTGGGTCGCGGCCGGCTTCAGCCGGCGGCATGGGCTCGCGGGCGCAAGGTCGCGCCCTTCCAGAGCGAGGGGTCGGCGCCGCGATATTGCGGCGGATAGGAAAGTTCCGCGCCGAGGGCCTCGGCCGCATGCCAGACCCAGCGCGGATCATCGAGGAAGCCGCGCGCCAGCGCGACCATGTCGACCTGTCCTGACGCGACCGCGTCTTCCGCCATGCGTGGGTCGACGATCAGCCCGACCGCCTGGGTGACCATCCCTGTCGCGGCGCGCAAAGCCGCGGCGAGCGGCAGCAGGTAGCCCGGCCAGGAGACGATCTTCTGGTCGCCGGAGAGGCTGCCGCGCGACAGGCAGACATAGTCGAAGCCGATCGCCTTGAGCTCGCGCGCATAGGCGATCGTCTCGGAGAGGGAAGCTGCGTTGGTTGCATCCTCGGCATCGAGCCTGGCGCCCAGCGCCTTCCGGGCCGGCCAGGCCTCGCGCAGCCGCCGCGCCACCGCGAGCGGGAAGCGCATGCGGTTTTCGAGCGAGCCGCCATAGCCGTCCTGCCGCCGGTTGCTCTGCGCCGACAGGAAGGAGTGCAGGAGATAGCCATGGGCGCAGTGATATTCGACCGCATCGAAGCCGATGCGGTCGGCTCGCTTGGCCGCATCGACGAAGGCCGCGGCGATGCGCTCCATGCCGGCTTCGTCCAATTCTTCCGGCACGGCGCGCTTGCCGTCATAGGGCAGGGCGCTCGGGGCGACGATCGGCCAGCCGCCTTCCTCAGGCTTAAGGCCGTGCCCGCCATCCCAGGGCATGTGGCAGGAGCCTTTGCGACCGGCATGGCCGAGCTGGATGCCGAGCGGCATCTCGCCGCCGGCATAGCGCAGCATCGCGACCACCCGGGCGAGCGCCGCCTCCTGCGCGTCGGAATAGAGCGCAAGGCAGAGCGGCGAGATCCGCCCGGCCGGCTCGACCGCGGTCGCCTCCAGCAGGAGAAGACCGGCGCGGGACATGGCGAACTGCCCGAGATGGGCCATGTGCCAGTCTGAGGCCGCGCCCTCCGGCGCGCTGTACTGGCACATCGGCGAGATGACGACGCGGTTCGGGAAGGTGACCCCGGACAGCGCGATCGGCGAGAACAGCTTGCTCGTCATCAGGCGGTCCGCAGCCAGACCGACTTCACGTTCAGATAGTCGTTGAACTGCTGCACGCCGGATTCGCGGCCATAGCCGCTGCGCTTGTAGCCGCCGAATGGCATCGCCGGATCCATCATCTGGTAGCAGTTGATCCAGACCGAGCCGGCGCGGATCGCCTTGGCGAGATAGTGTGCCTTGCGCACGTCATTGGTCCAGACGCCGCTGCCGAGCCCGTACATGGTGTTGTTGGCGCGGCGCGCGACCTCCTCCAGATCGCTGAAGGGCAGACTCGACACCACCGGCCCGAAGATCTCCTCCTGCGCGATCCGCATCTCGTCGCGGACGCCGGCGAAGACGGTCGGCGGGATGAAATAGCCGCTGGCGAGCTCGTCCTCGGTCAGCCTGCGCCCGCCGGAGAGGAGCTTGGCGCCTTCCTGCTGGCCGATGTCGAGATAGCTGGAGACGCGGCTGAGCTGTTGCTCGGAGACCAGCGGTCCGATCTGTACCTCGGGGTCGAGGCTGTTGCCGACCTTCAGCGTCCGGCTGAAATCGGCGACGCGCTCCATGAACTCGTCATAGATCTTGTCCTCGACGAAGAGGCGCGTGCCGGCGCTGCAGACCTGGCCGGAATTGCCGAAGCAGCCCATCGCGGCGCCGGGCACGGCGAGGTCGAGATCGACATCGGCGAAGACGATGTCGGGCGACTTGCCGCCGAGCTCGAGCGTCACGCGCTTGAGATTGCCGACCGAGGCCTGGACGATCTTCTGCCCGGTCTCGAACGAGCCGGTGAAGGCGATCTTGTCGACATCGGGATGGCCTGCGAGCGCGGCGCCGGCGGTCTCGCCGAAGCCAGTGACGATATTGACGACGCCATCAGGCAGGCCGGCTTCGAGCAGGAGCTCGCCCATGCGCAGGGCCGAGAGCGGCGATTCCTCCGCCGGCTTCAGCACGGCGGTGCAGCCGGTGGCGAGGACCGGGCCGATCTTCCAGATCCAGGAGACCAGCGGTCCGTTCCAGGGCGTGATCGCCCCGACGACGCCGACCGGCTCCTTCAGCGTATAGGTGACGAACTCGCCGGGCATGGAGTTGTCGACTGTCTCGCCATGCAGCGCCGTCGCCATGCCGGCGTAATAGCGCAGCAGGCCGAGCAGGCGCCGGCGCGAGGCGCGCGTGCGGCTGATCGGTGCGCCCATGTCGAGCGTGTCGATCAGCGAGAGCTCGTCGAAATGCTTGTCGACGAGATCGGCGAGCTTGAGGATGACCTGCTGGCGGTCATAGGGCTTGAACTTGCGCCAGGGGCCGTCGAAGGCGCGCCGCGCCGCCGCGACCGCCGCATTGATGTCCTCGCGGTCGCCCTCGGCGACGCGGGCCAGTACCTGGCCGGTCGACGGGTCGATGGTCTCGAAGGTCTTGCCGGAGGCGGCATCGACCCAGCGCCCGTCGATCAGCAGCTTCTTCGGGCCTCCTTCGAGGAAGGCGAGGTGCATGTCGGGCTTTCTTGGCACGATCGTCATCGGATCTGTCCTTTCGCGGATGCGCGGTTTTGAAAGGCCCGTCGGCGCGTCTTGCGAGCGACGGGCGGCTCCAGGGAACGGTCAGCCCTTCACCGACCCGGCGGTGAGCCCCTGGACCATGTAGCGTTGGAAGACGAGGGCGAGGATCACGGCCGGAATGGCCGAGAGGAAGCCCGACGCGGCGATCACCGAGTAGTCGATATTGGCCTGGCCGAGCATGCCGGCGACCGTCGGCGGCAGCGTCGTGGTGCCCTGTTTCGAGTTCAGCACCTGCGCCACCAGGAACTCGTTCCAGCACAATACGAAGGTGAAGGCGCCGGCGGCGACGAGGCCGGGTCCGGAGATCGGCAGGATGACCTTCACGAAGGCCTGGAAGCGCGAGCAGCCATCGACCAGCGCGCTCTCCTCGAGCTCGCGCGGGATGGTCTCGAAATAGGATTTCAGGATCCAGATCGTGAAGGGGAAGGTGAAGGAGCAATAGGCCAGCACGAGCCCGCTCAGTGTGTTCTGCAAACCGAGCTGGCGCATGATCAGGAAGAGCGCTGGCATCAGCACGACGACCGGCAACATGCGGGTGAACAGGATGGCGTAGAGCGTGATCCGCATCACCGGATGCCGGAAGCGCGCATAGGCATAGCCGGCGCCGCTCCCGAGCACGATGTTGAGCGCGGTGACGATCAGCGTGACGACGACGCTGTTGCCGAGCGAGGGCAGGATCTGCGCCGACTGGTGCTGGGCGTGGAACTCGACCAGCCCGAAGATCTTGGCGTAGTTGGCAAAGCTCGGGTTCGGCGGGAAGAGCGGCATCGGCCGGGCAAGCAGGTCGCGCTGCTCGCTGATGCTGCTGATGAACAGCCACAGGAACGGCCCGATCAGCCAGAGTGCGACCAGCGCGACGAGGCCGTAGAGACCCAGCACCGGCCAGAGCTTGCTGTGGTTGCGCGCGATGACGGTCGGCATGGCGCTCCTCCTACTCGCTCTGGAACTTCGAGAGGATGAGGCGGTGGTAGATCACGGTCAGCCCGACGCAGATCAGCGTCAGCGTGAACAGAATCGCCGTGCCTGGCCCGAATTTGAAGAAGCTGAAGGCGGTGCGGTAGCCGAGCCAGGTCACCGTGGTGGTGTCGTTGCCGGGGCCGCCGGAGGTCATCACATAGATGAGGTCGAGCATCAGGAAGCCGTTGACGGTCGCGAGCACCAGCACGAGGAACATCATCGGCCGCAGCGAGGGCAGGGTGATGTGCCAGAGCTTGCGCCAGAAGCCGGCGCCGTCGACGGAGGCGGCGTGATAGAGGTCCTGCGGGATCGACTGCAGCCCGGCCAGGAACAGGATCGTCGCGAAGGGCGCCTGGTTCCAGACATAGACGACGATCAGCACGTTGAGCGCCGTGAAGCCGTCGCTGAAGAAGGAGAGGTAGTGGTCGATCAGGCCGAGCCGGTAGAGGATGCCGTTGATCGCGCCGAAATCGGCATCGAGCATGCCGAGCCAGAGGATGCCGACCGCGATGCGCGACATCGACCACGGCACCAGGAGCATCGCCCGCATCAGCCCGCGCCCGGCGAAATGGGCGTTGAGCACCAGCGCCATGGCAAGGCCGATCACCACTGCCTCGATGACGAAGAGCGCGACGAAATAGACGGTGCGCAGCAGCGCCTGCCAGTAGAGCGGGTCGGACAGGACCTTGCTGTAATTGGTGAACCCGGTGAAGCGGTAGAGCGGCAACCGCATGCCGAAGATCGTGATCGCCGTGCCGCCCGGCCGCAGCAGGTCGACCTCGGCGAAGCTCAGCCAGATCGAATAGACCAGCGGCAGGAAGACGATCAGCAGGACCACCAGCAGCGCCGGCGAGACGAGCATTGCCGCGAACCAGCCTTCGGACTGGACGGCCTGTCGGCTTTTCCCCGCGAACCAGCGAGGTCGGGCTGGGCCGGAGGCCGAAGCCTCCGGTTGGAGCGCGAGATCGGGGCGGCCGGGGTCGAGCGCCGTCATCCGCTCAGGCCAGAGACTTGTGCAGGGCGACGAGCGCCTTGATCGTCTCGGCGACCGACAGGTTCTTGCGGATCATGTCGTGCAGGATCGTCACCGAGCGGGCGTCGTATTCCGGGTACCACTGCTCCTTGAAGGCGCCGCTGACCTTGCCCTTGTCGTACTGGGCCCGCAGCGTCGGCAGGTCGACCCAGTTGGCATAGGAGGCGACGACGGCCGGCTCCTTGTAGAGATCGGGATAGACGTTATCGAGGCCCGAGCCGATCGCCCATTGTTGCTGCACATACCAATCCTTGTGCAGGTTGCCGCCGACGAACTGCATCAGCTTCCAGGCGCTCTCGATCGACTTGGTGTTGGCGTTGAGCACATAGGAATCGGTCCACATATACGTGCTGCCGACCTTGCCCGGATAAGGCGTCATCTTCGCCTTCTTGGGCGCGAGCAGCGATTCCTTGGTGTCGCTGGCGATCGTCTGCAGATAGTTCGAGATGTTGCTGTGATAGGCGTAGCGCCCGGTGAACATCATCCGGTGCACGTCGGTCGAGGAGGGCTTGGTGAAGATCTCGGGCGTGACGAGGCCGAGCGCGTAGACCTTCTTCCAGCGCTCCAGAACCTGCGCCACCGCCGGATCCTGATCGATGACCAGCTTGTTCCTGGCGTCGAAGACGGTGGCGCCCTCGGCGAAGCAGTCGGTCAAGAATTGCGGCGTCGTGCCGGTGATCGTCGGGTTCCAGTTCGGCAGGTAGGGGTACTCGGCGATCTTGTCCTTCTTCAGCTTCACGCATTGCTCGATCAGCTCGTCGAAGCTCGCCGCCGGCTTGTCGAAGCCGCCCTGCTGCAGCATCGGCTCGTTGTGCATCAGGATGTAGAGATTGACGAAATAGGGCAGCGCGATGAGCTTGCCCTCGCGGTTGAGCAGGCTTTCGAGATTGGCCGGCATCATAGCCTTCTTGAGCTCGTCAACGCCCGGCAGGTCGTCGAGCGTGCGGATCATGCCAGTCTGCGCCCAGCGCTCGCGGAAGGTGTGGAAGCAGTACATCACGTCGACGACGTCGCCGGCGAAGGCACGTTGCTCGAGCGTCTGATGATATTGCGGCCAGGGCAGCGTCGAGTAGCTGACCTTCTCGCTATAGGTCTTGTTGTAGAAGTCGACATAGCCCTGGACCATGTCCGGCCGGAAGGTCCAGCCGACGAAGTTGATCGGCGCTGCCGCCTGTGCGGCGCCGAAGCGGCCGGCCCCTGACAAGGTCGCAGCCGAAAGGGCGCCCGCTCCCGCCATGAGCTGCCGCCGGTTGATCGAACCCGTCCTGCTGAGCGTCTCCATATCGTCCTCCCCGGACCGGCGTTGATCGCCGTTACCGCGACATTAGCGATGCGATTGTGCTCATTCAACAGAAATATCGCTCTTATATTGCGCTTTATGCAAAATTGTGAAACCAGTTAGGCGTTTTCGGCGAGCAAGCCTCCGCGCCATGGCGGATTCGGTCAGTTCAGGCATGCGTCGGTCGCGCTGGCGCAGCCCGGGAGGGCCGGGCAGATTGCCGCCACGGGGAGTGAAGGCCTGCGATGTACGAGATCGATCCCTCGCGCCTGGATCTGGCGCATGAGTTCCGGCGCCGTCCGCTCGGCCATCACAGCCCCGAATTGCAGGCGGTGCTCGACCGCATGCGCAGCGCCCCGATCGAGGGCAAGCACTGCCTGATCGTCGAGACGCCCAAAGCGCGCTGGCTGCTGGCGCGGATGACCGGCAATCCCTTGCGGCCCGTCCCGGTACCTGGCGTCGTCTTCACCGATCTCGCCGAAGCCGAATGGACCGTCTTCAAACTGCGCTGGCACGCCATGACCGGCCACGACCTCGCGACGGTGCTGGGCGAGCTCGCCATTCCGGAGCTGCCGACGGACGGGCCGCCGGTCGTCGTGCCCGATCCGGCGAAGGCCATCCTCGCCTACGCCGATCGCATCAGCGCCGCGTCGGGCGACAGCATCGCCTTCAAGGTCAGCACGCCGGGGATCGCCGGCTATCGCGCCGATATCGTCCGCCTGCGCGCGCCGCAGACAGATCGGGGCGGGGAGGGCTATCGCGAGACGGAGATCGCCTCGCCCGCGAGCGGCGACTATCCGGGCGGCGAGCAGACGCTGCAGCTCGGCTCCTATATAGAGTTGCCCGCGCTGCCCGTGGCGCTTGAGAGCTTCAGCCTGCAGGTCCTGGCCTGGCCGACCTTGATCGGGACGCAGCCGCGGGCGCTGCTCGGTGCCTGGTCGCAGTGCTCGAAGCGCGGCTTCGGGCTCCATCTCGATGCCGACGGCGCACTGGCACTGCGGCTCGGCGACGGCACCGAGGTCGTCGATATCTCCACAGGGGTCGCCGTGGCGGAGCGGCGCTGGCATCTGTTCTCGGCGAGCTTCGATGCAGCCTCGCGCCGGGTCGAGCTGTCACAGCGGCCGCTGGAGGATCATAGCGTCCATACCGGCCGGGCAGTTTCAGTCATGCGCGACGTCGCGATCCAGCCGGCGGCGCCGGATGCGCCGCTGATGATCGCGGCCTGGTCTCATGCCAGCGCCGACGGCCTGGCGCCCGGCGCCCATTACAACGGCAAGCTGGAGGCGCCGCGCCTGTTTGTGAGAGCACTGCCGCGGGACCAGCTCGACCAGCCGGTCGCAGCGGAACTGGCTGACGGAGCACTGGTGGCCGCCTGGGACTTCTCGCGGGAGATCGGCTCCGACCGCATCATCGATCGCGGGCCGCGCCAATTGCATGGCCGAACGGTTAACCTGCCGACCCGCGCGGTGACCGGGCACAATTGGGATGCCGCCGAGATGGATTGGAAGCGGGCGCCGCAGCAATACGGCGCGATCCATTTCCATGACGACGACATCGACGATGCCCGCTGGCAGACGAGCTTCGTCTTCACCGTGCCCGAGGACTGCAAGAGCGGCGTCTATGCGGCGCGCCTGCGTGGCGAGGGCGCCGAGACCCATGTCCCGTTCTTCGTGCGCCCGCCGCGCGGACAGCGCACTGCCAAGGTCGCCTATCTCGCACCGACCGCGACCTACACGATCTACGCGAACAACAAGGCGCGCTTCCTCGCCTCAGGCACCGAGATGCTGCGCGGGCATCTGCTCGATTTCGACGTTACCGACATGCAGCTGCTGCACCATCCGATCGGCCTGTCGACCTATTGCGTGCACAATGACGGTAGCGGCGTCTGCTACGGCACGCGCCTGCGCCCGATGACGAATTTCCGGCCGAAGGGGCGGCTCTGGAACTTCTCCAGCGACCTCTTCGTCGTCGATTGGCTGGAGGCGATCGGCTGCGATTACGACGTCGTCACTGATGACGATCTGCACCGCGAAGGGGCGGGCCTGCTCGACGGCTACCAGGCCGTGCTGACCGGTTCGCATCCGGAATATGTCTCGCTGGAGATGATGAACGCACTGGAGGGCTATCTGAAGGGCGGCGGGCGCCTGATGTATCTTGGCGGCAACGGCTTCTACTGGCGCGTCGCCTACCACCCGCAGTCCGACGGGATCATCGAGGTGCGCCGGGCCGAGGACGGGACGCGCGCCTGGCATGCGGCGCCCGGCGAATACTATATGAGCTTCACCGGCGAATATGGCGGGCTCTGGAGCCGCCAGGGCCGCTCGCCGAACACGCTGGCCGGCGTCGGCTTCATCGCCCAGGGCTTCGACGCCTCGTCCTATTATCGCCGGCGCCCCGAGAGCCGCGTTCCCCGCGCCGCCTTCATTTTCGCCGGCGTCGAGGACGAGATCCTCGGCGATTTCGGCCATCTCGGGGGCGGCGCGGCCGGCGACGAGATCGATGCCTGCGATGTCAGCGCCGGCTCGCCGCCTCATACGCTGGTCCTGGCCTCCTCGGAGAACCACACCAATGCTTTCCACATGGCGAACGATGCGGTGCTCGTGCCGAACGGAGCGACCAATGCGCTGCAGAGCGCCCGCATCCGCGCCGACATGGTGTTTTTCGAATGCCCGTCCGGCGGCGCCGTCTTCTCGACCGGCTCGATCGCCTATGTCGGGAGCCTCGCGCACAATGGCTACGACAACAATATCTCGCGGCTGACCCGCAATGTGCTGGAGCGCTTTCTCGATCCGGCTCCCTTCGCCATGCCCGGCAAGGGCGGGTGAGGAGCTTGCGCGATCCGGCCTGAGCTGGGTGCGATCCCGGGGTTTCCGCGGTTTCCGGCAGTCAATTCGGCTCCTTTCGGCAGCGCAGCAATTGCGGCTCGCGCGGCCGCCTCCTATGGTTTTGCGATTCGAAGACGCAAATTGCAGGAGAAGCGGGTGGCGGCTCTGGACGAAATCGACGTCGGCATCATCAATCTCCTGCACAAGGATGCCCGCGCTCCCGCCAAGTCCATCGCCGAGGCGCTCGAAATCCCGGAGTCGACCATCCGCAACCGCATGGCGCGGCTGGTCGAGTCCGGCGTGATCGAGTTCGTCGCCCTCTCCAACCCGCTGCAACTCGGCCATTCGGTCTGGGTGATGATGGAGATCGAGGTCGAGACGCGCCGGATCCGGCAGGCGGCGCGCGAATTGTCGGCGATCCCGGAGATGTATTTCGTCTACATCACCACCGGCGGCTTCGACATCTTCGCGGGCGCGACCTTCTCCGACAACACCGAGCTCGTTGACTTCGTCACCAACCGGCTGTCGCAGGTTGAGGGCATTGTGCGCGTCAACACCCGCACCATCCTCGAGGTCCACAAGCGGGCCTTCAAGTTCATGCCGAAGCCCTCGGTAATGCGGCCGAGCAGGTCCCCCCGCGAGCAGGTCGCGAAGGCTGAACCGGCGCCGAAGAAGAGCGGCAAGGCGCGCTGATCAGCGCGATGCGTTTCTGACCAGCGCGGCTACCGCTTCGGCCGGGCTCGTATCGCTGGCGAGGACGCGCTCGATGCTACCAGCGAGAGCCTCCGCAGCTTGCCCGGCATTCTGCAGATAAGGCTCGATCAGCGCGGTGCTCAGCGTCCGCAGCATCTGCGCGCGGATGCGGCTGCGCCGGCGCTGCGCCAGTCGTCCGCTTTTGCCGCACCAGCCGAGGAAGGCGTCGATCGTCTCAGCGAGATCGGGAACGCCTTCGCCATTGCGGGCGCTGACCAGCTGGACGGGCGGGCGCCAGAGCGTGCCATCCTGGGCTGGGTCGCCATGGCGGCGCAGCACGGCGAGGCGGCCGGGCGAGGAGGCCGGATGCGCCGTCGTGACCGCCGGATTGGCCGGGTTGATGCCGGGCGTGCCGACATAGGCAACGCCGATCGCGCCATTGATCTCGGCGACGGTGGCCTTGGCGCCGGGCAGGTCGCCCTTGTTCACCGCATAGACGTCGCCGACCTCCATCAGCCCGGCCTTGGCCGCCTGGATATCGTCGCCGAGCCCTGGCACGAAGACGACGAGCGTGCAGTCGGCGGCATCGGCCACGGCGATATCGGCCTGGCCGGCGCCGACCGTCTCGATCACGACGCGGTCGAAGCGGGCCTCGTCGAGCAGCGCGACGATGTCGCAGACCGCCGCGCTGAGCCCGCCGCCTTCACCGCGCGCCGAGATGCTGCGCAGATAGACGCCGGGCAGATCGGAGCTGCGATCCATGCGGACGCGATCGCCGAGCACGGCGCCGCCGGAGAAGGGGCTGGACGGATCAACCGCGAGCACGGCGACACGCTCGCCGGCGCCGGCCCAATGGGCCGTCAGCGTGTCGACCAGTGTCGACTTGCCGGCGCCGGGCGGGCCGGTGACGCCGATGACCCTGGCTTTCGCGGTGGCCCGATAGGCGCCCGACAGGATCTCCTGGTAGCCATCGGCACGATCCTCGACTGTGCTGATCGCGCGCGACAGCCGGCGCACCGTCCGGCCGTCGAGCGCTCCTGCGCCGCTCATGCACCGACCTCGATCAGCAGGGCGTCGCCCTGGCCGTAGCCGCCGCAGATCGCGGCCGCACCGCGCCCGCCACCGCGGCGTGTCAGCCCGTTGACCAGCGTCATGGCGAGCCTGGCCCCGCTCGCACCGAGCGGATGGCCGAGCGCCACGGCGCCGCCATGCCGGTTGGTCCTGGCGCGGAGCTTGTCAGCTGCGGCGCCATCACCGTCGACGAGGCGCAGCGTGCTGACCAGAGGCGTCGCCGCGAAGGCCTCGTTGATCTCGATCAGGTCGAGATCGGTGACCGGACGCTCGGCCTTGGCCAGCAGGCGGGAGATGCTGATCGCCGGCGTATAGGAGCCCGAGGTCGGCCCATCAGCGACCTGGCCGTAATGCGTGATCTCGGCGAGGATCGGCAGCCCGCGCGCCTCGGCGAGCCGGCGCGAGACCAAGAGCAGGAAGGCGGCGCCGTCATTCAGGCCGGGGGCGTTGCCGGCAGTGATGGTTTCGCTGTCGTAGACCGTCCGCAACGTCGCGAGTTTTTCACGGGAGCTGTCGCGGCGCGGCGATTCATCCGAGGCGATGCGCTCATTGCCGCTCTTGCCGGGCAGGTCGAGCGGAACGCGCTCGGCCTCGAAATAGCCCGCCGCCTCAGCCGCGAAATAGCGCTCATGGCTGCCGGCCGCCCAATCGTCCTGCGCGGCGCGGTCGATGCCGTGGCTGAGCGCTTCGCGCGAGGTGTAGGCTGCGATCGCGGCGTCGACCGTCGGCGAACGCAGCAGCAGCGGGTCCTCGGCGGTGACGGCGCCGAGCGGCTTGTCGCGTCGCCGCGGCCAGAGCAGCGGCGTCTGGCTGAGATTGTCGACGCCGCCGCAGATCACCGCATCGGCGAAACCGAGGCGGATATCGCGCCAGCCGAGGCCGATCGCGCTCATGCCCGAACAGCAGGCGCGGTCGATGGCGAGCGACGGCGTCTCCTGGCGCAGCTGCGACAGCAGCACCGCCTGCCGTGCCGGGGTGAAGGCGGCCGAGGCGATCATGCCGACGCCCATATAGAGCGCTTCGACTGCCGCAGGCTCGAGCTCGGTCCGGTCGAGCACCGCATCGATGGCGATGGCGGCGAGACGGGGCGCGAAGACTTCGGCGAGGGCGCCGCCGAAGCGGCCGAACGGGGTGCGCGCGAAGGCGGTGACCACGACGTCGTTGCCATCAGACATGATCGGCCTCCCGCTCCGGCTCCGCGAGGCGCTGGCGCAGCAGCTTCTTGTCGACCTTGCCATTCGGGTTCTTCGGCAGGGTGTCCTCGATCAGGACGCGCTTGGGCGTCTTGAAGCCGAGGATGGCGCGGCAGCCGGCGCGGACTTCCTCCGCCGAAAGTGTGGCGCCCGGCACCGGTGCGACGAAGGCGATGGCGACCTCGCCCCAGTCGGGATCCGGCAGGCCGAGCACCGCGGCCTCGGCGACATCGGCGAGGCTGGTCAGTACCGCCTCGACCTCCTGCGGGTAGATGTTGAAGCCGCCGCTGATCAGCATGTCTTTGCTGCGCCCGGTCAGCGTGACCAGCCCGTCCGCGCTGATCCGGCAGAGATCGCCCGACCAGAGCCAGCCCTCGCGCAGCACCTTCGCGGTCTCTCCCGGCATGCCCCAATAGCCGCGCATGACGTGGTCGGCGCGCACCGTCAGCTCGCCGATCTCGCCGGCGGGAACCGGGTTGCCGTCGGGGGCGCGGGCGACGATCTCGACGAAGCTGTAGGGCCGGCCGATGCAACCGATCCGCGGCGCGCCATCCGCGTCGAAATGGTCTTCCGGCGGCAGGAAGACGCAGGTCATCATCGCTTCGGTCAACCCGTAATTCTGCGTCAGGATCGGGCCGAACCGGGCAAGCGCCTTCTCCAGCGTGTTGCGCGGGATCGGCTCGGCGCCATAGCCGATGAAGCGCAGCGAAGAGGTGTCGATCCGGCCGATGCGCGGATGGTTGACGATGCGCGTCAGCACCGTCGGCACGCAGGTGAAGGCGGTAACGCCCAGCGCCGGGATCGCATCGAGCAGGGCATCGACACCGGAGACGAGCACGCTGGTCGCGCCACGCAGGAACCAAGGCGCGAAATAGGTGCCGCTGGCATGGGTGAGCGGGCCGATATGGGCGACGACGTCGTCGCGGCGCATGTCGCGGTCGAGCAGCATGTTGCGGGTCACCGCCAGCCAGTGGCGGTGTTCCAGCATGACGCCCTTCGGCCGCCCCGAGCTGCCGGAGGTGTAGTTGATCGAGGCGAGGTCGTCCGGCGCCGGCAGACGATCCGCCGAGGCGGTCGCGGGCTGGAGCAGCTCGGCGAAGTCCGGGCCGTTTCTGGCCGGGCCGCCATCGACCGGGCAGAGCCAGAGGCATCCGCCGGCTGGCAGCAAGGCAGCGGTTTCCACGTCGTGGAAAACAGCCGCCGCGCCGCAATCGGTGAGGATCGCCGCGGCCTCGACACTGGTCAGCCGCGCATTGAGCGGCACGCGCACGAGCCCGGCGCGCTCGATCGCGCTCTGCAGCATCAGGTATTCCGGCCGGTTGGCCATGAAGAGCCCGACCCGCGACCCGGCCGGCAGACGCTGCGCGAGATTGCCGGCGAGGGTGGTGGCGATTGCGTCGAATTCGCGGAAGGACCAGCGCCGCTCGCCGGCGATCAGCGCGATGCGCTCGGCAAAGCGCTGCGCTGCCCGGCGCATCAGCTCGGGAAGGGTGGGCGGTTTGCACAGCTCAGTCATGGACGGTCTCGGCCATCAGATAGTCGACGATCTCGGCGATCGCGGTGCCCGACAGGAAGACGCGCGAGACGCCCGCCTTGCTGAGTTCGGGGATGTCTTCCTGCGGGATGATGCCGCCCGCCATGATGCGGATGTCCTCAGCCCCGTTCTCGTCGAGCAGGCGACGCAGGCGGGGCAGCAGGGTGAGATGCGCGCCGGATAGGATGCTGATCCCGATCCAGTCGACGTCTTCCTCGACGGCAGCGCGCGCGACCTGTTCGGGCGTGCGGCGCAGTCCGGTGTAGATCACCTCCATGCCGGCTTCGAGCAGGCCGCGGGCGACGACGCGGGCACCGACATCGTGGCCGTCCAGGCCGACCTTCGCCATCAGGACGCGGATCTTGCGGTTCGACAGCGTCATCGGCTCAGAATTCGGTCGAGGGAGAGAAATGGCCGAAGATGTCGCGCCAGATCTCGACGATCTCGCCGACCGTGGCATAGGCCCGCACCGCTTCGAGCACCGAAGGCGTGACATTGGCGCCGGACGCCGTCGCCTCGCGCACCGCCGCCAGGGCTGCGCTGACGCGGGCCTCGTCGCGTGCGGCGCGGACGCGCTGCAGGCGTGCCACCTGATCGACCGCGGCACCGGGATCGATGCGGAAGGCAGTGTTGGCGACATCGGGCTTCTGCGGCCGCTGGTTGACCGTGACCCAGGGCCGCTGGCCGCTGTCGATCGCCTTCTGCCGGCGCACAGCGCCCTCGGTCATCAGGCGCCGGCCGATGCCGTCGCGGATGACGGCGAGGGCGCCGCCCTTCTCCTCGATCATGCCGAGCGCATCGAGGATCTGCCGCTCGACGCCGTGTGTGAGGCTCTCGACATAATAGGAGCCGCCGAGCGGATCGACCGTGTCGGCGAAGCCGTGCTCGCTGGCGATTACTTGCTGGGTCCGCAGCGCGACCTTGAGTGACTGTTCGCCCGGGGTCGAGACCGCCTCGTCATAGGAGGCGATGTAGACGTAGGACGCGCCGCCCAGCACATAGGCGAGCGTGCCGAAGGCGATGCGCGAGATGTTGTTGAGCGGCTCCTGTAGTGACTCCTGGCCATGGCCGTAGACGGTCAGGCGCAGGGCCATCGCGGCAGGCAGCGTCGCGCCGTATCGCTCGCGCATGCGCCGCGCCCAGATTCGCCGCAGGGCGCGCAGATTGGCGACGCTGACGAAGAAGTCGTGCCGTTCGTCGGCGAACATGTGCAGCAGCGGCGCGACCTCGTCGATCGAATGGCCGCGGGCCAGCAGGTCGTCGAGATAGTAGTGGGCGTTGGCAAGGGCGATCGCGGTGCCGAGGCTCGAGCCGGCGCCGCCGGCGTTGATGTGATTGACGCAGACCGTCATCGGCGACCAGTTCGGCGCATTGTCGATACACCATTCGACCGCGTCGCAGGCGAGCTTGGCCGCCGGTTCCGCCGGCAGGATCTGGGTGCCGCGGGCGATGTATTCCTTGAGCGGGTCGTTCTGCAGGTTGACGACGTAGTTCGACCAGGGGATGCCCTGCTTCTCGCCGAGCGCGGCGAACAGCGCCAGGACGATCGGGCCGATCGAATTGCCGAGCGTGCCGACGCGCTTGATGCTGTCGAGCGGGATGCCGTCGAAGAGCCGCTCCATATCGGCGAGCGAGCTGACGGCGACGCCGACCTGGCCGACTTCGGCCGTCGCCATGGCATGGTCTGAATCGTAGCCGCACTGGGTCGGCAGGTCCAAGGCGACGAGGATCTGCTCGGCGCCCCAGTCGATCAGGGTACGGAAACGCTGGTTGCAGCGCTCAGCCTCGCCGAAGCCGGAATAGGCCGAGACGACGAAGGGCTCGCCCCGGTTCATCGCGCCGCGATCGCCGCGAGTGAAGGGGAATTCGCCGGGGAAGCCGAGATCGGCGGCATGGTCGAAGCCGATCGCGTCGAGATCCGCCGGGGTGTAGAGCGGCTTCACCTCGAGGCCGCAATCGGTGACGAAGTTCCGCTGCCGCTCGGCCCGGGCCGCATCCGGCGCGAAGGTCTCGCGCCGCCAGCGCGCTTCTTCGGCGACCAGCCCGGCTGAGGCAGCGCGCTGTCCGGCGGGCTCGTTCGGCACGTCCACGTCCAGGTCACGTCGGCGGCTGGCCAGCATTCTCGTCATGGCGTTCTCCCGCAAGGCGTCGTCGCCGGCGCTACCGCGCCGCGAGCGGACCTCCCCGGCTTCTCCCTGTGAAAGCTGCTCATTGCGCTAACAATAGCATTCACTATTGCTGTATCAGCGATTTTGATATCATAGTAAAGCAGAAAGCGCGACAAAGAGCGTGCGGGATTGTTGGAAGCGCAACGGCACGACCGGAGGATGGACGCCATGGGCATTTCGCGACGGCAGGTGCTGGCCGGCTCCGGCGCAATCGCAGCGAACGGGTGGGTGCAGGCGGCGGGCGCGGATTGGCAGCCGAGCCCGCGCTACCCTGATCCGGCAGTGCAGGCGCTCGATCCGAGCTTTGCCAAGTACATGGTGTTCTTCGCTGCGGTGGAGCGCATCGCGACCGGCGAGACCCGCTACACCGAAGGCCCGGTCTGGTTCGGCGATGGGCGCTTCCTGCTCTGGACCGACATCCCCAACAACCGCATCCTGAAATGGGAGGAGGAGACCGGCGCGGTCAGCATCTTCCGGCGGCCGGCCAACTACGCCAACGGCCTGACGCGCGACCGCCAGGGCAGGCTGATCGCCGCCGAGCACGGCCGGCGCGTCACCCGCACCGAGCATGACGGCAGCGTCACCGTGCTGATCGACAGCTATGACGGCAAGAAGCTGAACTCGCCCAACGACGTCGTCGTCGCCTCGGATGGCGCGATCTGGTTCACCGATCCGCCTTTCGGCATCTCAGGCCACTATTCCGGCGACAAGGCGACGCCGGAATTGCCCAACAACGTCTACCGGGTCGACCCCTCGGGCAAGGCGAGCGTCGTCGCCAGCGACGTCGCTGCGCCCAATGGCCTCTGCTTCTCGCCGGGCGAGAAGAAGCTCTACGTCGTCGATTCCGTCTCAAAGCCGGTCAGCATCCGCGTCTACGATGTCGTCGACGATGGCACGAAACTCGCCAACGGCTCGGTGTTCTTCAGCTGCGGGGAGGGCGAGGCGCCCGACGGCATTCGCTGCGATATCGATGGCAATCTCTGGTGCGCCTATGGCGCGGTCAAGGAAGGCGTGGACGGCGTGCTGGTGCTCTCGCCCGAGGGCAAGCGCATCGGCAGGGTCGCCTTGCCGGAGCGGGCGGCGAACCTCTGCTTCGGCGGCCCCAAGCGCAACCGGCTGTTCATGGTCACCGGCCGCGGCGTCTATTCGCTCTACGTCAACACGCAGGGCGTCGCCGGCGGCTGAAGGGAGGGGCGTCTGGTCGCGCTTCCGTTGCTGTGGAACTCGCTTCGGCGGTAGTCAGGCGAGCAGTGCGTGCGCGGCCTTCGCCCGCTGCTGGGCGGCGCCGAGCAGGAAATTCAAGTCGGCCCCGGTCGAGATGAAGCGGGCGCCCATGGCGGCATAGGTCTTCATCAAATCGGGCCGTGCCGCGAGCCCGCCGAGTCCGGCATGCCTGCCGGCGCGCCGGCAGGCCGCGATCACCGTCGAGATCGCCTCGTGCAGTCGCGGGTGGTCGAACTCGCCGGGGATGCCGAGATCGGCGGCGAGATCGACCGCGCCGATGAAGGCGACATCGACGCCCTCGACCGCGACGATTTCCTCGACCTGCGCGACGCCATCGCCGGACTCGATCATCACGATGACCATTGTCAGCGCGTTAATGAAGGCCATCGCCTCAGCGTTCGGATAACTGCGGAAGTGGGTCAGCGGCGACAGGCTGGCGACGCCGCGCGAGCCGAGCGGCGCGAACTTGGCGGCGTCGACGATCGCACGCGCCTCTTCGGCCGAGCGGACATGCGGAGCGATGATGCCCATCGCGCCGCCCTCGAAGGCGCGGGCGATGTGCTCCGGCCGGTTCGCGGGCAGCCGGACCAGCGGCGTGATGCCCATGTCGAGCGCTGCGAGGCAAATCTGCCCGGTCGTCTCGGCGCCGAACATCGCATGCTCGAGATCGACATAGATCGAGTCGAGCCCGGCGGTGGCGGCGATGCGGGCGATCTCGACGCCGCGCACCAGCCGCACCGCCATGGTTGCGGCGATCTCGTCGCGCGCCAGCCTTTCCTTGACGCGATTGCGCGGCAGGTCGCTATCCACGGGCTCACTCCTGGAAGGCTTCGGCGCGCTTCTTCCGCAGCGAGGGCAGCAGCACGAGGACGAGGAGGAGGGCGGCAATCGCCAGCATGGCCGCGCTGATCGGCCGCTGCAGGAAGACCATCGGATCGCTGCGCGAGAGCAGCAGGGCTCGCCGCAGGTACTCTTCCATCATCGGGCCGATGATGAAGCCGAGCAGCATCGGCGCCGGCTCCATGCCGAGCTTGGCGCAGAGATAGCCGAAGAAGCCGAAGCCGACCATCAGCAGGATGTCGAAGCTGCTGTTGCTCAGGCTGAACACGCCGATGGCGCAGAACACCAGGATGGTCGGGAAGAGGTAGTGGTAGGGCACCATGATCATGCGCGCCCACAGGCCGATCAGCGGCAGGTTGAGCAGGACCAGGAAGACGTTGCCGATCCACATCGAGGCGACGATGCCCCAGAACAGCGTCGGCTGCTCGGTCAGCACCGCCGGGCCCGGCTGGATGCCCTGGATCACCATGGCGCCGACCATCAGCGCCATCACCGGGTTCGAGGGGATGCCGAGCGTCAGCATCGGCACGAAGGAGGTCTGCGCGCCGGCATTATTGGCCGCTTCCGGCGCCGCCACACCCTCGATCGCGCCCTTGCCGAACTGCGCCCGGTTGGGCGAGACCTTCTTTTCCAGCGCATAGGCGGCGAAGGAGGCGAGCATGGCGCCGCCGCCCGGCAGGATGCCGAGCGCCGAGCCAAGGAAGGTGCCGCGCAGCACCGGCGCGACGATGCGCTTGAGGTCGGCCCGCGTCGGCATCAGCCCGCCGATCTTGCGCGAGATGATCGAGCGCGCCTCGCCCTGTTCGAGATTGTGGATGATCTCGCCGAGGCCGAAGACGCCCATCGCCACCACGACGAAGTTCACCCCGTCATAGAGCTGCGGCATGCCGAAGGTGAAGCGTGGGATGCCGGAATTGACGTCGAGGCCGATCAGCCCGAGCAGCAGGCCGAGCAGGATCATGCCGACCGCCTTCAGCACCGAGCCATTGGCCAGCACCACAGAGGCGACGAGGCCGAGCACCATCAGCGAGAAGTATTCGGCCGGCCCGAAGGTCAGTGCCACCACCGCGAGCGGTGGGGCGAACAGCGCCAAGAGCAGTGTCGCGGCGCAGCCGGCGAAGAAGGAGCCGAGCGCCGCCGTCGCCAGCGCCTTGCCGGCCTCGCCATTGCGGGCCATCGCATAGCCGTCGAGCGCCGTGACGATCGAAGAGGATTCGCCGGGCAGATTGACTAGGATCGCCGTGGTCGAGCCGCCATATTGCGCGCCGTAATAGATGCCGGACAGCATGATCAGCGAGGTCACCGGCGGCAGCGCGAAGGTCGCCGGCAGCAGCATCGCGATGGTCGCGAGCGGGCCGAGCCCCGGCAGCACGCCGACGGCGGTGCCGAGGATCGTACCGATCAGGCAATAGAACAGATTGGTCAGGGTGAAGGCGGTCGAGAAGCCGAGCGCGAGATTGTCGAAGAGTTCCATCGCGCCGCCTCAGAAGCCAAGCCAGGGGCCGAAAGCCGGGATCGGCAGCCCGAGCAGCGTGACGAAGGTGAGCACGCTGAAGACGGAGAGTCCGATCGCCAAGGCAAGGAAGGGCCAGAGCCGGAACTGCTCGCTGGCGAGACCCGAGATCATCACCAGCAGCACGGTCGAGGCCGCAAGGCCGAGCCCTTCGACGGTGACGCCGAACAGGCCGCTGGCGACGAGCACGAGCGCGGCCTTGCGCCAGGCCAGACCCGTTACCGCCTCGCCCGACGACAGGAATGCCTGCACGACCAGGACGAGCCCGATGAAGGCGAGCACGCCGCCGAGCGCGGTCGGGAAATAGCCCGGCCCCATCCGCCCGGCATGACCCATCGCATAGCCGCGGGCCAGCGCCATCGCCAGCAGGCCGAAGCCGATGA
This sequence comes from Allobosea sp. NPDC055332, assembly GCF_053645455.1. NCBI lineage: Bacteria > Pseudomonadati > Pseudomonadota > Alphaproteobacteria > Hyphomicrobiales > Alloboseaceae > Allobosea > Allobosea sp. NPDC055332. Next base: position 888,143 of record NZ_JBSHMO010000003.1, on the reverse strand, counting down.
AGATCAGGCCGGACCAGAGATCCTTGCTGCCGGCAATGCGCCCGGGTGCTCTGCTGCTCATGTCATGGGTCTCGATGTCGACAATTCAGGCGTCGGAGGCCTACGCCTCACTCGGCACGGATGCCGTTCGCTTTCAGCCATGGCAGCCAGCGCGCGAAGTCGGCGTCGAGCCGCGCCTTGAAGGCGGCGGTGTCCTGCGGGTCGGTCAGCCCGTTATCGGCGAGCTTCGCCGCGATCTGCGGCTGCTTGACCACCTTGGCGATGGCGTCGGCGATCTTCTGCTTCTGCGCGGGCGCAGCGCCCTTCGGCATCAGCACGCCGTACCAGTTGGTCAGCATCAGGTCCGGCATGCCGGCCTCGACCGCGTTCGGGATCTCGGGCAGCAGCGCCGAGCGCTTGGTGTCGAAGATGACGAGGCCCTTGAGCCGGCCGTCCTTGACGTATTGGCGCAGGATCGGCACGTCGGCGTTGACGAAGTCGACCGAGCCGGCGATCAGGTCGGTCAGGGCGGGAGCCGCGCCACGATAGGCGATCTGCTCCATCGCGACCTTGGCCGATTTGGCGAGGAGCTCGGCGCCGAGATGCATGGTGCCGCCGCTGCCGGTCGAGCCGTAGTTGAGTTTCGTCCCCTTCGCCTTCTCGACCAGACCCTTGAGATCGTTGACGCCGAGCGACGGGCGCACCGCGATCATCGTCTGCACCTCGCCGAGCAGATAGACCGGCTCGACGTCCTTCTGCGCGTCATAGGGCACACTGGCCATCGTGCCGGCGCTCAGCACCAGCGCTGAGGTCGTCAGCAGGAGCGTCCGTCCGTCCGCCTTCTCGCGGGTCGCTGCGGCGGTGCCGATCGTGCCGCCGGCCCCGCCGCGGTTCTCGACGATCACCGTGCCGCCGAGCTCCTTGCCGAGATCGGGCGCGATGATCCGCGCGAACAGGTCGGTCGGCCCGCCGGCCGCAAACGGCACGAGCAGCTTGATGGTTTCGGCCGCCTTGGCCGGCGTCGCCAGGATCGCGGCGAGCGCGACGGCCTTGATGATCCGATGCATGGTTTGTCCTCCCGGGACTGTCGTTATTGCTGTGTCAGCCGGCGAAGCGCGGCTCGGGCAGGCCGCGCACGCCGACGTCGAGCGCCAGCAGGGCGCCGGCGAGCGGCTCGACCGCGAGCGTCTCCGGCGCCAGGCGCTGCGAGTGGCTGGTGATGTAGAGCGTGGCGAGGTCCTTGCCGCCGAAGACGGGGCAGGTCGGATTGGTCACCGGCAGCTGGATGATCCGGTCGACGCTGCCGTCCGGCGCCTGGCGCACGAGATGGCCGGTCGCGACCATGCAGGTCCAGAGATACCCTTCGACATCGACGGTCGCGCCGTCGGGCCGGCCGAGCTGATGCGTCCAGTCGGCGAAGACGCGCCGATTGCTGATCGTGCCTTCGTCCAGATCGTAGTCGAAGGCGAAGCTCGTCTGGTTGTGCGTGTCGGCGAAATACATCGTGCCACCGTCCGGACTCCAGGCGATCGAGTTCGGCAGCACGAAGCCGTCATGCATCGCCCGGCAGCCATGGTCGGCATCGAGCCGGTAGAGCACGCCGACCGGGACACGGTTGTGGTCATGCATGCTGCCGACCCAGAAGCGACCACGCGGATCGCAGCGCCCGTCATTGAGCCGCATGCCGGGGACGTCGCCGACCGGATCGGCGATCCGCCTGGGCGGCTCGCTCGTCGCGGGATCGTAGACATAGATGCCGCTATTGGTGCCCATGACGAAACCGCCGGCCTCGCGCGGCGCGATCGAGCCGATCATCAGGTCGGCCTGCAGCCGGCGGGCCTCGTGCTTGTCGGTGGCCGGGTCATAGGATTGCAGCGCCGGCCGGCGCACATCGACCCACCACAGCCGCTTCGTCAGCTCGCACCAGCGCGGCGTCTCGCCGAGGATATCGGCGCTCTGCACGACGCAGCGGATCTCAACGTCGTCTTCCACGTTCATGGTCGGCCTCATTTGTATTTGGTGGCGGCGAGCGTCTTCAGGTCGATGCCGGCGGCGATGTCGCTCTTCTGGCGGTTGTCGCCGGCGTCGATCTTCTCCGCCTCGCGCAGCACGGCTTCCGCCTCGGCGAAGGGTACGAAGACGATGCCGGCCTCGTCCGCGACCACGAGGTCGCCGGCATCGACCGAGACGCCGGCGATGCGGACCCGGCCATTGATCTCGACCGTCTCCAGCCGCCATTTGCCGGTGATCGGCGTGACGCCGCGCGACCAGATCGGGAAATTGCGCTCGCGCGAGGAATCGGGGTCGCGGAACGAGCCGTCTATGACGGCGCCGGTGCAGCCGGCGCGGTGGGCGACGGCGGCCGATTGGCCGCCCATGTTCGACAGCCCGGTCAGGCCCTCGATCACCACGACGTCGCCGGGCTCGGCCTGGTTGTAGGCCTCGTGCTCGCCCATCTTGCCGACCCGGCTCGCGGCAGCCGCCGTCGCGCTGTGCGGGCGCTCGACATTGCGCACGGTGACGGCCTGGCCGACGACGCGGCCGCTCGGCAGCGTCGGCGCCAGCGTCGAGGCCGGGATCGCGCCGAACAGGCCGAGATTGTCCATTGCGTCGGAGACCGCGCTGGTCAGGTCGGAGAGCGCGCCATAGCGCTGCAGCAGATCGGGCGGCAGGCGCGGTAATCCGGTCCGCCGGATGGCTTCGGGCGGTACGCGGCCAGTCAGGGGCTTGGTCATGGAGAGGCGCCTGCGGGAGCTGGAGGAAGCCCGGCCGGAACGATGATGTCGGCCGGCGAAAGCGGCTCGCCGCGCGCGAAGCGGGCGATGTTGTCGAGCACATTCCCGGCAATGTTGGGGATGTTGTCGAAGACGCTGCCGGCCGAATGGGGCGTCACCACTACCTGGTCGAGCGCGAGCAGCGGATGATCGGCCCCCACCGGTTCGGTCGTGAAAGTATCGAGCCCGGCGCCGGCAAGTCGCCCGCTCAGCAATGCCTCGTGCAGCGCGGCTTCGTCGACGAGGCTGCCGCGGGCGGTGTTGATCAGGACGGCGCCCTGGCGCATCCGCGCGAAGGCCGCGGAATTCATGATCCCGCGGCTCTCATCGGTCAGCGGCAGATGCAGGCTGAGGATGTCGCTGCGTTCGAGCAGCGTGTCGAAGGGCACATAGCGGGCGCCGAAACCGCGCTCGGTCACGGCGTCGGCGCGCCTGATGTCATGATAGAGGATCTCGACATCGAAGCCGCGCAGCCGGTGCGCCAGCAGGCGTGCGATATTGCCGAAGCCCAGCAAACCGACCGTCTTGCCGGTGATCTGCCGGCAAGCGACGCGCAATTGCTGGGGCTGCCAGATGCCGGCCCGCATTTGGCGATCGGCAAGCGGCAGGCGGCGATAGACCGCGAGCATCAGGGCGAGCGCATGCTCCGCCACCGGCCCGGCACTGGCGCCGGCGGTGATCGCGACCGGGATGCCGCGCGCCCTTGCGGCGTCTAGGTCGATCTTGTCGACGCCGATGCCCCATTTTTGGATCAGCCGGATCTTCTCAGCGCCGGCGATCAAGCCGGCATCGACCATCGAGCCGGCCGAGACGATCACCTCGGCGGTCCGCACCAATGCGAGCTGCTGCTGGCGCGCCTCGCTGTCCGCGAAACGCAGACGCTGGCCCGCTTGGGCGCAGGCGACGATGGCCGCGCGCACCTCAGGCATCACCGGCGTCAGAAAGGCGATCTCCACCCCGTCCATCCTTCTCGAATGGACGGGATGCTGTCCTACAATGAGAGCTTCGTCAATTATCCTGCAATGTGAGATTTGTTGAAGTATGTGTGAGCTTAGCTCATAAGGCTTTGGAAAGGCGCGGATTTTGTTTCTCTTGGCAAAGCGAAGGAGCTCTGTTAGCTCTCAAATGAGAGAATTGATCTCGTATTATGGGATTTGATGTGAAAGGGCAGGACGTGTCGAACGAGGCCTTCCTGGTCGAGACGATCGAGGATGTCGCCGAGCCTGGCGAGGGCGCTGCGAAGGAGGGCGAGTCGCTGCTGAGCAGCCTCGGCCGGGCCTTGAGCGTGCTCGACATGTTCTCGCTGGCGACGCCGCTGGTGGCGGTCGAGGAGATCATCGCCCAGCTCGGCTGCAGCCGCTCGACGGCTTATCGCTACCTCAAGGAACTCAGCGATGTCGGCCTGCTCAGCCCGGCCTCGAACGGCAGCTACGGCCTGGGCGCGCGTATCATCGAGCTCGAGCGCCTGGTCGCGCTCACCGATCCGCTCTACCGGGCCGGGCAGGAGGTGCTGCACGGACAGCCTTGCGACAACAGCGCGCTGCTGCTGCACTGCCTCTACGGCGACAAGGTGCTTTGCATCTTCAAGGAAGGGCCCGACGCACTGGAGCATGACGGCAAGCGCGTCATCATCCGCCGGGCCCGCGGCCTGCCGTTCCCGCTGTTCCAGGGCGCGGCCTCGCTGGCTTTGCTGCCTTATCTCTCGGCCCATCGCATCCGCGAGATCTATCTGCGCAGCCCCGGCGAGATCGCAGCGGCCGGCCTCGGCGACAGCTGGGACCAGTTCCGCCGCGCCATGGCGACGATCCGGCGCGCCGGCTACGCCACCAGCCATGGTCGCATCACGCCCTATCTCAGCGGCGTCGCGGTGCCGATCCTGCCGCCGGACGGCTCGCGCGTCGTCGGCAGCCTCGCCCGCACGATCCCGACCGCGGCGCTCTCGGCCGAGGTGGAGGCACGCGCGGCCGCCGAACTCGCCGAACTCGGGCAGCGCATCGCGGAGCGGTACCTCGCTCTGCTGCGCGCCTGAGGCCGTTTTCGCCGCAAGGCGCCGAGGGCAGGGCACTGACTGCCCGTACCGGTGCGCAGCGGACGCTTTTCCGATGTCGAGGCGCGACACACCATGCCCAGTTCAACACCCCAACTTCTTGAAATCGGCCCGCTGCCGCCAGGGTTGACCAAGGCCGCGCGCGAACGCTTCTCGATTCATCCGCTCTGGCAGGAGGCCGATCCGGCCGGCTTCCTCGCCGGCCATCACGGCGCGTTCGCCGGCGCGGTCACCATGGCGCGCCATGCCTGCTCTGCGGAGTTGTTCGCGGCGATCCCCGGCGGAGTGGTCGCCTCCTTTGGCGTCGGCACCGAGAAGCTCGATCTGGCGGCGGCCGCCCGCTTCGGCGTCCAGGTCGCGATCACGCCGGACGTTCTCAACGATTGCGTCGCCGATACGGCCTTCGGGCTGATCCTGGCGACGACCCGGCGGCTCGTGAACGCCGATCGTTTCGTGCGCGATGGCCGCTGGAAGGCCGGAGCCTTTCCGCTGGCGACACAGGCGACGGGCAAGCGCCTCGGCATCGTTGGCCTCGGCAAGATCGGCCGGGAGATCGCGCGCCGCGCCGCCGGCTTCCGCATGGATATCCGCTATTTCGGCCGGCGCCGGCAGCCCGATGTGCCCTATGGCTTCGTCCCGGACCTGATTGAGCTGGCGCGCTGGGCTGACATTCTGGTTCTGTCCTGCAGCGGCGGCCCGGCGACGCGCCATCTTGTCTCGGCCGCCGTGCTCGAGGCGCTCGGCCATGACGGCTTCCTCGTCAATGTCGCGCGGGGCAGCGTCGTCGACGAGGCGGCGCTGGTCGAGGCCTTGGCGGCAGGGCGCATCGCCGGTGCGGGCCTTGATGTCTATGCCGACGAGCCGAATGTGCCGGCCGAGCTCCGCGACAGCGACAGGGTGGTCCTGCTGCCGCACATCGCCGCGAGCACGCACGAGACGCGGCGCGGCATGGAAGCGCTGGTCATCGCCAATCTCGACGCCTTCTTTTCGACCGGCGCCGTTCTGACCCCACCCGAGCCATCAGCCTGAGCAGGATTGCCGCCGCCATGATCATCGAGCACCGGACCTATGTCGTCGAGCACGGGCGGACCGACGAATATCTCGAGCGTTACCGGCAGCACGGGCTGCCGGTGCAGCAGAAGTATCTTGGTCGCCTGCTCGGCGTCTTTGTCAGCGAGATCGGGCGGCTGAACGAGGTCCTCTACATCTGGGTCTACGACAGTCTCGCCGATCGCGAGGAGCGGCGGGCAAAGCTCGACGCCGACCCGGCCTGGCACGAATTCCGGCGCGGCAATCGCGGCACCTTCGTCCAGCAGGACGTCAAGATCATGCGTTATGCCTCGTTCAGCCCGCAGTGATCGCGGGCGTGTTTTCAGGACGATGTCGAGGGCTCTCTTCGAAGGCGGGCGCGACCCCTCAGATACCGTTGCGAGACACGGGTCGAGCGCGACGTCTCAAACAAGGAATGGTCAGTCCGCAAGCTCGCGGCTGGATCGTTCGTAAACCGCAGTCCCCGTCTGCGCATCGATGCCTTCGAGGCTGACCTCATAGCCCCAGAGCCTCTGGACATGGCGCAGCGTCGCATCGCAGCCGCCGCTTTCCAGCATGATGCCGTCGCGGACCTTGTGCTGCAGGCGCAGGTGCCGCTGGCCGAGCAGGTCGACATCCACGACCTGGATGTCCGAATGACTGGCGCCGATGTCGTATCTCTGGGCCAAAGCGGCGCGGATTTGCGCGTAACCGCGCTCGTTATGGATCGAGGCGACGCTATAGAACGACTCGTTCGCCACGTCGGAGAGCGTGAACAGCCGCCATTTCCGGATCAGGGCCGGGCTGAGGAACTGGCGGATGAAGGATTCGTCGCGGTGGTTGGCCCAGGCGTCGAGCAGGATCGCCCGCCAATCGCCTGTTCCGGCAATCTCGGGGAACCAGTCGCAATCCTCTGCGGTCGGCTCGGTCGCGATGCGCTGGATGTCCTGCATCATGTCGAGGCCGAGCGCATAGGGGTTGATGCCGGAGAAGCGGGGATCGTCGAAGCCCGGCTGGAAGATGACGTTCGAATGGTTGCGCAGGATCTCCAGCATGGCGCCTTCGCTGATCCGGCCACGGTCGAACAGCGCATTCATCACCGTGTAATGCACGAAGGTGGCGCAGCCCTCGTTCATCACCTGCGTCTGCCGCTGCGGATAGAAATACTGCGCGATGACCCGGACGATCCGCAGGATCTCGCGCTGCCAGGGCTCGAGGATCAGGCTGTTCTTCTCGAGGAAATAGAGCAGGTTCTCCTCGGGAAGATTGAGCGCCTTCTTCCATTCGGCGATCGCCTCCACCGGCACCTTGCCGCCGTCCGCCGGGCGCGGGACGGTGCGCCAGAGATCGTTGTAGGAGCGCTCTTCATATTCCAGCCGCTCGCGCAGGCCCTCGCGCTGCTTGTCGGAGGAGAGTCTCGGCGGGCGGCGATAGCGGAACACGCCCTGGTCCATCAGGGCGTGCGCAGCGTCGAGAATTGCCTCTACCGCGGAGACGCCGTGCCTTTCCTCGCAGCGGTTGATGTAGCCCTTGGCGAAATCGAGATAGCCCAGGATCGCGTCGGCATCGGTCCATTGCCGGAACAGGTAGTTGTTCTTGAAGAAATGGTTGTGCCCGAGGGCCGCATGCGCCGTCACCAGGGCCTGCAGGGCCATGGTGTTCTCTTCCATCAGATAGACGATGCACGGATCGGAATTGATGACGATCTCGTAGGCGAGGCCGCGGCCGCCCTTGCGGTAGAGCAATTCGTGATGGAGGAAGTGCTTGCCGAACGACCAGTGCCGATACATCAGCGGCATGCCGATCGAGGAATAGGCGTCGAGCATCTGCTCGGAGGAAATGATCTCCATCTGCACCGGGTAGATGTCGAGGTGCAGCTCCTCCTTCGCCACCGCCTCGATGACGTCGTAGGCATGCGACAAGGTCCCGAAATTCCAGTCGGAACCGGAGAACAGCAATTGGGCTCGGGACGCTTGCCTGTGCATCGGCGCTCCCCTCAATTGCGCGGCCGGGCCGGCTGCCGGGTGAAGAGCTGGCGGAAGACCGGATAGATGTCGGAGGCCTTGGCGATGCGGCTCATGTCGAAATTGGGCCAGCGCTCCTTGACCGTGAGATAGGCGCGCCAGAGCGAGGTGCCGTTGTCGGTGGAGCCGAAGATCTCGCTCTCGCGTTCGTCGATGATCTCGACATAGGCGAAATACTGGCAAAGGCGCATGATCTCATCGTCCAGCATGTGCAGGCAGCGCTCGGAATCCGTGGCGAGATTGTCGCCGTCGGAGGCCTGGGCGGCGTAGATGTTCCACTCCCTGCTGGGATAGCGCTTCGCGATGATGCCCTGCATCTCCTCCAGCGCGGTGGAGACGACGGTGCCACCGCTCTGCGGGCTGTAGAAGAAGGTCTCCTCGTCGACCTCCTGCGCCGTGTGGGTGTGGCGGATGAAGACGATGTCGGTGCGGTCGTAGCGCCGCTTCAGGAACAGGTGCAGCAGCACGAAGAAGCGCTTGGCCAGATCCTTCTCGCGCTCGCCCATCGAGCCGGAGACGTCCATCAGGCAGAACATCACCGCGTTCGCATTGGGCTGGGGCTGCGCGTCGAAGCGATTGAAGCGGATGTCGACGGGATCGACGAAGGCGATCACCCGGCGCCGACGCTCCAGCCGGTCGAGCTCGGCGCGCAACGCCGCGATGTCGGCGCTGGCCGCGCCCGGCCCATCGGCCTCGATCCTGGCCAACTCGGCGAGGATGGCCTCGACCTCGGCGCGCTTGGGCCGCTGGAGAGCGATGCGGCGGCCATGGCTGTTGCGCATGGTGCGGGCGACACTGATGTTGGTCGGCGACCCGCTCGTCGAGAATCCGGCCCGCCGCGGCTTGAAGGCGAGGATCTCCTTGAGGTTGAGCTTGACCATGTCGGGAAGCTCCAGATCCTCGAAGAACAGGTCGAGGACCTCTTCTCGGGTCAGCACGAAGCGGAAATCGTCCTCGGAATCCTGCAGGCCGGGTGACGATCCCGCACCGCTGCCCTGGCCGGGCTTCGGCATCTTGTCCCCGGGCGAGAACTGCTTGTTTCCGGGCAGGACATGCTGGCGCCGGCCGCTGTCACCAGCGGCGCGGAAGCTCGGTTCACTCGTCCCCTTCGCCGGGATCGAGACGGCATGCTCGCCATCCGCATCGGCGATCTTGCCGGAGCGGATCTGTTCCTGGACGCTGCGCTTCAGCTCCGCCCGGACCCGGTGCAGGAAGCGCTGGCGGTTGCCGAGGCTCTTGTCCTTCGGATTCAGGCGGCGATCGATGAAGATCGGCATGGTTCGCTCCAGCCGGGATTGTTAGCTTTGCATCGGCTTAGTCCGAAAACCGCACTCCACTTTTCGGGCCGATGCTCTAGCCCGCCTTGTTGACGCGCATGTACCAATCGACCAGACGCCGCACCTGGCGCTCGGTATAGCCGCGCTCGACCATGCGCTGCACGAAGCCGTGATGGCGCTTCTCGGTCACGCTGTCCTGCTTCGAGCCGAAGCTGATCACCGGCAGCAGGTCCTCGACCTGGCCGAACATCCGCTTCTCGATCACCTCGCGCAGCTTCTCATAGCTGGTCCAGGACGGGTTGCGGCCGTTGTTCCTGGCCCGCGCGCGCAAGGTGAACTTCACGACCTCGTTGCGGAAGTCCTTGGGGTTGGCGATGCCGGCCGGCTTCTCGATCTGCGACAACTCGTTGTCCAGGACCTGCCGGTTGAGGATCTGGCCGGTATCGGGGTCCTTGTAGTCCTGATCCTCGACCCAGGCGTCGGCATAGGCGATGTAGCGGTCGAACAGGTTCTGGCCGTATTCGCCGTAGGACTCCAGATAGGCCTTCTGGATCTCGTGCCCGATGAACTCGGCATAACGCGTCGCCAGCTCCGACTTGATGAAGTCGAGATAGGCCGCTTCGGTCTCCTTGGGGAACTGCTCGCGCTTGATCGCACCTTCGAGGATGTACATCAGGTGCACGGGGTCGGCGGCGAGTTCCTCGGTGTCGTAATTGAATGTCTGTGAGAGGATCTTGAAGGCGAAGCGCGTGCTGACGCCGGTCATGCCCTCGTCGACCCCGGCGGCGTCGCGATATTCCTGGATCGCCTTGGCCTTGGGCTCGACCTCCTTCAGGTTCTCGCCGTCATAGACGCGCATCTTGGTGTAGAGCGGCGAGTTCTCGAATTCGGCCAGCCGGGTCGAGACCGAGAAGCGGCTGAGCAGGTCGAGTACCTCCGGCGCGCAGGGGCTGCCGGCCAGCTCGCTATCTCGCAGCAGCTTCTCGTAGATCTGCCGCTCCTCGGTGATGCGCAGGCAATAGGGCACCTTGATCACCAGGATGCGGTCGAGGAAGGCCTCGTTGTTCCGGTTGTTCTTGAACTGGAGCCATTCGGACTCGTTGGAGTGCGCCAGGACGATGCCCTGATAGGGGAAGGCGCCGAAGTTCTCGGTGCCGTTGTAGCTGCCCTCCTGGGTCGCGGTCAGCAGCGGATGCAGCACCTTGATCGGCGCCTTGAACATCTCGACGAACTCGAGCAGGCCCTGCGTCGTCCGGTTCAGCCCGCCGCTGTAGGAATAGGCGTCCGGGTCCGATTGGCTGAAGTTTTCGAGCTGGCGGATATCGACCTTGCCGACCAGCGTCGAGACATCCTGATTGTTCTCGTCGCCCGGTTCGGTCTTGGCGATGCCGATCTGACGCAGGCGTGAAGGGGTCAGCTTGACGACGCTGAACTTGGAGATGTCGCCGGAGAGCTCGTCGAGCCGTTTCGCCGCCCAGGGCGAGATCAGGCCGGTCAGCCGCCGCCGCGCTATGCCATACTTGTCCTCGAAGAGGTCGCCCATGCGGTCCGGGCGGAACAGGCCGAGCGGCGATTCGAAGACCGGGCTGATCCGGCCGCCGATCTTGAGCGTGTAGAAGGGACGCTCCTCCATCAGCTTCTTGAGCTGCTCGGCCAGCGACGACTTGCCGCCGCCGACGGGGCCGAGCAGATAGAGGATCTGCTTGCGCTCCTCCAGGCCCTGCGATGCGTAGCGGAAATAGCCGGCGATCCGCTCGACCGTATCCTCCATGCCGAAGAAATCGGCGAAGGAGGGGTACATCTTGATCGTCCGGTTGGAAAAGATCCGGCCGAGGCGCTCGTCCTGGCTGGTATCGAACAATTTCGGTTTGCCGATCGCGTCGAGCATCCGCTCGGCGGCGGAGGCATACATCGACTTGTCTTCGCGGCAAGCCAGCAGGTATTCCTGCAAGCTCATCTCTTCCTGCGAATAACTACGGTAATCCTCAGAGAACAGGCGGAATATCTCGCTGGCTTTCTCGCTCATGGTAGCCATCCCGCGGCAGCCGGAGCCGTCGGCGACAGCCCCCACAATCAACCGACGACGGCCTCGCAAGTTCCTGCACAACGGCCGTCCTCGCCCGCGCATTATGCGACAATGGACGTGCTGTGGCGACCGGTAACCAAGCGCTACTCAGCCGGATGTAGCGCCATCCCGCCCTTTTTTTCGACAGACGAGCAGTCCGACCCTGATGACAGGCTTGCATTCCCTGGCGCCAGCGCTGCCGGCGCGGAGGCCGACCGCGCGACAATTTGACCGCCTGTTCCGTTTTGACAATTCCAGTCGTGCGCAATTGCACATAGCGCATCTCGCCCGCTTTCGCCTTACTCATGAGTAAGGTCATTAATACCAAGTAGACGAGCGACACCGCGGCGGAACGATCGCGGGCTCGAGGGGAACGTCATGGACCAGGCCGGGAGCCCGGTGCTGCTCACGATCGAGCAGGCCGTCGCCATCGTCACGCTCAACCGTCCGCGCGTGCTCAACGCGATCGACGCGCAGATGGCGCGAAGCCTTGCGGATGCCGTCGCACGGATCGAGCAAGACGGCACGGCGCGAGTTCTGCTGCTGCGCGGGGAGGGGCGGGCCTTCTGCGCCGGTGGCGATGTCGCCAGCTTCGCGGGGGAAGACCCGGCCGCCGCGGTCGAGGCGATCATCGACCCATTTCATGCTGCCTTGCGTGCGCTCGACGCGTTGAAGCTGCCGACGCTCACCGCCGTGCAGGGGCCGGTCGCTGGGGCGGGCTTCAGCCTCGCTTTGGCCTGCGACCTCTGCATCGCGGCTGACGACGCCGTCTTCACCATGGCCTATTCCCGCATCGGCGCTTCCCCAGATGGCTCGGCGACCTATCGGCTGCCGCGCTTGGTCGGTGAGCGCAAGGCGCTCGAGCTCGCCTTGCTGGCCGAGTCGGTTGACGTGGCCGAGGCGCAGGCGCTCGGACTGGTCAACCGGATCGTGCCTGCAGCCGATCTGGCGAGCGAGGCGCTGGCGCTGGCGCACCAGCTCGCGCAGGGCCCGACGGCGGCCTATGCCCGGATCAAGTATCTCGTCGGCCGCTCGCTCGGCAACGACCTTCCCGCCCAACTTGATCTCGAACGCGAGGCTTTCCTCGCCGGCACGCGCACGGCAGACTTCCGGGAGGGCGCGCAGGCCTTCCTGGCCAAGCGACCGCCGCTATTCGAGGGGCGCTGAAATGGCCGCTTCGCCCATTCTGGAGGTCTCGGGCGTCTCGCTCGCCTTCGGCGGGGTGCGTGCGCTCAGCGACGTTTCTTTCAAAGTGCCCGAGGGCGCCATCACCGCCGTGATCGGTCCGAACGGCGCCGGCAAGACCTCGCTCTTCAACACGATCTCGGGCTTCTACCGGCCGCAGGCCGGCAGCATCCGCTTCGCCGGCGAAAGCCTTGAAGGCGTGCGCGCGCCGCAGCGCGCCGCGCGCGGGCTTGCCCGCACCTTCCAGAACATCGCGCTGTTCCGCGGCATGACCGTGCTCGACAACATCAAGCTCGGCCGCCACGCCCATATGCGCACCGGCGTGCTCGACGCGCTGTTCTATTGGGGCCGGGCGCAGAAGGAGGAGCTGGAGCTGCGCGCCGAGATCGAGGAGCGCATCATCGACTTCCTCGAGATCCAGCACATCCGCAACGCCTCGGTCGGCACGCTCTCCTACGGTCTGCAGAAGCGCGTCGAGCTGGCGCGCGCGCTCGCCATGCGCCCGCGCATCCTGATGCTCGACGAGCCGGTCGCGGGCATGAACCGCGAGGAGACCGAGGACATGGCCCGCTTCATCCTCGACGTGAAAGAGGAATGGGGCGTCACCATCCTGATGGTCGAGCACGACATGGGCATGGTGATGGACATCTCCGACCATGTCGTCGTGCTGAATTTCGGCCAGGTCATCGCCAGCGGCACGCCGCGCGAGGTCCAGGGCAACGAGGCCGTGATCGCCGCCTATCTCGGCTCCGGCGATGTCGGCGCGATCGCGCGCCGGATCAAGGCGGAGGCGGCGTGATGGATACGCTCTTCCTCTTCGAAGTCACCCTGGCCGGCCTCGGCGCCGGCGCGCTCTATGCGCTGACCGGCGTCGCCTTCGTGCTGATCTACAAGGCCACCAGCGTGGTCAACCTCGCCATCGGCGAGATCCTGATGCTCGGCGGCTATGCCTTCCTCGGCTTCGCCGCCGGGCTCGGCCTGTCGCCCTGGCTCGCATTGCCGCTCGCGATCGCGGCGGGCGGCGTCTTGGGCTGGCTGGTCGAGCGCGCTCTGATCCGGCCGATGCTGGGCGAGAGCCCGATCTCGGTGTTCATGGTGACGATCGGCCTCGGCTCGATCCTGGCCGGCGTCGTGCAGCTCGGCTGGGGCGCCGATCCGCTGCGCCTGCCCGAATTCATGCCGTCGACGCCGGTCTTCATCGGCGAGGCCTATCTCGCACCCAAGGTCGCGATCGGCTTCGTCGCGGCAGCGGTGGTGATCGGGCTCTTCCTCGCGCTGTTCCGCTTCTCGCGCGGCGGCGTCGCGCTGAAGGCGACCGCAGCCGACCAGGGCGCGGCCTATTCGGTCGGGATCGACGTTCCCCGCGTCTTCTCCATCGCCTGGATCCTCGCCTGCGCCACCGCCGCCGGCGCCGGCGTGCTGGTCGGCGCGATCGGCGGGATCTCGCCGACCATGGGCGTGTTCGGCCTCTCGGTCCTCGTCGTCGTCATCATCGGCGGGCTCGACTCGATCGCCGGTGCGCTGGTCGGCGGCCTGCTGATCGGGCTGGTCGAGGCGCTCGCCGGCACTTTTCTCGGCGGCGAGTTCAAGCTCGTCGTCACCTTCGCACTGCTGCTCGTGCTGCTGATGGTCCGTCCCTACGGCCTGTTCGGCACCCACGAGATCGAGAGGCTCTAGCGCCATGCGGATCGGCACGCTCAAGACCAGCTATGCCGCTGACGAGGCGCTGTTCGACAGCTCCGTGCAGCGCGGACTGCTGATTCTGCTCGCGCTCGGGGCGATCGCTTTTCCCTTCGTCGCCAGTCCGTACTGGCTCTTCCTCGCCTGCCTCTGCGCAATCAATGTCGCGAGCGCGACGGGGCTCAATCTGCTCACCGGCTATACCGGCCTCGTGAGCCTCGGCCAGGCCGCCTTCATGAGCGTCGGCGCCTATACGGTGGCGGTGCTGGAGATCCGGCTCGGCACGCCCTTCCTGCTCAACCTGTTGATCGGCGCCGGTTTCGCGGCGGCGATCGGCGTCCTCGTCGGCATTCCCAGCCTCAAGGTGAAGGGGCTCTATCTCGCCATCGCGACGATCGCGGCCTCTGTCATCCTGCATTTCCTGTTCTCGCATTGGTCGCTGACCGGCGAGTCGCGCGGCCTGTCGATGCCGCCGGCGCGCCTGTTCGGCCTCAACCTCGACCAGCCCTTCCTGCTCTACTGGCTGATCATGCCGGTGACCTGCCTGATGGTGCTCGGCGCGGCGAACCTGCTGCGCACGCGGATCGGGCGCGCCTTCATCGCCATCCGCGACCGCGACATCTCGGCCGAAGTGCTCGGCATCCCGCTGCTGCGCTACAAGCTGACCAGCTTTGCGATCTCGTCCTTCTATGCCGGCCTTGCCGGCGGGCTCTGGGCCTATTTCTTCCGCGTCGTCACGCCCGAGAGCTTCCCGCTGGTCAATTCGATCTTCTACCTGGCGGCGATCATCGTCGGCGGCATGGGCACGATCCTCGGCGGTATCCTCGGCGCGGTCTTCATGACGCTGGTGCCGGAACTGCTCAAGTTCGTCGCGAACTGGGCGACGCCGATCTATCCGGACGCGCTCGCGGCACTGGCGCCGGTGCGCACCATCGTCTTCGGCGGGCTGATCGTCGGCTTCCTGATCTTCGAGCCGCGCGGCCTCGCCGAAATCTGGCGGCGGCTGCGGCGCTTCTTCCATCTCTGGCCGTTCAGGACCTGAGCATTTCGCCGAAACGGTTGCCGGCAAGAGCAGCCAAACCTTGGGGAGGATGACATGACGGACAAGCTCATCGACAGGCGCCAGCTCCTGGCCGGCACCGCGGCGCTCGCCGGCGGGTTGGCGCTCGGCGTCAGGCCGCTCGCGGCGCAGGAGGGCGGCGACATCGTGCTCGGCGGCTCGATCCCGCTGACCGGCGTCTTCGCCTTCGCCGGCGTCGGCATCCATGCCGGCATCCAGGATTATCTCAAGATCCTGAACGATGGCGGCGGCATCAAGGGCCGCAAGATCAAGTATGTTGCCGAGGACACCGCCTACAAGGTCGATGCCTCGGTCGCCGCCTTCAACAAGATCACCGGCCAGGAGAAGGTCTCGCTCTACTATGGCGACTCGACCGGCTTCTCGAAGACGATCAATCCCGAGCTCGAGCGCCGCGGCAGCATGCTCATGGCCGGCGCCTCCTTCGCCACCGAGCTCAACGATCCCAAGAAGTTCCCGCTGCAGTTCATGGCCGGGCCCGACTACACCGAGATGTTCGGCATCCTCTTGCGCTACATCGCCAAGGAGAAGCCGGGCGCGCGCGTCGCCTTCGTCTATTCCGACAGCGAGTTCGGGCGCGATCCGATCGCGCCGAGCGAGGCCGTCGCCAAGGATTTGAAGCTCACCGTCGTCGAGAAGATCGTGACCCCGCCCGGCAGCGTCGACGTCTCGACCGAGGTGCTGAAGCTGCGCCGCGCCAATCCCGACTTCACGATCTTCCACGGCTATGTGCTGGCGCCGATCCCGGAATTCGTCACCCAGGCGAAGCAGATGGGCATGAAGAGCCAGTTCATGGGCACGTTCTGGACCATGGACAACTCGACCGTGCAGCGCATGGGCGACGCCGCCGAGGGCTTCATGGGCGTGATGCCGTACCGCTACTATTACGACAAGGAAGGCACCGCGCCGATGCTGGAGAAGATCCGGCAGATGCGTCCGGAATATCAGTCGACCGGCTATCTGCAGGGCTTCGTCACCGCCATGCTGATGGCCGAGGCGGTCAAGCGCACGCTCGATGCCGGCAAGGAGCTGACCGGCGCCAATCTCAAGGCCGGGCTCAACAGCATCAAGGATTTCGACACGGGCGGCCTGTTCGGCGTGCCGATCTCGATCCCCGGCAATTCCGTGCCGGTCGGGCGCATCTACCGCTTCGACGCCAAGGCCAAGCAGATGCAGCCGGCCTCCGACTGGATCAAGCTGTAACGGCGGCGGCTAGGTGAGAGGCTAGAGGTCATGGCCGGTCCCGCGGTGCTCGACGTCAACAATGTCGAGGTGGTCTATAACCGGACCGTGCAGGTGCTGCGCGGGCTGTCGCTGCAAGTGCCGGAGGGCGAGATCGTCGCCCTTCTCGGCTCGAACGGCGCCGGCAAGTCGACGCTGCTCAAGGCGGTGTCGAACCTGCTCTCGCTCGAGGATGGCGACGTCACCGCCGGTGCCATCCGCTTCCGCGGCGACGATGTCGCCGCCTTGAGCCCGCACGGCCTCGTCCGGCGCGGCCTCTTCCATGTCATGGAGGGGCGGCGGATCTTCGAGGACCTCTCGGTCGAGGAGAACCTCACCGCCGCGACTTTCGCGCTGACCGGGCGCAAGTTGCCCGCCGCCGATTTCGACCTGGTCTACAGCTACTTTCCGCGGCTGCACGAGCGCCGGAAAGGGCTCGCCGGCTATCTCTCTGGCGGCGAGCAGCAGATGCTGGCGATCGGGCGGGCGCTGATCGCCCGGCCGTCTTTGATCCTGCTCGACGAGCCCTCGCTCGGCCTTGCGCCCAAGCTGGTCGAGGAGATCTTCGCGATCATCGCCCGTATCAATGCCGAGCAGAAGGTCTCGATGCTGCTGGTCGAGCAGAACGCCGCCGTCGCCTTCGCCGTGGCGAACTACGGCTACATCCTCGAAATGGGCAAGGTCGTGATCGACGGGCCGGTCGAGAAGCTGATGCGCGACCAGGACGTGCGCGAATTCTATCTCGGCCTCGGCGGGGCGGGGGGCGAGCGCAGCTATCGCGACATCAAGCACTACAAGCGCCGCAAGCGCTGGCTCTCGTAGGGATGGCGGCGATGCGCGAGCTTCCGAACCTCACTCTGCCGCAGATGCTGCGCGAGAATGCGCGGACCATGCCGGAGCGTATCGCGCTCAGGCAGAAGGATTTCGGCATCTGGCTGCCGATCAGCTGGGCGGATTACGATCGCCGCGCTCGGCATTTTGGCCTCGGCTTGCGCGCGCTCGGCCTCGCCGAAGGCGGCCATGTCGGTATCCTCTGCGAGAACCGGGCCGAGTGGGTCGTCGCCCAGCTTGGCGCCGGCATGGTCAGTGCTGTCGCGATCGGCGTCTACGCGACCAGCCCGGCCAACGAGGTTGCGTATGTACTGGGGCATGCCGAGGTCGAGATCGTGGTCTGCGAGGACCAGGAGCAGACCGACAAGGTGCTGGAGCGGCTGGAGGAACTGCCGCGGCTGAAACGGATCGTGGTGATCGACCCCAAGGGCCTGCGCAATTACGCCTCGGAGCTCGTCATCGCCTTCGCCGAGGTGCTGCGGCTCGGTGCCGAGCATGAGACCGCGCACCCCGGCCTGGTCGAGGCCTGCCTCGCCGCGCAGACCTCCGCCGATATCGGTCTGATGGTCTACACCTCCGGTTCGACCGGCAAGCCCAAGGGAGCGATGCTGAGCTATCGCAACATGCGAGCCCAGGCGGCCGGCGTGGTCGAGCGGCTCGGCTATGACGCGACCACGACCAACCTGTCCTATCTGCCGCTCTGCCATGTCGCGGAGCAGATGCTGAGCACGATGGCGCCGATCTATTCAGGCTCCTGCGTCTCCTTCGGCGAGTCGATCCGCACCGTGCAGGAAGATCTACGCGAGATTGCGCCGACGCTTTTCCTCGGCGTTCCCCGCATCTGGGAGAAATTGCACGCCGCGATCCACATCAAGCTGATGGAGGCCGGCGGCTGGCGCCGGGCCCTGTTCGAAGCCGGCCTTGCCGCCTGCGAGCCCTTCGCCACCAAGCCGAAAGCGGCGCGCAGCCTGCGCGAGAAGGCGATCGCGGGCTTCTACCACCTCGTCATCTTCCGGGCGCTGCAGAACTTCATCGGCCTGCGCAAGGCGAAGGTGGCGCTGACCGGCGCCGCCCCGATCCCGCCGCGCATCGTGCAGTTCTTCCGTACGCTCGGCGTGCCTCTCGTCGAGGTCTACGGCCTGACCGAGACCTCGGGCATGTCGGTTGGCCAGCGCCTTGAGCACCTGTTGCCTGCTTCAGTTGGCGAGGCCGTCGCCGGCACCGAGCTCAAGCTCGGCGACCATGGCGAGCTCCTGCTGCGCGGCGACATCGTCTTCGAGGGCTATTTCCGCAATCCGGAAGCGACGCAAGACGTGCTGCGTGAAGGCTGGCTCCACACCGGCGACGTCGCCGTGATCGAGGCTGGCCAGGTCCGGATCGTCGATCGTCTCAAGGACATCATGATCACCGCCGGCGGCAAGAACCTCAGCCCGTCCGAGATCGAGAACACGGTGAAGGGCAGCGCCTTTATCAAGGAGTGCATCGTCGTTGCCGACGGGCGCCGCTACCCCTCCGCCCTGATCCAGATCGACGCCGAGACCGTCGGCAAATGGGCTGAGGAGAACCGCATCGCCTTCACCCATTTCCGCAGCCTCGCCGAACATCAGCGCGTGCGCGAGCTGGTCGCAGCCGAGATCGAGCAGGCAAACAGCCAGCTCGCGCCGGTGGCCCAGCTCAAGCGCTTCCACCTGCTCGTCAAGGAACTCGACCATGACGATGACGAGGTCACCGCGACGATGAAGGTGCGGCGAGCCAGCATCGCGAAGAAATACGCCGCCGAGATCGAAGGGCTGTACAAGCCCGAGCGGCAGGCCGAACCCGTTTGAGGAGAACCATCATGAGCCGACATGTCGTCATCACCGCGGGCGTGCGCACTGCGATCGGAACCTTCGGCGGAGCGCTCTCCGGCCATGCCCCGACCGCGCTCGGCGCAGCTTGCGTCGCCGAGGCGCTGCGCCGGGCCGAGCTGCCGGCCTCAGAGGTCGAGCATGTCGTGTTCGGCAACGTCATCCTGACCGAATCCAAGGACGCCTATCTCGCCCGCATCGCCGCGATCGACGCCGGCATCCCGGTCGAGGTGCCGGCAATGACGCTGAACCGCCTCTGCGGCTCCGGCGTGCAGGCAATCGTCTCCGCGGCCCAGTCAATCATGCTGGGCGATTGCGACACTGCCGTTGCCGGCGGCGCGGAGACGATGAGCCGCGCGCCACATCTGCTCTCGACCGCCCGTTTCGGCCAGCGCATGGGCGACACCGTCGCCTCCGACCATCTGACCGGTATCCTGACCGACCCGTTCGGCAACGGCATCATGGGCATCACTGCCGAGAATGTCGCCGAGCGCTACGGTATCGATCGCGAGGCGCAGGACGCCTTCGCCGCCGAGAGCCAACGCCGCGCCGCCGAGGCGATCAATGCCGGTCGCTTCCACGAGCAGATCCTGCCGGTCGAGGTCCGCAAGGGCCGCGACACGATCAGCTTCGACACCGACGAGCATCCCAAGCCCGGCACGACGGTGGAGACGCTGAAGGGCCTGCGTCCGACCTTCAAGAAGGACGGCACGGTCACGCCGGGCAATGCCTCGGGCATCAATGACGGCGCCGCCGCCGTGGTGCTGATGGAGGAAGGCCGGGCCAGTCGCGAGGGTAAGCCGATCCTGGCGCGCATCGTCGGCTACGCCCATGCCGGCGTCGAGCCGGGGGTGATGGGCATCGGCCCGGTGCCGGCGGTGCAGGCGCTACTCAAGCGCACGGGGCTGTCATTGAAAGATTTCGACGTGATCGAGTCGAACGAGGCCTTCGCCGCTCAGGCCTGCGCGGTCGCCAAGGAGCTCGGCTTCGACCCGGCCAAGGTCAATCCGAATGGCGGCGCGATCGCGCTCGGCCATCCGGTCGGCGCGACCGGCGCGATCATCACCTTGAAGGCGGCCTATGAGCTGAAGCGCACCGGTGGCCGCTACGGGCTGGTGACGATGTGCATCGGCGGCGGCCAGGGCATCGCGCTCGCGATCGAGCGGGCCTGATCGGGCCATGGCGGCAGCCCTCTGGAAGACGCCGGCTGAGCGCGAGCACGAGCGTGCCCTGAAGCGTGAGGCCGTGCTGCGCGTCGCGGCGCAGGCCTTTGCCGAGCGAGGCTTCCACCGCACCTCGCTCGACGATGTCGCCGAGCGCCTGAACGTCACCAAGCCGACGATCTATCACTATGTCCGCAGCAAGGACGAGATTCTGTTCGAATGCGTGCGCATCGGACTGGAGCGGCTCGACGCCGCCGCTGCCTCGGCGCAGGCGAGGCGTAGCGGTGGCAGTGGGCTCGAGCGGTTGATCGTGCTTTGGACCGAATACGCCCATATTGTTACCGAGGATTTCGGGCGCTGTCTCATCCTCGTCGGCGAGGATCCTCTGCCGGCCGAGACGCGCAAGGAATTGCGCGCGCTCAAGGGCAAGATCGACAAGCGCTTCCGCGGGCTGATCGAAGCCGGCATCGCCGACGGCTCGATCCGCTCCTGCGATCCCAAGCTGCTCGCTTTCGCTGCTGCTGGCGCGCTGAGCTGGATCGCGCGCTGGCACGATCCGGCCGGGCCGCTCTCGGTCGAGCACATCGCCCGCGAGACGATCGGCCTCTTCGTCAACGGCATCGGGGCGAGCAGTCTCGGGCCGGAGTGCCGTTTCCACTCTGGCGGCTCCGACGCTGCCGAATGAGTGCCAGGCTCCTGCCTGCTTTCGGACGGTGTACCGACGCCGGCTAGTGGCGCATAGCGACTGCTCTATTGCGAAGGCAGCGACCGCCCGGTTCGCAAGGCATGGGCCCAATCGGTCCGGCCATTGGCTTCTGCGCGCCGGGCTGCACCATTCCAGTCATAGGCGACCGCGTGGTGCTCGATTTCGATTGCATCTGCCATCGTGACAACAGCGAAACGAGCGTAGGGAGAACCGCTTTCCGAGACATGATGGCTTGGCTGCGTGGCGTTATAGGCCGGATTGCCGACGCTGCCAGGATTGATGACGACAATGCCGTTGTCGAGCCGCAGCAGGCGCGGCTGATGGCTGTGCCCGCATAGGACCACGGCGGAGCCGGCCGTGCCGATCAGCGCCTCGACCGTCTCGGGGCGGGCGGCGACCAGGCGGCCGCCTTCGATCTCGTCGAGGAGATAGGTGTCGTCGTCCTTCGGGCTGGCATGAAAGCAGCGCGCCTTGCCGACCTCGAGCTCGAACGGAAGGGCTGCCAGCCAATCGCGGGCCTCGGCGTCGAGGTCTCGCCAGGCGAAGCTGTCGGAGGCGCCGAGTCCGTCCGGAGAGGCCGCGCCGAGCGCCCGGTCATGATTGCCGCGGACATGGCTCATCGTGCTGGCGCGCAGGAGCCGGACGGTCTCCGCCGGCCAGAGCGGACCCGAGGCGCAGTCGCCGAGATTGACGATCCGATCGATGGGCAGCCCGGCGAGTTTGGACAGCACGGCCTCGAGAGCCGGCAGGTTGCCGTGTACATCAGCGATGACGCCTAACCGCATGTCGGAAATCCCGAATCTGCAGCCGGTCTTGCGCCGGCCAATCTTGTGATGGCGCGTCCCGAGTTTCGCGCCAAGACCCGGGACGTCGTGCTTTTCGGGATCGACCCGGCCGAGAGGGTCACGCCGCCCAGGGCAGGGACCAGGTCTTGACGTTGGTGAAGGACTTCATCGCCTCGACGACGCCCTCCTTGTAGCCGAGGCCGGAGTCCTTGATGCCACCGAAGGGCGACATCTCGATCCGGTAGCCCGGGACCTCCCAGAGATTGACCGTACCGACCTCGAGCTCGGCGACGAAGCGCTGGATGTAGTCGAAGCGGTTGGTGCAGATGCCGGAAGACAGGCCATAGGCAGTCGAATTCGAGATCGCGATGACCTTGGCGATGTCGTCGGGCACCCTGATGATCGGGATGACCGGGCCGAAGGTCTCCTCATGCACGAGCTCGCAGGTGTAGGGGACCTTGTCGACCACAGTCGGATGGAACAGGGCTCCTTCCGCCCGCTTGCCGTAGAGAACTTCGGCGCCCTTCGTCACCGCATCGTCGACGCGAGCCTGGAAGAGCGCGGCCGAGCGGGCGTTGATGACGGTGCCGACATCGGTCGCCGGGTCCATCGGATCGCCGCATCTCAGCGCCTTCGCCTTATCGACCACCAGCCTGGAGAAGGCGTCGGCGACGCTCTCGACCACCAGGATGCGCTTCACCGCCGTGCAGCGCTGGCCCGAGTTCTTGGTCGCGCCGGCGACGGCAAGCTCGGCCGCCTTGTCGAGATCGGCGTCCTCCATGACGATCAGCGGGTCGTTGCCGCCGAGTTCGAGCACGATGCGCTTGTAGCCGGCGGTCGCGGCGATGTGCTTGCCGACCCGAACCGAGCCGGTGAAGGTCACCAGATCCGCATCGGGATCGGTGATCATCGCATCGCCCATGGTCGAGGGATTGCCGGTGACCACCGAGAGCATCTCCGGCGGCAACCCGGCCTCGTAGAGCACGTCGGCCAGCGCCAGCGCCGTCAGCGGGGTGAGTTCCGTCGGCTTCAGCACGAGGCGGTTATTGGTCGCGATCGCCGGCGCCAGCTTGTGGCTGACCATGTTGAGCGGGTGGTTGAACGGGGTGATCGCCGAGATCACCCCGAGCAGCGGCTGGCGCGTCGTGAAGATCTTGCGGGCCTTGCCGTTCGGCGAGATGTCACAGGAGAACATCTCGCCATCGTCCTTGATGGTGAGCTGGGCCGCAAAGGACCAGACGTCGTAGGCGCGGCTGGCCTCATAGAGCGAGTCCTTCCAGCACAGGCCGGCCTCGGCGGTGATCAGCCGGGCGAAGTCTTCCTTGCGTGCGAACAGGAGTTCGGCCGTCTTCTGCAGGATGCGCTGGCGCTCATAGCGGGAAAGCTTGGGCTTGAACGCCTTGGCCTTGGCGAAGGCCTCGCGGACATGCTCGGGACGGGCGGCCGGGATCAGCCCGACGACGCTGTCGTCATAGGGGTTCCTGACCTCGACCATGTCCTCGGTCGAGACGAGCTTGCCGGCGATGCGCATCGCCTCGCGCCGCACCGGCGGCTTCACGGTCGCGTTCATCGTCAGTGCACCAGGTTCAGGGCGACGTCGAAGACGTCGAAATTGCGCAAGGTTCGCCCCTCCGGGACGGTGATCGGCCGGTTGGCGATCATCGGCACGCGCTGCTCGGTGATGCCGCCATGCGAGCGCAGCGGCTCGGTCAGACCGGAGAGGTCGTGCCTGTCGGGTGAGGTGCCGATCACCTTCTGCCGGGTCGAGATCGCGACGACGTCGCCGATCCGGTCGGCCGGCAGCTCGAAGCGCTCGCAGGCCTCGGCCGCGGTCACCGCCAGGGCGATACCGTCGACGCCGGAGATGCGGGCGGCGACCTCTTCCTGGCTGACGCCCTCGGGCAGGTAGACCGTGGCGAAGGAGCCGAGCGCGCCGTGATGGACGACATAGGGGTCGGTGATCGGCAGGATCACCCGCATGGTGCCCTTGCCGTACCACTCGTCCATCAGGCTCTGCAGATAGATGACATCCGGCTCGCCATTGGCCAGGTGCTTGTCGTTCATGCCGTGGTCGGCGGTGATGACGAGCGTGCAGCCGAGCGCGTCGAGCTTGCCGACATACCCGTCGAACATGGCGTAGAAGCTGTCGGCCATCTCCGAGCCCGGCGCCGCCTTGTGCTGCACATAGTCGGTGGTCGAGAGATACATCAGGTCCGGCTTGAAGCTCTCGAGCAGCTTGACGCCGGCGGCGAAGACGAACTCGGAGAGATCGGCCGAATAGACCGACGGCACCGGCATGCCGACGAAATCCAGCACCTTCTCGATGCCGTTTTCCGCCTTGTTCGCCTTGTCGGCCTTTTCTGAGGAGAAGGCGATTGCCGAGCCGCTGCTGAAATCGAGCCCCTTGCCGAGCAGGGTGCGCAGCTTGTCCTTGGCGGTGACCATCGCGACCTTGAGGCCGGCCTTCTGAAACTCGGCGAGGATGGTCGGCGCGCGCAGGAAGCGGGCATCGTTCATCATCACCTCTTCCCTGGCCTCGCGGTCGTAGAAGAAGTTGCCGGCGATACCATGGATCGCCGGCGGGCGGCCGGTGATGATCGAGAGGTTGTTGGGGTTGGTGAAGCTCGGGATCACTGAATAGGCGTGAGTGCTCGCGCCCGTTCGCATGATCCTGTCGAGATGCGGGGTCAGCCCCTTGGCGCTCGCCGCCTCGATATAGGCCGGCTCCGAGCCGTCCATGCAGATCACCACCGTCGGGCGCTGCGGGCGGGCATAGCTGCGCCCATTGGCGACGACATCCGCGCCAAGCTTCGAATGCATGTTCATGACGAACTCCTTGGGTCGGCGCCGATCAGCGGATCAGGGCGCGGACGCGGGACGAGACCAGGTCGGCGATCAGGACCATGGCGAGGATCACGAGGATGCAGGTCGCGGTGTCCTGGTATTTGAAGAGCTTCATCGAGGAGACGAGTTCGAAGCCGATGCCGCCGGCCCCGACCATGCCGAGCACGGTCGACTGGCGGACATTGGTCTCGAGCCGGTAGAAGATCGTCCCGAGCCAGGCCGGCAGGACCTGCGGCAGCACGCCGAAGAAGAAGGTCTTGAACGGGCCGACTCCTGCCGAGCGGAAAGCCTCCAGCGGCCCCTCGTCGATATCCTCCATCGCCTCGGCGAAGAATTTGCCGAGCATGCCGGCGCCATGGATGGCGAGCGCCAGCACGCCGGCGAAGGGGCCGAGGCCGATGGCGGCGACGAAGATCAGCGCCAGGATGATCTCGTTGATGCCGCGCATGCAGTTGAGCAATTGCCGCGTCGCGTGGAAGACGACCGGGCTCGGGCTCAAATTGCGTGCCGCGAAGAAGCAGACCGGCAGGGCAATGACGACGCCGAGCAAGGTGCCCCAGACCGCGACCTGCAGGCTCTCCAGCGCCGGCCGCCAGAGCCGCTCGAGGAATTCCGGATTGGGCGGCACCATCCGGACGAGGAAGTCCCACATATAGGGGATGCCGTTCCAGAGGTTGTTGGCGTTGATCTGGGAGCCGACCGCCGCCCACCACAGGAAGACCATTGCGGCGAGCGTGACCAAGCCGACGCCCCACCAGCCGAAGCGTCCCTGCGGCGGGCGGATGACGAGTTGCAGCGTTCCGAACGACATGTGCTTGCTCCCCGTCAGGCGGTTGCGGTGGCGATCATCGGCGCCAGCGCGGGCTGGCTGGCCGGACGAGGCTTGAGGACGCGGCTGATGCCGGGATCTTCGAGGCCGGGATAGATCTGGTGGACGATCTCGGAGGTGAGCTGATCGGGCGTGTCGTCGAAGATCACTCGCCCGCCGCTCAGGCCCACGATGCGCTCGCCGAACTCAACGGCGTAGTCGACCTGGTGGAGATTGCAGATCACCGCGATCCCTTCCTCCTTGCAGATCGCCTTGAGATAGCCGAGCACGATGCGCGAGGTCTTGGGATCCAGGCTCGCCACCGGCTCGTCGCAGAGGATCACGGCCGGCTGCTGCGCCAGCGCGCGAGCGATGCCGACGCGCTGCTGCTCGCCGCCGGAGAGCTGGTCGCCGCGCGAATTCGCCTTCTGGGCGAGCTCGACCCGTGCCAGGCAGTCCATCGCGATCGCGACATCCTCTCTTGGGAAGAGCTGTAGCATCGAGAGGAAGGACGAGAGCCCGGCCATCCGGCCGACCAGCACGTTCTTCAGCACCGACAGGCGCTTCACCAGGTTGTGGTGCTGGAAGATCATCGCCACCGGCCGCTTGCCGGCGGCCCCGCGCTTCAGGTCGAGCACCTTGCCGTCGATGACAGTCCGCCCCGCATCGGGCTGGGCGAGCCCGTTGATGCAGCGCAGCAGCGTCGACTTGCCGGCGCCGCTGGGGCCGAGCACGACGAGGAACTCGCCGGCTTTGACGCTGAGGTCGATGCCTTGCAGGACCGGGCGGCCCGCATAGGACTTCTTCAGCCCTTCGATCTTGATCATGCCGCTTCCTCCGCCGGTCGCGTTTGCGCGACTACTTCATCTTGGTGAGATCGAGCTTCAGCACCTTCGCGGTCTCGCGAATGATGTCGTAGGCTTGGTCGTTGGTCTCGACGAAGCGGTTGAGCTTGCCCTGGTCGGCCCAGGTGATGTCGCGGATGTTCAGGAAGGCCGATTTGATGTTCGCCTTCAGATCATCCGGCAGGTTCTTGCGCCAGCAGGTCGGCGATTCCGGGATCGGGTCCGACTCCCAGACGACGTGGATGTCGGCGCGATCGACCAGCTTCTTCTGCACGGCAGCATCGAGGATGCGATCGGCGATCGTCGCGGCGTCGACACGCTTGTTGGCGACCGCGAGCGCATTGGCGTCGTGCGAGCCGGTGAAGAGGACGCGGCCGAAATCCTTCTCCGGGTCGAAGCCGAGCTTCATCAGCCCGGCCTTCGGGAAGAGGTGACCTGAGGTCGAGGAGGGGTCGACGAAGGCGAAGGTGCGGCCCTTCAGGTCCTTCCAGTCGCCGATGCCGCTGTCCTTCCGCGCGATGATCTGGCTGCGATAGTAGCTGCGGCTCGACTTGGCCGTCTCGGCTGTGGCGAAGGCCTCGATCGCCGCGACCGTGGTGCCGAGCACATAGGAGAACGGGCCGAGATAGGCGACGTCGACATGGTTCGAGCGCATCGCCTCGATCACGCCGTTATAGTCCGAGGCGACGAAGCCCTGAACTTGGATGCCGAGGTTCTTCTGGAGCGCGGCGAGGAGCTGGGCGCTCGATTCCAGCATCGCCCTGGAATCCTCGGACGGGATCAGCCCGACGCGGACCAGCTTGGTCTGGGCTCGGACCAGGGCCGGCGCTGCCAGCAGCGTTCCAGCGGCCAGTGAGCCTTTGAGTATCGCGCGACGTGTGGTGGTCATGTCATCCTCCCAAGATGATCCGGCGATCTTTTGATCTGCCGTGTGAACCGTTGCGGGCGTCGTTGCCCGTCTTGATCTCAGGCGGCCATGGCCGCCTGTCTGCCGATGAAGTTGCGGCCGCGCTCACCTTCGAGCGCCTTGCCGACGAGGCGGTTCCATTCGCCGGCCGAGACGCCATAGGCGGAAGGATCGGTCGCGACACCGAGATCCCTGAGGAAGGCGCCGAGCCGCTCGGCACCGGCTTCGAGGTCGGGGCCGAAGACCCGGCGCAGCGCCGCATCACATTGCGGCTGCGCGCCCATCGCCCAGCGCATCACCGTCGGCAGCGAGAAGGAGCAGGCGATGCCATGGATCGTGCCGCTCTTCAGGGTGATGTCGTAGGAGATGTTGTGGGCGAGCGCCGTCTTGGTGTTGGAGAAGGCGAGGCCCGCCAGCAGGCTGGCGCGCATCTGCCGGGTCCTGAGCTCGACATCGTCGAGGCGCTCCAGCAGGCGCGGCAGCGTCTCGATGATCTCCTTGGCCGCTTCGACGGCATAGTTCGCCGAGACCGGATTGCCGTTGACGTTCCAGATGCTCTCCAGCGCATGGGAGAGGGCATCGAGCCCGGTCGCCAGCGTCAGACCGCGCGGCGCGCCGACGGTGAGGGCAGGGTCGAGCACTGCGGTCTCAGGGTAGAGTCGGGGATGGGCGAGCGAGTACTTGCTGCCATTGGCCGAGTCCCAGACCGTCGCCCAGGAGGTGACTTCGGAGCCGGTGCCGGCCGTGGTCGGCACGGCGATGATCGGGATGATCGCCGCCTCGTCGAGCGGCGTCTTCTCGGTCAGGTGGCGGCGCACGGTCTCGAAATCGCCATCGCTGGCCGCCAGTACCTTTGCCGCATCGATCATCGAGCCGCCGCCGAGCGCGACGATGACCTCGGCCGGCTCGGCCGCACCGAACTGGCGGCAGGACTCGGCGAGATCGGCGCAATCGGGATTGGTCTCAATGTTGGTGATCGAGACGACCGGCGCGCCGGCGACCGCCGTCAGCCGGGCGGAAAACTCGCGGAAGAGCGGTTGGTCATAGGTGACGAGCGCCCAGCGCCGCTTGCCGATCAGACTCGCGACCTCGTCGAGCAGCCCGTTGCCGAACCGGATCTTCACGGGATTCCAGTAAGCCCAGTTCATGCGGTCCATCCCTCGCAATGCGCCTTGCCGGCTTCATTGCGAGGATGCTCACAGACCTCTGACCTCATAACAAATTGATTTTTTGATCCGAATGGATAGCAATTATCTATGCGTTATACCCAGCTCAGATCCTTCCACAATGTCGCCAATGCCGGCGGTTTCAACGCCGCGGCCGAAGCGTTCAACATCAGCCAGCCGACGCTGACGGCGCAGGTCGGCGCACTGGAGGAGGAGTTCGGCGTCGAGCTCTTCGTCAAGCGGGGGAGGCGGCGCGAACTGAGCGATACGGGGCGCGAGCTGCTCGCCATCACCACCCGGCTCTTCGCCGAGGAGGCCGAGGCGCTCGCCTTCCTGACGGAGTCACGCGAGCTCAGGACAGGCCGGCTCTCGATCGGCGCGGTCGGGCCCTTCCATGTCACGGAGATGCTCGCGGCCTTCAACCAGGCCTATCCGGGCATCGAGCTCGCGGTGAAGATCGGCAACTCGACCGAGGTGCTCGACGATCTCGCGAGCTATCGCTGCGACGTTGCGGTCCTCGCCTATATTGACGAGGATGACCGGCTCCTGACCATCCCCTATCGCCGCCATCCCGTGGCGGTCTTCGTGCGCCACGACCATCGCCTGGCCGGGCGCCGCAGCGTCCGGCTGGCGGAGCTGGAGGGCGAGCCGATGATCGTGCGCGAACGCGGATCGACGACGCGGCGGGCCTTCGAGGCGGCATTGGCCAGGACCGGAACCAAACCGCATCTCGTGATGGAAATCGGCAGCCGCGAGGCCGTCCGCGAAGCCGTGATCCGCGGGCTCGGCATCAGCTATGTCTCGGAGGCCGAGTTCGTTCCGGACAAGACCCTGAGCCTGATCCCGATCGAGGGGGCGGAGGTCTATACCTACGCGCATGTGGTCGTGCTGAAGCAGCGGCAGACCAGCCGCATCATCAAGGCCTTCCTCGATGTCGTGCATCGCACGCGCGGCGCTTTCGATGCTGGCGAGTTTTGATCTCGCCGCAAAACCAGCGACCAATGTTCAGTTCATGGGTTTGCTCTGAGGGCGCCGGAGTCAGGACCCGCCAGCCGGGCGCACCACGCGCTCGGCCCATGCCGAGACCGTCTCGGCCGTCGTCCTGAGATGGTCGGCCGACGAGAATCCGGAGATGCTCCTTCGTGGCTTCAGGTCGTGATCGCCATCCTCGAGCCATAGGAGTTCGATCTGCGGAGACAGCGTGTAGGTCGAGACCTCGTCCCGGGTGCCGAATTCGTCCCGTGTCCCCTGCGCAATGAGCGTCGGTGTCTTCAGACCAGCTAGGTGAGCCGTTCTCAGCTGCTCCGGCTTGCCGGGTGGATGAAAGGGGTAGCCGAGGCATAGAAGTCCCTGGATCCGCCCCGCCTCGAAGAGTTCGTCGGCGACCATGCTCGCCACGCGGCCGCCCATCGACTTGCCGCCGATGATGAGGGGCCCCTTTGCACCGAGCGCGTCGATTGCGGCGAGGTATTGCGGATTCAGCTTTTCGGCGCGCGGCGGCGGCGCGCGATGCCCGTTCGTTCGCCTGCCCGCCATATAGTCGAACTCGAACCGCCCGACGCGAAAGCCCGCTCCAGCCAGAGCCTTGGCGGCCGCCGTCATAGATGGCGAGTCCATCGGAGCCCCGGCTCCGTGAGCCAGCAGGATGGTCACTCCGGCTTCGTCGGGACCGTCGAAAAGAAACATCACGCCGTCCTGTGCTGCCAAGCCTCTCTGCATATCCAGGAAGCTTATCGCGCTTGCACGCATGCGCCATCCTGTCGCGAAGGCGCGCGCAATTGCGGCGGGAGCGATCGTCAGGCCGGAGCGAGTGCGGCCTCCACCCGGGCGCAGCGCACGAGCCGGCCTTCGCCGAGCGTCACTGCCGGCGGCAGCGCCGTCCGGCAGGCATCCTCCGCCTGCTTGCAGCGCGGCGCGAAGGAGCAGGAGGAAGGCGCCTCGTTCAACGGCGGCGGCGCGCCGGGAATGGCCTCCAGCCTTTCGCCCTTCTTCGCTCCGTGCAGGTTCGCCGCGAGGAGGCCGCGCGTATAGGGATGGCGCGGATCCCTGAGCAGCTCGCGTACCGTGCCGGTTTCGACGATCTGGCCGGCATACATCACGGCGAGCCGGTCGGAGACCTCAACCGCGACACCGATATCGTGTGTGACGAAGATCACGCCCATGCCGAGATCGCGCTGGAGCTGGCGCAACAGCAAGAGGATCTGGATCTGCACGGTGGCATCGAGCGCTGTCGTCGGCTCGTCCGCGAGCAGGAGCTTCGGTCGGGCGGCGAGCGCGAGCGCGATCATGGCGCGCTGGCGCATGCCGCCGGACATCTCGTGCGGATAGGCTTTCAGGCGTCGCTCGGGCGACGGGATGCGCACCAGCTCAAGCAGTTCGAGCGCGCGCGCCATCGCCTGCTTCGCCGAGAGCCTCTCATGGCGCATGATCGCCTCGGCGATCTGCTCGCCGACGGTGTAGACCGGGTCGAGCGCCAGCGCGGGGTCCTGGAAGATCATCGAGGTGACGGCGCCGCGATAGTCGGAGAGTTCCTGCGGGCTAAGCGCCAGCACGTCCTTGCCGTCGACCATGACCTTGCCGCCGATCTCGGTCCGGCTGTCCGGCAGCAGGCGCAGCAACGTCTTCAGCGTCACGCTCTTGCCAGAGCCGGATTCGCCGAGGATGCCGAGCACTTTGCCGGGCTCAAGCGTCAGCGAGACGCCGTTGACGGCATGGACCGTCTGCGCGCCCTTGAAGCGCACGGTGACGTTCTCCATCGCGACGAGCGGGGGACTCATGCGGCGTCCTCCAGCGCGGGAGCGCGGCTGTGGCCGGAGCCGGGGATCTCCATGTGGCAGGCGGCAAGCCGCGCGCCGCCGCCGACCGGGGTCAGCGCCGGCTTGGCCTTGGAACAGACCGTCTGTGCCTGCGGACAGCGCGGGTGGAAGCGGCAGCCTTCGGGCGGGTTGATCGGGTTCGGCGGATCGCCGGCGAGAGGCGCCTCCATCGTCCGGTTGTCCGGGTCCATCGAGGGCATCGCCGAGAGCAGCGCCCGCGTATAGGGATGGCGCGGATCGTCGTAGAGCTCCTCGACCGGGCCGATCTCCACGACCTCGCCGAGATACATCACCATGACGCGGTCGCTGATGAAGCGGACGACGTTGAGGTCGTGGCTGATGAAGATGTAGGTCAGCCCGAACTCCTCGCGCAGATCCATCAGCAGGTTGAGCACCTGCGCCTCGACCGATTTGTCGAGCGCCGAGACGGCTTCGTCGAGGATGACGAGGCGCGGCCCGAGCGCCAGCGCGCGGGCGATGTTGACACGCTGGCGCTGGCCGCCGGAGAGCTCGTGCGGATAGCGCGCCGCGAAGCGGGCGGGATCGAGCCCGACGCGGGCGAGCAGGTCGCGGGCCCGCAGGATCGCGCCGGATTTCGGGACGCCGTGCACGGTCGGCCCGAAGGCAATCGAATCCTCGATGGTCAGCCGCGGATTGAGCGAGGCGAACGAATCCTGGAAGACCATCTGCGCCTGGCGGCGATAGTCCTTGAGCGACAGTGCGGTGCTGCCCACGGCCTCACCGTCGAACAGCATTTCGCCCTCGTCCTGCGGGATCAGCTGCATGACCACGCGTGCCGTCGTCGACTTGCCGCAGCCGGATTCGCCGACAACGCCGAGCGTCTCGCCCTTCATCACCGTGAAGTCGACGCCGTCGACGGCGCGCACCATCGCGCCGCGCCCGAGTGGGAAATGCTTGGTCAGCGTCCGCGCCTCGAACAGCGGGGTACCGGCGCCGCCGCGGTCGAGTCCGTCTTCGGCATGGAGCGAGAGCGACATGGGTCAGCCTTTCACGTCCATGGCCGAGCGCAGCCCGTCCGACAGCAGGTTGAAGGAGATCGAGGTGATGAAGATCGCGACGCCCGGCAGCGCGGCGACCCAGGGTTGGACATAGATCGCAGTGCGCAGCGTGTTCAGCATCAGGCCCCATTCCGGCGTCGGCGGCTTGGTGCCGAGCCCGAGGAAGGAGAGGCCCGAGGCCAGGATCATCGAGACCGAGATCAGGCTGGTGGCATAGACGAAGATCGGCCCGAGCACGTTGCCGAGGACATGGACGCGGATGATCGTGCCGGAGCCGGCGCCGGAGGCGCGCGCCGCCTCGACATAGTCCATCGCCCGGACCTGCGTCGTCACGCTCTCGGCGATGCGGGCGATCGGCGGGATGAAGACGATGGTGAGCGAGAGCAGCGAGTTGAAGATACCGGCCCCCAATGCTCCCGACAGCGCGATCGCCAGCAGCACAGAGGGGAAGGCGTAGAAGATGTCGACCGTGCGCATCGCGATGGTGTTGAACTTGCCACCGAAGAAGCCGGCGGCGACCCCGATCAGCGAGCCGAAGCCGAAGGCGATGAAGACCGGCACCACGCCCATGAACAGCGACAGCCGGGCGCCGTGGATCAGGCGCGAGAGCATGTCACGGCCGAGCTCGTCGGCGCCGAGCGGATAGCCCGGCGTGCCGATCGGGCGCAGGCGCCGCAGCATCGAGGAGCGGGTCGGGTCGGCCGGGGCGATATAGTCGGCGAAGACCGCCATCAGGATGATCAGCAGCACGACGATGCCGGCGCCGACAGCGACCTTGTCCCTGCGGAAGCGCCTGAAGACGCCGGACCAGTAGCCGGAAGAGCGCGCTGGCTGGGGCAATGTCGCTGTCGGCACTGCGGCCGGGGAGGTCACTGCACTCATCAGCGTCTCCTCACGCGCGGGTCGAGCAGGCCCTGGACGATGTCGACGAGGACGTTGAGGCCGACGAAGAACATGGCGAGGACGAGGATCGTGCCCTGCAGCAGCGGCAGGTCGCGCTGGAAGATGGCGTTGCCGAGCAGGAAGCCAGTGCCCGGCCAGGAGAACACCGTCTCGATCAGGATCGATCCCCCTAGCAAGTAGCCGAGCTGGAGGCCCATTACCGCGAGCGCGGTCGGCGCAGCGTTCTTCACGACATGACGGAAGACGCCGAAATCCATCAGCCCCTTGGCGCGCAGCGCCGGCACGAATTCCTGGTTCAGGATGTCGGCGACGAGGGCGCGAACGGTCCGCGAGATGATGCCCATCGGGATCACCGACATGGTGACCGCGGGCAGGATCATGTGGCTGACATGCTCCCAGTCCCATTTCCAGGCGGCCGAGCCGCCGGGGCCGGCGCCGCCGGGCGGCAGCCAGCCGAGCTGCACCGAGAACACGATCACCAGCACCATGCCGAGCCAGTAATGCGGGACGCTGACGCCGAGCACGGCGAGCAGGGAGGCGAACTTGTCGAGGAGGGAGCCGCGGAAATAGCCGGCGACGAAGCCGAAGAAGCAGCCGAGGACGAAGCCGATCACGGTGGCGAGGCAGGCGATCATCAAGGTGTTGCCGACCGCGCGCCAGACTTCGGCGGCGACCGGGCGGCCGGTCGCGATCGAGGTGCCGAGATCGCCCTGCAGCGCCTTCCAGAGCCAGAGGCCGAACTGCACCGGCAGCGGCCGGTCGAAGCCGTAGAGCTTCCGGATCTCCTCCTGCATCTGCTGCGAGGCGTCCGGCGGCAGCACCGACGTCAGCGGGTCGCCGGGCGCGATATGGACGAGCAGGAAGCAGAACAGGCTGACGCCGAGCGCCACCGGCAGCACATAGAGGATGCGCTTGGCGAGATAGGTCAGCATGGCCGGCCCCGCGTCATTCGCCGCTCACTTGTCCATTGAGATCGGCGAAAAATCCTGGAACCAGTTCTGCGCCTGGACGAAGCCCTTGACCTTGGCCGACAGGGCGCGCGGG
Organism: Allobosea sp. NPDC055332; assembly: GCF_053645455.1. NCBI lineage: Bacteria > Pseudomonadati > Pseudomonadota > Alphaproteobacteria > Hyphomicrobiales > Alloboseaceae > Allobosea > Allobosea sp. NPDC055332. The sequence continues at coordinate 854,100 of NZ_JBSHMO010000003.1, read as the reverse complement.
TTGACGTCGTGGGTCACCATCAGGAAGAGCGCGTCGTCGACGTATTTCTCATGCGTCTTCTGCAGGATCTTGGTCTGCTCGGCCGGATCGAAGGTGGTGCGGATCTGGTCGAAGAGCTTGTCCATCTCTGGGTCGCAATAGATGCCCCAATTGGTGCCCGCCGGCGGCTTCAGATCGCATTGCAGATGGCGGATGAAGCCGGTGAACGGGTCCTGGATAAAATAGGTGTAGTTCATCCCCGTCGCCTTGCGCGACGACTCATGGTTCGCGCCGGCGCGCCAGATGTTGATCAGCGTGTTCCACTCGACCACTTCGAAATCGACCTTGATGCCGATTTCGGCGAGGTTCTGCTGGACGAACTCGTTCATTGGCAGCGGCTGCATCTGGCCCGAGCCGGAGGGCGAGATCAGGATCCGGGTCTGGAGCGGCTTGGCCGTGGAGTAGCCGGCCTCGGCGAGCAGCTTCTTCGCCGCCGCGGGATCGTATTTCAGCTTGAAGCTCGGCTTGCCGAACCATTGATGGCCGGGCGGATAGAAGCCCTCGGCCGGGATCATCATGCCGCCGAGCAACTCCTTCAGCCCGTCGCGGTCGATGGCGAGATTGGCTGCCTTGCGCACGCGGATGTCGTTCCAGGGCGAGCCCTCGACGCGCGAGAGATGCCAGGTCCAGTTGTGCGGATAGGCATTGGTGACGATCTTGTAGCCGGCACCTTTCAGCGACTCGACGAGATCGGACGCCGGTGCCTCGATCCAGTCGACTTGGCCGGAGCGCAGCGCGGCGGCGCGTGCATTCGGCTCCGGCAGCGGCAGCAGCACGAGCTTGTCGAGCTTGGGCACCCGCGCCTTGTCCCAGTAGTCCTTGAACGGTGAGAGCTCAGCCCGCTCGCGCGGCTGGAAGGCAGTGAGCTGCCAGGGGCCGGTGCCGGACGGCGTCCTGGCGAAGGCTTCCCAGCTCTTGCCGAGCTTCTCCCACTGCGCCGGCGAGGACATCATCACCCAGGCGAGCTGGTAGGGCAGCGTCGCATCGGGCGACTTGGTGGTGATCTCGACCTTGTACTTGTCGATCACCTTGTAGGCAGCGACTGCCGGGATGCGCGAGCGGCCCTGCGCCGCCTGGCGCTGGTCGAATTGTGGGCTGTCGTTCTTGAGCAGCTTGTCGAGGTTCCAGACCACCGCCTCGGCGGTGAATTCGGAACCGTCATGGAACTTCACGCCCTCGCGCAGGGTGAAGCTCCATTTGGTCTTGTCGCTCGCATCGACCGCCCAGGCGGTGGCGAGGCCGGGCTTGAGGTCGGAGGGCTTGTCAGCGCTGGAGAGGTCCCAGTTGATCAGCGCGTCATAGACCGTATAGCCCATGAAGCGCATGCCTTCGCCGCCCTGGTCGGTCTGGCCGGTGGTCAGCGGAATGTCCGAAGCGGTCATGCCGATGCGCAGCGTGCCTTGCGCCAGGGCTGGCTGGGCAAGGAGCGCGCCGGCGGCGAGCGAGAGGGCCAGGGCTGAGCGGAGCATCGGGCACCTTTGATCTGGAAGGGTTCTGAACCGGCTCAGCAAGGGCCGTGCCATGCGCAGAAGCGGTGGAACCTCGCCGTCATGCTCGCCCTTTTGGCGAGCATCCACGTCTTGGACACCGCACTCGTCGAACGAAGACGTGGATGGTCGGGACGAGCCCGACCATGACGGAGAGCGGTCAGGCCTATCGCCCCGTCACTCCATCGACATTGGCGCGAGGTCGATGAACCAGCTCTTGGGCTGGACCACGCCCTTGACCTTGGCGCTCATCGCGCGCGGGCCGACATCGTGCGCCACCCAGACGAAGGGCGCCTCCTCGACGATGCGGGCGTGGAGCTTGGCGAGAGCCGCGTCGCGCGCCGTACCGTCGAAGGAGGTACGGGCGTCGGCGATCAGCTTGTCGAACTCGTCATTGCCGAAATAGCCCCAGTTGTTGGAGACCGGCGGGAAGGTCTTGGTCGAGACGAAGCGGACCATGGCGAAGAACGGGTCCATCGCCGCATAGGTGACGTTGGTGGCGTTGGCGCCGCGGGCATTGGCGTGCTTGGCGCCCTCGCGCCAGTTGGTGAAGACGGCGTTCCACTCGCCGACCTCGAGCGCGACGTCGAAATAGCAGTCCTTCAGTGCCTGCTGCATGAACTCGTTCATCGGCAGCGGCTGCATCTGGCCCGAGCCCGAGGCCGAGGTCAGCACCTTGACCTTCGCCGGCTTGGAAGCCGAGAAGCCGGCCTCGGTCATCAGCTTCTTGGCGGCGTCGAGATCGTATTTGATCTCGAATTTCGGATTGCCCCACCAGGGGTGGCCGGGCGGCACGGTGCCTTTCGGCACCTCCATCAGCCCGCCGAGCAGCGTCTTCAACTCCTCGCGGTTGACGCAGAGATTGGCGGCGTGGCGCACCTTCTTGTCGAGCCAGACCGAGCCCTCGGCGAAGGAGAGCTGCCAGGGCCAGACATGCGGCTGGGCATTGGTATAGAGCGAGAAGCCGCGCTGCTTGATCTGCGGCACCGCGTCCGGCGCCGGCGCCTCGATCCAGTCGACCTGGCCCGAGAGCAGGGCGGCGGTGCGCGCGTTCGCTTCCGGCAGCGGCAGCAGCACGACCCGGTCGACCTTCGGCATGCGCTTGGGATCCCAATAGGCCTTGTTGGCGACCATCTCGAAGCGCTCGCGCGGCACCAGCCGCACGCCCTTGAACGGCCCGGTGCCGGATGGGTCGGCCGAGAAGGCGGCCCAGGCCTGCTTGGAGCGCTCGGCGGCATCGGTCACCGAGGCCGGCACGGCGGCGAGCTTGGCGGCCCAGTGCGCGGGCGAGGCCATGTAGAGATTGGTCAGATTGATCGGCAGGAAGGCGTCCGGCTCGGAGGTGGTCAGCTCGACGGTGAGCGGATCGAGCGCCTTGGCCGACTTCAAGGTCGGCATGCGCGAGACGGTGACGCCTACTTGGTCGGCAGCAAAGTGAGCCGCCTCTTTGTTGAGCACTTTCTCGACATTCCAGACCACTGCGGCGGCATCGAAGGCCGAACCGTCCTGGAACTTTACATCGGGCCGGAGCTTGAACACCCATTTCGTCTTGTCGCTGGCATCGACCGCCCATTCCGTGGCGAGGCCGGGAATGACGACGCTGGCCTTGTCGGCAGAGGACAGATCCCAGTTGGTCAGCCCGTCATACATCGGGATTCCGGTGAAGCGATTGCCCTCGAAGCCCTGGTCGGGCTGGCCATGGGTGCGCGGGATATCGGCGGCGGTCATGCCGATGCGCAGCACCTTCTCCTGGCCCAGAGCGGCGCCCGCGAGCGCGGTGGAGAAGCCGAACGCCAGCATGACGGCGCGCGTGATGGATTTGGATGACATGATGGTGCTCCCCTCGAGGCCCGGCGTTGGTTCGCACGGATCGAGGTGGAGCTAGCAACGGTCATGCCACTGGATTCGATCGGCCGCTACAAGCGAAGCCTCGGGGCGCGGGTCTAAGAGGCAGGCTGTGCTTCCGGCATCTTCCACATGCCGTTCAGGAATACGGCGCGAGGACGGTAAAGTCGGAATGTGTAATTCCATCCCGGCGTGATCGGCAGGCAGTTCGCGATCTTGCCGTCGCAGCCGCCGAACTGGATGTCGATCGCGCCATCAGCGCTTGTCTTGCCGGTGATGCTGTTGACCGAATAGGCGTCGTAATCGTTCTTCTGGAAGAAGCCCTTGTCGTTATAGACGCTGATCGACCAGAACGCGTCGACGGGGACCTCCTTGAGCTTGAGCTTGTAGACCGTCTTGCCGTCGTTCCTGGCCGGGGTGAATGAGGGATAGGACGCGTCCTTGTCAGGGTTGCCGCCCCAGCCGGCGGCCGTGCCGAGCAAGTGCATCACCGGATCGACCTTTCCCTTTGGGCCGAACGCGTTGGTGAAGCTGCCCGATGATGCGGCGGAGAGCGCTTCGAGCGCATCACGGATCTTCTTCTGCTGAGCCAGGTCCCAGTTCGGAGCCTCGAACCTGCCGGCCGACTTCTGCTCCACCTTCAGCGCATCCTGCAGGGCGTGAACCTGCGCGAGGTCCTTGCTGTCGTTGGGATCGACGAGGATGCGGACCGCAACGAACACATAGCGGGTGCCGATCTTGTCCCGGGTGAGTGTCGTGCGGCCCGGCCTGTAGACCACCATCGGGGTGTAATGGTCTTCGCTGATGACCTGCATCGAGACGAAGCGCTTGCCGGCATCGGGAAGGGTGATGGTCACCGGACCGGCGTCGAGGTCGAAGAGCGCCTGGGAATAGAGCGTATCCCGGTTCATCCTGACCACGGGCTGGTTGTCGATCGGCGTCGGCGTCCTGCTATGGGCGAACTTGCCGAGGGCGCCGGCGTCCACCGTCTTGCGCATGTAGAAATCGCTCTCGGCCCGCTTGAAGTTGCCGAGATTGACTGGAACCGTTTGTGCAGATGCCACACATGGCGCGAGAACCAGGAAACCCAGGCTGTAGACCGACATCATTCGCATCGAACGGTACCCCATTGGTGTCTTTGATCCATTTTCTCGTCGTTACCGCGCAGACAACGCGGTAGCCTCAGCGGCACACTCGGAGGCCGAGAGCGGCCGCTTCGCCTTCGCGGCCTTCACTTCCGCTTTCGCGACCTTGAGGTCGGCGAGGAAAATCGGGTCGGTCTGCAGCCGCGCGACAGTCGCCGCGCCCATGATCCGGCCGGCATCGACGTCGCTCTGCCAATGCGCGTTGCAGATCACGCGGCTCTGCCCGAATTCGATGCCACGCTTGAGCAGTGCATCCGCACGCTCGGGATTGATCTGCGCGAAGATGAGGGCCCAGCCCCAGCCTGCCGCCGTGTGGCCGGAGGGGTAGGAGCCATCGCTCCGCAGAATCGCCTCCTGATCCGCCCGGCAGGTCGCTTCGTTGTGGACCACGAAGGGGCGAACCCGGTTGTACTTGTTCTTCACACCATAGGTGGAGAGACCGAAATCCGAGAGCATCTTCTGCGTCATCGCATAGAGGCGCGGCGTCCGCTTGCCGTCGATCCTGACGCCCATCGCGCAGGAGAAGTTGTCGGCCGCTTGCGGAAAGGTGAGATCGGCGTCGGTATAGGCGAGCTTCGAGCGCGCGGTGTCTCGCAAGGGAAGCGTCGCCTTGCGCGCTTCCTCGTCCCGGGCCAGCGCAGCAGAACCCGTCTCCGGCGGCGGGCCGAGCAGGGCCAGGCTGTCCGGCAGGTCGGACCGCTTCAGATAGCCCGGCGCGATCTTGAAATGCGGGTCGGTGACCTTGGGCTGCGCTTCGGCCGTCTGCGCCAGGGCCTGTCCGCAGAGCGCGAGCAGCGCCAGCGCGGAAACGCCTGCGGTTCGAAGCGCATTCGCAGTCATCGCCATTCCCATTTCTTTCAACATTGCCGAACTCATGAAGGCTCCCGTCAGAACCGGTACGTTGCTGCGACGGCGGGCCCGTGCTGGGTCACGTCGTACGAGAAACCACCATCGCGATAATCGACATGAAGCGCCCGGTAGCCGGCTTTCAAAGTCAGGCGCTCGCTCCAGGCGTAGTTGACGCTGCCGAGGCCCTGCCAGGTCAGGCGCGAGCCGGCGCCGAAACCGCCGACATCTCCTGCGAGTGTCAGGCTCCAAGGACCGCCGAGCGTCACACCAAGGCGGGCGCCGACGATCGGGTCGGCCCACATCTCGGAATCGCGGTGATCGATGCGAAGATTGGCGAGGCCTGGCAGGACCTCGAGCTTGTTGTTCAGGTTCCAGAACCGGAGGCCACCGCCGACATCGAGCGAAACGGTCGGGTCCTCATAGACGCGATAGAAGGCGGAGCCCTGCACGGTCGTGCTCTGCGAGCGTACCTTGAGCGCCGAAAAGAGCGGCCCGGGCAGATTGCCGCCGGTCGTCACCTGCGAGAACTGCCCGTCGACCAGGACGCTCCAGCGGTCGACGCGCATCTCGGCAGATGCCATCAGCGCGCCGTTGAGCTCCTTCAGCACGTCGCGGAAGCGCAGCTTGATATCCGCCGCCGGCAGCGGCGGCAGCGTCGCGCTCTTGCCGTCGATGGCGGTCGCCCAGACATAGCTGGTCACCGAAAAGCTCGGTCCGGAGGCGAGGGCGGGTGCCGGCGGCGCGGGGCGCTGCCGGAAATCAGATGCCCAGGCCGGCCCGCACAGGCAAGCTGCCATCGAGCCGATGGCGAGGTAGCGCGCCGTTGCGCCTGACATTGCTGCTCGTCCCCTGCCTTGCCCGGCCTATCGGCACCTGCGCGAGCGCTCCGGCTCGTTGCAGCATGCGATCGCGGCCCGACCGGCCGGCGAATGGCGTTGCGAGCATTTCGTGCATGGGCAGCCCGCCCGTCTTGCCATTTCGCGCCAATCGCGACCGGCTATTCTTCGGGCACGCCGGTCGCGAATCCCCCGAGATTCGGCCTTCTGAACAAGCGTCAACGCGGTGATCACGGCGAGGTCCGATGGCTGATATCCCCTTGACGCGCGGGCAGTTCCTGCTGCCCTTCGTCAGCATCCTCGACGATATCGGCGCCCCGACGGAGACGCTCCTGGAGCGGTCCCGACTGCCATCGTCCCTGGCCGAGAAGAGCGAGCTTTATTTGCCGCTCCTGCCGGCGCTGCGCTTCGTCGAGACCGCCCAGAGAACCCAGGGCATCGAGGATTTCGGCTTTCTCGCCGCCCAGCGCCTGCATTTCTCCCATATGCGGGAGGAGACACGGGCCCTGATCGCGCATTCACCGACACTGCTTGTCGCGCTCCGGCACGCCTGCCACGAGGCGTCACGGGAAGACACCATTCTGAGCATGTGGATCGAACATGACGCAGATCATGTTCGGGTCTGCAGCAGGCTCGCCGGGACAGGGCTCCTGCATCTGAAATACGCGCAATGGATCCAGAATATCTTCTCGGTCTACATCATCCGGCAATTTGCAGGGCCCGGCTGGATGCCCACGGCGATCGCCTTTGAATCGTCTTATGCGCCAAGCCCGGCGACGCGATCCTTCTGGCCGAATGTGCGGTTCCTGTCGGGCCAGCATGCCGCCTGGATCAGCCTGCCGATCGCGCTGCTCAGCCTTCCCAACCGTTCGAGCGTCTCGTTTGCGCCGACACGCAACCAGGAGGACGGCCCTTCCGCCTACGACATCGTCGACCTGCTCAAGCTGATGCTGCCGGCTTACCTCGACGAGGGAACGACGGCGCTGGCCGACGTCGCCGAGATCGCGGGCGTCAGCACGCGGACGCTCCAACGCAAGCTCGCCCATATCGGCCTGTCCTATTCGGACCTGCTCGACAGCGTCAGGTACGAGCATGCGAGCCGGCTTCTGCGCGACACCGATTGCCGGATCATCGATGTCGCCTTTTCCTCGGGCTATACGGACCCGGCGCATTTCAGCCGCGCCTTCCGCCGGATGACGGGTGTCACGCCGCGCCGGTTTCGCGAGCAGTCACGCCCTGACTATCGTGGAAGGTCGTGAGCGTCGTCAGCTCGATGGAGTGATCGCATAGGCCTGAAAGACGGCGCCATAGAAGCAGCCGGAAGCGACGAGCACGAAGGCGTGCCAGATGGCGTTCTGGAATGGAAGGGTCTGCCAGACGTGAAAGACCACGCCCAGCGTGTACAGAAGACCGCCCGTCACGATCAGCCACAAGGCGATGCTCGGAAGCTGCGCGATGCTCTCCCAGGCAAAGACGCCGCTCCAGCCGATCAGAAGATAAAGCGCGATCGAAAGCCGATCATATCGGCCGGGCAAGGCGACCTTGAGCAGGACGCCGACGGCCGATGCGATCCAGACGACGGCGAGAAGGACATGCGCCATGACGCTCTCGCCCATTCTCGCCAGGAAAGGCGTGTATGTTCCCGCGATCAGGACGTAGATCGCCGAATGGTCGAAGCGCCGGATCAGCCACTTCCTCGGGGAAACCGGCCACATATTGTAGACGGCGGAGATGACGAGGACGGCCATCAGCGCCGAGCTGTAGATCACGACCGGAATCAGGCCAGATATCGGGGCTGCTGCGACGACGCGCGCGATCAGATACGCGACCGCGCCGACCCCCAGCACAATTCCGAGCACATGGATCAGGCCATCCGCCCAAAGCTCGGCGCGATTGAAGTGGAAGCGCCCTTGTGTCGGTTGGTGCAATTGATGCCCTTTCACGCTCGCGCCATGTCGCCTGTAATCGTCACGGAATGGCGTCGATAGCAAAGCGCATCTGCGATGATGTGACGATAGCAAAAGAAGAAGCCTGGCAGCGACCGTATTGAGTGCTCCCTGCGGATCATGGCTGCCAATCTGGCTGGCGCGCCGTGCTGTCGATGACGGACAATGGCGAAGCGCGGCTTCCCATCGCCCGCCGGCATGTTCTAACTGTGACATGCCGCACGAGCCCGCCACGCAGACCACGGCCGAGACCGCCGAAGCCGACCTTGCCGCCGCGGGCCTGAAGCCTGATGACGGGCGCTATTCGGCTTTTGCGCCGCTGCGCCAGCCGATCTTCCGTGCGGTCTGGATCGCAAGCCTTGCCTCGAACTTCGGCGGCCTCGTCCAGATGGTCGGCGCTGCCTGGCTGATGACCTCGCTCTCCGATTCGTCGGACATGGTCGCACTCGTCCAGGCCTCGACCGCGCTGCCGGTGATGCTGTTCTCGCTTGCCGCCGGTGCGATTGCGGACAACTACGACCGCCGCCGCATCCTGCTGACGGCACAGGGCTTCATGCTCGCTGTTTCCACCATGCTGGCGGTCTTCGCCTGGTATGGGCTGCTCTCGCCCTGGCTGCTCCTGACCTTCACCTTCCTGCTCGGTTGCGGCAACGCGCTCAACAACCCGGCCTGGCAATCCTCGGTCGGCGACATGGTGCCGCGACCCGAGGTGCCGGCGGCAGTGACGTTGAACAGCGTCGCCTTCAACATCGCTCGCAGCGTCGGCCCGGCGATCGGCGGCGCCATCGTCGCCGCCTTCGGTGCGGTCGCGGCCTTCGTCGTCAATGCCTTCAGCTATATCGGCCTGCTCGTCGTGCTGGCCCGCTGGCGGCCGCCACGCGTCGAGCGCGTGCTGCCGCGCGAGACGTTCTTGATCGCGATGAGCGCCGGTCTCCGCTATGTCGCGATGTCGCCCAATATCCGCGCCGTCATCCTGCGCGCCTTCCTCTTCGGCTTCGGCGGTGTCGTCGGTCTCGCCTTGATGCCGCTGGTCGCGCGCGATCTCGTGCGCGGCGGCCCGCTGACATACGGTATCCTGCTGGGAGCCTTCGGCGCCGGCGCGGTCGCCGGGGCCTTCGTCAGCGCCCGGCTGCGCCGTCGTTTCAGCACCGAGACCCTCGTGCGCCTGACCTTCCTGGCCTATGCGGCCGCGGCCCTGGTGGTGGGACTGAGCCCGACCATGTGGCTCACCATGCCGGCGTTGGCCGTCGGCGGCGCCTGCTGGGTGCTGGCGCTCTCGACCTTCAATTCGACGGTGCAGCTGTCGGCGCCGCGCTGGGTGGTGGGGCGCGCGCTTGCGCTCTACCAGATGGCAGCTTTCGGCGGCATGGCTGCGGGCAGCTGGGCCTGGGGCTGGGTCACCCTCCATTCCGGCCCGGCCGGTGGCCTCATCGCGGCGGCAGTCGCGCTCGTCTTCGGCGCGGCCGCCGGGCTGCGGTATCGGCTACCCCCGCTCGAGGCGCTCAATCTCGATCCGCTCAGCCGCTGGCGAAAGCCTGACATCGCGGTCGATATCGAGCCGCGCAGCGGCCCGGTCTTCGTCACCATCGAATGGCGGATCCGGCAGGAGGACGTGGTCGAGTTCCTGAAGGCGATGGAGGAGCGCCGGCGCATCCGCCGCCGCGACGGTGCCCGCCACTGGTCGCTGCTGCGCGACCTGACCGATGCCGAGCTCTGGATCGAGCGCTATGACAGCCCGACCTGGGTCGAATATGTCCGCCAGGCCCAGCGCGCCACCCAGGCTGACGCCGAAATCGGCGACCGGGTCAGGGGCCTGCATATCGGGCCCGAGCCGCCGGTCGTGCATCGCATGGTCGAGCGTCAGACTGGCGCGCTGCCGCGCGAGGTGCTGCGCGCGACCCGGCAGGCGCAGGCGTCGCCCTGAGCAGCGGCGGCGAATCTGCCCAACCGCCGCGCGAAGGAGAACCCTTATGTGGCTGGTGTGCGCTCGGCGTGGACAGGTGCGGGACGTTTTGGAGCCGAGCCTGTCCCGAAGCGTCGCGACGATGTGAGCTCGCTAGGCGCGGCTGTCCGTCGCGGCAATCACGGCCTCGACATCTGTCACGACGCAGACGTTCTGCAGTGCGTAGTTGACTGAAGCAGTGTGCCATTCGGCGTTCATCGTCGAGCAGGCGTCCTCCGGCACCAGCATGAAATAGCCCTTGTCGGCGCCGGTGCGGGCGGTGTGCTCGATCGACATGTTGGTCCAGGCGCCGGTGACGATGACGATGTCGCGGCCGAGCGCCTTGAGCACCGTCTCCAGCCGCGTGCCCTCCCAGGCGCTCATGCGCTGCTTCTCGACGACATGGTCACCGCCCTGTGCCTCGAGACCCGGCACCGGAGCTGCGCCCCATGTGCCGCGCACCAGCGCCTTGGCGTCGGCGAGTCCTTCGAACAAAGGCGCATTCATGGTGACGCCGGGCGCGCCGGCTTCGACGATGAACCAGACATGGATCACCGGGATGCCGCGCGCCCGCGCCGCCTGCGCCAGGCGTGCGCCATTGGCGATCGCGTTCTGCTGGCGGCAATGCTCGGGCGAGCCCGAGCTGGCGAAGGCACCGCCCTCCATGACGACGTCGTTCTGCATGTCCTGGATGATCAGGGCGCAGCGCGACGGATCGAGTCGGTAGCCGGCGGCGGCCTTCTTGGCGCCGTTGGCGGAGATTGAGGCTGCAGGGCCAGCATCAGCCACCGGCCTCTCCGTCGTCGTGCTGCGGCCCGAGTGCGCGGCGGCAGCCGCCTTCATATAGGGCTCGATGCGCGGGCCGACCTTGGTCTCGACTGCATAGAGCGAATGGCTCGCGGTGAGGAAGAGCGTGCGCCAGTCCGGCCCACTCCAGGTCAAATTGCCGACCAGTTCGGGCACGCGCAGCTTGCCGATCAGCTCGCCCTTGATCGAATAGACCCAGACGCCGCCGGGGCCGGTGACCCAGATATTGCCCTGGGCGTCGCATTTCATCCCGTCGGGAACGCCTGGCTCGCTGCCGACTATGCCCGAGGCGAAGATGCGGCCGGAGCCGAGCCGGCCATCCGGCTTCACGTCGAAGACGCGGATGTTGTGCTGGACCGTGTCGTTGACGAAGAGCCGGTCCTCGCTCGGGCAGAAGCAGAGCCCGTTCGGCTGGTCGAAGAGATAGCGGTCGACGAGGAGCTGCGGCGCGCCACCCTCCGGGGGAATGCGATAGACGCCCTGAAAGCCGAGCTGGCGCGGGCGCTCGACGCCGAAGACCGGCATGCGGCCATACCAGGGGTCGGAGAAATAGATCGCCCCATCCGATTTTACGACGACGTCGTTGGGGCTGTTGAGCTCCATGCCCTCGAAATGCGACGCGATGACCTCGCGCTGCCCGTCCGGCCGCTCGCGCACCAGCGAGGAGGTCGCATGCTCGCAGACGATCAGGTCGAGCGCGGCATCATAGGTCATGCCGTTGCATTTGTTCGCCGGCCGCCTGACCTCGCGCACGCCATTCCCATCCCAGCGGCGCCGGACATCGCCCGGCATGTCCGAGAACAGCAGATGCTGCTCGGCGGGATGCCAGATCGGTCCCTCGCAGAACTCGAAGCCTGTGCCGAGCTGGCGCACTGGCGCCCAGAGGTCGATCAGGTCGGCGAAGCCGGGCTGGACGGCGACATGCGTGGTCATCGGCGACCCCCGTCAGGCCGCGAACCAGTTGCGCGCCGGCAGCGACTGCACGACCGGGCCCGGCACGGCCATGTCCATGCGGCCGACGACCTGGCCATGGGCGATCTTGGCCGGCTTGTCATGCACCGGCAGCAGGAACGCTCCGGCCGAGAGCAGCTTCTTGATCGCTGCCTTCTCCTCGCGCTTGGAGACACCATGATTGCCCGTGGTGCGCGGCTCGTTGGCATGCAGTTCGTGGAAAGGCGAGACGATCTGGTCGTTGAAGTCGTAGATCACGTCGCCGCAGATGATGGCTCGGCCCTCATTGGTGTCGACATGGACGTTCATCGAGCCTTCGGTATGGGCGCCGGCGGCTTCAAGATAGCAGCCGGGGAAGAGCTCGATCATCCCCGATAGTTCGAGGTCCTCGAAGCGCAGCGCGTCGCGCGTGTGCAGCCGGTCGATCAGGTGCTTGATGTCGGGCGCAGGGTATTGCGGGTGCATCAGCCCGGAGACGGAGTATTCGAGTTCACGCCGGTTGACAAGCACCGTGGTGTTCATCGGGAAAAGCTCGTCCTTGCCGGCATGGTCGATATGGAGATGGGTGTGCATGACATAGCGCACATCGCCCATCCGCACGCCGTGTTTGGCGAGCTGGTTCTCGATCATGTTCTCGTGGAACTGGAGGCCGCGCATGCCGAGGCTCTCCATGATCTGGTTATGGCGGTAGCCGGTGTCGACCACCACCGGCCAGGGACCGCCGAGGATCAGGAAGCCATAGGTCGGCACGCGGCGGGTGCGGCCGCAATCGCGGCCGAGCACGAGGAAGCTCGATTCCAGCTCGATATCGCCATAGTCGAGAATCTTGATTTCGAGGGCCATGAACGTCCTCCCCTGATTATTGGCCGAGGCGGTAGACCCGCCTCGCAGTCTCGTTGAACACGGCTTCCTGCGCCGCCTGCGGCACCGCGGCGCGATGCGCGGCGATCAGCTCGGCGTAGCTCGTCCAGAGCTTCTCGATCGGGAAATTGGAGCCGAACAGGCAGCGCTCGGGGCCGAACAGGGCAAGCGTCTCGCCGATGATGAAGGCGATCTGCTCCGGGTCGTTGCGGCGCTGGAAGGTGCCGAGGCCGGAGAGCTTGCTGACGATGTTGGGCTGGGCCGCCAGCAGCATCATGCCCTCGCGCCAGGCGGCGATGCCCTCAGGCGACAGATCTTCCAGCATGCCGGCGTGCTGGAGGACGAAGGTCACCTGCGGACAGGCGGCGGCGAGCTCGGCCGCGCCCGCCATCTGGCCGGCGAAGACCTGGAGGTCGAAGCTGAAGCCGTACTCGGCCAGCCGCCCGACATTGGTGATCAGCCTGGGATCGCGGGCGAGGTCAGGCCCGCTGGCGAAGCGGTAGAGCGTGTTCTCGTGCCAGTGCAATTGCATGCGCACGCCGCGCACACGGGCGTTGCGCGCGAGCTGGTCGAGCTGCGGGCGGACATCCGCGGCCAGCATGTCGGCATAGGCGACGATGGCGATCGGGAAGCCTGATTCCTCCGAGGCCTGCGAGACGTAAGCGACCTCGTCGAGGTAACGGTCGGTTGCCCAGTTGGCCTGGACATAGACGGCTTCAGTCACCCCCACAGGTCGGCAATCGCCGAGATATTCGGCGACCGGATAGTCGCGCCGGATCGGCTCATAGGGCCCGAAGATGCGCGGCTGCATCGGCCCGAGCAGCCAGGGCAGATCGGCCTGCCGCCAGATGTGGAAATGGGAATCGACGAGACCGGTCATGCGGCTAGCGAGCCTCCGAGTGACAGGATGTGCCGGCAGATCTGCGCGGTGCTGCCGCCGTCCGAGAGGCTGGCGAGGCGTCGCGCGATCAGCCGGAGCGCTTCGGTTTCGGGCCGGTAGCCGGGATCGGCGGCGAGCGGGGTCAGCCAATCGATGCGATGGGCGCGCTGCGCCAGCCTGGCGACTGCCGTGACCAGCGCCGATGGATCGCCGCGTTCGAGACCGTCCGACAGCACCACGACGACGGCGCCGCGAGCATAGGACGCGAAACGGGGCACGGCGAGGAAGGCCTGCAGCGCGTCGCCGATGCGGGTGCCGCCGTCCCAGTCGGCGACGAGCCCGGAGGCTTCGGCCAGTGCCTGCTCGCGCCGCTTGCGACGGAGAGCCCGCGTCACGCGGGTCAGCCGCGTGCCGAAGGTGAAGACCTCGACCTGTCGGGTGGCGTGGACGATCGTATGCGCCAGCGCGAGATTGGCGTCGCTGCGCTGCTTCATCGAGCCGGAGACGTCGATCAGCAGCAGAATCGGCCGTGGCCGCGTCACGCGCTTGAGCCGCTTCAGGCTCATCACCTCGCCGTCATGGCGGATCGCATCCTTGAGGCTGCGGGCTAGGTCGACCATCGGCCCACGGCGCGCAGAGCGATGGCGATAGCCGCGGCGGCGGGGCAGGGCGGCCGGCAGCGCCCGGCCGAAACGGCGCAAGGTCTCGCTGTCGTCGAGCGTCTTGAGCTGGCGGATCGACAGGGCTTCCGCGCCGGTCGCCGCCTGGCCGGTCTCATTGACCTCCTCGCCGATCAGCACCTCGCGCGAACCGGTGTCCTCCTGAACCGAGATGTCCTCGTCCGGCGCGAAGTCATCGTCGCCGGGCTCGGCGAGCGCGCCGCCAAGGAAGTGCATGTCGAACAGCGCATCGAAGAGCGCTCGCTGTTCCGGATGGGGCGCGAGCGTCGCGGTCGCGGCCTTGTGGATATCCGCGATACCGCGCGGGCCGAGCAGTTCGATCGCCATCAGAAAGCTGGTGGTCTGCTCAGGCGCGGCCGCGATGCCGTGCTCGCGCAGCAGCGTAGGAAAGGCGACGAAGAGCCGGGTGGCCGGGGGAAGCGGCGCGATCATGCCGCCAGCCCCGGAATGAAGAGCGGCAGGCGCGGCCGCAGATGGGCGAGGTCTTCCTCGTCCTTGATCGCGGCGCCGAGCGAGCGGCGGAAGGCCTCCGGCCAGGGAGCGCCGCTCTGCGCCAGCGCCGTCGCTGCCTCGGCCCAGTCGACGGCTTCGGCGACACCCGGCGGCTTGGCGAGCGGCTCCTGCCGCAACAGCCCGACTGCGTGGACGACGGCGCGGGCCGTGCTCTCGGCGACGGCGGAGGAGCGCAGCATGATGATCTGCGCCTCCCTTTCGGGCTCTGGGTACGCGATGTAGTGGTAGACGCAGCGGCGGCGCAGCGCCTCGTGCAGCTCGCGGGTCCGGTTCGAGGTCAGGATCACCACCGGCCGCTCGGGCGCACGCAGCGTGCCGCGCTCGGGGATCGAGATCGAGAAATCCGAGAGGAATTCGAGCAGGAAGGCCTCGAACTCATGGTCCGAGCGGTCGATCTCGTCGATCAACAGCACGACCTGGTCCGGCCGCCGCAGCGCCGTCAGCATAGGCCGTTCGATCAGGAAATCGTCGCGGTAGATGTCGAGCTGCTCGCCTTCCTTGGCCTGACGGATGGCGAGCATCTGGCGCGGATAGTTCCATTCGTAGAGCGCGGCCGCCGCGTCGATGCCCTCGAAACATTGCAGGCGAATGAGCTGGCGCCCGAGGATGCCGGCGAGGGCCTTGGCGGCTTCCGTCTTGCCGACGCCGGGCGCGCCTTCGAGCAGCAGCGGCTTGCCGAGCGCGAGCGAGAGGTAGCCGGCCGTCGCGATGCCGTCATCGGCGAGATACATCGCCGCCTGCAGGGCCTCGGCGAGGTCCTCTGGGCTGGAGATGCCGGCGACGGTCGTCCTCAGCGCCATCGGGTCACCGCCAGTTCACCGGGCCACCGCGCCGGGGACCGGGCTTGACGCCGCCATTGGCCTTGAGGCCGCGCAGGATCTTCTCGGGCGTGATCGGGAGTTCGTCGACCCTGACTCCAACGGCGTTGTAGACGGCGTTTGCGATCGCCGGCAGCACCGGATTGGCACACATCTCGCCCGGGCCCTTGCCGCCGAACGGGCCGTCCGGCGCCGGCCGCTCCAAGACGGTGACGTGGTAGGGCGCGATGTCACCCGGTCCCGGCATCAGGTATTCATTGAAGTCGCGCGGGCCGTGCTCGGGGCTGGGATAATAGGGCTCCGGCGTCTCGTAGAGCGCGTGGCTGATGCCCATCCAGGCGCCGCCGACCAGCTGCTGCTCGACCATGCGCGGATTGATGACGCGGCCGAGCTCATAGGCGCTGGTCATGCGGAGCACCTCGACCTCGCCGGTCTCGTCGTCGACCGAGACGTCCGCGACCAGGCAGGCATGGGCGAAGGCGGTGTTCGGGTTCATTTCGCCGGTTTCGGCATCGACGGCCGAGAGCGGAATCAGGAAGATGCCGCGGCCGGCGATGGTCTTGCCCTGCTTGAACTGCGCCGCCTGCGCCGTCGCCTTGACCGTGATGCTGTGCGAGGGCGCGCCGCGGACATGGATATTGCCGCGCCCGTCGGTGACGAGATCGGCGGCATTGACCTCGAGCTCCTCAGCCGCTGCTTCGAGCAGCACGCCGCGCGCCTCGCGGGCGGCGACGATGATGGCGTTGCCCATGCGATGCGTGCCACGCGAGGCGAAGGAGCCCATGTCGTGCGGGCCGGTGTCGCTGTCGGCGGTGTCGACATAGACGTCCTCGACGGGAACGCCGAGCGTCTCGGCCGCGATCTGGCGCGAGACCTGCTTCATGCCCTGGCCGAGATCGATCGCCGAGAGCGCGACGGTGAACTTGCCGTCCGGGTTGGAATGGATCAGCGCCTGGCTCGGATCGCCGCCCAGGTTCATGCCGATCGGATAATTGACCGAGGCCATGCCGCGACCTTCGTGACGAGCCATCTCAGCGCCTCCTCGTGCCGAAGACCGACGAGAACCGCACCGCGCCATGTTGCGGCTGCGCCGGCGCGACCGGCGGCGGTGGGGCAGGGGGAGCGGGAGGTGGCGAATACGAACTGGCCGGCTGATAGGGCGGCGGCGTGGGCTGGTAGATCGGAGGTGGCGGTGGAGCCACGGGCCGCTGCGGCTCGTAGCGCGGCACCTGCGTCGGCGCGGCGCGGCCGTCGCGGGCGCCTTCCATCACCGGCTGTTTGCTCGGCGCGATCCGGCTCGTGCCCGCCGGCAACACCTGTGTCACCGGCCCATTGCGCGTATCGGGCCGGCCGATCTGGCCGCGGGCGTCGAGCTGGGTCGCCGGGATCTGCGCGCGCTCACCGGCGCCACCGCCGATCAGCGAGGACGCCCGCTTCCCCTGCTCCGATAGCGGCCAGTTCGCCTTCTCGGCCGCGACCTGCACGCATTCGACGAGCGCCGTGTTCTTGGCGGCGCGCCGATGCGGCTTCATGTCGCCATCGCGATAGGCGTTGAGGATGCGCAGCTCCATCGGGTCCATGCTCGCGGCTTCGGCGAGGCGATCCATCTGGACCTCGAGCGCGAAATCGACCGCGGTGACGCCGAAGCCGCGCATCGCGGTCGAGGGGCAGCGATTGGTGTAGGAGACGTAGATGTCGGAGGTGACGTTCGGGATCCAGTACGGTCCCGGTACATGCGCCGTGCACTTGATCGCGGCATAGCTCGACAGGCGCGTATAGGCGCCGGCGTCGAAATAGCTGCGGATATGACGGGCGACGATGCGCCCGTCGCGCATCAGCCCGTCCTTGATGTAGATGCGCTCGGCGCCGCGCGGCGAGCCGTAGAGCATCTCTTCCTCGCGATCGAGCACGAAGCGCACCGGCCGGCCGGTCAGCATCGCCCCGAGCACGGCGAGCGGCTCGGTCAGCGAGTCGACCTTGCCGCCGAAGCCGCCGCCGACAGTGCCGCCGATGAAATGCAGCTGGTTCGACTCGACATCGACGATCTTGGCGGTGGTGCCCAGCGCGAAGAACAGGCCCTGGGCGCAGGAATGCACGACATAGCGACCGTTCTGCTCGGGCGCCGCGATCGAGCCGTTGGTCTCGGTCGGCGCATGCTCGATCGGCGACATCTGGTAGCGATGTTCCATCACGATGTCGGCGCTGGCGAAGCCGCGCTCGACATCGCCGAAACGCAGCTTCTGATGGTCGAAGCGCTCGTGATATTCGAAGTAGTTGCCGGGATAGGTCTCGTTGACCACCGGTGCGCCGGGTTTCAGCGTCTCCTCGACGTCGAACACCGCCGGCAGCGGATCGTAGTCGATCCGGACCAGCTTGCGGGCCGCGAGCGCCTGCGCCTCGCTGTCGGCGAGGATCGCGACGACCGGCTCACCCTTGTAGGATACCTTGCTCACCGCCAGCGAGGGCTCGTCGTCCTTGCCGAAATTGATCAGGCTGAGCAGCGTGTTCTTGTTCACGGGCACGTCGGCGCCGCGCAGCACGCGCTTGACGCCCGGAGCGCGCTCGGCCGCCGAGATGTCGATCGCGCGGATGCGGGCATGGTGATGCGGGCTGCGCACGACCTTGAGATGCAGCATGCCGTCGAAAGCATGGTCGTCGAAGAAGCGGGTGCGCGCCGTGACATGGCCAGGCATGTCCTGGCGCTGCACGCCCTTGCCGATGACGTTGAGATTGTCGTCGCGTTCGTCGGCGAAGAGGTCCTTGCGCATCTCCATCGTTGGCATGGCGACCTCCCTCAAGCCCGGCGCGCGCCGGGCGCGCCCGCTGCGGCGAGAATGGCGGCGATGATCGGCTCGTAGCCGGTGCAGCGGCAGATATTGCCGCTGATCGCCTCGACGACCTCGTCGCGGCTCGGCTGCGGGTTCTTCGCCAGCAGCGCCCGCGCCGCGGTCAACATGCCGGGCGTGCAGAAGCCGCACTGGGCGGCGAAATGGTCCATGAAGGCGTCCTGCAGCGGGTGCAGGTTCGGCCCATCGGCCATGCCGGACGTCGTCTCGATCTGGCGGCCTTCGCAGGACACCGCGAGCGTCAGGCAGGCGAGCTGCGGCTCGCCGTCGACCAGCACGGTGCAGACGCCGCAGGTGCCCTGGCCGCAACCATATTTCGGGCCGAAATCGCCGAGCCCGCGCCGCAGCGTGTCGAGCAGATTGCTCGCCGGGTCGACGAAGGTGGCGCGGTCGCTGCCATTGAGGCGGAACTGGACCGGAAGCTTGGCCATCGACGCCTCCTCAGCGGGGTTCGCCGGCGAGCAGCCGGCCGAGATGGACGGGGAGGATCTCGCGCCGATACCACTCGCTGGCGATCGCGTCGGTCGCCGGCCGGCAGCCTTCAAGCGCCGCCTGCTTGGCCGCCTGGATCGCCGCCTGGTCGAGCGGCTTGCCGTCGAGCGCGCGCTCGACGCCGCGGGCGCGGATCGGGGTCGGCGCCATCGCGCCATAGGCCACCCGCGCCTGTGTGACACGGCCGCCCGAAAGCGGCAGATGCGCTGCGATCGAGAGCACCGAGATGCCCTTCGGCTTGACCCGGCTGATCTTGCGGAAGTGGAATTCGGCCGGGTTCTGTGGGCGCGCGAACTGGATCGCCGTCACCAGGCCCTGGCCACCGCGCTCGCGTGCGCTCAGGAAATCCTCCAGCGATACCGCCCGGCCCGAGCCATAGCCCGATTGCAGCACGACCTGCGCATCGAGCGCCAGCAGCGCCACGGTGAAATCGCCATAGGGCGTCCCGGCAAAAAGATTGCCGCCGATCGTCGCCATCGTCCGGACCGCCGGCCCGCCGATACCGCGCGCCGGTGCATGGAGATAAGCGAGGTCGCGATTGGCCAGCACCATCGCCATGGTCACGCCGGCGCCGAGCTCGACACGGGCGCCGCCAGTGCTCATCTGGCGCAGGGCCGGATCGGTGACGCGCACCAGGGTGCCCTCGGTCAGGCGGCCTTCATTGACCTCGCGCATCACCAATGTACCGCCGCCGATCAGCAGTGCCTGGCGGTCGCCGGAGAGGATGCCGGCGGCTTCCGACAGGCTCGCGCAGGTTCTCAGATCGAGCATGTCAGGCCTCCTCGCCGACGATCGCGGGCAGGCGCCGCACCGCCTCGATGCCGTTGGTGTAGACCTCGTCGCCGACGAGCCGGGCGAGCTCGGCTTCCCGTCCGGGCGGCGTGGTGAAGCGGCTCTCCCAGTGCCAGAAGCTGCGATTGCCGTCGGTCACCGGCAGCAGCCGGACATGGGCGACGTAGTTGAACAGCGGGATCGGCGTATCGAGCAGGCAGTAGCTGAAGGTCATCTCCAGGTCGGAGAGCGTCAGCAGCTGCTCGCGGAGTTCGCTGCCGTCGCGCAGCAGGAAGCGCCTGATGCAGCCGACTCGGTCTGGTGGGTAGGCACGCTCGATCTCGCTCCTCGCCACGATAGGGTGCCACTTGTCGTGCCCGTTGAAGTCGCGCAGGACCGACCAGAGCCGGTCCACCGGCGCATCGATGATCGTGCTGCGGACCACATGGGGCATGGCTATCCCCCGAAGGCGCGCTTGAGGGCGTCGAAGCCGCCCTGGAAGACATTGGTGCCGATGCCGGCGACGAGCTCGGCCTCCTTGTCCGGCGCGCAGTCGAAATCCGCCGACCACTCGATGAAGGTGCGCTCCTGATCGGTGATCGGCGTCAGCCTGAGCGTCGCGACGTAGTTCGTCAGCGGCATCGGCGAATCGAGGATCGAATAGGTGCAGAACATGTCGTAGTCGGAGAGGCCGAGCAGCTGCTCGCGCAGACGGTCGCCGCTGCGCAGCGAGAAGGCGCGGATGCAGCCGACCTTGTCCGCCGGCTCGCCATTCTCGATCCGGCTCTCGGCGATGCGGGGATGCCAGTTCGGCAGGCCGTTGAAGTCGCGCACCCTGGCCCAGACCTTGGCGGCCGGGGCGGCGATGACGCTGGAGACGTAGACACGGGCCATGCTCTCGTCCTCACGCCTTCTCGGCCGGGCCGGATTCGCCACCGGTTCCGCCGGTTCCGCCCTTCGGCTTGGCCGGTTGGGCTTCCTTGGCGACGCGCTGCATGTCGGAGGCTTCGCGCATCAGCCCGCCCATCTTGGCGAGGTTGCCGCCCTCGATGCCGATCTCCTTCAGCACCTGGTCGATCATCGGCGCCTGGACGCGGTAGCGTAGCGCCGACTCGATGACCTCGTCGGTGGGTGAGCGCGCCGCGCCGCCGGCGCCGCTCGCTCCCGCCCCGCCTGCGAGTCCGTCGACATGCAGGATGCGGATGCCCTCGATCTTCTCCATCGGCTTGACGCTCTCGCGCACGATGCCCTCGATCTTGTCGAGCAGGCGGCGACGGAACAGACCGTAGCGGGCACCGTCAGAGAGCACGTTCTCGGCCTCGTAGAGCAGCTTCTGCGCCTCGGCCTCGACGGCGCGGCGCACCTTCTCGGCCTCGGCTGCGATGCGGGACTCTTCGGCCGCCTTCTCGGCGAGCAGGATCTCGACGGTCTTGCGCCGCTGCGCGCTCTCGCTCTCGCGGACGGTCTTGACCTTCTCTTCGGCCTCGACCGCCTTGGCACGGGCGATCTCGGCACTGGCCTGCGCTGCCGATTCCTCCAGTGACTTGGCGTAGAGCGCGATCGCCTTGTCCATGGCTGCCGTCTCGACCTCGCGCTCGCGCCCGATCTCGAGCTTGCGCAATTCGCGCTGGCGGCCGATGCGAGCCTCGTCGAGGCCACGATCGGAGGAGATGCGGGCCCGCTCGATCTCCTCGTTCGAGACGATCTGCGCCTCCTGCAGGGCCTGGTTGCGGGCGATTTCCAGTTGCTCCAGCGCGCGGCGACGCTCGATTCGCACCGCTTCCAGCGCCTGCTCGCGGGCGATGTCGACGGTCTCGACCTGCTGGCGCGCGGTGATCTCGGCCTGGCGCAGTGCCTTGTCGGCGTCGGTGCGCTCGACCTTCTTGGCGGCGAGCACGATGGCGCGCTCTTCTTCCGCCACTTCGACCGCCTTTTTCTGAGCGATCTGAAGCATTTCTCGGGTCTTGCTGGAGTCGATCCGCTCCTTCTCCAGCCCGAGTTCGGTGGCGATGCGCTGGCGCTCGACCGCGTCGCGGCGCTTCAATTCGGCGGCGTCGAGATCGGCATTGCGCCTGATCTCGAGCTCCTTCGTCGCGAGATCCGCGGCGATGCGTTCGGCCGCGACGACCTTCTCCTGACCGATGCGGGCGGCCTCCGTCGCCTCCCGGGCAGAGATATCTGCTGCTTCGACGGCCTTGGTGCGGCCGATCTCAAGCAGGCTCTTGCGCTGGTCGAGTGCGATCCGGTCTGCCGTGATCGCATCCTCCTGGGCAATGCGCGCCTTCTCGACCGCCTCGCGTGCGCCGATCTCGGCCTCGTCCAGGGCTCTGTTGCGGGTTATCTGGAGGGCGCGCACGCGCTCTTCCTGGCCGATGCGGGCCGTTTCGACCGCCTCGCGCGCCGCGATGTCTTCCTGGTCGAGCGTGCGGGTGCGCTCGATCTCGCGGTTGCGGACCTCCTGCTCGCGGGTGATGCGCTCGGCATTCACCGCGGTCTCCTGCAGGATGCGGGCCTTCTCGGTCGCTTCACGCGCCTCGATCTCGGCTGCTTCCAGCACCCTGGTACGCTCGATCTCCTTCTGCCGGATCTCACGCTCGGAGGCGATGCGGGCGGCGTTGATCGCCTGATCGTTGGCGATGCGGGCCTTCTCGACATGCTCGCGCGCGGCGATCTCGGCCTCCTCGACAGCTTGCGTCCGGGCGATCTCCTGCTGGCGGATGTCGCGCTCCGAGGCGATGCGCGCCTCGCTGATCGCGCGCTCGTTGGCGATGCGCGACTTCTCGATCTCCTCGCGCGAGGTGATCTGCGCCTGCTCGGCCTCGGTGTCGCGGACGGCGCGCTCGCGGGCGACCTCGGCGCGCTGCATGGCGCGCTTGATCTCGATCTCGCGCTGCTGCTCCAGCCGCGCCGCTTCGCTCTCGCGCTCGATGTCGAGCGCCTGACGCTCGGCTTCGAGATTGCGGGTGCGGATGCGGATCATCGAGTCCTGCTCGATGTCGTTGCGCAGCTTCCGCTTGTCCTCGATCTCCTCGATGATCCGCGTCAAGCCGGTGGCGTCGAAGCGGTTGGACGGGTTGAAATATTGCAGGTCGGTCTGGTCGAGATCGGTGAGCGCGACCGATTCCAGCACCAAGCCGTTCTGGTCGAGCGCCTCGGCGGCGGCGTCCTTGACGCGCTGGACGTAGGTGCCGCGCTGCTCGTGCATCTCCTCCATCGTCATCTCGGAGGCGACGGTCCTGAGTGCCGAGATGAACTTGCCCGAGAGAAGGGCATGGAGCTGGTCGGGCTGCAGGGTGCGCCGGCCGAGCGTGGCGGCAGCGATGGAGACCGACTGCCGCTCCGGTTTCACCCGGACATAGAACTCGGCGTCGATGTCGACGCGCATCCGGTCGCGGGTGATCAGCGCGTCGTTGTTCGCCCGCGTCACCGCGAGCTGCAGCACGTTCATGTTGACCGGCGTGACGTCGTGGATGATCGGCAGCACGAAGGCGCCGCCATTGATCACCACTTTTTCGCCGAACAGGCCGGTGCGGACGAAGGAGACCTCCTTCGAGGAGCGGCGATAGAGCCAGTTCACCAGATAGACGACGATGGCGATGACGATCACCGCCACGATCAGCCAGAGGATCAGCGATCCGATCAGCTGTCCCGTCATGTCAGCATCCTCCCGCCCGTGCCCGGGTCATTTCGTCTTGCCGGCTTTGCGCGCCGGCTTTCCCGTCGCCGCCGAGCGGCTGATCTGCTTGAAGGCGCGCGTCTGGTCGCGGATCGCGACCTCGACCGGCAGGCGCTCCATCGAGGACGCGCCGTAGAACCCGTGGCAGTTGACCGTGTTCTGCATGATGAAGTCGGCATCGGCGGGCTCGGCGACCGGCCCGCCATGGACGAGGATGATCGCGTCCTTCTTCACGGCGAGCGCAGCCTTGGCCCAGCTCTCGACCAGCGCCGGGCAGTCCTCCAGCTTCAGCGCCGTCTCGGCGCCGATCGAGCCGCCGGTGGTCAGGCCGAGGTGGCAGACGATGATGTCTGCGCCGGCCTTGGCCATGGCCCGGGCGTCGTCCTCGCAGAAGACATAAGGCGTGGTCAGCAGGCCCTTGGCGTTAGCGAGGGCGATCATCTCGACCTCGAGGCCAAAGCCCATGCCGGTCTCTTCGAGATTGGCGCGGAAGGTGCCGTCGATCAGCCCGACCGTCGGGAAGTTCTGCACGCCTGAGAAGCCGATGCGCTGGATCTCGTCGAGGAAGACGTCCATGCGCCGGAACGGGTCGGTCCCGCAGACGCCGGCGATCACCGGCGTCGTCTTCACAACCGGCAGCACCTCGGCCGCCATCTCCATGACGATCGCATTGGCGTCGCCATAGGGCATCAGCCCGGAGAGCGAGCCGCGGCCGGCCATGCGGTAGCGGCCGGAATTGTAGATCACGATCAGGTCGATCCCGCCGGCCTCTTCGCATTTGGCCGAGAGGCCGGTGCCGGCGCCGCCGCCGATGATCGGCTCGCCCTTGGCGATCATAGCCCGGAAGCGCTTCAGCAGGGTCTTCTTGTCGAAAGCTGTCATGACCTGCCTCCGCCGGCCCGTTCGCGACGACGGCCGGCATGCAGCGTGCGGAACTGCTGCACCAAAGCGGCGGCGAAAGCGGGGTCGTTGATGTGGAGCGGCAGGCGGATCAGCTGCCGGTTCGGGCCAGTGCGCACCGTCTGCTCCAGCGCCCGGAACAGGGCTGCATCGGCGGCCGGATCGTGGAAGGCCTGGCCAGGCGCATCGAGCGCCGAGACGCCGAGCTCGGGGATCAGGAAGCGGACCGGGCCTTCCATCTGGTTCAACCGCTCGCCGATCCAGTGGCCCATCCGGGCATTCTCTTCCGCCGTGGTCCGCATCAGCGTAATCTGCGGGTTGTGCGGATAGAGCAGGCGGCCGCGATAGCGCTCCGGCACGGTCTCGGGCGCGAAGAAGTTGACCATGTCGAGCGCGCCGACCGAGCCGACATAGGGGATGCGGGTGCGGATGATCGCGCCGAAGCGATCCTCGGTCGCCGGCAGGAGGCCGCCCATCAGCAGGTCGCAGATCTCGGTGGTCGTGACGTCGATCACCGCGCCGACGAGGCCGGACTCGACCAGCTTCTCCATGGCTCGTCCGCCGGTGCCGGTGGCGTGGAAGACGAGCGGCTCCCACTCGTCGGCAAGGAGCCTTGAGACCTGCTGCACGCAGGGCGTGGTGACACCGAACATGGTGAGCCCGACCAGCGGCTTTTCGGGCTCGCGGCGGCGGGAGGGTTCAGGCTTCAGCTCGGCGAGGCGGGCCTTGGCCATGGCGGCGATGGCATGCGCGCCATTGCCGAGCACCAGCCGCGAGACGCGGTTGAGGCCCTGCACATCGGTGACGGCGTGCAGCATCGCGATATCGGTCGCCCCGACATAGGCGCGGACATCGCCGGAGGCCATGGTCGAGATCATCAGCTTGGGCAGGCCGACCGGCAGCGCCTGCATCGCCGGTGTCACCATCGCGGTCGCGCCCGAGCCGCCGGCCGAGATGATGCCGAGCAGGCCCTGCTGGCGCGGCAGCCAGGCCTTGAAGGCCTCGGTCATCGCCGCGACCGCCGTGCCGCGATCGCCCGAGGCGATGCCGGCCGAACCTTTCGGCGAGGCAAGGGCGATCTCCTGCGGAGTGACGTCGCCACCGGCGCTGCGGCCCGAGGTCGAGAGGTCGACGAGCCGGGTGCGCAGGCCTTCGGCTCGGATCAGGTCGCGGATGAAGCGCAGCTCTTGGCCCTTGGTGTCGAGCGTGCCGGCGATGACGACATAGGGTTCGCTGCTTGCCGCTGCAGCCAGCGGCCGGATCGCGCCAACCGGCTGGCCATCGCGCGTCGCCAAAGTCGGGCGCGAGATGGTGCGGGCTTGCGCCTCGATCCGAGCCGCTGGAACTGGTTGCGACCAACGATTGGGGATGACGGGGTTGGAGACGTAGATGCGTGTCGGCCCGGCCAGTGCTGGTGCGGCAGGCCGGGAGGTACCGGCTGCCGGGGGCGTCTCCGACGCCGCATCGGTTTCGTCATGGCCGTGCCGGCCGACGCCGAGCAGGCGCTGCTGCAGGTCGCGGTCGCCGGCCAGCGTCGCCGAGGCGATGATCCGGTTGATCCGGCCATTGACCATGATCGCGACCGGATCGGACATCTGGGTGGCGACGCCGATGTTCTGCTCGATCACCAGGATCGCGACATCGCCCTGCTCGGCGAGGCGAACCAGCATGTCCTCGACATGGGCGACGATGACCGGCGCCAGCCCCTCGGTCGGCTCGTCCATGATCAGCAGGCGCGGATTGAGCAGCAGCGCCCGGCTGATCGCCAGCATCTGCTGCTCGCCGCCGGAAAGCTGGCCGCCGCCATTGTTGCGACGCTCGGCCAGGCGCGGAAACACCTCGTAGATGCGCTCGGGCGTCCAGGCGCCGCGCTTGCCGCGCTGCATCAGCCGCAAATGCTCATCGACCGTCAGCGAGCGCCAGAGCCGGCGTCCCTGCGGCACATAGCCGATACCGAGCCGCGCCACTTCGGCCGGCGAGCGGCCGGCGATCTCCTCGCCGAAGAAGCGGATCGAGCCTGAGGCGATCGGGACCAGCCCCATGATCGCCTTGCACATGGTGGTCTTGCCCATGCCGTTGCGACCGACGACGGAGAGGACGCCGTGCTGCAGGGTGAGATCGACGCCCTGGACGGCGTGCGAGCGGCCATAGAAGACGTTGAGGCCGGCGATCTGCAGGATCGGTACGCCGGCGGCGGGCGGGGCTTTCAGGCGCTCAGCCATGGCCACCCCCGAGATAGAGCTCCTGCACCTCGGGGTCGGATTCGATCTCGTCCGGCCGCCCCTCTTTGAAGATGCGGCCGTTGTGCATCATGGTCACGCTCTCGACGACGCGCAGCGCCACGTCCATGTCGTGCTCGATGATGATGTAGCCGATATGGGCCGGCAGCGAGGTCAGGATCTGGACGAGGTCGGCCCGCTCGGTCGGCGAGAGCCCCGCCGCCGGCTCGTCGAACAGGATGAAGCGCGGCGCGCCCGAGAGCGCCAGCGCGATCTCGAGCTGGCGCTGCTGGCCATAGGCGAGCTCCCCGACCAGCCGGTCCTTCACCGCCGTGAGATGGACAGCGTCGACCAAACTCTCCGCCGCATGCTGGAGCGTGTCGTCGCGGCGCGGCCGTCGCAGCGAGAAGCGGTTCCGCGAGACGCCGCGGCAGGCGAGGTAGACATTGTCGATCACCGTCAGGCCGGCGAAGAGCGAGGAGATCTGATAGGTGCGCCTGAGGCCGCGGCGGATGCGCTCATGCGGCGGGAAGGCGGTCACATCCTCGCCGAAGAAGCGGATGACGCCGGAGCTCGGCGCAAAATCGCCGGTGACGCAGTTGAACAGCGTGGTCTTGCCGGCCCCGTTCGAGCCGAGCACGGCCCGGCGCTCGCCGGGACGGACCGAGAGCGTGACGTCGGACAAGGCAGCCAGCGCCCCGAACAGGCGCGACACGCCGCGCAATTCGAGCGCATTGGCCGAGCCGGCGCTGCTCAATCGTTCCAGGCTCGGCACGGCGCTCATGGCGCGCCTCCACCGGTCCGCATCTGCGCGTCCTGCGCCTCGCGATTCCTGCGATAGCGCTCGCGCAGGCGCTGCCAGATGCCGATCAGCCCGTCCGGCGAGAACAGCACGATGACGAGGAAGCCGAAGCCGATCAGCAACTGATAGCGCTTGCCTTCGAACCCGACCCAGTCGAGCAGGTCGAGTGCGAAGGTGCGCAGCAGGACATAGACCAGCGCGCCGATGAAGGGTCCGATCGGGCGGCTGAGACCACCGACCACCGCGATGATCAGCATGTCGACCACCGGGCCGACGCCGCCCGTCCCAGGTGAGACCTGGCGCTGGTACCAGACCAGCAACACCCCGGCGAAGGCGGCGATCACCGCAGCGAAGGCGTAAGCGGCGATGCGATGGGCGGCGACATCGAAGCCGAGCGCCGCCATGCGCCTGGGATTGTCGCGCGTGCCCTGCAGAGCGAGGCCGAAGGGCGCCCGCGAGACATAGACGACGACGGCGTAGGCGAGGGCGGCACAGCCGAGCGTCAGGTAATAGAACGGTACGGTGCCGCCCCAGTCGATACCGAGGAAGACCGGCGGCATGACGCCGTTGAAGCCGCTGAAACCGTTGAAGATCGTGTAGTTCTGCAGCGTCAGGTAATAGAAGGCCGAGCCGATCGCGAGGGTGATCATGATCGTGTAGATGCCCTCGGTCCTGACCGAGAGGGCGCCGCCCAGCGTGCCGAACAGGGTGGCGAGCAGGATCGCGACCGGCACTGCCGTCCACCACGGCCATTTCAGGCTGATCTGGGTGATGGCGCTCTCGCCGAAGATGGCGACGAGATAGGCGGCGAAGGCCGCGACGGTCATCTGGATCAGGCTGACGATGCCGCCATAGCCGGCGAGGAACATCAGGCTGAGCGCGATCATGCCGAGGATCATCGCGTAGGCGAGGATCTGAACGAGCCAGAACGGGCTGGCGATCAGCGGCATCACCAGGAGCAGAGCGGCGACGATCCAGAACGCCGTGCCCTGCCGGCCGATCACCTCGGCGAGCCCCTCGCGGGGGCGCGGTGTGGCGATCGCGAGGCGGGGTTCGGCGAGCGCCATCGTCAGCGCCTCACTGCCGCCAGGCCCTGCGGCCGGATCGCCAGCACGACGACCATGATGACGAAGGTCAGCATCACCGCATAAGTCGGCATGTAGACCGAGCCGAACTGCTCGGCGAGGCCGACGATGAGCGCCCCCATCGCCGCGCCGGGGATCGAGCCCATGCCGCCGACGATGACGACGACGAGCGAGGACAGCAGGATCTTGGTGTCCTCGCCTGGCTGCAGCGACTGGAAGGTGCCGCCGACGACGCCAGCTAGGCCCGCAAGTCCGGCGCCGAAGGCAAAGACCATGATGAAGACGAGCTGCACGCGCACGCCGGTGGCCGAGAGCATGTCGCGATCGTCGACGCCGGCGCGGACCAGCATGCCGATCCGGGTGCGGTTGAGCACGAGCCACATCGCGACGCCCAGGATGATCGCGCCGATCAGGATGGCGATGCGGACCAGCGGGTACATCATCATCACCGCCTCGCCATTGCTGCGCAGTGCGACGATGAAGGGCAGTTGGATCGGCCCGGAGAGCCAGTCCGGCGTTGTCACCTGGAAGGTGTCGCCGCCATAGCTCCAGAGCAGCAGGTCGGCGACGATGATCGAGAGCCCGATCGTGACCAGCGTCTGGCGCAGGTCCTGGCCCTCCATCCAGCGGAAGAGCAGCACCTGCATCAGGATGCCGGCCAAAGCGACGATCACGAAGGCGCCGATCAGCGCGGCGAACCAGGAGCCGGTCAGGTTGCCGATGCTGTAGCCGACATAGCCGCCGAACAGATAGAGCGAGCCATGCGCCAGATTGACGTTGCGCATCAGGCCGAAGATCAGCGTGAAGCCGCTGGCGACGAGGAAATAGAGCCCGCCGAGCGTGATGCCGTTGAAGAGCGCGCTCAGGAAGACGCGCTTGCGGCCGAAGGTCAGCTCCATCCACGGTGTCCAGACCGCGAAGATCAGGAAGGCGAGGAGGGCGACCGCGATCAGGATCACCAGCGACCAGATCGGGCGGCGGCCGATGAAGTCAGACATGGCTCGCCTGCGCTTGCGGGAGGCTAACGGTGCGCAGCACCCGGCGATAGTCGCGGGGGGCCATGCCGACATGGGCGGTGAAGAAGCGCGTGAATACGCTCTGGCCGGAAAAGCCTAGGCGGTGGCTGATGCTGGTCACCGGGTCGCTCGACAGCACGATCCTCTCGAGCGCTGCGTCGATTCGGGCGGTATTGGCGAAGATGGTCGGCGTGACGCCGACCTGTTGCCGGAAGAGCTTGAAGAAATGGGCGCGCGACAGCCCAGCCTCGCGCGCCACACGGGCGAGAGCGCCTTCACAAGAAGTGTGCTGTTCCAGCAGGCGGCAGGCGCGCAGCACGCGCCGGTCGAGTGCGCCTTCAGACGTGTCATGCAGCAGCGAGGAGACAAGCTCCGGTCCGATCGGTTCGCTGGAGGCCTGCGCCAGCGCCATCAGCACCGGGGCGAGGTTGAGATCGCGATGCTGCGACAGCAGCATCTCGACCGCCTGATCGCGCCAGGCGGCGAGCTCGCGGGTCACGACCAGCTCGGATGACGGGAAGACCAGCGAACCGGCCGACGGCATGGCCTGCGCCGCCAGCCATTCCGGCTTGAGATAGATGACAAGGAACAGCCCGAAGGAACCCGGCTGCTCCGGCTGGAAATTGTGCGGTTCCCAGGGATTGACCGCAACGCCCATGAAGGGATCGACCCGGACCGTGTGGTCATTGACGGTCACGAGGCCGCGCGACCCGTCGAGGAAGAAGATCAGGTGAGCTTCGCGATGGGCATGCACCACCATTGGGCGATC
This sequence comes from Allobosea sp. NPDC055332, assembly GCF_053645455.1. NCBI lineage: Bacteria > Pseudomonadati > Pseudomonadota > Alphaproteobacteria > Hyphomicrobiales > Alloboseaceae > Allobosea > Allobosea sp. NPDC055332. Next base: position 823,925 of record NZ_JBSHMO010000003.1, on the reverse strand, counting down.
GAGGTCGTAGATCGACACCCGTCCGAACGGACCGTGGCAGACCGCGACTGCGCGACTCATGGCTCCTCGCGTAGCAAAGCCCGGTGGGCCTAAGGCTGCCTCATCAGGTGAGCCTTCGCCCAACGCCGCACGCAAGAAGCGCGCGACGTCGTTGACCGGAGCGGGACGGCAGGCTGGAAAGGGAGCGATACCTGTCGCGCCCTTTCCAGGGAGTCAGTCGGTTGGGGCGACTAGGGCTTGCATTCCGGATTGGTCCGGGATGGCAGCCCCACCGCCTTGAAGGCGTCCGCTGACAGTCCCATCGTCTTCGAGACATTCGGGACGGTGCGGACGAACTTGTTGGTGAGCTCGCCGTTCGGCGCCTCGACCACCTCGGTGATGAAGGTCGTCGCGATCGCCTGCCGGTCGTCATCGAGCTTGATCGGCCCATTGGGGGCATCGAGCTCGACCTTGGCGAGTTCGGCGCGGAGCTTGGCCCCGCCGTCGGAGAGGTCGGCATTGACCTTCTCCAGACCCATCGCCATGCCGGTGAACGCGTTGTAGTAATTGGTCGCGAACAGCGACGGGCTGGCGAAGCGCTTGTCCGCCGGGAAGGCGTCCTGATAGGCCTTGACCCAGGCCTTCCATTTCGGATCGTCCCAGGCATCCGCAACGCCGCCCGAGGAGGGGGTGCCGACGAGCAGGCGCTTGGCAGCGCCGCGCGAGGACAGCACGGTCTGGTCGACCATGATCGAGCCGCCGACGAACTTCGCCTTGCCGCCGGTCTGGCCGTACTGGTTGAGGAAGTTCACGGAATCGCCGCCGCCGAGCGCGAGGAAGACTGCGTCGACGTCATCGGGAATATTGGCGATGACCGAGCCGAAATCCTTGGTGCCGAGCGGCACCCATTGGCGCTGCACGATCTGGCCCCCGGCCTTGCAGTAGCCGAGGGCGAAGCCGAAGACCTGCGTGTAGGGGAAGGAGTAGTCCTCGCCGATCACGGCGAGCTTCTTGTAGCCCTTGTCCTTGAAGACGTAGTCGCCGAGGCCGGCCATCCACATCGCGCCGTTGCTGTTGAAACGGAAATAGTTCGGCGACGGGTTTACATAGGTCGTCTCGAGCGCGCCCGAAGATGCGTCGACGACGGTGACGTTGGGGACCGTCTTCGAATAGTCGCGCATCGCGATGCCTTCGGAGCCCGAGAGCGGGCCGAGGATGAGCTGGACCTTGTCCTGCTCGACGAGCTTGCGCGCGGCACGGAGCGCCGAATCCGGGCTGGCGTCGGTCGCCGCGATGATGAACTCGACCTCGCGGCCGGCGATCTTGCCGCCCCGCTGCTTCAGAGCGATCTGGGCGCCGCGGACGCCGTCCTCGCCGCCTGAGGTCAGCGCGCCCGAAAGCGTCGCCAATACGCCGATCTTGAGTTTTTCCTGAGCCTGGCCGGTTCCACCGGCCGCAATCAAAGCGCACGCCGCAACGGCGGCCATTAATGCCTTCCGCATCGCATTCACCTCCCTGCGTGGACGGCCGCGCCGAAGGTTTCAACGGCGAAGCCGATGGCGGATTTTTCATTCCGCTCTAAATCTAGGCTAGCACAGGCCGGTCTACTGCCAAGGTCGTAGATATTGCCGAGGGTCTGCTTTTTGTCGCCGGGAGTCTTGTTCCGTTGGCACGGCCGATCACTCCGTATTCCGCCGGGCGGCCGCACCAGAGAACATGCAGGCCTGGCGCATGCTTGGCTCGCATGATCGATCAAAGCGGTTCGCCGGGCGGCGCCCTTGCCTCGGCAATTCCGGATCGGCCAACATCGGGCCGACGATGGCTGCGGCAGAGCAAGCCATCCAGAGAAGGAGAGGCGAGGGCAGATGAGTGGACTCTTGATCACGGGCGGCCGCGTCGTCGATCCGGAAAGCGGCCATGATGGCATCGCCGATGTCGCCATCGCCGACGGAAAGATCGTCGCGATCGGCTCCGGCCTCGGCGATGCCGAGCGCGTGATCGACGCGCGGGGACTGATCGTCGCGCCCGGCTTCATCGACCTTCACGCCCATGGCCAATCGATTCCGGCCGACCGGATGCAGGCTTTCGACGGCGTTACCACGACGCTGGACCTCGAGGCCGGGGTGCTGCCGGTCGCGTCCTGGTATCGCCGTCAGGCGGAACAGGGCCGCATCCTGAACTACGGCGCTGCCACGAACTGGGCTTTCGCCCGGATCGGCGCGATGATCGGGATCAATGAGGAATCGTCCCTCGAAGCGTTCGGGCGCGCCATGCGCGATCCGCGCTGGATGGACAACATTTCCTCACCCGCCGAGCAGCAGAACATCCTCGATCGCATCGCGGCCGGGCTAGACGAGGGCGGCATCGGCATCGGCATCCTGAACGCTTACGCTCCCGGCGCGGGCGTGCAGGAGCTGACGGCGCTGTGCCAGCTCGCCGCCGAGCGCGGCGTGCCGACCTTCACCCATATCGCCTATATGGCGAATACCGATCCGAAGAGCGCTGCGGAGGCCTATATCCGCCTCATCGGCTATGCCGGCGCGACTGGCGCACACATGCACATCTGCCACTTCAACAGCTCCAGCAAGACCGATGTCGAGCGTTGCGCGCGGCTGATCAAGAAGGCGCAGGAGCAGGGCCTGCCGATCACGGTCGAGGCCTATCCCTATGGCACGGGCTCGACCGTGATCGCGGCCGCATTCTTCAGCGACCCGGAATTCGAGCGCCGCAACGACACGCGCTACCAGCAGATCCAGCTCGTCACGAGCGGTCGCCGAATCCAGGACCGCGAGGACCTGCTGTCGACGCAATCGGAGGATCCGTCGCAGCTCGTCCTCTGGCATGTACTCGATACCGAGAACAATACCCGCCACCGCGATATGCTCGATCTCTCGGTCCTGTATCCCGGCGGCGCGATCGCCTCGGACGCCATGCCCTGGTCGATGCCGGACGGGTCGACCTATACCGGCGATGCCTGGCCGCTGCCGGATGAAGCGACCTCGCATCCGCGGTCATCGGGCACCTTCACGCGCTTCCTGCGCCATTGGGTGCGCGAACGGCAGGCGGTCAGTCTGCAGGAGGGGATCGCAAAGTGCACATTGATCCCTGCCGAGATCCTGGCCGAGAGCACGCCCGCCATGCGCGACAAGGGCCGGCTGAAGGCCGGAGCTGACGCCGATGTCGTGGTCTTCGATCTCGACCAGCTCACGGACCGGGCGGAGTTCTCGGCGATGAACCAGCCGGCCGAAGGCGTCCGGCATCTCATCGTCAGCGGCGAGCCGGTCATCGCCGACGGGCTCATGAATGTCGCAGCCAGGCCGGGCCGGCCGGTACGCCGCCCGTTCGGCACGGCGGCTTAGGGCCATGCCGGTTCCGATCCTGCTGGTCACGGGCTTTCTCGGAGCCGGCAAGACGACGCTGGTCAATCGTATCCTGCAGCAGGCAGACGGCCGCCGCATTGCGGCCGTCGTCAACGATTTCGGCGCCATCAACATCGACGCGGAGCTGATCGCCGGCGCCGAGGACGGGGTCGTCAGCCTCGCCAATGGCTGCATCTGCTGCTCGCTGGAAGGCGATCTGCTACGGACGCTCGCCAATCTGCTGCGGCGAACCCCGCGGCCCGAGGCCATCGTGATCGAGACCAGCGGCGTCGCCGATCCCGAGGATATCATCCGCAACCTGATGGATCCGGTGATCTGGCGCGAAGCCCCCCTGGAGACCGTGCTATGCGTCGTCGACGCCGCATCGCCGGAGACGGGCCTCGGCGACCCCTTGCTCTTGAGCCAGCTGCGAGCCGCCGATCTCGTCGCCATCAGCAAGGGCGATCTTGTCGACAAGCCAGCCCTCGATGCGCGCCGCGGCGCCCTGTCGCAGATCAATCGCAGGGCCACCCTCGTCGAGGAGACCGGAGGGGATATCCCGCTCGATCTCGTCTTTCCCGAGGTCGGGACGGCCCGCGAGCGGACGACGCGCCCGAAGAGACCGAGCGTCGACCGTTTCGAGAGCTTCAACTGGACGTCCGGGGAGCCGATTTCGCTCGCTGGCTTCCAGCAGGCGATCGGCCGACTTGCGCCGCGGCTCGTCCGCGCGAAAGGCATTCTCGAAACGGTCGAGAAGCCGGATGTCTGCTATCTCTTCCAGCTCGCGGGTGGAAAGGCCACGCTGGCGCCGCTCGGCCGGGACGATCCGGCGCAGGGCGGCACGCGCATCGTCTTCATCGCGGAGGTCGACAAGATCGCCCAATCGGAGATCGATGAGGCGATGAGCCGGGCGGGACGAAAGTGCGGACAAGCATCCCCCGGGAGCCCGGCCGAGCTCCAAGGCTGAGGTCCGCCGCCGGCCACGGAGCCAATCAGCTATCGGCGGGAAAGGTCTGCTGCCACTGCGCTTACGGCGCGCCGGGTCGCGTCGACGATCTGATCGGCCTCCTGTCTCGTCAGGCAAAGCGGCGGCGCGAAGCCGAGGATATCGCCCTGTGGCATGGCGCGAGCAATGACGCCTTGCTCCAGCAGGGCGGCGGCGATGCGTGGGCCGACCTTTTCGGAGGGATCGAAGAAAACGCGGTCATCCCTGTCGCGGACGAATTCGACCGCTGCCAGCAGGCCTTCGCCGCGGACCTCGCCGACGTGGCGATGATCGCCGACAGCGTCCTGCAGCGACGCATTGAAATAGGCGCCGACCTCGCCAGCATTACGCACGAGATCGAGCTCGTCGACCAGTTCGAGATTGGCGACGCCGGCGGCTGCGCAGAGCGGATGCGAGGAATAGGTCCAGCCATGGCCGATCGGGCCGAACTCGTCCGAGCCCTGCTCCAGCACGCGCCAGAATTTCTCTGAGACGATGACGCCGGAGAGCGGCGCATAGGCTGAGGTCAGGCCCTTGGCGATGGTAATGAGGTCGGGCTCGATACCGTAATGGTCGGAGCCGAACATGCTGCCGAGACGGCCGAAGCCGGTGACGACCTCGTCGGCGATCAGCAGGATGTCGTACTTCCTGAGCACCGCTTGGATCTTCGCCCAATAGCCCGCGGGCGGCGGCACGATGCCACCGGTGCCGAGCACCGGCTCGCCGATGAAGGCGGCGATCGTCTCCGGTCCCTCGGCCTGGATCAGCTCTTCGAGCTTGTCGGCGCAGTGCTGCGCGAATTGCTCCTCGCTCATGCTGCGATCCGCGCGGCGGTAGTAATAGGGCGCCTCGGTGTGGAGGACCGGCGCCTTCGGCAGGTCGAACAGGTTGTGGAAGGCGGCGAGACCGGTGAGGCTGCCGGTCATCACGCCCGAGCCGTGATAGCCACGCCAGCGCGAGATGATCTTCTTCTTCTCCGGCCGCTTCAGGACATTGTTGTAGTACCAGACCAGCTTGAGATTGGTCTCGTTGGCGTCCGAGCCCGACAGGCCGAAGAAGACCCGGCTCATGCCCTTGGGCGCTCGCTCAACCACCATCTTGGCGAGCTTGATCGACGGCTCCGAACCATGGCCGACATAGGCGTGGTAATAGGGCAGCTTCGCCGCCTGCTCGGCGATCGCGTCGGTGATGGACTTCCGGCCATAGCCGACATTGACGCAATAGAGCCCGGCAAAGGCGTCGAGGCTGCGCTTGCCGTCGCGATCGACGATGTAGACGCCCTCGCCACCGGCGATGATGCGGTTCGGCGTCTCGCCGCGGGCATGCTGGCCCATATGCGTCGAGGGATGGAAGAAGTGGTCGCGGTCCCAGGCATCCAGTTCATTGTCGGTGCGGGCGGGTTGGTCGAGCATAGCAATCATCCTGATGAAAAGGGGAGGAGCCTCAGTTCAGGTCGAGGCAGAGATATTTGAGGTCGGTGAAGGCCTCGAGGCCGTGGCGCGAGCCCTCGCGGCCGAGACCGGATTGCTTCATCCCGCCGAACGGGATCGGGGCGCCGGTGATCTTGACGCGGTTGACTGCGACCATGCCGTAGTCGAGCGCCTTGGCGAGGCGCGCGGCTCGGGGGCCATCGCGGGTCACGACATAAGCGACGAGGCCGTATTCGGTGTCGTTGGCGCGGGCGATGACCTCGTCCTCGCTGTCGAACGGGGCGACGGCCGCAACCGGCGCAAAGGTCTCCTCGCGCATGATCAGCGCCTCGTCAGGAACATCGGCGAGCACGGTCGGCGCCAGGAAGAGCGGGCCAGGCATGGCGCGCTCCGGCGTCAGCCGTTTCGCGCCGCGTGCCAAAGCGTCGACGATCTGGGCTTCGGCCTTGCGTTTGGCGGAGGCATGCATCAGCGGGCCGACCTCGACGCCATCCTCCAGCCCGGCCCCGACCCGCAGCGCCGCGGTCTTCTCGGCGAAGGCAGTGCAGAAGCGCTCATAGAGGCCGCGCTGCACATAGATCCGGTTCGCGGCGAGGCAGTCCTGGCCGGAAGTCGCGAATTTGGCATCGATGGCGATCGCCACGGCACGGTCGAGATCGGCGTCGTCGAAGACGATCAGCGGGGCATGGCCGCCGAGCTCCATGACCACGCGCTTGACGGTCGAAGCCGCATTGCGGGCGACGATCCGGCCGATCTCGGTCGAGCCGGTGAAGCTGACGGCGCGCACCCTCGTATCGGCACAATAGGTCTCGGCGATCGGCGCGGCATCGCCGGCGACGATGTTGAAGACGCCTGCCGGCAGTCCGGCGCGATCGGCGAGCTCGGCCAGCGCCAGCGCCGAGAGCGGCGTATGCGAGGACGGGTGGGCGACCACGGTGCAGCCGGCGGCGAGGGCGGCCGCGGCCTTGCGCGTCAGCATGGCGGAGGGGAAATTCCAGGGCGTCAGCAAGGCGGCGACGCCGACCGGCTCACGCGAGAGCGACATCTGCGCACCCGGCAGATGGCTGGTCACGCCCTCGGCGTTCACCCGCAGCGCTTCCTCGGCGTAATAGGCTATGAAGTCGGCGGCATAGGCGATCTCGCCGCGCGATTCCGCCAGCGGCTTGCCCTGCTCCAGCGTCATCAGCAAAGTGAGGTCCTCGGCCGCCGCCAGCATCTCCGCGTGCCAACGTCGCAACAGCGCGGCGCGCTCCTGCGGCAGCAGCGCTTTCCATTTCGGGAAGGCGGCGTGAGCCGCGTCGATCGCCTGCGTCGCTTCGGTGGCGCCAAGCGCTGCGACCTGTGCGACGAGGGCGCCGGTGGCAGGATCGGTCACCGGGAAGGTCTCGCCATCGGGCGCGGCGGTCCAGCGCCCGCCGATATAGGCAAGCTGCCGCAGCAGGCGGCGGTCGGCGAGACCAGACAAGCCGGGATGCTCGGCCGGCTTGGCAATCGCCGCTTCCCGTTTTGCCGTAGCCATCATTGCGTTCATGACCATCCTCCCTCGATTGACGACGAGGCTAGGCGGAAGGCTGGCGAGACTGTCTTCGAAGTGCCGGCTGTGCACCGAGACAGTCTCGGAACTTCGGGGCGGCGCCGATAGACTCTCGGCGCGCCTTCAGCCCAGCACCGAGGCCAGGAATTCGCGGGTGCGCGGCTGCTCCGGCGCGCTGAAGATGCGCTCCGGCTCGCCCTGCTCGCAGATGCGGCCCTTGTCGAAGAAGCAGACCCGGTCGGAGACTTCGCGGGCGAAGCGCATCTCATGGGTGACGAGCAGCATGGTGAGATCGTGCTCGCTGGCGAGGCCGCGGATGACCGAGAGCACCTCGCCGACAAGCTGCGGATCGAGCGCCGAGGTCGGCTCGTCGAAGAGCAGCACGCGCGGGCGCATGGCGAGGGCGCGGGCGATGGCGACGCGCTGCTGCTGGCCGCCGGAGAGCTGGGCGGGGTAGTGGTCCTTCTTGTCGGCGAGCCCGACCATGGCGAGGAGATCGACGGCGCGGCATTCGGCCTCGCCGCGCGGCAGGCCGAGCACCCGCAACGGCGCCTCGACGACATTGCGCAGCACCGTCATGTGCGGGAACAGGTTGAAGCTCTGGAAGACCATGCCGACATGGCTGCGGATCTGGCGCAGATGGCTATCCGAGGCCTTGAACGGCCCGCCGGCATTCGGTTCGTGATAGGGCATGCTGGCGAGCGTCAGCCGTCCCTCCTGGAACGGCTCCAGCGTCATCAGGATGCGCAGCACCGTCGATTTGCCTGACCCCGACGGGCCGATCAGCGTGACCTTTTCGCCGCGGGCGACGCTGAAGTTGAAATCGTCGAGCACGGTCAGCGCGCCGAAGCGCTTGGTCACGCCGGCGAACTCGATGATGGGGGCCTGGGAGGTCTCGGTCATCGCAGCGGAATCCCTGCTTTCGGCAGCGCCTTCTGCAGCCGGTGCAGGCCGGCCGAGCAGATCAGCGTGAGGAGGAGGAAGATCAGGCCGACCAGCGTCAGCGGCACGAGATATTCGAAGGTGCGCTCGCCGATCATGTTGGCGAGCCCCATCATCTCGAGCACGGTGACGACGGAGAGCACCGGCGTCTCCTTGATCATGGCGACGAGGTAATTGCCCATCGCCGGCAGGATGCGCGGCACGATCTGCGGCACGACGATGTCGCGATAGGTCTGCAGCCGGGAGAGGTTCAGCGCCGTCGCCGCCTCCCATTGCCCGCGCGGCACGGCCTCGATGCCACCGCGATAGACCTCGGAGGTATAGGCCGAATATTGCAGCCCGAGCGCGAGCGCTCCGGTCAGGAAGGCCGGCAGTGTGATGCCGTAATCTGGCAGCACGTAGTAGAGGAAGAAGAGCTGCACCAGGAGCGGCGTGTCGCGCAGGAACTCGACGACGATCGCCGTCGTCCAGGACACGGCCGTGAAGCGGCTGCGCCGCAGCAGTGCGAAGACGAGGCCGAGCACCAGCGCGATCGCGAAGCCCGCTGCAGCCGCTTGCAGCGTCACGGTGAGGCCGATCAGGATGATCGGCAGGATCGAGGACGCGTAGGTGAGCGGCGTCGTCGTATCCCATTCGAAGCCGTACATCATGCGCGGCTCCTCACGAATGCGCCGCGCGCGGGAAGGCAGCGCCGCGCCGGACCAGCCGCTCGATCAGCCGCATGATCAGCATCAGCACCAGCGACATCGCGAAGTAGCCGACCAGCGTCAGGCTGTAGACGCCGGCGCTGTCGAGGGTGAGGTTACGGATCGACTGCGCCCGGAAGGTCAGGTCGGCGATCGAGATCAGCGAGACCAGCGAGGACAGTTTCAGCGTCTCGATGGCGAGATTGCCGAAGGCCGGCATCATCTCGACCAGCGCCTGCGGCAGGGTGATGTGGAGAAGCGTCTGGGCGCGGCCGAAATTCAGTGCCCGCGCCGCCTCGTGCTGCTGGACGGAGACCGATTGCAGCGCGCCGCGGACGATCTCGGAGCCATAGGCGCCGACATGCAGTGACAGCACCAGGATGCCGGTGGCGACTGGCTCGAAGCTGATCCCGACGAGCGGCAGGGCGTAGTAGAACCAGAACAGCTGGACGAGCAGCGACGTCCCACGGAATAGCTCGGTGTAGCAGAGCGCCACCAGCGACAGCACGCGCCCGCCTTCGACCCGGGCGATACCGGCCGCAAAAGCCGCGACAGCGCCGATCGCGATCGCCGATAGCGTGATGCCGGCGGTGATCAGGGCGCCGCGCGACAAGGCGGGCAGATAGGACAGCCACTCCATCCGGCAGGCTCCGCGACGAGGTTGAACAGGCGTGGAGCTCCGCCCACCGCGGGGGCGGGCGAAGCGATCTCTGTCAGAAACCTATTTGCCGGCGCAGAGATCCTCGACCTTGCGATCCGCCGCCGCCTTGATGCTGGCGTCCGACAGGCCGTAGGTGCCGAGGATCTTCTTGTAGTCGTCGCTCTTGCGGAACTCGACCAGCGCGGCGTTGAAGGCGTCGCGCAGTTCCTTGTCCTCCGGCCGGAAGGCGAAGCCGCCGAAATTGCGGACCGGCTTGCCGTTGACCACCGGGTCGGTGAAGGGCGCGACCTGTTCGACATTGGCCTGGCCCTTGGCGAGCGAGGCGACGGTGAGCTCGGTCGCGGCATAGGCGTCGGCGCGGCTCTGGACGGTCGCGAGCGCGTCGGCATTGGCAGTGATGAAGATCACCTGGCTGTCCTTGACGCCGACGGCGCGCAGGAAGTCGATATTATTGGCGCCGGAGACGACGGCGACCTTGAGCGACGGGTCCTTGGCGATGTCGGCATAGGTCGCCAGCTTCTTCGGATTGCCCTTCTTCACCAGCAGGCCCTCGCCATAGGAGGAGTTCGGTTCGGTGAAGGAGACCTGCTTGCAGCGCTCCGGCGAGATGTTCTGCTCGGCGGCGACGAAATCGAAGCGCTTGGCCTTGAGGCCGGGGATCAGCGTGCCGAACGGCGTGACCGACCAGTTGGCCTCGGCGACGCCGAGCTTCTTCAATACGGCATTGGCGACATCGGGGCCGATGCCGGCCGAGGTGCCGTCATCCTTCATGTAGGAATAGGGCACCTCATTGGCGGTCGCGACGCGGATATAGCCCTGGTCCTTGACGTCCTTGAGGCTGGTGGCGCCAGCGGCGGCGAGGCCGGCGGCGAGAGCAATGGCGGAGATCCCCGCGATCTTCAGAAACGGCATCTGCAATTCTCCTCTGGTTGATGTTTCTCCGCATGCCGATTGCTTCGGCTTCTCTGGCGTCTTCGCGCCGGCGGTTGGCTTGGACCGGTCGCCCGGCCGGATGGGTCAGGGCGCCTCCGTCAGCACGGCGAGCACCGAGAGGCAGTCGCCCGCCTTGATCAGCCCGGGGACGTGGCGGGCGGCGAGCACACCATCCATCGCGGCTTGGTATTCGGCCGGAGCGAGTCCGGTCTTCCCGACGGGATAGACCCGGGCGATGACCTCGCCGGCACGCACGGGCTCGCCGAGGTCGTGCTCGAAGACGATGAGGCCATCGTCCTGAGCGAAGGTGAAGCAATCGGCCGAGGGCATGTCGAGCCAGCTTGTCGACGCCGTCTCGGGGGCTCCGGCGAGGATGCCGGCATGCCTCAGCAGATTGCTGGCGCCGCGCCGGGCGATACCGATGCTGCGCGCGCTAGCGGTCCCGGCGCCGCCGAGCTCGGTCGTGACGAAGACCTTGCCCATCGCCTCGACGGTGGTGTCGAGCATGCCGACGGCGTCGATCTCCAGCATCTTCATCGAGTAGGGCGCGGAGAAGGCGGCGACCGCCGCAAAGCAGCGCCCCTCCTGCGCCTTGTCCGGCAGCTCGTGCGCGGCGGCATAGGGCAGGAAGTCGAGCGTCTTTCCGCCGGAATGGAAGTCGAGGACGATGTCGGCGAGCGGCACGAGATGGCGCGTGACGTAGTCGGCGATCTTTTCAGTGACGCTACCGTCCGGCCGGCCGGGAAAGCTGCGGTTGAGATTGCCCTTGTCGATCGGCGAAGTGCGCGTGCCCGCCCGGAACGCCGGATAGTTCAGTGCCGGAACGATGATCACCCGGCCCGAGACACGGGCCGGATCGAGCGTGCGCGCCAATTCGAACAGGGCCGCCGGCCCTTCATATTCGTCGCCATGGTTCGCGCCGGTCAGCAGCGCGGTCGGCCCGTCGCCGTTCGCGATCACGCAGATCGGGATCATCACCGAGCCCCAGGCGCTGTCGTCGCGGCTATAGGGCAGGCGCAAATGACCGTGCTGGACGCCCTGCGCCGAGAGGTCGAGCGTTGGCGTCACCGGCGAAGGGCGGGGCGAAGCGGTCAGCATCGCCTCAGGCCTTGACGAAGAGCTGGCGCGGCACATTCGACAGGCATTCGACGCCGGTCTCGGTTATCGCAATGCTTTCAGTGATCTCGAGGCCCATATCCTCAAGCCAGAGGCCGGTCATGAAATGGAAGGTCATGCCGGGCTTGAGCTCGGTCCGGTCACCGGGGCGCAGGCTCATGGTGCGCTCGCCCCAATCGGGTGGATAGGACAGGCCGATGGGATAGCCGGTGCGGTTGTCCTTGATGATGCCGTAGCGCTTCAGCACGGCGAAGAAGGCGTTGGCGATGTCTTCGCAGGTGTTGCCGGGCTTTGCCGCGGCGAGCCCGGCCTCCATGCCTTCGAGCGTCGCCTTCTCGGCATCGAGGAACGCCTGCGTCGGCTTGCCCAGGAAGACGGTGCGAGAGAGCGGGCAATGATAGCGCCGGTAGGCGCCGGCGATCTCGAAGAAGGTGCCTTCGCCCGAGCGCATCGGCCTGTCGTCCCAGGTCAGATGCGGGGCGGAGGCATCGGCGCCCGAGGGCAGCAGCGGCACGATCGCCGGATAGTCGCCGCCGAATTCGGCCGTGCCGCGGATGCCGGCATCGTAGATTTCGGCGACGAGATCGCATTTGCGCATGCCGGGTTCGACCACCTCGACGATGCGCTGGTGCATCAATTCGACGATGCGGCCGGCCTTGCGCATATAGTCGAGCTCGGTCTTGCTCTTGACCGCGCGCTGCCAGTTCGCCAGCCCGCCGGCATCCTTGAAGCGTGCGTTCGGCAGATGCTTTTGCAGTGAGGTGAAGGCGGCCGCCGAGAAGTAGTAGTTGTCCATCTCGACCGCGATCGAGAGCGTGCCCCAGCCACGCTCGGCGATGATCTGCGCCAGCAGATCCATCGGATGGCGCTCGGTCGACTGAACATAATGGTCGGGATAGCCGATGATGTTGTCATGGCCGAGCCAGGCGGTGCGTTTCGCTCCGTTTGCGTCCTGCTTGCGGCCATACCAGATCGGCTCGCCGGTCGGCGGCACCAGTACGCATTGATGGACATAGAACGACCAGCCGTCATAGCCGGTGAGCCAATGCATGTTCGAGGGGTCGGTAACGACCATCAGCTCGACGCCGGCCCGCTCCATGGCGGCGCGGGTCTTGGCGAGGCGTTCGGCATATTCCTCACGGGTGAAGTTCAGGGTCACGGTCACGCGGCGTCTCCCGCTTCGGCTTTGGTGTCGATGGTCTGCCCGGCGCCGGCATTGCGGGCGCGGGCGGCGGCGAGATTGGCGATCGCGGTGTCCTGCACCCCGGTGCCGGTCAGGTCCGCCAGGGTGATCTCGTCGGCGCGCGTGCGCCCGGGGCGCTTGCCCGCGATGACCTCACCGAGTTCGGCGAAGGCCTGATCTGCGGTGGCGATACCGGCGCGGATCGCATGGGCGAGCTCGCCGAGCCGCCGCGTCTGGCTGAGGCGATCGGCGACATAGGTGGCGCGGGCGAGGGCGGTCGGGTCGATCTCGTTCTTGTGCTCGCTGTCGGAGCCCATCGCGGTCACGTGCTGGCCGGGCTCAAGCCAGTCCGCCATCAGAATCGGCCGCTCGGCCGGCGTCGTTGTGACGATGACATCGGCGCCTTGCACCGCGGCGCGAGGATCGGCGGTGGCGGCGACGGCAAAGCCGAGCTTGCGGGAGAGCTCGCTCGCGGCCTCGCTGGCCTTCCGCGCATCGCGGGCCCAGATCCGCGCCTCCCGGATCGGCCGCACCAGCGCCAAGGCTTCGAGCTGGAGCCTCGCCTGCATGCCGGCGCCGAAGATCGCGGCGACCGCGGCATCCGGCCGGGACAGATGACGCGCCGCGACGGCTCCGGCGGCGGCCGTCCTGACATCGGTGAGATAGCCATTGTCGAGGAGCAGCGCCTCGACCAGCCCGGTGCGGGCGCTGAACAGGATCATCAGCCCGTTGAGGCTGGGCAGGCCCAGCTTGGGGTTATCGAAGAAGCCGGGGCTGACCTTGATCGCGAAGCCGTCGAGACCCGGCACATAGGCCGTCTTCACATCGACCTCGCCGCGGTATTCGGGAATGTCGAGCCGCAGGATCGGCGGCATGGCGACCGGCTTGGTCGCGAGAGCCGCGAACGCTTGTTCGACACAGGCGACGGCGCTCAGATCGAGTCCGACGATGCGGCGCAATTCCGTTTCGGTGAGGACGAGCATCCGGCTCATGCGGCAGCTCCGGAGACGATACGCCGGTGCACGGCCTCGTCGATATTGCGGCCGGAGACGATCAGCGCCGTCGGGCCGTGAGGCTTGACCTTGCCGGCGAGCAGGGCAGCGATGCCGACCGCGCCGGCGCCTTCGACGATCTCGTTCTCGACAAGCGCGGCATGGCGGATGCCGGCTGCGATCTCGGCCTCGCTGAGCAGCACGACCTCGTCGATGAGGTCGCGGCACAGTGCGAAGGTGACGCGGTTGGCGAGGCCGATGCCGCCGCCGAGCGAATCCGCCAGCGTTTCGTCTTCGATCACCTCGACCGGCTGGCCAGCTGCGATCGCCGCCGCCATGGCGGCGCCGCGTTCCATCGAGATGCTGATGATCCTGGCGGAGGGGCGCAATGCCTTGACCGCCACGGCAATGCCGGCCGCCAGTCCGCCGCCCGAGAGCGGGATCAGCACGCAGGTGAGCTCGGGCAGATCCTCGATCAGTTCGAGACCGATCGTGCCCTGGCCAGCGACGACGTCGGGATGGTCGAAAGGCGGGATCGGGGTGAGCCCGTGCTCGGCGACCAGCCGCTCGACCTCGACCTGCGCATCGTCCTGCGAGCGGCCGACGATGCGGACCTCAGCGCCGAGCGCGCGGATAGCCTCGACCTTGTTTGAAGGTACCAGCGCCGACATGCAGATGGTGGCGGCAAGGCCGAGCTCCCGGGCGGTGTAGGCGACGGCGCGGCCATGATTGCCGGTCGAGGCGGTCACCAGCCCGCGCCGGCGCTGGTCCTCGGTCAGTGCCAGCACCGCATTCATTGCGCCGCGCAGCTTGAAGGCGCCGATCGGCTGGCGGGTTTCGAGCTTGAGATGGACAGGCTGGCCGCAGAGGCGGCTCAGGGAAGGGGAGGTGACGAGCGGCGTATGCATTACCCGACCGGCGATGCGCGCTGCGGCAGCTTGGATGCCGGGCAAATTGACGGCCGGCGGCGCGGCCGGTCGGTCTGCTTCGGCAGTGGCAAGATGCGGTTTGATCACCGGCATTCCCCTCTCGCTTGTCATGCTGCGAGGGAGAAAATTTCATGTCAATTATTATATTGTCATGGTTCAATTATGTCGGGCATGGGCCAAAAGCGGCAATGACACGGCAAAGTGGGCCCGTTCGCCGCCGCTCTCAGCCGATCGCGCCGATGTCAAAAACCGGCGGAAGTTGCTCGAAAGTCTGGCCTATCGTCGTCAGCGCCAGGGCCAGCAGCTCATGGCTCATCCGCCCACCCAAGCAGATGCGGATGCCGCCCCCATGACTGGGGCCGGCGACGAAGGGATCGGACGGCGTCACTGCGATGCGCCGGTCGGCGAGCGAGCGCACCAGGCTGTCTTCGGTCCAATGCGCGGGCACCTTGAGCCAGGCGCAGAGCGAGAGCGGATGGCTCGAGGCGACATGGCTCCCGAGCGTCTGCGCGACGATGCGCTGGCGCGCCTCCGCCTCCTCGCGCTGGACGGTGAGCAGCTGCTGCGCCGTGCCGTCCTCGACCCAGCGCGTCGCGATCTCGGCCGGCAGATAGGTGCCGCTCCAGCTCGTCACACGCAGGATCGAGGCGGCGCGGATCGAATATTGCGGCGGCACGACGAGATAGCCGACGCGCAGGCCGGTCAGCACCGTCTTGGTGAAGCTGGTGAGGAAGAAGCCGAGATCGGGCAGCATCGCGGTGATCGACGGCAGCGGTTCGGGGATGAGCGGCTTGTAGACCTCGTCCTCGACGACGAAGACGCCATGCCGCTGCGCGATCTCGGCAATGGCGCGGCGGCGCTCGGGGCCGGCGACGTGGCTGGTCGGATTGTTGAGCGTCGGGATGAGGACGAGCGCCCGCACGCCGCCGGCGCGGCAGGCAGCCTCGAACGCCTCGGGGCGAATGCCTTCCTCATCGGTCGGCAGGCCCTTGAGGCTGAAACCGAGGACGTTGGCGAGGCCGATGACGCCGTGATCGGTCAGGTTCTCGGTCAGCACGAGGTCGCCGGGGCGCACGACGCAAGCAAGCGCCAGGAAGAGCGCATGGGCGGCGCCGTTGGTGATCAGGATGCGCTCGGCGGAGGTCTCGACGCCGAGTGGCCCGAGCCAGAGGCGCGCCGCCTCGCGATGGCGGTCGAGGCCCGCGATCGGCCGGCATGGCCGCATGAAGGCGCTGGTGTCACCCTCGGCCAACGCCGCCAGCGCCTGGCGCGAGGCTGCCTCATGCGCCTCGAGATAGACGCCGCGCACGATCGAGAGATCGACGACTTCGGTCGGGCTGCGGTCGAGCATCAGGCGCCCAGCCTGCTCGGTGACGCGGCTCTTCACGAAGGTTCCGCGCCCGACCTCGCCGCTGAGATAGCCGAGGCGCTCGGCTTCCTTGTAGCTGAGGCTGACGGTCTGGACCGAGATGCCGAGCTCACGGGCGAGGTCGCGATGGGTCGGCATCCGGTCCATAGGCTTCAGGATGCCGGCGTCGATATCGGCGATGATGCGCTCGGTCAGCGCGGCGTGCTTGGTCGCGCCCTTCTGCTTGGTCAGGACCGGGTGCCATTCGACGGCCTTCTCGACAATCGGAGAAAGCCTGTTGCCGGAAGGCCGTTCGGCTTGACGAAGCATAGGATTGTCTCGTTCTTAGGAGGCAGCATTCATGACATTATGCACGCGCGGCCCCCGAAGATGAAGCTCGATCCCATCGACCTCAAGATCGTCGCTGCCCTGCAGCGCGACGGCCGCATGACGAAGCTCAAGCTCGCCGAGACGGTGGCGCTGTCGCCGGCTGCCTGCTGGGAGCGGCTGCGCCGGATGGAAGAGGCCGGTGTGATCAGGGGCTACACCGCAATCGTCGATCTGGAGCCCGACGCGCCGCGGACCACGGTGATCGTCGAGATCAGCCTGAAGAGCCACCAGCAGGCGGATTTCCGGCGCTTCGAGGAGGCGGTGGCCAGGGAGCCTGCCATCGTCGCCTGCGATGCCACCGGCGGTGGCATCGACTACATCATGCGGGTGGTCACACCGGATATCGACAGCTATCAGCGCCTGATCGACCGGCTGCTCGATCCCGCGATCGGGATCGAGCGCTACTACACCTATGTCGTGACAAAGAGCATCCCGATCGCGTCGGCGTAGCAGATCGCGGTCAGGCTAGTTGAACGAACGTGGCAGCCAGAGTGCCAGATCAGGCCAGACCAGCAGCATGGCGATCAGCACGAAGGGGGCGATCAGGAAGGGCACGACGCCGCGATACATCGCGCCGAGGCTGATCTCGGGCGCCTGCGTCCGGATCACGAACAGATTCATCCCCACGGGCGGATGGATCAGCCCGATCTCGACGACGATGACGAGCAGCACGCCGAACCAGATCGGATCGTAGCCAGTCGACAGCACCAGCGGCAGCAGCACCGGCACCGTGACCAGCACCATGCCGATGCCTTCGAGGAAGCAGCCGAGGAAGACGTAGAAGGCGATCAGCAGCAGCATCACCGCAAGCGGCGACAGGCCGAGCGCTGTGATCCCCTTCACCACGGATTGCGCCATGCCGGTCTGAACGACGAAATAGGAGAAGATCGTTGATCCCAGCACGATCAACACGAGATTGGCGGTGATCCGCGTCGTCTCGGTGAAGGCGGTCGTGACGTCGCCGCGGGCGAAGCCCCGGCGCAGCAGCCCGAGCAGCAACGCGCCAAAGGCGCCGACGGCGGCAGCCTCGGTCGGGCTGAACCAGCCGAGATAGATGCCGC
Source organism: Allobosea sp. NPDC055332 (assembly GCF_053645455.1). Taxonomy (NCBI): domain Bacteria; kingdom Pseudomonadati; phylum Pseudomonadota; class Alphaproteobacteria; order Hyphomicrobiales; family Alloboseaceae; genus Allobosea; species Allobosea sp. NPDC055332. The sequence continues at coordinate 806,397 of NZ_JBSHMO010000003.1, read as the reverse complement.
CGAAGGTGACGAGGAAGAGCGCCGCCACATCCCAGATGGTGAGCACGAGCCGGAACGCCTGAGCTTTGCTCTCGCTCGGCAGCTTCGGCGCCGCTTCCGGCCGCAGGCGCACCCAGACCCACACCGTGATGAGATAAAGCCCGGTCAGGACGAGGCCAGGGATGAGCGCGGCGGCGAAGAGCTTGATGATCGAGAGCTGGGCGATGATGCCGTAGATCATCAGGATCAGCGAGGGCGGGATCAGGATGCCGAGCGTGCCGCCGGCCGCGACCACGCCGGCCGCCAGCGCCGGCGAATAGCCGGCCTTGAGCATTTGCGGGATCGAGATCCGGCTCATCGTCGCCGCCGTCGCCAGCGACGAGCCGCAGACGGCGCCGAAGGCGGCGGAGGCGCCGACCGCCGCCATGGCGAGCGAGCCGCGCATGCCGGCGAAGACCGCGTTGCTCGCCCGGAACAGATCGCCCGATAGGCCGGCCATCGTCGCCAGCGCGCCCATCAGCGTGAACAGCGGCAGCACCGAGAGCGCATAGGCGGAGGAGAGCTCGAGCGGCACCGCGCCGAAGACGAGGCGCGCCTTGGCGAAGCCGTCGATCGCGGCATAGCCGACGAAGCCGGTGAGGCCGAGCGCAACGCCGACCGGAATCCGCGCCAGGATCATGCCGACGAGCGTCGCCATGCCGATCAGGCCGATGGAGGTCGCGCTCATGAGGCGGCTCCGTTGTTGCCATGCAGCGCCGGAGGCGGAGAGACGGCAGCGTCGGCAGCGCGTGGGAAGGCGCGGACCTGCCCGATCACGCGACCGAGGACCACAAAAACGGAAACCACCAGTGCCAGCTCGATTGCGAGCAGCAGCAGGAAGATCGGCACTGGCAGATCGGGTTTCTGGTCGCCGAAGCGATAGGCATCAGTGAGCGGCTGGATCAGGGTCGCGGCCAGCAAGACGAGGAAGGCAAGCGTCGCGACCTCGCCGGCGAGCTGCATCAGCGCCAACGTCCGCGGACGAACCATGGTGTCGAACAGGTCGACCTTGATCTGCTCGTCGCGGCGGAAGCATTCCGGCAGCGCCAGGAAGGCGACGAGCACCAGCGTGACCTCGACGAGGTCGAGCGTGCCATGCAGCGGCTTGTTGAAGGCGAGCCGGGCGCCGATATCGACCATCGTCCAGAGCATCATGACGGCGAGCGCCAGCGCTCCGGCAATGGTCAGGGCGCGCACCGGGTCGAGCCGGCGGAGCTTGCCGGGGGTCATTGGGCGGAACCGACAGCGGCGCGCAGCTCGTCATAGAACTGCCTGGCCTTGATGCCCTTGGCCTCGACCCTGGCGATGAAGCTCGCCGTGATCGGCTTGGCCAGTTCCTCGAAAGCGGCCCGCTCGGCACCGTTGAGCTCGGGGATCTCGGCATTGGCGGCGCGCAGATAGGCGCGGCCTTCCGCCTCGGCCTGGTCGTAGATCGCGCCGACCTTGCGGGCCGCCGCCGGGCCGGTGGTGTCGTCGATCAGCTTGCGCAGGTCGTCGGGCAGCGACTTGTACTTCTCGGCGTTCATCACCAGCGCGAAGGTGCCGGCGGCGGCGTCGAGTTGTGTCACCGATTTGACGCTCTCGGCCATCTGGAAGGACTTCGCCGCTTCGTAATTGAAGAACATGCCGGCGATCGTGCCTTTGGACAGCGAGTCCGCGAGCTCGGCCGGTGGTACGGCAGCCGGCGTCGCGCCCCAGGCCTCCAGCATCGCCGAGGCGATCGGCCCGTTATGGCGCATCCGCAGCCCGCGCAGGCCCGCCGGGCTCTTCACCGCTGGGCGATTGAAGAACAGGCTCAGTGTCGGCGTCGCAATGAAATAGAGCAGCCTGGTGCCTTCATGCTCGGCGGCGAGCTTGCCGGAGAGCTCGGTCAGGATACCCGACGCCTCGGCCGTGCTCAGCGCCTTGGCGCTCGCCCCTTCGCCGCGATTGAAGGCATAAGGCAAATGCGAGATCTCGGTCAGCGGGAAGCGGCCGGGCAGGGCGCCGTGCAGGAAGAAGGCGATGTCGGCGACGCCGGTGCGGGCGAGGTCGTATTGCCGCGGCATCGGCCCCATCTGCGCTGCCGGAAAGATGGCGAGCTTGAGCCGGCCATTCGAGCGCTGCGCCAGTTCCGCGCCCCAGGCTTCGAGCTGCTTGTGCATCTGGTGGTTCGGCGGCAGGTAGTGCGAGACCTTGAGCTCGACCGTCTGCGCGATGGCTCCGGCACTCGCCAGCGAGACCGCCAGTGCCGCGCCGAGCAAGGCGCCAATCACTCCCTGTTTCATCGTATCCTCCCCGTTCTGTGGTCTTGTTTTTGTGTGTCGTTCCTAGGCGGCCGTGGCCGGTATCCCGATCGCGGCGTCCAGCTTCATCCGGCCGGTGACGATGGCGAGTAGCGCCTCGCAATCGGCCGGGAGCGCATCGCCGCGCCAGGCGACATGCTGGTCGGGCCGGATCAGGGCGAAGCGTGCGCCATAGCGGGTAGGCAGGCGGCGGTCACCCGGCAGCAGCAGCTTCAGGGGAATGCCGAGGCGGGCAGCTGCGGCGAGCAGTGGCGCAGCCTCAGCACCGTCGCCAGCGGTGGCGAGCAGAGTGAAGCCTTGGCCGAAATGGTCGTAGAGCGAGGAGCCGTCGGCCAGCCAGAGATGCGGCGCCAGGCACCCCGGATGGGCCGAGGGCACATAGAGCATGAAATGCTCGACCGGCGGAGCGCTGCCATCGGGCACGATGATCGGGGAATCCTCGTAGCGCGTACCGAGCACGATGCCGAGCGTACGGAATTCGCGCAGCTTCGTCGCCTCGATCAATTCGCCGACCTCGCGCCGCGTGGCGTCGCCGAGCGGGCCCGGCTCTTCCAGGCCTTGTCGGACCAGCTGGTTACCGACAGCGCCGTAATTGATCACCGCCTCGGCGATGGTGCGCTCATGCACCTTGCGCCGCTCTGCGGCATAGCTCGCGAGCAGTTCCGGCCCGCCCCAGCTCTGCAGCACCGCGGCCAACTTCCAGCCGAGATCGACGGCGTCGCCGATGCCCATGTTCATGCCGAAGCCGCCGAAGGGCGGATGGAGATGGCAGGCGTCGCCGGCGAGGAAGACGCGGCCCTTCTCATAGCGGTCGGCGACCAGGCGATGCGCGACCCAGGGATCGCGGCCGACGATCTCGATCTTAAGGTCGGCGAGGCCGGTGCCGCGGCGGATCAGCTCGACCGGATCGACGCTGGCCGGGTCGACATCGTTGGCGAGCTTGGTCGCCATGAAGAACCAGAGCCCTTCGCTGTCCATCGGGCCGAGCAGCGAGGGCACCTCCTCATTGACCATCCAGTACATGATCGCCGGGCCATGGGCGTGACGGGAGGCGAGCTCCGGCGCGCGGAAGATGATGTTGTAGTTCTTCGAGAAGGCACCTTCGCCCTCCATCCGGGCGCCGATGGCCTCGCGCACCGAGCTGCGCGCGCCATCGGCGCCGATCAGATAGGCGCTTGCGACCTCACGCACCGCGCCGCTGGTCACGTCCTTCAATCGCGCCACGACTCCGCGGCCGTCATCGGCAAAGGAGGTGAGCTCAGTGTTGAAGCTGATCGTGACGCCCGGCAGCGATGCCGCGTGCTGGCGCAGCACCTCCTCGAGCACATATTGCGGCACCCATTGCGCCTCTTCCGAATAGAGGTCGTTGCGGGCGCGGCTGCCGTTCAGCGCGTTGCCGAAGCGGGCGAGCTCGGGGCCGTTCATCCGCGTCGCGAAGACGACATTGGAGGGATAGTCCGGCGGGATCGGCGAGGCCGCGCGCAGGGCGTCGGCGATGCCCCAGCGGCGCAAGTGCTCGCGTGTCCGGACATTGGTGGTCTTGGCACGCGGCGAATAGCCGACGCGATCGTTGCGCTCGACCACGAGGCAGGAAATGCCGCGCTGGCCGAGCTCGATCGCGGCGGCAAGACCGACCGGCCCGGCGCCGGCGATCAATACGTCGATGTCCTTGCCGGTCTTGGTCACGGTTCCAAGCTCTCCATGATCCGTCGTCAGGCCGCAGCCCGCTCGGCCGCTTCCTGCGCGATCGGGTTGACGAGGGTGCCGATGCCTTCGACCTCGACTTCGCAGACATCGCCGGGCTTCATGAAGAGCTGGGGCTTGCGCGCCACGCCGACGCCGGCCGGCGTGCCGGTGACGATGACGTCGCCGGGCTCCAGCGTGATCGCCTCGCTGATGATCGAGATCAGGCTCGCGACGTCGAAGACCATGTCGTCGGTGCTGGTGCTCTGCACGATCTGCCCATTCAGCCTCGTCGTCAGCTTGAGGCCACGCGCGCCGGGCGGGAGCTCGTCGGCCGTGACCAGCGCCGGGCCGAAGGCGCCGGTGCCGTCGAAATTCTTGCCAACGGTCCATTGCGGCGCCTTGAACTGGTAGTCGCGCACCGAGCCCTCGTTGAAGACGGCGTAGCCGGCGACATGGTCGAGCGCGTTCGCCATGGACACATGCTTGCCGCGCCGGCCGATCACAGCGGCGATCTCGCCCTCATAGTCGAGCTGGTCGGAGAGATCAGGCCGGATCAATGGCGCTCTGTGGCCGATCAGGCTGGTGGCGAAGCGGCCGAACAAGGTCGGGTAATCCGGCTGCTTGAAGCCGCTCTCGGCCGAATGGTCGGCATAGTTCAGCCCGACGCAGATGATCTTACCGGGACGCGGCACTACCGGCAGGAAAGTCGTGGTCTCGTGATCGAGAGCCGCCGAGGACGGCGAATCATCCAGCGCCCTCGCGATTGCCGCGCGGGCGGCCTCTCCACCGGCGAGGAAGGCGAGCATGTCCGTGGGCAGGCCCGGGCCGGCCTTGGCAAGGTCGATCAGCTCCTGGCCACGATAGGCGGCGAGGCCCGGCTTGCCGCCGCTCAGGATGGTAGCGAGACGCATGGGTTTCCTCCTTCTCGGGCGCCTCCAGCCGGGGCGGCGAGGCGATAAATGTCGGGTTCGTCAGGCTGTACCGAACAGGACGGCGAGCCGCCGCTCGGCGAAGAGCCAGGTGCCGTCCGGCTCCCTGACGTAGCGATCGGCATATTCGGCGGCGAGCAGAGGCGTGGCCGATCCCTGGCCCGGCCCGTCATGGCGGTCGAGCGTCAGCGCGACCCAGCCGCGCGCGGCATCTTGAGCGACGGGCTCGATCAGGATGTTGCTCTGGAGATGGCGCGAGCGGCGTTCGGTCATCGCGGCGCGCTGGCGGCCCCATTCGGCGATGGCGGCGCGGCCGGTTTTGTCGGGGCCGACACCGTAGAGCGCGGCATCGTCAGCGAAGAGCTCGCCGACCTTGTCCGCCTCGCCATGGTCGATCAGCCAGGCATGGCGCTGGATCAACTGCTCGATCGCGAGCCGGTCCTGCGGAGCGAGCGCGGCGCTGCTCACGCCGGCAATCCGAGATCGGGCGTGCCGGCCGGCTGATAGTCGCCGCGGCGCATCGCGATATGCAGCTCGTCAAAGGTCTTGCCGGCCTTGTGGGCCTGATAGACCCGCTCCGGATCGAAGAAGGTGCCGATCGGATTGGCGGCGAAATCCGGCGAGGAGCGCATCCATTCACTCGACTGCCGCCAGTCACCGTACGTGTCGCATTGCAGCTCGACGAAATTGCCTTCGGGATCCTTGTAGTAGATCGAGATCGTCATGCCGTGGTCGAGGCTGAAAGCAGGTTCGATGCCCTCGTCGCGCAGGCGGGCATAGGACGACATCAGGTCGGCGAAGCTCTCATACTCGAAGGCGCTGTGGTGCATGCCGTTATGGCTGCGCTTGTCGGGATCGTCTCCGAGCCCGGGCGCCGAGAGGAAGGCGACGCGGTGATTGGCCTCGTCATTGGTCGTCCAGGCATTACTGGCATCCTGGAAGTTCGGCCGGGCGCCGACGACCGTGCCGTACCACGCCACCATCTCGTCGAGCCGGCTCGTCTTGAAGGTGACGTGATGGAATGCGGGCTTGATGATCTCCATGCCGTCCTCCCGAAAGGGCCGTCTCCCGGTTCTCCGAGGCGGCCGCTGTTGTGTTCGTGAGGAATGGCTAGCTCCGGCATAGATACCTGAACAGATGGCAAAATTGCAGGAGCGATAGCAAACCGGTATCGCTAGGCCGAGCTGCGAGGCCGGGCTGATGAAGCTGGATCATTTCGAAGAGGTGGTGGCGATCGCCGAGCGCGGCAGCATGCGGGCCGCCGCCCGGCATCTGCAGATCGCGCAGCCGGCCCTGACGCGCAGCCTCGCCTTGCTGGAGCGCGAGCTCGGCGCGCCCCTGTTCGAACGCCGTGCCCGCGGGGTGGTCGCGACGCCGCTTGGCGAGGCCTTCGTCGCCCGGGCCAGGTCGATCCTGACCGAGATCAGGCGCACCCGCGAGGAGGTCGAGCAGCTCAGAGGCGCGGGCACCGGCACGGTCACGGTCGGGCTGTCGATCGCGGCGCATCTCGCTTTGCTGCCGCCGAGCCTGCGGCCGTTCCGCACGCGCTATCCCGACATTAAACTGCACATCATCGAGGGCTTCTATCCGACGCTTGAGGAGCGCCTGCGCGACGGCACGGTCGATTTCTACATCGGCCCCGATGGCGGCGCCCAGCCGGTGCCGCAGCTCAGCCGAGAGGTGCTGTTCCACAACCGCCGCATCGTGCTCTGCCGCGCCGGCCATCCGCTGGCGGCGGCGACCTCATTGCGCGAGCTCGTCGGCCAGGACTGGGTCACCACCTCGATCACTGCCGATGCCAGCGACGAGATCAACGCCTTCTTCGCCCGCCATGGCCTGCCGCCGCCGCGGCTGGCGGTGCGCAGCCAATCGGCCTTGACCTTGCTGACCTGCCTCGCCAACAGCGACCTTCTGGCGATGGTCCCGGCGCAGTGGGAGCGCTTCGAGATGACCGGAAAGGCGCTGAGCACGATCAGGGTCGAGGAAGAGCTGACGGCGCCGCCGCTGGTTCTCGTCCAGCGCTCCGACCTGCCCCTGACGCCCGCCGCCTTGCACCTGCTCGACCTGATGCGCCGGGCGACGTCGCGCTTGGCCGCCGAGCCGTAGGTGAAGGGCAGGGCGGTACGGGCTTCGCTTTCGGCAGGCGGCGATCCGCCAGCATCCGGCGCTCAGCCTTCGTTGTTCATCTGCTCGATCATGCGGCGGCAGAGTCGTGCTGCAATTTTTAATTGACACTATATCAATTAATGTGAGGATAGAGGACAATCGGGAGGAGACAGGATGGCGAGCATTGGGCAGGAGCCGCGTCAGGCGGTGCCGCAAACCACGTTGGAGGCGCTTGCTTCATCCGTCGAGCGCACCCCCGACAAGACGGTCTTGGTCGGCAGCGGTACGCGGATGACCTTCCGGGAGCTGCAGAGGCAGTCGGACAATCTCGCATCGGGCCTGCTGGCTGCGGGACTTCGCCCGGGCGATACGGCTCTGTTCCAGATGGGAACCATTCCCGATACCGTCGTCGCGCTCTTCGGCTGCCTCAAGGCCGGGATCGTTCCGGTCTGCACGCTGCCGCAGCATCGCGGCCATGAGATCCGTGCGATCGGCGCCATCACGAAGCCGCGCCTTCACATCGTTCAGGCGGATTATCCGTCGAGCTTCGATCTGGTGCAGTTCGCCCGGGAGATGCGGGGTGAGATCGCGACGCTCAGCCATACCATGGTGGTGCACGGCGCCGCGGCCGACGGAGAACTCGATTTCGCGCAGCTGGTCGAGACGCCCCGCGATGCCGCTATCGACGCAATTCGGCCCGGTCCGAACGATGTGCTGATGCTGCAGCTCTCTGGTGGATCGACCGGCCTGCCGAAGGTCATCCCGCGGCTGCACGGCGAATACATGGCCTATGTCGTGTCCTGGGAGTGCTTGCTGGGACTCGGTCCGGACGACGTCCATCTCTGGTCCCTGCCGCTCATCCACAACGCGGCGATGATCTACCACCTGTTTCCCGCGATCAGCGGCGGACGAAAACTCGTGCTCATGCAGCGTTTCGACGCGCGGGAGTTCTTCACCCTGATCGAAACGGAGCGCGTCACCTATTCGGGCAGCATCGGCCCCGTCGCCAGTGGCATCCTGGCCTATGACCGCATCGCCGATCACGACATCTCGTCGTTGCGCTTCCTGACCACGCTGAGCGGCGCGGACCGGATCGAGGCCCATGTCGGCGTACCGGTGATGAACGCCTATGGAATCACCGAGGGGTTGCTGACCTGCGCGCGCCCCGGCGCGCCGCATGCGGCCCGACACGGTACGGTCGGCGTCCCGGCTTCTCCGCTCGACGAGATTCGCCTGGTGGATCCTTCCGGCAACGAGGTTCCGCTCGGGGAGATCGGCGAACTCTGCTTCCGGGGTCCCTCCCGCTTCGGCGCCTATATGGGAGACCCCGTGCAGACGAGCGGCAAGTTCACCTCGGACGGCTTCTTCCGGACGGGCGACCTGATGCGCGCGCATCTGATCGACGGCGAGCGTCACTATTCCTTCGAGGGGCGGCTGAAGGACAATATCGACCGCGGCGGCGAGAAATTCGGGACGGAGGACATCGAAGCGCTGATCAATCAGCACCCGGCGATCGCCGATTCGAAGGTGGTCGCCATGCCCGATCCCCAGTACGGGGAGAAGGCCTGCGCCTATCTCATCGCCGCCCCCGGCGCGGCGCTGCCGGACGTGAGGGAACTGGGCGACTTCCTGGGTGCCCGCGGGCTGGCGAATTTCAAGCGGCCCGAGCGGATCGAGGCGATCGACGCCTTCCCGACGACGCGGGTCGGCAAGCTCGACCGTCAGGCCCTGCGCGACATGATCGCGGCCAAGCTCCGCGAGGAGCAGGGCTGAATCATCTCATCGATCGACAAACGAAGCCGGCCGGCCGCGATCAGCGTCCAGCCGGTTTCCCGTGTCTGCCCAGCGCTTTAGAGCGGCTTGTTAGTGCCGACGACGCGGACCTCGTCGCGACCCCAGTCGGCGATCTCGCCGTTGAGGCCGCCGGTGAAGATGCCGTACCAGACGGCCGGTTTCATCTTCATGGCCTTGCGGCTGAAGCGGAGCTCCGTCGACGCCTCGATCGTCCAATAGCCCTTGACCGGACCCGAGACCGTGACCCCGTCCTGGCCCTCGGCGGTTTCGACCATCGGCCGAAACTCCGGGACGTCGACCACATAGACGGTGATCATGCCGGCTCTCCCTTGTAGGCGTCCACGAGCTTGGCCTTGCGGCGCCAGACGGTGTCGATGTCGGCGAGCAGCCTGTTCCCGGCGCGCGCTTCGGCCTCGGTCTCCATGGCGGCCTGGATCGTCAGCCTGGCGTCGACCTCGTCAATCACCTCGGTTTCACGCAGGCGCAGCGTGACCTCGACGGGGTAGCCGTTGGGGTCCGTGAAGTAGATGGACTCCAGGATCTCGTGCTTGGTGTAGGGCGAGACCTTGATACCCCTGGCCTCGAGGGTCTCCTTCCACTGGATGAGTTGCGCTTCCGTCTCCACTGCCCAGGCCGTGTGGGTGGCGAAATAGAAGTGATGCTCTTCCGGCACGTATTTCTCGGGGCGCTCCGAGCCGATGTAATAGAAGAAGGCGATCGTCGCGCCTTTGCCGGCATCGAAGAAGAAGTGCAGGAAATCATGGTGGCCCGGCGGGCCCCAGCCCCGGGCGCTGATCGCATGCACCAGCGGCAGGCCCAGGATATCCCGATAGAACTCCACGGTCTCGTTCAGCTTCCAGGTTGGCCGGGCGGTGTGGTCGACGCCGTTCAGCGACAATCGCACGCCGTCGAGACTCGCGTGCCTGAGGCCCACCATGCTGCCGTCGCCGACGCCCATCGCCTCGTTGAAGTTTGCTGCGGAGGAGGCGTCCTCGCGCTTGCCCAGCCGGGCTGTCGGTTCGGTCATCTCGCTACTCCCTTGCCATGGTTGCATCCGCAGCATAATCCTTAATTGAGACTATATCAATATTGTTTCCGGCTGGTATCGCAATTCCCGCCATGTCAATATCGGGCATGGACGCAGAGAAGGTGAAAGCGCCTCGCGGGCGAGGCCGCCCGCGGCTCGATGGGCAGAACGATATGGGCCTCGTCAACCGCGAGGCTGTCGTCGACCTCGCCTATGATCAGGCACGGCAACAATCCCTGGACGATATTTCGTTTGTCGGCCTGGCCAAGGAACTGGGCGTGGTTCCGGGCGCCTTGCACTATCATCTCGGCACCAAGGACGACCTGATATCTGCAATCCTGAACCGCTTTTACAAGGATCTGCAGGTGAGACTTGCCGGTCTCGAGCCGAGCTCGAGCTGGCGCGACCAGATCGGCAACTTCGCCAATGCGCTGCGGGATGCCTACGGCACCCATCGCGGCGCGGCCGAGCACATCCTCATGCACGCGAAGTTTCGCGTGTTCCAGAAGGTCCGCGAAGGAGAAACCGACTACGGCGCGCTCTACCTCGACCGGGTCTTTTCCATGTTCAAGGAAGCGGGTTTCGACCCGAAGCAGACAGCGCAATTCTACCATGCCCTGGCGCTGCACTGCCTGACCGCGGCCGGCTCGGAAGCGTCGCGGCTCGCGCCGGTGGAGCATGAGGCCTTTCTGCTCAAGAAGGCCGACAGCTACCCGAACGGCGCGATGCCCGGGCTGAAATACGCGCTGCGCCAGTTCGCGCACGTCAATGCGAGGGAAACCTTCCAGATCGGGCTGCAGGCGCTACTCGATCGGTTCGCTGCAGAGCGCTCGAAGGCGTAGGAAAACCGGGGCTGAGAACCGCCTCTTCGTCTTGGCTGCGACAAGCGGCGCCTAGACACCGAGATAGCGATCGAGGACCTCATGGGTCAGTGTCGCGCTCGCCCCCTGATGCACCGTCCTGCCTTTTTCGAGGATGAAGCAGCGGTCGACGGTCGGCAGCAGCTCGCACAGGGTCTTGTCGACGACGAGGATGGACTGCCCGTTGGCCTTCAGCGTGCGGATGACCGACCAGATGTCCTGCCGGATGATCGGCGCCAGCCCCTCCGTCGCCTCGTCGACGACGAGCAGCCGCGGATTGGTCATCAGCGCCCGTCCGACCGCCAGCATCTGCTGCTCGCCGCCCGACAGCGAGCGGGCATACTGATTGCGGCGTTCGCCGAGGCGCGGAAAGAGCGCGACGACGCGATGCTCGTTCCAGGGGCCGGGCCGGGCAGCGGCGACGAGGTTTTCGTGGACGGTGAGGTTCGAGAAGCAGCGCCGCCCTTCGGGTACGAGCCCGATGCCGAGCCGCGCGATGTGGTGGGACCCCATGCCGGCGACTTCGCGACCGTCGAAGCGCACGCTGCCGCCGTGCGGCCGCGAGAGACCCATGATCGAGCGGATGGTAGTCGTCTTGCCCATGCCGTTACGCCCCATCAGGGCGACGACTTCGCCCTCCTCGACATCGAGTTCGACGCCGAACAGCGCCTGCGACGCGCCATAGAACGTCTCGAGCCCGGAGACCGCGAGCAGGCTCATGGCATATCTCCCAGATAGGCGCTGCGCACATCCGTATTGCGGCGGATCTCCTCGACGGTTCCCGTGGCGATGACGCTGCCATAGACGAGAACCGATATCCGGTCGGCCAGCGCGAACACGGCATCCATGTCGTGTTCGATCAGGAGAACCGGGGCTTCCCGCCTGAGCCGGTCGAGGAAGGTCGTGAGCGTCCTGGCGCTCTCGGGTCCCATGCCGGCCATGGGCTCGTCGAAGAGAAAAGCCTTGGCGCCGAGCGCCAGAGCCATCGCGATCTCGAGCTGGCGTCGCTCGCCATGCGAGAGCTCGGCGGCCAGGACGTCCGCGCGCGTCGCAAGCCCGGCCCGTTCGAGCGCCGCCATGGCGGGCTCGATCAGCGACGCGTCGCGACGGACGGGCCGGACAAAGCGGAAGCTCGAGCCCTGCCGCGACTGGACGGCGAGCATCACATTGCGGAGCGCCGAGAAGTCCGGAGCGAGCGAGGAGATCTGGAAGGTGCGCCCGAGCCCGAGGCGGGCGCGGCCGGCCATGCCGATCCCCGTGATGTCCTGCCCGCCGAAGAGGATCTCGCCGGCGTCCGGCTTCAGGAAGCCGGAGATGAGATGCATCAGGGTGCTCTTGCCGGCGCCGTTGGGGCCGATCAGCGCATGCACCTCGCCGGGCCTGAGGTCGATGCTGACGTCGTTCGTCGCCCTCAGCGCACCGAAGCTCTTCTTGAGATTGCGGATCTGGAGTAGCGCCTCAGCCATGGCGAAGCCTCCCGGCCAGCATGCCGATGAGCCCGCCGCGCGCGAACAGGACGACGCCAAGCAGGATCAGGCCGAGAAAGAACTGCCAGCGCTCGGTCAGGCCGCCGAGTGCGAATTCGAGGAACACATAGAGCATCGCGCCAGCGACCGGTCCGAACAGCCGGCCGACGCCGCCGAGGATCACCAGCACGATCAGCACGCCCGACATGTGCCATGACAGCATCGAAGGGCTGACGAACTTGTTGAGGTCGGCATAGAGCGCGCCGGCCAGTCCGGTGAGCGCAGCCGACAGGGCGAAGGCGACGAGCCGCACACGGAACGGCGCGACGCCGACCGCCGCGAGCCTGATCTCGTTCTGCCTGGCGGCTTCGAGCGCCGTGCCGAACCGGGAGCCGCGCAGGACGGCGAAGGCGGCGAGCCCCGCCATCAGCGTGACGTAGCAGATCAGGAAGAAGCTCAGCGCATCGGCCGTATCGAGGCCAGGCAGCGTGTTGCGCACCGACAGGGCAAGGCCGTCCTCGCCGCCATAGGCCGGCCAGGAGATCGCGAAATAGTAGACCATCTGGGCAAAGGCCAAGGTGATCATGATGAAGTAGACGCCGCTGGTACGCAGGCTGATCGCACCGATCGGCAGGGCGACGAGCGCGGCGAGACCCATCGCCGCGATCCAGATCACCGGCAACAGATCCGTTGCGGATAGCGCGAAGGGCGCGGTGAAGATCGGCTCGGCATTGAAGGCATGTGTCGCCATCACGCCGGCGACATAGCCACCGATGCCGAAGAAGGCGGCATGGCCGAACGACACCAGCCCGCCGACGCCGAGCGCCAGGTTGAGACCGGTCGCGGCGAGGCCGAGCACGGCCATACGCGTCGCGAGATCGATATAGAAGGGCTCGTCCAGCGCGAAGGCGGCGAAAGGCAGCGCCAGCAGGAGGAGCGCCAGAGCGGCGTTGAGAATGCTCTCGCGGCTCATGATCAGGCGCTCCCGGTGAAAAGGCCGCGCGGCTTGAAGGCAAGGACGAGCGCCATCACCACATAGATCAGCATGGCGGCCACCGCCCCGCCGACCAGCGCGCCTTGGGCCGGCCCGAGAACGGCGCCGAACAGCTGGGGCAGGAGGATCCGGCCGAGCGTATCGACGACGCCGACGATGAGCGCACCGACCAGGGCACCTTCGATCGAGCCGATGCCGCCGATGACGATGACGACGAAGGCGAGGATCAGGACCGGTTCGCCCATGCCGACCCGGACCGATTGCAATGCGCCGATCATCGCGCCTGCAAGACCCGCGAGCGCTGCCCCGAGCGCGAAGACGATCGTATAGAGCCCGTTGATGTCGACACCGAGCGCGCCGATCATCTCGCGGTCGTTCTCGCCGGCGCGGATGCGCATGCCGAGCCGCGTCCTCGAGATCAGGAGCCAGAGCCCGAGCGCCACAGCGATGCCGACGGCGATGATCGCGAGGCGATAGACCGGGTACTGGGCGCCGCCCGGCAGGGCGACCGCGCCGGACAGGAGGGGCGGGGCGTTGAGATAGAGCGGGACCGAGCCGAACAGCCAGCGCGTCGCCTCGGAGAAGATCAGGATCAGCGCGAAGGTCGCCAGCACCTGGTCGAGATGGTCGCGGCCATAGAGCCGCCGGATCACCAGGACCTCGACCAGGGTGCCGGCCGCGGCCGCCGCGGCGAGACTGGCGACGAGGCCGAGCCAGAAGGAGCCGGTCGCGGCCGCGATCGTGGCGCAGGCGAAGGCCCCGATCATGTAGAGCGAGCCATGGGCGAGATTGATCAGTCCCATGACCCCGAACACCAGGGTCAGCCCGGCCGCCATGAGGAAGAGCATGACGCCGAATTGGAGGCCGTTCAGAATCTGTTCGACGAGAAGTGCGCTGGACACGACGGGCCTTTCTGCAAAAGACCAGAGGGTTGCTGTCTCGAGAGCTGAGCGTTTTCGCCCGTCACGCTGGTCGCGCGGGGCGGGTGGCCGGTCCTCGTCTCGCGACGTGGCCGGCCCGGCGAATGCTCACGCCTCGGGGGGCTACGTCAGATCTTGCAGTCCTTGACGTAGGCGTCCTGGTGAGCGGTGAGGGTCTTGCCGACGACCCTGTTGGTGAGCGCGCCGTCGACCTTGACCACGTCGCGGACATAGATGTCCTGGATCGGGTGGTGGTTGAGGCCGAAGCGGAAGCTTCCCCTGACCGACTTGAAATCGGCCGCCTCCAGGGCGGCGCGGAAGGCGGCGGCGTCCTTCACGCTCGCTTTCGCGACCGCCGAAAGAAGCAGGTTGGCGGTGTCGTAGCCCTGGCTCGCATAGATCGACGGCCGGCGCTTGTACTCGGCCTTGAACCCCTCGACGAAGGCCTTGTTGGCGGGGTTGTCGAGATCCTCGGACCATTGCGAGGTGTTCTTCACGCCGAGCGCGATGTCGCCCATGGCGCCGAGCACGTCCTGGTCGAGCGAGAAGCCCGGACCGGTGACCGGAATCTTCACTCCGGCCTGTGCGTATTGCTTCATGAAGGCGATGCTCATGTCGCCCGGCAGGAAGAAATAGACGGCATCGGCGCCCGACGCCCGGATCTGCGCGATTTCCGCCGCATAGTCGCTCTGCCCGAGCTTGGTGTAGAGCTCGCCGGCCAGCTCGCCCTTGTAGAAGCGCTTGAAGCCCCTGAGAGCGTCCGTGCCGGCCGGATAGTTCGGCGCGAGGATGAACATCTTCCTGTAGCCGGCCTCGTTGGCGTGGTTGCCCATGGCCTCGTGCATCGCATCGTTCTGCCAGGAGACGTTGAAGTAGAACGGGCTGCACTTCGCCCCGGCCAGGGGCGACGGGCCGGCATTCGGCGACAGATAGAACTTCTTCTGGGCGACGACGCCGGGCACCACCGCCATGGCGAGGTTGGAATAGAGGATGCCGGTCAGCACATCGACCTTGTCGGCCTTGATCACCTTCTCGGCGAGCTGGACGGCGCGGGCCGGCTCGCCATTGTCATCCTCGATGACGAGCTGGACGTCCTTGTTGCCGGACTGCTTCAGCGCCAGCAGGAATCCGTCCCGCACCTCGATGCCGAGCCCAGCGAGGCCGCCGGACAAGGTCGTGATCATTCCCACCTTGACGGGTTCGGCGAGAGCGGCGGTCGAGACGCTCGCGGTCAGCGCCAGGAGGCCGGCAGCCAGCAGTTTGGTCATTTTCGTTTCTCTCCATGGGTTTTTCTTGGTTTCTCGCCGCATTCGCGCGGCTTGCAGGCTTCAGGCGGCGACGGCCAGTCCCGGCGCGAGCACAGCTCCGGCGCCGGGGGCGACCGGTTCGAGGGCGACGGATTTCAGCATCGCCCGGACGGTGCAGGCGGCGGCCGAGGTGACGGGAATGCCGAGGGCTGCCTCGACCGGCGCCAGCGCCGCCAGCGAGGGCATCTGCACGCAGGCCGACAGGACGACGACGTCAACGCCGCGCGTATCCAGGCGCTTGACGTCCTCGATCAGGGCTCTCGGGTCGCGGGCGGCGACGGCGAGGTTGTCCTCGATCTCCAGCGCCAGGCTGTCATGGACCGTAAAGCCTTCGTTCTCGATATAGGCGGTGACCTTCGCAGCCAGCGGCTTCATGTAGGGCATCAGCAGGCTGACGCGTCTGGCGCCCATCTCCTTCAGGCCGTCGACCAGGGCGCCGGCCGAAGAGACGACCGGGATGGCCTTGCCTTCCTCTGCGATCGCGCCTTCGAGATTGGTCTTCGAGATGCTGTGATAGCCCAGGCCCTGGCTCATGATCGCGACGAGGCAGGCATAGCCCATGACATCGACGTCGGCGTCGGCGAGCTCGCGAGCGCAGCGCAGGCTGTCGCGGTCCATGGCCGCGAGCTCCTCCGCGGTGACCTTCTTCATTCGCATCCGGCTGGCATGAAAGGTGAAGCGCTCCGGCCGGATCGTCTCCCTGGCGCGCAGCATCGCCGGGATCTCGGTCTCCATCGTGATGTTCGAGCTTGGGACGATCTGTCCGATACGGTAGGTCTTCACGGCTTGTCCTCCGGCTTGTGGGGATGCGCGGCTGCATAGGCTTCGAGCCTCGACCGCAGCGCCTGCGGCAGCGGCACGCCGGCCTTGCTGGCGCGGTCGATGGTGATCGGGGAAATGCGGGCGACGAAGGCGATCGGCCCCTGGCGCTTGCCCTCGGCAACGACGATCCGTGCGATGACGTGCAGGTCGAAAGTGCGCGAGCGGATCTGGCCGAGCCTCGCCTCCATCTCGAACGGGCTGTCGAGCGGCAGGCGGCTGCGGAAATCGATCTCCACGCCGCGCACTGGAAAATCGACGCCGGCCGCCGCCTTCATCGTATGGATCGGCCCACCGAGTATCAGGCTGACGAAGGCCTCGTGCGCCGATACGACGTAGTCCAGAAAGCGCGGCGTATAGGCGACGCCTGCCGGATCGCAGTCGCCCCAGCGGACGACGCGGCGGATCACCAGCGGCTCGTCGGAGATGATCTCCTCGGTCGCCGGGAAGAAGGCATAGGGTATCGTCATCGCACGGACCCTCCGGCCTCGGCGGCGCAAGCCGTCATGAAGTTTGGGTAGTCGGCGGCGACCCTGGCCGCGTCGACGCGGCTGGTGCGGGTCAGATAGCCATAGGCGAAGTCGTAGGGGCCGCTCGCGGCGGCCATGTGCCGGCCCATCTCCTCGTACCAGCTGTAGCTCTCGCGGGCGGCGCCGATCAGGATATCGGCGGCGGGCTTGCGGCCGGCCACATAAGCGGAAAGGGCGGCGGGGATGTCGCGCGTCCCTTCGAGCGCGCTGACGAGCGCGATCGAATCCTCCATCGCGATCCGGGTGCCCGAGCCGATCGAGAAATGCGCCCGCCTGACCGCGTCTCCGATCAGCACGCGATGGCCATGGGTCCAGCGCTCGTTCCAGATCGGCTGGAAATTCCGCCATTCCGACTTGTTCGAGACCAGTGGCTGGCCGTGGAGGTCGTTCACATAGAGCTGCTCGACGAAAGCCTTGCGCTCGTCGTCGCTCATCGCACCGAAGCCGCAGCCGTCCCAGGCGGCGCGGTCGCACTCCATCACGAAGGTGCACATGCGGTCGGTGTAGGGATAGTAATGCGCGCAGAAGGCGCCGCCGCCGGCATTCCGGAAACTGAGCGTCGGCCGGTCATGCCGGCGCTCGGCGCCGTACCAGGCGAAGGCATTCGACAATTCGCTGCCTTGCGTGCCGAAAGCGGCCGAGCTCGCTGCACGCAAGGTCGAGTTGGCGCCGTCCGCGCCGATGACCAGATCCGCGTCGTCGAGGGCGGCGGGGTCGCGGATGTCATCGTGATGCGTGACGGTGACGCCGACCTCGGCGCAAAGCTCGTTCAGCAGCGTCAGCAGCCGCAGCCGCTCGACCGCGCCGCCATAAGCCTGCCCTTCGATCGAAACAGCCCGGCCATTGAGGATGATCTCCTGGTTGCCGAGCGGCTTGGTGATCCCCGTCAGGCGCTCGAAGCTGGCGGAATCGGCAGCGGCCAGTTTGGCGAGGCCGGCGCCCGCGAGTACGACGCCGAAACCGAAGGTCGCGCCAGGGGCGTTCCGTTCGTGGACATGGACCTCGACGCCGCGCAGGCGCTTACGCGCGAGGTAGGCGAAGTAGAGACCCGATGGTCCGCCGCCGATGATGTTGATCTTCATATTCATACTGCCTCAATTTAAGGCCGAAAATTCCCCATCGGTAGGCAGGGTTCAGGTCAAGAGCCTGTCCTCGAGCCATCCGCGGATCGCTTCTCCGGCAAGCGCTTGTCCGCTCGGCTCCCCGGCCGAAACGGGTTGGCCATGGTGGTTGCCACGGATGACCGCGATCCCTTTGTCGCCGGCGCCGAGCGCTGCCCAGATCGCATCGAGATCCCCGGGGAAGACGCATGCGTCCGCCGTGTAGCGGATGATGAAGGTCGGCTGCGTGATCGCCGGCGCACAGCGCAGGACACTGGCGCGCGAGGACACCCCCGACCAGGTCGAGAGCCAGCTTTCCGGAGTGCAGACGCGACCGAAGCCGACGCCGTTCATATTGGTCTTGAACGGGTCGCTACCCCACAGGGAGCCGACGAGCCTGTCCGTCGGATCGAGGCTCAAATCCCAGTTGCGTAGATCGGCATCGGTGCGCGGCACCTCGAAGAGGTGCTGCCAGCCCGCGGCGAGCTTCTCGGCAGCGCCGCTGCCGTCGGAGAGATGCTTGCGAGCCGATATGCGCAGGCGAAGCATCTCCCGCGCCTTGGCGTCGATGGTCTCGACGCGCCTGCGCTGCGCCTCGCGATAGCGCGCGACGAAATCGGGAGCGTATGTCGCTCCCTCTGGCCTGAAGCCGTTTGCCGCACTGAAAGGGAAGAGAGCCGGATCGATCGACAGCGGATCGCGCTCGTCGACGACCGACGGGTCGAGCGAGTTCATCAGCAGAATTCCCTGCCCAGGATGCGGGGCGACCATGACGAGGATATCGGGCCGGGTCATCGGTGCCTCGGCCAGCCGCACGGGCCGCCCCGCCGGCGTCCGCTGCTCGCGCTGCTCGGGCGGCAGGTTGGCCTGCTCGGTGTAATAGGCATAGAGCCCGGCGCCGCCCGAATTGCCGACCAGGACGAGCTGCTCGTAGCGGTCCTTGAGGAAAGAGGTGCCGGCATCGACGTCGAGCAGAGCCAGCTCGTGCTCGAGCCTGACGTCGTTGCCGGCCGAGCGTGACGCCTGGACCCAGACGGCAGCACCTGCCTTGAGCAATTCCGGGACGAGATAATGGGTCGCGAGGATCTCGCGCGGATGCATGATGCAGCAGACTGCCTTCTCGCCCCCCATGCGATAGAGGAAGCCGTTGACATTGGCACCGTCCACCGTCGTCAGCGAATGCACGGATGTGGTCAGGCCATGGGGAAGGTCCGCCTCGTTCCATTGAGCGCCACGCAGACCTGCCAGCGGGATGTTCTGCGGTGCGTTCACGGTAGCCTCCCCATCGCTATGGGCAGGTGTAGCCTTTAATTGAGATAGTGTCAATATTAAACCACCGCGCGGCACGCGCGCTGCCCGCAGGCCTTCGTCTGGCACTCAGCGCAGCAGCGGGCACCAATCCGGGCCAGCTCGAGATGCCCCGGGACAGGCTCGGGCGTGGACCTGCGCAGCAGGGGAGAACGAAGCTATTGCGCCCCTTGGAGGCCCATCTGCCAGAAATCAGCCTCCAGACGCGATGCCTGGCCGAACAGGGCGGCAAGCTCGCCAAAGCGAGCTTCCGTCATGGCGCGGGCGGCGAGGGCGTCGAGATGGCGGCGGGCGTCGCGGGCGACCTGCTGATAGGGCTCGCCGGCATATTCGCCGATCCAGTCGCGATAGGGATGGCTGTCGAGCCCCTGGCCGAGGCCGGCGGCCAGGCGCGCGCCGATCTCGGCATAGCCGATGACGCAAGGGGCGAGGGCGACATGCAGGTCGAGCAGGTCGCCCGAAACCCCGCAATCGAGCACGAAGCGGGTATAGGCCACCGTGGCCTGGTGCTCTGGCGCGGCTTCCAGCTCAGCGGGCGAAAGGCCCCAGCGGCCGCAGAGCCGCACATGCAGGTCCATTTCGAGATCGAGGATGGCGGAGAGCCCAGCCTTGGCGGCGCGCATGTCGGCAAGGGTGCGGCTCTTATAGGTCGCCAGCGCATAGGCGCGGGCGAACTGAATCAGGAAGAGATAGTCCTGAACGAGATAGGTCCGGAAGGCCGCCTCGGGCAGCGAGCCGTCGCCCATCTGCCGGACGAAATCGTGCTCGACATAGGAGGTCCAATCGGCCGCCGCCGCGGCTTTCAACCTGTCGAAGATGTCCACGGTCTGAGCTTCCTTCCGATTGGATTCGCGCGGCAGTCATAGCGCAAGCCGTCCCTGAGTGGTGCGCCACGGATGACGCAGCTTTGATCCGCCTCCGTGGCGACAGGGCGCCTGCGCCGGGTTAGCCTCGGCTCTTTCGTGCAATCAGGAGGGTTCGACGATGACCAGTTCCGCGATCGGCCGGCGGGCGCTGCTCTGCGGCGCGGCTGTTTCCGTTCTCGCGCTGCCGGCCCTGGCGCATCACGGCTGGGGCTGGGCTGTCGACGAGCAGAGCGAGCTCAAGGGTACGATCCGCTCGATCTCGATGGCGCCGCCGCATCCGACGCTGCAGGTCGCGGCGACCGACGGCGTGCTCTGGCAGATCGACCTCGGCAATCCCAGCCAGACGGCGCGGGCCAACTTCACCGCCGAGACGTCGAAGGTCGGCGATGCCATCACCGTGCTCGGCAACCGCCACCAGGATGCGGGCAAGAAGCAGATGAAGGCGGTGCGCATCACCATCGGCGGCAAGAACTACGATATGTATCCGGAGCGGATCAAAACGAACTAAGCGCTGTGGCGACACTCGTCGACTGGCTCGGCAGCTGGCCGGGGGCGGTGCTGCTGCAGCGCTCCGGCACGGCTTATCTCTTCGTCAATGCCGGGCACATCCTCGGCATCGGCCTGCTGCTCGGGGCGATCCTGCCACTCGATCTCCGGCTTGCTGGCGTATTGCGTGCTTCGATGCTGCCGCTGATCGGCCCGATCCTGATCTGGACGGCCGCATTCGGGCTGGGGCTGGCACTGGCGACGGGTTTCTGGCTGTTCACGGTGAAGCCGGGCGAGTATCTCGGAAACACCGCCTTCCTGATCAAGCTCGGCCTGCTCGCCTTGGCGCTGGGTAATATCGCGCTCCAGCATCACGGGCTGAAGCCGGTGCTGGCCGGCGGCGAGATCGGCCCGCGGGTCCGCCTGCTGGCCACTCTCTCCGCCTCGCTCTGGCTCTGTGTGTTGGTCGCCGGACGCTGGATCGGCTTCCTGTGACGGCGTTCAGACGACCAGCGCCGTCATCGCCTCGTTGATCCACCACCATTCACGGCCGGGCGCGTCCTCGCCGCGCAAGGTCGCAAGCAATTGCTGGTAGCGCAGCGAGCGGTCGTGGTGCCGGCGGTATTGGTCGAGGTGCCAGGCGCGGAAGGCGTCGTCGGGCTCGCGTTTCATCGCCCTGGCCGAGGCGTCCAGCCAGTCGCGGGCGATGGTGCGGCCGGCGTCCGAACCGGGAGCTTCGCCCGCAGCCATCGCCTTGCGAACCTCAGCGAAGATGCGCTCGGCGGCGGCGTGATAGGCGGCGGGGTCGAAGTCCGGCGTCCACATCAGCTCGGCGTCGGCCTTGGCGCGAGCGATGACCGTTTCGTCGCTCAGCATCGTCCGGAGCTCGGCGAAGGCGTCGATCTGCTCCGGCGTCGGATCGTCCGGGAGCTCGGGCGTGCCGGCCTCGATCGCCTTCTGGCGCCAGTCGGGGTTCATCCTGTCGCCGGTGACCTCGTCGTAGAAGCGTTCGGTCAGGCTGCGCATGTCGGCATTGGACAGGCTGGTCATGGTCCATAATCTCCGGAGGTCGTCTGCGGTGGGTTCGGGATTGCGCAAGGCGGCGCGCAAGGTCGCGGCGATGCGGCGCTTGCCGGCGATCTCCGCCTTGAGCGCCGAGAGCCGCAGCGCCAGCAACTCGGCGAGCGAGCCCTTGCGGGCGAGGATGCCCTGGATCGCGGCGAGGCCGACGCCCATGGCGCGCAAGGCCTGGATCAGGTCGAGGCGCGCCGCATCGGCGTCCGAATAGATGCGGTAGTTCGCCGTGGTGCGGGTGGCCGGCGGGAGCAGACCCTTGTCGGAATAGAAGCGGATGCGCCGCACGGGCAGGTCGCAGAGGCGGGCGAGCTCGCCGATGGTGTAGCGTTGGTCAGTGGCAGTCATGGGGGCCTCCTAACGTCTCCACCAGATGGAGGGTCAAGCGGCCCGCGATCCAGCAATCGTTCGAATGCGAGGGATCGCGACAGGGGGATCGAAACCCTGTCCGGCAAAAACTGTGCGTCTCTCGCAATGCGTCAAAGCGGCGTTAGCCAGTCACAGCCATCTTCCTGCGCGTGCACGCCCCACGCCACGACCCGATCTCCAGGCACGCCGAACCGGCGAGCGAAGCGCCGAGCGCCGCCGCGCCGGCACGGCGCATCGATGGCCTCGGCTTCGAGCCGGTATTGGAACGTGAATACCGGCTGCACATGCGTGCCGAGCAACGCCGCAGCACGCTGGTCTGCCTCATCACGGCGCTCGGCATCTGGCTGACCTTCATTGGGCTCGACCTGACGCGGCTCGACAATCTCGTCACGATCGGCAGCGGCGACTACACGGTTGAGCTCGCCATTGTGCTGAGGCTCGCGACGCTGGCCGTGATCCTGCGCCTCGTCTGGATCGTGCGCCACAACCGCATGGCGCGTTCCTACCATCACCTCACCATGCTGGCGCTGGCGCTGATCGGCGTGACCTGCGCGTTCATCGCCAACATGTACAAGCTGCGCGGTCTGCCGCAGGCGGACATCGCCCAGCTTGTGATCATCGCCGCCGTGTTCCTGCCGGTCGGGTTGACCTTCCTGCAAAGCCTGAGCATCGCCCTGCTGATCGCGGTGTTCACCACGATGCTCGGCTTCGTCATGCTCGAGCCGGCGCAGTTGATCGAGCATGGCCGCCTGTCGATCCTGCTGTTCTTCGCCGTCTTCGTCAGCGCGGTCGGTGCCTGGCTGCGCGAGCGGGCCGAGCGCGACCAGTTCCTGCTGCGCCGCATGCTGCACAACCGGGCGATGTCGGATGCACTGACCGGTGTCGCCAACCGGCGCGGCTTCGAGGAGCATGTCGCGATGGCCTTACTGCAGGCGCGGCGCGACCGGGCGCCGGTCGTGTTCGCGGTGCTCGATATCGACCATTTCAAACGCTACAACGACCGCTACGGCCACCAGGCCGGCGACATCGCGCTGGCCTTGATCGCCCGGGCCATCGACAGCAAGCTGCGCCCGCCGATGGACATGGTCGGGCGGCTCGGCGGCGAAGAGTTCGGCCTGCTGCTCTATGACACCACGCCGGAGAAGGCGCAGGAGCGGCTGGAGCGGGTCGCGCAGGCGATCGCTGAGCTCAGGATCGAGCACGCCGCCTCGCCGACGGCGCAGCACATCACCGTCAGCATGGGGGCGGTCGGCTTCGATGGGCAGGAGACGGCGGTCGACCTCTACCGGCGCGCCGATGCAGCGCTCTATGCCGGCAAGAACTCGGGGCGAAACCGGGTCGAGCTTGGCCGGGGCGGCGAGCGTCTCGCGGGATAGCCGCGGACACCACCGGGCTGCTATGCGGCATCGATTGCATCGCCTAGAGAGAATCCCATGTCCGCACCTGTTTCCATCGGCCTGATCGGGGCCGGCATCATGGGCGAGCGCATGTTGCGCGCGATCCTGGCGCAGTCGCCCGAACTCGT
Organism: Allobosea sp. NPDC055332; assembly: GCF_053645455.1. Lineage (NCBI taxonomy): Bacteria > Pseudomonadati > Pseudomonadota > Alphaproteobacteria > Hyphomicrobiales > Alloboseaceae > Allobosea > Allobosea sp. NPDC055332. Next base: position 782,928 of record NZ_JBSHMO010000003.1, on the reverse strand, counting down.
GCGTGCCGCCGGCATCTGGGATCCGTCGGGCGAGGCGATGGCGCGGATCGCCGGCGAGCTGCCGCAGGTTGCACAGGTGACCGATGTCGCCGCGGTGATCGCGGCGAGTGACTGCGTCTACATCGCCTCGCCGCCGGCCTCCCATCTCGGCCATGCCCGCGCCGCGCTCGCCGCCGGCAAGAGCGTGTTCTGCGAGAAGCCGCTCGCGATCGACGTCGCTGACTCCAGGGCCTTTGTCGGCGAGGCCGGTGGCCGGGGCGCGGTCAACTTCCCCTTCGCCTCTTCGCCCGCCGTCTCGCAATTGCAGGACTGGATTGGGACCGGGGGTATAGGAGGCGGTCGGCGGATCGCGATCGAGGTCGCCTTCGCGACCTGGCCGCGCTCCTGGCAGGCCGATGCGGCGGGCTGGCTCGACCGGCGCGAGCAGGGCGGTTTCACCCGCGAGGTCGTCTCGCACTTCCTCTTCCTCAGCCGCCGGCTCGGCGGGCCGCTGCACGGCCTGCAGGCGAGCGCCTCGTTCCCGGAAGTGGGCAAGTCGGAGCGCCGGATCGAGGCGCGCCTGATGGCCGGCGACATCCCGGTAACGCTCATTGGCAGCGTCGGCACGACCCAGAAGGACGACCACAACATCTGGATGCTGGAAGGCGAGGGCGGTGCGGTCCGGCTCTGCGACTGGTCGCTGGCCGAGCAGCGACAGCCGGACGGCTCCTGGCAGCGCGCTCCCGATGCGCTGACCCAGCTCGAGGCGCGTCCCGTCGCATTGAAGCGGCAGCTCGAAGGCGTGGCGAGGCTGACACGCGGCGAGCCGCACCAGCTGGCGACGCTGGAGGAAGCGCTCAATGTGCAGGAGATTGTCGAGGGGATTCTTGCCAGCTAGACGCCTTCATTGAGGCGACATGCCGGGAGGGCTATGATCGGCGGGCTCAGGAGGCCTGCCGATGCGCCATGCCTTCCTCACCGATGCGCAGATCGACGCCCGCGCTCTGGCGCATCGGCGCGGGCTCGGTTTCGGCGACGACGAGGCCGTCGAGGTCATGACGTTGCTGGCCAGGCTCAAGGCGCACTATCCCGAATTCTCCCATGAGCGCGTACCCGACGGCTCTCTCGGCGAGGCCGAGGCCCAGTGGGATTCACAAGTCAAGCGGCTGCTGATCCCGGAAGGCGTGTTCCAGGCGGCCAATCGCGGCGAAGGCAGGGCGCTGATGACGGTGGCGCACGAGGTTGGCCACGCGTTGCTCGGCCATCAGGGCAATCTGAACCGGGGGCCGGCCGGCGGACGGGCCGAGCGGGCCTCGGCGAAGCTGCGCTCGATGGAATATCAGGCACGGCGCTATGCGGCCGCCTTCCTGATCCCCGATACGCCGGCGGTGCGCCTGCTCGACGCGACCGCGCTGAGCAAGCGCTATGGGGTCAGCATGAGTGCCGCGATCGTGCGCCATAGTGAGCTGCGATCGGGTGAAAGCGCGCGAGCCCTGCCATTGCGGCAGGCCGGGCTCGACCTCTGAGCGGCTTGCGGTTCGTCCGCCGGCGGGGCATGGCTCGGGCAACGTGACGATCATCGAGGCTGCCATGACCATCGCCGTTCCCGGCCTGCCGCCGACGCCGAAGCCCGCCGCACGGGCGCAGGGCGTCTCCCCCTTCATCGTCATGGACGTGATGAACGCCGCCGAGGCGATCGAGCGGCGCGGTGGCTCGGTCGTGCACATGGAGGTCGGGCAGCCTTCGGCACCGACGCCGGCCAGCATCCGTGCTGCTGCGGCGAAGGCGCTGGAGGACGGCCGCATCGGCTATACCCAGGCGCTCGGCATCGGCTCGCTCCGGGCCCGGATCGCACGGCATTATCGCGACACCTATGGCGTCGAGGTGCCGGCCGAGCGGGTGGTGGTGACCACGGGTTCCTCCGGCGGCTTCATCCTGTCCTTCCTCGCCTGCTTCGAGCCGGGTGCGCGCATCGCGATCACGGCGCCGGGCTATCCGGCCTATCGCAACATCCTGACCGCGCTCGGGCTCGAGCCGGTCGCGATCCCGGTCGGGCCGGAGACGCGCTATGCGCTGACGCCGGAGCTGATCGCGAAAGCCCATGCCGAGAAGCCGCTCGCCGGCGTGCTGACGATGAGCCCGGCCAATCCGACCGGTGTGGTGATGGCGCCGGAGGCAATCGCGGCGGTGGCGGCCGAGTGCCGGCGGCTCGGGCTCTGGTACATCTCCGACGAGATCTATCACGGCCTGACCTATGAGCGGCCGGCGACGACGGCGCTCGCCGCCGATCCGGACGCGATCATCGTCAACTCCTTCTCCAAGTACTATTGCATGACCGGTTGGCGGGTCGGCTGGCTGGTGGTCCCGGAGCGGTTGGTGCGCGTGATCGAGCGGCTGCAGCAGAATTTCTCGATCTCGGTGCCGATGCTGAGCCAGGTCGCGGGCGAGGCGGCCTTCGATGCGATGGATGAATGCGAGGCGATCAAGGCCGGCTATGCGGCGAACCGCGCCTATCTGCTGAAGGCGCTGCCGGAGATCGGGCTTGGCGACTTCCTCCCCGTCGATGGCGCCTTCTACATCTATCTCGACATTGGCCGATATTCGAACGATTCCATGAGCTTCTGCCGGGATGCTCTGGAGAATGCCGGCGTCGCGATCACGCCCGGGCTCGATTTCGACGAGGGGCGCGGAGCGCGGACGGTGCGGCTGTCCTTCGCCGGCTCGCTGGCGGAATGCGAGGAGGCGGTTGCGCGCCTGGGGCGCTGGCTGAAGACACGCTGAGGCGGGTGCTTGCCAAGACGAGGCAGTGGACTCAATCTGATCCGGCTTGGGGGCAGGACATGGTCGCAATGCGGAACTGGCTGAAGGCCATGGCGTTGTGCGGGGCCGCGCTATTGGCGGGCGCCGCGGCAGGCCCGATGCCGGCTGCGGCACAGCAAGCCAAAGCGGACTCATCGCCTGTCCTCACCCTGCGCGGCGACGAGACGCCTGAGACCGTACGCAAACTGGTCGACTCTCTCTCGGCCGGCGGGCGTAAGGTCGAGATCAGGATCGCGGGCAAGGGAGAGGCTGTCCCCGCGGCATCGCCGGCTGCCGCAGCCAGCCCTGGCCCTACAGCGACGAGCAATGCCCCGGCGGAGGACGAGACCCCGGCCGAGGCATTCTGGGACCATTTCGTCGATGGCGTGTCGCAGGGCCTCGGGGCGGTGCCGCGCCTGGCCCAGATACCGGACGCCTGGCGCAGCGCCTGGGCGCAGAATCGCAATGGCGTAAATGGAGTCTCGGCCGGCTGGCGGCTCGCCCTGGGCCTCGCGCTTGCGTTCGCCATCGCCGGGCTGTTCCGGCTCGCGACCAATAGCTGGTTCAAACGCCGGCTGCGGCCGGAGGGGCCGGAGTTCACGCCGCGCCTGATCGCGTCCTCCTGGGGGCTGCTGCAGGATCTGGCGACGCTCGGGCTCTGGCTCGCAGTGCTGCATGCGGTCCGCAAGTTCTGGCTGCCTGAGCCGGACCTCGCCCACATGGTGCTGCGCACGATCGCCAACGGCCTCACCATCGGCGCCGGCTATCTGATTCTCGGACGCTTCCTGCTCGCTCCCGGCGCCCCGGAACGTCGGGTGATGCCGCTGCCGCGGGCCGAGCGGGCTTTCAAATTCCTGATCTTCTTCGGCATTCTCACGCCCGTCCTGCTGACGGCGACGGTGTCGATGCAGCATGCCGCCGGACCCGGAGCCGTCGTCGGGCTGTTCGCCCTGGTCGGCATTGTCTCCACCGTGTTCAAGGTCTGGTGGTTCATCGATGCGCGGCACGACCTTGCGGCGTTGATTCTCCATTCCGCGCATGAACCCGGGCCGACGCGCCGCGTGATCGCCCTGACGACGGGCTGGCTCTATGCCGCACTCGCCGTGCTGATCTGGATGGTCGGCAATGCATCCTCGATGATGGAGGGCGGGGCGCGCTGGGCGGAGGCAGCCGCGCTGACGCAGTTCATCATCGTGCTGGCGCCGATCCTGGCGGTCGGCATCACCAGCCTGATGGCCTGCCGGCAGGCGCATGCGGCGGCGATGGGCGAGGTCGCTCCGCTCTCGATCGCGGTCGGACATGCCCTGCGCGCCGCGGCGGGCGGCGCGATCTGGGCCGGCGGCTTCTATCTGCTGGCGCGGCTCTGGGCCGGCTTCCTGTTCGGCGTCAGCTCCGACCAGTTCACCGTGCTGATGCGCCAGGCCGGCGGTGTCGCCGTGCTCGCTTTCGGCGGCTGGGTGGCGATCGTCTTCCTGCGCAGCTTCTTCGACGCCTATACGCCGAAGCCCGTGGCGAGCCTGCCGGGCGACGAAGACGCCGTACCGCATGACCATGTGCCGTCGCGGCTGGCGACCGTGCTGCCGGTGCTGCGCGGCGTCGTGCTCGCCGCCGTGTTCGGACTGACTGCATTGGTGCTGCTGTCGCGGCTCGGCGTCGACATCGGGCCGCTGCTCGCCGGCTTCGGTATTCTCGGCCTCGCCATATCCTTCGGCTCGCAGGCGCTGGTGCGCGACATCGTCTCCGGTTTCTTCTTCATGCTCGAGGACGCGTTCCGGGTCGGCGAATATGTCGATACCGGCCGGCTGAAAGGCACGGTCGAGAAGATCTCGCTGCGCTCGATGCAGTTGCGCCACCAGAGCGGGCAGATCCACACCGTCCCGTTCGGCCAGGTCCAATCGTTGACCAACGCCAGCCGCGACTGGGCGACGGTGAAGTTCAACGTCCGTCTCGATCACTCCGCCGACATCGAGAAGGCGCGCAAGACGATCAAGAAGATCGGCCTCGCCTTGCTCGAAGACCCGGAATACGGCCAGCATTTCATCGCCCAGCTCAAGATGCAGGGCGTCGCCGACATCACCGATCAGGCGATCGTCATCAGGCTGAAGTTCACCGGCAAGCCGAATCAGGCCTCGATGCTGCAGCGCGAGGCGCTGAAGCGGGTCTATCGCGGCCTGATCGATGCGCAGGTGCCGTTCGCCTCCAATGCGGTCACGGTGAAGGAAGGCGGAGGCAAGAGCGCCGCTGCCGCGATCGCGGCTGTGCCGCCGCCGACGCCGCTGGTGCCGGCGGCGGAGTGAACGTCGGTCGGGCCGGGGGCTTCACCCGGGCTGGCGGTCGAACTCCAGCATCAGGAAGAAACCGAAACCAAGCAGCGCCAGCAGGACGCCCATGCCGGCGGCGAGCCGGGCGGCCGAGAGCTGCCCCAGCCACTCATGGCGCTGGCCGGCGCGCTCGGCCGCGTGCTCGCGGCCATGCTTGTGGAACTGGCTGGCGTAGAGGTCCGGCGTCATCTGCGGGCCGACAGGCAGGTTGCCTTCCAGCTCGTAGCGTACCGCGACGAAGAGGGTGAACAGGCCAAGCAGGCCGACACCGAGCCAGCCGAGCGCCTGCTGAGCCAACCAGGCCAGCCCGATCAGGCCGGCGCAGGCGAACGCCCTCACGAACAGGCTCTCACGGCTCCTCGGCGGGCGCATCCGTCCCTCCCGGTCATGAAAAAGGCCGCCGCGATCGCTCGCGACGGCCCTGATGTTACTTGCGTCCGGCCAGCTTGTTCCACCAGCCGCCGCGCTTGGGCCGATCCGGATCCGGCGGCGTCAGCACCACCGCGACGGGTTCCTCGACCACGCGCGGTGCGGGCGGCGGCTCCTCGGCGACAGGCTCGGGCTGAGGCGCTGCGGCTTCGGGAGCAGGCACCGGCTCGGCCGGGGCAGCGGCGACGCCGTCCTCGGTGATCGGCACGACCTTCTTGCGCGAACGGCTGCGCTTGGGCTTTTCGGCAGGTTCGGTGACGGTTTCGCTGGCCGTGTCGGCCGCCTTGGCGGCCTCGACCGGCTCGGCTTGCGCTTCCGCCTCGGCCTTCTTGCTGCGGCTGCGCCGCGCGCGCTTCGGCTTGGCATCCGCTTCCGGCTCGGCGGCAGAGGTCTCGCTCACGGTCGCGGCCGGCTCATCGACGAGCGGAGCAGCGGCCGGGGCGGCGTCGTCCGATTCGCCGATAGCGGCATCATCGCCGTCCTCGGCCTCGTCCTGATCGCCGTTTTCGTCGGCCGCGCCTTCGAGGCCCTGGCCCTGACCATCGCGCTCACCACCGCGCCGCCGACGGCGCCGGCGCCGGCGGCGACGGCCGTCACGGCTCTCCTGGCTTTCGCCTTCTGCAGCGTCGGCACGCGGCGCGGCTGCGGTTTCGCCCTCAGCCTCCTCAACCTCGACCTCTACCTCGACGATATCCTCGTCCTCGGGCTCGTCGATGATCGCCTCGTCGCGCATGCTCGACACCGGCACGACGCGGTTCTCGTTGCCGACGAACTCGCCGCGCTCGACCTCGAAATAGCGGGTGCCGAGCAGGGCCGCGTCGGCCGAGACAGTGATCGCGATGTTGAAGCGCTCCTCCAGGTCGCGCAGATGGGCGCGCTTCTGGTTGAGCACGTAGAGCGCGACCTCCGGCCGGGTGCGGACCTCGAGATTATGCGAGGCGCTCTTGATCAGCGTCTCTTCGAGCGCCCGCAGGATCTGCAGCGCGATCGAGGGCGTCGAGCGGACGAGGCCGGCGCCGGCGCAATGCGGGCAGGGCACCGAGGAGCTCTCGAGCACGCCGGTGCGGATGCGCTGGCGCGACATCTCCAGGAGGCCAAAGGCCGAGATGCGGCCGACCTGGATGCGGGCCCGGTCGTTCTTCAGGCACTCCTTCAGCTTCTTCTCGACCGCGCGGTTGTTGCGGTTCTCTTCCATGTCGATGAAATCGATCACGATGAGACCGGCAAGGTCACGCAGGCGCAGCTGGCGCGAGATTTCCTCGGCCGCTTCGAGATTGGTCTTGAGGGCGGTGTCCTCGATGTTGTGCTCGCGGGTCGATCGCCCGGAGTTGATGTCGATCGCGACCAGCGCCTCGGTCTGGTTGATGACGATGTAACCGCCCGACTTCAGCGTCACCGTGTTCGAGAACATCGCGTCGAGCTGGCTCTCGACGCCGAAGGCGGCGAAGAGCGGGGTCTGCTCGCGATAGGGCTTCACGCTCTTGGCATGGCTCGGCATGAGCATGCGCATGAAGTCCTTCGCCTCGCGATAGGCGCTCTCGCCGGCGACGTGAACCTCGTCGATGTCCTTGTTGTAGAGGTCGCGGATCGAGCGCTTGACGAGGTTGCCCTCCTCATAGACCAGCGCCGGAGCGACCGAGCCGAGCGTCAGCTCGCGCACGCTCTCCCACATCCGCATCAGATATTCGTAGTCGCGCCTGATCTCCGGCTTGGTGCGGGAAGCGCCAGCGGTGCGCAGGATGATGCCCATCCCGTCCGGAACCTCCAGCTCCTGGGCGATCTCCTTCAGGCGCTTGCGGTCCTCGGCATTGGTGATCTTGCGCGAGATGCCGCCGCCCTTGCCGGTGTTCGGCATCAGCACCGAATAGCGGCCGGCGAGCGAGAGATACGTGGTGAGGGCGGCGCCTTTGTTGCCGCGCTCTTCCTTGACGACCTGGACCAGGATGATCTGGCGGCGCTTGATCACCTCCTGGATCTTGTACTGGCGGCGCAGATTGCGCGGGCGCTCGGGCATGTCGTCGAGGGCATCGCCGCCGCCGAGTTGCTCCGGCTCCTCCTGGGCCTCCTCGCTGCCGTTCTCCTCGTCGCCGTTCTCGTCGTCCTGCGAGCGGCGGCGCGCTTCAGAAGCCTCCTCGCCATCCTCGGAGGCGGATGCCCCGGTGGTGGTCTCGAAGGTCAGCGGCGCGGAGTTCTCGGCCGCGTCCTCATTGGTGGATTCGGCGATCTGCGGCGCGAAGCTCTCGCCGAAGGCGGGCGCGCCTTCGTTGACCATCGCGGCTTCCTTGCCGTTGGTCTCGACCAGATCCTCGGCCTGGGCGGCGCCGGCCTCGACCTCGGCGCTGACGGTCTCGCCGGTCTCGGCGGCGCGCTTGGGACGGTTGTCGCGGTCGCGGCGGCCGCGGCGGCCACGACGCTCGCGCTTTTCCTCGTCGCGCTCTTCCTCACGCTCGGCGCGGGCTTCCTCGGCGAGCAGGGCCTGCCGGTCGGCGACCGGAATCTGGTAGTAGTCGGGGTGGATTTCGGAGAAGGCGAGGAAGCCGTGGCGGTTGCCGCCATATTCCACGAAGGCGGCCTGGAGCGACGGCTCCACCCGCGTCACCTTCGCCAGATAGATATTGCCGCGGAGCGGCTTGCGGCTGGCCGATTCGAAATCAAACTCTTCGATACGCGATCCGCGGGACACCACGACCCGGGTCTCTTCCGGGTGGGTGGCATCGATAAGCATCTTGTTGGCCATGGGACAATTCCATTGGCGCGGCGGCCTTGGCAATCCGCCGGGCTGCGGACGTGTGTCCGCGGCCGCGGGCAGGGGCGCCGCGCGTCGACCGGTTGAAACCGGCATGTTGCAGGGAGAGGAGTTCGATCAAGGAAGGACGACGGAAGCGGACGGCGGAGCGGGCGGACAGCCCGTCACCACCTGAGAGGTTTCGACGAAACACCGAAAGGGAAAGCGGCGTCGTTTGCCCCGACATCTGACCTTTGACCTGCAGCGCGCCGCGAAGCGCACCGCGTTTGACACGCTCGCGGACAAGAGTACCGGCGCCGATTGCTGCCTGGCGCAGGCCCGTCCGCGGACGATTCCGTTGTTGGTTGCCCCCGCGCCGGCGCGGATCAGGTGACAGATCCGGTCGTTCGGCTGTTTCGCAGGGCGCCGGCGGGCTTATGACCCGTCTTGTGCGCTGCGGTAGCCTTCGCGATGCAACCATCTCCATTACAGACAGGCGATGCATTTTTGCAAGCACGTTAACGGTGGGTGATCGGCAGGGCGCGGTTTCCGGTGCCGATCGGCCGTGGTAACGGGTTGTCAACGACTGGCGACGCTATGGTTAAGTCTTGTTAAGCGTCGAACCAGCGAATCGAGGAGCGTTCTCCTGCTTCACCGGCTTCGCCTGTTGATCACGGGCCTTGCGCACCGTACCGCCACTCCGGCGCTGCGGCTATTGGTGCTGGCGGCTGCGCTTCTGTCATGGACATCGCTTGCGCCCGCGAATTCTCCCAGCCGTCCCGTCGCTGATCTTCCGGTCGCGACCGATGCGCGGCTGGAGGCTCAGGGCGACACCGTCCGGCTGACCATGGCGCTGTCCCGGCCCGTTGCGGCCAGCGCGACCGTCACCGCGGGGCCCGATCGGGTCATCGTCGACCTGCCGTCGATCAACTTCCAAGTTGAACAGAAGCAGGGCCGCAAGTCGGCAGGTTTCGTCTCCGGCTTCCGCTACGGCCTGTTCATGGCCGACCGGGCCCGCATCATCCTCGATCTGTCCCAGCCGGCCGCGATCGCGAACGTCACCGTCAAGCCGGTGCGCGGCGGCTTTGGCGAGCTTGTCGTCGAGCTGAAGCGGACGAGTCGCGAGGAGTTCGCCGCGCTCGCTCGCGAGGCGGCAGCGAAGACGCAGCTGCCGAGCATCCCGGTCGAGCGCAAGGCCGAAGGTGATTCGCGCCGCATCGTGGTGATCGACCCCGGCCATGGCGGCATCGATCCCGGCACCCAGGTCGCCGCGATTGCCGAGAAGGCGGTCGTGCTCGCCTTCGGGCTGAAGCTGAAGGAGCAGCTCGAGGCGCAGGGGCGCTACCGGGTGATCATGACCCGCTCCGACGACACCTTCATCTCGCTGAACGACCGTGTTCGTATCGCGCGCGGCGTCGAGGCCAATCTCTTCATCTCGATCCACGCCGATTCGCTGGCGCAGGCGCAGGATGTGCGCGGTGCCACCATCTACACCGGCTCCGAGCGCGCGAGCGACGCCGAGGCCGCGCGCCTGGCGGCCAAGGAGAATCAGGCCGATGCCGTCGCAGGCCTCGATTCGAGCGAGGACGTGCAGGATGTCGCCGGTATCCTGATGGATCTCGCCAAGCGTGAGACACGCAGTTTCTCGACGATCTTCGCGCGTAACCTGGTCGAGAAGCTCGGCGGCTCGGTCAAGATGCACAAGGTGCCGTTGCGTTCCGCAGGTTTTCGCGTATTGACCGCGCCTGACGTACCGTCGGTGCTGATCGAGCTCGGCTACATGTCGAGCCCGAAGGACGCCGAGCTCCTGAATTCCGAGGGCTGGCGCACGCAGGCGGCCGCGGCGGTCCAACAGGCCGTCGACCAGTATTTCGAACGCCTGCAAACCCCGGGCAAAGCTGCGCAAAGCAGGCCTTGACGGCACAATGGGCGAAGATGGCGATTTGTGGTCGCAAAGCCACGGTTCCGCCATGTCCGCCGTGATATAGAGACGAGTTCAAGATAAGCCGGGCACGGTGCGACGCCAAAGGGGGAGGGCGACGCCGCTGCCGCTAGCCGAGGTCAAAATTCTCGATGCGGTTCATATTGCGCCTTTTCGGATGGGCGTTCGCCGCCGGTACGATCGTGTTCGTCATCGGTGTCGCGGGTGCGGCCGGCGTGATCTGGCACTACTCCAAGGACCTGCCCGATTCGGCGCAGCTGCGGAATTACGAGCCGCCGGTGATGAGCCGTGTCCACGCCGGCGACGGTAGCCTGATCGCCGAGTTCGCTCGGGAGCGCCGGCTCTACCTGCCGATCCAGGCGGTGCCGAAGCTGATCATCGATGCCTTCCTCTCGGCCGAGGACAAGAATTTCTACAAGCATTTCGGCGTCGACCCCGAGGGTCTCGCCCGCGCCGCGATCTCGAATTTCCGCAATCGTGGCTCCGGCCGCCGGCCGCAGGGCGCCTCGACCATCACCCAGCAGGTGGCGAAGAACTTCCTCGTCGGCTCCGAGCAGAGCATCGAACGCAAGATTCGCGAGGCGCTGATCGCGCTGCGCATCGAGTCGACCTATTCGAAGGACAAGATCCTCGAGCTCTATCTCAACGAAATCTATCTTGGCGCGCCGGCGCCGGGGCAGGGTAGCTATGGCGTCGCCGCGGCGGCGCTGAACTATTTCGGCAAGTCGGTGCATGAGCTCAACGCGCAGGAAGCGGCCTATCTCGCCGCGCTGCCGAAGGCGCCGACCGACCTGCACCCGTTCCGCAATCGCGAGCGCGCGATCGAGCGGCGCAACTATGTGCTCGACCGCATGACCGAGAACGGATTCCTGAAGCGGGCCGACGCGGAAGCTGCCAAGAAGCAGCCGCTCGGCGTCAACCCACGCACGGTCTCGCCGAACCAGATCGCCGCCGGCTATTTCGCCGAGGAGATCCGGCGCGAGCTGCAGGACCGCTATGGCGAGAAGAAGCTGCTCGAGGGCGGGCTCTCGGTCCGTGCCACCGTCGATCCCAAGATGCAGCTGATGGCGCGCAAGGCGCTGGTCGACGGTCTCGTGCGCTTCGACGAGGCGCGCGGCTGGCGTGGCGCGATCCAGAAGATCGATGCGGCGAGCCGCGAATGGGGCCTCGCCATCGCCGAGCTGCCGGTGCTCGGTGACGTCAAGCCCTGGCGCCTCGCCGTCGTGCTCGACGTTGCCGGCGACAGTGCCCGCGTCGGGCTGCAGCCGATCCGCGAGGCGTCCGGCCAGCTCCGGCCGGAGCGGGAGACGGCGACACTCGGGCCGGACGGCATCCGCTGGACCAGGCGCACCCGCGTCTCGCAGGCGGTCTCGCCGGGGGATGTCGTCTATGTCGAGCCGATCGACGGCAAGCCGGGCCAGGTCCGTCTGCGCCAGATGCCCGAAGTCAACGGCGCGATCACCGTGATGGATCCGTTCTCGGGGCGTGTGCTCGCCATGGTCGGCGGCTTCTCGCACGACCAGTCCGAGTTCAACCGGGCGACGCAGGCGCTGCGCCAGCCGGGCTCGTCCTTCAAGCCCTTCGTCTACGCGACCGCCCTCGACAACGGCTATACCCCGTCCAGCATCGTGCTCGACGCGCCGATCGAGGTCGATCAGGGTGGCGGCCTCGGCATGTGGACGCCGAGCAACTACGACGGCAAGTTCACCGGCCCGCGCACGCTGCGCTACGGCATCCAGTTCTCGAAGAACCTGATGACGGTGCGCCTCGCCAAGGATGTCGGCATGCCGCTGATCGCGGAATATGCCCGCCGCTTCGGCATCTATGACGACATGCTGCCGGTGCTCTCGATGTCGCTCGGCGCCGGCGAGACCACGGTCATGCGCATGACCGCGGCCTATTCGATGCTGGCGAATGGCGGCAAGCGCATCCGGCCGACGCTGATCGACCGCATCCAGGATCGCTGGGGCGCGACGATCTACAAGCACGACCAGCGCGTCTGCGAGGGCTGCGAGGCGGATAAATGGAGCGGCCAGCGCGAGCCGCGGCTGGTCGACAATCGCGAGCAAGTGCTCGATCCGCTGACCGCCTACCAGATGGTCTCGATGCTCGAAGGTGTCGTCAACGCCGGCACCGCGACGGTGGTGAAGTCGGTCGGCAAGCCGCTCGCCGGCAAGACCGGCACGACCAACGACGCCAAGGACGTCTGGTTCGTCGGCTTCTCGCCCGACCTCGCGGTCGGCGTCTATATGGGCTTCGACAAGCCGAAGTCGCTCGGCAACTCGGCGACCGCCGGTCAGTACGCCGCGCCGATCTTCCGCGACTTCATGACCGTCGCGCTGAAGGACAAGCCGGCGACGCCGTTCCGCGTGCCGCCCGGCATCAAGCTGATCCGGGTCGACCCGCGCACCGGCATGCGCGCCGGCGGCGAGGGCGGCATCCTCGAAGCGTTCAAGCCGGGCACGGCGCCGCCGGACAGCTATTCGGTGATCGGCGCTTCCGACGGCACTGGCGGCGCGATGAGCGTGGCGCCTGCCGGCGGCCGTTCGGTCGGCTCCGGCACCGGCGGCCTCTATTGACGAGAGCTGAGGGCGCGGCCCTGACGGCCGCGCCGCTTCAGGCGATCCTCGAGGCCGAACTGGCGCGCGGCAACCGGATTCTCGATAGCGGCGCATGGCCGCCGGATTGCGATCTCTTCGTGCTGCTCGCCCGGCCGTTCCGCAAGCGCTACCCGCTTGCCGCGGGGCTCGTCTATGAGATGGTCGGCGATCCGCATTACTGGAAAGCCGAATACCGCCACGGTCGCGAGTGCCTTGCCTGCTCCTTCTGAGGGAGAGGTTGGCGCCGGCGCCATTTACACGACTGCGCTGCGTGCCTATGTCAGCGCCCAGCCAGTCAGCCTCAAGCGACGGACTTAAAGACGACGACCATGCGCCCAGAAATCCAGACGCAACTCGACAACGCCAAGCAGTCGATCGGACTGCTGAGGAGGCATCTTTGACTGGGATGTCGCACAACGACGCCTGGCGGAGCTGAACGCGCTTTCCGAAGGCCCCGATTTCTGGAACGACGCCGAAGCCGCGCAGAAGCTGATGCGCGAGCGCACCCAGCTCGAAACGCAGATCGAGGGCATCACCAAGCTCGAGCGTGACGTCGAGGACGCGCTCACGCTGATCGAGCTCGGCGAGATGGAAGAGGATACGGCGACCATTGCCGAGGGCGAGGCCGCGATCAAGGCGGTCGAGGCCGAAGCCGGCCGGCTGCAGGTCGAATCGCTGCTCTCCGGCGAGGCCGACATGCTCGACACCTATGTCGAGATCCATCCCGGCGCCGGTGGCACCGAGAGCCAGGACTGGGCCGAGATGCTGCTGCGCATGTACCGGCGCTGGGGCGAACGGCGGAAGTTCAAGGTCGAGACGCTGGAATACCAGGATGGCGACCAGGCCGGCATCAAGTCGGCGACGCTGCAGTTCAAGGGCCACAACGCCTATGGCTGGCTGAAGACCGAATCGGGCGTGCATCGGCTGGTGCGCATCTCGCCATTCGACTCGAATGCCCGCCGCCAGACCTCGTTCGCCTCGGTCTGGGTCTATCCCGTTGTCGACGACCGCATCGTCATCGACGTCAAGGAATCCGACTGCCGGATCGATACCTACCGGGCCCAGGGCGCCGGCGGCCAGCACATCAACACCACCGATTCGGCGGTGCGCATCACCCATATCCCGACCGGGATCGTGGCCGCGTGCCAGCAAGAGCGTTCGCAGCACAAGAACCGGGCCAAGGCCTGGGAAATGCTGCGCGCCCGCCTCTACGAGGTCGAGCTGAAGAAGCGCGAGGAGAAGGCGAACGCCGAGCAGGCCTCGAAGACCGATATCGGCTGGGGCCACCAGATCCGCTCCTATGTGCTGCAGCCCTATCAGCTGGTGAAGGACCTGCGCACCGGCGTCGCCTCGACCGCGCCTTCCGACGTGCTGGACGGCGATCTCGACCCGTTCATGGAGGCATCGCTGGCCCAGCGCGTCTACGGCACGAGTGTCGAAGTCGAGGACATCGATTGAGCGGGACCAAACGCTCCCGCGGCCGCGAGGTACTGATCAATCTCGCGGTCTCGCTCGGCAGCGTCGTCGTCTTCCTGCTATTCTGCGAGCTCGTGCTGTTCCGCTTCGTGCTGCCGGCGAGCGACGTGCCGCGCAATGCCTTCGTCAACGAGGTCGTGCGCTATCAGCCGGGGCAGAATGGCGTCTGGCGCGTGCGCGACGAGATCGCCGCGCCTTACAGGATCAATGCGCAGGGTTGGAACTCGCCGCTGCCGGACTATCCCGTCGAGCGCAAGGCTGGAACCAGCCGTATCGCCTTCGTCGGTGACAGTTTCGTCGAGGCGCTGCAGGTGCCGTTCGACAAGAGCTTCGCCGAAGTGGCCGGAGCCCGGCTGGCCAGCAAGGGGCCGGTCGAGATCCAGCGCTTCGGCGTCGCCGGCGCGCCGCTCAGCCAGTACCTGCAGATGGTCGAGCGCGAGGTCGCCCAGCGCCGCCCCGATCAGATCGTGGTGATGCTCGTCCATAACGATTTCGACGAGAGCTTCGTGTTCAAGCCGGGGCGCTATACGTCGAGCTTCCTCAAGCTGAAAGTCGAAGGCGGCAAGGTGGCCGGCGAGGTCGCGCCCGCACCCTGGCGCGGCGGCTGGCTCGAATTCCTGCGCCAGAGCGCGACGGCGCGTTTCCTGCTCTATCGTTGGCAGGTCCGGCCGCAGGCGCTGGTCGACGCGATCCTCGGACCCGCCAGGGCTGCGGGCGAGGGCGGCTATGCTGCCAATATCGACGTGGCGAGTGTGTTTGCGCAGGAGGCCGACATCCGCGTGGCGACCGACTACCTGTTCGGCCGGCTGAAGGCGCGTGCTGATTCGATCGGAGCGAAACTCCAGTTCGTCATGGATGGCGACCGCGCGGCGATCTATGCCGGCCGCGGCGACAGCCCGGCACTGAAGCTCAACCGGATTGCGGCGGAGATGGCGGCCAAGCACGGTATCGCCTTCCTCGACCTGCATCCCGTCTTCGCTGCGGAGTGGGCAAAGGCAGGTAAGCGCTTCGAGTTCCAGGCCGATGCTCACTGGAACGAGTACGGCCATCAGGTGGCCGGCGCGGCGATCGCAGACGCATTGCGGTAAAGCGAGACATTATCGAATCAAAACAGACCGCTGTGGACAAATGCTACAGTGGTCTGTGAAGCTTCGCCTATGCTTGGAATGGCTTCAGAGCTGCCCCACCAGTTTGTCGCCGGCGCGCAGGAAACGGTTCGGATCGGCTGGCTCGCCGTCGATGCGAGTCTCGTAGTGCAGGTGAGGCCCGGTGGAGCGGCCTGTGGAGCCGACACGGCCGACCAATGTGCCGGCCGCGACCGTCTGCCCTTCGCTGACCAGGATCGCCGACATATGGGCATAGCGGGTGGTGATGCCGCCGGCATGCTCGATCTCGACCATGTTACCGTAGCCGCCGGAATACTCGGCCGTCACGACCTTGCCCGGGCCGGTCGCGCGTATTGGTGAGCCGTGCTCGGCACGCAGGTCCATGCCGGTGTGCAGGGCGGCGCCGCGCGTGAAGGGATCGGCGCGATAGCCGTAGTTGGAGCTCAGCTCAAGTTCTCCCGCGAGCGGCCGGCGCAGCGGCAGTTGCTCGACGAGGCCGCGCAGGCGGAAGACGGTGGCGATGCGCGGCTGCAGCGAGCTCAAGGTCGCCTCGAACGGCCCGGCCGAGGCGTCGAGATCGACCGGGACCAAGGGGCCGCCGACGCCTTTCGGAAGCGGGGTCGCTACGGCCAGCCTGTCGGTATCGAGGCGGGTTTCGGCAAGGGCGCTGCGCAGCGTCTTCTGGGTATCGCCGAGATTCCTGTCGATCTCACGCAGGGCCGCAAGCTGCGTCGCCGAGCTGCGCTCGATGGATTGGTCGAGCTGGATCAACGCTTCGGCGACACGCTTGGCCGGCGGCACGGGCTCCTCGGCCTCGCCCGATTTCCAGGGCGCCGGGCGGTCGTCGGCGCCACGCAGCGGCAGGGTTTCCGGCGCCGGCGTCGGCTTGCCGGAGGCGAATGGCGCGAAACTGGTGACGCCGGAGGCGCGGATCGGCTCCTCGGGCTTGATCATGCGCTGGCGCAGCGGGTTCTTGGCGGCTTGCGACACGCCGATTCCCGCCGATTGCAAGCTCTCGGCGACGGCGTTGACCAGGGATTGCCGCGATTCAAGTTCGGCCTGGCGCATGGCGATCTCGCCGACGCGGGCTTCGACACCGTCCTGATCGAGCAAGGCGCGGCTGGCGAGCCGGTCGACATCGGCACGCAAGGCGGCGATCCGGTCCTCATAGGCGTATTGGCGGGAGGTCTCGCGGCTGATCAGCCGGGCGGCGAGATCATCCTTGCGCAGGATGTACCAGCTCGTCGCGCCGCTCCAGGCGGTGGTCAACGCCAGCAGACTAAGGCCGAGCAGCGCGGTAGACCGGCTGATCGTGAAGCTGCGGCGGGAGAAAAGGCCGGTCACGGCAAGGTCGCGGCCAGTGGCCTGAACGCGGGGATCCGAGGAGGTCATACGCAAAACCGGAAGTGACGCTGCGATAGGGTGATTAGACCTCGTTAGGGTTAATCAATCGCAAACCGCAGGCGGTTTCGTCGCCTTCCAGCAGCAATCCGTCAGAGCTCACGAGCAGCCGCAAGCACCGCCTCGGCGTGGCCTTTCACCCGGACCTTGGCCCAAACGCGGGCGATGTTTCCGGCGGCATCGATCAGGAAGGTGCTGCGCTCCACGCCCATATAGTGGCGGCCATACATCTGCTTTTCGACCCAGAGGCCGTAGGCTTCGATCGCCGTCCGTTCCTCGTCGGAGACGAGCGTCAGGCGCAGCCCGTATTTCTGCCTGAACTTGTCGTGGCGCTTCACCGAATCCGGCGAGATGCCGACGACCGTCGTGCTGACTGCGGCAAAATCGCCGAGCAACGCGTCGAAGGAGAGCGCTTCGTTGGTGCAGCTTTGCGTGTCGTCCTGCGGATAGGCGTAGAGCACGACCTTGCGGCCGCGCAGACCGGACAGCGTGAACGAACCGCCGCCATCTGTCGGCAAGGTGAAGTCGGGGGCGGGAATGCCTTCGTTCAACGCCATGTCTGCCTTCCTTTGGTCTCGATCACGTGCAAGGGCCGGGCAAGCCGGAAGCGATAAGCCGGCTCAGACACAAATCAGAATCGGCGGGATCGAATCAGCTAGCTTGCCGCTGCTGTACCGCTCCCGGAATCGGGCGCATCATGCGGGTGGCGAGGCGGGCTGGCCTGGCCGCAGATATCGTCGCATCGATCCGCACGATTCGAGCAGCAAGACAAGAAGCGATTTCGTTGACCGACAACAGCAAGACCAACGTGGCCCCCACATCCGCTGCGGCCCCCGCGGCGGAATGTCAGGAGGTGGTCGCCGTAGCCAGGCGTGCCTGGCGCGGCATCGTCACCATCGCGGTCACAGTCTGCGTTGCAGTTGTCACGCTCGGCTTCGCTGCAGCGGCATTGCTGGTCAGTGGTTTCATCCCGCTCTCGGGACTGGAGGGGCGGATCTCGACCGCCATCGAGGAGCGGCTCGGGCCGAACTGGAAGGTCGAAGCCGAGCAGGCCGAGCTCAACCGCGTCGATGGCCGCTCGCGCCTGCGGGTCCGCGAGGTCTCGTTCCGGCATGCCGGCGGGGCTTCGTTCCGAGCGCCGGAGGCTGTGCTCGGCTACGATCCAATGGCGCTGCTGCGCGGTGATTTCCGCCTGGTCTCCCTCGACCTGCGTGGGGTCAATATCCGGCTCGGCGTCAGGCAGGACGGGTCGCTGCTGCTGGAGCAGGATGCCCAGCCGGAACAGGCTTCGAAGACGCCCGTGGCGGGTGATCCCGTCGATTGGGATGCGTTCGCCGGAGCGATGAATGCGGTCGGCGCGCTGGTCTCGAACGACGGCCTGCTCGGTTCGCTCGAAGTCGCCGGCATCGGCGGAGCGCGGGTCACGCTGATCGACCCGGCCGGGCGGCAACGCTCCGGCCTGGAAGACGTCGACATCAGGCTGGAGCGCTTCGGCGGCGGGCAGGCGCGGCTGTCGATGAAGGGGCGCATCGGCCCGCGCTGGAAGGAACTTGCGATCGATCTGACAAGCGCGCCCGACGGCACGCGCAGCGCCACGGTCGACATTCAGCGCTTCGAGCCGGCCGAGGCGGTGGCGCTCGCCTTCGGCAACGCCATGGTCGCGCTGGACGGGTTGGCGCTCAGCGGCAAGATTTCGCTGACCCAGACCGGCGGCGGCGAACGCAGGATTGCTGCGGGGCTCTCCGTCGCACCCGGAGTGGTCAAGGTTCACAATGCCGGGCTCGACCCGATCGAGGTCCAGGGTGCCAAGCTCGACTTCACCAGCGACGACGGACTCAAGACGGTCAAGGTTGCAACCGTCCAGCTCCAGGCTGGCGAGACCAGGCTCGCCGGAAGCGGAGAGGCGCGCAACGAGGGGGGCATCTGGCGACTGGCGCTCAACGGAGCAGGGCAGGTGGCCGGTATCGGCAAGGATGCGGCGGTTGTCCTTTCGAGCTTGCGCACGCAGCTCGAGGTCGATCCTGGTGCGGGCGAGGTGCGGATGGGCCAGCTCTCGTTCAAGGGGCCGCTGATCAACGCCGAAGGCTCCGGCATGGCGCGCCGGCGCGACGACAAGAATTCGCATCGCTTCCAGATTAGGGCGGTCGATACCGATATGCGGGCGGCGCTCGCGGTCTGGCCGGCTGTCACCTCTCCCGGACTGCATGCAGCCCTGGTCGAGATGGTGAAGAGCGGGCGGGTCGAGGAGATCGACGTCAAGCTGGCGATGTCACCGGAGGCGAACGCCCGGCTGGCGGACGGCAAAGGCATGGATGACGACGCTGTCGCCGTGAGCCTGAAGGCCTCGCAGGTCAGTTTCCTGCCGAATCCCGGCTTGCCGCTCCTCACCGATGCCCGCGTCGTCGGCTCGACGACAGGCCGCACCGTCGACCTTGTCATTTCGCAGGCCACGGCCGAGGTCGGCGAGGGCCGCAAGCTCCAGCTCGGCGAAGGCACCTTCGCCATGTCCGACACCTGGGCGGAGCGGCCGCAGGCGCGGATCGGTTTCAAGTCGACGGGCTCGGCCGACGCGCTGGTCGCGCTCCTCAATTTCCCGTCGCTGCGCGAATTCTCGCCGCTCAAGATCGAGCCGGGGGCGCTGCGCGGCGCGATCGATCTAACCAACCAGCTCTCACTGCCGCTGGTCAACGATCTGACGTTCAATGACGTCCTGATTCGCAGCACTGGCATGCTCTCGAACGTCGCCTCCGACAATCTGCTCGGCGGCGAGAAGCTCGAGGGCGCCAATCTGGCGCTGACTTATGATCGCGGCCAGCTTTCGATCAAGGGCGAGGGCCGGATTGGCGGCGACAAGGCTCCGATCGAACTCAAGCAGAACGCCAAGGGCCTGGGCGAGGCGACGGTCTCGCTGATGCTCGACAACGCAGCCCTCAAACGGCGCGGTCTCGGGCCCGAGACCGGCATCAGCGGGCCGCTGCAGGTCAAGGTCGTCAAGCCGCTGGGGAGGAGCCCAGAGCCGCCGCCGCGCGTGGAAGTCGACCTGACCAAGGCCGCGATCGACGCCGGCGTGCCGGGCCTGAACAAGCCGGCCGGCCGGGCGGGCAAGGCGAGCTTCAACTATGTCGTCGACGATGACGGCCCGGACCTGGAGGACCTGACGATCGAGAGCGCGCCATTGCTGGCCAAGGGGCGCATTTCGCTGACCAGGCAGAACACCTTCGAAAGCGCCAGCTTCTCGCAGCTGCGCCTGTCACCTGGCGACAATCTGAGCAAGGTCGAGATCGGCCGCGATGGCAACGTGACCAAGCTTTCGGTGCGCGGGCCGGTGCTTGATGCGCGTCCGTTCATCCGCGACCTGTTCGACACCCCGGCCGCGCCGGCCCGAGGCGGTGCGCGCAGCAATCAGAGCGCAGCGTCCGGCCCGGATTTCGACCTCGATCTCGACGTGCCGATCCTGACAGGGTTCAACAACGAGGCGCTCGGCAATTCGCAGCTCAAGCTGTCGCGCCGTGCCGGGGCTGTGCGTTCGATCGCCTATCAGGGGCGGATCGGGCGGGCCGATCTTTCGATCCGGCAGACGAAGCAGGGCGATGGTGCCTCTCCGATCGTGGTGCAATCGGAGAACGGTGGCGCAACCTTGCGCTTCCTCGACCTATATCGCCGCGCTTATGGCGGCGACCTGGTGCTGCAGATCGGAGCCGGCGAGGGGCGCCAGCCGGGCGAACTGCTCCTGCGCAACTTCACCGTGCGGGACGAGCCGGCCTTGCGCCGCGTCGTCGGCCCACCGGGCTCGCAGCCGCCAGGCGCGCTCGACAGCACCGGCGCGCCGGCTCCGCGCATCGATGCGAGCGATGTCGCCTTCACCAAGCTGCGCGCCGAATTCGTGCGTAGTGCCAGCCGGATCGACATCAACGACGCGGTGCTGTGGGGCCAGCAGGTCGGCTTCACCATCCAGGGCAATGTCGACTATGGCCGCGACCGCGTCGATATTGGCGGCACCTTCGTGCCGGGCTATGCCTTCAACAATGCCTTCGCCCAGGTGCCGGTGGTCGGCATGATCCTCGGCGGCGGGCAATATGGCGGCCTGTTCGCGGTGAATTTCCGCGTCTCGGGCTCGGCCAGCCAGCCGACCATGACGGTCAATCCGCTCTCGGCGATAGCGCCCGGCATCCTGCGCCGCTTCGTCGACCCGCTCGGCGGCGGGCCGATGGGGCAGACCCGACCGGGCGGCAACATGCCCGTGCCGGGGACCGCGGAGCGCTGACGAGACTCGCCGGCGCCAAGTTCTTGACGTTAGGGAATGTGCGGTTAGGCTTCCCGGTGTCCACCGGATAAGCGAGGTCGACGTGCCCGGGCCACCACTTGAGATCAAGTTTGCCGTCGGAGCCGGAAGCTCGCCCAACAAGAACGAGGACGTCGACAAGATCATCACCCTGTTGCGCGAGATCAAGGACTGGTCCGGCGGCAGCCCTGACGCCGATCGGTCGAATTTCAAGGACAGGATTCGAACCTTCCAGCGTGTCGCACGGGTAGGCGGCGGCGATGGTATCGTAAGTCCCGGCCTGACTCGCCCTACGCTAAAGGCGCTCAATTCCTATGCGGGCCGCTTGACCGAGCCGGACACTTCGCGGCCTTATCCGGTCAGTGCCGCGATCAGGGCCACCTTCGCGGTGGCGCCGGCCTGCAACTACTCGCAAGGCGACAATCGCTGGGGCGACCAGACCCTGAACGGTACGGCCGACGAGATCCGGGCCAAGGGGTGCGCGCTGACCGCCTGCGCAACCATGATCGCCTCGAAGAACATCAGGTTCACCCCGCCACATCTCGATACGGTCAAGACGGTTCTCGCGGGCAAGAATTCTGCTTACGCCCTCGATCCGGCGATCGTCACGCCGGCCACGCTCGAAGCCTGGATGTCGCATGAGGCGCAAGGCTATGCGCATCGCAGCAAGCAGCGCTCCGACCTCGATTTCGGCCTCCTAACCGGCGCGTTCGGCAAGCGCGTGTGGCTCTATCGGCAGTACAAGGGTGCGGAGACCAGCTTTGGTGAGGTCAGCGGCTGGCTGAAATCGGGCGCCGGCATCGTCGCCCATATCACCAATGAAGGGACCACCAATCACTGGGTGGTTCTGACCGGCTACGACGATACCGGGATCTTCAGCGTCGCCGACAGAAGTTGTGGGACGACGCTGGTCTATTACGACCAGCTCGATCGGTTCACGCGCTATCATTTCAGCTGAACGGGCCGCCCGGGCCGGCCGTTCAGCGCCCTTCAGACTGGCCGCAGCAGGACGTGCTTCTTCTTGCCGAAGGAGAGCTTGACCGCGCCGTCGACGAGGTCGGCCGGCGACAGCGTCGCGCGCTCGTCAGAGACCTGGGCATCGTTGACGCGCAGGCCGCCGGCCTTGATCTGGCGGCGGGCTTCGCCGGTCGACGGCACGAGGCCGGCGCTGACGAAGGCGCTGAGTACGCCGAGGCCGGCCTTCAGCTCGGCCGCCGGCACCTCGATGCTCGGCAGGTCCTGGGCGGCCCCGCCTTCCTCGAAGGTCTTGCGGGCGGTCTCGGCCGCGGCTTCGGCCGCCTCGCGGCCGTGCAGCAGCGCGGTGGCCTCGGTCGCCAGCACCTTCTTGGCCTCGTTGATCTCCGAGCCGCCGAGCGCGGCGAGCCTGGCGATCTCGGCGAGCGGCAGGCGCGTGAACACCTTGAGGAAGCGGCCGACATCGGCGTCCTCGGTGTTGCGGAAATACTGCCAGAACTCATAGGGGCTGAAGAGGTCGCCATTGAGCCAGACGGCGCCGCTGGCGGTCTTGCCCATCTTGGCGCCCGACGAGGTCGTCAGCAGCGGCGTCGTCAGCGCGAAGAGCTGCTTGCCCTCCATGCGATGCGAGAGGTCGACGCCGTTGATGATGTTGCCCCACTGGTCGGAGCCGCCCATCTGCAGGCGGCAATCATAGCGGCGGCTGAGTTCGACGAAGTCGTAGCCCTGCATGATCATGTAGTTGAATTCGAGGAAGGAGAGCGACTGCTCGCGATCGAGCCGCAGCTTCACCGAGTCGAAGGAGAGCATGCGGTTGACCGAGAAATGCCGGCCGACGTCGCGCAGGAACTCGACATAGTTGAGCTTCAGCAGCCAGTCGGCGTTATTCACCATCAGCGCGTCGGTCGGGCCGTCGCCATAGCGCAGGATGCGCGAGTAGACCTTCTTGATGCTCTCGATGTTGGCGTTGATTTCCTCGATCGAGAGCAGCTTGCGCTGATCGTCGCGGAAGGACGGGTCGCCGACCATCGAGGTGCCGCCGCCCATCAGCGTGATCGGTCGGTGCCCGGTCTCCTGGAACCAGTAGAGCATGGTGACCGAGATCAGGTTGCCGATATGCAGGCTGGTCGCGGTCGCGTCATAGCCGACATAGGCGGTCTGCGGTCCCTGCCGGCAGAGCTTGTCGAGCTCCTCCGGATTCGAGATCTGGTGGATCAGGCCGCGCTCGTCGAGCGCACGCAGGAAGTCGGATTTGAAGGCGGTCATGGCGGCTTGCGATCTTGATCTTTGTCGTCCCGCCGTCGTCTAGAGCATGTTCCGCCAAAGTGGAAACCGCTTTTGCGGCGGAAGCACCCCAGTCCTCATCCGGAAATGCGATCGAGCCATAATCCGGTGGGGATACTGCGGTGCGGCGGTTCCACGGCTTCGCGTGCAAGCCCAAGGTCGCGGAGCGCGCGATCGTCCAGCGCGGCTAGATGATGTTGCATGCGAACGGCTGTTCCATGGCGCTGCCAGAGCGCCCACAGGCCGTGCAGGAGTGATGCGCCGCGCCGCGGGGCGAGGGGCGCGGTTTGCGCAAGGCAGGTCATGATCGATCCTCGGAAGAGTAGGCGGCAGCGCCGCCGATGTGAGGTGAATCTGGGCCAGACGGGGCAGGGCGACAAAGCGGAAGATTGTCATCTGCCATAAAGAGAGCTTATGCTTCTTTATGCCCGTGCCTCCGCCGCCGCCGAAGCTTCCGCCTCTTGCCGCGGTCCGCGTCTTCGAGGCTGCGGCACGCCATCAGAACTTCACGCGCGCCGCCGAGGAGCTCGGCATGACACAGGCGGCGGTGAGCTATCAGATCAGGCTGCTGGAGGATCGCGTCGGAGCTGCCTTGTTCGTGCGCCAGCCGCGCCAGGTCGTGCTGACGGCTATCGGCCAACGCCTCGCAGGGCCGGTCGGCAAGGCACTCGCCGATATCGGGACGGTGTTCCGCGACGTCTGCGAGGCAAACCAGACGGTTCTGACGATCTCTTCATTGCAGACGATGGCGATCACCTGGCTGTCGCCGCGGTTGGCCCAATTCCAGAGCGAGAACCCTCAGTTCGCCGTCCGCGTCAGGACTTCGCAGCATCTGGTCGACTTCGCCACCGAGGCCGTCGATCTCGCAGTGCGCTATGGGCCGGGCTCCTGGCCGGGCGTCGCGGCAGAAAAGCTGTTCGCCTGCCACTATGCGCCGCTCTGTTCGCCCGAGCTGCGCGACCGCCTGCAATTGCGCGAGGCAGCCGATCTGCTGCGCGCGCCGTTGCTCAGTCCCGACGAGACGCCCTGGAAGGTCTGGTTCGCCGATCTCGGCCTCGACCAGCCCCGGCAGGGCGGCCGGACGATGTCGCTGGAAATGCAGGCGATGAATGTCCAGGCCGCGATGCGCGGGCACGGCGTCGCGATGGCCGTGCCCGAGCTCTTTGCCTACGATATCGCGGCCGGGCGGCTCGTCTTCGCGGTGGAGCACGCCATACGCGACCAATGGGCCTACTGGATCGTCTATCCGCTCGAACGCCAGCGCGAGCGCAAGATCAGGCTGTTCCGGGACTGGATACTGGCGGAGGCGCGGACAGCGGCGATGACGCTGCCCTTCATGGCCTCGAGCCGGGGGCTGATCCACCCGTCATCGTGAGCCGGGCAGCTCAGGCCTTTTCCTGCTCGCTCTTGATGATCTCGGGGCCGACCTTGCGGTCGAGATAGACGCCGACCTGCTCCATCAGCTGGTCGACGCGGCCGTCGAAGAAGTGGTTGGCGCCCTCGACCACGGCGTGCTCGATCTGGATGCCCTTCTGGGTCTTCACCTTCTCGATCACCGCCATCACCTCCTTGACCGGGGCGACGCGGTCCTCCGAGCCGTGCACGAACAGGCCGGAGGACGGGCAGGGGGCGAGGAAGGAGAAGTCGTAGCGGTTGGCCATCGCCGCGATCGAGAGGAAGCCCTCGATCTCCGGACGGCGCATCAGCAGCTGCATGCCGATCCAGGCGCCGAAGGAGACGCCGGAGATCCAGCAGCTCTTCGCCTCGGGGTTCAGCGCCTGCATCCAGTCGAGCGCAGCGGCGGCATCCGAGAGCTCGCCGGCGCCATGGTCGAACTGGCCTTGGCTGCGGCCGACGCCGCGGAAGTTGAAGCGCAGGGCCGAGAAGCCGCGGTTCACGAAGGTGTAGAACAGGTTGTAGACGATCTGGTTGTTCATCGTCCCGCCGAATTGCGGGTGCGGGTGCAGGATGATCGCCAGCGGCGCGCCGCGCTTTTTGGCGGGCTGGTACCGGCCCTCGATCCGGCCGGCCGGTCCGTTGAAAATCACCTCAGGCATTCTGATTCCGCCTCTTGCTGGGCAAAACCGTCGGTGAAGCGGGCGCGAAAGCGGTCATGCGACCGCTGCGTACCCGTTCCACCCTTGACGGCCCCGCCGCTCGCGCCCTACATCAAGCGCTTAGAATGGTTCTAACAGCCGTGAACAAAACTGGAACATGCAAGCGATAGCCGCTTGCGGTTCCAGTCCATCGCGGCTCAGACGGGCGGCTATAGCACGGTGCAGGGGTGCGATTTCAAGCATTTCGTGCCGTGTCTTCGGGCAAACCCTCTGGAGCGGAGCATAGACGCAGGTGTTCGCGACGACCCGCAGCTATCTCGACCACAACGCCACGACGCCGGTGCGCCCGGCCGTGGCGGAGGCGATGCTGCGGGCCTTGCAGATGCCGGGCAACCCGTCTTCCGTCCATAATGAGGGTCGAACGGCCCGCGGCGCGATCGAACAGGCGCGCGAACAGGTCGCGGCGCTGGTCGGCGCCAGGGCGAGCAATGTCGTCTTCACCAGCGGCGGCACCGAGGCCAATGCGACGATCCTGTCGCCTAGCCTCAGCGATTGCAGCGGCGCGCGCGATTGCGTGCGGGCGCCGGTTACGCTGCTGCTGTGCAGTGCCAGCGAGCATCCTTGCGTGCGCGACGGCCATCGTTTCCCTGCCGGTCAGGCCGAAGCGATCCCGGTCGATGGCGAGGGTCTGGTCGATCTCAGCTGGCTCGATCAGCGGGTCGCGCGGTTCGCGGCAGAGCAGCCCAATGAGCGCGCTCTTGTCTCGGCCCATCTGGCGAACAACGAGACGGGCGTGCTGCAGCCGATCGTCGAGGTCGTCGCCATCGCCAGGCGCCACGGCGCGCTCGTGCATTCCGACGCGGTCCAGGCCGCCGGCAAGATCGCGATCGATATCAATGCCTTGGGTGTGGATGCTCTGACGCTGTCCGCCCATAAGATCGGTGGGCCGAAGGGCGTCGGCGCGATCGTCTTCCGCACCGGTGCGCTCGAGCTTGCCGACAAGCCCTTGCGCGGCGGCGGCCAGGAGCGCGGCTGGCGCGCCGGCACCGAGAACCTGCCGGGCATCGTCGGCTTCGGCGTTGCGGCTGAGGAGGCCGGCAAGGCGCTCGCTGGAGAGGCGACCCGTCTGGGCGCGCTGCGTGACCAGCTGGAGGCCCGGCTCGTGGCGCTGGCGCCGGATACGGCGATCTTCGGCAGCAAGGCGCCGCGCCTGCCCAACACCTGCGCCTTCGCGACGCCCGGCATCAAGGCCGAGACGGCGCTGATCATGCTCGATCTCGCCGGGGTTGCCTTGTCCTCGGGCTCGGCCTGTTCCTCCGGCAAGGTCAGGCGCTCGCATGTGCTGACAGCCATGGGCGTCGACCCTGTCATGAGCGAAGGGGCCTTGCGCGCCTCGCTCGGATGGACCACCTGCGAGGCAGACATCGACCAGTTTATCGCGGCCTATGCGAAAGCCCTGGCTGCAAACCCCAACCGGAAGGTTCAGGCAGCCGCCTGAGGCCCTCCGCAAGAGCAAGACCGAACCGGCGGGCCCTTGAACCCGCGACTGGAGAGTAGACATGGCAGCGGTCCAGGAGACCATTGATCAGGTCAAGTCGATCGACGTGACCGAGTACAAATACGGCTTCGTCACCGAGCTCGAGGTCGACAAGCCGGCCAAGGGCCTGACCGAGGACACGGTCCGCTACATCTCGGCCCGCAAGAACGAGCCGGAATGGATGCTGGAATGGCGGCTCGACGCCTTCCGGCGCTGGAAGACCATGACCGAGCCGACCTGGTCGCGCGTCAACTATCCGCCGATCAACTACCAGGACATCTATTATTACGCCGCGCCGAAGAAGGGCGCCGATCCGAAGTCGCTCGACGAGGTCGATCCGGCGATCCTGGAGACCTACAAGAAGCTCGGCATCCCGCTGCGCGAGCAGGAGATCCTGGCCGGCGTCGCGCCGGAGAACCGGGTCGCGGTCGATGCGGTGTTCGACTCGGTCTCGGTCGTCACCACCTTCAAGGACGAGCTCGCCAAGGCCGGCGTGATCTTCTGCTCGATCTCGGAGGCGATCCGCGAGCATCCCGAGCTGGTGAAGAAGTACCTCGCCAGCGTCGTGCCGGTGACCGACAACTACTTCGCTACGCTGAACAGCGCGGTCTTCACCGACGGCTCCTTCGTCTACATCCCCAAGGGCGTGCGCTGCCCGATGGAGCTGTCGACCTATTTCCGCATCAACGAGCAGAACACCGGCCAGTTCGAGCGCACGCTCATCATCGCCGATGAAGGCTCCTATGTGAGCTATCTCGAAGGCTGCACCGCGCCCAAGCGCGACGAGAACCAGCTGCATGCGGCGGTGGTCGAGCTGATCGCGCTCGACGACGCCGAGATCAAGTACTCGACTGTGCAGAACTGGTTCCCCGGCGACGCCGAGGGCAAGGGCGGCATCTACAACTTCGTGACCAAGCGCGGCGATTGCCGCGGCAAGCGCTCGAAGATCTCGTGGACGCAGGTCGAGACCGGCTCGGCGATCACCTGGAAGTACCCGTCCTGCATCCTGCGCGGCGACGGCTCGCGTGGCGAGTTCTACTCGATCGCTGTCTCGAACGGTGCCCAGCAGGTCGATAGCGGCACCAAGATGCTGCATCTCGGCAAGAACACGACCTCCAAGATCATCGCCAAGGGCATCGCGGCCGGAAAATCCGACTCGACCTATCGCGGCATGGTCTCTGCCCACCGTAAGGCAACGGGCGCTCGCAACTTCACCAATTGCGACTCGCTGCTGATCGGCGACCAGTGCGGCGCTCACACGATTCCCTACATCGAGGCCAAGACCGCGACCGCGATCTTCGAGCACGAGGCGACCACGTCGAAGATCGGCGAGGACCAGATGTTCTACTGCCAGCAGCGCGGCCTCTCTGAGGAAGAGGCGGTAGCGCTCATCGTCAACGGCTTCGTCAAGGAGGTGCTGCAGCAGCTCCCGATGGAGTTCGCCGTCGAAGCGCAGAAGCTGATCACGATCTCGCTCGAGGGGAGCGTGGGGTGATCGCTGGGCGGAGGAATCGCTTTCTGCTTGGCGCTGCGGCTGTTTTCGTTGCGATGACGGCTCATAGCGAATTCGCGATGGCCTGTTCCTGCGTCGATGACGGACTCGTTGGTGAAGCTCTAATGTCTGCTCGCTTTCAAAAAGCGTCAGATGTCGTGCGCGGCAAGGTCCTGACCGTCAACGCCGGCCGTGACGTTGTTCGCTTAGGCAGTCAGTTCGTCGTCGGGAAGCTCCAAATCGACGAGACATTAAAGGGTGATCTGAAGGGCGAGATCGAAGTGATCACCGGCTTTGGAGCTGGTGACTGCGGTCTGCCTGGCGCGCTTCTGATCTCGATTGCTTGGGATCGCCAGGTCGAACTGGCGGTTCGGAGAGTGACCGAACGAGAACCGCTCTACGTCGTGGACATGTGCGGCTACGGCAAGGTGCTACCAGAGCCGCCTGCCAAGTGACACACCGAATTCAACTTGCGGGCTTCGCCCGCCACGGAATGGAATTCTAACCAATGCTCGAAATTCGCAATCTCACCGTCAAGATCGCCGACGAGGACAAGCAGATCCTCAACGGCCTCAACCTCACCGTGAATGCTGGCGAGGTCGCCGCGATCATGGGGCCGAACGGCTCCGGCAAGTCGACGCTGTCCTACGTCATCGCCGGCAAGGAGGACTATGAGGTTCTCGACGGCGAGATCCTGCTCAACGGCGAGAACCTGCTGGAGATGGAGGCCGATGCCCGCGCCGCCGCCGGCATCTTCCTCGCCTTCCAGTATCCGCTGGAGATCCCCGGCGTCGCCACCATGACCTTCCTCAAGGCGGCGATGAACGCGCAGCGCAAGGCGCGCGGCGAGGCCGAATTGCTGACGCCCGACTTCATCAAGCAGGTCAACGGCGCCGCCGACAAGCTCGGCATCGACCGCGAGATGTTGCGCCGGCCGCTCAATGTCGGCTTCTCCGGCGGCGAGAAGAAGCGCATGGAGATCCTGCAGATGGCGCTGCTGTCGCCGTCGATGTGCATTCTCGACGAGACCGATTCCGGCCTCGATATCGACGCGCTGCGCATCGTCGCCGAGGGCGTCAATGCGCTCCGCGCCCAGAACCGCGGCTTCCTGGTCATCACCCACTATCAGCGCCTGCTCGACCATATCGTGCCCGACACCGTGCACGTGATGTCGAAGGGCAAGATCGTCAGGACCGGCGGCAAGGAGCTGGCGCTCGAGCTCGAGAAGAGCGGCTATGCCTCCTATGGCGAGGCCGCGTAATGGCGATCATCACCCCGCTCAAGACCGCGGCCGAGCAGCAGCTCGCCGAGCAGTTCGCCAATATCAAGGCCGAGCTGCCGGGCGCCGGCGCGATGCGCAAGCTGCGCGAGGATGCCTTCGCCGGCTTCGAGGCCAAGGGCCTGCCGCATCGCCGGCTCGAATCCTGGCGCTACACCGATCTGCGCAATCTGGTGCGTGAGGCGATGCCGCTGGCGCGTCGTCCCACCCGGCCGCAGGCGATCGCCGACCGGCTGGCGCTGCAGACCATTGCCGGCCGGCGCTTCGTCACCATCGACGGTGTGTTCAGCGCCGATGATTCCGATCTCACAGGCCTGCCCGAGGGCATCACGGCGCGCAGCCTCGCCGAGGCGCTGACCGAGAGCCCGGACGAGATCGCCACGGCCTTCACGGCACCGGAGGTGGCGCGCGACGACAGCGCGCTGATGCTCAACGCCGCTTTCGCCCAGGACGGTGTCGTCATCGAGATCGCGCCCGGCACGGAATTCGACCAGCCGATCGTGCTGCTCGCGCTCGGCACCGGCGCCGGCGAGGCTTCGATCGTCTCACGCTCGCTGGTCAAGATCGGCGCCGGCGCCAAGGTCACCGTTGTCGAATTGCAGGAGGGTGTCGGCCTGGCGCCGGTGCAGATCAACCACGCAACCTCCTTCGTCATCGGCGAGGGCGCCGAGGTCGAGCATGTGCGGATGGTGACGCGCCAGCGCGCCGAGACCGTGCAGGTGCAGTCGCTGCTGGTCGAGCTCGGTGGCCATGCGACCTTCGATTCCGTCGCGGTGGCGGTGAATTGCGGCGTACTGCGCCAGCAGAGCTTCCTGCGTTATGGCGGCGAGCACAGCCGCGCTGGGTTGCGCGGCATCAACCTCTTGCGCAAGCAGGAGCATTCCGACGTCACGCTGGTGATGGACCATGCAGCGGCTCATGGCGAGAGCCGCGAGCTGTTCAAGAGCATCATCGAGGGCGAGGGCACCGGCGTCTTCCAGGGCAAGGTCATCGTCCGTCCGCATTCGCAGAAGGTCGACGGCAGCATGAAGAGCCATGCGCTGCTGCTGAACGATGGCGCGACCATGTTCAACAAGCCGGAGCTGGAGATCTTCGCCGACGACGTCGTCTGCGGCCATGGCGCCACCGTGGCGCAGATCGACGGCGAACAACTCTTCTACCTGATGGCGCGCGGCCTGCCGCGGCCGCAGGCCGAGGCGCTGGTGCTCGCAGCCTTCGTCGGCGAGGTCTCTGACATGGTCAGCGACGAGGGCGTGCGCGAGATCGTCGCCCGCGAGATCGACTGCTGGCTCGGCCAGCGCGAGGGTGCACCCAAGCCCGGAGCTGCCTGATGCCCTACGTCAACCTGCAGATCACCAAGGGCGCGACGCGCGCGCAGAAGGCCGAGATCGTCAAGGAGTTCACGCAGACGCTCGTCCGCGTGCTCGGCAAGAACCCGCAGAGCACCCATATCGTGATCCAGGAGATCGAGCGCGAGGATTGGGGGCATGCCGGCACGCTCGTCGCCGACCGGCCCGCCGAGCCTGCCGGAAAGGCCTGAGATGAACGCGATCGCGAAGCCCTACGACGTCGAGGCGATCCGCAAGGACTTCGCGATCCTCTCGCGCGAGGTTTACGGCAAGAAGCTGGTCTATCTCGACAATGCCGCCTCGGCGCAGAAGCCGGAAGCGGTGATCGAGGCGATGACGCGGCTGATGCGCGAGGACTACGCCAACGTCCATCGCGGCCTGCATTACCTCGCCAACGCCTCGACCGAGGCCTATGAGGCGGCTCGCGAGAGCGCCCGCCGCTTCCTCAACGCCGCCCATATCGAGGAGGTGCTGTTCACCCGCTCCTCGACCGGGGCCCTGAACACCGTCGCCTCTTCGCTCGGGCAGTACCTGAAAATCCAGGAAGGGGACGAGATCATCCTCTCGATCCTGGAGCACCACTCCAACATCGTGCCCTGGCATTACTGGCGCGAGCGGCACGGCGCCGTGATCAAATGGGCGCCGGTCGACGAGGACGGCAATTTCCTCATCGACGAGTTCGAGAAGCTGATCACGCCGCGCACCAAGGTGGTGTCGCTGACCCATATGTCGAACGCGATCGGCACCATCGTCCCGATCGCCGAGGTCGCGAAGATCTGCCAGGCCTATCGCATCCCGCTCGTCGTCGACGGTTCGCAGGGCGCGGTGCACCTGCCGGTCGACGTGCAGGCGCTCGGCTGCGACTTCTACGCCTTCACCGGCCACAAGACCTATGGGCCGACCGGCTCGGGCATCCTCTGGGGCAAGCGCGAATGGCTGGAGAAGCTGCCGCCCTATGAAGGCGGCGGCGAGATGATCGCCACCGTCAGCGAGGATGCGATCACCTATAACGATCCGCCGCACCGTTTCGAGGCCGGCACGCCGGCGATCGTCGAGGCAGTCGGCCTCGGGGCGGCGCTCGACTACATGATGGCGCTCGGGCGCGAGAACATCGCGGCGCACGAAGCCAGGCTCAACGCCTATGCGATGGAGCGGCTCGGGCAGATGAACTCGATCCGCATCTTCGGCAAGGCGAAGGAGAAGGGCGCGATCATCGCCTTCGAACTCGCCGGCGCGCATGCCCATGACGTCGCGACGGTGATCGACCGGGCCGGCGTCGCGGTCCGGGCCGGCACGCATTGCGCCATGCCGCTGCTGGCGCGCTATGGCGTGACCTCGACCTGCCGTGCGTCCTTCGGCCTCTACAATACGCTGGAGGAAGTCGATATATTGGTGGAAGCCCTGCGCAAGGCGGAAGAGCTGTTCTCCTGACGCTCCCCCTCGCGCCGAACGGACGATTTTGCGATGACCGACACCGTTGCCGAAGACCTCAAGCCGAACGCGCCGACCATGGGCGCGAGCTCCGGCCTGCCGCCGGAGGAGATCGACCGGCTGACCGACGACATCGTCGCGGCGCTGAAGACCGTCTACGACCCGGAGATCCCGTCCGACATCTACGAGCTCGGCCTGATCTACCGCGTCGACATCGCCGATGACCGGCAGGTGGCGATCGACATGACGTTGACCGCGCCGGGGTGCCCGGTGGCGGGCGAGATGCCGGGCTGGGTCGAGAATGCGGTCGGTGCCGTACCTGGCGTCTCGGGCGTGACGGTCAACATGACCTTCGATCCGCCCTGGGACCAGTCGCGCATGTCGGACGAGGCCAGGGTCGCGCTCGACATGTGGTGAACTCGGCTGACAAGCGCCGAAACTGATGAGGCCGCTGCCGAGGCAGCGGCCTTTTTCGTGGTAGCCGTCGCTCAGAAGCCGAAGTTGAAGCCGGCCCTGACGATGTCGCCGGCAGTGCGAATCCTCATCGCCGCGTACTGTTCCGGTGCCAGTCCGGTATAGTCTTGCAGCAGCAGGCGCTTCTGGCCGAGTTCGTAGTGGGTATAGTCGAGCCGGATCGTCATGCCTGGCGCGAGCGCGTATTCGACGCCGCCGCCCACCGCCCAGCCGCCGATGAGACCCGAACGCGAGCCGCTGGCAGCCGAGGTGGTCTGCAGATTGTCGGGCGTGATCGAGCCCTTCTGCTCGACGAGGCCGTAGGCATAGCCGCCGCTGCCGTAGATCAGGAAATCGCCGAGCACGACGCCGGCGCGCATCCGCACCGTGCCGAGCATCGAGAGCTCGTTGCTGGAGCGGGTGGTGAACTGTGTTCCGGGGTTGGCCGAGGTACTCTTGCCGCCGCCCGGCCGGGTCGCTGAGAGGTCGGCTTCTGCGCCGATCACAACCATGCCCATCTGGTAGTTGAAGCCGAACTGGGCGCCGCCGACGGCGCCGGCTCCATCGGGCGTCAGACTGCGCGGGACTGCCGAGGGTGTGATCGCCCAGGGCGCCAGCGTCGGCGTCCCGGCCGTGGTGGTGGCCGTGGTATTGGTCGAGGTGGCCGTGGTCGCGTTCGTGGTCGTGGTCGTGGTCGTCGTTGTGGCCGTGGTCGAGCCCAGTTCCACGGTCGTCACCGTCGTCGCGGTCGTGGTGGCGGTTGTGCTCGTGCTCGTGCTCGTCGTGTTGGTCGTCGTGGTCGTCGGTGTCACCGTCGGGCTGCCATAGGGGCCGTCGACGGTCGTGCGGCCGCTCTGCTGGCCACCACCAAGCGAGCCGCCGACATAGAAGCCCGTCCAGCGCGGCTGGCTGGGCAGGATGGCCGGCAGGGGCGGCGCGTAGATCGGCGGCGGAGGCGGAGCGGCCTGCGGCTGCCTTGGCGGCGCGCTTGGGCGGCCGGGCGAGCGCGGGGTGTAATCGGCGTGGCGGACCCGCGGCTGAAGCGCCGGGCAGACCGGGCAGGTCTGCGCGACCTGAACACGGTTGCGGCTAGGCGCGCTCGCAGCCAGGCGCAGCGCCTCGTTCACATGCATCGAACCGGGATAGAGGCGGGCGAAGAGCTTGAAGGACTCGGCATCTCCGGCGAGCACTGTCTCGGCCCAGGCAGTCTCCTCGGTCCGCTGCGCCAGGATGCGGTGCAGCCTCAATGCGCTCTGGTCGTCCGGGTTGATGTCGAGGGCGCTGCGATAGATGTCGCGACGGTCCCAGGCGATGGCCGTGCGATAAGCGTCCGCAGGCGACATCGCGCGTAGCGCTGCCAGGGTGGGGCGGGTCGCGAGCGGGACGGCACCGGCAATCGCGGGCTGCGCCGGAGCGGCTCCGGCGGGGCGCGGGAAGAAGCTGACATCGGTGATCAGCGAGGAGGTGTCCCAAGGAATCTGGATGCCGCTGGTGGTGTCGTAGACGGAGAGGCGGATGCGGCGGAAGACCTGCTCGATTGGCAGGCCGGGCTCGCGCGCTTCGCGCAGGAAGGCGGTGGTGAACGGGCTGTTCGGGCCTGTGCCATCAGCGGCGGTCGAGCCGGGCGAGGTCGCAAAGGCGACGAAGGTGCCGCTGTTGGAATCGATACGAGCGAGGCCGGCCTCGCTGCGGATGCCCTCGTTCGCACCGTCGACCATCTGCAGCGCCAGGCCGCGCGACAGTTCGCGTGCGGCGAAGGGATTGTTGCGGCAGGCATCGAGGATCGCGATCTTCGATCTGACGCCGGCGGCGTCGAGCTTGCGCAGGATATCCGAGAGCGAGAGCGATTGGCTCGGGAGGTTTGCCGAGGTTTCCGGGCGGATATCCGTCGGTAGGATGTAGTTGGCGCCGTCGAGCTGCACGGCGTGGCCGGCATAGTAGACGAGGGCGGTCGCGCCGGTGCCGCTCTGCTTCACCTTCTCGACGAAGACGTCGAGCGCGCTGCGCAGGCCGGCGAGCGAAAGATCGGTCGCGGCGGTGACGTCGAAGCCGGCTTCCTGAAGCATGGTCCGCGTCGCATTGGCGTCGTTGAGGGCGTTCGGCAGCTTGGCGATATTCTGATAGGCGCCGTTGCCGATGACGAAAGCGAAGCGCCTTTGCTGGGCGATTGTCGGCGAGGCGCCGGAGATGAGCGTTCCTGCGATGGCGGCGAGTGCCAGCAGGGCATAGGTCAGTAGCCGCAGGACAGTCCGCATGGCGCCTCCCCGGCGGCGCGGTCTGGAACCGAGCCGCAGCCGATTCGTCTCGTACCCGTAGCGAATCGAAGTCTAGCCGCGGCCGGCCGTGAGGCGAACAGGATTGTGTCGCCGAGGGGATACAGATGCGCAGCTATGTGCGCTTTGCCACGCCGCCAGCTATTGGGAGGGCAGGCGGGGGGCTCAGGGTTCGCGGGCGACGCGGAAGCCGTTGGTGTAGAAGCGCACGTCGCTCTCGTATTTGAAGCGCGCGGCGGAGCGCAGATAGCGTGGGTCGTTGTTGAAGGAGCCACCACGCAGGACGCGCTCGCGGCAGCCCGGCGGCGCATAGGCGCTGCCGTCGCGGGGGGCGGCGCGATAGTTCTCGCTCCAGCAATCGGCGACCCATTCGGCGGCGTTGCCGGCCATGTCGCGCAGGCCGAAACGGTTCGGCGGGAACTGTCCGACCTCGCTGGCCTGACGCAGCGGCTGGGTGTTGCAGCCGATGCAGTTGGCCATCTCCTTGTCGACAGCGCCGCCCCAAGGGTAGGCCGTCGTCGTGCCGGCACGAGCGGCATATTCCCATTCGGCCTCGGTCGGCAGGCGGTATTTGCCCCCGGTCTTGTAGGACAGCCAGACGACATAGGCGTTGGCGTCGTTCCAGTGGATGTCGGTGACCGGGCGCTTGCCGCGGCCGAGATTGCGGTCGCCCGGGCGGTGACTGCAGCCACCCTCGGCGACGCAGGCATCCCATTGCGCGAAGGTGACCTCGTCCGTGCCGAGATAGAACGGCCTGGAGATGCTGACGGCGTGGACCGGCTTCTCGAACTCGAACATCTCGTTCGAGCCCATCTCGAAGCTGCCGGCCGGGATCAGGGTCAGCTCCGGGCAATCGTCGCAATCGCGGACGGTCCTGGCGGGCGAGCTGGCCGCAGGAGCCGGGGCGGGTGCCGGCGGCTGCGCCGCCGCAGGCTGCGTGCGGCTGCGGTAGAACTGCTCGCGGGTCCGGGCCAGTCCGGCAAAACGGCCTTTCGGATAGGCCTCGAGATAGGCGCGATACTCGTCGGGATTCTGGCTCTTGCTGATCGTTTCCCAGAAGGAGAGCTCATAAGGGCCGAGCTGGTCGGACTGAGGGCCTGGGGGCGGCGGCGCGTTGATGATGCCTCGGTTGGTGTTGAGGGCGGTCGCGACCGGTCGGCTGGTCGGTGTGACGACGAGCCCGGCCGGAGGCAGCGACGAGATCCAGACCTGCTGGGCCTTCCTGGTCGCCCGGCTCACGGCATCGCGCGTGCGGGTCAGCGCCGCGGCCATATCGAGACCGGGCGTGCGGATCGCCTTCAGCCATTCCTCGATCGCCGGGTTCGCACGGCCTGGGGTCTCGGCCGCCGTCCGCCCTGGCGCGACCGGCGCCATGATCGCGATGGCTTCGAGCGGCTCGATCGGAGCCAGGCCCTTGCCGGCGCCGAGCCCTGCCTGCCAGGGATTGTCGCGCGCCGCATCGAGCACGAGCAGCGCGCTGGCGGGCCGGCTGACGATCAGCGCGTCGATGAGCTGGTCGAGATCGATCGCCTCGCGCGCGACTTCGACCGGGCCGCGCGGCGCGGCGTCGACCGGGACGAGGAAGTTGCGGCCGCGCGACTGCACCGCGTGCCCGGCATAGAAGACGACGACCTGGGCGCCGCGTGCGAGCTTGCCGCGAAAGGTCGCGATCGCTCGCTCAAGCGCAGGACGGTCGGCGTTCTCGATGCTGACGAGGTCGAACTCGCCCTGGCGCAGCACATCGGCGACGGCGCGGGCATCGGCTGCGGTGTTGGCCAAGGGAGACGTGCGGTAGGCGGCGTTGCCAATCACCAGGGCAAGGCGCGGCGGCTGGCCGTCGCCGCTCTGGGCAAGGGCCGGGGCGAGCGGCGCGAGGATGGCTAGCGCGGCGATGGCGAGGCAACGATACCAGGACATGGCGTTCATCCTTCGCTGCGGCGCTCGGCCTCGCGATGCGGCGGGGCCGCACCCATGCTTCATCTGACGTAGACTGTGATCTTCTGAGACAGAACCGGCGGACTGTGCGGCGTATGCGTGTGATCGCCGAGCAGCAGCTGCAGCGTATGCGTTCCCTTCGGCAAGGTGACGATCACCTCCGTCTGGCCGTTGCCGAGATGGATATGGTTGTAGTCCGCGGGGATCGGCTGGTCCGGCGGACCAGGATCGGTATCGATCAGCAGGTGATGGTGGCCGGTGCCGGGCTTGTCGACCCCGGCCGGGGCGACGCCCATCTCCTTCAGCCCGATCCGCACGGTGAAGCGCTCGGGCACGCGCAGGCCGTCGAGCGGATAGTGGAAATAGACCAGGGCGTTACGCGGCGAGGGCTGGCGCTGAACGCCCTGCGCCATCAACTGGGAGTGGGTCAAGGCCAGTGCGGCGAACGATGCGACTGCGGCCAGGACGGAGAGGAGGCGGCGCGGTGCAACGATCATCGGCGCACCCTCCGCTTCGCGGGGGCGCCGACATAGATGGTGATGCGCTCCGACATGATCGGCGGGTCGTGCGGGACGTGCTGGTCGTCGCCGAGGATGAGCTGCAGCGTGTGCTCGCCTGGCGGGAGCGTGATCTTTCGCTCGGTCTGGCCGTTGCCGAAGTGGATGTGGTTGAGGTCGGACGGGATCGCCGCGTCGAGCGCTGGGGTCGGCACATCGATCAGCAGGTGATGGTGGCCAGTGTTGGGCCGCGCCACGCCGGCTGGCGCGACGCCCATGTTGCGCAGGCCGAAGCGGATGGTCGAGGTCGCGAAGATCCGCGTGCCGTCGCGCGGATAGATGAAATAGACCGCTGCGTCGTTGGGAGCCGGAGTCCGCCCTGAGGCGGCGCGGGCGGGCGGAGCGACGGGCGCTGCCGGGCTCGTCACCGAAGCCGACTGCACCCGCACCCTGATCTTCTGCGACATCACCGGCGGGTCGTGCG
The DNA here is from genome assembly GCF_053645455.1 of Allobosea sp. NPDC055332. Taxonomy (NCBI): domain Bacteria; kingdom Pseudomonadati; phylum Pseudomonadota; class Alphaproteobacteria; order Hyphomicrobiales; family Alloboseaceae; genus Allobosea; species Allobosea sp. NPDC055332. The sequence goes on along the minus strand of NZ_JBSHMO010000003.1, from coordinate 744,822 downwards.
GGACGTGCTCGTGATCGGCGAAGAGGAGCTGGAGCGTGTGTTCGCCGGGCGGCAAGGTGAGCTCGGTCTCGGTCTGGCCGCGACCGAAATGCAGATGGTTGAAATCGCTCGGGATCTCGCGATCGAGCGGCGGCAATTCGGTATCGACCAGGAGATGATGGTGGCCGGCGTTGTCCTGCTTCGTGCCAGCAGGGGCGATCACGATGTTCTCCTGGCCGAAGCGGACCACAGAGTGTGGCGGGATCACGGCACCATCCTGCAGACCGACGAAGAAGACCCTGGCATTGGGCGCTGCGGCCGTGCGCGGCTTTTCCTCCGGCGCGGCCATGACGTCGACGGTGATCTTCTCCGACAGCACCGGCGGATCGTGTGGCACGTGGTCCTGATCGGCGAAGAGCAGTTGCAGCGTGTGGCGACCCGGCGAAAGCAGGATTTCGGCTTCGGTCTGGCCTCCGCCGAAATGCAGATGGTTGAAATCGCTCGGGATCGGCTGCCCCAGAGGCGGCAGCTCGGTGTCGATCAGCAGATGATGGTGGCCGGCATTCCGGCGCGCCGTGCCGGCCGGTACCACCTCCATGCCGCTGACGGCGAAGCGGATCGTCGTCTTGCTGGCGATGCGGGCGTTGTTCTGAAGGTCGACGAAGGAGAGTTTCGCGCCGGCGGGTGCGGGGCTGCGCGCGCGAATGCGCTCCTGCGCGAAGCCCACGGATACTGCTGCGGCGAAAACAGCCGTAACCCCGACAATGAGCTGAAGTCGAAGCCCCCGCATCGGCGCTCTTCCTCGCGGCGCGTGACCGCCGTAAAGTTAGCAGTGGGCCCGGAGGGGAGCAAGCAAAGCGCCTGTCACGACAGGCGGATAAATCTGGATTTTCACGGTCACTTTCTTTAGGGTGACGTAGGGAATGGTGCCATGACTGCAGCCGTCAGAGTTTGCGCACTGATTGCTCTTCTTGCCCAGCTCGTCGCCATGCCGGCGCTGGCGCAGACCCAGGAGCGTCGCGTCGCCCTGGTGATAGGCAACTCCGCCTACAAGAACGCACCCGTCCTGCCCAACACGCCCAATGATGCGCGCGATACCGCCGAGGCGTTGCGCAAGGTCGGCTTCGAGGTGGTCGATGGCGTCGATCTCGACAAGCGCGGCATGGATGCCGCCGTCTCCCGCTTCGCCCGTCTGGCCCAGGAGGCCGATGCGGTGATGTTCTACTATGCCGGCCACGGCTTCCAGTTCAACGGCGAGAACTTCCTCGTGCCGGTCGAGGCCAAGATCGATGACGAGGTCTCGGTCCAGTACGAGACGGTCAAGCTCAGCGAGGTGACCACCGCGCTCGGCTTCGCCAAGGGCGTCAAGATCATGGTGCTCGACGCCTGCCGCAACAATCCCTTCCTCGCCCAATTGTCGAAGAAGTCGACGACGCGCAGCATGTCGGTCGGCGCCGGCCTGGCGCCGATCGTGAAGGCGCAGGGCATGGTCACCGCCTATGCGACGCAGGCGAACGACGTCGCCGCCGACGGCGCCGGTCGCAACAGCCCGTTCACTGCGGCGCTGGTCCAGGAGATCAAGCAGCCCGGCCTCGAGATCGCGACCATGTTCCGCCGCGTCCAGAAGGCGGTCTACGACTCCACCGGTGGCAAGCAGACGCCGGAGCTCTCGCTCTCGCTGCTCGGCGACTTCTACCTCAACCGCGAGGAGACCGACGCCGACATCTGGAAGCGCCTGCGTGGCAGCGACAACGCCGCCGAGATCAAGGCCTTCATCCAGCGCTTCCCGACCAGCTTCTTTGCCGTCGATGCCAAGACCAGGCTCGACCTGATCGAGCGCCGGGCGCTGGAGCCGGGTGAGCGCGAGAAGCTCGAGCAGGAATTCGCCGCGCGCGAGAAGGCACTGCTGGACCGGGTCCAGCAGGTCGAGAAGGACCGCGCCAAGGCGGCGACCGATCTCGCTGGCCGCGATGCCGGCAAGACCGATGCCGAGCGCGCCGTGCAGAAACCCGGTGACGCTGTGGCGCCGAAGACAGCCGATCCGAGCGAGCGCGATCGCCTTGCCAAGGAGCTCGCCAAGAAGGAGCAGGAGCTCGCCGCGCTCGAGGCCGAGAAGGCCAAGCTCTCACAGGAGCGTCAGGAGCGCGAGAAAGCAGTGGCGACGCGGATGAACTCCGGCGGCGTGACCGAACTGCCGGCTCCGCAAAAGCCGCTGCTGCCGACGGCGCCCGGCGCGCGCCCGCAGAGGCAAGAGCCGCGCGAGGTTCAGCAGCCACGCGTCGTGCTCGACCGCAAGTCGACCGGCATCCTGACCGGCGGCGTCGAGGCGACGCCGGAGCCGCGCAGCGGCCGGCGCCGGCCGGGCGGCGGCACCTCCGACTGCACTGACGCGCTGATGCGTGCTCAGCTCGGCGATGGCGGCGGCACGCTGAAGAACTGCCGCTGACGGTTCGTCGGATCAGGTTTTCCACTGCCGAGGGCGAGCATCGCTCCGGACGGAATGCAACAGGGGGCTTCGATGCGTCGTTCTCCGCTCATCCGTTTTGCGCTGTTGGGACTGCTGGTCGCGCCGGCCGTAGCCCTGGCGCAGGCGCCGCCGGCTGCCCCGGCCCCGACACCCATCCCGTTTCCGGAGGCGCTGCAACGCGCCGCCAACGATCTGTTCGCCAAGGCGCAGGTCGAAGGAGAGCGCGTCGAACTGGTGATCGACCCGCTGATCGACGGGGTCTCGGGCGCGCAATCGACCTCGACGCGCTCGATGCAGCAGAGCCTGATCGAGCTGGTCGGCAAATCCTACCCGCGTTTCCAGGTGCAACCTTTCTCGACCGAGGCGCTGGCGCGCAATCCGGTCGTGCTGATCGGCACCTTCACGGCGGTCAACAATGCCGGGGCTGCGAATGGCTCGCGCGACGCCTATCGGATCTGCCTGGCGCTGGCCGATCTCAAGGCCAAGCGCATCGTTTCCAAGGGAGTCGCCCGGGCCAAGCCCGAGGGCGTCGACGTCACGCCCACGACCTATTTCCGCGACTCGCCGATGTGGTCGAAGGATCCGGTGACCGAGGCCTATATCAAGACCTGCCAGGGGACGAAGCTCGGCGACCCGATCGATCCGCTCTATGCCGATCGCCTCAATGTCGCGGCGCTGATCAATGACGGCATCCTCGAATACGAAGCGAGGCACTATCGCGAGGCGCTGGCCTTCTACCGGACCGCGCGCACTCTGCCCGGCGGCGACCAGCACCGCGTCCGCATCGGCGCCTATCTCGCGAGCAGCAAGCTCGGGCGCAAGGATGACGCGGTCGAGGCCTTTGGCGACCTCGTAGACAGTGGCCTCTCCGCCAACCAGCTGATGGTCAAGCTGCTGTTCCAGCCGGGCTCGACCCAGTTCATCGCCAATCCACAGGTCACCGAACCTTATCCGATGTGGCTGAGCCAGATCGCGACACGTGCCAAGCAGAAGGGCGCCTGCCTCGAGATCGTCGGCCATACCTCCCGTACCGGCCTGCCGCAGGTGAATGAGCGGCTCTCGGTGCTGCGGGCGCAGTATGTGATGGAATTGCTGCAAGCCGGAGCGCCTGATAGCCGCAACCGCATGATCGCGACCGGGCGCGGCTTTAACGAGAACCTGATCGGCACCGGCAAGGACGACGGCAGCGACGCGCTCGACCGCCGGGTCGAGTTCAGGGTGATCGGCTGCTGACCGCTTAGCTGAATACGTAACGATACGAATTGGATAGGCGAGATTCTTCGATGAACGACATGGCGACGAACCCTTACGATGCCGTCGCCTATCCCGGGCACGCCTTCTCCCAGACGCACCCGGCGCATCTGGCGACGATCGCCCATGTCCACGGCATGAAACCGGCCCCAACCACGGCGATGCGGGTGCTGGAGCTCGGTTGCGGCAGCGGCGGCAACTTGATCCCGATGGCGTTGCAGTGCCCGGGCGCCGAGCTCGTCGGCATCGACCTGAGCGGACGGGCGATCGCACGCGCCAAGGCGGAGGCGGCGGAGCTCGGCCTGACCAATGTCAGCTTCCACCATCTCGACATCATGGCCATGTCAGCGGCGCTCGGCCAGTTCGACTACATCCTCGTGCACGGGGTCTATTCCTGGGTGCCGCAGCCGGTGCGCGAGCGGATACTGGCGCTCTTCGGCGAGCTGCTGGCGCCGCAAGGCATTGCCTATGTCAGCTACAACGCCTTGCCGGGCTGCCGGATGCGCGATCTCGCCCGCGACGTCATGCTGTTCGAGACACGCGATATCGACGACCCAGTCGAGAAGGTCAGGGCGGCGAGAACCGCGATCAAGCGCTTCGCCGAGGCAACCGATGCCGAGACCTTTTACGGGGCAGCCCTGCGCGAGCGCATGAAGCAGATCGAGGATATTCCGGACAATGTCCTCTATCACGACGATCTCAATCCGGGCGCGCGGGCTTTCGCCCTGCACGAAGTGCTCGCCGCGGCGGAGCCCTATGGTCTGCAGTTCCTCGCCGAGGCCTCCTTCCCGAACAATTTCGGCGGCGCGCGGGGGCCGGCACAACAGGTACTGAATGAAATCCCGAGCTCGGAGACTCTCCGGCAAGAGCAGTCGCTCGACCTTCTGATCGGCCGTTGCTTCCGCCAGACATTGTTCTGTCGCGCCGAGGTCCAGCTGCACCGCGGCTTCTCCCGGTTCACCCTGGCGCCCTATTACCTCGCCGCCAATGCCCAGGAGATGGAGGAAAAGGACGAGGCGCGCCCGGCAGCGGTGAACTTCCTGTTCGCCGGCGTGCGCCTCGCTATCGACCTGCCGGCGGCGATCGCGGCGCTGCGGCTGCTCGGACGGGTCTGGCCGGACAGCATCGCTTATGATGAGCTGATCGAAAGGGCATTGAGCGCGGCCAAGGATAGCCTCGGCCCCGATCGCGAGCGCGAGGCCGGTCGTCTGAACGAGGCACTGACCGCGATCTACCGGGGCTGTCTGCTCGAGATCAATCTGGAGCCGTACCGGCTGACGACGCGGATCAGCGAGCGGCCGGTCGCTAGCCTGCTGGCGCGGCGCCAGGCGCTGACCGGCAACGAGGTCACGGATCTGCGCCATCGTGCGGTCGCGCTCGAGGGTATGATGGTACGCAAATTCGTCAGCCTCCTCGATGGCACGCGGACGGCGGCGATGCTGCTGGCGGAGATGAACGCGTTCCTGTCCGAGGTGCACAGCTCCGGCCGCGATGTCGCAAGCATACCGATGCAGGCGACAGCCGAGGAGGTCGAGACCCATCTACGCGACGTGGCGCGGCTCGGACTACTGGCGGGTTGAGCTTGTGGCGATCGAGCCAGCTGCGTACTGCGGAGCGCGGCAGCGGCGGTAGCGAGGGATGAGTCAGCGCTTCAAGCAGTTTCAGGCCGCATTCCAGGAGGATGCCTGCCTCGAAACCATCATGCGGGCGCGGCGGGGCGGCACGACGCTGGCCTGCTCGGCCTGTGGCAAGACCGCGGCCTTCGCGCCGCGGGTGAAGCTGCGCGCCTATGCCTGCCCACATTGCAACTTCCTGGTCTCGCCCTGCCAGGGCACGCCGCTGGAGAGTCGGCGCATCTCGCTGCAGCTCTGGTTCTTTGCGCTCAAGGCGTTGACCGAGCAGGGCGCGCGTAGCGCGGCCACGACGCTGGAGCGCGAGGCGGATGTCCCGGCCCAGCAGGCGCGCCGGATGGTCGCCGAATTGCAGGAGACCGCCAGCAAGGACGGCAAGCCGCCGGACTGGCTGGTGCTGGCGCAAAGGGCGGTGGCCGGCGGCGCCAATGCCACCAATGTCGCTGCCGGCGCGCCGTTCGCGGTTGCGGATGGCGGCTCGCGGCTTCGGCTCGTCTCTCTGGTCGGCGGCGGCGCGCTCGTGCTGGCGATCGCCGGCGGTGTCGCCGTTGCGACGCTGAAGCCCGGTTCCACCGAGGTGACCGGCGGTTTCGAGCCGATGGAGAGCGTCGAGGCGCCGTCTCTGAAGGCGCCGACCCGGCCGTCGCTGATTCTGTCTTCGGTGGAGGGCGACCTCGAAGCGGCGCGGCAGGCGACGCAGTTCGCGCTGAACGCCGATCCCTCGCTCGCGGCGATCAAGGAGCAGGTCGCGTCGGAGATGCCGAACCAGCCGGCGATGCCCATCCCGGTGATGCCGCCGTCCAACATCATCCTGGTGCCGCCGACGCTGCCGGGTAAGCCGGGTGCTCCCGCGGCTGGCCCGCGAAGCCAGCTGCCGCAGGCGCCGATCAACTATAGCGGCGATCCCAACCAGATCCTGACCTTCGGGCCGATCAAGATCCGCCGGCATCTGGTCGAGATGATCGTCAGGGCAGGGCGCGTCGTCGGCGCCGACCCGACGCTGCTGATGGCGGTCGCCGACAAGGAATCCTCGTTCGCGACAGAGGTGAAGGCGAAGACCTCCTCGGCGACCGGGCTCTACCAGTTCATCGAGCAGACCTGGTTCGGCGTGATCTTCGAGTTCGGTCGTAAGCACGGGCTGGTCGCAGAGGCGGCACTGGTCACCCGCAACGGCCGGCAATTCGTCATCGCCGACGCCAATGAACGCCAGCGCATCCTCGATCTCAGGCGCGAGCCCTATCTCTCGGCCCTGCTGGCGGGGGAGATGCTGAAGCGCGATACGCTCCGGCTGGAGAAGGCGATGGGGCGCCATCTCACCGGCGGCGAGATCTACCTGATCCACTTCCTCGGGCCCGATGCGGCGCAGACCTTTATCGAGACAATGGAGGAGACGCCCGGCGCCAGCGCGGCGGCGCTGCTACCGAAGCCGGCCGAGGCCAACCGGCCGATCTTCTACGCTCAGGCCGGCGGCGAGACCAAGACGCTCTCGGTTTCCGAGGTGCACAAGAAGTTCGACGAGATGATCAAGGTCAGGCTTGACCGCTACAAGGTCGTGCGCGGCGGGCCGGCGACGGCGCCTGCGCGGCAGCAGCAGAAGTAGTCGCCGAAGGCGAATACGCGCCAGGCCAGGCCAAAGCGAACGTGGGCGCAGTGAATTTGCCGTGGAGGCGGGGCTGGCCCATGATCAAGCAATCGCAGAGGCGAGGAGACGACGATGGCCAAGAATCGGTTCGAGCAAGTCGATGAGCCGCAGCCCGATGCCATCACGCTGAGCCTCGGCCAGCGCGACGGCAAGACATTCTCCCGCATTGCCTGCCCGGCTGAGCTGGCTGCCGGCCATCTCACAAATGACTTTGTCAGCGACGAGCTCGATCCGGTCGAAGGCTTCCGCTCGGCCGTGCGCCTCGCCAACGAGATCAAGGCACCGATCGTGGTCGAGGATGCCGAGGGCCTCTGGCAGGAAGAATGGGGCGAGCTCTACCGCGAGGCGTGACGGCCTGCGTCATTCTCGGGTCTGCGCTTGGTTTCGCCCGAGAATGACGGGATCGTTGGTCACTCAATCCGGAAATACTTGATACCGACGCCGACCTTGCCGCCGGAGCGGGCGATGTCCTGGCGCAGGCCGGGGAAGACGTCGCCCGCAGGAGCGGGGTCGGGGCCGGACAAGCTCGGCAGCGGCGCCGGGCTGACCAGCGCGAGCACGGTCTGCGGCCGCACCGGCGCGCCCGAGGCGGCGGCCGATTCCAGTTTTAGGCTGAAACTCGCCTTGCCGCCCTCGCGGCGGGTGTATCTCGCGAGGTTGTAGACCTGCCCGTCATCGCCGATGAGCAGGATGTCGAGATGTTGGCGCGGGTCGCTTTCGACCGAGCCGGAGAGTGTATCGCCGCTGCGCATGGTGAAGGCGCCGATCTGCATCGCCGGGCTGCGGTCTATGCCGCGGCCGAGCTGGCGCAGGAAGTCGACCATCGGACATTGCGCCGCGGTGACCGTACGCAGGCTGACCTGCGCCTCGTAGCCCTGTGCCTTCTTGAACGCTGCGTCGAACCTGACGAAGGGCTCGGCCGTGCTGCCGAACCCTTCGACGGCGGCACGCTTGTCGGCGATCGTCGTCGGCCACAGGAAGAAGCAGGCGCCGCCGTCATAGTCCGTGACATAGCGCGCGGTCCGTTCTGCGGCGGTACGCGGCTCGGGGTCAACGGCCGGCGGTGGTGTCGGCGTCGGTAGTGGGGCAGTCGGGGTCGGCTTCGGGCTTGTCGTCGAGGCCGGGCTGCCAAGCGGCGGTATCGGAGTCGGGTTCAGCTCCGGCGGGGCAGGCGCGGGCGGCTGCGGAGAGGGCGGTGCCTGTGTCGGCGCCGTCTGCGTTGGAGCCGCCGGTGGCTGGAGAGCTGGCGGCTGGTTTTGGCTCGCAGTTTGCGGCGACTGAGCCGGAATGGCCGGCGGCGGGGTCGCGGGCGTGAGTTCGGGCACCGATGTGTTCGCTCCCGTACCCGCGGGAGGCTGCGGACGATCGTCGCTTAGCGCAGGCGGCGGCGCTGTGTTCATCGCTTGCTGGGTCGGCGTTGCGCCGCCAAGCATCTGCCAGGCGATGACACCACCGCCGGCGAGGAGCGCAACCGCGGCGACGCCGCCGACCAGCGCCCAGGGAAAGCTGCGTCCACTACTGCCGCCAGAGTTGGCACTGCCCTTGGCCTGCCAGGACGCGACCTCTGCCATGTCGGCCGGGCGGTCCTTCGGATCGGGGGCGAGCATCCGCGCGAGCAACGGCCGGATGCGCTTGTCTATGCTGGCGAGATCCGGGACGCGGCGGCGCTTCTCCAGGATCTGCATCTGCGTGCCGCCCATGTCGAGCGGGCGGCCGCCGAGCGCCTCGGCGAGCACGAGGCCGAGGCTGTAGATGTCGGATTTGCCGGTGACCTCGGCGCCATAGAGGCCGAGCTGCTCCGGCGAGACGTAGTTGTACTTGCCGGCAAAGCCGGAGCCGATCACTGTCTTTTCGGCCAGCTTCGACTTGGCGATGCCGAAATCGATGATCTTGGCGCGGGTGACCTGGCCGCCTGGCAGGATGATGTTGTCCGGCGAGACGTCGCGATGGGTGATGCCGAGCAGATGGGCGGCATGCAGCCCCGACGCGATGCGCCGGCGCAGCAGATCGACCTCTTCGATGGGGAGCGGGCCCTGCTTCAGCCGGTCGGAGAGCGACTGGCCGTCGACGAACTCCATGGCGAGATAGGTCGCCTGCGTCGCCGGGTCGACGGTGAAGACGTAATAGCGGACGATCGCCTCGTTATAGAGGTTGTGCAGCGCTGCCGCCTCGTTGCGGAACAAGGTGATGACATTGGCGTCCTGCGCCATGTCGGAGCGGACGATCTTGATGGCGACGGCGTCCCCTGTCTGGATGGCGCGGCCCTGATAGACCTCGCCCATGCCGCCGGTCGCGATCAGGCGCTCGATCTCGTAGATGCCGTTCAACCGCACGCCGGGCGCCAGGCCCGTGCGCGGCATGAAGACGGTGCGGTCGGGGTCGCTCATGGCGCATCGCTCCTGCGCTGGCGCATGTTCGGCACCCAGCGCGTCTTCTCGGCTCCGCCATCGTGATGATAGCGCACCACGATCACGGTGACATTGTCGCTGGCGCCGCGCTCCAGCGTCAGCGCCAGCAGGGCGTCGCAGGCGGCCTGGGGATCGCCGGAAACGGCGGCGCGCAGGATCTCCTCATCGCGGACATGATCGGTGAGCCCGTCCGAGCAGAGCACGAAGACGTCATCATCTTCGAGCTGACCATGATCGATCTCGAGCTCGGGGCGATCATGCACGCCGATGGCGCGGGTGATGACGTGCCGCCGTGGCCAGGTTCGCGCCTCCTCGGCGGTCAGCAGGCCGCGTTCGATCATGTCCTGCGCCTCGGTGTGGTCGCGCGAGACCTGGGTGATCTGCCCACTGCGGACGAGATAAACCCGGCTGTCGCCGCACCAGACGCAGGCGAAGTGGCGGCCATGTGCGAGCAGCACGGCGAGTGTCGCGCCCATGGTGGCGCCGTCATGCTCGCGGATCTTGCGGCGGAGCTCGGCATTGGCCTCGACGACGCGATGTTCGAGCCGGTCGAGCAGTTCCGCTGCAGAGGCGGCGGGTTCGATGGCGGAAAGGCTCGCCGCTACCGTGGCGCTCGCCATGGCGCCGTTCTGGTGTCCTCCCATGCCGTCGGCGACCGCCCAGAGGCCATGCTCGGGCCTGACTACCAGATTGTCCTCGTTGTGGCTGCGCACGCGCCCCGCGTGGCTGACCGCGCCCGTCTCGAAACCAGAGCCGGTGCGGTGCTCGTTCATGCGGCCGACCCTGCGCCGAGGAAGGCATCGAAGCGTCCGGTCAGGAGCCCGGTGTACAGATAGGGGCTCGGCAGGCCCTGGCCGACGAGGGCAAGAGGCTCGAAATCATCACCGCCGATGGTCCAGAGATAGCTGGCATAGGCATAGGAACGCGTATGGTCCTCGACGCGCAGCGCCGAGAGCCGCGCCGGGAAGGTGGCGGAATCGAGCGCGCTGACGATCGTGCCGTCGGAGAGCCGCACCATATCCGCCGGCGGCGCCGCCCTGAGATCGTCGTTCGGCATGGCGAGCCCGCCGAGCGCATGTGCGACCGCCTCAAAGCTCGCTTCGGGCTCGAGCGAGCGCAGCAGGAAGTCCTCGGCCTGCGCGAACCAGGCGTCCTGCGGATCGAGTTCGGGCGGCGGGATCGCCGCACCCGGGCCGGCGAGGGCGAAGACCGTCAGCGGGAAATAGCGGCCGATGCCGTCGACCGAGGGCATGAAGGCTCCGGCCACCGTCGTGCCGCAGAAGGCGCTGCCGAACCAGAAGCGCCAGATCGGGGCATTGAGGAAGGCGTCCTGCCAGCCGGCGCCGAGCTCGACCCGGCTGGCGGTGAGTCCGCCCTGGAGCCAGCGCTCATAGGCCGAGAGAAAGGCGGTCGGCGCATTCAGCGCGATGAAATCCCGCTTGCCCGGCAGCTTCCCGAACAACCCACACGCCATCTCAAATCCCCGCCGGACAACGGATTTCACGCAGCGCCGGCAGCACCAGCGGGTTTTTCAGCGAGCCGACGCCGAACTGGTAGCCGACCTGGCGACCGCTGGCGGCGAGCGTGAAGACGACATTGTCGCCCTGGCGCAGCACCGAGCCGGCATCGAGCAGGCGGAAAAACGACCAGACGCCCGCGCGGTCGAACATCTTCACCTCGGTCGGCGCTGCCGGCGTCGGGCTGTTGGAGAAGAAGCCGCCACCGAAGATGCCGCCGGCATTGTTGTTGGCAGCGGCGCCGCCGATCGTCAGCGTGATCGAGGTCTTGGCGAGGCCGCCGCCCGGCCACATCACCTGCACCGGCGTGTTGACGCCCTGCTGGCTCGCCACCGTGACGCCGTTGATCTCGAGCTTGGCACCGGAGGCGTCGGAGGACAGGGTGGTCGGCACCACTACCATCTGGAAATTCGGCAGGTTGCCGCCAGTCGGGAAGAAGGCCTCGCGGATGTCGTTGGCGCGCTGGAACTCGCGCAGCGTCGTCGGCGAGAGGGCGCGAGCGACGCGGCTGTCCTGGCGCCAGCTCCAGTTCTGGCCGGACTTGTCGATATAGGGGTCGAGCCGCTCCTTCATGAACTTGTCCATCGCGCCGGTGCCCGGCGCGAAGAGCTGGGCGAAGTCGGCAAGGCCGATCTCGCTGGTGCTGCCCTTGGCGAAGGGATAGCGATTGGCGAGCAGGCTGGAACAGCGGCCGGTGACCTCGCTGGCCAGCGCCTGGCGCAGCAGCGAGACGGTGGCGCCGGTGGCGTCGCCCTCGAAATCGTTGACCGCGGCGACGATCATCGCGTCGAACGGCGCCGGATAGCGCGAGGAGTTGCCGCGCAGCGAGGCGATCAACGGCACCAGCGCCGCATTGGCGGCAGCGGCCTGCGCCGGCGTGGTCGCGGCGATTGCGAGGTTCTGGTTGATCTCGGCGAAGATCTGCAGCGCCTGGTCGACCGGCCGCTTGCCGCCATCGCCCTCGACCAGGACATGGAAGGCCTTGAACTGCGCCTCGATATTGGCGCCGAGCGCCTCGCCGCCTCCTCCGCCGGAGAGCACGCGATCGACGCCGGGCGCGCTGAGCGGCAGGCTGGTGCCGAGGCGGCTCAGCGAATAATTGGCGCGCTCCTCCAGGGTCTTCGCAGCCTTGTCGGCGACTTGCCCCGCCATCTTCTCGGCAGCTTGCGCCGCAGCCGCCCGCTTCGCCGCGCGTTCTTTCGTCAGCTGCGTCTCGTCGCGGATCGATTCGAGCAACTGCTTGAAGGGCGAAGTCGGCGCCGCGATCGCCGAGAGCGCGATGTATTTCGGCTTGTCGGCATTGAGGGGGCGCAGCTTCAGCCGGCGCAGCGCCTTCTGCCAGGAGGCGGTGAAGTCGCGGGCATAGAGCTTGAGCAGGTCCTGGAACAGGCTGGCATATTGCGAAGTGATCGCCGCCTGGTCGGCATTGTCGCCAAGGACCCAGCGCTCCTTCTCGATGCGCTCGCCGATATCGCCGAGCCGGTCGACGAAGGCGCTCTGGAAGCCGTCATAGGTGTAGAAATAGGGTACCCGGATCGTATCGAGATCCTCGCCCGAGACACCTTCGAAGACGAGGCGCGAATCCGAACCGCCGCGGATCGCCGCGACCCAGTCGCGACTGGCGTTGCGCCCTTGCGTACGTAGCAGTTCATAGGCGCGCTCGGCGATGCTGAGCCGGCGCAATGTGCGCTGGCTGCTTTCGATCAGCAGCTGGTTGAGCTTGACCACTGGCTGGCCGCCGTCGTCGAGGTCGAGCAGCGCGACGAGATGCTCCTCCAGCGCCTCGCGGCCCTTGGCATTGGCGGCGCCGGGGAAGAGGTTTTCGGCCCAATCCTGGCGCATCCAGGCGAGCACGAGGTCGCGGTCGAGCGGGGCGCGGCCGCCGACCATCAGATAGACCTTGAGCGCCTCGTAGATGAAGCCGGGATTGTTGACGTTGGCCTCGAGCTGCTCCTCGAGCCGGAAGATGATGCGCGAGCGCAGCAGCCGTTCCAGCGCCTGATGATAGCTCTCCTGCGTCGCCGATTGCAGGCGTTCGCGCTGGCTGAGGCCGAAAGTGGCGGGCAGCGGCGTCGGCTCGTCCTTGTTGGCATAGCCGGCCGGCATGTGGCGCAGCTTGTGCAGCAGCGGCAGGATGCGGCTGAAATTGCGGTCGGAGAGGCTGGTCTCCTGCAGCACCGGCGCGGCGCTCGAACGATAATCGGCGAGGCCGTAATTAGTCTGGTTGATCAGGTCGCTGTTGCGGGCATAGCTCGTCCACCACATGCCGCCGAGCGCCAGCGAGACCAGTGCGATCGCGCTGAAGCCGGCAATGCGCAGCAGGGTCGAGCGGCGGGCGGCGCGCAAATCGGTCGAGACCCAGCCGGATTCGCCGATGATCACCTTCTGGATGAGGTCGGTCAGGAAGAAGCTCTTGCCGCGGCCGGAGTAGGAGCCGGAATCGGCGTGGGCGCTGCCGAAATTACGCGAGAGCGCGCCGATCAGCTGGTCGATCGGCGTGCCTTCCTGGGTGCCGGAGGTGAAGTAGAAGCCACGCAGCGTCGCGCTCGACTGGTAGCGCGTCGGCTCGAAGACGCGGCCGAGGAAGTCGATGATGATCGGTTTCAGCGTCGCCATCTGGCTCGGCAGGCCGAAGAGCTTGGCGCGCGAGGTCGGGTTGTGCTCGTCCTGCAGGCGGTCGGAAAGCCGCTCGTTCAGCCGCTCGATCAGCGCGTCGAATTCGGGCGGCACGTCGCCGATCATGTTGCGGGTCTTGTCGATCGTCTGGAAGGTGTGGCCCCAGACCATGCGCCGCTGCGGCTCGGAAAGCGCGGCGAAGAACTCGTTGAAGCCGGCGATCAGGTCGGCCTTGGTGAACACAGCGTAGACCGGGAAGTCGACCTTGAGCCGCTCGTTGAGCTCGAGCAGGCGGGCGCGGATCGCCTCGGCATGGGCGATGACCTCCTCCTGCGAGGAGGTCAGGAGATCCTCGACACTGATCGCGACGATGACGCCGTTGATCGGCTGGCGCGGGCGGTTGGACTTGAGCAGATCGAGGAAGGCGAGCCAGCTCGTCCTCTCGGCCCTGGTGTCGGTGTCTTGCGTGGTGTAGCGGCCGGCGGTGTCGATCAGCACCGCGTCCTCGGCGAACCACCAGTCGCAATAGCGGGTGCCGCCGGCACCGGCGACCGCGGCCGGGGCCTGGCCGCCGCGGGCGAGGGGGAACTTCAGCCCGGAATTGACGAGGGCCGTGGTCTTGCCGGCGCCGGGCGGGCCGATGATGACATACCAGGGCAGATCGTAGAGATAGTCGCCGCCATCCTTGCCGCGGGTCCGCCGGAGCGTCGCCAAGGCATCGCGCATGGCGGCGGAGAGCGCAGCGCCGTCACCGGTCTGGGATTCCTCCTTCGCCATCGCCTCGGAGAGCGCGGCGACGGCCCTGCGCCGCTTGATCACGATCCAGGCGATCCAGCCGAGCGCGCCGAGCATCAGGAGGAGTGCGATCGGCAACCTGACCCAGATCGATTCGAACGGGCGCACCTCGCCGAAGGCGACGAAGGGGCCGCCGAACCAGATCAGCAGCGTCAGCGCGAGAGCGCCGACGAAGATGGCCGCGATCCTGAGCCACGTCGCGAGATTCATCGTCTACCCGTCTCCTGCATCGCCGTCCGTCCTAGCTGTTGCGCTGGATCAGGATTTCGACGCGTCGATTCTTCGCCTTGCCAGCCGCTGTCGCGTTGCTGGCGATCGGCACGTCGGGGCCCTTGCCGTCGGTGCTGATCCGGTTTGGCTGCTTCAGCCTGCTTTTCAGGAGGTCGCCGACCGCCACTGCGCGCGCCTTCGACAATTCGAGGTTGTTCGGGAAGCGGGCGGATCGGATCGGATCGGAGTCCGAATGGCCGACGACCTTGATTGTGCCGCCTTCCTCGTTGAGCACGGTGGAAATTCGCTCGATCAGTGGGCGGAATTCGTTGCGCACCACAGCCTGGCCGGGTTCGAACAGCGCGATGTCCATCAGGCTCACGATGATCAGGTTCGGGGTCACCTCGCAGGTGATCGGCGGCTGCACCGTGCCACAGACCTTGGGCGGTTGCGCCGGAGGCGGCAAGGGCGGCGGTGGGCGAGCTGCGACCTGGCGGATGATCTCGATATCGCCCTTGGGATGGACCGTGAGCAGTGCGCTGGCCGAGGCCTCGGCATTGCCGCCGAGCAGAGCGCGGAAGATGAAATAGAGGCCGAGCACCGCGACGGCCGCGACGGCGGCGACCGACCAGACCGGAATCTTGAAGCCGGCGAGCCGGGCGGTCAGCGCCTGGCCCTGCCAGCGCGGCGACAATTCCGGATCGGGCTGCTTCACGCGCCGGAGCGTCTCGAACAGGCTGCGCTGGATCATCTGCAGATTGGCGGCGCCGCCGGCCGAGGTGCGGTGCACGCCCTCGAAGCCGAGTGCCAGGCAGACATGCATCAGTTCGAGCAGGTCGTAATTGACGCTTGGATCCTTCTTGGCGCGCTCCAGCTCCTCGAAGAAGCGCACGCCGCCGGTGCGCTCGCCGAAGAAGCGGGAGAGCATGCTGTACTGCGTCCAGACATGGCGGTCCTCGCCGGGGATGTTCTGGACGATGTCGTCGGAGAAGGCACAGATGATGTACTTGGCCGTCCGCGTCTGCTCGGCGGTGAAGCCTGCGGCACGGACCTCATGGTCGAAGGCCTCGATCGTCTCGCCGACCTGGCCGATCATCTGCGTCGCCGGGGCGCTGGAGAGGTTGGCACGCAGCCGCCCGAGCAGCAGCAGCAGCGGGCCGGCCGCCTTGAGCAGCGGGTTGGTGTTCGGCGTGAGCATCTGCTCGCGCTTGGGCAGGGCCTGCGGCACATAGCCTTGTGGAGGAGGTGGTGGCGCGCTCTGCCGTGGTTGCGGCTGCGACATCCATTCCTCGCCGCCGGGCACGCCGGGCGAGGGAGCTGCCTGGGGGTATTGCGGCGCGCCCGAGGGTGCGTAGGGCGAGCCCTGCTGCGGCGGGTAGCCGGCGGGCGGCGGGGCATAGGGTGCGTTCGGGGGCGGGTAGGGCTGCCCCTGCGGCGGGTAACCCTGGGCAGCGTCCGGCGCCGGGCGTGAGGGCGGCGGCACGCGCCGTCCGGCCGGGTTCGGCCGGATGAAGGTCCGGTCGGAGCGGCCGAATGGGTCGGAGCCGTCGTTGCTCATCGCCTGCCCTCGAGCACGGCCCAGAGCTCCATTTCGAGATCGGGCCAGTCACCGGAGAAATGCATGCCGATCGAACTCGCCGAGCTGAACTCCGGCCAAAGCGGCGAGGTGCGGTCCAGATAGAAATAGACGTGGTCGGTCAGCGCCCGGATCTGGGGCGGCGGCGTCGGCAGGTGGACGAGATTGATGCCCGGCAGGTGGGCATGGACGATCTCGTTCATCTTGGTGTTGGGGCCGATCTTGAACAGATGCGGGAACTGCGACTGGATCTCGGTCAGCGGCCGGCGTGCCGCCACTTCCAGGATTAGCGTCGCATTGCGCATCAAGGCGCGGTCGCGGATCGTCGACATGAAGGCGTTCTGCGCCCGCTCGACGATCTCGAGCCGGATGGCGCGGCGGCCGAGCTGGGCCGAGAGGAAGTCCTGGATATCGCGCACCACCGGGGTGAAGCAGCCTTCCAGATCGTCATGGTCATAGGCCGGATAGTCGCGGGCGCGGCGCTCGGCGGTGGTGAAGGTAGCGAGTTCGCCGGCGATGGCGAGCAGGGTGACGAACAGGCGCTCCGGATGGACGAAGCGCGAGCCGCGCATGTGCTTCAGCACCGGAATGTGCCGGTTGAGCATCTGCAGGATGAAATAGTCGGCGCTCTGCAGGCCGCCGCCGGCGGTCGGGTCGGCGGCGTAGCGGGCGAGCTCCTCGAGCTTGTTGTCGATCCAGCCGATGACGCGATCCATCCAGCCGTCGACGACCGGGTGGGCCGAGCAGAGCAGCACGGGTGGAGCGAATTTCTCGTCGAACAGGATGGCGCGGTCGCGCACTTCCAGCACGCGCCCGAGCGCCAGGCCGACATAGCCCGGCTTGCCGGTCTTGCGCAGCTCCAGGCCGAAGCGCGGATGGGCGATGTCGATCTCCTCGTCGACCCGCAGCGAGGCGGTCGAGTCGATCAGCATCTCGGTCGCCGGATAGAAGCGGCTGGCCGAGCCGTTGAGGCTGTCCTCGACTTCGCGGGTGTTGGAGGCGGCGAGCGGCAGCGACAGCCAGGCGATCTGGCCGGCGGCATTCTCCGGGACCTCGATCGCCGGTGGCAAGGGCGAGTTGTCCGGCATGGCGAAGGGCGTGCCGTCTGGCATCACGCCGACAGCGCGCCTGAGCCCGATGCGGCTCTGCTGCGCCAGGTCGCGGTCGATCTCGAGCACCGAGAACCCCCACGGATAAGGCGTGACGTGCCGGACGCGGTTCTCCAGCAGATTCTCGAGATAGCGATCGTTCTGCTGCAGATGATGCGGCCGCAGGAACAAGCCTTCGGACCAGACGACCTTACTGTACCACGACATCCGGTTCTCGCTATCTCAAGGCCTATCCAGGACAATATACGGCTCGTTCCCGAGCGTCACCATTCGTATGGGGCAGGGCAAGACCGGCTCTGCCCGCCACAAGGTGCTGTTCGCCGGGGCGAGCGGATTCGTTGACTTGCCCGGCCGGCCGGAGCCAAGCTCCGGGTCGAGCGATCCATGAAGGTGTCCGATGCCGAAAGGTCCCGCCGCGCGCATTCTCGATCCCGTGATCCATCCTCTGCCCGGCGTCCTGCAGCCAGGTCCCGGAAGCCCTAATGTGATCATCGGAGGCAAACTCGCCTGGCGCGGTGTTCCGGCCGGGGCCGCGGCGGCGATCCAGGCGGCGAAGACTGTTTCGGACACGACGATCCAGGTTGCCGAGGCCGCGACGCTTGCCGGAGCAGGGACACCTGCGGCGCCCGGCCTGAAAGCGACTGAGGAGGCGACCAAGGCGGCGGCTGCCGCTAGCATGGGCTCGATGATCTCGGGTGCCGCCGGCGGCGCCGATATCCATATCTGCGCGACGCCGCTGCCGATACCGCCTCATGGGCCGGGCGTGGTGATCGACGGCTCGCAGACCGTGCTGGTCAATGGCTTGCCGCTTTGCCGCATGGGCGACACGATCATCGAGGCGGTCGGGCCGCCGAACAAGATCGCCATGGGCGAGCCCACGGTCATCGTCGGCGGCTGAGATGGGGCGCCGTCGTTCTCCAGACCGGGCGGTTGCTGCCGAGGAACGCTTCCGCCTGCTGCGGGTCCAGCGCTTCTCCTCGGACACCGAGAAGGCGCTCTGGCACGGTCGCTCGCGCAATACCCGACTTGCCAAGGTGCTGGTCTACATGGCGGCGATTCGGATGCCGGGCCGGCAAGGCTTGCCGCTGTCGTCCAATCCGAACGTGACCTGCAAGGGCGCCGAGCAGCAGTTCTTCAGTGCCTCGGGCGACAATGAGGCCGCACATCTGCTGCCGGGCCAGATCCTGATCGACAATACCCACCCCTGGCTCTTCCTGCAGGGCGAGCCGGCGCGGCTGCTGCAGAACGAATTCGCCTATGTCGATCCGATCCATGCCAACTACAACGCGGCGGACCGCCTGGCCGAACGCAATGGCATGGTCGACAGCTTCGCGGCGGCTTGCCGCGCCGTGCTGACCAGTACGGGCGACCCCGAGCGCGATGTGTCCAATGCCTATCATCGCGTCTGGGTGCCGGGGGCTCTCGCAGCGATCGCTGCGGCCGAAAACGAGCTGCGTGTCGAGCCGCTGCCGCCGCCGCTGGTCTACGGCGAGGGTACGGAAGATTACGGCATGATCCTCAATCTCGAGGAACGCAGCCAGGCGATGAACGACGAGGAGATCTGGGACAATTTCGAGCAGCTCAGCATGCTCGATTACTACCGCGCCGCCTTCGACGAGGCGCCGTCCGAGATCGAGCCGCGTGCGATCGTCAGGGCGCTGAGCGCGCTGGTAAGCTGAGCGCGGCGCGAGGTCAGGACGGCGTGCGTCGCACCGGTTTCGCCGTCGCGACGATCAGCCCGGCGGCGACGATCACGGCGATCCCGGCCCAGGTCATCGGCGAGGGCAGGTCGCCGAACATGAAGAAGCCCAGCGCGGTCGCGCCGATCAATTCGAGATAGACGAAGGGCGAGAGCGTCTGCACCTGCGCCAGGCGGAACGCGCTGATCGTCATCAGATTGCTGAGCGTCGAGACGAGCCCCATCAGCAGGATCAGCATCAGGCCTTCGCGCGTCGGCATCGTCCATTGCAGCAGAGCGAAGGGCATCAGCATCAGGATGCCGAGGGTGAGCTGGATCGTCAGCGTCGCTACCGGCGGCCTGTCCTGCGCCGTCGCGCGCGTCAGCACCAGATAGCAGGCCATGCAGAAGCCGGAGGCCAGCGCGATCAAGGTATCAGTGCTGGTCTCGGTCCCGGGACGCACCACGAGGATGGCGCCGACGAAGCCGAGGAGCACGGCCGAGAGCTTGCGCCGATCGAGCCGCTCGCGCAGCGCGATGGCGGCGAGCAGGGTCGCTGCGATCGGCGCGATGAAATAGGCGCCGAGCGCGTCGGCCAGCGGAATGCGCGCGATCGCGACGAAATAGAGCGTCATCGCCATGACGAGGAAGCCGGTGCGCAGGATCTGCGAGAGCCAGTACCGGCCCGATGATGCCGGCGGCCGTATCGGCGCCTGTCCGCGCTGGATCAATGCGACCGGGAGGATGAAGCCGAGCGCCGCGACATAGCGCACCCAACTCAGGAAGGCCGGCGAATGGGCGCCGCTGAGATATTTGGCGATGGCGTCCGAGGTCGGAATGATCAGCATCGCAGCTGCCATGAGCAGCACGCCGAGCGTCTCGTCGCGCCGCTTGTGATGCGCCTGATCGGGGGAAGTGGTCATGGCGCGACCGTATCTGATTCCGCCGCGACGACAGTGCCGCCGTTAACGCTTCTGCAGCCTCGGTAAATTCGCGTTAACCGCGCGCAGCTTCTGCCGATTGCCGCTGCCCTTGCGATATTGACGTGAACAAAGAGAGAATTAAACTGGACATATAGAGAACATTGGAGATCGGACATGCTCGTTGCTCGCAAGCTGATGGCCGGGGCCATGGAGTTCCTCGCACTGGCGCTCTTCGTCGGAATGATCTGGGTCTGGGCCGCGCTCGCCTCTGGGCCTCACGTCTGAGTGGCAGAGAAGGCCGGCCGTGGTGGACGCGTCGCGGTGTGTCCACAGCCTCTCATGGAGGCCGGCTCGACCGGGGCGGAGTGGCGCGCAATAACCGGTTCGGAGCATGCTCCAGGATAACGAATCGGCGCAGGTCCTTTTCGCTCGGCTCACTGGCCGGCCGGAAGCGCGCCGGAGGGTGCGATGACCGACCGCAAAGACGATACGCTGGTTCAGGACGAGGTCGGCTTCGTCCATCTGCATGTCCATTCGAGCTATTCGCTGCTCGAAGGCGCGATCCAGGTCGGTGCGCTCGCCAAGCTCGCCGCCGGCGATGGCCAACCGGCCATGGCGCTGACCGACACCAACAACCTCTTCGGCGCGCTCGAATTCTCCGAGAAGCTGGCGAGTTCCGGCATCCAGCCGATCGCCGGCGTGCAGCTTTCCGTCGACTTCGCCGATGAAGATACCGGCGGACGCAAGCCGGTGCAGAGCGTCACGCCGTACCTCGTCCTGCTGGCGACCAACGAGGCCGGCTACGGCAATCTGATGAAGCTGGTGACGCAAGCCTGCCTCGCCGCCGGCGCCGGCAGCCCGGTTGCGAGCATCGATCAGGTTGCCGCCAGCAACAGCGACCTGATCGCGCTGACAGGTGGCGCGGGCGGTCCGCTCGACCTTGCCCTGCGCGCCGGCCAGCCACCGCAGGCGGAAGCGCGGCTGAAGCGCCTGCAGGCGATCTTCGGTGACCGGCTCTATGTCGAGATCCAGCGCCATGAGCGCGACGACGGGCCAGCGGTCGAGGCCGATTTGCTCCGGCTCGCCTATGACAATGACTTGCCGATCGTCGCCACCAACGAGCCCTTCTTCGGCAAGCCGGCCGATTTCGAGGCGCATGACGCGCTGCTCGCGGTGGCTGAGGGCCGGCTGCTCTCGGATGGCGAGCGCCGGCGGGTGTCGCCGGCCCACTTCTTCGCCAGCCGCGCGGAGATGAAGCGGCGCTTCGCCGACCTGCCGGAGGCGCTGGCCTCGACGGTCGAGATCGCCCGGCGCTGTTCCTGGCGTGTCGGCACGCGCAAGCCGATCCTGCCGCGCTTCGGCGAGGAGGGGCGCGATGAAGCGGACGAGCTGGAGAGCCAGGCGAAGGCGGGGCTCGAGGCGCGGCTGGCCAAGCATGGACCGGCCACCGGCTTCACCACCGAGGATTACGAAAAGCGGCTCGCCTTCGAGCTCTCGATCATCACCCGGATGAAGTTCCCAGGCTATTTCCTGATCGTTGCCGACTTCATCAAATGGGCCAAGGATCACGACATTCCGGTCGGGCCGGGCCGCGGCTCGGGCGCCGGCTCGCTCGTCGCCTATGCCCTGACCATCACCGACGTCGATCCGCTGCGCTTCGGCCTGTTGTTCGAGCGCTTCCTCAATCCCGATCGCGTCTCGATGCCGGACTTCGACATCGACTTCTGCCAGTACCGGCGTGAAGAGGTGATCGAGTACGTCAAGCATCGCTATGGCGAGGAGCGCGTCGCCCAGATCATCACCTTCGGCACCTTGCAGGCGCGCGGCGTGCTGCGCGACGTCGGCCGCGTGCTGGAGATGCCCTACGGCCAGGTCGACAAGCTGACCAAGCTGGTGCCGCAGAACCCGGCAAAGCCGATCACGCTGCCGGAGGCGATCGCCGGCGAGCCGAAGCTGCAGGAGGCAGCGGCCGAGGAGCCGGTGGTCGGGCGCCTGCTCGAGATCGCGCAGAAGCTCGAAGGCCTGCACCGTCACGCCTCGACCCACGCCGCCGGCGTCGTCATCGGCGACCGGCCGCTGGAGCAGCTCGTCGCGCTCTCGGTCGATCCGCGCACCGGCATGCGCGTCACCCAGTTCAACATGAAATGGGTGGAGCAGGCCGGACTGGTGAAGTTCGACTTCCTCGGCCTGAAGACCCTGACGACGCTGACCATCGCGGTGCAGCTCATCGCCCAGCGCGGCATTGCGGTCGACCTGGCGCAACTGCCCTTCGACGATCCCAAGACCTACGAGATGCTGGCGCGCGGCGAGACAGTCGGCGTGTTCCAGGTGGAATCGGTCGGCATGCGCAAGGCGCTGGTCGAGATGAAGGCCGACCGGATCGAGGACCTGATCGCGCTGGTGGCGCTCTATCGCCCCGGCCCGATGGACAACATCCCGACCTATTGCCGCCGCAAGCTCGGGCTCGAGGAGCCGACCTATCTCCATCCCGGCATGGAGCCGTTCCTGTCCGAGACGCATGGCATCATCGTCTACCAGGAACAGGTGATGCAGGTGGCGCAGGCGCTCTCGGGCTATTCGCTCGGCGAAGCCGACCTCTTGCGCCGCGCCATGGGCAAGAAGATCAAGGCCGAGATGGATGCCCAGCGCGACCGTTTCGTGAAGGGCGCGATCGAGGCCGGCCTGAAGAAGGACCTCGCTTCCGAAATCTTCGACCTGCTGGCGAAATTCGCCGACTACGGCTTCAACAAGAGCCATGCGGCGGCCTATGCCGTCGTCGCCTTCCAGACCGCCTATCTCAAGGCCAATTACCCGGTCGAGTTCCTCGCCGCGTCGATGACGCTCGATATCGGCAATACCGACAAGCTCTCGGAGTTCCGGCGCGACGCGGAGCGTCTCGGCATCAAGGTCGAGCGGCCCTCGCTCAACCGCTCGGGCGTCGATTTCGACGTCGCTGACGGAGCGATCCGCTATGCGCTCGGCGCGATCAAGGGGGTCGGCCGCGTCGCGGTCGAATCGATCGTCGCGGCGCGCGCCAAGGATGGCCCGTTCCGCGACCTCGCCGATTTTGCCCGAAGAATCGATACGCGCCTGGTCAACCGCCGCACGATCGAGGCGCTGATCTCGGCCGGTACGCTCGACGAGATCGAGCCGGAGCGGGCCAGGGCGATGGTGGCGGTGGACGGCATGCTGGCGCTGTCGAACCGTACCCGCGACGAGGCGGCGGCCGGACAGCTCGACATGCTCGGCCGCGGGGTGGTGCAGGAGGAATTCCGCATCCCGCAGGTAGAGCCCTGGGCCCCGGCCGAGCGGCTGAAGCGCGAGCACGAAGCGGTCGGATTCTTCCTTTCCGGGCACCCGCTCGACGATTACGAGCATGTGCTCAAGCGCCTGCGGGTGCAGAGCTATGCCGACTTCGCCCGCAATGTCCGCGCGAGCGGCACCTCGATCGCCAAGGTCGCTGCCTCCGTCATCGACAGGTCGGAGCGCCGGACCAAGTCCGGCAACAAGATGGGTATCGTCCAGCTCTCCGATCCGACCGGGCAGTTCGAGGCGATCCTGTTCTCGGAAGGCCTGCAGCGCTATCGCGACCTGCTGGAGCCGGGTGCGGCGCTGGTGATCAGGCTTTCGGCGGTGCTGGACGGCGAGGAGGTGCGCCCGCGCATCGAGGATGTCGAGCGGCTCGACGAGCTTGCCAACCGGCAGAAGCAGGACCTCTGCATCTTCCTGCGCGACGACAAGGCGCTGACATCTATTGCCGAGCGGGTGAAGCCGCGCGACGGCGTGCGCGCCGACGGCAAGATCTCGCTGGTGATGATCCTCGACGACGGCGCACAAGAGGTCGAGATCGAATTGCCGGGCCGCTACCCGGTCAACCAGCAGGTTGCCAATGCCGTGCGCGCCGCGCCCGGGGTGGTGAACGTCGAGCTGCGCTGACGGACTTTCTCAGCCCAGCCTTGCGCTGGCGGCGTCCAAGGCATCAGAGTGCCCGCAGACAATGACAGTCTCCGGGGGGACGATGAAGCAGTATGTCGCGCGCATTCCGATGAGCCTTGCCGTGCCGGAGGCGATGCATTGGGCGATCAAGGACGTGCTCGAAGGCGAGTACGAATGCGGCTTCGACGGCGTTGGCCTCGACATCCTCGACATCGGCGCCAATGTCGGTTCGTTCGCGCTCTGGGCGAGTGCGCGCTGGCCGGGCAGCACCGTGACCTCCTATGAGCCGCATCCTGGCACCTACGAGCTCCTGAAGCGCAATACCGACCGGCGCCGCGACATCGTCACGGTCAACGCGGCACTGTTCCCGGGCGGCCAGACCACGGCGACCTTCCTCAGCCGTTTTGCCGGCGACGGGGAATCTGGGCTCGCTTCCTATGCCGGCGATACTTTCGTGGCCGGCGCGATGGTCGAACGCTACGAGGTCGCGGTGGTCGATCCGGCGAGCCTGCCCTCGGCGGATATCGTCAAGATCGACATCGAAGGCGGCGAGGGCGACGTGCTCGACCATCTCGATCTGTCGAAGACCTCGCTGGTGCTGCTCGAATATCAGAACCGCAAGAATCGCCTGCAATTGGAGGCGCGCCTTAAAGCCGAATTCGAACTGATCGACACGGTCGAGCACATCTGGGATCCGCTGCTCGAACAGCGCTGCTACCGGCCCGATCTCGCCGGCGACGTCTATGGCCGCATGTTCGCCGCCCGCAAGGGCATCACGCGGATGACGCGGACCGCCACCGCGTGAGGGCAAGCTTGTGATCGACGCCCGGACCGCGCTGATCGTCGTCGACGTCCAGAACGATTTCTGCCCCGGCGGCAGCCTGGCGGTCACTGGGGGCGACGAGATCGTCCCGCTCGTCAACGAGCTCGGCAAGCGCTTCGCCACCGTTGTGCTGACGCAGGACTGGCACCCGGCCGCGCATTCCTCGTTCGCGTCGAGCCATCCCGGCCACAAGCCCTTCGGGACGGTCACCATGCCCTATGGAAGGCAAGTGCTCTGGCCGGACCATTGCGTGCAGGGCAGCGCGGGCGCGGCCTTTCATCCCGGTCTCGATCTTGCCATGGCGCAGGCGGTGATCCGCAAGGGCTGCCGCCGCGAGGTCGACAGCTATTCCGGCTTCGTCGAGGCCGATCGCACCACCCCGACAGGCCTCGGCGGCTATCTCAAGGAGCGCGGCATTGCCCGCGTCATCGTGGTCGGCCTCGCCATCGATTTCTGCGTCAACTGGACGGCGCAGGATGCCGCCAGGCATGGCTTCGAGACCATCGTCGTCGAGGAGGCCTGCCGCGCCATTGACCTCGACGGCTCGCTCGATCGCGCCTGGGCAGAGATGACGGCGCTCAGCGTCAGGCGGGTAGGGCTCGCCGACCTGAGCGGCTGAGCGATGTCACGCTCGGAGCGCCTGCTCGATCTCGTCCAGGTGCTGCGCCGGCATCGCCGGCCGGTCAGCGGCCGCAAGCTCGCCGAGGAGACCGGCGTCAGCATCCGCACGCTCTATCGCGACATCGCCACCTTGCAGGGGCAGGGCGCGCCGATCGAGGGTGAGCCCGGGCTCGGCTATGTGCTGAAGCCCGGCTTCATGCTGCCGCCCTTGATGTTCGACGAGGACGAGATCGAGGCGCTGGTCCTCGGCTCGCGCTGGGTTGCGGGCCGCGCCGATGACAGGCTCGCCGGGGCGGCGCGCAACGCCATGGCCAAGATCGTCGCGGTACTGCCGGCCGATCTGCGCGACAAGGCCGATGCCTCGGCGCTGCTCGTCGGCCCCGGCGCCAGGATCGCTGCCGAATCCGACGTCGATCTTGGCCTGGTCCGCAAGGCGATCCGCTCGGAACGCAAGCTGGCGCTGATCTATCAGGACGGCAAGGCGGCGGCGTCGCAGCGCCTGGTCTGGCCGTTTGCGCTCGGCTTCTTCGACCATGTCCGCGTCGTCGTCGCCTGGTGCGAATTGCGCAACGACTTCAGGCATTTCCGCGCCGATCGCATCGCGCAGGCCGAATTGGTCGATGTCCGCTATCCGCGCCGGCGCCAGGCGCTTCTGAAGCAATGGCGCGAGCGCGAGGGAATTCCGTCGCCGGCGTGAGATACACTGCCGGAAATTGGCAGCATCTGCAGCGATCATGCGCGGGTCCCCAAACCCGGAGATGACCCGATGCTCGATGCCAATTTCATCATCCTCTATGTCGACAGCCCGCAAGCCAGTGCCCGCTTCTATGCCGATCTGATCGGCTCGGAGGCGCTGGAGGCCTCGCCGACCTTCGCCATGTTCGCGTTGCCGTCGGGAGCGAGGCTCGGCCTGTGGTCGCGCCACACGGCCGAGCCGGGCGCGCAGGCGGCCGGAGGCGGCGGCGAGATCGCCATGGTGGTCGGCAGTGGCGAGGCGGTCGACGCGATCCATGCCGACTGGCAGCAACGCCGCCTTGCGATCCTGCAGGCGCCGACCGATCTCGACTTTGGCCGCACCTTCGTCGCAACCGATCCGGACGGCCACCGGCTGCGGGTCTTCCACCCGTTCGAGGGGTAGCGGGCCTATCGCGCCAGGGCTCGGATCTCCACCTGGACCCGGTCGCGGCCGAGGCGCTTCGAGCGATAGAGCGCCTCGTCGGCATGCTGCAGCAGGGTCTCCAGCTCGTCGCTGGCGGCATCGCCCTCGGCAACGCCGATGCTGAGCGTCGGCTGCCGCGGGGGAACGCCGTCCCAATCGGCGAGCGCGCGCCCGAAAGCGGCCCGGATCCGGTTGGCGACACGGACCGCATCCTTGGCGCTCATATGCGGGAGGACGGCGACGAACTCGTCGCCGCCATGCCGCGCCAGGATGTCGCTGGCGCGTAGTTCGCTGCGCGCCGCCTCGGCGAAGAGCTGCAGGATGCGGTCGCCGGCAGCATGTCCGTGCGTGTCGTTCAGGCTCTTGAAGTGGTCGATGTCGATCAGCAGCAGAGTCAACCGGCCCGGGCGCTTGCCGGCATCCGCCGCGATCTGGGCCATGGCACGCTCCAGGCCGCTGCGGTTCATTGCACCGGTGAGGGGATCGTGCTGGGCGATCGTGACCAGCCTGTTGCGGCTGCGCTCGGCAGCGAGCAGGAGCAATGCACCGCTCCTGAGGAGCACGAAGGCGGTGCCGGTCGCCGCGAGCCACGGATCGGCGTTGTCGGCGGGAAACAGCTCGGCGCCGAGCTCTCCGGTCACGGCGAGCCAGGCGCGTGACGCGAACAGCAGTACGGTCGGAGCAAACAGGGCCGCGAGGATGGCTCCGGAGACGAGCCGCTCGCGCCGCCACATAAGTAGACCTTCCCGCACGAGGAGCGTATCGCATGCCATGACCAGGATAGAGACGAGGACGACCCGTCTGACGAACCCCTCCGGTTCGCTCCACAGGAACAGCGGGATGGCGGCGGCCGCGACCGCCAGGACGTAGAGCGGCAGGCGCGCGGGCCGCCCTGCAAAGCTCCTCACTCCGTATAGGACGAGCAGATAGCCGATCCAGCTGACGGTGTTGGCGAGCGGGATCGAGACGATGTCGGGTATGAAATCGCGCAGCCCTACGCCGATGAAGCCGAGCCCGATCAGCAGGTTGCTCAACCCCCACCAGAGCGGCCAGCGCTCGAAGCGGCCGGTTGCGTAGGCGGCAAGCTGCACGATGCCGAGAATCAAGGCGGTGATCGCGCCCGCCAGATAGATTGTCCTCAGATCGAGCAACACGCCGTGTTCATCCAAGTCGACTCGGGACACCCCTAGCAAACCGGCGTGAATGCTTTGACAACGAGATGCCGCGCATGCAGCGCGAAGACGGCCGATATCAGGCCGCGGCGATCACCTCGATCTCGACGAGCCAGTCCTCGCGCAGCGTCTGCGTCACGATCGCGGTGGTCGGGATGGCGCGCCCGCTGAGAGCAGCGAGACGGGCATTCTGATTGGCCTCGACGAAGCTGGCATCGCGCAGATAGCTGGTCAGCCGCACGATGTTGTCGACGCTCATATCCGCCGAGGCAAGGATCGCACGCAGATTGTTCCAGATCAGCGCGAGTTGCTCGTCGAGCGTAGCAGCGGGCTTTCCTGTTTCATCGAGCCCCATCGTGCCACTGACGAAGAGCAGCCGCTGCGGCGCGACGACCTCGATTGCGTGGGCATAGTCCGAGGTCGCCGGGTAGATGCCGCGGCTCGGGTTATGGGTGATCACCTGCATGGTTTCCTCCTCGCTGCCGTTGGGCCGAACGTTGTCGGGCGAGGGAGTGTTATGGCTGGCGGAGGTTCCTGCAGTAGCGGAAAAGCGAAAGCCGGGCGAAATACAGATGACATTCCGCTCCGGCCGTCGGTGCGGCGGGGAGGTGGCGCTTTCGGCGAAACGGTATCAGGTCGCCACAAGGGCGGCTCGCTTTCGCAGCGGACCCAAGGCTTCCTGTCGCGTTCTTGTCGCATCGGGCAGGAAGGCTATTCTGGCGCCGGGGAAGCGGGGCTTGCATCTGCGGATGCGTTCAACTTGAGAGAGATTATCATGCTGCTTTCCTTCAAGCGTTTCAGCGCTATTGCCGTGTTGGCGGCCCTGTCCGGCGGTCAGGCCTTCGCCCAGAGCCAGGCCGACCAGCTCGCCACGGCCTATCAGGCCGGCCGCAACCAGCTCGGCGTTCTCAGCTACTGCGCCGAAAAGGGGCATGTCGGTGCCGATGTCGTCGAGGTCCAGCGCAAGGTGCTGGCGCTGATCCCGCCGCCGGCGGACAAGAGTGCGGGTGATGCCGCTGAGGCCACCGGCAAGAAGGGCACGATCTCCATGATGGGCGTGACCCAGGATCTGGAGACGATCGCCAAGGCGCAGGGCGGCTCGTCGGCGACCTATTGCAAGCAGATCGGCGACGTCGTGCTGAAGGCCGCCGCCTCGCTGCCGAAGTAAGAGGCGTGGAGGCCGCTCCTGCCAATATCTGGCAGGGCAGGCATTGACCTCAATCACGGTTGAGGTCGTATCGACCCGGCTCCGCATCGCAAGCAAGGAGCCGGGCATGTCCGACCAGCCTGTCGTCAACATCAGCGTCATCACACCGAAGCCGGAGTGCTTCGCCGCGTTCATGGAGTTGCAGCTCGCCCAGCATCACGCCTTGCGCGGCAAGGTCGAGGGGCTGATCGGCGGGCGGCTGTTCCGCTCACGCGAGGATCGCGATGTCGTCCTCGTTACGATGTTCGAATCCGCGGAGGCGGCGTCGCGCTTCAGCCGTGACGAGCGTTTCACCAGTCATATGGCACGCGTGCGCCCCTTGCTGGAACGCGCCGTGCCGGGAGCCTACGAAGTGGCCTATGAGGTCGGTTCGCTCTGACGCTCCGGCCTCAAGCCTTGCATTCCTGCGCCATCGCGTGTAAGGCGCGCCCTATCCCACATGGGGAGCATCACCTCGACACCGAGGCGTTCCGGTGACTGGTCAGCCTATGGCCGGCTCATTCGCTCCCCAGAGGCTCAACCGGAAGGACAAGAACACCATGGCTCTGCCTGATTTCTCCATGCGTCAGCTGCTCGAGGCCGGCGCCCACTTCGGCCACCAGGCTCACCGCTGGAACCCGAAGATGTCGCCGTTCATCTACGGCACGCGCAACAACATCCACATCCTCGACCTGTCGCAGTCGGTGCCGATGCTCTCGCGCGCCCTGCAGGCGGTCAGCGATACCGTTGCCCGCGGCGGCCGCGTCCTCTTCGTCGGCACCAAGCGCCAGGCGCAGGACGCCATCGCCGATGCCGCCAAGCGTTCGGCCCAGTACTATGTCAACTCCCGCTGGCTCGGCGGCATGCTGACCAACTGGAAGACCATCTCGGCCTCGATCCAGCGCCTGCGCAAGGTCGACGAGCTGCTCTCCGGCGGCGGCACCGGCCTGACCAAGAAGGAGCGCCTGATGCTGGCGCGCGAGCGCGACAAGCTCGAGAAGGCGCTCGGCGGCATCAAGGACATGGGCGGCACGCCCGACATGATCTTCGTGATCGACACCAACAAGGAGCAGCTGGCGATCAAGGAGGCTCAGCGCCTCGGCATCCCGGTCGCCGCCATCGTCGATTCGAACTCGGATCCGGACGGCATCACCTTCCCGGTCCCGGCCAATGACGACGCCGGCCGCGCCATCCAGCTCTATTGCGACCTGATCGCCCGCTCCGCCATCGACGGCATCTCGCGCGCTTCGGGCGACAGCGGCATCGATCTCGGCGCCGCCGAGGCCCCGGTCGTCGAGATCGCCCTCGCCGAGCCGGCCGCCACTGAGGGCCAGGCTCAGCCCTTCGAGCTGCTGACCGCGCCGCGCGGCGCCCCGGACGACTTCATGCGCCTCTCGGGCATGGGCCCGGAGATCGTGCAGAAGCTCAACGACGGTGGCATCTTCCACTTCTGGCAGCTCGCTGCCATGAGCCCGGCCGATGTCAGCAAGGTCGACCACGATCTGAAGCTCGCCGGCCGCATCGAGAGCCAGGGCTGGGTCGCCCAGGCGCGCGATCTCGCCGACGCCTGATCTTACGAATTGCGACGCGTCATCGGCGCGTCGCACTTTGATACCTGATTGAGCCCAAGCAGCGCCGACGCCGGAAACGGAGCGTCGGCGTTTGCCAATGGGGACCGGATTTTGAGTTGCGGCGTGCCATCGGGCGAGCCGCCAAGACAGCAAGGACGACGCAAATGGCTGCGATCACCGCCGGCATGGTGAAGGAACTCCGCGACAAGACCGGCGCGGGCATGATGGACTGCAAGGCCGCGCTCTCGGCCACCGACGGCAACATGGAAGCCGCCATCGACTGGCTGCGCGCCAAGGGCCTGTCGAAGGCCGCCAAGAAGGCCGGCCGCGTCGCCGCCGAGGGCCTCGTCGCCGTCGCCGTCCGCGGCCATAGCGGCGTCGTGGTCGAGGTCAACTCCGAGACCGACTTCGTCGCCCGCAACCTGGAATTCCAGGCGCTGGCCCGCACCATCGCCGATGTCGCGCTCGAGCGTGGCGGCGATGTCGAGGCGCTGGCTGCCCATCACTATCCGGGCGGCGGCACCGTCGCCGACGCGATCGCCAACGCCATCGCTACCATCGGCGAGAACATGACGCTGCGCCGTGTCGGCTCGGTTTCCGTCTCTGCCGGCGTGATCGGCTCCTATGTTCACGGCGCGGTCGCCGATGGACTCGGCAAGATCGGCGTCATCGTCGGCCTGGAGTCGAGTGGCAAGGGCGACGAGCTCGCCGCGATCGGCCGCCAGCTCGCCATGCACATCGCCGCGACCAATCCGGTCGCGCTCGACCTCGCTTCGGTCGATCCGGCGGTGCTGGAGCGCGAGAAGGCGATCCTGGCCGAGAAGAATGCCGGCAAGCCCGAGCATGTGCTCGCCAAGATCATCGAGAGCGGGCTGAAGAGCTACGCCAAGGAGTACTGCCTGCTTGAGCAGGCCTACATCCATGACGGCTCGAAGTCGGTTTCGCAGGTGCTCAAGGAGGCCGAAGGCAAGGTCGGCGGTCCGGTCAAGCTCACCGGCTTCGCCCGTTTCGCGCTCGGCGAGGGCATCGAGAAGGAAGAGACCGACTTCGCTGCCGAGGTTGCGGCGGCCGGCGGCACCACGGGCTGACAAGCCCGTTGATAGCGTTCAGAAAGGCCGCGCCTCGCGCGGCCTTTTTTGTAAGTAGAGAAGGTCGGCCTGCCGATTCGGTTGGGCTGTACGATGTGGTGCAAGCAGTGGAGAGCCCCGATGAGACCTAAACGCGTTCTCGTGAAGCTCTCCGGCGAAGCCCTTGCCGGACCTGCGGGAAACGGTCTCGATGGCGCGACGCTGACGGCGCTCGCCGCCGATATCTCCCACGCCTCGCGCGAGGGCGTCGAGATCGGCATCGTCGTCGGCGGCGGCAATTTCTTCCGCGGCGTGCAGGGCTTGACCAAGGGGCTCGACCGCACCAGCGCCGATTCGATCGGCATGCTTGGCACGGTGATGAACGCGCTCGCGCTCGAACATGCGATCGAAAGCGCCGGCGCCCCGGCGCGCGCCATGTCGGCGGTGCCGATGCCCTCGCTCTGCGAGAGCTATGCCCGCAAGCGCGCGCTCGACCACCTCAGCAACGGCAAGGTGGTGATCCTCGGCGGCGGCACCGGCAACCCCTATTTCACCACCGACACCGGTGCGGCGTTGCGGGCAGCCGAACTCGATTGCAGCCATCTGCTCAAGGCCACGCAGGTTGACGGGGTCTACTCGGCCGATCCGAAGAAGGATCCGAACGCGACCCGCTACGACACACTGACCCATGAGGACGCGATCAAGCGCGACCTCAAGGTGATGGATACCGCCGCCTTCGCACTGGCCCGCGATGCCGCGCTCACCATCGTGGTCTTCTCGATCGCCGCGCCGGGCATGCTCGCCGCCGTGCTGCGCGGCGAGGGCAGGGCGACCTACGTCACACCCTGAACCGTCAGTAGTTCGGCCAGTTGCCGGGCGTCATGATTTCGAGCAGATGGCCATCGGGATCGCGGAAATAGACGCTCTCGCCGCCGCGATTCCAGCGCATGCGGCCTTCGATCTCGACGCCGTGCTGCCCGAGCTGCGCCTCCCATGACGCCAGCTCCTCGGCATCGACGGCAAAGCAGATGTGCAGCGGGCCCTGGCCGTCATGCGGCGGGATGCTGCCGCGCTCCGAGGCTTGCGTCTCCACCGAGGCGCCGCGCAGGAACAGCAGCAGGACGTTCTGCCCGCCGATATCGTAGGCGAACAGCGTCCTGGTCTTGAGCATGGACGCGAGTCCGAGCTTTTCCTCGTAGAACGCCGCCGCGCGGTCGAGGTCATCGACATAGAGCGCGGTTTCGATGATGCGGTTCAGCCGGGGCATGAGACATCTCCTCGAGGCTGTGCCGACCGCTCGCGCGGCCGCAATGCTGAGCTAGGACGCGCTCTCGGGGATAGCCAGCCCATCAGCGGGCTTATCCGATATGCATCGGCGGTTGAGCTTCGATTCCCCTTGCAGACCTGCGGGGGAAAATGCTGTTGAAGCATAAATCCTTGACCCTGGGGCGGGTGCTCGCCATGGTCGCGCGCATTTCCGGCTCCGGTCAGACCGGTTTCGACAAGGTTTTGAAGACGATGGCCCAGACCACTTTCGATCTCGCCGATCTCAATCGCCGCATGGATGGCGGCGTGCAGAAATTCAAGAGCGACCTGGCTTCGCTTCGCACCGGCCGCGCCTCCGCCAATGTGCTCGACCCGATCACGGTCGAGGCCTATGGCGCCCGCACGCCGCTGAGCCAGCTCGCCACCGTCAGCGTGCCCGAGCCGCGCCTGCTCTCGGTCCAGGTCTGGGACCGCAGCATGGTCCAGGCGGTGGAGAAGGCAATCCGCGAATCCGATCTCGGCCTCAATCCGCAGACCGAGGGGCAGGTGCTGCGCATCCGCATCCCGGAGCTCAACGAGCAGCGCCGCAAGGAGATGGTCAAGGTCGCGCACAAATATGCCGAAGACGCCAAGGTGGCTGTCCGGCACGTGCGCCGCGACGGCATGGACCTGATCAAGAAGCTCGAGAAGGACGGGCATATGCCCAAGGACGACGTCACCAAGCAGACCGATCTGGTCCAGAAGGCGACCGACAAGCATATCGGCGAGATCGACCAGGCGCTCGCCGCCAAGGAAAAGGAAATCCTGCACGTCTAAAGTGCGTGGCGCGGCGCTGTCCGGTATCATCGACGCACGGGCGGTTGGCCCAGAAGAGGCATTTTCAATGTCAGACGGCCCGCGCCCGGCAGCGCCCGATCCTGCTCCTGCCCATGTCGCCATCATCATGGACGGCAATGGCCGCTGGGCGCAGATGCGTGGCCTGCCGCGCCAGGAAGGCCATCGCCGTGGCCTCGAGGCGCTGCGGCGCACGGTCCGCAATGCTGGCGATCTCGGCATCCGCGTCCTGACTCTCTATTCGTTCTCGACCGAGAACTGGCGCCGGCCGATGGCCGAGGTCTCGTTTCTGATGGGGCTGCTGCGCCGCTTCGTCGAAAACGACCTCGCCGAGCTGAACGAGGCAGGGGTGAAGGTCCGGATCATCGGCAATCGCGAGGATCTCGCTCCCGACCTGCGCGCGCTCGTCGAACGCGCCGAGACGATGACGCAGGCCAATACCGGTCTTACCCTCGTCGTCGCCTTCAACTACGGTTCCCGCGACGAGATCGCGCGCGTGGCGCGTGACATCGCCCGGGACGTGGCAGCTGGCCGGCTTGCGCCCGAGGCGGTCGGCGAGGAGGTGCTTTCCTCCTATCTCGACACTGCCGCGTTGCCGGATCCGGACCTGGTGATCCGCACCTCGGGCGAGACCCGCATCTCGAATTTCCTGCTCTGGCAGGCGGCCTATGCCGAGTTCGTCTTCACGCCGGTGCTCTGGCCCGATTTCGATCGCAAGGCGCTCGAGGATGCGCTGGCCGAATACCAGCGCCGCGAGCGCCGCTATGGCGGTGTCGGCCAGCCCGCCGAAGCCAAGATGGGGGTCGCGTGAATGAGGGCGGCGCCGGCGCGGGCGCATCCGAGCTTCGCCTGCGGGTCGTCTCGGCGCTCGTGCTCGCCGTGGTTATCCTTGGTGTCACTCTGCTCGGCGGCTGGTCTTTCCGCCTGATCTGGACTGCTGTCGCCGGCATCGTCGCCTATGAGTGGTTCGCCATCGTCAGCCGCAGAAATGCCGTCGCCGGCGGAATCGGCGTCGGGCTGGCAGGGCTTGTGCTTGGCTTCCTGCCGTTGAGCGGTGCTGCGCTTGCGAGTGTCGCGGCGCTTGCCGGGCTCATCGGCGCAATTGTCACGACCCAAGCCAGCAACCAGCGCCTGCTCGAGGCCTGCGGCGTCGCCTACGCGCTCTGCTTCGCGCTGGTGACGCCTGCGCTGCGCGAGGCCCCAGGGATGGGGCTGGCCCTGATCATCTGGACCTTCGCGGTCGTCTGGTTCACCGACATCGCTGCCTATTTCACCGGGCGGGCGCTGGGCGGGCCGAAGCTGATGGCGCGTGTCAGCCCGAAGAAGACCTGGTCCGGCGCGCTCGGTGGCGCGGCGGCGGGGACTTTGTGCGGAACGGCCGTCTGGGCCTGGTTCTTCCCGGGCCTGCCTTCCGGTCCCTGGCCGGTGCTCGCCGTGTCGTTTGCGGCTTCGGCGGCGAGCCAGGCGGGAGATTTGTTCGAATCGTCGATCAAGCGCCGTTTTGGCGCCAAGGATTCGAGCCATCTGATTCCCGGCCATGGTGGTTTCCTCGATCGGCTCGACGGTTACTGGGCCGTGCTGGTCTTCGCTGGCCTGCTGCTTTATCTGGCGCGCCTGGGGCACTGATTTTTTGATGCGCCGCACAGTCACCATCCTGGGAGCCACCGGCTCCATCGGCCGCTCGACGCGAGCCGTGATCGCCGAGAATCCGGAGCGGCTGCAGGTCGCTGCGCTGGTCGCCGGTCGCAATGCGGCGGGACTGGCGCAGATCGCCCGTGAGACCGGCGCAAGCTTCGCGGCGATCGCGGATGCGCGGCAAGGCGAGGAACTCGCCGCCGCGCTGGCCGGCAGCGGCATCCGCCACGGCGCCGGGCGGGAGGGCGTGCTCGAAGCGGTTTCCCTCAATAGTGACATCGTGGTCAGCGCGATTTCGGGGGCGGCCGGGCTGGAGGCGACCTTCGCGGCGCTGACGCCGGGACGTGTCGTCGCGCTCGCCAACAAGGAGAGCCTGGTTTGCGCTGGCGCCGCGGTGATGGCGCGGGCAAGGGCGGTCGGCGCCCGCATCCTGCCGCTCGATTCCGAGCACAATGCCTTGTTCCAGGTGCTGGGAGCCGAGCCGATCTCGGCGATCCGCACGATGACGCTGACGGCATCGGGCGGCCCGTTTCGCACCTGGACCGCCGAGAGGATCGCCGCCGCCACGCCCGAGCAGGCGCTGGCCCATCCGAACTATGCGATGGGCGCCAAGATTACGATCGACTCCGCCAGCATGATGAACAAGGGGCTCGAGCTGATCGAGGCCTCGTTCCTGTTCGAGCTCGATGCCGACCAGCTCGACGTGCTCGTCCATCCCCAGCAGATCGTGCACGGCCTCGTGACTTTCCGCGACGGCTCGGTCAGCGCCGGCATGGCGGTGCCGGACATGCGCGTGGCTGCGGCGCATTGCCTCGGAATCGACGGCAGGCTGGATGCGCCGCCGAGCCGCTTCCTCGATCTGGTCGCGGCCGGCCCGCTCGCCTTCGAGCGGCCCGATCTTACCCGCTTCCCGGCGCTGCGTCTCGCCATGGCAGCCCTTGCGGAGGGAGGTGCCGTGCCGGCCGTGCTGAACGCCGCCAACGAAGTGGCCGTCGAGGCCTTCCTCGATCGGCGGATCGCATTTTCGGCGATCCCGGCCTTGGTCGAGGCCGTCTGCGAGCAGGCTGCGGGGGGCCGGTCATCGTCCCCGGCCGATGTTGGCGACGCCCTCGCCGTTGACCAAGATGCGAGAAACCGGACCCGCGCGCTCTTGTCCGGGGGCCGCTTCACTGTCACTTAGTGACTGAAGTCGGGAGAGTTTTATGGACATCCTCGGATCGGCCTGGCACGCGGCGAGTTTCCTGCTGGGCTATCTGCTGCCGTTCCTGTTCGTCCTCACCCTCGTCGTGTTCGTGCATGAGCTCGGCCATTTCCTGGTCGGGCGTTGGTGCGGCGTCGATGTGAAGACCTTTTCAATCGGATTCGGGCGCGAGCTGTTCGGCTTCAACGACCGGCATGGCACGCGCTGGCGTTTCGCGCTGATTCCGCTCGGCGGCTACGTCAAGTTCTCAGGCGATGCCGACGCTGCCAGCTCGACCGATGGCGACGCGCTCGCCGGCATGAGCCGCGAGGAGCGCGAGCGCTCGTTCCCGGCCCAGTCGATTGGCGAGCGGGCGGCAATCGTGGCGGCGGGGCCGATCGCGAACTTCCTCCTCGCCATCCTGATCTTCGGCGCGACCGCCTATTTCGTGGGCAAGCCGACCCTGGCGCCGCGTGTCGACAGCGTCACGGTCGGCGGAGCGGCGGCGCGGGCCGGGCTGCAATCAGGCGACCTGGTCCATCTGGTGGATGGTCGCGAGATCAAGAGCTTCAGTGACCTGCAGCGGGCGATCTCGATCCGTCCCGGCGAGACATTCCCGGTGACGGTCGAGCGGGGCGGCGCCATGGTCGTCGTTTCGGTGACGCCCGATCTGGTCGAAACCTCGTCGCCGCTCGGGAAGCAGCGGCTCGGAATCATCGGGGTCCAGGCGTCGGCGAAGCCCGAGGACTGGACGACGCAGCATTTCAGCCTCGGCCAGTCCGTGCTGCTCGGCATGAGCGAGACCTGGTTCGTAGTCGAGCGGACCTATGACTACATCGCCAAGCTGATCAAGGGTAAGGAATCGACCGACCAATTGTCGGGGCCGATCCGCATTGCCCAGGTCTCGGGCATGGTCGCCTCCAGCGGCGGGTTGCTGGCGCTGATCAACCTGGCGGCGCTGCTCTCGGTCTCGATCGGCCTGATGAACCTGTTTCCGGTACCGATGCTCGATGGCGGCCATTTGCTGTTCTACGCAATCGAGGCATTGCGCGGCAAACCGCTGAGCGAACGGGCCCAAGAGATCGGCTTCCGAGTCGGGCTGGGACTCGTCCTGATGCTGATGCTGTTCGTGACCTGGAACGACCTCGTCCACGTCCGTTCTCTGCTGTGATCCGGTTCTCTGTCAGCCAGGCGCAAACTAGCTTGCGCCGGGCTGACAGCGTTCGGCGCTAAAGCTGTCCCGCGCCTGTGGATTGTGGCTTTTTATGGCCCGTTTTCACCTGTCAGGCCGGTTTCCCGGCCGGTGCGCGTGACCTCCCAGCAACGACCCCTGCAAAAATCTTTTGTTAACGACAATGGCGGTTTGCACCCCGCGGGAAACTTTGTAGAAGCGTTTGGTCTTCAATGTCGCCGAGCCTCGCCTGTAGCGAGGTTCCCCGTTCGCGGGGTGGTGACCCAAAGAATGGAATAGGCGACCCGATGACGTCGACGCTTCAGAGCCGGTCCTTGCGCATGCGGCTCTCTCGATCAGTCGGACTTGCGGCCATCATGGTGGCCGTCAGCGGTAGCGTGGTGTTCGCGCAGTCCGTGATTGTCCAGGGCAACCGTCGTGTCGATGCGGAGACGATCCGCTCCTATGTGACGGGGCAGGGCTCAGGCAACCCGCAGGAGATTCGCCAGAATCTCATGGCGACCGGCCTGTTCTCCAACGTTCAGGTCAGCCGCCGCGGGGCGCAGACCGTCGTCTCCGTCCAGGAGAACGATACGATCAACCGCGTTGCCTTCGAGGGCAATCGCCGCCTGAAGGGCGATGTCCTGCTCGGTCAGGTCCAGTCCAAGGCGCACGGCCCGCTGAGCCAGCAGCTGATCGATGCCGACGTCGAGCGCCTCAAGGAGGTCTATCGTCGTGCCGGCTACGGGCTCGCCACGATCAGCGGTCGTATCCAGCCGCTGCCGAACGGCCGTTCCGACGTGGTCTTCACCATCGTGGAGAGCGGCAAGACCGGCATCAAGTCGATCAATTTCAGCGGCAACGGCGTCTATTCCTCGTCGCGCCTGCGCGGGTTGATGGCTTCGACCGAGTCGAATTTCCTGAGCTGGATCAAGACCTCCGACGTCTATGATCCGGACCGGATCAACGCCGACCTCGAGCTGATTCGCCGCTATTATCTGAAGAACGGCTATGCCGACTTCCGCATCGTATCGAGCGATGCGCGTTTCGACGATGCGGCCGGCGGCTGGGTCGTCGACATCGCCGTTGATGAAGGTCCGCAGTACAAGGTCGGCAATGTCGGCGTCGATTCCCGGCTGCGCGATGTCGATCCGGCCGTGCTGGAATCGCTCGTCAACACGTCGAGCGGCGATACCTACAATGCCGAGGCGGTCGAGCGTTCGTTGGTCAGCCTGACCACCGAGGTGGCGAAGCGCGGTTACGCTTTCGCGCAGGTTCGTCCGCGCGGCGAGCGTGATGCGGCCAGCGGCCAGATCGGCATCACCTATGTGGTCGAGGAAGGGCCGCGGGTCTATGTCGAGCGCATCAATGTGCGCGGCAATACCCGCACGCGCGACTATGTCGTCCGCCGCGAGCTCGATCTCGGCGAAGGCGACGCCTACAACAAGGTCTTCGTCGACCGTGCGGAGCGCCGCCTCAACAATCTCGGCTTCTTCAACAAGGTCCGCATCACCAACGAGCCGGGCAGCGCGCCCGACCGTGTGGTCGTCAATATCGATGTCGAGGACAAGGCGACCGGCTCGTTCTCGATCGCCGGCGGCTACTCGACCTCGGACGGCGTCATCGGCGAGGTTTCGCTGTCGGAGTCGAACTTCCTCGGTCGCGGCCAGTATGTCCGTATCGCCGGCACGATGGGCCAGCGCACCCAGGGCATCGATTTCTCGTTCACCGAGCCGTACTTCCTCGGCCACCGGATCGCGGCGGGCTTCGACCTCTTCTCGAAGTTCAACGACAACACCAATATCGGTTACTTCGAGAGCCGGGTGACTGGCGGCCAGGTGCGATTCTCTTTCCCGATCACGGAAGAGTTCTCGATCACGCCGCGCTATTCGATCTACACGACCGAAATCAAGATCCCGAACACCTACAACAAGCCGTATAACGACTGTACCTTCCCGATCGACGGCATCACGCCCGGCACCGCCGGCGCGGTGGATGCGACCACGACGTTCAACTGCTTGACGAACGGCGAGGCGACGGTCGCGGTCAAGGAGGCGCAGGGGACGACCCTGACCTCGCTGGTGGGCCTGAACTTCAACTACAACTCGCTCGACAATTACCAGAGCCCGCGCAACGGCTTCGTCGCCGAGATCAAGCCGGAGTTCGCTGGCGTCGGCGGCGACTCGAAGTTCCTGCGCGTCAGCGCCGATGCGCGCTACTACAAGGAGTTCCTCGAGGACTTCGTCGGTATCGCGCGTGTCCAGGCCGGTCACGTCCAGTCGACCGGCGGCGGCGATCTGCGCATGATCGACCACTACTTCCTCGGCCCGACACTGGTGCGCGGCTTTGCGCCTTCCGGCATCGGTCCGCGCGACGTGTCCAACGATCCGACGGCCAACGCGCTGGGCGGCACCACCTATTTCGGCGGTTCGCTCGAAGTGCAGTTCCCGATCTTCGGTCTGCCGCGCGATCTCGGCCTGAAGGGCGCGGTCTTCGCCGATGCCGGCACGTTGTTCAACTATGACGGCGGGTCGAAGAGCATCACCAACGGAGCCTTCCTGGGCTGCCCGACGGGTTCGGAAGCGCGTCAGTTCAACGTGGCGACCAATTCGGTCTACCAGAACAACGTCGCTTGCGTGCGTGACAAGAACGTCATCCGCTCCTCGATCGGCGTGAGCTTGCTCTGGCAGTCGCCGCTCGGCCCGATCCGCTTCGACTACGCCTATGCGCTGTCGAAGGACGATGGGCAGATCGGCACCGACCCGCGCACCGGGATCACCGGCAAGTACGGCGGCGACCGGACGCAGGCTTTCCGCTTCTCGGGCGGCGCCCGCTTCTGACCGGCGGGGCGCCCGCGCGCCCCGCAACGGATCATCATATGGCAGATCCCAGTTTCTTTCCGATCGCGACCTCGCTGTCCTTCAGCGAGGTCGCTTCCTTGTCAGGCACGGCCTTGCCCGAGGGCGCCGATCCGGAGCGCCGAGTCGAAGGCGTTGCGCCGCTCGAGAC
Organism: Allobosea sp. NPDC055332; assembly: GCF_053645455.1. Taxonomy (NCBI): domain Bacteria; kingdom Pseudomonadati; phylum Pseudomonadota; class Alphaproteobacteria; order Hyphomicrobiales; family Alloboseaceae; genus Allobosea; species Allobosea sp. NPDC055332. The sequence continues at coordinate 704,390 of NZ_JBSHMO010000003.1, read as the reverse complement.
GGCCGGCGGCGGCGATGCCGCCTATATGGACAACCCGAAATATGTCGCGGCCCTGATCGCGACGACGGCGGGGCTCTGCTTCGTTTCCCCGCGCTTCGTCGAGCGCGTGCCTGCCGGCACCGTCGCGCTGGTCACGCCCGCGCCCTACCATGCCTTTGCCAAGCTGCTCTCGGTCTTCCACCCGCAGGCGCTGCGGCCAGGTTCGATGTTCGGCTCCGCCGGCGTCGCGCCCGGCGCCTTCGTGCATGCGACGGCCAAGCTCGAAGCCGACGTCACGGTCGATCCGGGGGCCGTGATCGGGCCGGGCGCTGAGGTCGGCGCCGGCACGGTGATCGGCCCCAACGCCGTGATCGGCGCGCAGGTGCGGATCGGACGGCAATGCGCGATCGGCGCCGGCTCGACGCTGCAGGCGGCCCTGATCGGCAATCGCGTCATCATTCATCCCGGTGTGCGAATCGGCCAGGACGGATTCGGCTTCGCCATGGGGCCGAAGGGGCATATGAAGGTGCCGCAGGTAGGCCGCGTCATCATCCAGGACGATGTCGAGATCGGCGCCAACACGACGATCGATCGCGGTGCCAGCCGCGACACGGTGATCGGCGAGGGCAGCAAGATCGATAACCTCGTTCAGATCGGGCACAACTGCGTGGTCGGGCGGCATTGCGTGATCTGCGCCCAGGTCGGCATGGCCGGCTCGAGCACGCTCGAGGATTTCGCCGTGCTCGGCGGACAGGTCGGGCTGGCCGGGCATCTGACGATCGGCATGGGCGCACAGATCGCCGCTCAGAGCGGTGTTGCCGGCGATGTTCCGCGCGGCGCGCGCTATGGCGGCTATCCAGCGCAACCGGCGCTGAGCTGGGCACGCGAAGCCGCCTTGCTCAAGCAATTGGTCGCCAAGCGGGGCAAGGGGCCCGGCGGCGGCGAAAACGCTTGATCTCGCGCCGACTTCCGGCAAAAGCAGCTTGCAATATAGGTGACGCGCGCCGGCGCCGGGCGCAGGGCGTTCGAGGAGACCAGACACGATGACGGATGCGACCAAAGCGCTCGGCGTGGCCGATATCCAGAAGATCATGGCCTGCATCCCGCATCGCTACCCGTTCCTGCTGGTCGACAAGGTCGTCGAGATCGACGGGGACAGCTCCGGCGTCGGCATCAAGAACGTCACCTTCAACGAGCCGCAGTTCACCGGCCACTTTCCCGGCCGCCCGGTGTTCCCGGGCGTGCTGATGATTGAAGCGATGGCGCAGACCGCGGGCGTGCTTGTCGTCAGCGCGCGTGGCAGTGACGATCTTGCGGTCACCACCGTACTGTTCACGACGATCGACAAGGCGAAGTTCCGCAAGCCCGTCATTCCGGGCGACACACTGCGCTTCCATCTCACCAAGCTGGCGCATAAGCGCAACATCTGGTTCTACCGCGGCGAAGCCAGGGTCGACGGCGTGCTCGTCGCCGAGGCCGAGCTCTCGGCCATGGTCGTCTGAACGGGCAGCCACGATGCATGCTCCCGTTCCCGGCCAGACGCAGGATCCTGCCATGAACACCTCGATCCATCCGATGGCGATCGTCGACCCGGCTGCCAAGCTGGGAGCGGGCGTCAAGATCGGCCCGTTCTGCACGGTTGGTCCCGATGTCGCCCTTGGCGACGGCGTCGAGCTGATCAGCCATGTCGTCGTCGCCGGCCGCACGACGATAGGCCCGCGCACCAAGATCTATCCCTTCGCCTCGATCGGCCACCCGCCGCAGGACCTGAAGTACAAGGGCGAGCCGTCGACGCTGTCGATCGGCGCCGACTGCGTGATCCGCGAAGGCGTGACGATGAATCCGGGTACCGAAGGCGGCGGCATGAAGACCGTCATCGGTGATCGCGGCCTGTTCCTGGCCAATTCGCATGTCGGTCATGACAGCGTGATCGGCAACAACGTCATCTTCTCGAACAATGTCATGTGCGCCGGCCACGTCACCGTCGGTGATTTCGTCATCGTCAGCGGTGGCACCGGGTTGCAGCAGTTCGTTCGGATCGGTGATCACGCTTTCATCGGCGGCGGCTCGGGCGTTCTGCTCGACGTCATCCCGTTCGGGATGGTCCGTGACAATCCCGCCCACCTCGCCGGGCTCAATCTCGTCGGCCTCAGGCGGCGCGGTTTCTCGCGCGAGCAGATCCACGAATTGCGCCGGGCCTATCGCCTGCTGTTCGCCGACGAAGGCACGCTCTCGGAGCGGGTCGAAGACGTCGCGACCGAGTTCGCCGAGCATCCGCTGATCCACGAAATCCTCGATTTCATCCGCGCCGGCGGCGATCGGGGCATTTCGGTGCCGCGTGACGTGAACGCGCCCGAACGGTGAGCGCAAAGGCGGCCGACGCTGCAGGGCGGTCGCAGGGACGGCGCGTCGCCGTCCTGGCCGGCCGCGGCGACTATCCGTTGCGGGTTGCCAGCGCGGCCACGGCGCAGGGCGCCATCGTCTACGTTGCCGTGCTGGCCGGGGCGGGCGACCCGGCCGACTATACGGCCTACGACGCCAGGGAATACCGCCTGGGCCAGCTCGGGCGCTTCCTTGATGAGATCAAGCGCCGCGAGATCGACGAGATCGTCATGGTCGGCGCCTTGCCGCGGCCCAGCTTCGGCTCGCTGGCCCCGGAACTGTCGACCCTGAAATACCTGCCTCACTTCGCCCGTGCGTTCCAGGGCGGCGACGACCATCTGCTGCGCGGTGTCGTCAGCTTCTTCGAAGGCCAGGGGCTGCGCGTGCTCGGGCCGGCCGATATCGCGCCCGATCTCGTCGCGCCGAATGGCGCACTCGGACGCCAGAAGCCTTCCGCCGTCGCGCGCGAAGCGATCGCGACCGGCTTCAACCTGCTTGCTGCGCTCTCGCCCTTCGACATCGGGCAGGCGGCGATCATCGCCGATCACCGCGTCGTTGCGATTGAAGCAGCAGAAGGCACGGACGCGATGATCGAGCGCGTCGCCGGCCTCGTCCAGGCGGGGCGCCTCAAGCCCGGCAAGGGTGACGGCGTGCTGATCAAGGCGCCCAAGCTCGGACAGGATCTGCGGGTCGACATGCCAGCGATCGGTCCGGACACGGTGGCGCGGGTGGCGGCCGCCGGTCTCGCCGGAATCGCGGTCAAGGCTGGCAGCGTGCTGATCGGCGACCGCGAGCGGCTCGCGACTCTCGCCGATGCCTCGGGCCTGTTCATCGAGGGCGTGGCGTGACACGCCCGTTCAGGCTCTTCATCGTTGCAGGCGAGGCTTCGGGCGATGCGCTCGGCGCGCGCTTCGTGGTGCGGCTGCGCGAGGTGCTGGGCGATCGGCGGCTCGAGCTGTCGGGTGTCGGCGGCGAGGCCCTGATCGCGGAAGGGCTGCACAGTGTCTTCCCGCAGGAGGACATTGCCGTGATGGGCTTCGGCCCCGTGGTGGCACGCCTGCCGCTGCTTTTGCGCCGCATGTCGGACGCGGCGCGGGCCGCAGCCGCCTTTGGGCCTGATCTCCTGCTCACCATCGACGCGCCCGATTTCAGCCTGCGCGTCGCAAGGAAGGTGAGACGGCTCGTGCCCGCCGTCCCGATCGCGCATTGGGTCTGCCCGAGCGTCTGGGCCTGGCGGCAGGGACGAGCGCGGCGGATGAAACCGCATGTCGACCGGATCCTGGCGCTGCTACCCTTCGAGCCGGCGGCGCTGGAGCGGCTCGGCGGGCCGGAGACCGTCTATGTCGGCCATCCCCTGATCGAGCGCCTGGAAGCCTATCGGCCGGGGCCGGACGAAGCGCTACGTCGCGCCGACGCCGAGGCGCCCACCGTTCTGATCCTTCCCGGTAGTCGCCGTTCCGAGATTCGGCATTTGATGCCGCCCTTCGGCGAGGCGGTGGCCTTGGTGGCAGACCAGCTGCCGCAGGCCCGCTTCGTCCTTCCTGCCGTACCGCGCCTGGTCGAGACGATCACGGAGCTTGCCGCCGGCTGGCGCGTCAAGCCGGAGATCGAGACGGGCGAACGCGCAAAGCTGGCCGCTTTTCGTGGAGCGCGAGCAGCGCTTGCGGCCTCGGGCACGGTGACGCTGGAGCTGGCGCTGTCGCAGGTGCCAACGGTCGCGGCCTATCGCGGCGCGGGCTGGGAGGCCGTGCTGGCGCGGCGCCTGATCAAGCTGCCGAGCGTGATCCTGCCCAATCTGATCATCGGGGAAAGCGTGGTGCCGGAGTTCATCCAGGACGAAGCCTCGCCGCAGGCCCTGTCCGAGGCACTCCTCGCCGCGATCGCCGAGGGCCCGGCACGCGAGCGTCAGCTCGACGGCTTCGCGAGCGTCGAGCAGAATATGCGCAGTGCCGGACCAAGCCCGGCGGCGAACGCCGTCAGCGCGGCGCTCGCCCTCGTTCGGGTGCCAGCGGGCGGCTAGAGAACGCTTTTCCGATCAGATTTGAGTCAATCTGATCGGATCCGGCTCTAGCGGCGACTTACTCGACGACGGCGCCCGAGGCCTTGGCGATCGGGCCCCATTTTGCCAGCTCGGCCTTGACGTGCTCGCCGAGCGCCTCCGGCGTCGAGCCGACGATCACAGCGCTGACATCCTCCAGCCGCTGCTTCACATTGGCGTCCTTGAGCGATGCATTGGCGGCGCTGTTGATCTTGTCGACCACCGGGCGCGGCATGTTGGCGGGGCCGAACAGCGCATTCCAGGTATAGGTCTCGTAGCCGGCGAGCCCGCCCTCGGCGATGGTCGGCAGGTCCGGGAAGGAGGAGACGCGCTCCTTGGTGGTGACGCCGATGGCGCGCAACTGCCCGCTGCGGATGAACTGGGCCGAGGAGGGCAGGTTGTCGAACATGATCGGCACCGCGCCGGAGACGACGTCGTTCAGCGCCGGGCCGGCGCCGCGATAGGGCACATGGTTCATGCTGACGCCGCCGAGCGACTTGAACAGCTCGCCGGAGAGGTGCAGCGGCGTGCCGACGCCGGAGGAGGCGTAGGAATACTTGCCGGGATTGTCCTTCAGCAGCTTCAGCACCTCCGGCACGGTCTTGGCCGGGAAGCTCGGATGCACGACCATCACGTTCGGCACCACGGCGAGCAGCGAGATCGGGGTGAAGTCCTTGACCGCGTCGAAGGTCACGGTCTTCAGGATCGCCGGGTTGAGCGCATGGGTCGAGATCGTGCCGAGCAGCAGCGTATAGCCGTCTGGCGTGGCCCGGGCGACCGCGGTCGAGCCGATATTGCCGCCGGCGCCGGCGCGGTTGTCGATCACGATCGACTGGCCGAGCAATTCGCCCATCTTCTGGCCGACGAGACGCGCGACGATGTCGGTCGAGCCGCCGGCTGCGAAGGGCACGATCAGCGAGATCGGCCGCGTCGGGAATTGCGCCTGGGCAGACACCGAGCCGGCAGCACCGGCGAAGGGCAGGGCGGAGGCGCCAGCGAGGAAGCCGCGGCGGCTGAGACCTTCTGCATTCGACATGAGCGATGAACCTTTCAAAATGGTCGGCGACTGTAGCGCGCCGGGCGCAACCGTCACTTGCGTTTGATGCATCAATCGATGGAAACAATAAAGGCCGCGACGGGGTTCCGTCGCGGCCTCGTTTGCTTCAGGTCGGCGCTTTCAGCGGCGGCCGATCGGGGTGTAGTCGCGCTTCGGCGCACCGGTGTAGAGCTGACGCGGGCGGCCGATGCGCTGGGACGGATCCTCGATCATCTCCTTCCACTGCGCGATCCAGCCGATGCTGCGCGCCAGCGCGAACAGCGCCGTGAACATCGAGGTCGGGAAGCCCATCGCCTTCAGGGTGATGCCCGAATAGAAGTCGATGTTCGGATAGAGCTTCTTCTCGATGAAGTACTCGTCGTGCAGGGCGATGCGCTCGAGCTCCATCGCGACGTCGAGCAGCGGATCGTCCTTGATGCCGAGCTCGGCCAGGACCTCATGCGTGGTCTTCTGCATGATCTTGGCGCGCGGATCGTAGTTCTTGTAGACCCGGTGGCCGAAGCCCATCAGGCGGAACGGATCGTTCTTGTCCTTGGCCTTGGCGATGTATTTCGGGATGTTGTCGACGCTGCCGATCTCCTCGAGCATCTTCAGCGCCGCCTCGTTGGCGCCGCCATGCGCCGGGCCCCACAGGCAGGCGACGCCGGCCGCGATGCAGGCGAACGGGTTGGCGCCCGAGGAGCCGGCGAGCCGGACCGTCGAGGTCGAGGCGTTCTGCTCGTGGTCGGCGTGCAGGATGAAGATCCGGTCGAGCGCGCGCGACAGCACCGGATTGACCTTGTAGTCCTCGGCCGGCACGGCGAAGCACATGCGCAGGAAGTTCGAGGTGTAGTCCAGCGAGTTGAGCGGATACACGAAGGGCTGGCCGATCGTGTACTTGTAAGCCATCGCCGCCAGCGTCGGCATCTTCGCGATCATCCGCATCGACGCGATCATGCGCTGCTGCGGGTCGGAGATGTCGGTCGAGTCGTGATAGAAGGCCGACATGGCGCCGACCGAGGCGACCAGAACCGCCATCGGATGCGCGTCGCGGCGGAAGCCCTGGAAGAAGCGGGCCATCTGCTCGTGCACCATGGTGTGGCGCGTGACGCGATAGTCGAAATCCGCCTTCTGAGCCGCCGTCGGCAGTTCTCCGTAAAGCAGCAGATAGCAGGTCTCGAGGAAGTCGCCGTGCTCGGCGAGCTGCTCGATCGGGTAGCCGCGATAGAGCAGAACGCCCTCGTCGCCATCGATATAGGTGATCTGCGACTCGCAGCTCGCGGTCGAGGTGAAGCCAGGATCGTAGGTGAACATCCCGGTCTGGGCGTAGAGCTTGCCGATATCGATGACTGACGGCCCGATCGAACCCGCTTTGACCGGCATATCGACGGTTTTGCCCTCGACAGCCAACTGGCTGGAAATTCCGCTCATGGATCCGATCCTTTCAGGCTCGTTCTTCAGTCATGTTCCCGGTCGGACGGAGGCGCCGGCTGCTCATCGCGTTCCGGCATCATCCGAACGTCCCACGATGACGGCTCCATGACGGGAATGTCGGGGCGGGCAAGCGGGAAGAGTTCATCGGACTGATTTTGAAGCATTTTTTGTGCCGGACCGGCAGCGGGAGCCGCCGGTCCGCAGCGCGTTGCTAGACCAATTCGGCGAGGGGTTCAACCGAACGGCCATTAGCCTTTCTGGGGGCAATCATGCGGCATCGGCGAGGCGCGCCAGCACCTCGTCGCGGCCGAGCACCGCCATTACGTCGAACAGGCCGGGCGAGGTGGTCTTGCCGGTCAGCGCGGCGCGCAGAGGCTGTGCCACCTGACCGAGCTTGACGCCGCTCTCCTCGGCGAAATCGCGGATCGCGCTCTCCAGGGGCGGTGGCGCCCAGTCGGCTACGGCCGAGAGCTTCGCGGCCAGCTTCGGCATGCGCTGCCGGGCTGCATCGTCGAGCAAAGCGGCGGCTTTCGGCTCGAGCGCAAGCGGCCGCTGGGCATAGAGATAGGAGGCGCTGTCGATCAGCTCGATCAGCGTCTTGGCGCGCTCCTTCAGGCCCGGCATGGCCGCCATCAGCTTGGCTTCCAGCTCGGGGGTCGGCTGCGTGCCGATACCACGCGGCGGGCCGATTTCCGACCAGACCGCCTTCAGCGCGGTCATCAATTCGTGATCCTCCGACTGGCGCATATAGAGGCCGTTGAGGTTCTCGAGCTTGGCGTAGTCGAAGCGAGCGGGCGAGCGGCCGATCGAGGAGAGGTTGAACAGCGAGATCATCTCCTCCGGCGAGAAGATCTCCTGGTCGCCATGGCTCCAGCCGAGGCGCAGCAGATAGTTGCGCAGCGCAATCGGCAGATAGCCCATCGAGCGATAGGCATCGACGCCGAGCGCACCGTGCCGCTTCGACAGCTTGGCACCATCCGCGCCGTGGATCAGCGGGATATGCGACATGCTGGGAACCTTCCAGCCGAGCGCCTGGTAGATCTGCGTCTGCCGCGCGGCATTGGTCAGATGGTCGTCGCCGCGGATGACGTGGGTGACGCCCATGTCGTGATCGTCGACCACGACGGCGAGCATATAGGTCGGGTTGCCGTCGGAGCGCAGCAGCACCAGGTCGTCGAGGTTCTCGTTCTGCCAGGTGACGCGGCCCTGGACCTCGTCCTCGACCACGGTCTCGCCGGTCTGCTCGGCCTTGAGGCGGATCACCGGCTTTACGCCCTCCGGCGCGGTCGCCGGATCGCGGTCGCGCCAGCGCCCGTCATAGCGCAGCGGCTTGCCTTCGGCGCGCGCCTTCTCGCGCATCTCCTCGAGCTCCTGCGGCGTCGCATAGCAGTAATACGCCTTGCCGGCGGCCAGCATCTGCTCGGCGATCTCGCGATGGCGGGCGGCGCGCTGGAACTGGTAGACGGTCTGCCCGTCCCAATCGAGGCCGAGCCAGGCCAGGCCGTCGAGGATCGCGGCGATGGCGCCCTCGGTCGAGCGTTCGCGGTCGGTGTCCTCGATGCGCAGCAGCATCTTGCCGCCGTGGCGGCGGGCATAGAGCCAGTTGAACAGTGCGGTGCGGGCACCGCCGATGTGCAGGAATCCGGTTGGCGACGGCGCGAAGCGCGTGACGACCGTGTCACTCATGAAGGGAGGCTCCGGCGGAACAGGTAAGCAAAAGACGAGGGCGACTTCGATACGGGCCTCGGCCGGGGCTGACATCCGGCGCCGCCGCTGTAACATGCCTTGCCGGCTGCCGTTAAGTGCCCCCGACGGGGAGGGGGCGTGATCGCCGCGCGGCCGCGACGGGGGGACGAATGCTCTCCTACGGGCCAGAAGAGCGCCGTAGCAGGGTGCGAGCCGGCGAGCTGGCCTTGCCGGCGCGCTTGCGGCGCTTCGCCGGTTTCCCGTGGCCCGCATCCCTTGTGCTGCATGATTGGGGCGGCCGCGTCCGCCGGGCCCTCGAAACCGAGGCCGAGCGCCGCCGCCTGTTCAACTGGCTGCCGGTCTGCATGGGCGCCGGCGTGCTGCTCTATTTCCTGGCCGATCGCGAGCCGGGACTGGCCGCACCCCTTGCCGGGATGGTGTTGTGCGGGCTCGCCGCGCTGCTGACACGCCAGCGTCGTGCCGTCATGGCTGTCTGCATCGCGGCCGCCGCAGCCTTTGCCGGTTTCGCGGCTGCGACCTTCAGAACGGCAGGCATGGCGGCGCCTGCGCTTGCTCGCAACCATGTCGGCAAGCTCACCGGCTTCGTCGAGACGCTGGAGCAGCGCGAGAAGGGTGTGCGGATCGTCATCCAGGTCACGGACTTGCCTGGGGTGGAGGCTGCGCAGCGGCCGCGGCGGGTGCGCGTCACCACGCCGGTGACGACCTTGAAGCCCGGCGACCATATCAGCGCGACGGCGCGCCTTTTGCCGCCGCCCGGCCCGGCGCGCCCCGGCGGCTATGATTTTGCTCGCGACGCCTTCTTCCAGGGCATCGGTGCCGTCGGCAACATCGCAGGCAAGATCACGCTCGTACCGGCGCCGGTTCCGATGCCGCGCCGGCTCGCATTGGCGGTCGCGATCGACCAGGCCCGCAATGCATTGACCGAGCGTATCGCGAGCAGCGGCGGCGGGCAGGCGGGAGCGATGGCGGCGGCGCTCGTCACCGGCAAGCGCGGGCTGATCAGCGAAGAGACCAACAACGACCTGCGCGCCGCCGGCATCTACCATATCGTCTCGATCTCAGGCCTGCACATGGTGCTCGCTGCCGGCACGATCTTCTGGCTGGTGCGGGCGCTGCTGGCCCTGTCGCAGACGGCGGCGCTTCACTGGCCGGTGAAGAAGCTCGCGGCGCTGGCGGCCATGCTCGGCGCCACCGGTTATTGCGTCTTCTCCGGCGCCGAGGTCGCGACCGTGCGCTCGCTGATCATGACGCTGGTGATGCTGGGCGCGATCCTGGTCGACCGGCCGGCGCTCAGCATGCGCAATCTTGCCCTGTCCGCGATCATCGTGCTGCTGCGCGAGCCGGAAGCGCTGCTCGGCCCGAGCTTCCAGATGTCGTTCGGGGCGGTGACGGCGCTGATCGCCTTCGCCGAGCGCTGGCAGGAGCGTCCGCCCGATGCGGCCGCAACCTCCTGGCCCTGGCCGCTGCGGCCGCTCTGGCTTTCGGCCGTCGGCATCCTGTCCACGACCATGGTCGCGACCGCGGCGACGGCGCCCTATGGCGTCTATCATTTCCAGACTTTCAATCCGTTCGGCCTGCTCGGCAATGCATTGGCGCTGCCTTTCGTCTCGCTGATCGTGATGCCGGCCGCTGTCTTCGGCGTGCTCGCCTATCCGTTCGGGCTGGACTGGCCGGCCTGGGCGCTGATGGGCTGGGCCTCCGGCCTCGTGCTCCAGCTTGCTCATTGGGTGGCTGGCATCGACCGCTCGACCGTCGTGCTGCCGGCGTTCGGCTCGCTCGCCCTGATCCTGTTCTCGCTGTCGCTGCTCTGGCTGACCTTGTGGACGACGGCGCTACGTTTCCTTGCTGCGGTGCCTCTGGTCGGTGGGCTCGCACTGGCCTCGGCTCCGTCGCGACCGGACATCATGATCGAGCGCGACGGCTCGGGCGTATTGGTCCGCGGGCCGGATGGGAAGATGGTGCTGGCCGGCAAGCCGAGCCGTTTCGTGCTGACGCAATGGCTGCATGCCGACGGCGATTCACGCTCGCCCGATGATGCGGCGCTCCGCAACGGCGCCGCCTGCGACGCGCGCGGCTGCGTCATCCGCCTGCCGGATGGTCGCAGCGTCGCCTATACGCGCGATCGCATCGCCCTGGTCGAGGACTGCCAGCGCGCCGATCTTGTGGTGACCTCGCTCTATTGGACGGCACCTTGCGCCGCCCGCCTGATCGATCGCAGCGCGCTCATCCGTGACGGCGCGACCGCCTATCACGCGGCCCGTGAGGGCTGGCGCGCCTATACGGCCGACGAGGTCACGCATCTTCGTCCCTGGACCAGGGCGCGACCGGAACCGAGGCCGGCGCCCGAGGCTGCTCCTGCTCCTGCTCCTGCTCCAACGCCGGCAACTACGGAGCCGGCGCAGGATCCGGACATGCTTCAGTAGCGCCGCATCAGATTGACGAGCCGGCCCTGGATCTTGACCCGGTCGGGCCCGAGCACGCGTGTCTCATAGGCCGGGTTGGCGGCCTCGAGCGCGATCGAGGAGCCGCGCTTGCGCAAGCGCTTCAGCGTCGCCTCCTCGTCGTCGATCAAGGCGACGATGATGTCGCCGGTATTGGCGGTGTCCTGCTTGCGGATGACGACGGTGTCGCCGTCGAGGATGCCGGCCTCGATCATCGAGTCGCCGCGGACCTCGAGGGCGTAATGCTCGCCGCCACCGAGCATGTCGGCCGGCATCGAGACGCTGTGGCTGCGATCCTGGATCGCCGAGATCGGCGTACCGGCGGCGATACGGCCCATGACCGGGATCGAGACGGTGGAACGCCCGCTCTCCTCGGCGGCTGGCGGCCGCGGCTTCGTCAGGTTGGCGGCCGGTGCCGGGGCAGGCGGGGTCTGGCCGAGCCCGCCCTGAACGACCGAGGGGCTGAAGCGGCCACGCTGCGCCTGCGGTCCGCCGATCCCGTCAGGCATCTTGATGACTTCGAGGGCGCGCGCCCGGTTCGGAAGCCGGCGAATGAAGCCGCGTTCCTCCAGCGCCATGATCAAGCGGTGGATGCCGGATTTGGAGCGCAGGTCGAGCGCGTCCTTCATTTCGTCGAACGAGGGCGGTACGCCGGATTCGCGCAGGCGTTCATGGATGAAGCGAAGCAGTTCGAACTGTTTGCGTGTCAGCATGATCGCGCCGTCCGCCTCTCGGGCTAGAATCGAAACAAAGCACGAACACCATACTCGTTCGCCTTGTGTTCCGCAAGGCGCATCCTGCCGCAAGGTGAACGGATCAGCGCAGCCGGATGATGCGGCAGGGATCGCCCGCCTTGGCTGGCTCGGCGAAAGCCGGGCGGATCACCAGCGCCTCGGCCCGTGACAGGTTCGCCAGCATCGAGGAATCTTGCTTGGCGAAGGGCCGAACGCGCCGCTCGCCGTCAACCAGCTCAATAGTGGCGCGCAGATAGTCCTGGCGTTCGTCATTGGCCGGCAGGTCGCTGGCGAGGATGGCCGGCTCGCTACGATCGCGCTCGGGATCGTCGATGCCGAGCAGGGCCTCGACCAGCGGCATCGCGAAGAGGTGCCCGCAGACGATCGAGGAGACCGGGTTGCCGGGCAGGCCGAGCGCGACCATGGGCCCGAGCCGCCCCATCATCATCGGTTTGCCGGGGCGCATCGCGATCTTCCAGAACCCAAGTTCCATGCCCTGCGCCTTCAGCGCCGCCTGGACGAGGTCGTGCTCGCCGACCGAGGCGCCGCCGAGGGTGATCAGGACGTCGGCACCGGCTTCGCGTGCTGCCTCGATCTTGGCGGCGAGATCGGGATGATCGTCGCGGGCGATGCCGAGGTCGAGCGCCGTGCCGCCGGCCTGCTCGACCAGAGCGGCAAGGGCGAAGCTGTTCGAGGCGACGATCTGGTCGGGCCCGACGGGTTCGCCCGGCAGGACGAGCTCGTCGCCAGTGGCGAGGATCGCGACCCGCGGCTTGCGGCGGACCGAAAGCGTCGGATGCCCTGCGGCAGCGGCGAGACCAAGCGCTGCGCTGTCGAGCCGGCGGCCGGCTTTCAGCAAGATCTCACCGGTTCTGAAGTCGAGTCCCGCCAGGCGGACGAACTGGCCCTGATCGGCAGGTTTGGTGACGCGGATCACCGGGCTGCCGACGCCTTCGGCATGCTCCTGGATCAGGATCGTATCCGCGCCTTCAGGCAATGGTGCTCCGGTAAAAATCCGTACTGCCTCGCCAAGCGAAACTTTGCCGGAAAAGCGGCGACCAGCGGCGGACTCGCCGACAACGCGGAGCTGGGCGCCGCGCGCCAAATCCTCGACGCGTACGGCGTAGCCGTCCATGGCCGAATTGGCGAAAGGCGGCTGGGTCCTGAGCGCGGCGACGTCTTCAACCAGCACGCGGCCGGCGCACTGCGCCAGCGGCAGCGTCTCGGCTTGTGTCGGGCCGGGCACGCTGTCGAGCAGTGCTTTCAGCGCGACGGGAACGGGGGTGAGGCTCATGCCGATGGCCCTGCGAGCTCGTAGGTTCCGGACTTGCCGCCGGATTTATGCACGAGACGGATGCCTTCGATATGCATGGCGCGATCAACCGCCTTCACCATGTCGTAGACGGTGAGGCAGGCGACGCTGACGGCGGTCAGCGCCTCCATCTCGACGCCGGTCTTGCCGGTGAGCTTGACCTCGGCGCGCACGCGCACGCCCGGCAGTGTCTCGTCGATCGTAAGGTCCACGGCGATCTTCGAGAGCAACAACGGGTGGCAGAGCGGGATCAGCTCATGGGCGCGCTTGGCGGCCATGATGCCGGCGAGGCGGGCGGTGCCGAGCACGTCGCCTTTCTTCGCCTCGCCGTCGCGGACGATCGTCAGCGTCTCGGCTTGCATCACCACATGGCCTTCGGCGACGGCTATCCGGATGGTCTCGGCCTTGCCGCCGACATCGACCATATGGGCCTCGCCCTTCTGGTCGAGATGGGTGAGGCGGCTCACGCGGCGGCCTCGGCCGTCTTGCCCGTCAGAAGCTCGCGCGTCGCGGCCGCCACGTCCGCCTGGCGCATCAGGCTCTCGCCGACGAGGAAGGTATTGACGCCGCAAGCCTGCAGGCGGGCGATGTCGGCATGAGTGAAGATGCCGCTCTCGCCGACGAGCAGGCGGTCCTTCGGCACGCGTGGCGCCAGCCGTTCGGTGACAGCGAGGTTGAGCTCGAAAGAGCGCAGGTCGCGGTTGTTGATGCCGACCAGCCTGGTGTCGAGGGGCAGCGCGCGCTCCAGCTCGGCCTCGTCATGGACCTCGGCGAGCGCGGCCATGCCGAGCGCCTTGGCGGTAGCGATGAGTTCGTGCGCCGCGGCATCGTCGAGCGAGGCCATGATGATCAGGATGCAATCGGCGCCCCAGCTCCTGGCTTCGAAGACCTGGTAGGGCTCGAACATGAAGTCCTTGCGCAGGCCCGGCAGGCCGGAGGCAGTGCGGGCCTGCGCAAGATACTCCGGCTGCCCCTGGAAGGAGGGCGTGTCGGTCAGCACCGAGAGGCAAGCGGCGCCGCCTTCGGCATAGGCCTTGGCCAGCGCCGGCGGGTCGAAATCGGCGCGGATCAGGCCCTTGGACGGCGAGGCCTTCTTGATCTCGGCGATCAGGGCCGGGCCGCCGGCGCGGTGCTTGGCTTCGAGCGCGCCGATGAAGTCGCGCGGCGCCGGCATCGCCGTGGCGCGCTTCTCAATCTCGGCCTGCGGCACCGCGGCGCGGGCAGCCGCGATCTCCTCGCGCTTATAGGCTTCGATCCGCCTGAGGATATCGGACATGGGCAGCCTCACGCATTGGAGCTGGCGACCAGGGTCGCGAGCGCCGCCTTGGCCTTGCCATTGTCCAGCACCGCATAGGCTTGCGCCAGTCCGTCATTGAGCGCGGCGGCCTTGCCGGCGACGACGAGCGCGGCGGCGGCGTTGAAGGCGGCGATGTCGCGGAAGGCGCTCTTCGCCCCGCCGAGCACATCCTGCAGTGCCTGCGCGTTTTGCGCCGGCTCGCCGCCGCGCAAATCCTCGGGCCTGGCGCGGGCGATGCCGACGTCCTCTGGCGCGATATTGAAGGTCTCGATCTTGCCGTCCTTCAGCGCGACGACGCGGGTCGGGCCGGTGGTGGTGATCTCGTCGAGGCCGTCGGAGCCGTGCACGGCCCAGACCGTCTTCGAGCCGAGCGATTGCAGCACCTTGACCATCGGCTCCAGCCAGGTCTCGGAGAAGGCGCCGATCAGCTGCTTCTTGACGCCAGCCGGGTTCGAAAGCGGTCCGACCAGGTTGAAGATGGTGCGGGTGCCGAGCTCGGTGCGTACCGGTCCGACATGGCGCATCGAGGCATGATGGGTCGGCGCGAACATGAAGCCGACGCCGGCCTCGGCGATGCAACGCTCGGTGCCGGCCGGCTCCAGCCCGACCTTGACGCCAAGCGCGGTCAGCACGTCGGCGGCGCCGGAGCGCGAGGAGGCGGCGCGGTTGCCGTGCTTGGCGACGGGCACGCCGCAGGCCGCGACGATGATCGAGGCCAGCGTCGAGACATTGTAGGAGCCTGAGGCATCGCCACCGGTGCCGACGATGTCGATGGCATCGGCCGGGGCTTCGACGGTAAGCATGCGCGCGCGCATGGCGGTGACCGCGCCGGCGATCTCCTCGGTGGTCTCGCCGCGCACGCGCAGCGCCATCAGGAAGGCGGCAGCCTGCGCATTGGTGACCTCGCCGGAGAGCATGGCCTCGAAGGCGTCGCGGGCTTCCTCGCGCGACAGCGAGGCGCCGGTCGCGACCTTGGCGATGAAGGGTTTGAAGTCGTCCATGGGAACTCGATCGATCAGGCTGTCGCGGAAAGGGCGGCTTTGTTGGTCTGGTGCGACCATCGCTCGGCGAGATCGAGGAAATTGCGCAGGATCGTCGCCCCGTGCTCCGAGGCGATGCTCTCGGGGTGGAACTGCACGCCATGCACCGGCAGATCGCGATGCGACAGCGCCATGATCATGCCGTCGCCGGCTTCGGCTTCGATCGAGAGCTCGGCCGGGCAGCTTTCCCTGCGGATGACGAGCGAGTGATAGCGCGTCGCCTCGAGCGGGCCGTTGATGCCGTGGAACAGGCCACGCGCCCGATGGGTGATGGTCGAGACCTTGCCGTGCATCGGCAAAGGCGCGCGCACGACCTCGCCGCCGAAAACCTGGCCGATTGCCTGCAGGCCGAGGCAGACGCCGAAGATCGGTTTCCTGTTTGCGCCCTCACGCACGAGATCGAGGCAGATGCCAGCTTCGTTCGGCGTGCAGGGGCCGGGCGAGAGCACGATCGCGTCATGGTCGCCGGCGAGGGCCTCATCGACCGACAGCGTGTCGTTGCGGCGCACGTCGACCTTGGCCCCGAGCCCGCCGATCAGGTGGACCAGGTTCCAGGTGAAGCTGTCGTAATTGTCGATCAGCAGGATGCGCATCGCGTCTAGGCCGTTCCCACCCAGTTTCTCAGGGCTGCACATGCCCCCGAACGCGCGTGCGGGTCAAGCACGAGGGCGCGGAGCTGGTCGCTCCGCGCCCTCGAAAGGCGTTCAGTCGTGTCGGCGTCGGGGCGTCACTTCACGCGGCGATAATGCGCCGTCATGAACTGGACCCATTGGCCATCCTCGCCCTTGCCGCGCGAGGACAGGACGTGATGATCCGGGCTCTTGACCTCGACGATGTCCTGATAGGCCGCCGTCTTGCCGGGCTTGGTGAAGTCCGGGCCTTCGGTGTCGAGGGTCAGCACCGTGCCGTCGGCACTGCGGGTGCCGGTATAGACCCACTGATTGCCCATCATCGAGCCGATGAAGGAGCCGACATAGCGTTCCTTCAGCGGATCATAGCCGAGCGTGATCCGGGTCGTCGCCGGGCTGCCGTCCGGCATGCAGCCGGTGCCGTCGCCGACGAGCCAGAGCCCGCCGATGGACGAGTAGGACTGCGTGCCATTCGACTTCATCGGCGGCTGGTCCGGACCCATCATGCACTCGGTCTCGTAGGTCCACTCGCCGACGAGCTGGAGGAGCCAGTCATGCTCCGCCTGAGGCTTGGCCGGCATGCAGCCGGAGAGGTCGCCGGCCTGCGGCTTGTCGAGTTCTGCTGCGTTGCTCATGGTTCTTCCTCCTTGGTTTTGCTTCTCTGGGTGGACAGTCGAATGCGCCGTGGTCAGGCGGCGGCAGCAACCAGTTGCGGCCGCTCGGTCGCCTGCTTCAGGGCGGCGAGGCCCTTCTCGAAATCGTCGCCGACCATGCGATCCATGTTGAAGATCGTGCCCATGACCTTGCCGAGGAACGGGCAGGCGCCCTCCATCCGCCAGGTCACCAGCGTTCCGGCTTCAGCCGGGGCGAGCGTGAAGGTGATCAGGTTGTGGCAGGCCATCGGCTTGGTCATGTCGAGCGTGACGGCCAGCTTCACCGGCGCCTGGACTTCGACGATAGCGAGCTCGCCGGTGCCGGCCTGCTTGTTGCCGTCGAAGACGTAGACGGCGCCGACGCCGGAGGTCGCGCCCTTGAAGCTGCGCTTCATCGCCGGATCCTTCTTCTCATAGGGCGACCAGGCGCCCCATTCCTGGAAGTCCGCGAGCAAGGCGAAGATGCGCTCGGGCGTCGCCCGGATCGTCGCGGAACGGCTGACCTCGAAAACATCGGGCTTGCGTGCGGCGACAATGAGGAGGCCGGCAATGAGGGCGAGCACGGCGATAGCGATGTAGGTGAGCATGGCTGACTCCTGTTCAGGCATTTCGGGCCGTTGTTCCGCCCGTCTGCTGCAAGGACGTGGGCGCCTGCGGCGATCCGACACTGCGGGCGAAAATTTTTCGGGCTCCAGCCGCGGCGCATCAGCCCGCTGCGGGCGCGTGACAGCAGGATGCCGTGGCCTCCTCGCGCCAGCGGCCGGTCATGTCGGTCTTGCCGGGCGTGTCGTAGCGGTCGTGCGGGCGGACCCAGTCGGTCAGGTTACCGGCCGGACCGGTCTCGTTGCGGCCCTTCGGCGTCAGGTCGAGATACATATAGGTGCCGAGCACCTCCTCGGCGCCGCGGCCGAAGGTCGAATAGGTCTGGTAGATCGTCCCGTCCGCGTCCTTCTCGAAGACGGTATGGCCGGACAGGTCCTCCAGCGGTGAGGCGATCGTCGCAAAATTGTAGAAGGCGTTGGCGAGCTGTTCCGGCGTATAGGAGACGTCGAAATCATAGTTGAAGTCGCTGCCATGGGACGAGACCCAGTGGAAGTTCCAGCCCATGCGGGCCTTGTAGGCCTCGATCTCTGTGAGCGGCGCCCGCGCTACGGCGACATAGGCGACGTCGTGGCGTTCGAGATGCTGCAGCACGCCATCGACATGGTCGGCCTCGAACGAGCAGCCGACGCAGCCTTCGATCTGGCCAGGCGCCAGCATGAAGTGCTTGACGATGAGCTGGCTGCGGCCGCGGAAGAGCTCGGCGAGCGTCTGCTTCCCGGTCGGCGTATCGAAGACATAGGTTTTCTCGATCCGGATGCGCGGCAGAGCGCGGCGCTCGGCGGCGATCGCATCACGCTGGCGCGTCAGTTCCTTCTCCTTGATGAGCAGGGCCTTACGGGCAGCGATCCAGTCTTCCTTGCTGACGGTGGTCTGCTTCATGGTCGGTCTCCTCGCTGCAATGGCCGCTTTCGATCCTTGAACTCAGGGTTTCGAAGCAAGCTGTTGTCATCGACGAGTTTTCGGCTGTAGCCAGGCCTGGCTGACGCCATCCGCTCGTCGCCCCTTTGAGGCAAGGACGAACGGGCGGGCGCGGTGCCGACACCGCGACACAAAAAATATCAGCTGCGATCCGTCGCCGGCCTCAGCCGGCCGCGACCTGTCCGCTCTCGCGCATCAGCCGGTCGATATGCTGGCGGATATGGGCGGCTTCGCTGGCCGAGCCAGCGAGCGCGATGGCGCGGTCGAAGATGGTACGCGCCTCGCGATCGCGGCCGAGCTGCATCAGCAGCCAGCCCTTGAAGCCGAAGAAGTAGAAATAGCCCGAGAGCTGCTGCTCGAGTGGCTCGACCATGGCGAGCGCAGCCTCCGGCCCGCGCAGCTTGGCGATGGCGACGGCGCGGTTGAGCGTGATCACAGGCGAGGGCTGGATGTGCTCCAGCGTGGCGTAAAGGATGTCGATCTGGGCCCAGTCGGTCTCGTCCGCCCGCGCCGCACGGCTGTGGACGCCGGCGATCCCGGCCTGGATCTGATAGGGGCCAGGCTGGCGGTGGCGCATCGCCTTGTCGACCAGCGCCAGGCCCTCGGCGATCATCTCGCGATCCCAGAGCGAACGGTCCTGATCATCGAGCAGGACGATCTGGCCGTCGGCATCGAGCCGCGCTGCGGCGCGTGCGTGCTGGAGCAGCATCAGGCCCAGCAGCCCCATGATCTCCGGCTCGGTCTGGAACAGGCGCAGCAGCAGCCGTGTCAGCCGGATCGCTTCCTCGCTGAAAGGCCGTCGCCGGTCGGCCTCGGCGCCGCTGGCCGAATACCCTTCGTTGAAGACGAGGTAGAGCATCGCCGCCACTGCCGCGAGGCGTTCGCTGCGCTCGACCGGGCCGGGCGTCTCGAACGGCACGTTTGCGGCGGCGACCCGGCCTTTGGCGCGGGTGATGCGCTGTTCCATCGCGCTCTCGCCGACGAGGAAGGCGCGGGCGATCTGCTTGACGCTGAGTCCCGAGACGATGCGCAGGGCGAGCGCCACCTGTTGCGTCGCCGGCAGATCGGGATGGCAGCAGATGAAGAGCAGGCGCAGGATGTCGTCGCGGTAATGGCCGCCATCGAGCCGCTCGGCGACCTCGCTCTCGGCGTCACCGAGATCGGAGAGCCGCTCCTCGTCCGGCAGCGCTTCCTGCTTCTTCTGCCGCCTGACCTGGTCGAGCGCGACATTGCGGCCGACGAAGATCAGCCAGGCGGCCGGATCGCGCGGCGGGCCGTTCTGCGGCCAGGTCCGCAGTGCCCTGAGGCAGGCCTCCTGATAGGCCTCCTCGGCGACGTCGAGATCGCGGAAATAGCGCAGCAGGGCGCTGATCGCCTGAGGGCGCGCCGAGGTCAGCGCCGCATGGATCCAGGCGATCTCGGCCATGATCAGACTCCGGCCGGATAGTAGACGGCGAGCGGGCGGACCTCGAAGGCCCCGCCCGGATTGGCCTCGCCGAGCTCGCGTGCGATGCCGAGCGCCTCGTCGAGATCGGCGACGTCGACGATGTAGAAGCCGAGGAACTGCTCCTTGGTCTCGGCGAAGGGGCCGTCGATGATCAGCGGCGGGTCGCGGTCCTTGCGCAGGGTCGTCGCCGCCGTGGTCGGCAGCAGGCGCGCGACAGGGCCGAGCTTGCCTTCCTTGGCAATGCGCTGGCGGATCTTTTCGAGGCGGCCCATGACCTCCTCGTTCTGCTCCTTCGTCCAGGCCGTCACGACCGCTTCGGAATGATAGCAAAGGATGGCGTAGTGCATGCGCGGCGCTCCGGTTCAGGCCAAGGACGTTTGGCCGGGCCGGCAGCCGACAAGGCGGCGCGAAAAAAATCAAGCTGCGTCGATACTCCTTCAGACAAAGTCGTCCCGAGCGGGCGAAGCCCGACCCGGGACCCATTCCGGAACCTTTTTCGGGAAGGCTCCCGCATGGATCCCGGATCTGCGCTTCGCTGCGTCCGGGATGACCAAGAAGGGTCTTGAGACCTAAACCACCGGAGGATTGAGCCGGGCGAAGCCCTCCTGGCGATGATAGGGGAAGGCCGGGTAGGGCGGAACCGTCGCGCTCGCCTTGTCGAGCCGGGCGATCTGCTCTTGCGTCAGGGCCCAGCCGACAGCGCCGAGATTGTCGCGCAGTTGCTGCTCGTTACGGGCGCCGATGATCACGGACGAGACCGTCGGACGCTGCAGCAGCCAGTTGATCGCGATCTGCGGCACGCTCCTGCTGGTTTCCTTGGCGAGTGCGTCGAGCACATCGACGATGTCGTAGAGCTTTTCGTCGTCGACCGGGGGGCCGAAATCGGCGGTCTGGTGCAGACGGCTGCCTTCGGGCAGGGCTTGGCCACGGCGAATCTTGCCGGTGAGGCGACCCCAGCCGAGCGGGCTCCAGACGAGGGCGCCGACGCCCTGGTCGAGGCCGAGCGGCATCAGGTCGAACTCGTAGTCGCGGCCGACCAGCGAATAATAGACCTGATGGGCGACATAGCGCGGGAAGCCGTGCTTCTCAGCAAGCGCCAGCGACTTCATCAACTGCCAGCCGGCGAAGTTGGAGACGCCGACCTGACGGATCTTGCCGGCGCGGACCAGTGCATCGAGCGTCGAGAGCACCTCCTCGATCGGGGTGAAGGCGTCGAAGGCATGGAGCTGCAGCAGGTCGATATGATCGCTGCCGAGCCGGCGCAGCGCGGCTTCGGTGCCGTCGGTCAATCGGCTGCGCGAGGAGCCGGCATCATTGGGGCCATCGCCCATCGGCAGGGTCAGCTTGGTCGAGATCAGGACCTTGTCGCGCCGGCCCTTGATCGCGGCGCCGAGGATCTCCTCGGAGGCGCCGTTCGAATAGACGTCGGCGGTGTCGAACAGGTTGAGCCCGGCTTCGAGGCAGATGTCGACGAGGCGGGTCGCTTCCTTGGCGTCGCTGGTGCCCCAGTTGCTGAAGAGCGGGCCCTGGCCGCCGAAGGTACCGGCGCCGAAGCTGAGGGCGGGAACCTTCAGGCCGGAACGGCCGAGATATCTGTAGTCCATGGTTCAGTTCCTTATGCGAAGTCTTTGATAACACTTACTGCGGGCAGGAGGCGGGAGCGGTCTGCAGCGCTGCTTGGGGGCGCCTGTCGAGGCGCAGGCTGATCACTGCCAGGACCAGGCTCGCCAGCGGCACCAAAGCGGCGACCCAAGTGACGGCCGCCAGCCCTGGACCGTGCTCGATGGTGACGCCGCCGAGCCAGGCGCCGAAGGCATTGCCGAGATTGAAGGCGGCGATGTTGAGGCTGGAGGCGAGATTACGCCCGGCGGGGCCAGCCTTGTCGAGCACGCGCATCTGCAAGGGCGCGACAGTAGCGAAGGCGGCAGCGCCGATCAGGCCGACGAAGATCGTCACAGCGATGGGCGAGCGCAGCGTCGCGGTCATCGCGAAGAGCACGATGGCGAGCGTCGCGGTGGTCGCGAGCAGCGCGACCGGCAGGTTGCGGTCGGCGAGCTTGCCGCCGAGCATGTTGCCGACGATCAGGCCGAGGCCGAAGAGCAATAGGATCGGCGAGACGGCTTCCTGCGAGAAGCCGGTGATCTCGACCAGGATCGGCTGGATATAGGTGAAGACCGCGAAGACGCCGCCGAAGCCGAGCACGGTCATGGCGAGGCCGAGCAGCACCTGCGGGTCAGCCAGCGTCGCGAGTTCCTCGCGGAGCGGGGCGACCTCGACCTTGCCCTTGTCGGCCGGGACGAGACGGGCGAGCACCAGCATGGCGACGACGCCGATCACGGCGATGGTCCAGAAGGTGGCGCGCCAGCCGAAATGCAGGCCGAGCCAGGCGCCGGCCGGGACGCCGAGCAGGGTCGCGATGGTGAGGCCGGTGAACATCACGGCGATGGCCGAGGCCTTCTTGTCCTCGGGGACGAGGCTGGTCGCGACGACCGAGCCGACGCCGAAGAAGGTACCGTGCGCCAGCGAAGTGACGATGCGCGCCGCCATCAGCAGCCCGTAGCTCGGTGCGAGCGCACAGGCGATGTTGCCGAGGGTGAAGATCGCCATCAGCAGGATCAGCACCTGCTTGCGCGGCAGCTTGCGGGTGGCGAGCGTGAGGACAGGCGCACCGACGAAGACGCCGAGCGCGTAGCCGGAGATCAGCAGGCCAGTCATCGCGACCGAGACCTGCAGGTCGCTGGCGACCTGCAACAACAAGCCCATGATGACGAATTCGGTCGTACCGATGCCGAAGGCACCGGCGGTGAGGGCATAGACGGCAATGGGCATGGGAGGCTCCGCGCACTGCGCATGGGAACGGGTCCCAGCCAGATGGTGCAACGCGACTGTTTGAACTAGGATGCCGCCCGTAACATCACTTGTGAGTTGAGTTCATCATGGCAACTTTGCTCAGCAATCGCTCCGGCGAGATGGAAGTGTTCGCGGCCGTGGTCGAGCGCGGCGGCTTCTCCGCTGCCGCCAAGATATTCAGCATGACGCCGTCTGCCGTCAGCAAGCTGGTGACGCGGCTGGAAGGCCGGCTCGGCGCCCGTCTGGTCAACCGCTCGACGCGCAAGCTGCAATTGACGGCGGAAGGGCAGGCCTTCCACCAGCGCTGCGTCACCATCCTTTCCGACATCGCCGAGGCGGAATGCGAGGCGGCGGCGGGCAAGGCGCCGCGCGGACGGGTGCGGGTCAACGCCAATGTCGCTTTCGGCAACCAAGTGCTGCTGCCGCTGGTGCCGGCCTTCCTGACCGAGCATCCCGAGCTCTCGATCGACCTCGTCTTCACCGACCAGGTCGTCGATCTGATCGAGGAGCGGGCCGATATCGCCATCCGCGTTGCGCCCGGCCCCTTGCGCGGCAACCAGTTGATGGCGCGCAAGATTGGCGAGAGCGCCGTCGCCGTCGTGGCTTCGCCCGATTACCTTGCCCGCCATGGCGAGCCGAGGACGCCGGCCGAGCTGGCGAAGCACAACCTGATCGGCTTCAACTTCGCCCGCTCGGTCGAGGGCTGGCCGTTCCGCGTCGACGGCGCGCTGATCTCGATCGCCGCGGTTGGCAACACCCAGGTCGGCGATGGTGAGATCGCGCGCCAGCTCGCCGTCGCTGGCATCGGGCTCGCCCGGCTCGGGCGCTTCCACGTCGAGGCCGAGATCGCCGCGGGCCGGCTGGTCACCGTGCTCGACGACTTCAACCCCGGCGACATCGAGGTCATTCATGCCGTCTATCTCGGGCAGGGGGGCTTCGTGCCGGCGCGGATGCGCGCCTTCATCGATTTCCTGGCGCGGAACGTGAAGATTCGGGCCTGAAGCCCGAAGCATCAGCTCAGCAGCAGACTGTCATCCGAGAGTTCCTCGCCGCGGACTTGCTTGAACAGGCGTAAGAGGTCGGGAACGTCCATCGCCTTGCGGCGTTCGCCGGCGATGTCGAAGACGACCTTGCCCTCGTGCAGCATCACGGTGCGGCTGCCATGGTCGAGCGCGTCGCGCATCGAATGGGTGACCATCAGCGCGGTCAGCTTCTGCTCGTCGACGATGCGCCGGGTCAGGTCGAGCACGAAAGCGGCGGTGCGGGGATCGAGCGCGGCGGTGTGCTCGTCGAGCAGCAGCGTCTTGGTTCCCGCCAGCGTCGACATCAGCAGGCTGACGGCCTGCCGCTGACCGCCCGAGAGCAGGCCCATGGAGTCGCCGAGGCGATTCTCCAGGCCGAGGCCGAGAACCGCCAGCTTGTCGCGAAACAGGGCGCGTCGCGGGCGGTCGAGCGCTGCGCCAAGGCCACGGGCGCGGCCGCGCGCCTGGGCCAGCGCCATGTTTTCCTCGATCGTCAGGCGCTCGCAGGTGCCTGCCATCGGGTCCTGGAAGACGCGCGCGATCAGGCCGGCGCGCTTTGGTGTCGGCCAGCGCGTCACGTCAATGCCGTCGACCTCGACCGTGCCGCGCTCGGCCCGGGCATCGCCGCTGAGGACGTTGAGCAGCGTCGACTTGCCGGCGCCGTTCGAGCCGATGACGGTGATGAACTCGCCATCGGCCACGGTAAGGTCGAGGCCGCGCAGCGCCCGGTTCTCCAGCGGCGTGCCGCGCCCGAAGGTGACATGGACATCCCGGACGCTGATCATGGCGCGCTCCGCTTGAACAGGCTGCGCAGCGGATTGGCGACACCAGGCAACATCAGGGCGATGCCGACCAGCACCGCCGTGACGAGGTTGAGGTCGGAGGCGCGCAGGCCGAGCCAGCCGGCATTCAGGGCGAGCGCGATGGCGAGCCGGTAGGCGATGGCGCCGATCAGGCAGGAGAACACCGCGATAACGATCGACTTGGTGCGGAAGATCGTCTCGCCGAGGATGACGGCGGCGAGGCCGGCGATGATCGTGCCGGTGCCGATGCTGACATCGGCGAAGCCGGCCGTCTGCGCGAACAGAGCGCCGGCGAGGGCGACGAGGCCGTTGGAGAGGGCGACACCGACATAGATGTACATGTCGGTGCGGATGCCCTGCGCCCGCGCCATGCGCGGATTGGCGCCGGTGGCGCGCATGGCGAGCCCGAACTCGGTCTTGAGGAAGCGGGCGAGCAAGGCGGCGATCACGGTGACGATGATCAGCAGCGCGAGCACGCGCAGGGTCGGACGGGCGGGCAACCCCATGGCAGCGATGAAGGGATTAAGCCAAGTGAAGAAGTCGATCACCGTCGGCCGATTCATCAGCGGGATGTTGGGCACGCCCATCACCCGCAGATTGATCGAGAACAGTGCCGTCATCGTCAGGATGCCGGCGAGCAGATGCAGGATCGAAAAGCGGATGTTGAGCCATGCGGTGACGCTACCGGCAAGGCAGCCGGCGACGATCGCCGCCAGCGTGGCGAAGACCGGATTGACGCCACCCGCGATCATCGCCGCCGCGACGGCGGCGCCGAGCGGCAAGGTGCCGTCGACGGTGAGATCGGGAAAGTCGAGGACGCGGAAGGTGATGTAGACACCGAGCGCCACGAGAGCGAACACCAGTCCGATCTCGATGGCGCCCAGGGTGGCGATGAGACTCATCGGTCGCCCTGCTTGTTCTGTTCTGGAAAGGTTAGGCGGCCGGTGCGGCGGCGCAGAACGCCGCCGCTTTTTCAGGTCAGTTGATCACCTGCTTGGCGCGGGCCTGCACGGCGGCCGGGATCGTCACGCCCATGGCGGCGGCCGCCTTGGCATTGATGACGAGGTTGCTGCCGCTGGCGTTCTTGACCGGGATGGCGCCGGGCTTCTCGCCCTTGAGGACCCGCACGACCACCGCGCCTGTCTCGACGCCGACCTGGAAATAGTCGAAGCCGATCGAGGCGACCGAACCCTTCTGGACCGACTCGGTGTCGCCGGTGAAGACCGGCAGCTTGTTGTCGGCGCCGACGTTCAGAACCGTGCCGAGCGCCGAGATGATGGTGTTGTCGGTCGGCAGGTAGATCGCGTCGACCTTGCCGACCAAATTTTGCGCCGCGCCGGAGACATCGGCGGTGCGGCCGGCCGAGGCCTCGACGATCTGCAGGCTGCGGGCGGGCGCCAGCGCCTTGACGGCGTTGAGCAGCGCGACGCTGTTGGCCTCGCCCGGATTGTAGACGACGCCGATCTTCTTGGCCGAGGGCACCAGCTCCTTGATCAGGTCGAACTGGGCTTCCAGCGGCGAGAAATCGGAGATGCCGGTGACGTTGCCGCCGGGCGCCTGCCTGTCCTTGACGATCTGGGCCGCGACCGGGTCGGTCACGGCGGTGAAGACCACGGGAATCGTCTGCGTCGCCGTCACCATCGCCTGGGCGGACGGGGTCGCGATCGCGACGATGACGTTCGGGTTCTCGCCGGCGAACTTCTGGGCGATCTGGGCTGCGGTGGCCGGCGAGCCCTGCGCCGATTCATAGCGGAAGGTGAGGTTCGCGCCGTCCTTGTAGCCGGCCTCCTCCAGCGCCTTCTTGACGCCGTCGCGGGCGGCATCGAGCGCCGGGTGCTCGACGATAGCGGTGACCGCGACCGTCACCTTCTGGGCCTGCTGTGCGAAGGCGGCCGTTCCGGCCAGAAGCGCCAGGGCAAGACCGCTGCCGATCATGGTTGCGCGCAAACGCATGGTTTCCTCTCCATTGTCGCCGAACCCTGTCGATCCGCTTCAGGCATTTGCGCCAGCGGGCAGGGCTCTTGAGTTTAGTGAGCGGGCCGTCCTCGCAACCCTGAGGCTAGTGAGCGGCACCCTCGGATACCGGCAATATGCGCGGGCCAAAACACGCCACGCAAGTGAGCTGACATGCGTCTGCGGGACGCGCGCATGCGAACGATAGGGGCCGGATCATTGCCCCCGGCGGCTGCGCGCGGCGAAGCGCACGGCTTCTTCCGCCGCCTTGAACAGGGCCTTGGCCTTGTTGATGCATTCGAGCTGTTCGGAGGCCGGATTGGAATCGTAGACGATGCCGGCGCCAGCCTGGACCTGCATGCGGCCATCCTGGACGACCGCGGTGCGCAGGACGATGCAGGTGTCCATCTCGCCATTGGCGCCGAAATAGCCGATGCAGCCGCCATAGGCGCCGCGCCCGTCCTTTTCGAGCTCGTCGATGATCTCCATGGCGCGCACCTTCGGCGCGCCGGAGACGGTGCCGGCCGGGAAGCCGGCGGCGAGTGCCGAGAGCGCGTCATGCTCGCCGGAGATGCGCCCCTCGACGTTCGAGACGATGTGCATCACCTGGCTGTAGCGCTCGATGAAGAAGGAATCGGTGACGTTTACGCTGCCGATCTCCGCGACCCGGCCGACATCGTTGCGGCCGAGATCGAGCAGCATCAGGTGCTCGGCCCGCTCCTTGGGATCGGCCAGCAATTCGTCGGCGAGGGCTTCGTCGGCGGCCGGCGTTGCACCGCGCGGGCGCGTGCCCGCGATCGGCCGGATCGTGACCTTGCTGTCGCGCAGCCGGACCAGGATCTCGGGGCTGGAGCAGACGATCTGGAAGGCCTCGAAGTCGAGATAGCAGAGGAAGGGCGCCGGATTGACCCGCCGCAGCGCCCGATAGAGCGCGAAGGGCGGCAGTTCGAACGGCGCCTCGAAGCGTTGCGACAGCACGACCTGGAAGATGTCGCCGGCGCGGACATATTCCTGCGCCGTCGCGACCATGGCGTGGAACTCGGCCTCGCTGGTGTTCGAGGTCGATTCCGGATGCGGGATCGCCGAGATGTCGATGCCGGCCTCGTCGGGCAGTGGGCCTTCGAGCGCCCGCACCACCGCGTCGAGTCGCTCCTGCGCCCGCTCATGGGCGGCGCGAGCCGGGACGCCGGCCTGAGGCCGCACCGGCGTCACCACGGTGATCTCGTCGCGGATCGAATCGAACACCACCATCAGCGTCGGCCGCGTCAGGATTGCGTCGGGTACGCCGGGGCCGGTCGCCTTCGGCTCCGGCAGGCGCTCCATCAGGCGCACCATGTCGTAGCCGAGATAGCCGAAGACCCCCGCAGCCATCGGCGGTAGGCCGTCGCGATCTGGGATGGCGCTCTCGGCGAGCAGTGCGCGCAGCGAGTCGAAGGCCGGGCGCGGATCGGAAACGAAGTCCTCGCCTTGCGCGAGGCGGCAGAGCGAAGCCTCTCCGCGATGGCAGCGCCAGATCAGGTCGGGATCGAGACCGATCATCGAGTAGCGGCCGCGCACCGCACCGCCCTCGACCGACTCCAGCAGGAAGGCCGGCCCCTTATAGGCGTGGCGCAGCTTCAGGAAGGCGGCGACCGGCGTCTCGCAATCGCCGACCAGCGACAGCGTCAGCAATTGCGGCTCGCCGGCCGCGTAGGCGGCGGCGAAGCGGACGAAATCGGCGGTCGGATCCATGCGCCCTGCTTCAGTTCTGGCCGCCGGTAGCGTTGCGCAGCGCCGCCTGGTTGACCTGGACGCCGAGATCGCTCTGCAGCTTGCCGACATATTGGGCGAGGATGTCCTCGCTGATGCTCGACGTCAGCAGCCGCACGAAGTTCTCGGCGTCCTCGGTGGTGCGGACATAGGGGCTGACCGTCGCGGTCTTGACCTGGAAGACGATGCGGCCGGCATTGTCGACCGCAGCCGAGCCGGCCTTGCCGGCGGGCGTGCCGAAGACCAGCGAGACGACATTGCGCGGCAGCGCCTCGCTCTGGTCCTGCCGGCCGAGCGTCGCGTCCTCCAAGGCAAGTCCCTGCGCGAAGGCGAGCGCGTCGAGCTTTTCGCCGGCGTCGAGCTTCTGCACGATCTCGCGGGCCTGGGCCGAGAGGCGCGTAGCGACCTCGTCGGAGCGCCATTGCTTCTCGACCTCGGCCTTGACCTCGTCGAAGCCGCGCTCGCGCGGCGGATCGATCTTGCTGACGTCGTACCAGACATAGCCGCCATTGTTCGGCAAGCGGATCGCCTCGTTGTCGACGCCGATATCGGAGCGGAAGAGCGCCTGCTGCGTCGTGTCGCCGCCGGGGAGGGAGGTCTCCTGCGTGCCGTCGGCCTTGCCGAGGCTGGCATCGGCCGGGCCGAATCTGCGCAGCGCCAGGCCGAACTCCTTGGCGATCTCGGGCAGGGGCTTGGCCGAGGCGCGCTGATCCTCGATCTTGTCATGCAGCTCCGTCATCTGCTCCGCGGCGCGGCTCGTCGCGACATCACGGCGGACCTCGTCGGCGACCTCCTCGAAGCTCTTGAGCCTGGCCGCCTCGATCGTCGGCACGCGCAGCAGCACGACGCCGAAACCACCTTGCACGGGCTCGCTGACCGCGCCCTGCGCCAGCGCGAAAGCGGCGTCGCGCACTGCCGGATCGAACAGGCCCTCACGGGTGAAGGTGCCGAGCGTCAGATCGGCCTCGGCGACATTGCGGCTGGCGCCGACCGCCTCGAAGGTCTCGCCGGCGGCGATCCTGGCCTTGGCGGCCTTGGCTTCTTCCATCGAGGGGAAGCCGATCTGCTGAACGGTGCGGCGCTCGGCCGAGCCGAAGCGCTGTGCCTTGACCTGCTCGTAGCGGGCGCGGGCGTCGGCATCGCTGACCTTGCTCGGGTCGGCCAGGCTCGCAGCCGTCAGGACGAGCACATTGGCAGTGCGGTATTCGGGCGCGCGGAAGGCGGCCTTGCGCTCGTCGAAATACTTGCGCAGCACCTCATCGCTCGGAGCGGCGATCTCGCCGGCGGCGCTGTCGGGCAGGGTGATGTAGGCGATCTCGCGCTGTTCATGGCGCAGGCGATGACCGAGCTCCTGCAGTGCGCCGGGAGCCGTGACGGCGCCGACGACCATTTCGGCGAGCTCCTGGCGCATCGTCGCGGCGCGCTGCTCACGCACGAATTGCTGCTCGTTCATCCCGATGGCGCGCAGCAATTCGTTGAAGCGGGCTGGATCGAACTGGCCGGCAGCGTTCTTCAGGTTCTGATCGGCGAACAGGATGTTGCGCACGGTCTCGTCGGAGACGGCGAGGCCCATCTTCGTCGCGGTCTGGTCGAGCGTCGCGTCGGTGACGAGGCGCGAGAGCACGCGCTGATCGAGGCCGAGCGCCCGCGCGAGCTCGGGGCTGATCTGGCGGCGCTGCTGGCGCTGCAGCTGCTGAACCTCGTTCTGATAGGCGGTGCGCACCTGCTCGAGGCCGATCTCGGTCTTGCCGACGACGGCGACGGCGTTGCGGCCATAGCCGCGGAAGATGTCGCCGATGCCCCAGATCGCGAAGGAGATGATCAGGAAGCCGAACATGATCGCGACGACGATCCTGCCGATCAGGCTCTGTCCCGCCTTGCGCAGGCCCTGCATCATCATGGTCTGGTCTTCCTAATCCTCTCGCGGCCATGCCGCTGCGCGCCGCTTATAGGTAGAGCGACGCTTTCCGGCAATCACCGCGACCGGCCTCGATTGCGATCAAAGGACGGCATTGGTAGAGCCGAACGGACAAGATTTGGAGAGCAGCCGTGACGCGAACGATCAAGCCGCTGGTGGCGGGCAACTGGAAGATGAACGGACTGAAGGCGGACCTCGCCATCGCCGCCGAAGTGGCGAAGGGCGCTGACGCCACCCTGCGGCGCGCCGTCGACCTCGCCATCTGCCCGCCCGCGACGCTGCTGTTCACGCTGACGGCTGCGCTGATCGGCTCGCGCATCGCGACAGGCGGGCAGGATTGCAGCACCCATGACAGCGGCGCCTATACCGGCGAGGTCTCGGCGCCGATGCTGGTCGATGCCGGTGCTACCTACGCGATCGTCGGCCATTCCGAGCGCCGCACCCTGCATGGCGAGAGCAATGCGGCGGTGAAGGCCAAGGCCGAGGCGGCGCTGGCAGCGGGGCTGACGCCGATCGTCTGCGTCGGCGAGACCAGGGGCGAGCGCGAGGCCGGCAAGGCGCTGACGATCGTGAAGAAGCAGTTGCGCGGCTCGGTGCCGGATGGCGCGACGGCGGCCACGCTGGTCGTCGCCTATGAGCCGGTCTGGGCGATCGGCACCGGCCTGACCCCGACCGCGGCCGATGTCGCCGAGATGCATGAGGCGATCCGGGCCGAGCTCGGGCGCATCCTCGGCAAGGCGAGCGCGGCCGGCGTCAGGCTGCTCTATGGCGGCTCGGTCAAGCCGAGCAATGCCGCCGAGCTGATGAATGTCGCCAATGTCGACGGCGCGCTCGTCGGCGGCGCGAGCCTCAAGGCCGACGACTTCCTTGCGATCGCGCGCGCCTGCGCCTGATCGCAAGGGACATCGAGACCGCGCATCAAAATCGCGGGTGGCATGGGCGCAAAGCCCATGCTATGGGCAGCGCCGTTCCGCGGGATGCCGCCATCTTGGCAGGCGCCCGCGCCATACCCATTTCGAGAGCCATGCAGAACGTCCTCATCGTCATTCACCTGCTGATCGTGATCGCGCTGGTCGGCGTCGTGCTGCTGCAGCGTTCGGAGGGCGGCGGCCTGGGCATGGGCTCGGGCGGTGGCGGCGGTGTCGGCGGCTTCATGACCGGCCGCGGTCAGGCCAATGCGCTGACCCGCGCCACGGCGATCCTCGCCGGCCTGTTCTTCATCACATCGATCGTGCTCGCGGTGATGGCGACGCATGGCCGGACGCAGCGCTCGATCATCGACGGCGCCCCGGCGCCGGCCGGCACGACCGCTCCGGCGGCTCCGAGCGGACCCTCCGCTCCGAACGCGGGCGGGGTCTTCGACCAGCTGCAGCGGATGCAGAACCAAGGCGGTTCACAACCGCCGCAGCCGGGAACACCGACGCGGTGACCGGGACGGGACAGGGGCAGGGGCCGGGAAACCGGCCCTTCTCTTTTGTGGACAAGCGCAAGGCGCAGGACCGGCCTGCACCGAGCCGCTTAGCGAATCGAACTCTAGGCGTTAAAGGTGACCTCCCATGACGCGGTATGTTTTCATCACCGGCGGCGTGGTGTCCTCGCTCGGCAAAGGCCTGGCGGCGGCTGCTCTGGCTGCTCTCCTGCAGGCGCGTGGCCATACGGTCCGCCTGCGCAAGCTCGACCCCTATCTCAATGTCGATCCGGGCACGATGAGCCCGTATCAGCATGGCGAGGTCTTCGTCACCGATGACGGCGCCGAGACCGATCTCGACCTCGGCCATTACGAGCGCTTCACCGGCCGGCCCTGCAACAAGGGCGACAACATCACCACCGGCCGCATCTACATGGACATCCTGACGCGCGAGCGCCGGGGTGACTATCTCGGCGCCACCATCCAGGTGATTCCGCACGTCACCAATGCGATCAAGGAATTCGTCCTCTCCGGCAATGACGGCTACGATTTCGTGCTGGTCGAGATCGGCGGCACGGTCGGCGACATCGAGAGCCTGCCTTTCCTCGAATCGATCCGCCAGATCAGCCAGCAGCTGCCGCGTGGCCAGTGCATCTTCGTCCACCTGACGCTGCTGCCCTATATCCCGACCGCAGGCGAGCTGAAGACCAAGCCGACCCAGCACTCGGTCGCGGAGCTGCGCTCGATCGGCATCCAGCCCGATATCCTGCTTTGCCGTACCGACCGCGAGATCCCGGTGGAGGAGCGCCGCAAGCTGGCGCTGTTCTGCAATGTCCGTGAGACGGCGGTGATCGAGGCCCGCGACGTCGCCTCGATCTACGACGTGCCGCTTTCCTACCATGCCGAGGGGCTCGACACCGAGGTGCTGGCGGCGTTCGGCATGGACGACAAGACCGCGCCCGACATCAGCAACTGGCGCCGCATCTCCGAGCGGATCAAGAACCCGGAAGGCGAGGTCACCATCGCCATCGTAGGCAAGTACACCGGGATGAAGGATGCCTATAAGTCGCTGATCGAGGCACTGACCCATGGCGGCATCGCCAACCGGGTCAAGGTCAATCTCGACTGGATCGAATCCGAGGTGTTCGAGAAGGAGGACCCGGCGCCCTTCCTTGAGCATGTCCATGGCATCCTGGTGCCCGGCGGCTTCGGCCATCGCGGCGCCGAGGGCAAGATCAAGGCGGCGAGTTTCGCCCGGCAGCGCAAGGTGCCGTATTTCGGCATCTGCTTTGGCATGCAGATGGCGGTGATCGAGGCGGCGCGTTCGCTCGCCGGCGTCAAGGATGCCAACTCGACCGAGTTCGGCCCGACCCAGCAGCCCGTGGTCGGCCTGATGACCGAGTGGATGCGCGGTAACGAGCTGGAGCAGCGCTTCTCCGGCGGCGATCTCGGCGGCACGATGCGGCTCGGCGCCTATCAATCGAAGCTCTCGGACGACACCAAGATCGCCAAGATCTACGGCTCGACCGAGATCTCCGAGCGGCACCGCCACCGCTACGAGGTCAATATGGGCTATCGCGAGATGCTCGAGGCCAAGGGCCTGCGCTTCAGCGGCGTCTCGCCCGACGGTTTGCTGCCGGAGACGGTCGAGTATCCCGACCATCCCTGGTTCATCGGCGTGCAGTACCATCCCGAGCTGAAGTCGCGGCCGTTCGAGCCGCATCCGCTCTTCGCCAGCTTCATCGAGGCGGCGGTGGTGCAGAGCCGCCTGGTCTGATCGCCAGGCGATTGCTGGCCTGACCACCACAAGGCGCGCTTCGCATTCCCTTTGGAGGCGAGGCGCGCAATGCCGTTCCCATCCGCCCTGCGACAGTCTGGCGCGAGCGCGCCGCTGACGTATAGTGAGCGCCTTGACCATCATGGCATGCGAGGGGCGGCAGCATGACGATCTCGATGGCCGGCTTGCCGGCGTTCCTTCTCTATTTCTGCGTCGGTTTTGCGCTGATCGCCGGTTTCGCCGCAGTCTATATGCGGCTGACCAACCATGACGAGATCGCGCTGATCCGCGGCGGCAATCTCTCGGCGGCGATCGCCTTCGGTGGCAATCTCATCGGCTTCTCGGTGCCGCTCGAAAAGGCGATCGAGCAGGCGGCCAGCATTCCCGACCTGGTGATCTGGGCGGTGATTGCCATGCTGATCCAGCTTGGCGCCTATGGCTTCGCCCGCATCGTCATCCCCGATCTGTCGCGCAAGATCGAGGAGGATCGGATCCCCTCGGCGGCGATGCTGGCGGTGATCGCCGTTCTCAGCGGCACGCTCGCCGCCGCCAGCATGACCGAATGAGGAGGCGTCGATGAAACGCTCGACCCAGATCGGGCTTGCCGCCGCAGGCGTGGTGCTGGTCGCGACCTACTGGTCGCTGTCCGGCGGCGAGACCGATGATTCGCTGATCTACAACAATCTCGCCGAGTGCCGGGCCGCCAACCAGCTCAGCGCCAGCCAGTGCGAGCAGCGCTTCAACGAAGCCTCGGCCAACCATCTGCGCGACGCCAAGAAGTTCACCAGCAGCGCCTCCTGCGAGCAGGAATTCGGCGCCAGCGGCTGCCAGAGCGCCGTCTGGAACAACGCCCAGGTCTTCATCCCGGCGCTCGCGGGCATCATGCTGGCGCGGCAGTTCATGTCCGGCGGCGGTGCGGCCCAGCCACTGCTGCCACCGACCAGTTCGGCCTGCCCGCCCGGCACGCGCCAGCCCGGCTCCGGCCGGCCGGAATGCGAGCAGCCGGCCCGCAGCTCCTCGTCCTCATCGTCCAGTGGTGGCTATTATGGCGGCAGCAGCAGCCGCTCGCGGGCCTATACGACGACCTCGGGCCAGGCGATGGTCGCTCGCAACATCTCCTCGACCGGCATGGCGAGCACGCCGAGCGTCGCCTCGCGGGGCGGCTTCGGCTCGTCTTCGCGCTCCTTCTCCTCTTCGTCATCGTCCTGACCATGCAGCGGCTTCGCATAGCGCCACGCAAGGACTGGCAGGCTGAGGTCGAGCGCCTCGGCTTCGCCTATCACACCCTCGACGGCGAGACCTATTGGGATGAGAGCGTCGCCTATGCCTTCTCGCTGAAGGAAATCGAGGAGGATATCGAGGCGCCGACCAGCGAGATCGAAGGGCTCTGCTTCGCCTTCGTCGAACGCGCGCTCAAGGATGAGCAGATCCTGCGCCGGCTTGCGATTCCCGAGCCGCAATGGGCCCTGATCCGCGACAGCTGGCAGCGCGGCGACCGCAATCTCTATGGCCGGCTCGATCTCGCCTATGACGGCAAGGGGCCGGCCAAGCTGCTCGAGTACAACGCCGATACGCCGACCTCTTTGTTCGAGGCGGCCGTGGTGCAATGGGACTGGCTCGAGCAGGCGATGGCGCGCGGAGCGATCTCGCGCGGCTCGGATCAATTCAACTCGCTGCACGAGCGCCTGATCGCCGCCTTCGGCCAGCTGCGCAACCCGAAGCCCGAGCGCATGCACTTCACCTGCGTGCAGGGCAGCGTCGAGGATAAGGGCACGGTCGACTATCTGATCGACTGCGCGGGCCAGGCCGGGATCGATGCCCGCTTCACCTTCATCGAGGAGGTCGGCCTGCTTGCCGACGGGCGCTTCTGCGACGGCGCCAGCCTGCCGATCGAGCTGCTGTTCAAGCTCTATCCCTGGGAGTGGCTGTTCCGGGAGCAGTATGCCTCGGCGCTCGCCGGCTCGCGCTGCCAGTTCGTCGAGCCGCCCTGGAAGGCGCTCGTCTCCAGCAAGGGCCTCTTGCCCTATCTCTGGGAGATGGCGCCCGGCCATCCCAATCTGCTGCCAGCCTATTTCGAAGACGATCCGCGTTGCGCGGAGCTCGGGGCCAACCATGTCCGCAAGCCGCTCTATTCACGCGAGGGCGCCAATGTGACCCTCGTCGAAGGCGGCGCGGTGCGCGACAGCGACGACGGGCCCTATGGCGCCGAGGGCTTCATCCTGCAGGCGACCGCGATGCTGCCGAATTTCGACGGCAATTATCCGGTGCTCGGCTCCTGGCTCGTCGCTTCGCAGCCTTGCGGGCTCGGGGTCCGTGAGGATACGACTCCGATCACCAAGAACACCTCGCGCTTCGTGCCGCATTTCATCGAGCCGTAGCGCGTACGGCCTATGGATTGCCCATGCCTGACACGACCAACGCCCGCGGCCTCGACCATCTCGTGATCGGCGTCGCCGACCTCGATGCGGCGGGCGCCTTCTACGCCGATCTCGGCTTCCGGGTCGGCGCGCGCAACCGCCATCCATGGGGCACCGAGAACCGGATCGTCCAGTTCCCCGGCGCTTTCCTCGAGCTGGTCACGGTCGGCGACGCCACGTTGATCCCGCCTCACGCTGCCCGGCATTTCTCCTTTGGCGCGTTCGTGCGCGATGGCCTGGCACGCGGCGAGGGGATGTCGATGCTGGTGCTGGAAAGCCACGATGCGGCCGGCGATGCCAACGGCTTCCGCGCCGCGGGCATCGGCGATTTCGAGCCCTTCTTCTTTGAGCGGCAGGCGCGCCGGCCGGATGGCAGCGAGGTCCGCGTCGCCTTCTCGCTCGCCTTCGCCGAAAACGCGGCGGCTCCGGAGTGCGGCTTCTTCGTGTGCCAGCAGCACGAACCGCAGAACTTCTGGAACCCGGCGTTCCAGCAACATGAGAATGGTGCGAGCGGGCTGTCCGCCGTGTTCCTGGTAGCGGAGGAGCCGGCAGCGCAGGTGGCTTTCGTCGGCGCCTTCTCGGGCGCGGAGAGCTTCGCAACGCCGGAGGCAGGTCTGCGCCTGCCATTGCCACGCGGTCGCCTCGAGGTCCTGACATCTCAGGCCGCCCGGGCGCTGCTCGCTGGTGAGAGCCGGCAAGACCAAGCCAATTTCGCCGGCTTTGCAGTCACTGTGCCGGACCTCGACCCGGTCAGGTCCAGGCTCGCCGAACGCAATATTCCGCATCGCCAGGAGGGCACACGCATCGTCGTGCCGGCGAGCGCAGCGTTCTGCTGCGCTATTGTCTTCGAGCTGGGCTGAGCGCCCCGGCGCGGCCGGTCAGCCCGCGCGGGCTTCGGCACCGGCATGGGCAGGGCCTTCGGGCAGGTTCGCCAGCAGGCCGAGCAGAGCGCGGTCGTGCAGCACGACCATGCGCTCCTTCGGCTTCAGCCAGATCACCGCATCCGCGACGGTCTCGGCATCGATCAGCTTGGCCTGCGCCACGGCGCGGTCAGGCTCGATCTCACCGCGGCGGCGCGGCTGGACCTGCGGTAGCATCGCCTCATGGGTCGCGCGCAGCATCGGGTCGGCGTGGAGCGCGGCTAGCCCGTCAGAGTCGTCATAGCCGGCCTGGGCGAACTCGGCCTGCAAGGCGTTGGCGCGCAGCGCGATCGCCGGCGGGTCGCCTTCCTCCGGGGTGATCAAGAGGCCGCGGCGCTTGAGCCAGAGACCGAGCGCGAGATTTCCTGAGGCCCAGGACAGCGGGATCGCCAGGAGCAAGCCGACGATGGTGGGCGACATCCAGGCGAACAGCGAGGTCGCGATCATGAAGGCCGAGAGGCCGGCGACCAGACCGAGCAGCGTATGGGTGCGATGCCGGCGGACGATGTCCTTGAAGGGAATCGAGCCGTCGTCGCGCCGCTGCGGATTCCAGCCGGTGTCGCGCCCGACCAGGATCTGGAAGACCGAGCCGGACTGAATCACCATCATGATCGGCGCGAAGAACGCCGAGAACAGAATCTCGAGCACGGCCGATAGGATGAGGCGGATGCCGCCGCCGCAGGCGCGCCGCAGCTTGCCGTCGAACAGCGTCAGCAAGAGGCCGAACAGCTTCGGCGCCAACAGGATCGCCATGGTCAGGCCGAACAGGTTGAGCGCTCGCTCGGGGTCGAAGCGCGGCCAGACCGGAAAGAGCCTGAACTCCTCCGTGAAGTATTCCGGCCTGGCGTAGTTGACCTGCAGCACGATCAGGATGCCGACCACGAGCTGCATCAGCCAGAAGGGCGAGGCGAGATAGGCCATCATGCCGGTGGCGAAGTGCTGGCGGGTCGCCGTCAGCAGGCCCTTGGCGCCGATGATGCGCGAATGCTGCAGATTGCCCTGGCACCAGCGCCGGTCGCGAGTGGCGATGTCGATCAGTGAGGGCGGGCTCTCCTCATAGGACCCCGTCAGATCGGGCAGCATGTAGACCGACCAGCCGGCCCGCCGGATCAGCGCCGCCTCGACGAAGTCGTGGCTGAGGACGTGGCCGCCGAAGGGCGGCTTGCCCTTGAGATCGGGCAGGCCGCAATGATCGGCGAAGGCCTTGGTGCGGATGATCGCGTTATGGCCCCAATAGTTGCCGTCGCGGCCG
Organism: Allobosea sp. NPDC055332; assembly: GCF_053645455.1. NCBI lineage: Bacteria > Pseudomonadati > Pseudomonadota > Alphaproteobacteria > Hyphomicrobiales > Alloboseaceae > Allobosea > Allobosea sp. NPDC055332. Next base: position 666,671 of record NZ_JBSHMO010000003.1, on the reverse strand, counting down.
GACCAGATCGCGAGCCCCGTTGCGATCACCGGGCCATAGACGCGTGCTGCGAACTGCTGCAGGCGCGCGAAGAAGGTGTTGCGATTGATGATGAGCGGCAGTGACTGGATAATGCCGGCATCGGGATCGGCCTCCATCGCGGCGGCGAGGCGCACGATGCAGGTGCCGGTCATCAGGCTGTCGGCGTCGAGCACGACCATATGGGGATAGTGGCCGCCCCAGCGCGTGACGAAATCGGCGATGTTGCCGGCCTTGCGGTGATGGTTCTTCGGGCGGTGGCGATAATAGATGCGGGCATCGGGCCCGAGCCGCTGGCGCAGCGCCAGGAAGGCGCGCTCCTCGGCCACCCAGATGTCGGGATTGGTGGTGTCGGAAACGATGAAATAGTCGAAATGGGCGCCTAGGCCCGTCGCCTCGATCGACTCGCGGATCGCCGCCACGGCGGCGAAGGTCCGGGCCGTCGATTCGTTGTAGATCGGCATGACCACGACGGTCTTCTGCGTCAGCGTCTCGGCGCGCGGGCTCTTCACCAGGCGCAGGAGCAAAGCAAAGAAGCCGAGGATGGCGCTGGTGAAGGCGAGCGCGATCCAGGAGAAGTTCACCGTGAAGAGGACGAGCAGCACGTACTGCAGGAAGGTCGTACGGCTAACCGACACGACATGGTACATTTCCCAGGCGCCGTAGGCCGTCAGGGCCCAGGCGCCGCCGAAAACGAAGAGTCGCGCCAGCCAGGGCGTGCGCCACGCTTGCGGAGCGGCCGGCCTGCGTCCCTCGGAGGCTTTCCAGCTGCGGAAGGACTGCACCGGCATATCGAGCCGGTTCTCGGGTGGCGTCGCCTCGACCGGCATCGGGCAGGTGCCGACGGGCTCGGTCTCCACACGGCGGGCGAGAGCGTCCACGGTCACCAGGTCCACCGGTTCAACAAGGTTTCCGATACCGGCTGTCCGCCGGCATCGAGGACAAGGCGCAACTCGGACAGCGCCTCGCTGCCGGGGTCGACCTCGAAGGCGACGCGCATGGTCCGGCGCTCGGGGTAGGGCCAGAGCCGCAGGTTCTGGATCGTGCCCGGTGTCGCCGTGACATTGGCGCGGATCGCGGCAACCAGCGCCGGGTCGATCAGCCTGTCGCCGGTGAAGTCGACGAGGAAGCGACGGCGGCGGGTCTGAGAGCCACGGCCTTGCCGGATGCGCGTCGCGATGGCGAGCGGCGGCCGCTCCGGCGGCTGCCAGCACCAGGCCTGGCGATAGGCGATGGTGGTCTCACTGCCGGCCGCGATCGGCTGGCGCGGGCGCCAGTAGCTGATGATGTTGTCGTTTATCTCGGAGTCGCTGGGAATCTCGATGAGCTGCACCGAACCCGGCCCCCATTCGCCGAGCGGCTCCATCCAGACGCTCGGCCTGAGCTCGAAGCGCTGGTCGTCATCCACGAAGGCATTGGGATCGCGCTCGCGCTGGATCAGGCCGAAGCCACGCGGATTGGAGTCCTGGAAGGAGGAAACCTGCAGGTTGGCGGGATTGCTGACGGGGCGGTAGATCCACTCGCCGTTGCCAGTGAACATCTGGACGCCCGAGACCTCATGGACCGCCGGCCTGACGTCGTCGAAGCCGCGCCGGCTCTGCGGGCCCGACAGATAACTGCCCATCACGCAGCCGAAACCGACATGGTCGAGATTGGCGCGCGCGAACAGCGTCATCTCGACATCGATCAGGGTGACGTCGCCGGGCCGCAAGGTCATCCGCACCGCGCCGGTGACGCTTTCGGAATCGAGCAGGGCATGGATGATGAGCGCGCCGGCGGCCGGGCTCGGCCGCTCGATCCAATAGGCGCGGAAGAAGGGGATTTCCTCGCCGCGCTGCTCGCCCGGCCGCAGGATCAGGGCGCGGGAGACCGCGCCGAAATTCTGGCCGCGCGCCAGCGAGCGGAAGAAGGTCGCGCCCTGGAACAGGGCGAGCTCGTAGGGGCGCTCGAGCCCGGCCGAGACACGGAAACCCGAGAACTGCAGATCCTGTCCGGCAGGGGGCGGCGTCACGCGACCGTAGTTGAATTTGCCCGGATCGAAGGCGACACGTCTGACGACGTCGTCCTCGACCGTGAACAGGCTGACCGGCGAGGAGAAGACGTAGCCGCGATGCAGCGGCTCGACGGTGAAGCCGCGATTCTCGCCGGCCCAGATCATCCCGGCCGGCTGCGCCCTGATGCCGACATACTGGTCGAAGGGGAGGGTGGCGTAGCCCTCCGGCAGGTCGGTCGCGGTCAACGGCACCATAGGCCGACGTGACAGGACACGCGCCGCCTCGACGACGAGGGCAGGGTCGAATCGCTGTCCTTCGGCGATGACCGATTGCACCAGCCCGACCCAGCTCGCCGGGGCCTGCGCTGCCGCCGTGCCGACGGCAAATCGCGGCGCGATGGCGCCGGTCGCAGCGAGGCTCAAAAATCGACGGCGATTCAAGGATTTCGACATCACATCCAACTTGGGCCGGCAAAGCTCCGCCGACTTGCGCTTCTAGAGCATTTCGCGCGGGGCTGAAAAGCGCGGGGCAAGGCCAAAGGCGAAAAAAGGGCCGCCCGGCATGCAGGAATGCCATGCCGAAAACGAAGCCATGTCAGATTGCTCATTCGGAGCCGGCGCGATGGTCCATCGTCCGCTGGGTTTTGCCAAATCCGCTCGCTATCGGCTATCCACCGCCGGTGCGGCATTCGCCTGCGCCCGGGACGACGGCCGGTCGTGGCCGCGTTTCCTCGTTAAGAGCATGTGACAGGACGATCATGACGGAAATGCAGCCCGCCCGGACCTGCCTCGCCATCGTGCTGGCGGCAGGCGAGGGAACCCGGATGAAATCGGCGCAGCCAAAGGTGCTGCACGAGGTGGCCGGCCGCTCGCTGCTCGGCCATGCCCTGGCCGCGGTGACGGCCGCCGGCGCCGATGCGCTCGCTGTCGTGATCGGCCCCGACCGTCCGGACGTCGAGGCTGAGGTCAAGAAGCATGCGCCGCACGCCGCGGTCTTCGTCCAGACCGAGCGCAAGGGCACCGCGCATGCGGTGCTGGCGGCCCGCGAGAGCTTGACCGGTAAACACGATGACGTGCTGGTCGCCTTCGCCGACACACCGCTGGTCCGCTCCGAGACCTTCGCCGATCTGCGCGAGCCCTTGCGTACCGGCGCTGCCGTTGTCGCGCTCGGCTTCGAGGCGCGCGACCCGACCGGCTACGGCCGCTTCGTCACGCAGGATGGCGAGCTGGAGGCGATCGTCGAGCACAAGGACGCCGACGAGGCGGCGCGCAGGATCACGCTCTGCAATGCCGGGCTGATGGCGCTCGACGGCGGCAAGGCTCTCGCCATCCTCGATGCGATCGGCTGCGCCAATGCCCAGAACGAATATTATCTGACCGACGCCGTCGCGGTGGCGCGAGAGCAGGGCCTGAAGGCAGTCGCCCGGGTCGCGCCGGAGGCCGAGGTGCAGGGGGTCAACGATCGGGCCCAGCTTGCGGCGGTGGAAGCCGATTTCCAGCGCCGCAAGCGGCTGGAGGTGATGCTGGCCGGCGCCACGCTGATTGCGCCCGAAACGGTTTTCTTCAGCCATGACACCAAGATCGGCCGAGACGTCGTGGTCGAACCCAATGTGGTCTTTGGCAAGGGCGTCCGGATTGCGGACAACGCCGTCATCCATGCCTTCTCGCATCTGGAAGGGGCGAGCGTCGGCCCAGGCGCCTCGATCGGCCCCTATGCACGCCTGCGGCCTGGCACCGAGCTGGCGAAGGGGGCGAGGGTCGGCAACTTCGTCGAGATCAAGGCGGCGGCGATCGGCGAGGGTGCCAAGGTCAATCACCTGACCTATATCGGCGATGCCGATATCGGCGCGAACGCCAATATCGGTGCCGGCACGATCACCTGCAATTACGATGGCTTCTTCAAGAACAAGACGATCATCGGCGAGGGCGCCTTCGTCGGCTCCAACTCGGCCCTGGTCGCGCCGGTGACGATCGGGGCGGGCGCCTATGTCGGCTCGGGCTCGGTCATCACCCGCGACGTCAAGCCGGATGCGCTGGCCGTGGCGCGCGGCCGGCAGATGGAGCGCGAAGGCTGGGCTGCCGCCTTCCGGGCGGCCGCCAAGGCGCGAAAAGCCCAGCAATAGGCGATTTGCAAGACATTTCGTTCACAGTTCGACATTCAACGTGATTTCGCAATTGCGCCGCCACGGACTATTGCGATGCGCATCGATATCAACGGATGAGGCACATTCATGTGCGGGATCGTGGGCATTCTCGGCAAGCAGGCGGTTGCCGGCCAGGTGGTCGAAGCGCTGCGGCGGCTCGAATATCGCGGCTATGATTCGGCCGGCGTCGCGACGCTCGAAGGTGGCCGGCTCAGCCGCCGCCGCGCCGAGGGCAAGCTCAAGAACCTCGAAGTGCGCCTCTCCAGCGAGCCGCTCGATGGCCTGATCGGCATCGGCCACACCCGCTGGGCGACGCATGGCAAGCCGACCGAGACCAATGCCCATCCGCATGCCACCGAGAAGCTGGCGGTCGTCCATAACGGCATCATCGAGAATTTCCGCGAGCTCAAGGCCGAACTCGAGGCCGACGGCCATGTTTTCGCCAGCGAGACCGACACCGAAGTCGTCGCCCATCTCGTCACCCGCGAGCTCGATCGCGGCAAGGACCCGGTCGCGGCAGTCGGGGCTGCGCTGCCGCATCTGCGCGGCGCCTTCGCGCTCGCCTTCCTGTTCGAGGGACAGGAAGACCTGCTGATCGGCGCCCGCAAGGGCTCGCCGCTCGCAGTCGGCATCGGCGACGGCGAGATGTATCTCGGCTCCGATGCGCTGGCATTGGCGCCTTTCACCAACCTCATCGCCTATCTCGACGAAGGCGACTGGGTGGTGCTGAACCGCAAGGGCGCGACCTTCTACGACGCCGACGGCCAGCAGGTCGACCGCCGCGCCCAGCGCGTCGCGGCCGGCGCCTTCCTGGTCGAGAAGGGCAACCACCACCACTTCATGGCCAAGGAGATCTATGAGCAGCCGGAAGTGGTCGGCCATACGCTGACACATTATGTCGACATGGCGAACGGTGTGACGCGCTTGCCCTTCGAGACGCCGTTCGACTGGAAAAACCTGTCGCGCCTCTCCGTCTCGGCCTGCGGTACCGCCTATTATGCCGGCCTCACGGCCAAGTACTGGTTCGAGAAGCTGGCGCGCCTGCCGGTCGAGATCGATGTCGCCTCGGAGTTCCGCTATCGCGAGGCGCCGCTGCCTGCGAACGGGCTCGCGCTCTTCGTCTCGCAATCGGGCGAGACGGCCGACACACTCGCTTGCCTGCGCTATGCCCGCCAGGAAGGCCAGCACATCATGTCGGTCGTCAACGTGCCGACCTCGACGATCGCGCGCGAGAGCGACGTCGTCGCGCCGACGCTGGCCGGCCCGGAGATCGGCGTCGCCTCGACCAAGGCCTTCACCTGCCAGCTGACAGCGCTCGCTGGCCTTGCGATTGCAGCGGCTCGTGCCCGCGGCACGCTCTCGGCAGAGCAGGAAGCGCGTTATGTCCAGGAACTGATCGCGCTACCCGGCCTGATGGCGCAGGCGCTGACGCTGGAGCCCGAGATCGAGAAGCTCGCCCGCAAGCTCTCCAGGGCGCGCGACGTGCTCTATCTCGGCCGTGGCACCGCCTTCCCTCTGGCTCTGGAAGGCGCGCTGAAGCTCAAGGAGATCAGCTATATCCACGCCGAAGGTTATCCGGCAGGCGAGCTCAAGCACGGCCCGATCGCGCTGATCGACGAGGACATGCCGGTCGTGGTGATCGCGCCGCATGATGCGCTCTTCGAGAAGACGGCTTCGAACATGCAGGAGGTCGCGGCGCGCGGTGGCCGGATCATCCTGATCACCGACGCCAAGGGCGCCGACGAATGCGGCATCGTGCCTGAGGCGACCATCATCATGCCGGAGATGGATCCGCTCTTCGCGCCGATCGTCTATTCGGTGCCGATCCAGATGATCGCCTACCAGACCGCGGTCTTCATGGGCAAAGACGTCGATCAGCCGCGCAATCTGGCGAAGTCGGTCACCGTCGAGTGATTTCGTCTTCGGCCGGTTCAGGCCGGCTCGCGACATAGGTGCCGGCCGCGATCAGGCCGGCGCCGCTCAGCCAGAGCGCGATCGGCGGCGCATCGGTCGCCGTCACGATGACGAAGCTCAGCAGCATCGAACCGCAGGCGACGTATTTCGTCCTGCGGGCGATTGCGCCTGTCTGCCGCCAGCGGACGACCTGCGGCCCAAGCCGAGGATGATTGACCAGCCAGCTCTCGAAGCGCGGCGAGGAGCGCGAGAAGCACCAGGCGGCGGCGATCAGGAAGACCGTGCCGGGCATCACCGGCAGAATCAGCCCGACGATGCCCAGCACCGTGCAGAGCCAACCGGCCGCGAGATAAAGCGGCCGATGCCAGCGGCGCTGCTGTCTGGATGGTTCGGACACGGGGCTCATCGACGAATCGGGGGCTAGCCAGCGGCTGGCGCTCGGCTATCGTCCGATAGTGCGGCGCAATGTGACGAGGCCGCAAGACTGGACGGAGTCCCGGATCCTCGATGAATGCCCGCACGCCCGATCCGCGCCTCGTCGTCCAGCCCGATCTGCTGCGGCCAACCTTCGGCACAAGGCTCCGGCGCTATTTCCTGACAGGGCTGGTGCTGGCGGCGCCGCTCGCCATCACCGCCTCGGTGACCTGGTGGTTCATCAACCTGGTCGACGGCCTGGTGAAACCGCTGGTTCCGGCCCAATTCTGGCCCGAGAACCATTTACCGTTCCCGCTGCCGGGCTTCGGCCTGATCATCGCGCTGATCGGCCTGACGGTGATCGGCTTCTTCGCTGCGAACCTGGTCGGGCGCACGCTGATCGGGGCCGGAGAGTCGCTTCTTGATCGCATGCCGGTGGTGCGCGGCCTGTACAAGGGGGTGAAACAGGTCTTCGAGACGATCTTCTCCCAGTCCGGCACCTCGTTTCGCAAGGTCGGGATGGTGCAGTTCCCGCAGCCGGGGATGTGGTCGATCGTCTTCATCGCGCAGGAGGCGGCCCCCGAGATCGCCGGCAAATTGCCCGATGGCGACGAGCAGATCGGCGTCTTCCTGCCGTGCACGCCGAACCCGACGACCGGCTTCTTCTTCTACCTGCCGCGGCGCGAGATCGTCGAATTGTCGATCTCGGTGGAGGACGGCGCCAAACTGATCATGTCGGCCGGGCTGATCCAGCCCGGCGAAATGGCACCGCGCTCGGCGCCGGAAATGGGCAAGTAGCTCAGCTCTTCAGGGGCACCCAGATCTCGACGATGCCATTGCCGGTCGCGCCGTTGAAGCGTTGATCCATCAACTCGAGTGTTACGCCCATCGCCGGCTCACGGCCCGATTTCGGCAGCCAGTCGCGCCAGATCGATTCAAACGTTTGTTTGATTCCGGTGATGTGGCCGCTGTGCTCGAAGACGGCGCAAAGCTGCTCGGGCACGCTCAGCCTTGCGAACTCGTCGGGCAGGTCGCTGAACGAGGAGACTTCCGCGCCGGCGATGTAGTCGAAGGTGCCGACATCGTCGCAATTATAGCTCGCGCCATAGGCGATGAAGCCCTTCTGGCCGCGGATATGGCCGAAATGCGGAACGATCTTCTGCCAGAGCAAGGGGATGCCTTGCGTGTTGTCGACCGAGAAATGACCGCTGAAGCCGGCGATCAGCATGGGTTTGCCGGTGACGATACGCGGCTCGGCGAGGGGAGTGCGGTTTGCGGCATGCATGGACAGAGGCTCCACGAGAGCAAGGGATGACAGATCGCGCCGGGCGCGCAGCTCTTCCGGCGTGATGCCGAACTGCTCGCGGAAGGCGCGGGTGAAGGCCTCGTGAGAGCCATAGCCCCAGTCGAGCGCGACCTGGAGGATGTCGGGCGCGCCATCGGCGAGCTGGCGCGCCGCTTCCGAGAGCCGGCGCTCGCGCACATAGCGCATCACCGAGCGGCCGGTCGCCACGCCGAAGGCGCGGCTGAGATGGAAGCGCGAGACGCCGCTGACCTCCGCGATCTCGTCGAGCGAGAGCTCGGAGGCGAAGCGGCTTTCGATGCACCAGAGGGCTTTCTTGATCGGGTCCATGGCTCACTCACGAAACGCCGGCACCATGGCGGAGGCGAAGCGGGTCCGCTTGATCGGGATTGCTGCCGCCTACGATTGCGCAGCCTTGACGACATCGAGGAAGGCCCGCAGCGCCGGCGGCACGGCGCGGTGGCCGGGATAATAGATCGCGATGCGCTCGGGAGCGGGCGCCCAGGCAGTCAGAACCTGGCGAAGACGTCCATCCGCGAGGGCCATGTCTGCCGCCGGGCTGGCGACATAGGCGATGCCCAGGCCGCCTACCGCAGCCTCGACCATGAGTTCTTCATCATCGAGAATGACCGAGCTGCCAGCATCGATCGTTAGCTCCTGCCCGGCGCGCTCGAACTCCCAGCGATAGAATTTTCCGCTCGGCATGCGGTGGCCGATGCAGCGATGCTGCTGCAGGGTATCGGGCGTATCCGGTATGCCGAAGCGCTCGAGATACGCCGGCGACGCGACGCAGATGAAGCTGACGGGGCCGCCGAACGGCACCGCGACCATGTCCCGCGGAATCGAGCCGACGAGACGCACGCCGGCATCGAACCCGGCAGCCACGATGTCGATCAGCTTGCCTTCGACGACGAGGTCGACGGTCACGTCCGGAAAGCGCTCGGCCATCAGGGGAAGAACCTCCCGGACGAGCAGCGCGGCAGCCAGTCGTGGTGCGTTGATCCGGACGCTGCCGGCGACGCTGCCGCGGAACGTGGCGATGCTGTCCAGCGCCGCGTCCAGCGTCGCGAGCGCCGGCTGCAGGCGGCCGAGCAGCTCGAAACCGGCTTCGGTCGGCGCGACGCTGCGGGTGGTGCGGTTGAGCAGTCGCACACCCATGCGTTCCTCGAGCGCCCGCATCGCATGGCTCAAGGTCGAGGGCGCCGTCCCGAGCTCATCCGCTGCGCGCCGGAAGTTGCGACGGGTCGCGACGGCGACGAAAGCCGTGAGGTCGTTGAGCGAGGGGCGAGCCATTGCTGCTGATTTCGCATCAGCTCGTACGGTTTTCAACGGCTAATCCGAACAATGCTTCTCCCCTATCTCATGCCGGTAACAAACCGAGAGGCGTGGGACATGGACAAGATTTGGCTCATTACCGGCGTATCGTCCGGCTTTGGCCGGCTTCTGGCGCAGAAGGCTCTGGCGCGCGGCGACCGGATCGTCGGAACCAGCCGCAAAACGGATGCGCTTGCAGAATTGCGGGAACGCTATCCGGAACGGCTGCACATCATCGCTCTGGATCTCAGGGACCAGCGCGCTGTGCGCGCCGCAGTCGATCAAGCGTTCGGAGCGTTCGGTCGGATCGACATCATCGTCAGCAATGCTGGCTATGGCCTCGTCGGCGCAGCCGAGGAAGTGAACGACCAACAGGTCCGCGATATCATCGCGACCAATCTCGTCGGCTCGATCACCCTGATCCAGGCGGCGCTGCCGCATCTGCGCAAGCAGGGCGGCGGACGCATCCAGCAGGTGTCGAGCGAGGGCGGCCTGATCGCCTATCCGGGCCTCAGCCTGTACCACGCAAACAAATGGGGCATCGAAGGCTTCGTCGAGACCGTGGCGCAGGAGGTCGCGTCGTTCGGCATCGAATTCACCCTCGTTGAGCCGGGGCCGACCAGGACGGAATTCGGCGGCAATCTTGCCCATGCGAATCCGATCGCAGCCTATGAAAATACGCCCGTCGGCCAGACCCGCGCAGCGGTTCGTGGCTCCTGGATCGTCAAGGGCGATCCCGAGCGGGTGACCGACGCGATGATCGTGCTCGCCGATCAGAAGGGCCCGCTCCCGAAGCGGCTGGCGCTCGGTGCCGACGCTTACACGAACATCCGCAAGGCGCTCGGTGATCGCATGATCGAGCTCGATCGCCAGCAGGACATCTCGCTCGCCGCCGACTTCACCGAGGCCGAGCTCGCGCAGCTCTGAACGCCTGCGCAGGCCCGGGCCGCATCAAGCCCACCCACCGAACATGTAGAATAGGAATCGATATGCCCAAACGTGACGCGATTTTTCCGGCCAACCGCCACGCGCTCTACGACGTCCATCAATATTCGGCCGCCATCCGGCATGGCGATCTGCTCTTCATCTCGGGGCAGGTCGGCAGTCGCGAGGACGGTTCCCCCGAACCGGTGTTCGAGGATCAGGTCCGGCTCGCCTTTGCCAATCTGCGCGCGGTTCTGGCGGCGGCAGGGGCGAGCTTCGACGATGTGATCGACGTCATCTCGTTCCACACCGACCCGCAGTCGCAGTTCGAGAAGATGATGGCGATCCGCGCCGAAGAGATTGGCGAGCCGCCCTATCCGACCTGGACCGCTGTCGGCGTGACCTGGCTCGCCGGGTTCGACTTCGAGCTCAAGGTGGTGGCGCGCATTCCCTCGAAGACGACCGAAAACGCTTAGTTCGCGCAGGGCTGAGTTTGCCTCAGCCCGCGCGCAGCAGGCGGATCGCGACGTCGCGCTCGAACAGATAGAGCAGCGTCCGGACCGCCTTGCCGCGCTCTGACTCCAGATGCGGATCGCGCTCGATCAGGAGCCGGGCATCGTCGCGCGCTGCGGCGAGGAGATCGCCGTCGATCTCCGGCCGGGCAATGCGCCAGTCGGGCGAGCCGGACTGACGGGTCCCGAGCACTTCGCCTTCGCCGCGCAGACGCAAATCCTCCTCGGCGATGCGGAAGCCGTCCTCGCTCTCGCGCATGATGGTGAGGCGTGCTTCCGCCACCTGGCCGAGCGGCCCCTTGTAAAGCAGCAGGCAGGTCGAGGCGGCCGATCCGCGCCCGATCCGCCCGCGCAATTGATGGAGCTGGGCGAGGCCGAAACGCTCGGCATGCTCGATCACCATCACCGAGGCATTGGGCACGTCGACGCCGACCTCGATCACCGTGGTCGAAACCAGCACGCGCGTCTGCCCGCCGGAGAAGGCAGCCATGGCAGCGTCCTTGTCGCGGCCTGGCATCTGGCCATGCAGCAGCCCGACCTTGTCGCCGAAGAGGGCTTGCAGTGCCTCGAAGCGTTCCTGCGCCGCCGCGACATCGAGCGTGTCGGATTCCTGCACCAGCGGGCAGACCCAGTAGACCTGCGCGCCGCTCTCCAGCGCCCGCCCGACCGCGCCGACGACCTCGTCATAGCGCTCCAGCGAGATCGCCCGCGTGGTGATCGGTTTCCGGCCGGCCGGTTTCTCGGAGAGGATCGAGACGTCCATGTCGCCGAACCAGGTCAGTGCCAGCGTACGTGGGATCGGCGTCGCGGTCATCACCAGGATGTCGACCGCCTCGCCCTTGGCGCCGAGCAGGAGGCGCTGATGCACGCCGAAACGGTGCTGCTCGTCGACCACGGCGAGGGCTAGGTCATGGAAGGCGACGCCTTCCTGGAACAGCGCATGGGTGCCGACGACGATGTCGATCTCGCCATTCGCCAAGCCTTCCAGCACCTGCCGGCGGCCGGCGCCCTTTTCGCGGCCGGTGAGCAGAGCGAGCTTGAGGCCGGCCTTGTCGGCGAGCGGGGCGAGACGCTCGGCATGCTGGCGCGCCAAGATCTCGGTCGGCGCCATCAGCACCGACTGCCGTCTGGCTTCGGCAGCGGCCGCCATCGCCATCAGCGCGACGACGGTCTTGCCCGAACCGACATCGCCCTGGAGCAGGCGCAGCATGCGCTCGGGCTTTTCCATGTCGTCATGGATGTCGGCGATCGCCTTGCGCTGGCCGTCGGTGAGCGTGAAGGGCAGGGCGGTCTCGATGGCATGGCGCAAGGCGCCGTCGCCCGCCGTGGCCCGGCCGGCCGCCTTCTTCTGCTGGCGGCGCACGAGCGCGAGCGCGATCTGGCTGGCGAGCAGCTCGTCATAGGCGATGCGCCGGCGCGCGACCGTCTCACCCGTGGCCGCCTTGAGATCGACCGGGTGGTGCAGGGCGTCGATCGCGTTGCGGAACGGCGCGAAGTCGTGCCGCGCCAGGAAGGCCGGGTCCTGCCACTCTGGCAGTTCCGGGCAGCGCTCGGCCGCGCTGGCAGCGATGCGCGCCATGACGCGCCCGCCGATGCCTTCGGTCAGCCCGTAGACCGGCTCGACCGAGGGCATCGTCGCGGCGAGCTTGGGGTCGAGGATGCGGTCGGGATGGACCATCTGGCGCATGCCGTCCCAGAGCTCGAGCTTGCCGGAGATGATGCGATAGGCGCCGATCGGCAGGGTCTGCAGGAGATGGCGGACATCGGCATGGAAGAAGACCAGCGTCACGTCGCCGGTCTCGTCCTCGACGATGATGCGATAGGGCGCCTTCGCCTTGGTCGGCGGGGCGGGGCGGTGCTCGGTGACCCGCGCCGAGAAGGTCGCGATCTCGCCGACCGGGGCCTCGGCAATGCTCTCGCTCGGCCGCCGGTCGATCGCTCCGGTCGGCAAATGGAAGAGCAGATCGATGACGCGGGCGGCATGCGTCTCGTCGCCCAGCAGCTTGTCGAGCGCCTTGGCGAGTTTGGGGCCGACGCCGGAAAGCGCGGTGGCCGGAGCAAAGAGTTGATCGAGGACGGATGGGCGCAATGGCTTCACGGCATGTCAGGAGTGCGGGATCAGCAGCGCATCAGCCGCTGACTTCGCGTGGTCGGCTCGCTATATAGCCCGCGACGGCAGGCTTCGCGACGGGGCCGGCCCAATCTCTGTTTTGCGAGGCCGATGATGAGTGGCTCGACCCGTAGCAGCGCCGATCTCGACCCGCGCCGGCGCAAGATCCTGTTCCGCGCCTGGCATCGCGGCATGCGCGAGATGGACCTGATCATGGGCCGCTTCGCCGATGCCGAGATCGGCAATTTGAGCGAGGCCGAGCTCGACGAGTTCGAGCGGCTGATCGAAGTGCTCGACCGCGACCTCTTGAGCTGGGTGACGGGGGAGGCGCAGGTGCCGGAGAACTATGACAGCGACGTCTTCCGGCGACTGAAGGCCTTCCACCAGCACGACAAGCCTATCCATGTCTGAATACTTGCATGAAAACTGGCCGCCACCGGACGATGAACACCTCGCCGAGACCGTCAAGGTTTTAGAAGCGCTTCCAGGTGGCCGGGAGTTGCTGGATTGGTTCGGCGGCTATCCGTCGTTTCACGATGCAGAGCTGTGTCGTCTCGATCTCGACCGGCGTGGCGCGTCCCTGAGCGTGTCTCTCCCGGGCCGGCGCGATGGCTCGCCGCGACCCGACCTGATCGTAACGTTCGCTTTCAAGGCCTTGGATACCATCGATCTGTCGCTTGAGGGCTTCAATCATCAGAACGTCATGGGCGACATGGCGCTGCGCTTCGCCAAACCCACTGAGCCTCACCCGACCCAAGTAGGGACCGGTGTCGGCGCAGGCGACATCGAGTTCGAGATCGAGCCTTGCTTCGGCGCCTTCGGGAAACTCCGAGCTACCGTCGAGACAATCACAATCACACCCGTTGCAGACTATCAGAAGGCCGACGATCCCTCGTCGATGATCGAATGAGCATTCCGCCTCCCGCCCAGATCGCCAAGCCGCAGCTCGAGCGCATCCTCGATGCGCTGAACCGTGGCGACAAGCCGATGCTCGCCGGCGTGCCCGATGGCTTCGATGCCGTCGTGCTCGCCGACCTGACGCGCGCCCGCGCCAAGAAATCGGAAGGGCCGGCGCTGATCGTCTTCATCGCGCGCGACGGCCAGCGTCTGCAGGTGCTGGAGAACGCACTGCAGTTCGTTGCGCCCGATCTCGAGGTGATGACCTTCCCGGCCTGGGACTGCCAGCCCTATGACCGCGTCTCGCCGGCGCCCTCGATCGTGGCGCACCGGATGACGACGCTGTCGCGGCTCGCGAGGACGAAATCGGGCGATCGGCCGCGCCTGCTGCTGACCACCGTCAACGCCGCGCTCCAGCGCGTGCCGGCCTTCGGCAAGGTCGCCTCCGAAAGCTTCTCGGCCGCACCGGGCAACATGGTCGACACCGAGGAGCTGGCGCGCTGGCTCGACGTCAACGGCTATCTGCGAACCTCGACGGTGCGCGAGACCGGCGAATTCGCCATGCGCGGCGGTATCGTCGACCTCTACCCGCCGGGTATGCCGGCGCCGATCCGGCTCGACTTCTTCGGCGACACGCTGGAATCGATCCGGACCTTCGATCCGGAGACGCAGCGCACCACCGGGCAGTTGCGCGGGCTCGACCTCGTGCCGATGTCCGAAGCGCAGATGACGAGCGACTCAATCCGTCGCTTCCGCCAGTCCTATATCGCGACCTTCGGCACGCCTGGCCGCGACGACACGCTCTACGAGGCGGTGAGCGAGGGCAGGCGCCCGGCGGGTCTCGAGCACTGGCTGCCGCTGTTGGCCGAGAAGCTGGATACGCTCTTCACCTATCTGCCTGATGTCCCGATCGTGCTCGATCATCACGCCGATGACGCGGTCGGCGAACGGATCAGCCTGATCAAGGACTATTACGACGCCCGCAAGAGCGCGCTCGACCAGCCCGCGCCTGGCTCGATACCCTATAAGCCGCTGCTGCCGGAGGCGCTCTATCTCTCGCCGGCCGATTGGCGCGGCATCATCGGCGAGGCCGGCGTTGCCTCACTCACGCCGTTCCAGTTGCCGGAGAGCGAGGGCAAGCTCGTCGTCGATCTCGCTGGCAAGCAGGGCCGCAGCTTCGCGGCCGAGCGCGCCGACAATTCCGGCGGCGTCTTCGACGCGGCCGTCTCGCATGTGAAGGCGCTGGAGGCCGAAGGCCGACGCGTCATCCTGGCTGCCTGGTCGGAGGGCTCGCGCGAGCGCCTCGCCCACGTCCTCGCCGACCACGGCCTCAAGACCGTGCAGATGACCGGTAGCTTGCGGGCCGCCTTCGACCTCAAGCCTGGCACCACGGCGCTGGCCGTCTGGGGCTTCGAGACCGGCTTCGAAGCCGGCAAGCTCGCGGTCATCGGCGAGCAGGACATACTTGGCGACCGGCTGGTCCGGCCGCGCCGCAAGACGCGCCGGCCGCAGGACTTCATCAACGAGCTGTCATCGCTGACGCCCGGCGACATCGTCGTCCATGTCGACCATGGCATTGGCCGCTTCGTCGGCCTGCAGACGATCACCGCCGCCGGCGCGCCGCATGACTGCCTCGAAATCCACTATGCCGGCGACGCCAAGCTGTTCCTGCCGGCAGAGAATATCGAGCTGCTCTCGCGCTATGGCTCGGAAGACACCGAAGTGGTGCTCGACCGGCTCGGCGGTGGCGGCTGGCAGGCGCGCAAGGCCAAGCTGAAGCAGCGCATCCGCGAGATGGCGGGCAAGCTGATCCAGATCGCCGCTGCGCGCGCCCTCAAGGAAGCGCCGCGCTTGGTGCCGCAGGACGGGCTCTATGACGAGTTCTGCGCCCGCTTCCCCTATGAGGAGACCGAGGACCAGCAGAACACGATCGACGCCGTACTGGAGGACCTCGCCGCCGGGCGGCCGATGGATCGGCTGGTCTGCGGCGATGTCGGCTTCGGCAAGACCGAGGTCGCGCTGCGCGCCGCCTTCACCGCGGCGCTCGCCGGCAAGCAGGTCGCGGTCGTGGTGCCGACGACGCTGCTGGCGCGCCAGCACTATCGCAACTTCGCCGAACGCTTCGCCGGGCTTCCGGTCAAGGTCGGCCAGGCCTCGCGCTTCGTCTCGGCGCCCGATCTCAAGGCGGTGAAGCAGGGCATCAATGACGGGACGATGGACATCACCGTCGGCACCCATGCGCTGCTCGGCAAGGGCATCGACTTCAAGGATCTCGGCCTCGTCATCGTCGACGAGGAGCAGCATTTCGGCGTCGCCCACAAGGAGCGGCTGAAGGAAATGCGCGCCGAGGTGCATATGCTGACGCTGACGGCGACGCCGATCCCGCGCACGCTCCAGCTCGCCATGACCGGCGTGCGCGAGCTCTCGATCATCGCGACGCCGCCGGTCGACCGGCTTGCGGTGCGCACCTTCGTCACGCCGTTCGATCCGCTGATCGTACGCGAGGCGCTGTTGCGCGAACGCTACCGCGGCGGGCGCTCGTTCTATGTCGTACCGCGGATCGAGGACATCGCCGACGTCAAGGACTTCCTCGACAAGCAGGTGCCGGAGTGCAAGGTCGGCATCGCCCATGGCCAGATGGCGGCGGGCACGCTGGAAGACGTGATGACCGCCTTCTACGAGGGCCAGTACGACATCCTGCTCTCGACCACGATCGTCGAATCCGGATTGGATATCCCAACCGCGAACACGCTCATCGTGCACCGCGCCGACATGTTCGGCCTGGCCCAGCTCTATCAGCTCAGGGGCCGCGTCGGCCGCTCGAAGGTGCGCGCCTATGCGCTGTTCACCGTGCCGGCCAACCGCAAGCTGACCGAGCAGGCCGACCGGCGCCTGAAAGTTCTGCAGTCGCTCGATACGCTGGGGGCTGGCTTCCAGCTCGCCAGCCACGATCTCGACATCCGCGGCGCCGGCAACCTGCTCGGCGACGAGCAGTCCGGCCATATCAAGGAGGTCGGCTACGAGCTCTACCAGCAGATGCTGGAGGAGGCGGTGGCGGCGCTCAAGGCCGGCATCGAGATCGAGAGCGACGCACACTGGTCGCCGACCATCCAGATCGGCGCGCCGGTGATGATCCCCGAGCACTATATCGGCGATCTGACGCTCAGGCTGACGCTGTACAAGCGCCTCTCGACCATGGACGAGGACGGCGAATTGCAATCCTTCGGCGCCGAACTGGTCGACCGTTTCGGTCCGCTGCCGGAGGAGGTCAAGCAGCTCCTGGAGATCGTCGCGATCAAGGCTTTGTGCAAGCGCGCCAATGTCGAGAAGGTCGAGGCCGGGCCGAAGGGCATCATCGTCGCCTTCCGCGACAACGAGTTCGCCAATCCGGAAGGACTCGTCTCCTATGTCGCCAAGCAGGGCACGCTGGCCAAGGTCCGCCCCGACATGCGCGTCGTCTTCATCGACGATCTTGAAGATGCCGAGCAGCGGCTGAAGGGCACGCGCCGGCTCCTCACCGATCTCGCACGCATTGCCGAGCGCAAGAAGGCGGCCTGACGGGCAATGGGCGGCGAAGCCGGGCGCTTCGAGGTCGAGGAGGTCCTCGTCGAGAACGGGGAGCTGGTCGTCCTCTCGCTCGGCTTCGCCTCGGCCCGCGAACCGCTCGACGTGCTGCACATCGTCAGCGGCACGGCTCTGAGCGGAAAGCAGCCACGGCCGGTCGAGGACGAGCTCTATCTGGAGCGAACCGACCAGAGCCTGGCCTGCACCGGCGGGGTGGAGCGGATCACCTGCCGCGAAGGCGAGATCGTCATGACGCTGACGGCGCAGGCGGCGGAGCTGCTTCAACTCAGCCAGGTCACATGTTTCACCTTCGAGGCGCACCCGGCATTGTACGGGCAGGCAGCCGGCCAGCTTGCAGCCATGGCCAGGATTGGTGGTCGCAGCGAGATCGCGATCGCTTCTGCTGACGACTGAACTCAGCCTGGGTTGCGCCGCCTGACCTCGACGCGCTCCGGCTCGTGCGTGATCACGTCGACGATGGCGAGGTCCGACCGGTCGAGGCGGGGCAACCCGTCATCCTCGCCGGCGCGGCGGGTGACGACGAGGCTGGTCAAAGCCTTGTGACCGCCGAGTTTCGAGCGGGCGAGTGCCGGCTCCATCGCAGCGGGAATGACGAGATGGACCATGCGCCCGCCTTCCAGGCAGGCGCGCAGATCGTCGAGTACGAACAGGCCGAGCGGCAGCAATTCGACGCCGGTGAGCAGCGCGATGCCGGGGCCGGTCGCAAGCGCGGCGAGGTCGCCGCCGACCAGGGTGGTGATCAGCCGTGCAGAGGCGAGCGGTTTCAGAACGCGGGAGATTTCCAGCGCCTTGGCCAGGACCTCCTTCTCGCCGACCGGAAACGGGCCGGCCAGGCTGTGGCCGTCAATGACGCGAATCGGCGCCCGAACCGCGGCCGGCGGCAGCGCGGACGGCGCGGCGCCATGACCAAGCAACGGTTCGAGCGCGGCGACGCCATCGGGTACGCGCGTACCGAAGCCGCCGATGAAGCGCATGCCGAAAGAGCGGGCGGCGACATCGCGGAGCAGGTGTAGCGGCTGCAGGTCGCCGATCCTTGGCACGCCGAGCGCCATCACGGCGCCGGAGCGCTCGATCAGAGGAATCAGCTCCGCCTCCCTGGCATGGGCCGGCAGGATCATCGGCGACAGGCCGGCCCGCAGGCTGGCGAGGATCGAGACTAGGGCCTCCGGGCCGAGCGGCGCCAGGATCGCGACGCAGGCGCCGGGTTGCGGCTTTGCCAGCAGGAGCAGGTTTGCGAGCCGGTCGACGCGGCCGTCGAGCTCGGCGAAGCCGAAGGCGCTCGGCGAGAAATCGCTCCAGTCACGCCGGCCGGGCGGATCGCGGAAGGCCGGCTCATAGCCGCGGCGGGCGGCGAGCGCCTTGAGCAGGCTGTCGAAATCGAGCCCCTCGACCAGCGCGCCGATGGAGATTTCGTCGGAGCCCATCCGCATCGGCCGGCCTAGTTGGCGGGCGCAGGCGGGGAAGGCAGCCGCGCCAGCGTCTCGTTGGAGAAGAAGAACTTCGCACGTCGTTCGGGCAAGGCGATCTCGCGCGTGCGCGCCAGCCAAGTCTCGGGCAAATAATAGAGCGGCACCACATAGAAGCCGGACAGCAGCAAACGGTCGAGCGTGCGCACGGTCGCGACGAAATCCTCGCGCGAGCGCGCGGCCAGCAGCGCCTGCAATGTCGTATCGATCGCCGGCGAGCGCGCACCGGCATAGTTGAGCGCGCCCTTGCGCTCGGCATTGGCCGAACCCCAGCGGCCGATCTGCTCGTTGCCCGGCGAGGCCGAGGCCGGCCAGGTCCACTGGATCATGTCGAAATCGAAGGTGGAGAGCCGGCGCCAGTACTGGACGTCGTCGATCAGCCGGACCGAGACGGCGATGCCGAGGCGGGCGAGCGAGGTCGCGTAGTTCAGTGCCAGCCGCTCCTGCGGGCGGTTGGTGACGGTGATCTCGAAGCCGAACACATCCCCCTTGCCGCCCTTGCGCAATTGCCCGTTGTTCAGCCGGTAGCCGGCGGCCTCGAGCAGATCCAGGGCGCGGCGGGCCTGGTCGCGGTCACGGCCGGAACCATCAGTCGCGGCCGGTGCCCAGGTTCCGGCGAGGATGTCGTCGCGCACGGCGCCGGGGAAGGCCGCGAGCAAGGCCTTCTCGCGCTGATCGGCCGGAACGCCGAGCGCTGATAGCTCGCTGTCGGCGAAGAAGCTGCCGGCACGGCGATAGACGCCATGGAACAGGTTGCGATTGGCCCATTCGAAGTCGAACAGCATGGCCAGCGCCTCGCGGACGCGGATATCGGAAAACTGCGGGCGGCGGGTGTTGAAGACCAGCCCGGTCATGCCCTTCGGTGCCTGGAAGCGGAAGGTGTCACGGACGATCCGGCCGTCGCGCACGGCCGGGACGTCATAGCCGGTCATCCAGCGCGTCGGGTCGCTTTCGAGGCGGACGTCGTAAAGCCCTGCCTTGAAAGCCTCGAACAAAGCGTTGGAATCGCGGTAGAAATCGTAGCGGATCTCCTCGGCGTTGAAGAGGCCGCGGGTGAGAGGATGATCCTCGGCCCAGAAATCCTTGCGGCGCTTCAGACGCAGCATCTCGCCGGGCTTGACCTCCTCGACGATGTAGGGGCCGGAGCCGAGTGCCGGCTTGAAGCTGGTGTCGCCGAATTTCTCGGCGTCGGTGGCGTGCTTGGCGAAGATCGGCATGGCGCCGATCACCAGCGGCAGCTCGCGGTTGGAGCCGTCGCCGAGCTCGAAGACGACGCGGTCGGGCGAGGGCGCCTCGACCCTGGTCACCCGCGCCAGGCTGGAGCGGTGGAAGGGCTTGCCCTTGGTCTTCAGCATCTCGAAGGTGAAGATCACATCCTCGGCCGTGACGGGCCTGCCATCCGAGAAGCGGGCGCGCGGATCGATCTGGAAGGCGAGGCGGGTCCGTTCCGGGTTGAGCTCGACCTTGCTCGCCAGCAGGCCATAGGCGGTGAACGGCTCGTCGGCGGAGCGGACGAGCAGGCTCTGCTGGACATAGCGCGGCACGGCGTCTGGTGCGACGCCGAGCACGACGAGCGGATTGAGGCTGTCGAACGTGCCCTGCTGGCCGAAGATGATTCGCCCGCCCCTGGGCGCCTTGGGATCGGCATAGGGAAGGTGCTCGAAGCCCTTGGGAAGCTCGGGCTCGCCATGCATGGCGATCGCATTGTCGTTCTCGGCAGCGGTCGCACGCGCGCCGCCCGCGAGCCCGAAAGCCGCGAGACTCGCGAGGACGAGCCCGAAAACCCAAACCGGGCGCGCCAGGGCGCGGATACGTCGATGCATGCTCAAACCTGATTCCCTGCCGCAGGATAACATGCGATCAAACTTGTCGCGTGGCGCTCTTCGGGCTGGAAACCTGCTGCAGAACTCGCTAAACGCAGGCCGGGCGTCATTCAAACGCCTCAATCGCGCTTGATGTGCTCACGCCGCTACCGGCTCCGGCACCGTGCCGGTTGAGCCTTGGGTGATGCACGCCGCCGGATTTGGCGGCCGAACGAGTTTCCATGGTCAAGGAATCGCAGATGTCAGCTTCGACCCGCCTGTCCCAGAGCCAGGGCGCCACCGCGAAGAGCACGGTCCGCAGCCTCGCGCTCGTGCTGGGCGCCGCCGTCGCTCTTGCTCCCGCCGCTTCATTCGCGCAGCAGGCCCAGCCGCGTCCGGCTCCGAGCCGCCCGGCGCAGCCCGCTCCTGCTCCGGCGCAGCCGCCGGCCCAGGGCCAGGCCGCCCAGACCGGCCCGACCGTCGTCCAGGTCAAGCCCGAGCCGTCGCAGACGACCTGGACCAAGGTCTGCGGCAAGGACCAGGCCGCGAACAAGGAAATCTGCTACACCACGCGCGATTTCGTCTCGGATCAGGGCCAGCCGGTCCTCGCCGTCGCCGTCTATGACGTCAAGGGCGACCCGAACAAGATCGTGCGCTTCCTGATGCCGCTCGGCCTGCTGCTGCAGCCCGGCATCCGCTTCGGCGTCGACACGGCGCAGCCGACGCCAGGTCGCTACGCGGTCTGCTTCCCGAATGGGTGTTTCGCCGAGGCGCAGGTCAAGGACGACTTCATCAACGCGATGAGGAAGGGCACCAACCTCAACATCAGCGTCCAGAACCAGGCGGCGCGTGAGGTTTCCTTCAGCATCCCGCTCGCGGATTTCGCCAAGGGCTTCGACGGGGCGCCGATCGACCCTAAGGTGCTGGAAGAGCAGCAGAAGCAGCTTCAGGACGAGCTGGCCAAGCGCCAGGAAGAGCTGCGCAAGCGCCTTGGCGGCGCCGATGCCACGCCTGGCGCGGCTCCGGCCCCGGGCACACCGGCTGTTCCCGGCGTGGCCCCGGCTCCGGGGGCGACGCCGGCTCCGAAGCCCTGATCTGCCGATCAGGCGAACCCGATACCGACGCCGGGCCTCGTGCCCGGCGTTTTCGTTAAACCTTCTGTTTCGGCATCGGATCTCTCCGAAAAGTGGACTCCACTTTTCAGTCCGATGCTCTGGTTCAGGAGACAGCGCGCTCGGCGCGCTTCACCTGTTGCCAGAGCGCCTCGAGCTCTTCGAGCGAGGCCTGGCGCGGCTCGCGCCCTTCCTGCTCCAGCGCCGCTTCGATCCCGGCAAAGCGGCGTTCGAACTTGGCATTGGCCGCCGTCAGGCAGGCCTCGGGATCGGCATCGACATGGCGGGCCAGGTTGGCGATGACGAAGAGCAGGTCGCCGATCTCCTCCTGGATCGCGGCCTTGTCGCCGCCGGCGAGCGCCTCTTCGATCTCGGCGGTCTCCTCGCGGACCTTGTCGAGCACCAGCCGGGCGTCGTTCCAGTCGAATCCGACCGTCGAGGCCTTGGCCTGGAGCTTCCAGGCCCGGGTCAGCGAGGGTAGGGTGGTCGGCACGCCGGCGAGCACGCCCTTGGCCTCCGCCGGCTCCGGCAGCCCGGCCTGCGCCCTCGCACGCGCCTTATCGGCCTTCTCCTGAGCCTTGATTTGCCCCCACAACGCCTTGACCTCGGCGGGCGACAGATCGCGGGCGTCGCCGAAGACATGCGGATGTCGGCGGATCAGCTTGGTGGTGATCGCCTCGACGACATCGGGGAAGGCGAAGCTGCCCTGCTCCTGCGCCATTTGGGCGTGGAACACGACCTGCAGCAAGAGGTCGCCAAGCTCGTCCTTGAGATCGACGAGATCGCCACGGGCGATGGCGTCGGCGACCTCATGGGCCTCCTCGATCGTGTAGGGCGCGATCGAGGCGAAGTCCTGCTCGAGGTCCCAGGGGCAGCCGGTGCCCGGGGTGCGCAGCGCGGCCATGATCTCGATCAGGCGCTCGATGTCGCGAGCTGGCTTCATCGCTGCAATCCTCTTCAGGTTGGGGTAGCGTCCTCCCATGATTCAAGTGACCCCGTCCATCGCGATCGATGAAAGCGAGATCGAGGAGAGCTTCGTGCGCGCCTCCGGTCCGGGCGGGCAGAACGTCAACAAGGTCTCGACCGCGGTGGAGCTGCGGTTCGATGTCCGCCGCTCGCTATCGTTGCCCAACGAGGTGGCGATCCGCCTGATGAAGCTCGCCGGCAGCCGGCTGACGCAAGATGGCGTGATCGTCATCACGGCGCAGGAGCATCGCAGCCAGAGCCGCAATCGCGAGGAGGCGCTGGCGCGGCTGATCGAGCTGATCCGGCAGGCCGAGATTCGGCCCAAGGTCAGGCGAGCGACCAGGCCGACCAAGGCCTCGAAGGAGCGGCGCCTCGCTTCGAAGGAGAAGCGCTCCTCGGTCAAGTCTGGTCGCGGCAAGCCGAGGCTGGACTAGGTTCACGGGCATGAAAAAGGTGAGGTCGATGGCTCGGCCTCACCCTGATATCGACAGCAGTCGATGAACGGGCTGAGCCCGTCAGCGCTTGATGTCGGTGCCTGCCTTGCCGGAGGCTCCGGCACTGCCCCTGGCTGCGCCGGCAGGGGCTTCGACACCTCCTGCCGTACCTGCCTTGGCCTTGACGCCGGCCTTCGCGCCGGGAGCGCCGACTTGTGCATCGACGCCGGTGTCGGCGCCGCCAGCGGCACCGGGCGCGGAGGTCTTGCATCGCGTGTGCGTCGCTGGTGCTTCGAAAAGCGCGGCTGCCGATCGCCTTATGAGCGGCGCAACAGATCGGCCGCGACCCGTCGCGCAGCAACGAGGAGAAGCTGATGAAGGCTATCAAGACGTCCGTGATCGTGCTCGCCGCGTCGGCCCTGCTGGCCGGCCCCGTCCTGGCCCAGGGTGTCACGACCGATACCCAGACTCGTGGCCAGGCTCGTGGCAAGCCACGGGGTTTGACCATTCTGAGAGATTTCGAAGGTGATTTCGCGAGGTGCCGGCCTTAGTCAGGCCCAATATGAGGCGAATCCCGTAACACTAGCCTGGCTGCGGGCAGGGGGCTGGCGTGAGCGAGACTGAACGGGACGAGACGGCGAAAGCGCGACCGGCGCCCAGGAAGATCACGACCGCATATCTGCGGCACGCCGCTCTCCACTATCTCGGGCGCTATTCGGTCCCGGCGGCGCAGTTGCAGCGCGTCCTCCTGCGCAAGGTCGAGCGCAGCTGCCGGCATCACGGACTGGACCCGCAAGCGTTCCGGGGGCTGGTGGACGAGATCGTCGCGTCCTGCGTGGCCTCCGGCCTGGTCGATGATCGGCAGTTCGCGGAGGCGAAGGCGCAGAGCCTGCGCCGCAAGGGGCGCTCAGCGCGCGCGGTGGCGGCAGGGCTTGCAGCGAAAGGGGTGGGACGGGAGCTCGTCGCGCAGACCGTGACCGTGGATCCACAGGTCGAGCTGGAGGCGGCGCGTATCGCCGCAAGGCGCAAACGCCTCGGTCCGTGGAGCCGTGGCGATCGCGCGGCACAGCGTCAGAAGGACATCGCGGCGCTGGCGCGCGCCGGCTTCAGCCTGACGATCGCCCGCGCCGTGATCGGCGACGCGGGCGAGGACTAGTGACTGTCTTCCGGTTCAATCCGGCTTGACGTTGGCTTCGGCCACGACCTTGCCCCAGCGTGCGACCTCGATCTTGACGAAGTCACCGAAGGCCGGCCCGTAGAGGTTCGGGATCTCCGAGCCGTTCTTCTTCCAGGCCTCGGTCACCATGGGCGTAGCCAGTGCCTTCTGCAGCTCGGCCGTCATCTTCGCGACGATCTCGGGCGGTGTGTTCTTCGGTGCCCACATCGCATACCAGGTCGAGACCTCGTAGCCCGGCACGCCCGCTTCGGCAGTGGTCGGCACGTCGGGGAAGGCGCTGGCGCGCTTGGGCGCGGCGACAGCGAGCGCCCGCAGCGTGCCGCTGGAGATCTGCGCGGCGGAAGAGCCGAGGCCATCGAAGGCGAGGTCGACCTGACCGGCGACGAGATCCTGCATCAGCGGGCCGGCGCCGCGATAAGGGACGTGGGTCAGGTTCACCTTGGTGGTGAGCTTGAACAGCTCGCCGGCGAGGTGGTGCGTGGTGCCATTGCCGGCCGAGCCGTAGTTCAGTTTGTCGGGGTTCTTCTTGGCGAAGTCGATCAGTTCAGCCAGCGTCTTGGCCTGGACCTTGCCGGGATGGACGACCACGACCTGCGGCGGCTGGGCGATCACGCCGATCGGGATGAAATCGGTCTGGATGTTGTAGTCGAGCTTGGGATAGAGCGCCGGCGCGATGGCATGGTGCGCGGCGCCGATGAAGAAGGTGTAGCCATCGGGTGCCGCCTTCGAGGCGGCCGAGGCGCCGACCGTGCCGCCGGCACCGCCGCGGTTGTCGATCAGGATGCGCTGTCCCAGTTGTTGTTCGAGCTGGGCGGCGAGGGGGCGGGCGAAGGCGTCGGTGCCGCCTCCGGCCGGGAACGGCACGATGAAGCTGACCGGCCGCTGCGGCCAGGATTGAGCCGTCGCCGGTGTCGCCGGGACGAGCTGGACAAAGGTGGCGAGCGCCATTGCGCCGAGCCAGCCGGACTTCAACATCGATGTGACCTCCCTGGGATTTCGCGGACTCTTGAAGGTCCTTGCGACTGCGCTTGCGGCGAGCGCCGAGCGTTGCGTCAGATTAGCGCATCGCGATCTGCGAATGGCAACCCGACCAAGGTCGTGGTGGCCCGGCCTGACGCCGGAACCAGACGACCTTGGTCAGCGTCGCAACTCCTTGGCGTCGAGGTCCCAGAGCAGCTTGTCGCTGGTCGAGACTGCGACCGCGCCGTGGCCGATCGCGGCGATGGCCAATTCGCGGGTGCAGACGAAGCCGGAAGCGACGATGGGGGGCATCGCCTTGCGCAGCTGCGCGTTGACGAAAGGCAGGATCGGCGCCGGCATGAGCTGGGCCAGATGCGGCTTGCTTTCGGCCAGCGCATGGATGCTGCGCGGCAAGGTCGAGCGATCGGTCACGAAGATCTTCTGGATGGTGACGAGATCGGCCCGCTTCGCCCGCTGGATCGTCGCAACGCGGGTCGAGACGATGCTCTTGACGCCGATATCGACCAGATAATCGACGCCGCCCTTGTCCTGGGACAGCCCGTCGCAGCTGTCGATGTTGAGGATCGCGTATTTCCCGGCCTTCTCCAGCGTCTGGATCACACGCTGGAGCTTGCGGAGCTCGATATTGGCGACGATCGCGATCGTCGCGCGGCTGGCGATGAAGGCCTCGATAGGTTCGGCCCCGTACACGGTCGCGATGACCGGGTGGCGTGCCAGCTGCACGGCGAAGGACTTGTCCATCAGTTCCCGGGGGTCATGTCGCGAAGCACCTCGTCTCCCAAACCGAGCTTGCCGGGATTCAGGATGTTTTTCGAGTCGAGCGCCCGCTTGACGGTTTCCATCACGGAAAAGGCTGGGCCGAGCGAGGCCTGCATATAGGGCGCACGCAGCAGGCCGATGCCGTGATGGTGGCTGAGCGCCGAGCCATGGCGCAATAGCACCGCATTGGCCGCGTCCCAGGCCTGCCGGTACCAGCTGGCGCGCTCCTCGACGGCAACTTCCCCGCGCAGCGAGAAATAAAGGCAGGCGCCGTCGACATAGGCGTGCGACTGATGGGCCGAGCCGGCCAGCGTGCCGGGTATCGCGGCGATGGCGGCGACGACCTCGGAATAGACCGTGGCCAGGCTGCTCCAGGGGCCGGCCATTTCCAGCGTATCCGAAACGAAGCCGGGCGAGGGCGTGAAGCCCTCGGCGCTCTTGCCGGTGAGATAGCGCGTGTCGAGCCAGCGCTCGAAGATGGCCTCACCGTCCAGCTCCTGGCCGAGCTCCTCGCAGACCTTGCGGCTGATCGCCATGACGGCGTCGACCATCTCCTGCGGCCCCTCATCGGCGATCAGTAGGACATTGGTCTGCGGCAGCTGGAACTGCACGCCGCTCTCCCAGGCGTCGTAGAGCCGCAGCGCTGCCGGGTTGGCGCCGCGCTGGAGGATCTCGCGACAAACGTCGAGGCCGATCGCGAAGCTCTCGAAGCCATAGGCGATGGCGCGGCCGTATTCGGGCAGCCGGTGCAGCTTCAGTCGGGCCCGCACGATGATGCCGAGCGTGCCTTCCGAGCCGATGAAGAGCTGGAGCAGATCGCCGCCCTGTGCGGCCCGCGGATAGCCGCCGACCGTGACGAGGCTGCCGTCGGCGAGGACGACGTCGAGGCTGAATACCATGTCCTCGATCTTGCCGTAGCGCGTCGAGAGCTGTCCGGCGCCGCGGCAGGCGACCCAGCCGCCGACCGTGCTGATCGCGAAGGAGGAGGGCCAATGGCCCATGGTCATGCCGTAGCGGCTCTGGATCGTCTGCTCGAAGATGTCGCCGAACATGCCGGCCTCGACCTCGACGATCTGGCTCTCCCTGTCGAAGCCGACCAGCTTGTTGAGCTGGCAGACATCGAGAACGATGCCGCCTCGCACCGGTAGCGCCGCGCCGGTGACGTTGCTGCGGCCGGCCGATACGGTGACCGGGATCGACGCCGCATCGGCGATCCGCATCACCGCCTGGACCTGCTCGACGCTGGAGACCTTGACCACGACCGCCTGCGGGGTCGCGGGCTTGCCGGCGGTCTCGGTGATCATCGAGCCGGCCCACCAGTCGCGCGTCCAGCCGACGACGTCGCTTGTCGCGGTCAGTACCTCATCGGCGACGGCGCGCAGGGAATCGAGGATCGCCGGGCCGACCGCGATCGGGTCGCGCTGCAGGCCGGGGACGTCGGAGCCTTCCTTGATACGTGCGATCCAGCCGGGCGGGGTATGCGCGCCCACGACGTAGCGGCCGCGATTATAACCCCGGCGAATCGCCTCTTTGCTCAACATTGTCAGTGTGCTCCCATCAGAACGGATTTTTCATGTGCGACCGAGGCCTGGTAGTCGCGCACCTGGCGCGCCACCGTTTCCTCGGACAGTCCAAGCTCGGATCGCAGGATCTCGCCGACCCGCACCGCAGCGCGGGCCGAGGCATCGCGCGCCATCAGGCGGGCGCGGATGCGGCGGGACAGGACATCCTCGACCGTTCCGGCCAGTTCATGCCGGACGGCATAGACCACCTCGGCCTCGCAATAGGGCAGGCCCTCGACGATCGGGGCGACGAGGCGCGGATCGGCCGCAAGCAGGTCGCTGACGAAGCAGGCTTCCGTGCCGTAGCGCTCGCCGAGCTGGGCCGCGAGACCGCCCGAGGCGGTGATCGCCTGCGGATCGTAGCCGGCCGCGCCGATCAAATGGGCGCTCCTGGTCCGGCAGCGTTCCTTGCGGCCGAGGACCTGCTGAGCGGCGTCGATCGTCTGCTCGGCCATGTGCCGCGAGGTCGTCAGCTTGCCGCCGACGATGGTGACGAGCCCGTCCGGCGCGACATGGATCTTGTGATCGCGCCGGACGTCGAGCGTCTTGCCGCCGGGCGGAGCCACGAGCGGGCGGCAGCCGGCGATGCTGCCGACGACGTCCTCGGGCGTCAGATCGGTCCTGAGCGCTGAGCGGGCGCCTTCGAGCAGGAAGTCGAGCTCGCGCCGGGTGCACAGCACCTCGTCGAGATCGCCGTCATAGTCCTCGTCGGTGGTGCCGAGATAGGAGACATTGCCCCAGCGGGTGATCGTGGCGCGGCGACTGCGGCCGGGCACGGGGATCGTCACCGTGCAGTCATTGCGGATCTTCAGCCAGGGCACGGCGACATGGACGCCCTTGGCCGGCCGGATCGACAAGGGCTCGTCGCCCTTGCGGACGCCGCTCCAGTCGCGCAGCCAGACGCCGGTCGCCATTACCACGACCTTGGCCCTGACGCGGATTTCGTGTTGATCGGCCTGGACGATCGCGCCGTCGACCTTGCCGTGCCGGTCGCGCGTGATCTCGACCGCCCTGGCGTGATTGGCCACGGCGGCGCCCTGCGCAACCGCCGAGCGAGCCAGGCTGAGCGTCAGGCGCGCATCGTCGACCCGGGCGTCGAAATAGAGGAAGCCACCTCTGAGCCCATCCTCCTTGAAGCTCGGGCAATGGGCCAGCACCTCGGCCTTGCTCAGGCTCTGATGCAGGATGCCTTCGCGCCAGCCGCCGGCGAGATCATAGCTCCAGAGCAGGCCCTTGAATGCCTTGGCGAGGCGCTTGTCGAAGACGCCGTCCTGCTCCAGCACCGGGAAGAGGAAGGGCAGCCTCTGCACCAGATGCACGGCGTTGCGGCGCAGCCTCTGGCGCTCGAGCAGGGAATGGCGGACCAGGGACAGATTGCCCTGCTCGATATAGCGCAGGCCGCCATGCACCATCTTCGAGGATTTCGACGAGGTGCCGGAGGCGAAATCATCCTTCTCGACCAGGGCGACGCGATAGCCGCGCAGGCTGGCGTCGAAGGCCGCATAGGCGCCGGTGACGCCGCCGCCGATCAGCAGGATGTCGAAGCTCTCGGTCTCGAGCCGGTTGAGCTGCTCGCCACGGTTCCAGCGCAAGGGCTCGGTGCGCGCCAGTTCCGCCCGTTCCCGGGCCGAGTTTCGCGACAGGAGGGAGATCATGGTCTGCGGTTATCCTGAGAAGCGGCGCCGGTGCGCCCTGCGTGCTCCAGCTCCGAGGCCAGCCGCGCCTGCCATTGCTCGCAGCGCAATGCGCGCTCGCTGGCCGTG
The DNA here is from genome assembly GCF_053645455.1 of Allobosea sp. NPDC055332. NCBI lineage: Bacteria > Pseudomonadati > Pseudomonadota > Alphaproteobacteria > Hyphomicrobiales > Alloboseaceae > Allobosea > Allobosea sp. NPDC055332. Next base: position 637,521 of record NZ_JBSHMO010000003.1, on the reverse strand, counting down.
ATCCGGGCCTCGAAAACATCGTCGGGCTGCTCGGTCTCGCCCTCGCGCGGCAACGTGTCCCAGAACAGGCCGGAGGAGCCGGCGAGATAGGCGGCGCCGCGCAAGGTGGCGCGGGCGGTGTCGCGCTTGCGGCGGATCGGCACGCCGGCGAGATCGGCCTGCATCTGCAGGAGAGCATCGCTGTTCGACAGGCCGCCGCCGACGATGAGTTCCTTCACCGCGACGCCGGCCACTTCCTCGTTCGCCTTCAGGCTGAGCGCCACCGACTGCGCGATACCCTCGAGGATCGCATAGGCGAGCTCGGCGCGGCTCGAGGCCATCGAGAGGCCGCTGAGCGCCGCGCGTGCCGCAGGCTGGATCCGCGGAATGCGCCAGCCGGTGAGCGCCGGCAGGAAGGCGATGCCGTTCGCCGAGGTCACGCTCGCCGCCAGCTCGCTGATCTGGCTCGGCGCCTCGAACCAGCGCATCTCCTCGCACAGCCAATTGAGCGCCGAGCCGGTGGTCGCAGCGAAGGTCTCGACGGCCAGGTGCGTCGCGCCCTTCTGACGGCGGGCCGTCATGATCAGCGTGCCGTCATAGGGCGAAGCTTGCGCCGGCGGCTCGGGGCCGACGATCAGATCGACGAAGCTGCCGGTGCCGTGGATGCACATGGACTGCCCGCGCTCCAGGCAGCCGAGGCCGATCGCGCCGGCATGCTGATCGCCAATGCTCGCCAGGATCGGAACGTCGATGCCGAGCAGCGTCGGATCGGTCCTGCCGAAATCATCCGCGTCCTCGCGCAATTCCGGTAGCAGGGTCGCTGGAAATCCGAGCGTATCCAGCCAGTCGTGCTGGTAGCGATGCTCGGCGAGCATATAGGCGCCGGCCGAAGTCGCATTGGTCGGCGTGGTGACGAGCTGGCGACGCGCCGAAAGATGCCAGAGCAGCCAGGTGTCGATCGTCCCGAACGCCAGGCGCCCAGCCCTGAAGGCCCGCGCGACCTGCGTCGTTTGCTCGATATGGCGGGCCGCCCAGAGATAGGGCGAACGCACACCGGTCGGCCTGCCGATCTCGGCGGTCAGCCGCTGATCCCAGGCCGGGGCAAGCCGGCCGAGTTCAGCGGCGTATTGCGTGTCCTGCCAGACCATGGCGGGCACGAGTGCCCGCCCATTCGCCCTGTCCCAGAGCACGCAGGAGGCGCGCTGCGTCGCGAGGGCGAGCGCAACGATACGCAAACCCTCGCATTCGGCCTGTGCGATGGTCGAGCGGCAGACGTCGAGCGTGCTCGCAAGGAGCGCGTCGGCGTCCTGCTCGACCACGCCCGGCCGCGGCGCGTCGACCGAGAGCGGTTGATAGGTGAGGCAGGATACCACCCCGCCGGCATCGACGACGGCCGCCCGGGTTCCGGATGTGCCCTCGTCGATGGCGAGGATGACCTCGCGCGCGGCGCTCACGACCGCGCCGCGCTGCTCGCCGGGGCGAGCCCGGCGGTCGAGGTGCGGTCAGCTGCGAACTGAGGCGCGCCGGGCTCGTTGTCGACATTGATCGTGGTACGGGTCGGATCCCAGTTGATCGTGAAGCAGATGACGCTAGCGATGAGCGGCACCACCGACAGGATCAGGAAGGTGGTGTTGAGGCCATAGCTCTCGCGGAAGATCGGGAAGATGAGCAGCCCGAGCGCCGCGCCCACAGCCCCCAGCGCGCCGATGACACCGTTGGCGCCGGCCCTGAGCTCACCGCGGAAGGAGAGCGAGGACAGGCTCTTGCCGTTGGCGCCGGGGCCACCCGAATGGAAGAGGATGAACAGGGAAGGCACGATCGCCGCAGCCCAGAGCGGCAGCTTGTCGCTGAACAGCCCGAGGATCAGCAGCATCACGAACACGGCCGCGAAGCCGATCGCCGAGGCGCGGCGCAGGCCGAGCGTCTTGCCGATCAGCGGCGAGAGGAAGCCGCCGAAGATGCCGAAGACATTGAACAGCAGCGCGCCCAGCGTGGCCAGGACGAAGTCACGCCCGAACAGGGCCGCGCTGATCAGCGGCAGATACCAGCCGACTGCGAAATACTGGATCGACTGGGCGATCTGCACGGTCGCGGCCAGGATCGTCCGGGGCAGATAGACGCCGCGGAAGATCAGCAGCACATTGGCGAGGCCGCGCGTGGCCTGGTTCTCCACCGGGATGCGCTCGGCGGGCGCAGCGGCCTGAAACGGCCTGCCATAGATGCGCCCCATCGCCCGGGCCGCCTCGTCGAGCCGCTCCTTGCGGGCGAGCCAGATCGGGCTCTCCACCAGAAACAGCGCCTGGAGCACGAAGATGGTCAGACCGAAGATGGCGGTGGCGGCGACGGAGTAGCGCCAGATCGTGTCGCCGACATTCCAGGAGAAGAACAGCAGCGCGAGCAGGAGGTTGGTGCAGACCGCCAGGTACCACATGCCCTGCCAGGTATTGAGGCGACTCTTGAACCGCGCCGGCGTGAACTCGGCCAGCACAGCCATGGCGATGGCGAAGTCGATGCCATAGGCCGCGCCGACGAAGAAGCGCCCGACCAGGATGACCTCGAAGCTCGGCGCGAAGACGACGAGCAGCGCGCCGACCACCGCCAGGACCTTGGCCAGGATCAGTGGCCGCACGCGGCCCCAGCGATCGGCCATCCAGCCGCCGATCGGGTTGAAGGCGATCGCCACCCAGGAGGCGAAGGAGGTCATCAGCGCCACTTGCGACGCCGACAGATTGAGATTGCGCGTCATCGGCGCAAGGCCGGCGCTGAGCGCGGAATTGGAGAAAGCGTCTAGAAACAGACCGCCGAGGGCCAACCACCAGATGACGCCGGCCCGGCCCTGAATCCCGTCGCGGGAATCGATGTAACTCGTGACGTCGTCGATTCCACGAATCTTGACGATGCTTGCTGACATTGAAGACCTCCCCAAATGTTATTTGAGGTCTTCGCAAGCGAAAAAGAGCAGGAGAAGACCATCATACAGACAGTCTTACATCTTGCTTCTGCCCTATAACGCTAGCCGTGGGCCTGACCGGTGTCAACTCCAGCGCGGCAGCCCGGCTGGCGGCCGCAGGCGAGGGGATTATCCATCGCATCCTTCGCCTTCGAGGCGCGGAGAACGCGGCTCCAGGCTTCCGGCTCAGCCCGGGCGGCGCATCAGGCTGATCGGCCGGCCGAGCCGTGCGATCCTGTCTTCGAGCATGGCCAGGTCCGGCGGTGTTCGCCGGCCTGTCTGGACGCAAGCGTCGAGCGCCGCCGAGCGCGGACCGGCGATCACGGCGCAAGCCAGGACCGAGCTCCCGACGGGCAGCTCTCCGACCAGCTGTGGGACCAGCGTCTTGGGTGCGACGAGATTGGTGTTGGGCGGGGCAATCTGGGCTTTGCCCTCGCGTCGGAGGCTTGGCGACAGATCGAACAGTGCCGACAGGTCGGCTGGCGTTTGGATGATTGCTTCGCCGGGGGCCGCGCGGTGTCCCTCGACAGGTCCTGGCGGACGCGGGACCGCGAAGCCGCCTTCGACCGTGACGAGCCGGCGCGGCGTGGTGACGCGATGCACCCGGACATGGTGGTCGTCCTGCCAGTACAGCCAGGTCTCGACCGCGACATCGGCATAGGGGCGCCAGCGCGCGAACAGAAGGTCGCCGGCGAGCAGCACCTCCTCGTTGTACTCGCGGAAGCGGTAATGCTGACCGTCGATGCTGAAGCCGATCATGTTGTCGAGCACGGCTTCCGACAGGCGTAAGGGGTCGCTCTCGATGCTGAAGCCGTAGCGTGCGGAATAGGCGAACTTCGCGTATTTCTGCGCGCCGAGGCGGGCCCAGCGATTGGTCGGCTCGGTCTGCTGGCCGCAGACCAGGGCGACGGCGTCTCCAGGCGGATTGGCCACCACCATGCCGGCGTGCTGCAGCACCGCGGGCTCGGGCCGTGGCGGGCAGGGCGCTTCCTCTGCCGCCCAGAACGGATGCTCCTCCGGCAGGGCAAGCGGCAGGAAGGCCTTGAAGGCCCAGTAGGGCGATTGCGGCGAGTTGTAGCTCTCGCACATATGCAGGTCGGGATAGCCGTAGCCGACGGGCAGGATGCCGTCGCGCTCGGCCATCGGGCGCTTTGCCCACCAGCGCAGATTACGCAGATAGAAGCCCTTGATCTGGCCCCAGGGCAGCGCCTCCTCGCCGATCAGGGCAAGCGCCCCCCAGAAACCGGCGATGGCGAAGCGGTAGGTCATCGAGCGCCCGAAGGCGAGAGCCGCGCCGTCATCGGCGAACCAGCGCGCAATGTCGGGCGCGATCAGCCGGGCGCGTTCGCGATAGGCCTCGGCATGTTTGCCGCCCTGCAGGGCCGCGAGCAGCGGTCCGTAGAAGTGGAAAGCGAAGGGGATGTAGTGGTCGGCGCGGCGGACATTGCCGTCGCTGTACCAGCCGTCGCCGAGATAGAACGCCTCGATCTCCTCGGCGTAGCGCTCGTCGAGCGAGTGGTCGTAATCGGCGCCGACGCTACCCAGCGCCATGCCGATCATCAACCGGAAGAACTTCCAGTTGTTGTCGGCGAAATCGCAAGCGTGGCCGCGCCGGAGATAGTCGGCGACCTGCGTGCGGGCGCGTGCGTCGAGAGGCTCCCAGAGCTTGTCGGGCACCAGGCGCAGGGCAAAGCCGATCGCCGCCAGTTCGACCAGGCGCTGGTCGACCTGGCCAGGCCAGCCCCAGAATTCCGGATGGTTGGGATCGCAGCCATTGGCGAGGCCGCGTGCGATCGGCTCCCAGTCGATCCAGTCGGCGCCTCCTGCCTGCGCCGGGGCCAGCCCCCAGAGCAGGCGGGCATAGCCCTCCATATCGGCTGGCGCCTGGTCGAAATGAGCGGCGGTAGGGGACAGGCGTATTCGCGCGCCGCCGGCGGAACGATAGCGTTCGACCGGCTCCGCCAGGGCGCGCAGCGCCTGTTCGACATCGGCGCGACTGCGCAGTGGGTTGCCGGACCAGGGACGGAAGAGCCCTTCCGGGTAGATGGTATCGCTCATGGTCACCTATCGCCGGCCGTGATGCGGGCGCCCGCTGTCCAAGCGGAGCGCCCGACCGGCGCTCCGCGATTGTCGTGCGCCGCGCTACGGCTTGATGATGCGCAGGGCGTCGGCGAGCAGTTGCTCGCCGGCCTTGGTCGGGCTGAGCTGTCCGAATGCGACCTTGTCGGCGATCGAGCGGAAGGAGCGTTCGTCGAACTCGGCGGTGCCGAGCGGGTAGGGCGGCGGATAGGGGACGACCCGCCCCTCGATCGCCTTGAGATAATCGAGGACCTTGCGTTCCAGCGGGTCGATCGTCGGCGCAATCGCCGCCATGACATCGAGATTGACCGGGGCGCCGCGCTCGACCCCGAGCACCTTGCCCGCTTCGACGTCGTTGATGAAGAAGTCGATGAAGCGGGCGGCCAGCTCGGGCGACTTGGCCGTGCTCGCGATCGACCAGTGCAGGCCCGGCCGATAGAACAGGCCGGACGGCGTGGTTTCGCTCTGGACCGGTAGCGACGTGATGTCGAGCGGTGATTTGGCCACCGCCTGATAGGCTGCCAGGAGGTTGGAGTAGGACAGCGTCATGACGGCGTTGCCGCGCGCCATCTGGTTGCTGTCGACATTGGCCTTGTCGAGGGCCTGGACTTCGGCATTGGCGCAGCCGCCTGCCTTGGCGAGCGCGTCCCAGTAGGCGAACCATTCGGCGCCGTCCTTGGCGTCGAAGCCGGGCCGGCCTTCCGGCGTGAAGATGAGCTTGCCGCGCTGGAGGAGCCAAGACTGGAAGGTCTGCATGTAGCGCGAGCAGTTGCCGACGGCCCATACGTTCTTCTTGCCCATCGCCTTGGTCAGGTCGACGCAGAGCTTGGCGAACTGGTCCCAGGTCGTCTTGGCCGTGGGCGGCGCGATCCCGGCCTCCTTGAACGGCTCGGCGTGATAGAGCAACGCGAAGGCGTTGAGCGATAGGGGCATGCCGGTGACCTTGCCGTCGACCGTGCCGAGCGCCAGCACGCCGGGCGAGAGCCGGTCGGTCCGGATGATCTTGCCGAGATAGTCGTCGAGCGGCCGGGTGGCGCCGCGGCGGCTGTAGTCGGGGAAGCGGCCGGGCTCGAGCTGGTAGATGTCGGGGGCATTGCCGCCGGCGATCATGGTCGTCAGCTTCGACCAGTAGTCGGCGCCGCCGACCTCGCCATTGATCTTGACCCCGGCATTGGCAGCCTCGAACAGCCGGGCAGCGCCCAGCGTCCGTTCCGTGCGGGTGGGCGTGCCCCACCAGTAGAGGCGCATGACCGTCTCGGCGGCCAGGGCGTTGAAGCCGGCGGCCGGGGCGAGGGCGGTGGCGCCGAGCGCCAGGCCACCGCGCAGGGTGTCGCGTCTGCTGAGCATGTCTCTCTCCTCCCTGAATATTGTTGTTGTCGTCGTTGGTCCCGGGTTCAGCTGTTCAGGCGCAGTTCGTCCGTTCCGAAGAGATGGCAGCCTCCCGCCATGGTGCCGACCGGCAGGCTGTCGCCGGCGCTGATCCGGCGCTGGCCTTCGAGCACCACATTGAGCGCCTGGCCGTCGGCGAGCCTGCCATAGGCGATGGTCTGGCCGCCGAGCTGCTCGACATGGACGATCGCGAGCGTGCCGAGGTCGATCTCGGCCGTGCCTCCCGCCACCACATGTTCCGGCCGAACCCCGAGCGTCAGAGGCTCGCCGGCATCGAGGCCGCGTTGGGTGGACATGGTGAACCGGTTGGCGCCGAGCGCAATCATGGCGGCATCGCCGCTGCCGTTCGCAGCGGTGACGTCGAGAAAGTTCATCTTGGGCGAGCCGATGAAGCCCGCGACGAAGCGGTTAGCCGGCTTGTTGTAGATGTCCAGCGGCGTACCATGCTGCTCGACGATGCCGGCCCGCAACACCACGATCCGGTCGGCCAGCGTCATCGCCTCGACCTGGTCATGCGTGACGTAGATCATGGTCGCGCCGATGTCGGCATGGAGCTTGGCGATCTCGACCCGGGTCTGGACGCGCAGCTCGGCATCGAGATTGGAGAGCGGCTCATCGAACAGGAAGATCTTCGGGTCGCGCACGATGGCGCGGCCGATGGCGACGCGCTGGCGCTGGCCGCCCGAGAGTTGCCGTGGCTTGCGCTCCAGCAGCGGGCTGATCTGCAGGATCTCGGCGGCCTTGCGCACGCGCCGATCGATCTCGGCCTTCGCCATCCGCGCCGTCTCGAGGCCGAACGACATGTTCTTGTAGACGCTCATATGCGGATAGAGCGCATAGGACTGGAAGACCATGGCGATGCCGCGCTGCGCGGCCGCGGTCTCGTTCATCCTGATGCCGCCGATCGACAATTCGCCATCGGAGATCGGCTCGAGGCCGGCGATCATCCTGAGCAAAGTCGACTTGCCGCAGCCGGACGGGCCGACGAAGACCACGAACTCGCCGCTCGTGATCGAAAGATCGACGCCGCGGATGACCTCGACGGCGCCGAAGCGCTTCTGAACCTGCGTGAGCGATAGCGTGGTCATGTCAGCTGTCGTCCGGTGGGGCGAGGGGGGCGGGTCATCGCTTCATCCCGGTCGTTGCGATGCCCTCGATCAGCAGTCGCTGGAACATCAGGAACAGGATGAAGATCGGCAGGACGGTGAGCGTCGACATGGCGAAGAGCGCGCCCCAGTCCGATTGCCCGGCGGAGTCGACGAAGGTGCGCAGGCCGAGCTGCGCGGTGTATTTCTCGATGTCGTTCAGATAGATCAGCGGCGCGAAGAAATCGTCCCAGGTCCAGATGAAGGAGAACACCGCTGCGGTCGCCAGGACCGGCGTCGACAGCGGCAGGATCACCTTCAGGAAGATGCGCAGCGGTCCGCAGCCGTCCATCACCGCCGCCTCGTCGAGCTCGCGCGGGATGCCGCGGAAGAACTGCACCATCAGGAAGACGAAGAAGGCGTCGACGGCGAGGAATTTCGGGATCGTCAGCGGCAGGATCGTGTTCACCCAGCCGAGCTTCAGGAACATGATGTATTGCGGGATCAGCACGGCATGCTGCGGCAACATCAAGGTGCCCAGCATCATCGCGAACCAGAAGCCCCGGCCCCGGAAGCGCAGCCGCGTGAAGGCATAGGCCGCCATCGCGCAGGAGAGCAGGTTGCCGGCGACGACCAGCAGCGAGATCAGCAGCGAATTGAGGAAGAGCTGGCTGAAACCGACGCTCAAACCATTCCAGCCGCGGCGATAGGCGTCGAAGGTTGGAGCCTGCGGGATCAGCGAGGTCGAATGGAAGATCTCGGAGTCCGGCCTGAGCGAGCTCGCCACCATCCAGAGCAGCGGATAGAGCAGCACGAAGGTCACGGCGAGCAACAGCGCGTAGGCGAGGGCACGCCGTAAGGGCGAGGCGATCTCGGCCCGGCTCGCCGCGGCCGGCAATGCGATGACGGGAGCCCGGACCACCTCAGTCATCATAGTGTACCCAGTAGCGCGCCGACAGGAACGAGAGCGCGGTGAAGACCGCGATGATCAGCACCAGGATCCAGGCCAGCGCCGAGGCGTAGCCGAAGCGGAAATTCGTGAAGGCCTCCTGGTAGAGGTAGAGCGTGTAGAACAGCGTCGAGTCGATCGGGCCGCCGGTGCCGTCGCTGATCACGAAGGCCGAGGTGAAGGCCTTGAAGGCGTCGATCGTCTGGATGACGGCGTTGAAGAAGATCACCGGCGTGAGCAAAGGCAGGGTGATCTTGAAGAACTGCCGGACGGGCTGGGCGCCGTCGATGCTGGCCGCCTCATAGATGTCCTGTGGAATCTGCCGCAAGCCCGCGAGGAAGATGATCATCGACGAGCCGAACTGCCAGATCGCCAGCAGGACGAGCGTATAGAGCGAGGTCGACGGGTTCGCGATCCAGCTCGGACCCTCATAGCCGAACAATGTGTGCAGGGCCTGGTTGAGCAGCCCGTCTCCGGCGAAGACCTGGCGCCAGAGTACGGCGATCGCGACGCTGCCGCCGATCAGCGAGGGCAGGTAGAACACCGCCCGGAAGAAGGAGAGGCCGGTCAAGCCCTTATTCAGGGCGACTGCCACGCCGAGGGCGAAGAGCAGCTTGAGCGGCACCGACAGCAGCACGAAGGTGAAGGTCACCGTCATCGCGGTGATGAAGCGCGGATCGTCGGTGGCGATCCGCCTGTAGTTCTCTATGCCGACCCAGTTCGGCGCCGATAGCCCGCTATAGTCGGTCAGCGACAGATAGAAGGATGCGGCGACCGGGCCCAGCGTCAGCAGGAGGAAGCCGAGCAGCCACGGCAGCAGGAAGCCGTAGCCGGCGAGGTCGTCCCGCTGGACGGCGCGCACGTTCGCAGCTGCGGCGTTCGACATGGCTCCTCCCCAGGGCCTCGAATGTTGGTAAACGATAGGAAAGAAAAATATCTGCAGCAATAGAAATTTTCGTTATTGACGAAATTAATTTGTTGATGCGAAAAATGCGCGTCCCAGGGAGAGCAGCGATGCGCATCGAGCCAAGCACCTATTTCTCGACGGTCGAGGCCGCCACCGCCGCCAGGCGCGACACGCGGCCTTACCAGGAGGCGCTGGAGCGCTGCGTCGCCAAGCTGCGCCAGACGATGCTCGTCATCGGGCTGCGCAATCCCAAGATCGGCCTGCCCGACAACAGCTGGGTCTATTGCGGACCCTATGACTGGGTGGTCAGCTTCCAGGCGGGGCAGCTCTGGCTGGCGCTGCAGTTGACGGGGGATCCGGTCTTCCTCAACGCGGCGCGGGCGCGTCGGGCGGTATTCCGCGGCATCCTCGCTCATCAGAATGCGCAGAACCACGATCTCGGCTTTCAGTTTTCGCTGAGCTGCGTCGCCGAATGGCTGATGACGGGAGACGGGGAGGCGCATGAGATGGCGCTCGCTGCGGCAAGGCAGCTGGTCGCCCGCTACCGCCCGGACGGGCGCTACATCCAGGCCTGGAATGCCAGGCAGGTTCATTCCCAGCGCATGCAGGCCGAGTTCGCCAATGGCCGGATCATCGCCGACACCATGCAGAATCTCGCGCTGCTCTACTGGGCCCATCGCGAGACCGGCCGGGCGGATTTCCGTGAAGCGGCCGATGCCCATGCGCAGACCACGCTCGAACACATCGTCCGGCCGGACGACACGTCCTTCCATACCTTCGTCTTCGACATCGCCAGCGGCAAGCCGCTGCGCGGCGAGACCCATCAGGGCTATGCCGACGCTTCCTGCTGGTCGCGCGGCCAGGCCTGGTTGATCCACGGCTTCGCGCAGTCAGCCTTGACGACGGGCAACCTCGCCTATGCCGAAGCGGCCCGGCGGCTCGCGGCCAAGGCCGAGGCGCTGATGGAGGGGGACTCCGTGCCGGCCTGGGATTTCGGCGCGCCGGACCAGCGCGGGACGCATCGCGACAGTTCGGCCGCCGCGGTCATGGCGGCGGGCGTCTATCTGCTGGCGGACCAATCCGAAGCGGGGGAGGCGGCACGCTGGCGCGGTCTGGGTGACCGGCTGCTCACCGGCCTGCTCGATCACTGCGACCTGACTCGTGATCCAAAGGCGCTCGGGCTCCTTGCCCATGGCGCTTCGCATGTCAGGGCCGGCTATGCCGATACGATGCTTCCCTATGGTGATTATTACTTTATGGAGGCGTTGATGCGCTCGCTCGGTCACGACCAGTTCTTCTGGTCGTGACCGGGCGCTCCATTCCCTGTCTCTCCCATTGCGGGAGCGGTCTGCAGAAGTGGCCCGAATGAGTGACGACGAGACCCTGGCGCCGACCCTGCGCGACATCGCCGATGCGGCGGGTGTCTCGGTCGCGTCCGTCTCCAAGGTGCTGAACAATCGCGGTGGCGTCAGCGACGAGAGTCGCCGCCGGATTCTCGGCCTGGCGGAGCAGCTGGGCTATCAGGGCAATCGCAGCGCCCGCTCGCTGCAGAAGGCTGGTGTCGATGGCGCGGTGCTCGTCATTCCGGCGGAGGCTTACTCGAACTCGCAGTTCTATGAGGGCGTCGTCCAGAGCGTCATCACGGAAGCTGCGGCGAACTCGCTGAAGCTCGATGTCCGGCTGACCTCGCATGCCGATGGCCGGGTCATCGCCGAGCTCGACGAATTGCTCGCCGCGCGGCCGGGCGCCGTCATGGCCGTCGGCATGGACGACCCCGCCGTCATCGACAGGCTCGTCGCCTCGAAACTGCCGGCGGTGCTGGTCAACGGCATGGACCGGACGATGCGGCTCGATTGCGTGCTGCCCGACAACTGGAGCGCCGGCTGGCTGGCGACCCGGAGGCTGCTGGAGGCCGGCCACCGGCACATCGTGCATGTGGCTTCGCGGCATCGCCTGTCGATGCAGCGCCGTCTCGAGGGCTTCAAGATGGCGCTGGAGGAGGCCGGGATCGAGTTCGACCCCGACAGGCACCTGATCGACCTGCTCCAGATGAAGGTCGAGCTACCCCAGGCGCAGCGCGCGATCAGGCAAGCCCTCCAGGATGGGCGCCTTGACGGCGTGACGGCGTTCTTCTGCGCGACCGACGTGGTCGCGCTCAGCGTCATGCAGGGGCTGCAGAGCGAAGGGGTCAGGGTTCCCGACGACATCTCCATCATCGGAATCGACGACATCTCGATCGCGACCAACAGCCGACCACCTTTGACCACGATCCGGATCGATCGCGGCGAGCTCGGGCGGCTCGGCGTGCAGTCCCTGATGCGCCGGATCGCCGATCCCGAGGCCAGTGTCCTGCGCGTGAACATCGGCGTCAGGCTGATCGAGCGGGCGACCATCGGCCAGATCCCGCCCGCCGCTTAGCTCTGCCGGCCGGGATGTCGAAGCCGGCGGGTCGCAGCGTCGATATCGCCGGGCAGGGCAACTCGGCGAGCTTCGCAGTGTGCGCAGTCGGCCTACGATCGGCATGAGACTCCCAACCGCACAGCTACGCATGTGATTCGCATAAGACATATTATGGAACTTAAATTGATGCTCGGAGATCCCCGAAGCGCCGACCTGTCATAGGTCGATCCGTATTCGGCCACCTTGATCGGTTCGAGGAAAACCACGGTCCCACAGTGACTTGCCTGTCGTCTCTTGCTCTGCCTGTGAGATTGGCCGCTTGAATATCGCATCGCCCACCGCGCCATCGACGATCTGCGGCAGCAGCACTGTCCAGGCCGCGATCGTCTCGCGGTAATCGTCTAGCTCTCGATCGTCAGCTGCATGCCATCGAACGCAGGCTCGATGTTCGCCGGCAAGCGCTTGGCCAGGCTGACATAATCGAGATCGACATGGAGGTTGGTCAGGATCGCGCGGCGCGGCATCAGCTGCGCGATAGCCTCCAGGGACTGCTCCAGATTGAAGTGGCTCGGATGCGGTGATTCACGCAGGCAGTCGAGCACCAGCACGTCGAGCCCGCCCATCGCCGACAACGATTCCGGCGGGATCGCGCTGACATCCGGCGCGTAAGCGAAGCCGCCGAAGCGGAAGCCGAGCGCGTCATAGTTCGGGCCGTGCTCGAGCCGGAACGGCAACGCCTCGATCGGCCCACCCGGGCCTTCGACCACAAGCGGCTCGCCGGCCGCGAGCGGCGCAAGGTCGAGGATCGGCGGATAGAGGCTGCCCGGCGGCGTCTCGAACAGATAGGCGAAGCGCTGGCGAAGCGTCGCGCCGGTCACGGCGTCGGCATGCACCGGAATGCGCTTGCGCATATGCAGGACGAGCGCGCGCAGATCGTCGATGCCATGGGTGTGGTCGGCGTGATCGTGGCTGAACAGCGTCGCATCGAGCCGGTTGATCCCGGCCGACAGCAACTGCTCGCGCAGGTCCGGCGTGGTGTCGATCAGCACGCTCGTCGTGCCACCCGGGCTGCGACGTTCGACCAGGAGCGAGCAGCGTCGCCGCCGGTTCTTCGGCTCGGCCGGATCGCAGGCGCCCCAGCCAGAGCCTGGCCGCGGCACGCCGCCAGATGAGCCGCAGCCGAGGATGGTGACGGTCAGGCTCATGCGGCGCGGCTTGCCTCAGGCGACCTGCGCCACAGGGGCAGCGTGGTCCATCTTCCAGTAGCAGCGCCGGGCATTGTCCGTTGTGATCCGGGAGATTTCGTCGAAGGAAACGCCCTTGACCTCGGCCAGAACCTTTGCAGTCTCAACGACATAGGAAGGTTCGTTGCGCTTGCCGCGATAGGGCGTGGGAGCAAGGTAGGGCGCGTCGGTCTCGACCAGCAGATGCTCCAGCGGGATGTCGCGGGCGATATCGCGCAACGCCTGCGAAGTCTTGAAGGTCAGGATGCCGGAGAAGGAGACATAGAGCCCGAGCTCGACGCCGGTGCGGGCCAGCATCTCGCCCGCCGTGAAACAGTGCAGGATGGCGGGGAAGGCGCCCTTCCCCATCTCCTCGCGCAAGATCGCCGCCATGTCCCCGTCGGCTTCGCGCGAATGGATCACCAGCGGCAGCTGGGTCTCGCGAGCCGCGGCGATATGGGTGCGCAGGCCCTGTTCCTGCGCCTCGCGCGGGCTCTTGTCGTAGTGGTAGTCGAGCCCGGCCTCGCCGATGGCGACGCAGCGCGGATGACGCGACAATTCGGCCAGCTGCTCCGCCGTCACGTCGAGTTCCTCATGGGCACCGTGCGGATGCGTGCCGACCGTGCACCAGACCGATGGGAAACGCTCGGCCAGCGCCGCATAGGTGGCAAAGCGGCCGACGCGGGTCGAGATCGTTACCATCCGGCCGACGCCGGCCGCTTCGGCGCGGCCGACGTATGACCCGATATCCTCGGCGAAGTCCGGGAAATCGAGATGGCAATGCGTATCGATCAACATCAGGCGGTCTCGCTGCCTTCCGGCTCGACATAGCGCGGGAAGACCGCGCTCGGCGCCGGCAGGGCGGTGCCCGAGGTGAGACGGCCGGCCTCGCCAAGCGCGGCGAAGTTGCGGGCTTCCGCCGGAACCGCGAGCAGATCGAGCAGCTTCGCCATGGCCTGCGGCATCACCGGCTGGGTCAGGATCGCGACCTGGCGGATCGTCTCGATCGTGACGTAGAGCACGGTATCGCGCCGGGCCGGGTCGCTCTTGGAGAGCTTCCACGGCTCGTTGTTGGCGAAATAGCGGTTGGCCTCGGCGACCACGGCCCAGATATCGGCCAGCACGACGTGCAGGGCAAAATCCTGCATGGCCGCGCGCGTCTTCGCCAGCAGCCCGTCGGCCTGCGCCAGCATGGCGCGATCGCCTTCCGTCAGCGTGCCAGCAGGCGGCACCCTGCCCTCGCAGTTCTTGGCGATCATCGACAGCGAGCGCTGCGCGAGGTTGCCGAGATCATTAGCGAGGTCGGCATTGATGCGCCCGACGATCGCCTCGTGGCTGTAATTGCCGTCCTGGCCGAAGGAGACCTCGCGCAGGAAGAAATAGCGCAGCTGGTCGACGCCATAGATGTCGGCGAGCGCGAACGGGTCGACGACATTGCCGACCGATTTCGACATCTTGGCGCCCTTGTTCAGCAGGAAGCCGTGGCCGAAGACGCGCTTCGGCAGCGGCAGCCCAGCCGACATCAGGAAGGCCGGCCAGTAGACCGTGTGGAAGCGCACGATGTCCTTGCCGATGATGTGGACATCGGCCGGCCAGTAATGCCAGCGCGGATCGCTCTCATCCGGGAAGCCGCAGCCGGTGACGTAGTTGTTGAGTGCGTCGACCCAGACATACATCACGTGCTTTGGATCGCCCGGGACCGGCAGCCCCCAGTCGAAGGTGGTGCGGCTGATCGAGAGGTCCTCGAGCCCGCCCTGGACGAAGGAGACGATCTCGTTGCGGCGCGTCTCCGGCGAGACGAAGTCCGGCACATCGCGATAGAGCGCGAGCAGTCTGTCCTGATAGGCCTTGAGGCGGAAGAAATAGCTTTCCTCCTCGACCCACTCGACCGGCGTGCCCTGCCCGCCCAGGCGCGTGCCGTCAGGCTGGAGGGTGGTCTCCTCCTCGCCATAGAAGGCCTCGTCCCGGACCGAGTACCAGCCGGAATATTTGGCGAGATAGATGTCGCCATTGGCCTCCATCCGGCGCCAGAGCTCCTGCGTCGAGGGCAGGTGATCGGCGTCGGTGGTGCGGATGAAGCGGTCAAAGGAACAGCCGAGCCGCTGCTCCATCTCCTCGAAGCGCGCGGCGATGCCGTCGACGAAGTCCTTCGGCGAGAGCCCGTTCTGCGCAGCGGTGCGTTGCACCTTCTGGCCATGTTCGTCGGTGCCGGTCATGGCGAAGACGTCATAGCCGTCGAGGCGCTTGAAGCGGGCGATCGCGTCCGCAGACACCATCTCATAGGCGTGGCCGATATGCGGCGGGCCGTTGGTGTAGTGGATCGCGGTCGTCAGATAGAACTTCGGGGCCGAGGCCATGGTCTGTCCGGTATCAACTGGTTTCAGGCCGCGCGCGAGCGGGAAACCGCCTCCGACAGATCGTGAAACAGCGACATGACGAGGGGGCGGCGATCGAGATTATAGGTTTCGACCTCGTTCGCGGCGCGTGCAAGTCTCTCCCACACCTCCGCGAGGGGCGCAAGCCGGGCGGGCCCGGCGGCGGCATGCGCATGAAGGTGGGCGCCGAGCCAGCCCTGCACGGTTTCGATCATCACATGGAAGTCGGCCTCACCCGCCCTGCCCGCGACATCCTCGCCGAGCGCCAGCAGCGCGGTCAGATCGACCGAAGGCAAGGCGTCGAGCCGCGCCCTCACCGCCTCGACCAGCGCCAGCGTCTCCGGATCGACATAGGTCAGGGCGCGCTTGACCGAGCCCTCGGACAAGGCTGCGGCGCGCCCGAGCGCAGAGGCATCGTAAGGCAGGCGCATGCGCTCCAGCGCGATCGCGCCGGCCTGCGCGACGTCATCCTCGCCGAGCGACTCGAAGGACAGCAGCCGGCAGCGCGAGCGGATCGTCGGCAGGACACGACCGGGCGCATGCGCGACGATCAGGAAGAGACAGCGCGGCGGCGGCTCCTCCAGCAGCTTCAGCAGAGCGTTAGCGCCCGGCCGGTCGAGATCCTCGGCGGAATCGACGATCGCGACGCGCCAGCCGCCCTCGCCCGCACTGGAGCCGAAGCGGTCGATGATCCGGCGCACCAGGTCGACCGGGATGTTGCTGGTGAAGCTCTTGCCGTCCGGCTTGGCGATACGCCGCAGCAGATGCAGGTCGGGATGTGACTGCGCCGCGATCTTGCGGGTGGCACCGTCCGTTTCCGGCACAGCGAGATCACGTGAGCCTTCCGCGCGACGCAGCGGATCGCCATCGGCCAGCATGAAACGGGCGGCGCGATAGGCGAAGCTCGCCTTGCCGACCCCCTCGGGGCCGCCGAGCAGCCAGCCGTGGTGCATGCGGCCGGAGCGCAGCGCCGTCAGGAGGGCTTCTTCCTGGCGCTGGTGGCCGATGAGTGCCAGCGTCTCGCGCGGATGCGGGGCGTTCGGCAGGCGGTCGGGTTCGTTGCTCGATTCGATCATGCCAGCGCAATCTGCGGCAAGGGCAGCCGGCTGGAAAGCGCGTCCCAGGCATTCTCCGCCAGCTCCTCCGGCGCGAGGCTGGCGTCGAGTACGACGCAGCGCTCAGGCTCGGCGGCGGCGATGTCGAGAAAACCCTGGCGCAGGCGGCGATGGAAGCTGATCGTTTCGCTTTCGAAACGGTCTGTCACCTCGCCCGGCTGCCGGCGGCGGGCGGCGCGCGCCAACCCGGTCTCCGGTGCAAGATCGAGGATGAAGGTCAGCTCCGGCATCAAGCCCGCGATGGCGACGGCTTCGAGCGCCGAGAGCTTGTCGGCAGCGATCTCGCCGAGCGTGCCCTGGTAGACGCGGGTCGAATCGATGAAGCGGTCGCAAATCACCCAGGCGCCGCGCTTGAGCGCCGGCCGGATGCGGCTGTCGACATGGTCGATGCGGGCAGCCTGGAACATCAGCGCCTCGGCGAAGGCGCCATACGGCTTGATCCTGCCAGAGAGTAGGGCTTCGCGGATGCGCTCGGCCTTGGGCGAGCCCCCGGGCTCGCGCGTCAGCTCGACCGCGAGGCCGTGCTCTTCCAGCCGCGCGGCGAGCGCCTTTGCCAGGGTCGACTTGCCGGCCCCCTCCCCGCCTTCCAGCGTGATGAACTGCCCGGCCGGGCGCGCAGTCGCCTTCGTCCTGGCCACGCTCAGCTCCGCTTCAGGGCCTTGCGGACCCAGCCGGTCGCGGCTTCCATCAGCGCGTCGAGCGCCCGCTGCTGCAAGGTGCCGACCGCAACGCTCTCCGCTGCATATAGCGGGATGTCGAGGGTCTTGATCTCGCCGCGCGTGACCAGCAGCCGGCCGACCTCGGTCCCCTCGGCCACCGGTGCCTGCAGGGGGCCGCGATAGACGATGCGGGCGGCGAGCCGCTCGCTGCTGCCGCGTGGCACCAGGAGGCTGACCACTCCCTTCGCCCGCAGCGCGACGCGGCCCTTCTCGCCACCGAAGACGCTGGCCTCGCCGACGCTCTCGCCCTCGGCGAAGACCTGGCGCTGCTCGAAGGAGCGGAAGCCCCATTCAAGCAGCTTGCGGGCCTCGCTGGCGCGGTCGCGGGCATTCTTCAGGCCGTTGACCACGACGATCAGCCGCTGGCCCTTCTGCACGGCCGAGCCGACGAGACCGTAGCCGGTCTCGTCGATATTGCCGGTCTTGAGGCCGTCGGCGCCGATATCCATCGTCAGCAGCGGGTTGCGGTTGCTCTGCTTGATCTTGTTCCAGGTGAAGTCGCGCTGGCCAAAGGTCTTGTAGAGCTCCGGATAGGTCTTGATGATGTGGTCGGCGAGCAGGGCGAGCTCGCGCGCGGTCACCTTCTGCTGCGGGTCGGCCATCCCGGTCGCGTTGCGGAACTGCGATTTTGTCAGGCCGAGCGCGTGGACACGCTCGGTCATCACCCTGGCGAAGCTGGCCTCGTCACCGGCCACCGCCTCGGCCAGGGCGATCGCCGCGTCGTTGCCGGAGTGCACGATCAGGCCCTGCAGGATGTCGCCGAGCTTGACCCGGCTGTTGACGATGGCGAACATGGTCGAGCCGCCGGAAACGCCGCCGCCCTTGCGCCAGGCATTCTCCGAGATCGAGATCTCGGTCTCCAGCGTCATCTTGCCCGCCGCGATCTCCTGGAAGGCGACAAGAGCGGTCGCGAGCTTGGCCAGGCTCGCCGGCACCATTAACTCGTCTGCGGCCTTTTCATAGAGCACCGCGCCGCTGCTGGAATCGAGCAGGAGGGCGTAGGGCGCGGCCGACTGGAAGGCCTGCGCTCGGGCAAGCCCGGGGACCAATACCAGCAGCGTCGCGCAGATGGCGAGAACCCTGCTCCAAATCGGAAGGTAGGCGCGCGCCATCCCTGATCGACCAGACGTCATATCGAGATCAGATGATGCGCCGGACCGGGCGGTCAAGCCCGGAGCAGAATCAATTCCGCGCCAGCGGCTGAAGCGTCTGCGCCTTCATGCTGGTGAAGCTGGCGCGCGGCACCGGCATCGGTGCAGTCACGGTCGCGGGACGTAGCACCGGGACCGGCTTGCCTGCATTGGCGATGGTGTCGAGATCGAACGGACGGGACGGCGGCAGGCGGACGCCGCGGACCGGCACGCCTTCCGGCGACGAGGTCGCGGCGCTGGCGACGATAGGGCTCTGTACGGCGATAGTGCGCGGCTGCTCGGGCGCATAGGCCTGCACCACGGGCTGGGCTGCGACCGGAGCGGGCTCTGCCCGGACGGGCGCCGGAGCCGGCCTTGCGGCCTCATCGTCGAGATCCGGGCCGGCGGAGCGTCCGAGATCAACCTGCGACGCGGCGCTCGCGATCATCGTGCGGCTGCTCTGGCCCGGGATCGAGGCCGGCGCACCATCGGTGCGCAGCGAGGCGAGCAGCATCTGGTCGTCGGAACCGGCGAGCGAGGCCTGGCCGAGATACTCGATCTTGACGCGGGCCGTGCCAAGATGGCGGAAGGCGAGCGCATCGGCGGTCTTCTGCGAGACGTCCATGACGCGGCCGCCATGGAACGGGCCACGATCGTTGACGCGCACGATGATCGAGCGGCTGTTAGTGACGTTGGTGACACGCGCATAGGCCGGCAGCGGCATGGTCGGATGCGCGGCGCTGATGCTCATGCGGTCATAGACTTCGCCATTGGCGGTGCGGCGGCCGTGGAAAGCCTCGCCATACCAGGAGGCGGTGCCGACCGCGGTATAGCCGACCGGCTTCTCGTAAGGGGTGTAGCGCTTGCCGGCGACGGTGTAGCTGCGGCCGATCAGCTCGCGGCCGCCGCCCTTCGGTACCGGCTGCCCCTCCTCCACGACGCGCGCACTGGCGGGGCCGTATTTCGAGGACGGGAAAGCGCCGATCTCCTTCGACTTGCCGCGGCGGGCGACCTGATCATTGGCGCAATTCGCCAGGAAAAGGCCAGCCAGCACGACGCAGCCAAGGCGGGTTGCGGTCGCGAAGGAAGAGGAAGCGCGGGAGGCGTCGCCGGATTCAGCCATAGAGGGAGTGACCGCCGATGCTGAAGTGCCTGCGCCTCGCGTCATGCCGCATTCCCGTTCGTCGCGCCGAAAATGCCACGACCGCCCAGCCACGAGCGTGGCAAGGTCGCAGTTTTCGACCAATCCAATTAAGGGATCGTTAAGCGGCGGGAGCGCGTACGCGTCACCGTTAACAAAAGCCCAGCCCGGCCTTTGGGCGGGCATAAAGGTGTCGGAAATGCGGCAACTGTCAATCCGCCACCCCATCGTCGCCATTTTTCGGGGGAGCGTGACCCTGGCGCCACGCCCAAGACGGCTGACCGAAACGGACGAGCGTCGCGAATTAACGATCAAGACAAGCTATTGAATATGTTTCGATTTCTGCGATTGCGTGCGATACGCGGCGTCATCCTTGCGCTTGCGGCTTGCAAAAATCAGTGGGGAACGGCAATGACGGGACACCGGAAGGGTGGCCGAGTGGTTTAAGGCAGCGGTCTTGAAAACCGCCGTGGGTGCAAGCCCACCGTGGGTTCGAATCCCACCCCTTCCGCCAGCGTTTTCTCATCTTCAGTACCTGATGGCATCGATGACAGCTTGGGCGAGGCCCCGAGGCCTGTCATGGCCGATGCCAGGTGTCGCCGGACTGGCCAGCCGGCTCGATCGAGACACGCAGCGCATCGTCTCCGCGCGCTGCGGGCGGCCTTCACGCCCGTGGTGGCCGCGCGCCCCTGCCCCGCGCGTGGAATCTGGAGCGCCGCGCCGCGCGCTCCGCCGCAAACTCCTCTCCGATCACCACGCGCGCATCGCGCGCACCGAACGGCTCCCTGCAGCTCGGGCAAGTCAACTCGAGACCTGTCACATGCCCGCAGCCACGATGGGCGACCTGAAGGGCCGGCGGTTCGTTCGGAGCAAAGCCGCCCCATGTCTCGCCCCATGATTTGAGTCCCAGCAGGATCGGGTAGAGGTCGAGCCCCTTCTGCGTCAGGCGGTATTCGTGCCTCACCGGCCGGTCGCTGTATCGGCGGCGGCAGATCACATCGTCGGCTTCCAGACGTTTCAGCCGGCCGGACAACAGGTGGGAGGACATGCCGGTCTGCGCCTGGAACTCCTCGAAGCGCCGCGTCGCCAGGAAGAGCTCCCGCAGGATGAGCATCGTCCAGCGGTCACCGACGACCGCGAGGGCCCGCGCGATCGGACAGGCGGTGCTGCTGACCTCGGACCAGCTCATATTGACTCCCTTCAATAATTGAAGGCACTTTGGCCTGACGACCCCGTCGATTCAAGGGGAGGATGCGTGCAGACCCGGGACGACGAGCAGGTGCGGAACGCGCCGCGATACCTCGAGGATTTCACGGCCGGCGACCATTTCAGCTCGGGCAGCTTCGAGGTGACGGCGGAGTCGATCAGGGCGTTCGCCGGACTCTACGACCCGCAGCCGATGCACATGGACGAGGAGGCTGCTCGCAGCACCATCTTCGGCGAACTGGTCGGCAGCGGCTGGCAAACGCTCGCGATCACCATGCGGCTTCTCGTCGATGCCCGCTTGCTGGGAGGCGACCCGATCGTCGGGGCGGAGTTCGCGAATGTGCGTTTTCATCGCCCGATGCGCCCGGGCGACAGGCTCCGGGCGACCGCGGACGTGCTGGAGACCCGGCTCTCGCGCAGCCGTGGCGATCGCGGCTTCATGGATTTGCAGGTCACGACCACAAACCAGGATAACGAGACCGTTCTGACCCAGAGGTGGACGCTGGTTGTCCCGACGCGCGCTCATTCCCGATAGCATCGCAGACCACGTTTCGGCGCGAACAGGGACGCCACATTGGCGCCTATCCCCGGGCTCCGCTCTGGTGTGATCCAGGCCTGCTGCCTAACAATTGCCGGCGGCCGATCTCAGGCCGCTCATACGTTGCGACGGAGGGCATCCCAATGCTGGATTGGACCAACTATCGTGCCGAGCTGAAGAGCCGGGTCGGCGATTTCGGCAAGGCTGCTCCGGAAGCGCTCCGCGGCTATGCCGCGCTGGCGGGTGGCGCAGCCAAGACTACGCATCTCGACGCTCGCACGCGCGAGCTTATCTCGCTCGCCGTCGCCGTAACCACACGGTGCGACGGCTGCATCACCTCCCATGTCGATGCGGCTATCAAGGCCGGGGTCAGCCGCGAAGAGATCGCCGAGGCGCTCGGGGTCGCGATCGCCATGAATGCCGGGGCAGCGCTGGTTTATTCGGCACGGACCCTCGACTGCTTCGAGCAAATGACGGCGCCCCCACCGGCTGCCGCGGAGTAGTCCGGCCTCGTGATCGGGTGGCGGCCTCTCCCAAGGACCCGGTCGCTGCCTCCGATGGGCTCATGCCGGCGCCACATTGCCGTGACAGATTGCGCCGGAGGCGTGGAACGCACTTTGGGCTCCATCGTTTCCTCGCCGACCGCAACGCAACCAGGAGGACGAGATGAGCCATCTTGGCAAGGCCGAGCGCGAGATCCGCAAGATCGCCTACGCGCTCTGGATGGAAGAAGGGCAGCCGGAAGGCCGTGACCACGAGCACTGGGAAGCGGCGAAGGCGATCTGGAACTTCCGCAATCGCAGCGAGGAGGTCGTCGACCACGGCGCGGAGGATGAGCTCAAGGGCGAGCGCGCCCGCCGACGCGAGCAGGAGTGGCTGAGCTGACCGGTATTTGCAGGGCTGTGGCCGATCGCAGCCCTGCCATTCCACGCCCGCATGAGCGCGGCTGAAGACAATCGGCCGTGATGCTCCCACATTGCGATCGACGTGGCGCCATTCCAGCTAGCGCCTGCGGAGAACCGCCATGACGCAACATGTGGAAGCGGGCCGGATCGAGGTCGTCGAACGCCCCGAGACCGCGCGCTTCGAGCTCGATTTCCCCGGCGGGCAGGCTTTTGCCATCTACCGCAGCGATGGCGACCGGATCGTCGTGATCCATACCGAGGTGCCGCCGGCTTTCAATGGACGCGGCATCGGCTCGCAACTGGCCGAGGGCATCTTCAGGATCGCCCGTGCTAGCGGCCGGCGCGTCGTGCCGCGCTGCTCCTTCGTTGCGGCCTGGGTAGGCCGCCATCCCGACTATCGCGACGTCCTTGCCTGAGTTCCCTCCGGATCGCCGGTTGAGCTTGCCTCGCGGCCGCTGATCGCGTTTGAAGGGCCCGTTCACAGAATGGGCGCACCATGCCGGACGATCTCGCCATCACCGATTTCCCGCTGCGGGCGCAGGACAAGCTGCGCTATGGCGACACCGACCGCCAGGGGCACGTCAACAACGCGGTATTCTCGACCTTTCTCGAAACCGGGCGCGTCGAGCTGATCTATGATCGCGCCCGCCGGCTGGTCGAGCCTGGAGCGGCCTTCGTGATCGCCAGGCTGGAGATGGATTTCCGGTTGGAACTGCTCTGGCCCGGCGAGGTCGAGATCGGCACCCGCGTCGCCTCGGTCGGCCGCAGCTCGGTCCGGCTCGAGCAGGCGATCTTCCAGGGTGAGCGCTGCATCGCCAGCGGGATCACGGTAATGGTCCAGATGGACGAGGCGACGCGCAAGTCGCGGCCGTTCTCCGATGCGGTTCGTCAGCAGCTGGCGCAATTGGCCGGGCCGGCCGCCTGACCTATCTCCGTTCCTCCGGCCAGCCGACCAGCTCGGTCGGGGTCCAGCGCGCCTTTCGGCGCTCGCGCCGCCCTTCCAGCGCTTCGCCGCTGAAATCCCGTGGCTCGGGCGGCCTGGTGAAACGGGTGCGTTCGTCCAGGGCGTCGATGTTGATCGTGGTCCAGGCTCCCTCGGCCTCGGCCATCAGCATGGCGATGTAGACGCCGCAGCGGCGGCAGAGAACCACTTCGGAAGCGGACAGGCCGAAACGATAGCGCTGAAGCTGGGCCGGCTCGTGCACGATGAGACGGGCCTTTGCCTTCGGATCCGAGACTGTCCGCGCATTGTGCTTGCGGCAGAAGGAGCATTGGCAGGCGCCGACAATCTCCTCCTCCGGCGGGCGCGGCAACGACAGTTCGACACCGATCGCGCCGCAATGGCAGCCGCCGTTCAAGCGATGCGTCATGGAGTTTCTCCCCGTCGGAGCTTGTCACATCACGGCAGTGATGAGTGTGCGATGATTCGATCAAAACAAGTGATTGGATACCGCAGCGAATCAGGGGAACGGAATCACCCCTGCCGCGTTCGGAGCCAAAATGCGGGAGGACAATATGAGCAGCCTTGTTGCGGTCTCGGCGCTGTTCCTGGCCGGCGGCCTTTCAACCGTGACCATGGGGGCCGTGCCCCTGCAGGGTGTTCTCAACGATTTCTTCTGGGCCGGTCTCGCCCTCTCCGCCTTCATCACGACAGCCGGGCTCGAAGCGTCGAGCTGATTGCCGGTCACCAAAGCCGGCTGTCCAACAGATTCTTGCGCCTGACAGGTGAACCGCCTGGCTCCGTTGCGGCGGTTTCGGCCAGGATATGCGTGACCTTAGGCTCGCGCTATGGTTGCGGTGGACTCTGTTGAGGGCCGCCGACATGGCAATTGAAGCACATGTGCTTTTCGCTGCGACCTTGCCGACCATCAAGGACATCAATGCCGAGCTGAGATCGCTCGGCCTTCCTGTCAGGCTTCAATACGGACTCGGCCCTCTCGCCCATCATAGCGGCTTCCTTCCCGCGACGCTGCGGCGCCAGCAATCCGGCTGCGAGTTCGATGTCCGCCGTGGCCCCGATGCCGCCGACGATCTTGATCCGCCGGAAGCTGCCAAGCCTTTCTCATGCTGTGTCAGCCTGCGTTGGGCGAGCGATGAGGATGAAGCCAGTGTCGGCCTCTGCATCGCAGCCGCCCTAACCAAGCTGACGAAAGGCATCATGCTCGAAGAAGTATCGGGCGAATGGCAGAACGCCGGCAAGGCGGTCGACTATGCCAGGCAGCACCTCAAGGCTGCGGGCGTGAGGCGCGGTCCAGCTGAACCGGGAACGCGTCCGGCGGACATCAAGCGCTATCTCAAAACCCTTCTTACTGATCGAGACGATCTCGTCCTCGTCGGCCGCCACCTTCTGATCCGGCCTGTCCGTCACATTCTGCGGGGCGCACTGTTTGATCGCACAGGAGAACGGACGCGCTTCCAGATATGGCGTTACCTCAACCCGCTCTACGGGCACCCAGGTTCAGTCGGTTGCGACCAGTCGATCCATCGTTCGCTCTGGGAGGTCACCGCCGCGCACTTCACGCCGTTGCTGCTGGATTCGCTCCAGCATGACATATTCGCCGAGCTTGGAGCGCTCACGACACTGGACGGCATGGCTCGCCGGTTGGAGGGAGATCGAGATAAGATTTCTCCATGCGTCATCGCATTACTGCTGGCGGGGCGAGCCCAAACGGCCGGTGCAATCATGGACGGCCTCGAGGCACGCGATCCAATCTGGAAGCATTGGCTGGCCAAGGAGCGGCGTCTCCTCGATCGCGATATCAAGACTGTCTGTGCCGAGTTCCACGAGCGGGAGGAGCGAACGGTCCAGGAGCTCAAGATCGCGTCGATCTGGGAGCCCTCTCCCTTTCCAGCCGAGTTGCCGGAACATGAGCGTAAGAGCGTGTCCGAGCCGCAATTCGCTACGGGCCGCTGGCCTGCGACGCCCGAGGGCCTGCTCGCGCCGTTGCCCGAGCAACCCGGCGAGCTCAGCTTCAGCAAGGAGTATATCTTTCGCCGTTCCCTCCCACTCCTGCTGGAGCCGATGACGATCGAGGCCGGGCAGCGGGCTTACCAGGCCCATGAACGACTGATCGCGGCGCAGCGCCTGGGCAACGGGAAGCTGCTGCTCAGCATCGTGGACCCTCAGCGTGCGCATCAGAGCTGGATCGACCAGGCTCCACCGGACGCAGATCCGATCGGATATCACTCGCGTTTCATTCTCTACGGCAGCGAGCGCCTCGCCGAGATTTCGGTTCATCGTCGATCGCTATCCGAGGAGCCGCTCTCGATCAGTTCGATCGATATCCGGACGACGGATCGCCGGCAGCACATTTGGCGCTGCAACTACAACCACGAGCAGGCTTACGGGATCGTGTTTGACAGCCGCGGCGCTCCGAGAGACGGCATCAGGTCCAATCTCTCATCCGAACTCCATGCCGCATTGGTGCTCGACCATCCTGTGCCAGGCGCGCCGGACGACATCCTGCGCCGCACGAGACAGCTTCTCGCCGGCATGGGATATGGCGAACTCGATCTCGATCTGCCCTTCAAGAGATCCTGATCTTTACGCCGCCCTTATGCCCCCGCCTGCCCTTCCGGCTCGACCGCTTAGCAGGCCCGGCACCACATCTCCGGTCTGAAACCAGGCTGGAGAGCCATCATGGCCGACATCGTCTTTCTCGCGCTCGGAGCCGGGGCCTTCGCGCTCTTCGGCTGGTACGCAGCGCTGCTGCGCAAGGTCTGACGCCATGGGCCTGACCTTGCTCTATGCCGCCGCCGCCCTCGGGCTCGCGGTCTACATGGTCGCCGCGCTGCTGCGCCCCGACCGCTTCTGAACCAACGACAAAAAGGAGACCTCGCATGGACTGGCGGGGCTGGGCTGAGATCGTCTTCACGATCGCGCTGACGGTAGCCGTGGGCTGGCCGCTCGGCATCTATATGGCGCGCGTCTGGGCGCGCGAGAAAACGCCGCTCGACCTGGTGCTGAAACCGGTCGAGGCCGGCTTCTACGCCGCGCTCGGTATCGACAAGAACAAGGGCCAGAACTGGCTCGGCTATGCCGCCGCCGTGCTCGCCTTCAGCGCGGCCGGCTTCGTGCTGCTGTATCTGCAGCTTCGCTTCCAGAACCTGCTGCCGCTCAACCCGCAAGGCTTTGACGGCCTGTCGCCGCACCTCGCCTTCAACACGGCGGTCAGCTTCGTCACCAACACGAACTGGCAATCCTATGGCGGCGAAACAACGATGAGCAGCTTCAGCCAGATGGTGGGGCTGACCGTGCAGAACTTCGTCTCGGGCGCGGTCGGGCTTGCGGTGGCAGCCGCCGTGGCGCGCGCCTTCGCCGCCGATCGCGGCGAGAGCCTCGGCAATTTCTGGGTCGATGTGACCCGCAACACTCTCTACGTGCTGCTGCCGGTCTCGATCGTCACCGCGCTCGCGCTCGTCGCGGCCGGCGTGCCGCAGAGCCTGCTCGCCAATGTCACCGCCAAGACGCTGGAGGGCGCCGACCAGATCATCGCCCTCTTCCCGGTCGCCAGCCAGGAAGCGATCAAGCAATGGGGCACCAATGGCGGCGGCCTGTTCAACGTCAACTCGGCCCATCCGCTCGAGAACCCGACGCCGC
Source organism: Allobosea sp. NPDC055332 (assembly GCF_053645455.1). Classification (NCBI taxonomy): domain Bacteria; kingdom Pseudomonadati; phylum Pseudomonadota; class Alphaproteobacteria; order Hyphomicrobiales; family Alloboseaceae; genus Allobosea; species Allobosea sp. NPDC055332. The sequence continues at coordinate 610,831 of NZ_JBSHMO010000003.1, read as the reverse complement.
TGACCAACCTGATCGAAGTCATTTCGCTGAATGCGATCTCCTTCGCCACCGTCGTCGCTTTCGGGCGCATCGCCGGTGCCCGCAAGGAGGCGCGTGCGCTGATCGCCGCGATGGTGATCCTGCTCAGCCTCGGCGCGGTCGCAATCTATGCCTCGGAGACGCTGACGCCGCAGCCGGCCATGGTCTCTGCCGGCATCACCGATGCGCCGGCCAATATGGAAGGCAAGGAGGTCCGTTTCGGCGCCGCCTCCTCCTCCGTCTGGGCGGCCCAGACCACGGGTACTGCGAACGGCTCGGTCAATGCGATGCACGGCTCGTTCATGCCGCTCGGCGGCGGCGTCGCGATGTTCCTGATGCAGCTCGGCGAGATCGTCCCCGGCGGCGCCGGCTCCGGCCTCTACGGCATGGTCGTGATGGCGCTGCTTTCGGTCTTCGTCGCCGGCCTGATGGTCGGGCGCACGCCGGAGTATCTCGGCAAGAAGGTCGAGACCCGCGAGATCAAGTTCGCCATGCTGGCGGTGCTGATCCTGCCGCTCGCGATCCTCGGCTTCTCGGCGGTCGCCGCCGTGCTGCCGGTCGCGCTCGAGGGCCTGCTCAACAAGGGGCCGCGTGGGCTCACCGAGATCCTCTACGCCTATTCCTCGGCGGCGGGGAACAATGGCTCGGCCTATGCCGGCCTCACCGCCAACGCGCCCTGGTGGAACACCACGCTCGGCATCGCCATGCTGCTCGGCCGCTTCGCCTACATGGTCCCGGTCATCGCCATGGCCGGCGCCATCGCAGCCAAGCCCAAGCTCGCGCCGACCGCCGGCACCCTGCCGAGCGATAGCCCGCTCTTCGTCGGCCTGCTTATCGGCATCATCCTGATCCTGGGCGGACTGCAATTCTTCCCCGCGCTCGCGCTCGGGCCGATCGTCGAGCACTTCCAGGTGCTTGCGGCTATTCGCTGAGCCGACAAAGGAACTACTTCGATGAGTGTCTCACTCGCTAAATCCAGCGCCTTTAGCCAGGCCATCGTGCTGACGGCCTTGAAGAGCGCCTTCGCCAAGCTCGACCCGCGGGCGCTGACCGGCAACCCGGTCATCCTCGCGACCGAGGTCGTCGCGGCGCTCGCCACCGTCTCGGCGGTGGTCGCCATTGCAGGCGGCCAGCCGGCCGCCTTCGCGATCCAGATCGCGGTCTGGCTCTGGCTCACCGTGGTCTTCGCCAATTTCGCGGAAGCGATCGCCGAAGGGCGCGGCAAGGCAGCGGCGGATTCGCTGCGCGCCACCCGTGTCACCACCAAGGCCAAGCTGATCATCGATGCCGAGCGCAATGCGATGATCCCGACGCCGGCTCACGAACTCGCGCCCGGCGACATCGTCCTGGTCGAGGCCGGCGACGTCATCCCCGCCGATGGCGAGATCATCGAGGGTGTCGCCTCGGTCAACGAGGCCGCGATCACCGGCGAATCCGCTCCGGTGATCCGCGAGAGCGGCGGCGACCGTTCGGCCGTCACCGGCGGCACCACGGTCGTCTCCGACTGGATCAAGATGAAGGTGACCTCGCGCCCGGGCTCCTCCTTCCTCGATCGTATGATCGCGATGGTCGAGGGTGCCGACCGGCGCAAGACCCCGAACGAGCTGGCGCTCGCCGTACTGCTCGCCGGCCTGACCCTGGTCTTCCTGATCGCCGTGGTGACGTTGACCGGGCTCGGTGCCTTCTCAGGCGTCTCGCTCGACCCGATGGTGCTCGGCGCGCTTTTCGTCACGCTGATCCCGACCACGATCGGCGGCCTGCTCAGCGCCGTCGGCATCGCCGGCATGGACCGGTTGCTCAAGGTCAACGTGCTCGCGACCTCGGGCCGGGCGGTCGAAGCCGCCGGCGACGTCGATACGCTGCTGCTCGATAAGACCGGCACCATCACCTACGGCAACCGCATGGCGGTCGAGGTGATCCCGGTCCCGGGCGTGCGCCCGGACGCGGCGCTGCGGGCCGCGCTGATGGCTTCCCTCGCCGACGAGACGCCGGAAGGCCGCTCGATCGTCGAGCTTGCCCGCGGCCAGGGTATCACCGCCGAGGTTCCGGCGGGAGCGACCACGATCCCGTTCAGCGCCACCACCCGCCAGTCGGGCCTCGATCTCGATGGCAAATCCTGGCGCAAGGGCGCGGTCGATGCCGTCATCAAGACGCTCGACCTCGCCGAGAGCCAGGTGCCGGCGGAATTGCGCCAGGCGGTCGACGGCATCGCCCGCTCGGGCGGCACGCCGCTCGCCGTCAGCGAGAACGGTGCGCTGGTCGGCGTCATCCACTTGAAAGACGTGGTCAAGCCCGGCGTGAAGGAGCGCTTCGCGGATCTCCGCCGCATGGGCGTGCGCACGGTGATGATCACCGGCGACAACCCCGTCACCGCGGCGGCGATCGCATCCGAAGCCGGCGTCGACGACTTCCTCGCCGAGGCGACGCCGGAGGACAAGCTGCGGATCATCCGCACCGAGCAGGCCAAGGGCCGCCTCGTCGCGATGTGTGGCGACGGCGCCAACGACGCCCCTGCCCTCGCTCAGGCCGATGTCGGCGTCGCCATGCAGACCGGCGCACAGGCGGCGCGCGAGGCCGGCAACATGGTCGATCTCGACAGCGACCCAACCAAGGTCCTGGAGATCGTCGAGGTCGGCAAGCAATTGCTGATCACCCGCGGCGCGCTCACCACCTTCTCGATCGCCAACGACGTCGCGAAGTATTTCGCCATCATCCCGGCGCTCTTCGTCGTCTCGCTGCCGGCCCTCGGCGCGCTCAACATCATGGGGCTGGCCAGCCCGCAGAGCGCGATCCTCTCGGCGGTGATCTTCAACGCGCTGGTCATCGTCGCGCTGATCCCGCTCGCCCTGAAGGGCGTACGCTACCGGGCCATCGGCGCGGCCAAGCTGCTCTCGCGCAACCTCACCCTCTATGGCATCGGCGGCATCATCGCGCCCTTCATCGGCATCAAGCTGATCGATCTCGCCATCGCCGCCCTCAAGCTCGTCTGACGGCCTGACAGGAGAGCCGTATCATGATCGCCAATCTTCGCCCCGCCATCGTCTCGATGGTCCTCTTCACCGCCCTGCTCGGCTTCGCCTATCCGCTGGGTGTCACCGGGCTGGCGCAGGCGCTGTTTCCGGCCCAGGCCGGAGGCTCGCTGATCCGCAACGCCTCCGGCGAGATCGTCGGCTCGCGCTGGATCGGGCAGAACTTCAAGGACGACGCTTATTTACGTCCCCGCCCCTCCGCCGCCGGCAAGGACGGCTACGACGCCGCCGGCTCGTCCGGCTCCAATCTCGGCCCACTGAACGAGGATCTTGCCGCCCGCATCAAGGCCGATGCCGAGGCACTGCGCGCTGAGAGCTCGGCGCCGATCCCGGTCGACGCCGTCACGACCTCGGGCTCCGGTCTCGACCCGCATGTCTCGCCGGCCAATGCAGCGCGGCAGGTCGCGCGCATCGCCGCAACTCGCAAGGCCCAGCCGGCCGAAGTTCTGGCTGTTATCGCCGCCAACACCGAGGGCTCGACCTTCGGCCTGCTCGGTGAGCCGCGCGTCAATGTGCTCGCCGTTAATTTGGCACTCGACGCGCGCTGGCCGCGCGCTCAACGTTAGGTTCGATGGCAACAGACGAATCCCAGTACAGAGAGGCAGGGCGGCCCGACCCCGACGCCCTGCTGGCTTCAGCCGGCCGCGGCAAGCGCGGCCGGCTGAAGATATTTCTCGGCATGGCCCCCGGGGTCGGCAAGACCTACGAGATGCTGACCCAGGCCAAGCGCGTCGTCGACGAGCATGGCGAGCTGCTGGTTGGCGTGGTCGAGACGCATGGCAGGAGCGAGACGGAAGAGCTGCTCGACGGGCTCGAGGTGATGGCGCGCCGGCCGCTCGAGCATCGCGGCCGGTTGATGATGGAGTTCGACCTCGACGCGGCTCTCGCTCTCAAGCCGAAGCTGCTCCTGGTCGACGAGTACGCCCATTCCAATGCGCCCGGCAGCCGCCATCCCAAGCGCTGGCAGGATGTCGAGGAACTGCTGCAGGCCGGCATCGACGTCTGGACGACTCTCAACGTCCAGCATCTCGAAAGCCTGGTCGACGTGGTCTGGAAGATCACTGGCGTGCGCCAGCGCGAGACGGTGCCGGACAGCGCGCTCAGCCGCGCCGACGAGATCGAGCTGATCGACATCACGCCGACGGAACTGCGCCAGCGCATGGAAGAAGGCAAGGTCTATGTGCCGGAGACGGCTCGGCTCGCCGCTGGCAATTTCTTCAAGCCGGAGAACCTGACGGCGCTGCGCGAATTGGCACTGCGGCGCGCCGCCCAGACGGTCGACGACCAGCTCAGCCAGGCTATGAAGCGCGCCGGCGTCGAGGGCCCCTGGGCGGCGGGCGAGCGCATCCTGGTGCTGATCGGCCCCGATGCGATGGCCGGCTCATTGGTCCGAGCCGGGCGGCGTCTCTCCGACATGATGATGGATGCGCCCTGGACGGTCGCCCATGTCGAACGGCCGAACCGCGGCGGGCCTGATCCAGGACAGGGCGCACATCTCGCCGAGGCGCTGAAGCTGGCCGAGCAGCTCGGTGGCGCCAGTGTCGTGCTCAACGGCGACGATCTCGTCGGCGCCGTGCTCGACTATGCCAGGCGCAACAACGTCACTCAGATCGTCGTCGGCAAATCGCATCGCAAGGGCTGGCGCTCCTGGTTCAGGCCCTCTCTCGCCCCCGAATTGCTGAAGGCGCAGAACGGTGCGGCACTCCACATCATCACCGAGGTGACGACCGGGCCGGTGCGGCCGACGAGTCCGACCGCGCCGCAGGGCCAGTTCAACTGGCTTGCCCATCTCGGTGCCATCGCCATGGTCGGAGTCGTGATCGGCCTCGCCGAGCTGATCGACAAGCGGGTCGAGAACGTCAACCTCGCCATGCTGTTCATGGTCAGCGTGCTCGGCGCCGGCCTCGCCTTCGGCCTCTGGCCGGCGGTGACGGCGGCGGCGCTCGCCGCTTTCGCCTACAACTTCTTCTTCCTCGAGCCGCGCCTGTCCTTCTGGATCGGCCATCCGGCCGATGTCCTGACCTTCCTCGTCTTCTTCGCGGTAGCGCTGACCACGGGCGGTCTGACCGGACGCATCCGAGACCAGGCCAAGGCGACGGCGCGGCGCGCCTCCGCGATCACCGCCCTGCTCGCCGCCAGCCGCCGGCTTTCGGCTGCGGCGCGGCGCGAGGATGTAGCGGCAATTCTGGCGGAGCAGGTCTCGGCCGCGACCTCCGGCAAGGTCGTGGTGTTGCTGCCGGTCGACGGCGAGATCGCTCCCAGCGCGGGCGCGCCCGAGCTCGAAGCGCTCTCGACGGCAGACATGACCGCAGCCCGCTGGACCTGGAACCGTGGCGAGCCCGCCGGCGCCGGCACCGGCACCTTGCCGAACGTCCCCTGGACCTTCCGGCCGCTGCAAGGGGTGCGGGCTCGTTCCGGTGTCGTCGGCTTCGAGCCGAAGGCGCTGGCGACCGCCGAGAACGAGCGTTTCGCCATGGCGTTGCTCGATCAGGGTGCGATCGCGATCGAACGGGCCGAGCTCGCCGCTGCCGCCGTCGACGCCGAGGCGCTGCGCCGCAGCGACCGCCTACGCTCGGCTTTGCTCAACTCTGTCAGCCATGATCTGCGCACCCCGCTCGCCACCGTGCTCGGCTCGGCGACGACGCTGATCGACTATGGCGAGGGCATGCGGCCGGCCGTGCGCGACGACCTGCTGCTCTCGATCCGCGAGGAGGCCGAGCGGCTCAACCGCTATGTCGGCGACCTGCTCGACATGACCAGGCTCGAAGGCGGGGCGCTGGTGGCGCGGCGCGACTGGATCGATGTCCGCGACGTGATCGCCTCGGCACTGTCGCGCATCTCGCGCCGGCTCGGCCAGCGCCGCGTCCAGCGCGATTTTCCGGCTGAGCTCTCCCTGGTCAGGGCCGATGCGGGGCTGCTCGAACAGGTGCTGGTCAACATCCTCGAGAACGCCATCGCCTATAGCGAGGACGGCGCGCTGATCGAAGCCGCCGCCTATGAGGATCGCGGCAATGTCGTGATCTCGATCGAGGACGAGGGCCGCGGCATCCCGACCGCCGAACTGGAGCGCGTCTTCGAGAAGTTCCGTCGCCTGGAGGAATCGATCGACCGCGGCGGCGAGCGCGGCAAGGGTGCTGGCCTCGGCCTCGCCATCGCCAAGGGCTTCGTCGAGGCCATGGGCGGGCGCATCGCCGCCGCCAGCCCGATCCATGACCGCCCTGACGGCAGCAAGGGCGGCACCCGTATCCTGATCAGCCTGCGCAAGGACGTTGCGGGCGCAGAGAGCAAGAGTTCGCAGCCATGACCGCCTTCCGCCCGCGCATCCTCGTCATTGACGACGAGCCGCAGATCCACCGCTTCCTCGGCCCGGCGCTCGATGCCGCCGGTTACGAGCCGATCCGCGCCGACGACGCCACCAGCGGTCTGCGCGAGATCGCCCGCAAGCCGCCGGATGCCGTCGTGCTCGACCTCGGCCTGCCCGACATGGACGGCAAGGAGGCGCTCGCCAAGGCGCGGGCCTTCTATGACGGACCGGTCATCATCCTCTCGGCCCGCGACCGCGAGACCGAGAAGATCGACGCGCTCGATGCCGGCGCCGACGACTATGTCGAGAAGCCTTTCGGCGTCGGCGAGTTGCTGGCGCGCTTGCGCGTCGCGCTGCGCCATCGCCTTGAACGTCAGGGCTCGGAGCCGGCGCTGCAGGTCGGCGATGTCGAGATCGACCTCGTCAACCGCCGGATCAACAAGGGCGGCGTGGCGATAAAGCTCTCGCCCAAGGAGTACGACCTGTTTGCCTGCCTGGCCCAGGGCAATGGCCGGGTGCTGACCCACAAGCAGATCCTCACCGCTGTCTGGGGCCCGGCGCATGAGCACGATGTGCAGTATCTGCGCGTCTTCGTCGGCCAGCTCCGGCAGAAGCTCGAGGACGATCCGGCCGAGCCGAAGTTGATCGAGACCGAGCCGGGCGTGGGCTATCGGCTGGGAGGGTTGATCTGAACCAATCAAACAGGCGTTCCTTGCCGCGATCCTGTGAGCCCCCTACGGTCCGCGCGGTTGTCGGCAAGCGGGGATGGCGATGCGGCATCTGGCGGTTGGACTGGTGGTTTTTCTCGGTGCGGCCGGCCAAGCCGCGGCCGAGTGGAAGCCGAGCATCTTCGATGGCGAGACGAAGCGCGCCATTCAGGGGTGCTCTCCGACTATGACCGATGATGCCTGGTCCTGCGCCTTCATCCGCTGCGAAGCGGACAAGCAGCTCGGCCTCTACCTCGACATACCCGGCATCCTCTCGGAGGGGCCGATCACGCTTGCTGTCGACGGCCGCGACTTCCCACTCAGTCTCAAGGACACCTCAGGGCCGTTCGGCAGCGCCTACCGCGTGGAGGGCGCGGAGAGCGAAATGGTCCCGGCGCTATCCAGCGGCCGCTCGCTGCGCATCCGCCAGGAAGGTATCAAGAAAGGCTATGACGTCATTCCGCTCAGGGGAATTCGCCCGGCCCTGCGAAAGCTCAGCCAAGCCTGCAGCCCGCGCTGACGGCCCCCGCCGGAGAAAAAGCTTCCTCGGATGTCTTCGGCTGAACAATCCCGAAGAGAGATTTCCTCTTTTGGAACGGGAATAAGAAAAATCACACTACCTGACGTGAATTGATGCTTTGGGGCCTCTGCCTTATGTAAAACGTTCGGAATAGCGAACGTAGCGAGCATCATTCATGGCTGCCGCCAAGCGCCCTGCCCTGCCGGTGATCCTGCTGGCCAACAACCTGCTCGACGGCGATGTCGTCTTCGCTGCGGGCGATGCAAATGGGCTGCACTGGTCGCGAGATCCCGGTGCGGCGCTGGTCGGTGACGACGAAGCGACCGCAGACCGGCTCGATGCCTTCGCCGCCGCCGAACTCGGCAATCAGCAGGTCGTCGACGCCTATCTCGTCGATGTCGCGATCGAGGACGGCGTGCCGGTGCCGCGCCATTACCGCGAGCGGATGAAGACGACCGGCCCCAGCATCCGGCGCGACCTCGGCAAGCAGGCCGAACTGCCGCTTGCCCAAGCATTCCTGAGAGCCTGACACATGTATCGTTACGACGAATTCGACGAACGCTTTGTGCGCGAGCGCGTCGCGCAGTTCCGCGACCAGGTCGGCCGCCGGCTGAACGGCTCGCTGACCGAGGACGAGTTCAAGCCGCTGCGCCTGAAGAACGGCGTCTATCTGCAGCTGCATGCCTATATGCTGCGCATCGCGGTGCCCTACGGCACGCTGTCATCGAAGCAGATGCGCCAGCTCGCGCTCATCGGTGAGCGCTATGACCGCGGCTACGGCCATTTCACCACGCGGACCAACCTCCAGTTCAACTGGCCGAAGCTGCGCGACATCCCGGACATTCTCGACCTGCTCGCCGATGTCGAGATGCACGCGATCCAGACTTCGGGCAATTGCATCCGCAACGTCACCGCCGACCACTTTGCCGGCGTTGCGCAGGACGAGGTCGAGGATCCGCGCCCGACCGCCGAGCTGATCCGGCAATGGTCGAGCCTGCATCCCGAATTCGACTACCTGCCACGCAAGTTCAAGATCGCGGTCACCGGCGCCGAGCACGACCGCGCCGTGATCAAGGCGCATGATATCGGCCTGCGCATCCTGCGCCATCCCGACACGCACGCGATCGGCTACGAGGTCATCGTCGGCGGCGGCCTCGGCCGGACCCCGATGATCGGCAAGGTCGTGCGCGAATTCCTGCCCAAGGCCGATCTGCTCGCCTATCTCGAGGCGATCATGCGAGTCTACAATCTCGAAGGCCGGCGCGACAACAAGTACAAGGCCAGGGTCAAGATCCTCGTCCACGAGATCGGCACCGAGGAATTCTCCCGCCGCGTCGAGGAGGAGTTCGCCCGGCTCGACGGCCCCTCGGTCAATGCCGACCCGGCCGAAGTCGCGCGCATCGCCGCCTATTTCGCGCCGCCCGCCTATGAGACGCTACCGGCGACCAGTGGTGCCTTCGAGGCGGCCAGGGCCGGCAATCCCGATTTCGCTCGCTGGGTCGAGACCAATCTCACGCCGCACCGTCAGTCGGGCTATGCCGCGCTGACGATCTCGCTGAAGCCGATCGGCGCGCCTCCCGGCGATGCCACGAGCGAGCAGATGCGGGTCGTCGCCGATCTGGCCGACGAGTTCTCGCTCTCCGAGATCCGCGTCACCCACGCCCAGAACCTCGTCCTGCCACATGTGAAGCTGTCGGACCTGTTCGCTGTTTGGCAGCGCCTCGGCGAGGCGGAGCTCGCGACGGCGAATGCCGGTCTGATCACCGATATCATCGCTTGCCCCGGCCTCGATTATTGCGCCCTGGCGACGGCCCGCTCGATCCCGATCGCGCAAGCGCTCGCCCAGCGCTTCGCCGATCCCGCCAGGCAGAAGGAGATCGGTGTGCTCAACATCAAGATCTCCGGCTGCATCAATGCCTGCGGCCACCACCATGTCGGCCATATCGGCATTCTCGGCCTGGAGAAGCGCGGTATCGAATCCTACCAGATCACGCTCGGCGGCGACGCGACCGAGAACGCCGCGATCGGCGAGATCCTTGGTCCCGGCCTTGCCGCCGAGGACGTGCCGGACGCGATCGAGCGCATCGTCTCGGTCTATCTGGCGCAGCGTCAGGCGGGCGAGAGCTTCATCGACAATGTCCGCCGCATCGGTCTCGCGCCGTTCAAGGCGGCTTTTCAGGAGGTCAGCCATGCCGTTGCTTGATCGTCACGGCGCCAAGGCCGAGATTTGGACCCGCAGTGAAGGCGCGGCGATCGGCAATCTCTCGCATGCGCTCGTCGACTGGGCAGTGTTGCCGGAAGCGCTTGCGCAGAAGACCCGCGATCAGCGCATTGGCGTCGTCATCCCCAACACCGTCCGCATTCCCGAGCTGAAGCTGCTGATGCGGCAGCTCTCGCTGGTCGCGATCAGCTTCCCGTCCTTCGGCGATGGGCGCGGCTTCAGTCTGGCGCGCCTGATCCGCAATCACGGCTTCACCGGCACGTTGCGCGCCAGCGGGCCGCTGATCGTCGACCAGTTCGCCTATGCCCTCGCCTGCGGCTTCGACGAGGTCGAATTGCCGGAGGCGAGCGCTGCGCGCCAGCCGGTCGAGCAATGGGTCAATGCGCTCGGCCAGATCAGCCATGGCTATCAGCGCGGCTATGGCGACAGCGGCAACATCCTCGACCGGCGCCGCTCGGCCCGGCTGAAACATGCCGCGGCGGGCTGAAACGATGCACGGTTCGGCCCAATCCAGCCTGCGGCGGCCGGCCGACCGTCATAGCGACGACGAATGGGAGGAGGCCATGCTGAACGACGCACTCAATAGCTCTCTCGGCCATTCCGCTCCCGGCCCGCGCGAGCGCTGGTTCGATCTTTGCTTCCGGCTTATCATCCTGGTGCTTGCCGGTCTGTGGTTGTTCATGCCACCTGCGGGCGACACCCGGACGCAACCCGACGTGAAGGCCGCAGCGACGCAAAGATGAGCGCAAGACGCCCGGAGACAATCGCCCCGCGCCGGATCGACCGGCTCGCGACCCTGCCGCTCTTCCACAAGCTGGAGGGACGCAAGGTCGTGCTCGCGGGTGCGAGCGAGGGCGCGCTCTGGAAGGCCGAACTGCTCGCGGCTGCCGGCTCAAATCTGCTGATTCTCGCCGGCGATAGCCCGGAACTCTTCGCGGGCCTCGCAGCCGACCCGCCAGCCGGTTCTATGACGGTGCTGCCGCGGAGCTGGCAGGCTGATGATCTCGATGGCGCCGCGCTCGCCATCGCCGACATCGATTCGCTCGACGAGGCCAAGGCCTTCGCCGCCGCTGCCCGGCAGGCCGGTGTGCCGGTCAACGTCGTCGACAAGCCCGAGTTCTGCGATTTCGCCTTCGGCTCGCTGGTCAATCGCTCGCCGCTCGTGGTCGCGATCTCGACCGATGGCGCCGCCCCTGTCTTCGGCCAGGCGATCCGCGCCAAGATCGAGGCGCTTCTTCCTGCGGGGCTGAAGGCCTGGGCGCAGGCGGCGCATGACTGGCGCCCGCTGGTCAAGGCGCGCGAGCTCGCCTTCCCGCTGCGCCGCGATTTCTGGGAGCGCTTCACCAGCCGCGCTCTCGCTGACCCGCAGCGCCGGCCGGACGAGAGCGACCGGGATAGCCTCTCTACCGTGCTCGACGAGATCGAGCGCGGCGGCACGCCACATGGCCGCGTCACGCTCGTCGGCGCCGGTCCGGGCGACCCGGAACTGCTGACATTGAAGGCGATCCGCGCGCTGCAGAGCGCCGACATCATCCTCTACGACGATCTCGTTTCCGCAGGCGTGCTCGAACTCGCCCGGCGCGAGGCCAAGCGCATGCTGGTCGGCAAGCAGGGCTATGGCCCGGCCGTGAAGCAGGACGACATCAACGCGATGCTGGTCTCGCTTGCCGGCCAGGGCAAGCATGTGGTCCGGCTGAAAGGCGGCGATCCCGGCATCTTCGGCCGCGCCGGCGAAGAGATCGAAGCCTGCCACAGGGCCGGCATCGCGGTCGCGATCGTGCCTGGCATCTCGGCGGCGCAGGGCGCGGCGGCCTCGCTCGGACTGTCGCTGACCCATCGCGACCACGCCCGCCGGCTGCAATTCGTCACCGGCCATGCTCGCGACGGCAAGCTGCCGCAGGATCTCGACTGGAAGGCGCTCGCCGATCCGGCCGCGACGACGGCCCTCTATATGGCGCGTGCCACGCTGGCGCTGTTCCGCGAGAAGGCGCTCGCCGCCGGGCTTGATCCGGCCACGCCGGCGATCGCCGTGCTCGGCGCCACCACCCCGGCGGAAACGCGGATCGCCAGCACGATCGCGCAGCTGCCGGAGCGGCTTGGCGAGCTGCCGAACCGGGGGCCTGTCCTCGTCCTGATCGGCCATGCCATGGGTGCTGCGCTGCCGGCGGCGGCAAGTGGAAAATTGGCTCAAGCCTGACGTGAACCAAACTGCCGGAGATGCGTTTTCTCTCTGGCGCGAAAAGTTTGGAAGGGCTCTACTGCCGCCACCAGTTGAGCGATGACCGCCAATTCAGTACGTTCTGTTTGTTTTTCAGAACAGTTTCGAACCGTTCCGGCGGTCTTCTCGACTGTTCAGCACGGAGCACTGAGATGACGCGACAGAGACTTCACCGCCTGCTGCAAGCCGGCCTGACGCTCGGAGCCTTCGCCCTGTGCTTCGGCGTGATCAGCGGCGCCCGCGCCCAGACCGAGCTGCTCAACGTCTCCTATGATCCGACCCGCGAGCTCTATCGCGAGATCAACACGGCCTTCATCGCCGACTGGAACGGCAAGAACGCAAAGAAGATCAGCACGATCCGCCAGTCGCATGGCGGCTCGGGCGCGCAGGCCCGCACCGTGATCGACGGCCTCAACGCCGATGTGCTGACGCTGGCGCTCGCCGGCGACATCGATGCCGTCGCCGAGCGCTCGAAGAAGCTGCCGCTCGACTGGCAAAAGCGCCTGCCGCAGAACTCCTCGCCCTACACCTCGACCATCGTTTTCCTTGTCCGCAAGGGCAATCCGAAGGCGATCAAGGACTGGGGCGACCTGGTGACGCCGGGCGTCCAGATCATCACGCCGAATCCGAAGACCTCGGGTGGTGCCCGCTGGAACTATCTCGCTGCCTGGGCCTATGCCGAGAAGGCCTTCAACAAGGACGAGGCCAAGGTCCGCGATTATGTCGGCAAGCTGCTCGCCAATGTGCCGGTGCTCGACACCGGCGCGCGCGGCGCCACCACGACCTTTACCCAGCGCGGCATCGGCGACGTCTTCCTGTCCTGGGAAAACGAGGCGTTCCTGGCCCTGAAGGAGTTCGGCGAGGACAAGTTCGACATCGTCGTGCCCTCGCTCTCGATCCTGGCCGAGCCGCCGGTCGCGATCGTCGACGGCAATGTCGATGCCAAGGGCACCCGCGCCGAGGCGCAGGCCTATCTCGAATTCCTCTACACGCCGAAGGGCCAGGCGATCATCGCCAAGAACTACTACCGCCCGCGCAATCCGGAAGCTGCCGACCCGAAGGACATTGCCCGCTTCCCGAAGGTCGAACTCATCACTATCGACGAGAGCTTCGGCGGCTGGGCCAAAGCGCAGCCCACCCACTTTGGCGACGGCGGCACCTTCGACCAGCTCTACAAGCCGGCCCGCTGAGCCATGACGGCGACGGTCTTCCGCTGGCGCGAGCCCAGCATCCTGCCCGGCTTCGGCCTGGCGCTGGGCATCACGGTGACGGCGCTGTCGCTGGTCGTGCTGATTCCACTCGCCGCCTTGTTCCTCAAGGCGGCGAGTGCCGGTCCGGCCGACATCTGGGCGGTCGCGACGTCGCCGCGCACGCTGGCGGCGTTGAAACTCTCCTTCGGGGGCGCGTTCTTCGCGGCGGCGGTCAACGCGGTCTTCGGGCTGATCCTGGCCTGGGTCCTCGTGCGCTACGATTTTCCCGGCAAGCGCTTGATCGATGCGGCAGTCGACCTGCCCTTCGCCTTGCCGACGGCGGTCGCCGGCATTTCGCTGGCGGCGATCTATGCGCCCAATGGCTGGGTCGGCGGGCTGCTCGCGCCCTATGACATCAAGGTCGCCTATACGCCGCTCGGCGTGATGGTGGCGCTGATCTTCATCGGCCTGCCCTTCGTCGTGCGCACGATCCAGCCGGTGCTGGAGGAACTGCCGGCCGATATCGAGGAGGCTGCGGCGCTGCTCGGCGCCAGCCGCTGGCGTACCGTCTTCACCGTATTGCTGCCGCCGGTCCTGCCGGCGCTATTGACCGGATTCGTGCTCGCATTTGCGCGGGCGGTCGGCGAGTACGGCTCGGTGATCTTCATCGCCGGCAATGTGCCTATGGTCTCCGAGATCGCGCCGCTGCTGATCGTGATCCGGCTCGAGCAGTTCGACTATGCCGGTGCGGCCGTGGTCGCGACGATCATGCTCCTGCTTTCGTTCTCGCTGATCCTGCTGGTCAATCTGATCCAGGCCAGCGCACGGCGGAGATTCGGCGATGTCTGACGCCAGCCTGCCCTACCAGATCGAGGATCTCGCGCCTGCCCGCGCGGCGCGGCGCATCAAGGGCGAATCCCGGCTCGTCCAGTTCCTGCTGGTCGGCATTTCGCTCGCCTTCCTCTGCCTGTTCCTCTTCCTGCCGTTGATCTCGGTCTTCGTCGAAGCTGGAGCGCGCGGCTGGCAGGCCTATCGCGAGGCGATCCTCGAGCCCGACGCGCTGGCCGCGATCCGGCTGACGCTGCTCATCGCGGCGATCGCGGTGCCGTTCAACGTCATCTTCGGACTGGCGGCCGCCTGGGCGATCGCGAAATTCGAGTTCCGCGGCAAGAGCCTCCTGATCAGCTTCATCGACCTGCCCTTCTCGGTCTCGCCGGTGATCTCGGGCCTGGTCTTCGTGCTGCTCTTCGGCGCTCAGGGCTATTTCGGCCCCTGGCTCGCGGCCAACGACCTCAAGATCATCTTCGCCGTGCCGGGCATCCTGCTGGCGACGATCTTCGTCACCTTCCCCTTCGTCGCCCGCGAACTGATCCCGCACATGCAGTCGCTCGGCTCGGCTGATGAGGAGACAGCGCTGACGCTGGGTGCCTCGGGCTGGCGTACCTTCTTCAAGGTGACCCTGCCAAACGTGAAATGGAGCCTGTTTTACGGCGTCCTGCTCTGCAATGCCCGCGCTATGGGCGAGTTCGGCGCGGTCGCCGTCGTCTCCGGCAAGATCCGCGGGGTGACCACGACCATGCCGCTGCATGTCGAGATTCTCTACAACGAGTACATGGGGGCTGCTGCCTTCGCGGTCGCCTCGCTGCTGGCGGGCCTCGCCCTCGTCACGCTCGTCCTGAAAACCGTGCTGGAATGGCGCTTCGCGGATTCAATCGCCGCCAGCCGCCGCCATTGAGTGGAAGAGCCCATGTCGGTCGCCGTCACTATCGAAAGCGTCGAGAAACGCTTCCAGAACTTTCCCGCCTTGCGCGGCGTTTCGCTCGACATCCAGCCGGGCGAGCTCGTCGCCCTGCTCGGCCCGTCCGGCTCAGGCAAGACGACGCTGCTACGCGTCATCGCCGGCCTCGAACAGGCCGAGCGCGGCCGCGTGCTGTTCGGCGAGACCGATACGCGCGAGCTCTCGCTGCGCGAGCGCCGGATCGGCTTCGTCTTCCAGCACTATGCGCTGTTCAAGACGATGAGTGTTGCCGAGAACATCGCCTTCGGCCTGAAATCGCGACCGCGCGCTGAACGGCCGAGCCCCGCGGAAATCAAGAAGCGCGTCTCCGACCTCCTGGAGCTCATCCAGTTGCCGGGGCTGGAGAAGCGCTATCCGAGCCAGCTTTCCGGCGGCCAGCGCCAGCGCATCGCGCTCGCCCGGGCGCTGGCGATCGAGCCACGCGTGCTGCTGCTCGACGAGCCCTTCGGCGCGCTCGATGCCAAGGTCCGCAAGGACCTGCGCGCCTGGCTGCGCCAGTTGCATCAACGTACCGGCCACACCACCGTCTTCGTCACCCACGACCAGGAGGAGGCACTGGAACTCGCCGACCGGGTCGCGATCCTGCATGATGGCCGCCTCGAGCAGGTGGGCTCGCCCGACGACGTCTATGACCATCCGGCGACGCCGTTCATCTGTCAGTTCCTTGGTGATGCCAACCACCTGCCGGTCAAGGTCGTTGGCAGCCAGGCCTTCTTCCAGGACCGGCCTGTGCTCGGCGGCCTGCGCCAGAATCTTGGCGGGCCGGCCTCGCTCTATGTCCGGCCGCAGCATCTGCGCATCGTCGACGATGCGCCGCTCGCCTTGCCGGGCGTGGTCGAGCACCTGCGCCGCAACGGCCCCTTGCGCCGTGCCGAGGTCGCCGTCGAAGGGCTGCCCAAGCGGCTCGACGTCGACCTCGCCAGCCAGGTCGCGCCGGCGATCGGCGAGCGCATCCGGCTGCGCATTACGCATGGCAACCTCTTCGCCGCGGCCTGATGCCGCCCTCGCCTTTCGCGTGCGGGACGGGTTATGCCTGTCGCCCGGCACGGTTTGACGACAGGAGGCGGCCATGAAAGCGCGGGCAAAATGGGTCGAGGGTATGGCCTTCATGGGCGAGGCCGGCAGCGGCCATGCCGTGATGATGGATGGCGCGCCTGAATATGGCGGCCGCAACATCGGTACCCGGCCGATGGAGATGCTGCTGATCGGGCTTGCCGGCTGCACCGGCTTCGACGTCGTCCAGATCCTCAAGAAGGGCCGCGAGGCCGTGACCGGCTGCGAGGTCGAGGTCGAGGCCGAGCGTGCGACCGAGGACCCCAAAGTCTTCACCAAGATCCATATCGCCTATCGCGTCAGCGGCCGCGGCCTGTCGCAGGCCAAGGCTGAACGCGCCGTCACATTGTCGAAGGAAAAGTACTGTTCCGCTTCGATCATGCTGGGGGCGACCGCCGAGATGAGCACCTCGCTGGTGGTCATCGACGAACTGCAACAGGAGGCCGCGGAATGACGGATATCCCGACCTCGGGGCTGGTATCCCCCGAAGTCCTGGCCGGGGCGCTGGGCTCACCCGACCTCGTCATCATCGATATTCGCGCCGCTGCCGAGGGCGGGCGCCAGGCCTTCGAGGCCGGCCATATCCCCGGCGCGGTGCACAGCGACTACGCCGCCGATGGCTGGCGCGCCAAGGTCGGCAATGCGCCGGGCATGCTGCCCCCGCTCGACCATCTCGCCGAGCTTGCCGGCCGGCTCGGCATCATCCCGCCGAGCAAGGTCGTGATCGTGCCGGCCGGACTCACCGCCAGCGACCTTGCCGCCGCCAGCCGCGTCTACTGGACGCTGAAGCTGATCGGCCATGGTCAGCAGGCGATCCTCGATGGCGGCTTCAAGGGCTGGCAGACCTCTCCGGGCCTGCCGATCGAGACCGGTCCATCCAAACCAGAGCCGGCATCGCCCTACCCAGTCGTGGTGCAGCAGAAGCTGCGCAGCACCGCCGACGCCACGCTGGTCGCGTCGCGCAGCAAGCTGGCGACGCTCGTCGACGCCCGCTCCTCCAGCTATTTCGAGGGCAAGGAGAAGGCGACCGAGGCCGCGCGCGCCGGGCACATCCCCGGCGCCGTCTCGCGCGACTACGCCGCGGCCTTCGATCCGGCAACAGGAAGGTTCAAGCAGGCGGGAGACCTCAGCGCCCTGTTCGGCCCGGTGCCGAAGGGGCCGGCGATCTCCTATTGCAATACCGGCCATACGGCTTCGCTCAACTGGTTCGTGATGTCGGAGCTGCTCGGCCGCGAGGAGATCTCGCTCTATGACGGCTCGATGACCGACTGGACGCAGGACCCGGAGCGGCCGGTCGAGGCTGGAGCCGCCTGAGCGGCAGCTCCAGCTCTCCGATAGGAAACTTGCTTACCGGCTGGTCGAGACCGCGCGGTTGCCCTGGCGGTCGACATGGACGCCGACGCGGGTGCCGTCGGCCTGGGTGGTCCAGGTCGAGGTGATGCCGGTCTGCGGATTATAGGTGGTGCGGCTGCGGGCGCCTGGCTGATCGGCGCGCTGCCCGGCCGGACGGAAGCCGGTGCGAACCATGCCGTCCGGCGTGATCGTGGTGACGAAGCGGTCGCCGCTGGCAAGACCGATCGAGCGGACGCGCGTGCCATCGGGCAACACAGTCTCGGCCGAGGCGACGCCGACCTGATGCTGCATGGCGCCACCGCCGGCGCGGGGGCCCGCGGCGCGATCTGCCCGGCCGCCGTGACCATAGCTGCGCGCAGTCTGCCCGAGCTGGGGCTGGTTGTGGAACACGGCCCAGCGGTCATCGCCGCCACCGCCCCCACCACCACCTCCGCCGCCTTAGCCAGCAATAGCGGAAGCCAACGGTGCGGACAGGCAGCATGCGACCAACACGAGGTGCGAGGTACGAGAGAAAAACGTAGCCATAGCCAATCTCCTCAAAGGGGTTGGCGCGGCGACCTATGCCGTTGCGCCTGGGCGTTAGGCTTCCTCCGGTGTGGCCTGCTCGGCCGGAGTTCCGGTGAACATTCTCGAGCTTGTTTCCGTTTCCGTCCCTTTCGCACAGCGCTCCCAAAAGGGGTTGCGGGAGCTGCAACGAGCCTTGTCGAGGGAAGCGCCGAGGAACGACACCGCCGCGGCCTGATGGCGCGCTGACGCTCGGGAGGGCGAGCGCCAGAGGAAACAGGCACGCCATTTCCCGGCCCGGCTGCTCCTGCTCGTTTCGGCCCCTCGGGACCAGCGCTACGCCAGTCTTAGCGGCGATGGCGGCCGCCGGGAGATCCGGTAGACGGCAGCCGGTGGCAGGTTGCGCAAGGTCGAGCCGATCCGGGTCGCCCTCAGGCCCAGGCGCATGAGGATCGCATCGGGTATCGGACAGCGCGTGGTGTAGGTGAACTGATAGAACGCGCCGCCCGGCCGCATGTAGCCGAATGCCCCCCTCAGGATGGCGATGACCTTGCGGGGTGGCATCGACAGCACTGGCATGCCGCTGATGACGGCTCCGACGACCGGGGCGTCGAACAGCCCGGCCTCGCGCAGGCAAGCGGCATCCATCCAGCGCACCCGGGCCGCCGGAAAGCGCATTTCGAGTAGCCGTGCGAAATCCGAGCCGAATTCGACGAGAGTGAGGTCCCGCTCGGCGACGCCGCGTGCGATCAGGGCGCGGGTGAAGGCTCCGGTTCCGGCTCCGAGCTCGAGCACCGGTCCGGTCGCTGGCGTGATCTCCTGCGTGATCAGTTCGGCGAGGGCGCTGCTCGACGGCGCGACGGCCGCGACGCGCAGCGGCGCCGCCAGCCAGGCCCGAAAGAAGGACCAGGCGTCTGAGCCGGACCGGTTTGCGACCGTCTTCGGTATTGAGTTGCCGGGGTTGAACGGGACTTGGGAAGGCATTGCTGGTGATCTCGCAGGCGGGGACAAGCCGTACCGATATCCCGCTGCTGGATTGAGCCTGCCTGTCATGATCGGACGCGCCGACAGGAGCCGTGCGATCGGACCGACGTCCCGCGTTTTGCAATGCAGACGCAATGAACCTGCTCCAAGTCCTTTGCGAACGGCGGGAGGAAGCGGCTTGCGCATCTTGTTGGTGGAGGACGAGCCGGCGATGGCGCAGGCCTTGCGCGACGCCCTCACCCGCCAGGACATGGTGGTCGACCATCTGGCAACCCGGGCCGAGGCAGAGGCGGCGCTGCGCGAAGGCCGTGGTGTCTATGACGCCGTGCTGCTCGATCGCCAATTGCCGGATGGAGATGGCCTCGCTTTGGTCGGCGCGCTCCGGGCTGCCGGCGACACCGTGCCCGTGCTCGTGCTGACGGCGCGCGGCGATCTGGGTGAACGGGTTCTCGGTCTCGATGGCGGCGCCGACGACTATCTCGGCAAGCCCTTCGCCTTCGAGGAATTGCTGGCGCGGCTGCGCGCTATCCTGCGCCGGCCGCCGCAATTGCGGCCGGACATCGTTCGGATCGGCCGCCTCTCCTTCGATTTCACCCATCGGGAAGCTCGCATCGGTGGGGAGACGCTGGTGATGCCGCGGCGCGAGCTGCTCGTCCTCGAAACGCTCGCCCGCCGGACCGGGCGCATGGTGGTGCGCGGCTTTCTGATGGAGGCCGTGTTCGGCCTGAATGACGACATCCAGTCGAATGCGCTCGACACGCATGTCTCCCGCTTGCGCCGGAAGCTGGCCGAAGCCTCGTCGGGAGCTGTGATCGATGGCATCCGGGGCGTGGGCTACCTGCTGCGCGAAGCCGCCTGACGATGGCCGGCTCGCATTCGCTCGAACGCCGGCTGGTCCTGCGTCTGATGGGGTTCCAGGCGATCGTCGTCGTCCTGATCGTCGCAGGTCTGTTCGCCAGCGGCGTGCTGATGAGCTTCAGGTCGGAAGAGAATACGATCGAGACGTTGCGTGGGGCCGTGACCCGCGGTCCCGGCGACCAGCTGGCGTTGCGCCCGACGCGCGAGCTGCAGCGGATGCGGCTTCAGATACCTGAGCTCTGGTTCGTCATCCGGGACCGTGCCGGGCAGCGTCTGTCGGAAGGGGCGGTGCCGAGCGAATACAGCGCGCTCGGCGAGGCACTCGATCAGATCGGGCAGGCCCGGCTGGGCTGGAATATTGGCGACCCGCCCCGGCCGACGGCGCGGGTCAGATGGGTTCGGAGCGCAGCCGGCGACATCCAGGTTGTCACCGGCACCGAAACCCCGATCTCGACTTACCTGATGGTGCTCGGGATCGCCCTGGTACTGTTGAAGGAGGTCCTGCCCGTTCTTGCCGTCATGGCCGCCGCGGCGCTGCTGGTGACACCCTGGGTGGTCCGGAGTGCCCTCGCCGGCCTGGGCCAGGCGGTCACGCAGGCGCAGCGCATCGATGTCGAGCGGCGCGGAGTCCGTCTGCCCCTGGAGAATGTGCCGGTCGAGGTCGAGCCGCTGGTTTCGGCGGTGAATGCGGCACTCGCCCGGCTCGACAAGGGACATGAGCGGCACAAGCGCTTCCTGGCGGCTGCCGCCCATGAGTTGCGCACGCCCATCGCAATCCTGCAGACCCGGCTGGAGGCACTCCCCCTCGGCCCAGACAAGACGCGTCTGCTGCAGGACGTCACCCGCCTCGCGACGGTGACGGAGCAATTGCTCGACCTCGAAAGGCTCGACCAGCAGGCCGCCTCGTTCGCGCGGCTCGATCTGGTCACCCTCGCGCAGCGGGTTGTGGTCAACCTCGCTCCGCTTGCCTTCCTCGCCGGCTACCAGGTCGAGTTCACTTCACGGAGCGAGACGATCGCCGTGTGGGGTGATGGCCCTTCGATCGAGCGAGCCTTGACCAATCTCGTTCAGAACGCGATCGAACATGGTGGGCGCTCGGGATCCATCGCCGTTCGGGTCGATGTGGCGATGATCGAGGTCAGCGATGAAGGCAGCGGCATCCCACCGGATGAGCGCGAGCGCATCTTCGAGCCGTTCAGCCGACTGCGCTCGCAGAGCCGTGGGCTTGGCCTCGGCCTCAACCTCGTCCGGGAAATCATGCATCGCCATGGCGGCGAGGTTATCGCGCTCGATGCCGCATCGGGCGGTGCCTGCCTGCGGATGACGTTCCCGCAACGGATGCCGGCAGCCTGAGCGTCAGCTACTTCCAGGAGCGACGCTCGCGCCCCTCTTCCCGCCAGCGCCTGGTGCGCAACTCGGCATAGCAATCGCGCGGCCTGCCATGGCTATAGCGTCCGTCGGTGCATGGATCGTAGGCCGGCAAGCCCTGACGCAGCCGGCGCAGCTCGGTCTCGCAGTCCATCGGCCGGCCCGGACTGAAGCGGCCATCGCGGCAAGGTGAATAGGGACGATCCCAGCCTTGCGCGTTGGCGACCGAATTCCAAAGCGCGAACAAGGCGATCGCCACGCCCGGTGCAGTGTGGATCCAGCGCATTGCAGCCTCCATTCGAAGAAGCCTCGCCTCTCATGGGTCACGACTGTTCCCGCCGAGGATTGAGGGAACCTTGCGCCCTTTAGCGAGTGGCTCTGGAAGCGAGGTGAGTTGCAAAATCGACTAAAAAGGATCAAAGAGGCGCCAACGCGCCGGCCTTGCCGCGCCCTTCCCTTGCTCCGTTTTCAGAGTTCCGCCGCCGATGAACGCCGTCGCGCCGAAAATCTCGTTCGTCTCCCTCGGGTGCCCCAAGGCGCTCGTCGATTCCGAACGCATCATCACCTCGCTGCGCTCGGAGGGCTACGAGCTCAGCAAGAGCCATGCGGGCGCCGACGTCGTCATCGTCAACACCTGCGGCTTCCTCGACAGCGCCAAGCAGGAATCACTGGAAGCGATCGGCTCGGCCATGGCCGAGAACGGCAAGGTCATCGTCACCGGCTGCATGGGCGCCGAGCCCGAGCAGATCCGCGACGCCTTCCCGAACCTGCTCGCGATCACCGGGCCGCAGGCCTATGAGAGCGTCGTCTCGGCTGTGCACCAGGCGGTGCCGCCCAAGCACGATCCCTTCATCGACCTCGTGCCCGACCAGGGCATCAAGCTGACGCCGCGGCACTACGCTTATCTCAAGATTTCAGAGGGTTGCAACAATCGCTGCAGCTTCTGCATCATCCCCAAGCTGCGCGGCGACCTGGTCTCGCGGCCGATCGGCGACGTGCTGCGCGAGGCCGAGAAGCTGGTCAAGGCGGGCGTCAAGGAGCTGCTGGTGATCTCGCAGGACACCAGCGCCTATGGGCTCGACATCAAGTATGCGCCATCGATGTGGAAGGATCGCGAGGTCCGCACCCGCTTCTTCGAATTGGCGCGCGAGCTCGGGCAGATGGGCGTCTGGGTGCGGATGCACTATGTCTACCCCTATCCGCATGTCGACGAGGTCATCCCGCTGATGGCGGAGGGCAACGTGCTGCCCTATCTCGACATCCCGTTCCAGCATGTCTCGCCCTCCGTGCTGAAGGCGATGCGCCGGCCGGCCCATCACGAGAAGACGCTGGAGCGGATCCGGAAGTGGCGCGAGATCTGCCCCGACCTCGCCATCCGCTCGACCTTCATCGTCGGCTTCCCCGGCGAGACGGAAGACGATGTCGACTTCCTGCTCGACTGGCTGAAGGAAGCGAAGCTGGAGCGCGTCGGCTGCTTCAAATACGAGCCGGTCAAGGGCGCGACCGCCAATGACCTCGGCTTGCCGCTTGTCGCGGAAGACGAGAAGGAGGCGCGCTGGCATCGCTTCATGAAGACGCAGGCCGAGGTTTCGGCCCGCATCGTCAAGGGCCGCGTCGGCAAGCGGATTCCGGTGATCATCGACGAGGCCGGCCCGACCGTCGCCAAGGGCCGCTCGAAATGGGACGCGCCGGAGATCGACGGCAATGTCTATGTCTCGAGCCGCCGGCCGCTGCGGCCGGGCGATATCGTCACGGTCATGATCGAGCGTGCCGACGCCTATGATCTGCACGGCATGGCGGTCTGATCAGGCGAGATTGGCGGCCACGGGGCGCGGCATGCGGCGCAACTGGGCGACCCGGCCGGTGCGGGGCTTGGACGACTTCTCGAAGACGACCTGTGCGTCGCTGACCTGCGTAGCGAGCTGAAGCGTTGGACGGGCGGAGAGCTGCGTCTGGAGCGCCATGGCGATGATGGCGAAGGAGAGGATGAAACCAGCGCGGCGAAGAAGCGATGACATGACGTAAGGACCAGTGAGCTTGTTGTTGGTCCTGCTTTGCCGGCTCCAGGCACGCTTTCGCTTTCAGGTTTCGAAGCTTTCGATTTTTCTTTCCGAAACGGAAGCGGCCGCCTCGCGGGGCGGCCGCATGAGGCATCTCAACAGCAGGGCTTACGGCACGATCACCGTCGAGCCCGTCGTGCCGCGGCCTTCCAGCGCGCGATGGGCGTCGGCGGCATCCTTCAGCGCGAAGCGGGCGTTGATCGCGACGGCGACCTTGCCGGAGCCAACCGCCTCGAACAGGTTCTTCGCCATCGCGACCAGCGTCTCGCGGTTGGCCGTGTGCGTGTTCATCGTCGGGCGGGTGACGTAGAGGGAGCCCTTCGCCGAGAGGATGCCGAGGTTGAAGGCCTCGACCGCACCCGAGGCGTTGCCGAAGCTCGCCAGCAGGCCGAACGGCCTCAGCGAGTCGAGCGAGCCCATGAAGGTGTCCTTGCCGACGCCGTCATAGACGACATTGCAGAGCTTGCCGCCGGTGATCTCTTTGACCCGCGCCGGGACGTTCTCGTCGCGGTAGAGGATGACATGGTCGGCCCTGTTCGCCCTGGCGAGCTCGGCCTTCTCCTTGCTGCCGACGGTGCCGATCACGGTCGCGCCCAGCGCCTTGCCCCATTGGCAGAGGATCGAGCCGGTGCCGCCGGCAGCGGCATGGACCAGGATCGTGTCGCCCGCCTTCACCGGATATGTGCGGTGGAGCAGGTACTCGGCGGTCAGCCCCTTCAGCAGCATGCTGGCGGCGGCCTCGTAGGACACATTGTCCGGCAAGGCGACCACGGCTGACGCCGGAACGATGCGCTCCTCGGCATAGGCGCCATGGGCGGCGACGACGGCGATGCGGTCGCCGGGCTTGAACTCCGTGACGCCTGGGCCGACCGCGAGCACGTCGCCGGCCGATTCGTTGCCGAGCGTGAACGGCAGCGGCGCCGGGTAGAGGCCGGTGCGGAAATAGGTGTCGATGAAGTTGAGGCCGATGGCGCGGTTGCGGATGAGGATCTCGCCTGCCCCCGGCGCCGGCAGGCTGACCTCTTCGAGCTGCAGAACCTCGGGGCCACCGGTCTTGTGTACGCGGATTGCTTTCGCCATGGCGATCTCCTGATGTCGATGGCCGCAACGATAGGGACTTGCCTTCCTCCGGCGCAACGGCTGCACTGCATCCAGGACCGGCATTCTGCGCCCAGTCGTGCTGGCGAATTTGCATAGGCGTCGCCATCCTGCGGCAAGCACGCGCTCGCCAGCGGCGCCGGCATCGGTTACCGAAAGGCCATGACGGATCAGCAGCGTTGCGACATCGCTATCGTCGGGGCCGGCGCGGTCGGGCTTGCGGCCGCGCTCGCGCTTGCCGCTGCCGGGCGGGAGGTCATGCTGTTCGGGCAGGCGAGCGCGCCGCGCGACGGCCGCACCGTCGCCCTGCTCGACGGCTCCTGGCGTCTACTCGCGGCGCTTGGGCTGACGGAGGCGCTGGACGAGGTCGCGGCGCCGCTCGCTGTGATGCGGCTGGTCGACGACACCGGCAGCCTGTTCCGGCAGCCGCCTGTCGAGTTCAAGGCGGCTGAGCTCGGCCTGCCGGCCTTCGGCTGGAATGTCGAGAACGCCGTGCTGGTCGAGGCGATGGCGGTGAAGGCGGCGGCCGAGCCGCGTATCCGCATGATTCCGCAGGCCGTGATGGAGATCACGGCGGGTACTGACAGTGTCCTCCTGACCGGCGACGGCTTTGCGCCGGTCTCGGCGCGGCTCGTCGTCGGCGCCGATGGCCGCAAGTCACGCGTCCGGGAGGCTGCCGGCATCACCGCGCGCGACTGGAGCTATCCACAGATGGCGCTGACGGCGATCCTGAGCCATCGCCGCGAGCACCGGGACGCTTCGACCGAGTTCCATACCCGCTCCGGTCCCTGCACGCTGGTGCCGATGTCCGGCCGCCGGTCCTCGCTGGTCTGGCTGCTCGAACCCGCGGAGGCCGAGCGCATCGCCGGGCTCGACGACGCCGCCTTTGCCCGCGCGGTCGAGCGCCAGACCCATTCGATCCTCGGCGCGTTGACGCTCGCGGGTCCACGCGGGCGGGTGCCGATGGGTGGCCTGTCGGTCGATCGGTTCGCTGATGGGCGCATGGCGCTGATCGGGGAAGCCGCGCATGTCTTCCCGCCGATCGGGGCGCAGGGGCTCAATCTCGGTCTGCGCGACGTCGCGGCGCTGCGCGATGCCGTGGCGGGGGCCGACGATCCCGGCGAGGCGGACGCGCTCGCCGCTTACGACCGTTCGCGTCAGGCCGATGTGCGCCTGCGCACCGGCGCGGTCGATGCGCTCAACCGGACCTTGCTGACCGACTTCCTGCCGGCCGACCTGATGCGCGGCGCCGGGTTGCTGGCGCTGTCGCGGATCGCGCCCTTGCGTCGCCTGGTGATGCGGCAGGGACTGGCCGGCGGCACTGCGGCGGGCTGAGTTTCAGATCTCGTAATCGCCGACCGGCGGACTCGGCCGCAGCGCGGGTGCAGCGTCGCGGAAGACGGGCGCGAGCGGCAGCGGCGTCGAGACCATGCGCCGCCCGCCGGGCTCCTCGACCTGCCGGTCGAACAGGCCACGCGCGGTCAGATGCGGATCGGCCAAGGCTTCGTCGAGCGTCCGGACCACGGTGCAGCAGCAGTCGAGCGGCTCGATCGCTTCCCGCCAATGGCTCGCCGGCCGGGATACGATGATCGCAGCGATCGCGGCCCGCGTCGCTGCGGAATCGCGCCGGTCGTCGCGCAAGGCGGCGTCGAGGCCGATGCCCTCGCAGAAGCTCGCCCAGAACTTCTCCTCGAGTGCGCCGACGGCGAGGAACCAGCCATCTTCGGTGGCATAGAGGCCGTAGCGGGGGCTGGCGCCGGTGAGCAATCCCTCCCCGCCATTGGGATAGCGGCCCAGCGCCTGCCCCTGCGCCAGCGCATACCAGGAGAAGGCGAGCATGGCGTCGGTCATGGCGATGTCGAGATGGCAGCCTTGGCCGGAGCGGTCGCGCTCACGCAGCGCCAGCAGGATATTGATCACCGCCGGCATGGCGCCGCCGGCGATGTCGGCGACCAGGGTCGGCGGCAGCGGTGGTTGCCTGCCATGGGCGAGCGACTGGCCGAGCAAGCCGCCGATCGCCTGATAGTTGATGTCGTGGCCGGCCTCCGGCGCGCGCGGGCCGTCCTGGCCGTAGCCGCTGATCGAGCAGTAGACCAGCCGAGGGTTGAGCGCCTTCAGCGCCTCATAGCCGAAGCCGAGGCGGGCCATGACGCCCGGCCGGAACTGCTCGATCACGATGTCGGCCTGCCTGATCAGCGGCGCCAGTCGTTCCAGCGCATCGGGCGCCTTGAGATCGATGGCGAGGCTCTGCTTGCCGCGATTGAGTGCGGCGAAGGGCGCGGAGGTCTCGCCGAAACATGGAGGGAAACGGCGCATGTCCTCGCCATCCGGCCGCTCGATCCGGATCACGCGAGCGCCTGCCTCGGCGAGGAAGAGGCTCGCCAGTGGGCCGGGCAGCAGGGTCGAGAAATCGAGGACGAGGAGATCGGAGAGCGGCTGCATCGACGGGCCCGGAAAGCGAGCCCGTGCGGGCCCTCAGTGGAACAGATCTGCCGGCATCCTGCCTGTCTTCACCAGCCACAGGAAGCCCGTCAGCGTCACCGTCGAGATGATGGTGCCGACGAGGATGCAGGCCGAGGCGCGCTCGATGCCGACGCGGTACTGGGTCGAGATCACGAAGATGTTCAGCGCCGGCGGCAGCGCCGCCATGATCACGGCGGCATAGACCCAGGGCGCCGAGAAATCGCCGAGTGTCGAAAGCAGCAGCCAGACCAGCAGTGGATGCAGGAGCAGCTTGATCGCAACGAGCCAGGGCAACTCACTGGGCATCTGCCGGATCGGCTGCAGCGCAACCGTGACTCCGAGCAGGAAGAGCGCGCAGGGAGCGGCCGCCTGCGAGAGCCAGAGCGTCATCTTGTCGAGCGCGGTCGGCAGCTCGAGCTTGAGGAAGGCGGCAAGCACGCCGGCGACGGTCGCGACATTGAAGGGATGGGTCACGACCCGCCGGACCACCTCGGCGGCGGTTGCGGCGAAGCTGCGCTTCTCGACGCCAGCCAGCGCCATCAGGAACGGGATCAGCGAGAACAGCAGGAGATTGTCGAAGACGAAGATCAGCACGACGGGAGCGCTCGCCGCCGGCCCCAGGGCGGCCAGGATCAGCGGCGGTCCCATATAGCCGATATTCGAATAGGAGCCGGCGACGCCCTGCATCACCGCTTGCGGCATGTCGCCCTTGGTATGGCGCCAGCCGAGCGCGAAGGAGAGCACGAAGGCGCAGAAGGTCGCGAGCGTCGTCACCGCGACGAAGCGCCAGTTCGTGAGCTCGCTCAGCGGCTTGTCGGCAATGAGCCGGTAGAACAGGCAAGGCAGCGCGACATAGATCAGGAAGAACTGCATCCAGGCCAGTCCCTCGCCCGGCAGGCGCTTGTAGCGGCCGATCAGGAAACCGAGCAGGATCAGCCCGAAGAAGGGCGCGACGAGGTTGAACAGGCTGGCGATGTCGGCCATGCGGCGGCGCATCCTGGGCGAGACAAGAGCCGGCTGGCACGTTCTCGGCTCACCGACCGCGGCGACGGCACCGCCTTATAGGACGGACGGGTCTTCATGAGAACCCGGCGAGAGGTAGAAGTCCGTGCATGCGCCGCAGAACCCGGCTGCGGGAAGACGGCCGCCTGCCCTCGCCTCGGCACAACCGAGAATTGCAGGTCCGGGCATGATGGAAGCGATCGGGTAACATATTTCTGCCATGTTCCAGCAAGGGCTGATGGAACAGGCGATGACGAGCACCTCTCAGGCGACAACGGGCAACCCGACATCCGGGTCATCCTGGCGCTATTTCATGACGTCTCCGACGCTCTGGATGGTCTCGTTCGTTGCGCTGGTGATCCTCGGGCTGGCGTTCCCCATACGCCTGCCACTCGGGCCGAACTACTGGGACACCGACATCTATCTCGATGCCGCCCAGCGCATCTGGCAGGGCCAGATTCCCAATATCGACTTCTTCACCTCGATCGGCCCGCTCGGCTTCTATCTCACCGCTGGAATCCAGGCCCTCTTTCCGCAGGCGCAGCCGGCCCTGCTCGCCAATTGGGCGATCGTGCCCGTCTCGCTGCCGATCGTGGCGCTGATCGTCAGGGACGTCGATCCGCGCTCGCGCCGATTGGCTCTGGCGATCCTGATCCCCTTCCTGTTCCTGACCTCGCTGCCGATCAACCTCCACAGCCTCTATCCGTCACCTGGTTTCGACGGTTTCGGCTACTACAACCGCCATGTCGCGCTACTTCTCTATCTGCTGCTGGCGACGCTTCTCTTCGTCGAGAGCCGGGTCCTGCTGACGAGCCTCGTCGCAGTGCTGATGACGGCGCTTTTCCTGGTCAAGGTCACCGGCCCGGTGTCAGGGGCGGTTCTTGTCGGCTACGCCGTCCTCGCCGGCCGGATGCGCTTCCGTGACGCAGCGATCGCCGCCCTGACTGTCATCGGTGTCCTGGTCGCGCTCGAACTCTCGACCGGCGTCATCTACGCCCATGTCGAAGACGTCTTCATCCTGGCGATGCTCAACTCCGCCTCGCTGCTGCGCCGCTTCCTGACCCTGGCCTCGATCAAGTTCAATGTGATCGCGCCCTGCCTCATGCTGATCGGCACGCTCGCCTTCGCCGCGTGGCGCGACAAGTCTTCGCTCGCAGGCTTGCTGGCCTCGCCGCTCGGCTGGCTGACGGCGAGCCTGTTCGCCCTCATCCTGGGCGAGACGCAGAACAGCGGATCGCTCGAGTTCATCGGGCTCTGGCCGGTCCTGATCCTGATCCTCAAGACGTACCAGGCCCGCTCCGACGATCGCTTGCGCCCCTATGTGCTGGTCCTCGTCATGGCCGCGTCGTTGCCGAGCGCCGTGATCTTCCTGGAGAGAGGCGCGCGCGCCGTCATCGCCGCGCCGCGCTATCAGGCGCTGAATGTGCCGGATGTCGGGCCGCTGGGCAGAGTGAGCCTGAAGCCGGAGTTGGCCGAGCGTGCCATCGCGCAGGTCGATCACTACCCGAAATACAATGACGCCTATGAGGACCTCGTCCGCCGCGGCTTGCTGCCATCAGCGACGCTGTTCTCGGAAATCGACCATCAGGCGACCTGGCTGCTCGAGGTGCAGCAGGGAATCGATGCGATCCGGGGCTGGGAGGCGTCGAACGGCCGCCAGCTGAACGGCTTCTTCGCGCTCGATTTCGTCAGCCCGTTCAACCACCTGCTCGGCCGCGCCGCGCCGCTCCATGTCGCGCTCGGTATCGACACCGAACGGACCAACCCCAGGGTGACGGCCGAAATGCTGGAGGCCCTGCGCGACATCGACGCGATCATGCGGCCGAAATGCCCCGTCGAGGTGAAGCGCGCGGCGATCTGGAAACAGTTTGCGCAGGCACTCGAAGGCCGCCAGCTCGTTGCTCTCTCGCCTTGCTGGGACATGTACCTGAGGAAGTAGCACGCTCCCCGGACGGCCCAACGATGCGAGCTTAGCCGCTGGCGCTATTGATGCGCATCGACCAGCATCCCGATCTCGTCACGACGCTCGGCCATATGCTGCAATAGCGGATCGAGATGGGGAACCCGGTCGCCTGCCGCGGCGAACGGAACGGCCTCGCGCACCATCGTGAAGAGCTTGCCGGTCACTGCGCCGAGCGGCGTCGCCTTGCGGCTCTCGACTGCCTGAGCCGCGACCGTCAGCTCGATGCCGGCGATCGACCTGCACAGGCCGGCTACCTCTGCCGTCTTGCGCGCCGCGAAGGTCGCCATGCCCGCCCGGTCGAGGTTGCCGTTGGAATGGCTGGAGCTGGCGAGCTCGTGAACGACCGGGGCGGTCGCGAGCCGAGCCTCCGAGGTGATCGCCTTGTGGAACTGGGCGAGGCCGTTGAAGCCCGGCAGGCCGACACCGTCCTCCTCGATCAACCCGACCGTCAAACCCGACCAGAAGGAATCGACCTGCTTGGCAACGCGCTCGGCCGAAGCCGTCACGACGGGCGTGAAGGCGAGCCGGGCGATGTCGAGCGCCATCGACAGCGAGACCGTGTCGAAATTGGCGACCGAGATCAGCGAGCGGTCCTCCAGCGAGACGATCGGATTGTTCTGGCTGGCGCGGAACTCGGTCTCGACCTGCCGCCAGGCGAAATCCAGGCTGTCCGCCGCCGTGCCGTGCAACAGCGGCAGCGAGCGGAAGCTCAGCGGGTCCTGCAGATGGCGCGGCGCGCCCTTGGCGAAAAGATAGCTGCCCTCGAGATAGCACCTGATCCGCCTTCCATGCCGCTCCAGCCCGGCGAATGGCCGCGAGCGCAAGGCAGCCTCCGAGACGATCGACGGGTTGGCGGCGAACCCCTCCATGCTCAGCGCCGCGATCAGGCTCCAGAGGTCGAGGCTGCGCCGCAGATCGGCCATGGCGAGCGCTGCGATGCCAAGGGCGAGCGCGCTGGAATTGAGCAGCGCCAGCGCCTCGCCGGCCTGAAGGTCGAGATCGTCATAGAGCGCGAGCGCCAGATCTGTGATCGGGGCCATGTCGCTTTGGCCCATCGAGCCCCAGATATGGACGTCGATCGCACGATCGGCGTTGAGCGCCTCTAACAACCGTTCGGCCAGCAGCGGGCGGACGCCGAGGCGCCCGCTCGCCATGGAATTGAGCAGGACCAGCATCATCGCCCTGACGGCTTCGGGCGGAGCGAGGGGGCCGTGCGCGACATTGTGGGTGAGCAGCAGGCGGCGGTTGAACTCGCCGATGCGCTCCGGGGCGAGCGGGACGCCGGTCTTGGCGCCGACGCTGGTGGTGACGCCGTAGACCTTCTCGCCACGCGCCACGACCTCGTCGACGATGGCGCGGGCCGCCCGCATCCGGACGATGGCGTCCGGCGTGATCGATACCGGCGCCTTCTCCTTGGCGACGCGGACGATCGCGTCGATCGTGAGGTCGAAGCCGGTGATGTCGACATGGCTCATGATCGCTCGTCCTGTTCTTGGCCGCTCTGATGCCGGCAGCCCGCATCCCCGGCGGATCCCGTCAATAAAGCGAAGCCGGAATGCAGGGCCGCGCGCGGTCTCGATTTCACGTCGCGAAACGCCGTGAGGGCATCCGGCCGGCTTCTGTCATTCGACTAGTTTCACGCCGTCGAACGGACGGTGCGCATGGCAATCACTTATGATCTGGTCAAGGAGGTCACGGCCAATCTCTATGATTGGTCGCTGCGCCGTATCCCCGAATCCTCCAAGGCCGAGTTCCGCAAGGCACTGGCGAGCGAGACCGAACCGCAGGCTCGCCAGACGCTCGCCTTCATGCTCGACAGCGCCGAGCGGGCCGAGACCACCGGCAAGTTCCTGTGCTCCGATGCCGGCGTGCCGAGCTACAGCATCAAGATCGGCTCCGGCGCGAGGATGGAAGGCGATATCCGCCAGGCGATCGTCGACGGCTTCGCCGAGCTCACCCGCACGATCCAGCCGCCGCTGCTGCGCTTCGTCACCAACCCGCTGACCAATGAGCGCAGCTTTCACGGCAAGGACATGCCGCTGGTCTCCTGGGACCTCGTCGGCGAGGGCGACTATCTCGACATCACATGCGCACCCAAGGCACTCGGCGGCGGGCGCTGGGCCGCGGTCGAGATCCTGGTCAGCCCGAGCCTCGACGAGATCGAGCGCTGCATCCTGGAGATCGTGCTGCGGGCCGGCGGCCAGCATTGCCCGCCGGTGGTGATCGGCGTCGGCATCGGCGGCACCTTCGACCATGCCGCGAAGCTCTCCAAGGACGCGACTCTGCGGCCCTTCGGCGAGCGCAATCCCGAGCCGATGGTCGCGGAGATGGAGGAACGCCTGACCCGCGCGGTCAACCAGATGGGTTTTGGCCCGATGGGCGTCGGCGGCTCGACCACGACCTTCGGTGTCCACGTCGAATACGCCTCCGGCCACGGCTTCACCCCGGTCGCGGTCTCGTTCAATTGCTGGATCAACCGGCGGACGCGGGCGCGAATCTACAATTCCGGCGTGGTGGAGCGGATCGAATGACCAGCCCCTCCCCGATCCACCTGACCCTGCCGCTGACCCCTGAGACGGCACGCGCGCTCAAAGTGGGCGATGTCGTGCTGCTCGATGGCGATGCCGTCGCGACCGTCGGCATGCCCACCCAGAAGCGCATGGTCGCGGAAGTCGAGGCTGGCCGCGAGCTACCGCTCTCCCTGCGCGACGGCGCCTTCTTCCACATGGGCGTGAGCTATGAGGACAGCGATGGACGGCCCGGCGCAGTCCATTACGTCAACCCGACGACCTCGAGCCGCTTCAACCATCTGATGCCGACACTGATCCGGGGCCTGCGCCTGACCGCGACCGGCGGCAAGGGTGGGCTCTCGCAGGACAGCGTCGAGGCGATGCGCGATGTCGGCTGCGTCTATTTCTCCTTCGTCGGCGGCGCTTCGGCTCTACTGAGTGAGGGCGTCGAAGCGGTGACTGATTGCGCCTGGCGCGACCTGATCATGCAGTTCCGCCTGAATCGGCTCCGGCTGAACGGCTTCGGGCCGGTGATCGTCGCGATCGATGCCCATGGCAACTCGATCTATGAGCGCCTGATGAATTCGGCCCGCGAGCGCATGCCGGAAATCATCCGCTTGCTCCGCCCCACGGACAACAACCACGAGACCGACTGATGCAAGCGATCGAGATCACCAGGCCGGGCGGACCCGAAGTTCTCGCCTTCTGTGAGCGTCCCTCGCCCACCCTCGGCGCCGGCGACGTGCTGATCCGCGTGCGGGCAGCGGGCGTGAACCGGCCCGACATCCAGCAGCGGCGTGGCCTCTATCCGCCACCGCCCGGCGCGACCGACCTGCCCGGTCTCGACGTTTCCGGCGTGGTCGAGGCGGTCGGTGCCGATGTCGCCTGGCCGAAGGTCGGCGATGCCGTCTGTGCGCTCGCCAATGGCGGCGGCTATGCCGAGTTCTGCGCCGTGCCGGCCTTGCAATGCATGAAGCTGCCGGCAGGCTTCTCCTTCGCAGAGGCGGCGGCGCTGCCGGAGGTGTTCTTCACCGCCTGGAACAATGTCATCTGGCTCGGCCGGTTGGCTGATGGCGAGACGCTGCTGGTCCAGGGTGGCACCAGCGGCGTCGGCATGGCCGCGATCCAGATCGCCAGGCATTTGCGTGGCGCTCGCGTGATCGCGACGGCCGGCACCGCCGAGAAGCGCGCGGTCTGCCTGGAGATCGGCGCCGATCTCGCCGTCGACTACCGCGCCGACTGGGTGGGCGAGATCGAGACGGCGATCGGCAAGGAGAAGGTCGATGTCGTCCTCGATGCGCAGGCCGGGCCCTATACCGAAAAGCAGCTGCAATTGCTGGCTCCCGATGGCCGTGTCGTGCTGATCGCCAGCCATCTCGGCCAGATGGCCGAGGTCAATGTCCGCAACATCGTCCGCCGCCGGCTGACCCTGACCGGCTCGACGCTGCGGCCGCGCGACGCCGCCTATAAGGGGCGGATCGCCGCCAAGCTGGTTGAGAAAGTCTGGCCGCTGCTGGAGAGCGGGGCGATCCGCAGCCATATCTGCGCGAGCTTCGACTGGCGCGATGTCCGCGATGCCCATGCGCTGATGGATGCGGGCGATCAGGTCGGCAAGGTCGTCCTGACCATGCCGGAATAGCCCAGCGGGCTGTGCGAATAACTATCCCGCCGGGAGAATTCTCATCTAGAACAGCGGTTCGTGCTCGCTTAGCCGGATCCGCCGCGTGTTCTCCTTTGCGCCCGTCCAGTCCGTTCTCAAGGCGCTGCGGCTGCTGACCGAGGTCAATCGCTGCAGCGTCGCGACCGTTGGCGAACTGCATCGCCGCACCGGCATGCCGAAGCCGACGATCGTGCGCCTGCTCGAGACCCTGATCGAAGCCGGCTATGTCGTGCGCGACGAGCGCATGCGCGGCTATCTCGTGACCTCGCAGGTGGCGCATCTGAGCGCGGGCTTCCACGGCGCGCCAATGGTAATCGAGGCGGCGCGGCCCTGGGCAACGGCGCTGACGCGCCAGATCAAATGGCCCTGCGCCGTCTGCCTGCTCGACTATGATGCCGTCGTCGTGCGCTTCTCGACGATCCCCGACAGCCCGATCTCGCCCTTCCATGCGACGCTCGGCTATCGGCTGAATCTCGGCGGGCGGGCGCTCGGGCGGGCCTATCTCGCCTTCTGTCCCGACGAGGAACGAGAGGTCTTGCGCGCCGCGATGCGTAGCTCGGCCGAACCCGAGAACAGCAGCCTCTCCGACGAGGATGTCGAACGCATGATCGAGCAGGCGCGCCGGCGCGGCTATACCGAGCGCGATCCGGCTGCCGAGCCGACGAATTCCGCGACGATCGCGGTGCCGATCAAGCTGGGCGAGCGCGTGCTCGCGACCTTTGGCGTCACCTTCTTCCGCGCCGCGGTGCCCAATCCCGAGGACAAGGCCAGGATCATCCATCCGCTGAAGAAGGCGGCCGCCAATATCGAGGCGCAATTGGAGGCGCTCTCGCAATCCATGGGCGTCGCGTTTCAAGGCGAGAAATAGCACCGCTTTCCCGCGAGCCTGTGACGGGCTCGTGCCTAGTGTCCGGACAACAGCTGCAAAGCGATCTTGTCCGGAGGAAACCTCAATGATGCGGCCGATCTCACGCCGTGGCTTCATGGCGTCCATGGCTGGCGCCGGCGCACTGGCCGCCAGCGGACGGGCCTTTGCCGACACCTGGCCGAGCCGGCCGGTCACCATCGTCGTGCCGTTCCCCGCGGGCGCCTCGACCGATGTCGTCGCGCGCCTGCTGGCGGAGAGATTGCGCAGCGAACTCGGCCAGGGCTTCGTCGTCGAGAACAAGACCGGCGCCGGCGGCAACATCGCCGCGACCGGCGTCGTCCGGGCGGCGGCCGATGGCTATACGCTGCTGTTCTCGTCCTCGGGGCCGCTGGCGACCAACAAGCTGCTCTACAAGAAGCTGACCTTCGACCCGCTCGCCGATTTCGCCCCGGTCGCACTGCTCGGCGATGTCCAGGGCATCGTCGCGGTGCATCCCTCGCTGCCGGTCAAGTCTTTCGCCGAGCTCGTCGCCTACGGCAAGGCCAATCCCGGCAAGCTCACCTTCGGCAGCCCGGGCTTCGGGCTGATGGGACACGTCACCGGCGAGCTGATCCAGCGCAAGGCCGATTTCCAGATGACGCATGTGCCCTATCGCGGCTCGGCGCCGCTCTCGACCGACCTGCTGGCGGGCACGGTCAATGTCGCCATCGACTTCATCCCGGCCTATATCCCGCATGTCAAAAGCGGCGCCATCCGCGCACTCGCGGTGACCAGCGACCAGCGCGCCCCGCAATTGCCTGATGTGCCGACCCTGGCCGAAGCCGGCTTGCCGGATGTCAACGCGACCGGTTGGTTCGCCATGGTCGGGCCGAAGGGGCTGCCGGAGCCGATCGTGACGCGCATCGCCGCGATCACGCGGGCCTATGTCGAGAGCGCGGAAGGCCGCGAGAAGCTTGCGACGATCGGCGTGCGCTCGCTGAGCGGCGATGCCGCTGCGGTGAAGGCGGTGCAGACCCAGGAAGTGGCGAAATGGGCGGATGTCGTGAAGGCGGCGGCGATCTCGCTGGATTGAGCTGCAAGTTACCAGCCAGAGCCTGACCTGAGGTTCGCCCGGGCCAGGCTCCTGCCGTCCATTCAGCTATAGCTGACAAGTCGCCTGATGTGGCCAATGTCGCGATTGGGTCGGGAGCGGAAGTTGGCTGAGTTGTTCAGTTTGAGCGGCCTTCGCGCCAGTCTCAGCCATTCGACCGGAGCCAGAATGCGGACAATAGTGGGCACGCAAGGGGGCGAACGTCGCGTTCTCTGTTGTCGCGGGGCTTCGCGGATCGAAGCTTGCGTGCGCTCAACCGCCAGATTCAAAACGGGTGCCAGCCGCGAACTAGCGCGTCGTGCTACCCCCTAGCTCTTCCACAAGGAATTGCACTGCCGCTTCGTTATAGTTGGACGCAGTGCCTTTTTTCACAGCGCCCGTAGTCTCGTAGCGTAGGCGGTCGGTATTGTTACGGAAGGCGTAGTGCGAGAAATCCTTGTTAACCTTCATCTTCTTGGCCTTGATGATCGCATCCATTGTGCCTTGTTTTACGCCAGTCGCCTTCTTCACCCTACGCAACAGCTCGGTATAAGTGAGTGGGTAGCCCTCCAGCGCTTCTTTGATGGCCACGACCGTCGCCTGGGTGGAGGCGACCTCTCCGATCAGCTTGAGCGCGGGTGCTCCTGATCGCTCCACGAACTCGCCATCCTTCACAAAGCTAATCTGCGGCAAGAGTGCTTCGTCGATCAGAAATGACCCCGCTTTACCGTCGATCTCGCCGGTGGCGAGGTTCATGACTGCGGCGTTCTCGACGCCGAAACGCATTATGTTGGTCAAGTGCTTGGAAAGGATGGTTTGCGACAGCTGTTGCATACGCTGTTCGATCAACCGCTGCAGGTCGGCTGGGCTAATGAGACGATCCTCACCCGGGTAGCGATAGTAGATGTGTCCTTGGGCGACATCACCAGCATTGTGAATGAAGATGACCGGTTTGGTGTGAGCCGGTCCGACATAGACGATTCCTATCTTTTTCCCGTCGATCTGAAGCGTCGTAGTTTGGATCTCCAAGCCGATGCCTAGTTGGTCACGGATGTTCTGGTTGAGCTTGTTGAGGTCGAATTTTTCGAACTTTTCGTCTGGCAAGCCCACGACATTGAAACTGCCATTCTCTACACCGAACACGAAGTAGCCGCCTTTGTTGTTAGCGAAGGCCGCAATCGTCTTCATGACGAAGTTGACCGATTTTTTGCATTCGATCTGGTCGGTTTCCGTAATCGCCAACGAGCCTGGCGCACCGGGTTTGGCCGGAAACATCTTCATCAAGCGCGCCGGGCTGAGGGGCCCGTCGTCTCCCCGGGCCGTAGGAGCGATCTTCGCCATGAACTGATCGACTTCGGCCGCCGCGGCTGTTGGGATTGCTAGGTACTTTTTGATCTGGCCGTTCTTGATGTTGGAGATTCTGCCGGTGCTGATGTCGCTGGCGGCATCCCCCCGGGCGCGATTGATCAGGCCGGCGATCTCTTGGTTGGAATGCTTGTCCGCTGCTACGAGCGCCTTGATGACGGCGACCTCTGGGTCAGTCAGCGAGTTTCGTCGTGAGCCGCCCCCTTTAGGGTTCCTAACACCGCTCGCGCTCATAGATGGCCCCCCAGCCACAAAAGGTGCTAGGTGGCCCTATCCGGCGTGGCGGAAGTCGCAATCTGATCGTCCGACTGTTCGATCCAAGCGGCCATTCGAAACCTTCCTAGCGCGCCCGATGCTTACAACTTGTTGGCGAACGATCAAGAAGGCCAAGACGACAAGGTTGCGCGCCCTCCAGGTGGACACACCCAAATCAGCAACGGGCCAATCTCGGCTGTCACGCGCTTCGTCGCAAAAGTCTCACTTGGCTCATAAACTGTCTCTCCCGTCAGGTCTCTGGCCCTTTATCAGGCGGCCGCCTCCAGCCCCAGCAGCTCCGCCGCATGCCCGCCGGTCAGGCGCTTGATCTCGGCTTCGGTGAACTGCAGGTCGAGGAGGTGGCCGACGATTTCGCGATAGCCGTCGATCGGGCGCGGCGAGCCGGTGAGGCCGAGGTCCGAGCAGAGCACGGTGCTCTCGACGCCGGCGACCTCGATCACCCGGCGCAGCTCCGGCGGCTCGAACTTCTTCGACTTGCCCTCGACGAACATGCAGATCGAATGCTCCATCACCGCGCCGAGCGCGACGAGGTCGCGGATTTCCGCATCGCTGCAATTGTTGACCATGTAGGTCGGGTGGTTGACCAAGAGCTTCCTGACGCCGCGCGCCTTCGCCTCCTCGAACACCGCGAAGAGCTCGGGTGTCGAGAGATGCCCGCCGGCAAGGATGATGTCGCCGGCCGCGATCAGGTCGAGGATCAGCTTGACGTCGTCGGTCAGCTTGCCGTCGGCGCCGAACGGCGTCAGCGGGATCGGATCGAGCATCTTCTGCGCGGTCTTCGGGAAGGTCTTCACCGCGCCGGAGGCGAGCACGTCGATATGGTTCTTGGCCGAGAGCGTCGGCATCCAGACGATTTTGCCGCCGAGCTTGATGGCATGGTCGACCGCATGCGGGTTGAAGCCGCCCGAGGCGTTGTTGAGCGCGATGCCGGAGAACAGCCTGACGCCGGTGTCCGGCACCAGCTTCTCCAGCAGGATCGAATGGGCGGTGCCGAGGTAGAAATGGTCCTTGTAGACGACGGCGCGGAATTTTGCCGCGGCCGCGTCGAGCATCGCCTCGTGATGGTCGAGGATGCGCGGCATCGCGGCCGGGCCGCTATGGCAATGCAGGTCGACGGCGCCGACCAGGAGGTCGGCGATCTGCCGGCTGCGCGCGTCGGAGGTCTCAGTGTTGGCGGTCATGTCGCAGGCCCTCAGGCGGTTTCGCCGGGCATCGGATAATCCGCGGCGTTGATGACCCAGCCGGGCTTCTGCGAGAAGTCGAGGCGGGGCGGCGAGAAGATGTCGATCATCTGGTTCAGCCCAGGCAGGACCGAGCGCGAGGTATGGATCGAGGGCGGCGGGATCACCGTCAGCGAGGGCGCCGCCATCAATTCGTGCTCGTCCGCGCGCCAGATCCGCATGTCGGGCGTCCACGGCCAGCGAATGTCGTGGATGTAGCCGCCATCGATCACCAGCGAGCCCTGCTCGAAATCGTCATGGTGATGCGGCGAGAGCGCGGTGACGTCGCGCAGACCGAGGCGCGGGTCGAGCATGTTCACCATCAGCGTGGTGCAGCGGAAGATGCGGCCGAAACGGCCTTCGCCGCCGCCGGCATCGAGGCTGTAGGCGCGGATCCTGAAGCCGCCACGCGGTTCCGGCCACGATTCGAGCAGCGCGACATTGGCATGGGGCTGCGCATAGGAGGCGGCGTTGGAGCAGGAAGCCGCCAGGTCGGTCGCGACGCTGGAGAAGATGCGGATGGCGCGGCCGGTGCCGTTAAAGGTGATACGCGAGGCCCCCGGCGGCACGAACACGATCGAGCCGCCCGCCACCTCGACCGTCTCGGCCCCGGCCGTGACCGTCGCGCCGAGCTCCTTCTCCGGCAGGATCAGGCAGTATTCGTCCGGCTGTGCGGCGCGCGCCAGTACGGCGCCCGGCTTCACGTCGGAATAGGCGGTGATGAAGTTCTGGCCGCGCGCCAGCCAGGTGCGCTCGCCTTCGCCCGTCTGCTGCGGTTCTTCGGCGTAGAAGCGGGCATAGTCGGCGCCAGCATAGGCCTTGACCGGTGCGGCTTTGACTGCCGCCGGCGCGGCGAGCTTCGAGCGCGGATCGCTGGAGGGGTAGCTCACGGGTCGATGTCTCCTATCGCGCGCCGGGGTTCTCGACCCGGCTCCTGGCTGTCTGCATCTGCGCCAGGGTTTCACTCGCCGCCTTGCGCAGGAAACCCTGGTCGGAGGAGAGGATGAAGGCGCTGGCGCCGCGCTCAGCGAACCCTGCGGATTCCTCGCCATTGTCGGTCATCACGCAGACCGGCTTGCCGGCCTTCTTGGCGGCCCGCAGGA
This sequence comes from Allobosea sp. NPDC055332, assembly GCF_053645455.1. Lineage (NCBI taxonomy): Bacteria > Pseudomonadati > Pseudomonadota > Alphaproteobacteria > Hyphomicrobiales > Alloboseaceae > Allobosea > Allobosea sp. NPDC055332. Next base: position 571,049 of record NZ_JBSHMO010000003.1, on the reverse strand, counting down.
TCGTATCGACGGCATCGCGGACCTCCGGCGCATCGCGGGTGGGCGCACTGAAGGCGACGGTGAGGTCGCCGCGGCCGATGAAGACAGCGTCGAGCCCCTCGACGGCGAGGATGGCGTCGATCTCACCCAGCGCCGACGGGTCCTCGATCATGGCGATCGTCGCCACCGTCGCATCGGCCGCATCGACGAGATCCCACATCTTGCTGCCGCCATAGCGGCCGGCGCGCGTCACTCCGGAGAAGCCGCGCTTGCCGCCGCGATAGCGGCAGGCTGCAACGAGCGCCTCAGCATCCGCCACGCTCGCGACATGGGGAGCGAGGATGCCGACCGCGCCGCAGTCGAGCGAGGCCTGGATCGCATCGCTCGTCAGAGTCGGGACGCGGACGACGCCAGCGATCCCGGCGGCCCGCGCCGCGAGCAGCACGAGGTCGGTCGTGCCGCGGTCGAAGGGAGCGTGCTCCTGGTCGACGACGATGAAGTCGAAGCCGCTATTGCCGAGGATCTCGGTGGCGTGCGGGCTCGGCGTCTTGACGAAGCTTCCGGCAAGGAAGGCGCCGCTGACGAGGCGCTGACGGAAGCTGGACTGGGCGGATGTCTGCATGGTCTGCCGTGCCGATGTCGATGATCTGATGATGGCATTCCCGCTTCCGGAAATGACCGGAAGTCCCTGCGTTTCACATCTCGAAATCGGCTGAGGCGCGCGCCTCCTGCGTCAGAAAGCCGTCAGGATTGCCCTGGGATCCGACGAGGAAACGTCGGATACGACACTCGGGGGAAGGGCATCCGATGAAGACACGCCTGTTGCTGATCGCCGGCCTGATGGCCGCCTGCGCCATGCCGGCCGCCGCCGGCACGCTCGAGACCGTGCGGAGCCGCGGCGAGATGGTCTGCGGCGTCAGCCCCGGCGTCGCCGGCTTCTCGGTTCCGGACGAGGCCGGCCGCTGGGGCGGCTTCGATGTCGACATCTGCCGGGCCGTGGCCGCCGCCGTTTTCGGCGATGCCGGCAAGGTCCGCTACACCCCGCTCAGCCCCAAGGACCGCTTCGTCAGCCTGCAGAGCGGCGAGATCGACGTCCTCTCCCGCCAGGCGACCTGGACACTCTCGCGCGATACCCAGATGGGCCTGCGCTATGTCGGTGTCGGCTATTATGACGGCCAAGGCTTCATGGTCCGCAAGTCGCTCAACATCAAAGCGGCTAAGGAGCTCAACGGCGCCTCGGTCTGCGTGCCGACAGGCACGACCACCGAGCTCAACATCGCCGACTACTTCCGCGCCAACGGCATGAAGTATGAGGGTGTCGCCTTCGAGGCCGGCGATCAGGTCGCCAAGGCCTTCGAATCCGGCCGCTGCGACGTCTTCAGCAACGATGTCTCGGCGCTCTCGGCCTATCGGCTGAAGCTCGTCAACCCGACCGAATACGTGATCCTGCCGGAGCTGATCTCGAAGGAGCCGCTTGGCCCCGTCGTGCGCCAGGGCGACGAGACCTGGACCAGCATCGTGCGCTGGTCGCTCTATGCCATGCTCGTCGCCGAGGAACTCGGCGTCACCAGTGCCAATGCCGAGGAGCAAAAGCGCACCGGCTCGCCCGAAGTGCAGCGCCTGCTCGGTACCACCGGCAATCTCGGCGAGTCGATGGGCCTCAAACCGGATTGGGCGCTGCAGATCATCAAGCAGGTCGGCAATTACGGCGAGGTCTATGAACGCAATGTCGGCACGGGCTCGAAGCTCGGCATCGAGCGCGGCCTCAACAAGCTCTGGACGCAGGGCGGCCTGCAATACGCGCCGCCGGTGCGCTGATGCCGATGTCGGGCCGCTATCCCGCGCAGGCGCTGAGCCGCTTTGCCTCCGCCCTGCTGGAGGCGGCGGGGACGCCGCCCGACAATGCCGCTCTGGTAGCTGAGGCTCTCGTCGACGCCGATACCGAGGGCCTCGCCTCGCATGGTCTGTTCCAGCTGCCGATGTATCTGGAGCGGATCGAGCGTGGCTCCGTCGATCCGGTGGCGAAAGGCGAGATCGTCGTCGATACCGGCGCGCGCCTGACGCTCGACGCCCAAAACGGGCTCGGCCAGGTCACCGCCGAGCGCGCCTGCGAGATCGCGGTCGCGCGCGCCGCCGAGCATGGCGTCGCCATCGTCGCCATCCGTAACGCCTTTCATTTCGGCGCGGCCGGGCGTTTCGCCCGCAGGATCGCGCTCGCCGGCAAGATTGGCATCGTCATGGCCAATACCCGGCCGATGCTGCCGGCGCCGGGCGGCGCCGAGGCGGTCGTCGGCAATAATCCGCTGGCGATCGCGGTGCCGACCGGGGGCGAACCCATCGTGCTCGACCTCGCCATGAGCGCCGGCGCGATGGGCAAGGTCCGGCTGGCCGCAAGCAAAAGCGAGCCTATACCCGAAGGCTGGGCCCAGACCGCCGAGGGGCTGCCGACCCGCGATGCGGCCGAGGCGATCAAAGGCGTGCTCCTGCCAGCCGCTGGCGCGAAGGGGTTCGGCCTTGCTGTCATGGTCGATCTGCTCGCCGGAGGCCTGTCTGCCGGTTGCATTGGCAGCGAGGTGTTGCCGCTCTATGGCGATCTCGGCCGCCCCTATGGCAGCGCCAACCTGTTCATGGCGATCCAGATCGAGGGGATGCGGCCTGTTCCCGAGTTCGAGGCCGCGTCGGCGGCGTTCGCGAACCAGGTCCGGCAATCGAAACCGATTCCCGGCGCGCCTCCCATCCGCCTGCCCGGCGACCGCGCAGCGGATGCGCGCAAGCGTTTCGACGGCTATTGCGTGCTCGCGGCGGAGACGTTGGCGGCGCTTCGTTCATACGCCCAGCGTCGGGGCGTTGCGATCCCGGCAGCTCTCGATGGATAGGGATGCGGCCGGTTAGCCGAGCCCTCCAACAGCCGCTGCGCCATTCAGTATTGAAGTGGCGCGGTCTACGGGAATCGAACCCGTCTTCCCAGCGTGAAAGGCTGGTGTCCTAACCGATAGACGAAGACCGCGGGCCTGAGCGCGAAGCGCTCTTGCGAGGCGGGGCGAGCTATAGTGTCCCGGCGAAGCTTGGGCAAGCCCGCTGTCAGGGTTTTTCGCAATGGTTCACATTGGGCGGGCGAGATCGACCACGCGCAGCTCGGCCCGCTCGCTGCCGCCCCAGCGATTCAGCGTCAGCGTGCCGGCGAGATGGACACTCTCGCCGCGAGCCGCCAGCAGCGCCTGGCCGAGCGGTTCGCGCGCGGCGCGGAAGGCGATACCGCCGATCGTGGCGCCATCGCCGGAGCGCAGCTTGATGCGCAGGTGCCCGCCCGCACCGACCTCGATCACCTCGGTCAGGCGATGGGCCGGCAGCACGAAGACCGGCTCGGGGCAGCCGGCGCCGAACGGGCCGGCCTGATCGATTTCTGCGAGCAGGCGCGGATTGGCGCCGCCAGCACTGATCGCCGCGTCGATCAGCAGCGCCTCTGCCTCACGCGAGCTGGCGACACCGCTGGCGAGCCGCTCACCGATGAAGCCTGCGAAGGCAGCCTCCTGCCCTGGTGCCAGCGTGATTCCGGCTGCCATGGCATGGCCGCCGCCCTTGACCGCGAGCCCGGCCTCGACGGCCCGGCGCACCGCCGAGCCGAGATCGACACCGGCGATCGAACGGCCCGAGCCGGTCGCGCCGCCATCGCCGTTGCGCGCCAGCGCGAAGGCTGGTCGCCGAAAACGCTCCTTCAAACGCCCGGCGATCAACCCGACGATGCCCGGATGCCAATCGGCCGAGCCGACGACGAGCACCGGATGCGCCGCGGCATCCTCAAAGCGATGCTCGACCTCGGCCACCGCCTCCTCGACCGCGGCGCGCTCGATCTCCTGGCGCTCCTGATTGAGCCGGTTGAGCTCGGCGGCGATGGTCCGCGCCTCGACCTCGTCGCGGGTCAGGAGCAGCCGCGCGCCGAGGGCGGCATCGCCGATGCGCCCGCCGGCATTGATACGCGGGCCGAGCAGGAAGCCGAGATGCCAGGGCTGCACCGGCCCGTCGAGCCCGGCGACATCGAGCAGAGCCGAGAGTCCAGGGCGCTGGCGCGTCCGCATCATGGCGATGCCCTGCCGGACAAAGGCGCGGTTTAGGCCGATCAGCGGGACGACGTCGGCAATGGTCGCGAGCGCCGCAAGGTCAAGCGCGGCGAGCAGGTCGGGCTCCCCGCCCCTCGCCTGCCAGACGCCGCGCCGGCGCAATTCGCGATTCGTCGCGACCAGCGTGAGGAAGACCACGCCGGCGGCGCAAAGATGCCCCAGGCCGGCAAGATCATCCTGCCGGTTCGGATTGACCAGCGCCCGGACGTCGGGGAGCAGTTCCGGCGCCTGGTGATGGTCGAGCACGACCGTGTCGAGGCCGAGCCGCGTCGCCTGCTGCAGCGGCTCATGGCTGGTCGTGCCGCAGTCGACGGTGACCAGCAGCGTTGCACCCTCGCCCGCCAGCATGGCGATCGCCTCGGCATTCGGGCCATAGCCTTCGATCAGCCGGTCGGGGATATGGATGCGCGGCCGCGCACCTGCCTCTGCGAGGAAACCCGCAAGCAGAGCCGCCGAGCAGGCGCCGTCGACGTCGTAGTCGCCGAAGATCGCGACCTTCTCGCCGGAGATCGCCGCCTGTGCCAGCCGCTCCGCGGCTCGGTCCATGTCACGCAGCACGGAAGGGTCTGGCAGGAGGTCGCGCAGCTTCGGCTCGAGATGGCGCAGCGCCTCGCTGGAGACGACACCACGGCCGGCCAGGATGCGCGCCAGCGTGTCGGGCACGCCTTCGACCTGCGCCAGCGCCTCGGCCTGCGCCAGGCCGGCCGCGTCGAGCCGGTCGCGCCAGGGACGCCCGAGGGCTGAGTGCCCGATGCCGAGGAACAGGCGATTCTGTCCGGAGGTCATGTGTCACCGCTGACGCAGCGGCGCGGCTTCGTCAATCGGCGGTGCATCACTCTAGCGGCTTCTGGTCCTCGATCGCCTGCGCCGTGACCTTGCGGGCGCTCACCGGCGCATGGCCGGAGACCTCGGCGCCGGCATCGGGCTTCAACTGCATCATCCAGAGGACCGACGATGCGGAGATCAGGCCGACGAGCGCGAAGGCCGGCCAGAAATCACCGGCACCGAGCGTCTTGCCGCCATTGTAGAGATTGGCGGCTTCGAGTGCGAAGGCGCCGATGGTGACGCCGAGGCTGAGCGACAATTGCTGGGCGACGCTGGAAAGGCTGGTCGCGCTCGACATGTCGCGATTGGAGACGTCGGCATAGCTCAGCGCATTGATGCCGGTGAACTGCAGCGAGCGGAAGCAGCCGCCGATGAGCAGGACACCGAGCATCAGCCAATGCGGCGTCGTCGGCGTGAACAGGCCCGAAGCTGCGAGAAAAGCCGAGCCGATCAACGCATTGAAGGTCAATACGCCGCGGAAGCCGAAGCGGGCGAGGATCGTCTTCGCCAGCGTCTTCATGATCAGCGCGCCGGCGGCCGAGGCGAAGGTGATCAGGCCCGATTGCAGTGCATCGAGCCCAAAGCCGAGCTGCAGCATCAACGGCAGCAGGAACGGGATCGCGCCGATGCCGACGCGGAAGACCGAGCCGCCGATCACGCCGATCCGGTAGGTCGGGATCCGTAGCAGCGAGAGGTTGAGCACCGGATAGGCCAGCCGCCGCGCGTGGAACCAGTAGAGGACCAGCGCCGCGATGCCGAAGGCGACGCAGCCATAGGAGACCGCAACGGGCACGAGATGGCGCCCGCCGGTGGCAAGGCCGAGCATCAGGGCGGCAAAGCCGGTCGAGGAGAGCAGGAAGCCGGTGATGTCGAGCGGCGCGACATCCTCCTCGCGGATGTCCTCGAAGAACATCGTCGCGAGCGCGATACCGAGGAAGCCGATCGGGATGTTGATGAAGAAGATCCAGCGCCAGTCGAAATAGGTGGTGATGAAGCCGCCGACCACCGGTCCGACGACCGGGCCGACCAGGGCCGGCACCGTCAGATAGGCGAGCGCGCTGACGATCTGCGATTTCTCGACGCTGCGCAGGATGACGAGCCGGCCGACCGGCACCATCATCGCCCCGCCCATGCCCTGGATGAAGCGCGCCCCGACGAAGGCGCCGAGCGAATTCGAAAAGGCGCAGAGCACCGAGCCGAGCATGAAGATGCCGAGCGCGGTCCGGAAGATGGTGCGGGCCCCGAACTTGTCGGCCATCCAGCCGGAGATCGGGATGAAGACGGCGAGGCTGACGAGATAGGAGGTCAGCGCCAGCTTGAGCGCGATCGGGTCCTCGCCGAGCGATTGGGCGATCACCGGCAGCGACGTCGCGATCACCGTCGAGTCGGTGTTCTCCATGAACAGCGCGCAGGCGACGATGAGAGGCAGGAGCTTGGCGCGCTGCAAGGAATCGGACTTTCGGATTTTGTGCCGCCAGCTGCCCTTTAATGCGGGTCTATCCGGCTGGCGAGAGCGGAGCTGGGCTTGGTGACGAGGGTTGCACCTGGTGCATGGCGGCGAACCATGTCGATTCAAGGAGAGCCGGCTTCAGATCTGCTCTCAGGTCGTCACAAGGACGTGAAAGCTGCTCCGTCATGCGTTTCAGGCAGGGCAATCCAGAGGAGCCATACCTATCTCCGGGTTGAAGGGGCGACGACTTCGCATACGCCGATGCGGCCGGTCCGCGGGCAAGAGGTGTTCTCATGATCACGTTCACTCACCACAACGTCCGTATCGCCATTCCGGCCTCTGTCCGGTATGGCGCCGCAATTGCCCTGCTTGCCGGAGCTGCTCTGTTCGGCGCTTGTCAGGCGCCGGCCTCCGCACAGTCGATGAGTTGGGAAGAAGGTTGTGCGATGCGCGTCGTCACGCCGGGCTCGGGCGACATTCTGCGGACCACCAATTGCGGCCGCCAGAAGGATTGCCAGCAGATGGCCAACGCCCAGGGCAGCATGATGATGGGCAATGGCTGCTTCTTCGTGATGCCCAACGCTCCGGCTCCTGCGGCGCAGGTCAGCCAGACGCGTCCCGTCCGGAAGCAGTAAGGTCTGCTTGCGCCGACCGAGGCGGTCGCGGCCCCGTGCCGCGGCCGCCTTTGCAGTTTTTGTTGCACTGCCCCTAGCGGGCGCGCCACACGCGTGATATCGGGCCTCGTCAACTCGGCTTAGGGCACTCCTCGCCCCGCCCCTTTCAGAGCCGGCACAGCCGGCCCCCGGAGTTGACGATGGCGACGATCACTGACGGTCTCATTCGCGACGGTTTCACCTTCGACGACGTGCTGCTCGAGCCCGGCCCATCCGAGGTGATGCCGGGCGATGTCGACATCACGACCAAGCTCACCAAGACGATCTCGCTCAACCTGCCGATCATCGCCTCGGCGATGGATACGGTCACCGAGGCGAAGATGGCGATCGCGATGGCGCAGGCCGGCGGCCTCGGCGTCGTGCACCGCAATCTCGATCCGGATCAGCAGGCGGCGCAGGTCCGCCTCGTGAAAAAGTTCGAATCCGGGATGATCGCCAATCCGATCACCATCCATCCCGACGAGACGCTGGCCGACGCGCTGGCGCTGATGAAGAACAACGGCATCTCCGGCATCCCGGTGGTCGAGCGCGGCCCACAGGGCCACAAGGGCCGGCTCGTCGGCATCCTGACCAATCGCGACGTGCGCTTCGCCGCAAACCCGGAGCAGCCCGTCTCCGAGCTGATGACCAAGGATCGGCTGATCACGGTGCGCGAGGGCGTCAGCCCTGACGAGGCCCGTCGGCTGCTGCATCAGTTCCGCATCGAGAAGCTGATCGTCGTCGATGATCACTACCGCTGCATCGGCCTGATCACCGTCAAGGACATGGAGAAGCAGGTCACGCATCCGAACGCGGCCAAGGACCCCCAGGGCCGGCTGCTGGTCGCCGCGGCGACCACGACGGGCGAGCAGGGCTTCGAGCGCTCGGAGATGCTGATCGACGCCGGCGTCGACATCATCGTCGTCGACACGGCGCATGGCCATTCCGCCAAGGTGCTCGAAGCGGTGACGCGGGTGAAGAAGCTCTCCAACACCGTCCAGGTCATTGCCGGCAACGTTGCCACCGCCGGCGGTGCGCAGGCTCTGATCGACGCCGGCGCTGACGCGATCAAGGTCGGCATCGGCCCGGGCTCGATCTGCACCACCCGCATCGTCGCCGGCGTCGGCGTGCCGCAGCTCACCGCGGTCATGGATGCCGCGTCTGCCGCTCAGAAGGCCGGTATCCCGATCATCGCCGACGGCGGCATCAAGTATTCGGGCGACCTCGCCAAGGCGCTCGCCGCCGGCGCCGCCTGCGCCATGGTCGGCTCGCTGCTGGCCGGCACCGACGAGACACCGGGCGAGACCTTCCTGTTCCAGGGGCGCTCCTACAAGGCCTATCGCGGCATGGGCTCGGTCGGCGCGATGGCGCGGGGTTCGGCCGATCGCTACTTCCAGCAGGACATCAAGGACGCGCTGAAGCTGGTCCCGGAGGGCATCGAGGGCCAGGTCGCCTACAAGGGGCCGGTCTCGGGCGTGCTGCACCAGCTCGCCGGCGGCCTGCGTGCCGCGATGGGCTATGTCGGCGGTCGCAATCTCGAGGACTACCGCAACAAGGCGCGCTTCATCCGCATCACCAGCGCCGGCCTGCGCGAGAGCCACGTCCACGACGTGACGATCGTGCGCGAAAGCCCGAACTATCCGACACGTTCGTAAATCCGGACCAGGACGAGGCCGACATGACGCTCAAGCTGATCTATCCGGCGCTTGCCCAGATCCTCTGGAGCTTCGTCGTCCTCGTCATCATGTTCCTGCGCCGCCAGAAGGCCTTCGCCAATCGCGAAGTCAGGCTGGCGGACATCGCGATCTCGACCGAACGCTATCCGGATTCAGCCCGGCTTGCCGCGGCCAATTTCAGTAATCAGTTCGAGACGCCGGTCCTGTTCTTCGCGCTCACCCTGATCGCGATCCATGTCGGCGCGACCGGCTATGTCATGGCGGCACTGGCCTGGGCTTATGTTGCGACACGAGTCGTCCATACATTGGTTCATACTGGAACCAACAGCCTGAAGCTGCGCGCACTCATCTTCGCAGCCGGCATCGCCTGCCTGTTCTTGATGTGGGTCGGAATCGTGATTGCTGTTCTCTGAGCAGCTTTTGCTTGGCGCACGCAAGACGTGCACCGGCGAGTTCTCTCCGCCGATTTGTCGTCTCTGTCACATCCTCGCTACAGGGGGCGATAAACCGTATTCGACACTTGCGTCCAAACTGCGCCCTCTTCATGCTAAATACTTGCGGTAAGGACGGTTTGGGGAGCGGCCGTTCGATGGGTTCGACGAGGCGCTCCCCGTGGCGCAAGGCTTTCTATGGCTGTGCTGACTTTCGGGCGTGTGGCTCTGTTCTCGGCCGCGGGCGTTCTCGCCGCGGGCGCGTTTCTTCATGTGACCGGGCGTCCCGTCCCTTGGCCACTCGATCAGATTCCCTATAGCAAGGTGATCCCGGCCCCGGCCGCGCCGGCGGCGACAGCCTCGGCGCCTGCGGCCGGCGGCAATCGTTCCGGACAGGCCACCCGGCCGCCGGTGACCGTCGTCACCGCCAAGGTTGAGCGTCGCGCGATGCCGGTCCGCATCGATGCGATCGGCACCGTCCAGGCTATCTCGACCGTCAACATCCGCTCGCGCGTCGACAGCCAGATCATGGCGGTCGAGTTCCGCGACGGCGCCATGGTCAACAAGGGTGACGTGCTGTTCCGCCTGGACTCGCGCCAGCTCGAGGCGCAATTGCGCCAGGCCGAAGCCAATGTTGCGCGCGACAAGGCTTCGCTCATCGCGGCCGAGTCCGATCTGCGCCGCGCCGAGGAGCTCTCCCGGCGCGAGATCGCCACCGACGCGCGGCTCGATACCGCCCGCACCGCGGTAAGTACGCTGCGCGCCGCAATCCGGGGCGGAGAAGCGGCTGTCGACAGCCTGCGCGTCCAGCTCAGCTACTATACGATCACCGCACCGGTTTCGGGGCGTGTCGGCGTCGCCGCACTGAAAGAGGGCAACATCGCCAAGAGCGGCGACAGCTCGGCGATGTTGGCGACGATCAACCAGATCGACCCGATCTATGTCAGCTTCGCCGTGGCGCAGCGCTACCTGCCCGAGATCCGCGAGGCGATGAGCGCGAAGACCGCTGTCGTGCAGGCGACCCAGCAGGGTGTCGGCAAGAGCGTCGAGGGCACGATCGCAGTCATCGACAACTCGGTCGACGCCACGACCGGCACGATCCAGATACGCGCCAGTTTCGACAACTCCGAGGAGACGCTCTGGCCGGGTGCGCTTGGTCAGGTGCGGCTGACGCTGCGGACCGAGCCTGATGCCGTCACCGTACCGCGCGAGGCGGTCCAGACCGGGCAAAACGGCTCCTTTGTCTTCATCATCGACAACAATGTCGCCCGTGCCCGGCCGATCGTGCTCGCGCGCAATGTCGACGATCGCGCCGTCATCGCCACGGGCCTCAGTGGTAACGAGACCGTGGTGATCGACGGGCAATTGCTGCTGACCGAGGGCGCGCGCACGATCGAGCGCGGCCGTGGCGGCCAGAGCCCGCCGGCACCCAACCTCACCTCCCAGCGGGGGAGCGCCGGCTGATGAACCTGCCCGAGCTCTGCATCCGTCGCCCGGTCATGACGACCCTCCTGATGGCGACGTTCCTGATCTTCGGGCTATTCGCCTTCAAGCAGTTGCCGGTCGCGGCGCTGCCTCGGGTCGATTTCCCGACCATCAATGTCAGCGCCCGCCTGCCGGGCGCCAGCCCCGAGACGATGGCGTCCTCCGTGGCCGCGCCGCTCGAGCGCGAGTTCGCCTCGATCTCCGGCATCACCTCGATGTCGTCGGTCTCGCAGCAGGGCTCGACCTCGATCACGCTGCAGTTCGACCTCAACCGCAATATCGACGGCGCCGCGCTCGACGTGCAGGCGGCGCTCAGCGCGACGGTGCGGCGCCTGCCGCCGGAGCTCCCTGCCCCGCCGAGCTTCAGGAAGGTCAACCCGGCCGACCAGCCGGTGCTGTTCATGGTGCTGACCTCGGCGACCAAACCGCTCTACGAGGTCCATGAGTTCGGCGAGAACATCCTGCAGCAGCAGATCTCGCAATTGCCGGGCGTCGCCCAGGTCAACATTTTCGGCGCACAGAAATACGCGGTGCGCGTGCGGGTGAACCCCGATGCCGTCTCGGCCCGGGGCCTCTCTCTCGCCGAGGTCCGCACGGCGATTGCCGCGGCGAACTCCAATTCCCCGGTCGGCACGCTGAACGGCGCCAACCAGCGCCTGACGCTCGGCGCCACCGGCCAGATGGAGCGGGCCGCCGAATACGGCAACCTGATCATCTCGCAGAAGAACGGCGTGCCCATCCGGCTCAACGACGTCGCGCAGATCTACGACTCCGTCGAGAACGACCAGACCGGCAGCTGGTTCAACGGCCAGCGCTCGATCATGCTGGCGGTCTATCGCCAGTCGGACGCCAACACCGTCCAGGTCGTCGATGCCATCAAGGGCCGGCTCGACGCCTATCGCGCGCAGTTGCCCGCGGCGATCGATCTCGTCGTCCTCAATGACCGTTCGATTCCGATCCGCGAGGCGGTGGAGGATGTCGAGGTCTCGCTGATGATCGCGATCGCCCTCGTCATCATGGTGATCTTCCTGTTCCTGAAGAGTTTCGCCGCGACGGTGATCCCGACGCTGGCGTTGCCGATCTCCCTGGTCGGCACCTTCGCGATCATGTACGCGCTGGGCTATTCGCTCGACAATATCTCGCTGCTGGCGCTGACGCTTGCCGTCGGCTTCGTCGTCGACGACGCCATCGTCATGCTGGAGAACATCATCCGGCATATCGAGATGGGCAAGAAGCCGTTCCAGGCGGCGCTCGACGGCTCACGCGAGATCGGCTTCACCATCCTGTCGATCACCATCTCGCTGGTTGCCGTCTTCATCCCGGTCTTCTTCATGGGCGGCGTGGTCGGCAAGGTCTTCGCCGAGTTCGCCGGCACGATCGCAGCGGCGATCATCGTCTCGGGCTTCGTCTCGCTGACGCTGACGCCGATGCTCTGCGCCCGCTTCCTCAAGGCGCACGACCATCACAAGAAGCCGAACATTGTCGAACGCGTGTTCGAAGCCGGTTTCCAGGGCATGCTCGGCGCCTATCGCTGGACGCTCGACCTTGTGCTGAGGGCGCGCTTCCTGATGCTGCTGGTGACGCTCGGCACCGTCTATGTCTCGGTCCAGCTCTATATGGATGTGCCAAAGGGCTTCTTCCCGACCGAGGATACCGGGCTGCTGCGCGGCTCGACCGAAGGCCCGCCCGACACCTCCTTCGAGGCGATGGCGGCGCGCCAGATGCGCCTGGCCGAGATCGTCCGGGCCGACCCGGCGATCGACTACCTGACCTCGAACATCGGCGGCTTCAACGCCACCAATAACGGCTTCATGTTCATCGCGCTGAAGCCGAAGGAGCAGCGCGACAAGGCCGAGGTCGTGATCGCGCGCCTGCGCCGCGCCGTCTCGGAAGTGCCGGGCATCACCGCAGTGTTCCAGCAGGTCCAGAACATCAATCTCAACGCCGGCCGCTCGTCGCGGGCGCAGTATCTCTATTCGCTGCAGGGACCGGATCTCGGCGCCCTCTTCAACTATGCGCCGCTGATGCAGCAGCGTCTGGCGCAGCTGCCGCAATTGCGCGACGCCAATATCGACCTGCAACTGCGCAATCCGCAGCTCTCGATCGACATCGACCGCGAACGCGCCGCCAGCCTCGGCATCTCCAGCGACCAGATCCGGCAGGCGCTCGGCAACGCCTTCGGCTCGCGCCAGATCGCGACGATCTTCACCCCGGCGACTGACTACCAGGTGATCATGGAGGCCGAGCGCGCCTACCAGCAGGACCCGGCGGTGCTGTCGCGGCTGATGCTCAAGGCGGCCAATGGCCAGAACGTGCCGCTGGAGACGGTGGCGACGATCAAGCCGAGCGTCGGGCCGCTCGCGGTCAACCGCATCTCGCAGCAGCCGGCGGTGACGATCTCGTTCAACACCGCGCCCGGCATCTCGCTTGGCGATGCCGTCAACGCGATCCGTGCCGCCGAGCGCGACATCAACCTGCCCGCCTCGATCGTCACCAGCTTCGCCGGCTCGGCACAGCTCTTCCAGGATGCGCTGAAGGGCCAGGGCCTGCTGATCTTCGCGGCGATCCTGGTGATCTACATCATCCTTGGCATCCTCTACGAGAGCTTCATCCACCCGATCACGATCCTGTCCGGCCTGCCTTCGGCGGGCCTCGGCGCGCTGCTTGCCCTGCAGTATTTCCACATGGACCTGTCGGTGATCGCGATCATCGGCATCCTGATGCTGGTCGGCATCGTCAAGAAGAACGCGATCATGATGGTCGACTTCGCGATCGAGCGCCGCAAGATGGGCGACGATGCGCTGACCGCGATCCGCGACGCCGCGCTCGTCCGCTTCCGGCCGATCATGATGACGAGCTTTGCCGCGATCTTCGGCGTGCTTCCGATCGCGCTTGGAGCCGGTGCCGGCGCGGAACTGCGACAGCCGCTCGGCATCGCCGTGGTCGGCGGTCTCGTCGTCTCGCAATTGCTGACGCTCTACATCACGCCCGTCGTCTACTTCTATCTCGACAAGGTCGACAGCTGGCTGTCCGGCCGCGGCCGTGGCGAGCGCGAGGAAGCAGCGTCGGTTCCCGGCGCGGTGCCGGTCGCGATCCCGCAGGCGGTGCATCGCCAGCCGGATTGAACCCGCTTCAGGGCTGCCGCTCGCTTCAGCCCGGCAGCCCCTCCACGGCAATCAGCGCATTAACGATGACGCCGGCTTTGCGGTGACGGCTGCCGTGCAGCCGTTGAGTCTTAACGAAAAGTAAACTAAGCCAATCAAGCGGCGGACAATGAACCAGCGAGCGATGGAGTGATCGCGGTGCTTCGTGTCCGTAATGTCGATTGCCTGCGTTCCGATCCCGTCCCGCCGACCGGTTCCAGCTCCTCGACGAAGGTGCCCCCCATTTCGCGCGGCCGCAGCAGCGGCCTGCGTCTTGCTGCCGTGGCCGGCTTCGGGCTCGCGCTCGGCGCAGGCAGCACGATCCTGACGGTCTCCCTGGTCCAGGCCGAGGACGACGCCGGCATCCGCGCCTTCCATCGCGAGGAGGCTGCTCGCCGGGCGGAACGTGCGCCCACGCGGGCGACTTACGCGTCCGTTCCCGTGTCGGCCTATGCGCCGGCTCGCCAGACCTGGGCCGCGCCGTTCTTCCAGGCGCGCCCGGAAGGACGCCTTGCGCCGCCGCCGGTCGCGCTCAACCCGTTCAAGCCGGTGCAGGCAGGGCCGAAGCAGGCACAGCAGAAGCCGAAGCTGCCGGCGATCCGCTATGATACGGTGTCGGGCGCAGCCGATGTCACGCGCACCATCTGCGTGCGCCTCTGCGATGGCTTCCACGCGCCGATCGGCCATCTGCGCGGCCAGTCCGACCTCAAGGCGCATGAAGCGCTCTGCCAGGCCGCCAATCCGGGGCTGCCGGTCAAGGTCTTCAAGGTGGCGGCCGGCGCCGCGACGATCGACGAGGCCGTGGCGAGCGACGGCAAGACGTATCGTGCATTGCCGATGGCCTATGCCTATGAGCGCGGTGCCGATACGGCCTGCCGGCCAGCCATCGCAACCGCGAACGACCGCCGCGTCTCGCTGCTGCGCGACTTCACCTTGCGGCCGGGCGACAGCATCGTGCTCGATGGGCGCGTGCGGACCTTCACCGGTTCCGGCAAGTGGCCCTACACCGCTGCTGACTTCCGCGATTTCCGCGGCTCCCCCGAGCTGACCGCCAGCGACCGCCGTAAGATCGACGAGAAGGTCGGTATCTCGCACGCCGAAGCGCAGGTCCGTGCCTGGCGCCGCCAGATGCGGGTGCGCGAAGCCAGCCTGCATGACGACAACCAGGCCAGCGACGCGCTCGGCCTGCGCGGCGGATTTGATCCGGCCGTCCCCGCTCAACCTGCGCGCATAGTGTTGCAGACGCCGTTCTCGCGGAACTGAGCTACATATTGGGACGATTATCCTAGGTCTTGGATCCTAGGATAATTCGCCCAACCTCCCTCGAAAGACCGATGGACGGCGGACTGCCCTTCCGGCACATTCGCTGCATTGCAGCATGGAGCCGAGCATGACGACCAAGACGCCGCGCCAGTTCTACCGTCCGCTGGCGATCGGCGCGCCGGAGCCTTATCGCGAGCTGCCGCTGCGGCTGGAGCGGATGATCCATTTCGTGCCGCCGCATCTGGAGAAGGTGCGTGCCAAGGTGCCGGAACTCGCCGGCCAGGTCGACATCGTGCTCGGCAATCTCGAGGACGCCATTCCGGTCGAGGCCAAGCAGGCGGCGCGCGACGGCTTCATCGAACTGGCCAAGGCGACCGATTTCGGCGCGACCGGCCTGTGGACGCGCGTCAATGCGCTGAACTCGCCCTGGTTCCTCGACGACATCGCCGTGATCATGGGCGAGATCGGCGGCAAGCTTGATGTCGTCATGGTACCCAAGGTCGAGGGCCCTTGGGACATCCATTATGTCGACCAGCTGCTGGCGCAATACGAGGCGCGCCATGCCCTGCCCAAGCCGGTGCTGATCCATGCCATCCTGGAGACGGCCGAGGGCGTGAAGAATGTCGACGCGATCGCGACCGCCTCGCCACGCATGCACGGCATGAGCCTGGGCCCGGCCGACCTTGCCGCCTCGCGCGCGATGAAGACCACCCGCGTCGGCGGCGGCCACCCGGAGTACAAGGTCATCGCCGACACCTCGCCCGATGGCGGCCCGCGCGCGATCGCGCAGCAGGATCTCTGGCATTACACACTGGCGAAGATGGTCGATGCCTGCGCCTCTGCAGGCCTGAAGCCATTCTACGGCCCCTTCGGCGACTTCTCGGACGGGGCCGCCTGCGAAGCGCAGTTCCGCAACGCCTTCCTGCTCGGCTGCGCCGGCGCCTGGACGCTGCACCCCTCGCAGATCGAGATCGCCAAGCGCGTCTTCAGCCCCGACCCGGACGAGGTCGCGTTCGCCCGGCGCATCCTGGAGGCGATGCCGGACGGCTCGGGAGCAGTGATGATCGACGGCAAGATGCAGGACGACGCGACCTGGAAGCAGGCCAAGGTCATCGTCGACCTGGCGCGGCAGGTGGCGGGGCGTGATCCGGCGCTGGCGGCGCGCTATGGCTTCTGACGAATCCGGCCCGCGACATCCGGGGATATTGACGCATTTGCGACGTAATCCTAGGTCAAGCGCTGGGCGCGGCGACGACATCGGCGGTGATGGCCGATCTGGGGCTGAACGAGGGACATGGAATCACGCACGGCGAAATTTCGGATCGGCGACGTGGTGCGCCATCGCGTCTACCCGTTCCGGGGCGTGATTTTCGACGTCGATCCAGTGTTCTCGAATTCCGAGGAGTGGTGGCTGGCGATCCCGGAGCATCTGCGTCCGTCCAAGGACCAGCCCTTCTATCATCTCTTCGCCGAGAACGAGGAGACCGAGTACGTCGCCTATGTCTCGGAACAAAATCTCGTGATCGACGAGTCCGGCCAGCCGATCCGCCATCCCCAGGCGCGCGAATATTTCCGGCGCGACCGCAAGGGCAAATATCGGCTCGACAAGGCCGAGCTGAACTGAGCGCCGACCTGCTGCCGGATGGCTTGGGCTCTGTGCTGACGAAAAGGCGGGTTCGTGAGCGTCAGCCAGACAGACATCGTCATTCTCGGCGGCGGCCATAACGGGCTCGTCTGCGCCTTCTACCTCGCCAGGGCCGGGCTGAAGGTTACCGTGCTGGAGCGCCGCGCCGTGGTCGGCGGTGCTGCGGTCACCGAGGAGTTCCACCCCGGCTTCCGCAATTCCACTGCGAGCTACACGGTCAGCCTGCTCAATCCGCGTATCGTCGCGCAGATGGAGCTGGCGCGGCACGGGCTGCGCATCGTCGAGCGGCGCATGGCCAATTTCCTGCCCTTGCCGGACGGGCGCTATCTCGCGGCCGGAGAAGGCCGAACCGAAGCCGAGGTGGCGAAGTTCTCGGCCAGCGATGCCAAGCGGCTATCGGCCTATGGGGAACGGCTGGAACGGATCGCCGCCATGCTGCGCGACCTCGTGCTGCAGGCTCCGCCTAATGTCGGTGACGGCGGCTGGCTTGCCGCCTTGCCGCAAATGCTGGATGCGGCCGCGCTCGGGCGGCGCATCGCCGGGCTCGATCAGGCCGGCCGACGCGACCTGCTCGATCTCTTCGCCAAGTCGGCGGGCGACTGGCTCGACGGCTGGTTCGAGAGCGATCCCGTCAAGGCGCTGTTCGGCTTCGACAGCGTCGTCGGCAACTATGCCAGCCCCTATACGCCGGGCTCGGCCTATGTGCTGCTGCATCACGTCTTCGGCGAGGTCAACGGCAAGCGCGGCGCCTGGGGCCATGCGCTCGGCGGCATGGGCGCAATCACGCAGGCGATGTCGAAGGCCTGCGCCGAGCAAGGCGTCGAGATCAGGCTGGAGACGCCTGTCGCGCGGGTACTGACCGAGAAGGGCCGCGCCGTCGGTGCCGTGACAGAGCGCGGCGATGTGGTGCGAGCGCGTGCGGTGGTGTCGAACCTGCATCCGCGCCTGCTGTTCGAGCGGTTCGTCGATCCGGCGATCGTTCCTGCTGACTTCAGCGAGCGCATCCGCCGCTATGCCTCGGGCTCCGGCACCTTCCGGATGAATCTGGCACTGTCGGAGCTGCCGCGCTTTACCTGCCTGCCGGAACCGGGCGACCACCTCACTGCCGGTATCATCATCGCCCCGTCGCTCGGCTATATGGACCGTGCCCATGCGCAGGCAAGGTTGTCCGGTTGGTCGAGCGAGCCGATCGTCGAGATGCTGATCCCATCGACACTGGACGATGGCCTCGCCCCACCCGGCCAACATGTCGCGAGCCTGTTCTGCCAGCATGTCGCGCCGAACCTGCCGAACGGTGAAAGCTGGGACAAGCATCGCGATACGGTGGCCGATCTGATGATCGAGACCGTGGACCGCTATGCTCCGGGTTTCCGTGCTTCGGTCATCGGCCGGCTGGCGTTGGCGCCGAGCGATCTGGAGGAGCGTTTCGGGCTGATCGGCGGCGACATCTTCCACGGGCGGCTGACGCTCGACCAGCTCTTTAGCGCCCGTCCCGTGCTCGGCCACGCCGATTATCGCATGCCGGTGCCGGGCCTCTATCTCTGCGGCTCCGGGGCCCATCCGGGCGGCGGCGTCACCGGCGCGCCCGGGCACAATGCGGCCCGCTCCGTGCTCGCCGATCTGCAGTCCCGGCGCTTCAGGCTGCGACCACTGCGGGCGTAATCGAACCAGCCGCTTTGGGATCGCCGCAGGTAATCGGTCCGAAACCGGTGCTACCCGTCGCGCTGAGCCTGCGGGAAGCGCGCGGTGAAGGTCCCTTCCCGCTCCGGCGGCAACCGCACCAGCAGGACGAGTGCACCATCCTCCGCATCCTCGCGCTCGAGGATCTCGCCGTTGCTATGCAGCCAGGCTAGCGACTTGCCGTCGCCCGGCTCCAGCGTGAGGCGGTAGACCGGACGGGTCCGCGCGATGCGCTGCTCGATCGCATCGGTCAGCCGGCCCATGCCTTCGCCGGTCAGGGCGGAGACCAGCACCGGCCGTGAGGCGTCCGGTTTGAGCTCGGTCAGGGCCGCCTGACGCTCGCGCTCGTCTCCTGAGAGCAGGTCGGCCTTGTTCCAGACCTCGATGACGCGATCGCCGTCTTCCGGATCGATGCCGAGATCGCGCAGGATGCCCTGCACATCCGCAGCCTGGGCCTGCGTGTCCTCATGCGAGACGTCGCGGACATGCAGCAGCACATCGGCCTCGATCGCATCCTCGAGCGTGGCGCGGAAGGCGGCGACGAGCTGGGTCGGCAGGTCGGAGATGAAGCCGACCGTGTCCGAGAGCATGATCCTGGCACCGTGCGGCAGCTTCAGCGCCCGCGCCGTCGGATCGAGCGTGGCGAAGAGCATGTCCTGCGCCAGCACTTCGGCCGAGGTCAGCCGGTTGAACAGGGTCGACTTGCCGGCATTGGTGTAGCCGACCAGCGCAACCACCGGATAAGGCACGCGTTTGCGGCTGGCGCGATGCAGCGAGCGGGTGCGCTTCACGCTGTCGAGCTCGCGCTCGATCTTGCTCATCCGCTCCTGGATGATGCGCCGGTCAGCCTCGATCTGGGTTTCGCCGGGGCCGCCGAGGAAGCCGAAGCCGCCGCGCTGGCGCTCCAGGTGGGTCCAGGACCTGACCAGGCGGCTCTTCTGGTAGTTGAGATGGGCGAGCTCGACCTGCAGCGCGCCCTCGCGCGTGCGGGCCCGCCTGCCGAAGATCTCGAGGATCAGGCCGGTCCGATCGATGACCTTGCAGCCGAACGCCTTTTCGAGGTTGCGCTGCTGCACCGGCGACAGGGCGCAGTCCATCACGACAAGGCCGATCTCCTCGATCTTGACGCGTTCGGAAAGCTCTTCGACCTTGCCCTTGCCAAGATAGGTCGCGGGCCGCAGTGCCGACAGCACAACGGGGATCGCCTCCACGATCTGCAGATCGATGGCGCTGGCCAGTCCGAAGGCCTCGTCCAGCCGAGCCGCATGGCTGCGCTGATTCTCATCGGCAGCTGCAGCCCGGCCAGCGGCATGGCGCGCCAGATAGGGACCGATCACGAAAGCGCGAGTATCGGCCGCAAGAGCGTGCTCGGCAGCATCGATCGAGAGGCCGATCGCATTTCCGCTGCCCGTTGTAGACGAGCCCCCGGTCTTCCCGCCCACGGTCAGGCCTTGTCCGTGTCCTCGGGCTCGAACAGCTGCACCGGGTGGCCGGGCATGATCGTCGAGATGGCGTGCTTGTAGACGAGCTGGGAATGCCCGTCGCGACGCAGCAGAACGCAGAAATTATCGAACCAGGTGACGACGCCCTGCAGTTTGACGCCGTTCACGAGAAAGATGGTGAGGGGAATCTTCTGTTTGCGGACGTGGTTGAGAAACGTGTCCTGAAGATTTTGAGCCCGTTCGGCGGCCATGGGTAATCCCTGTTGTTGGGATCGCAATCGGTTTGCCCTTGCGATCCAGATCGTTCCGTTCGGCTTCGGCGCCAATCGCCGGGCCGTCGGAACACCGACACTCCATTAGATCGCGACCCGGCGAGAACGCGCAAGGGTTGCGGAACGCCAATTTCGGCCAGCCGCCTTGCGTGCAATGCAACACGACTGCCGGTTTTCAGCCCACTCCGAGCGATTTGAGCTTACGGTGCAGGGCTGAACGCTCCATGCCGATGAACTCCGCCGTCCGGGAAATGTTGCCGGAGAAGCGGGCGATCTGCGCCATCAGATACTCGCGCTCGAAGATCTCGCGGGCATCGCGCAGCGGCAGGCTCATCAGCTTCTCGCCGCCCGAGCCGGACGGCGTCGTCGGCACCATCGCGCCGACCTCGGCCGGCAGCATGTCGACGGTGATCTCCGAGGTCGGGTCGCCTTTCGTCAGGATCATCAGCCGCTCGACATTGTTGCGCAGCTCGCGGACGTTGCCCGGCCATTCGTGCGATTGCAGGATCGCCATGGCGTCGCCGCCGATGCGGCGCTGGGGCAGGCCGGTCGCGACCGAGATCTGCTCCATGAAGAAGTCGATCAGCTCGGGTACGTCCTCCCGCCGCTCGGACAGGGCCGGCACGCGGATCGGCACCACGCCGAGTCGATGATAGAGGTCCTCGCGCAGCTGCCCGTCGGCGATCAGCTGGGCGAGGTCGCGGCTGCTGGACGAGATGATCCTGACATCGACATGGACCCGGGTCGCACCGCCGACGCGCTGAAAGTTCTGGTCGACCAGGACACGCAGGATGCGGTTCTGGGTCTCGCGCGGCATGTCGCCGATCTCGTCGATATAAAGCGTGCCGCCATGAGCCTCCTCGAGTGCTCCGACGCGACGGGAGCGCCCGTCACCGCCCTCGATGCCGAACAGCTCCTCTTCCATCGTCTCCGGCGTGATCGTCGCCGCATTGATCACGACGAACGGACCGGTCGAGCGGGTCGAGGCCTCGTGCAAGGTACGCGCGGTCAGTTCCTTGCCGCAGCCCGGCTCGCCCGTGATCAGCACGCGCGCATTGGTCGGCGCGACACGCTCCAGCGTCTGGCGCAGCTGGTTGACCGCGGTCGAGCGGCCGACGATCCGGCTGGCCTGCACCGAGCGGGTCTTGAGCTCGCGCACCTCGCGCCGCAGCCGCGAGGCTTCCAGCGCGCGTTCGGCGACGAGCACGAGCCGGTCGGCCTTGAACGGCTTTTCGATGAAATCGTAGGCGCCGCTCTTGATCGCCGAGACGGCGGTCTCGATGTTGCCGTGGCCGGAGATCATCACCACCGCGAGGTCGGGATGGCTCTCCTTGATCAGCTCCAGCACCTGCAAGCCGTCGAGCCTGCTGCCCTGCAGCCAGATATCGAGGAAGACGAGATTGGGCCGCCGGGCCGCGATCGCGGCCAGGGCCTCATCGGCGGAACCCGCCTTTCGCGTCCGGTAGCCTTCGTCCTCCAGGAGGCCCGCCACCAGTTCGCGAATATCGACCTCGTCGTCGACGACGAGAATGTCAGCACTCATGCTTTCGTCCCGTTCACTTGTCGTGCGGCGGAATCCGCCGTGCTCTTGCCCGTTTCTGATCTGTCTTCGCCGGCCGCCGGTGGCCCGGTCTCGATGAACCAGAGCCTGATCCGCGCGCCACGGGCGCCGTCGGGACGATCGAGCAGCTCGATGCCGCCGCCATGGTCCTCGAGGATTTTGCCGACGATGGCGAGGCCGAGTCCCGTGCCGCCGTCGCGGGTGGTCATGTAGGGCTCGAGCAGCTTCTGGCGCTGGTCGGCCGGCAGCCCCTTGCCGTTGTCGAGAATGTCGATGACGATCCGGCCATCCTGAATCCGCTCGAAACCGATCTCGATACGGCCTTTGCCACGGTCATCGGCTGGTACGGCCTGGATCGCCTCCGTCGCATTCTTGACGACGTTGGTCAGGGCCTGCGAGAGCAGGCGCCGGTCGAAATGCGCCAGGACCGCCGCCTCGGGCAGGTTATCGGAAATATCGATCTCCGGGTTGCCGACGCGCATCAGGAAGATGACCTGCCTGATCGTCTCGACGATGTCATCGCGGGCTGGCGAGGGCTTGGGCATGCGTGCGAAGGAGGAGAACTCGTCGACCATGCGGCGGATATCCTCGACCTGCCGCACGATCGTCGCCGTGCACTGGTCGAAGATCTCCTTGTCGTCGACGATGACCCGGCCGAATTTGCGGCGGATGCGCTCGGCCGAGAGCTGGATCGGCGTCAGCGGATTCTTGATCTCGTGGGCGATGCGGCGCGCCACGTCGGCCCAGGCGGCGGTTCGCTGCGCCGAGACGAGGTCGGTGATGTCGTCGAGCGTCACCACCAGCCCGGCGCCGGCCCCCTCGCCTTCGCGCGTGGCCCTGATGTTGACCATGCGCTCGCGGCCGCCGCGGTTGATCGCGACCTGGTTGGAACTCAGGCGCTGGCGGCTAGTGAGCGCTTCGGAAACGAACCCGGCGATCTCCGGGACGACGCGCGCCACCGGTTCGCCGAGCAGGCGTCCGCCAGCTCCGAGCAGGGTCTCGGCCGAGCGGTTGCTGATGGTGATGTGGCCGTCCTCGTCGATGCCCAGCACGCCGGAAGAAACGCCGGAGAGCACCGTTTCGGTGAAGCGTCGGCGCCGGTCGATCACTTCGCTTGCGGTGACGAGCCCATCGCGCTGGCGGCGCAATTCGGCGGTCATCTTGTTGAAGGTTTCGCCGAGATGGGCGAGGTCTCCTTCCGCCCGCCTGATCGGCACCTGAACATAGAAATTGCCGCTGGAAACCTGGTCGGTGGCATGAATCATCCGCCGGATCGGCGCGACGAGGCCATTGGCGAAGTTGAGGCCGAGCCAGATCGCCGAGAGCAGCAGGATCACCGAGATCAGCGCGTACATCGAGGCGAAGGCGATCTGCACGCCCTTCCGGCGCGCATCGATGCCGAGGTACTCGACCGCGGCGCCGCGGGCGACGGCCGGGAATTCAACGGCGAGCGGATCGACCTCGCGAGCGACATAGAGGAAGGCGCCGTCATAGCTCGGCAACTTCATCAGCGCGCCGAAGACCCGTCCAGCCGAGGGCAGCACGCAGATCGGCTCCGGCGAGCTCTGCGCATCGTCGAAAGCGTCGGCGTTCGGCTTGCTGGCGTCGCGCAGCACGTCGATATTGGCCCGGACGAGGATCGTGTCCGGCGGCTTCATGATCCAGACCACCGGCAGGCCAAGCGCCGTGGCGCGCGCGGTGAGGAAGCTCTCGAACCAGCGCCGGTCGGCATCGTAGGCTGTCTTCGCCCTGCCGAGGTCGTCAGAGAGCAGCCGGATTTCGCGGCCGAGCGAGCGGCACTGGCCGGTCGTGTAGGCGTCAGCGACCTCGACGGATTTGAAGATCACGTCGCGCATACGGTCGGAGAACCAGGGCTCCAGGCCCCGTTCCAGGGTCGCGGTCGCAATGATCGCAACGAGAACGGCCGGCAGAGCCGCGACGATGCTGAACAGGCTGACGATCCGCACATGCAGGCCGGCGGCCGCCACGCCCCGGCGCCTGGCGCGGATCAGCACCGCCGCCTCGAAGGCGACGATGATCAGGAGCAGCAGGATCAGCAGGGCATTGATGACGAAGACGCCGACCACGACCTGGTGGACCGGCGCGACCGGTGTCGCCCCCGAGAGCACGAGGAAGGTGGTGAGCGCCGAGACCAGTGCGAAACCGACGACGAGCGCGCCGAGCCAGCCCGAGACCCGGCGTGGCGGGTCGTCGTTCCGGGGCGCCATGCGCATGTCACCGGTCGAAGCCGTCAAGGTGATATCTAAGCTCCGTTGCCCCGGCGCTCCATCATGGAAGGCGCCGCGCGGCGCACTGATGCGCCGCCGCAACGGTGTTGTCAAAATATGACAGATGCAAGGCAGCCACAGTGCCTTGCTGTCAGCGCGGCGAGCGAACCACCTGCATATCGAGCTCGCGGATCTTCTTGCGCAAAGTGTTGCGATTAAGTCCCAGCAGCTCGGCGGCGCGAATCTGGTTGCCGCGCGTGGCTGCCAGGGCCGCGGCGATCAGGGGCGGCTCGACCTCGCGCAGGATGCGGTGGTAGAGCCCTGGCGGCGGGATCTGGTCGCCGAATCCGCCGAAATACTGGCTGAGATGGCGCTCCACCGAACCCGAAAGGGTTTCCGCCCGTTCCGGCGTGCCGCCGGCGGTGGCCTGCATGGGCGCTCCGGTCGCCGGCTGCAGCTCGGCTTCGACGATCGGCGCGGTGATCGTCTCCTGCGGATAGAGCGCGGCCAGTCGCCGCACCAGATTCTCCAGCTCACGGACGTTGCCGGGCCAGCGATAGCGCCGCAGCACGTCCATCGCCTCCGAATCGATCTGCTTGCGCGGCAGCCCTTCCTTCTCGACCAGCGAGAAGAAATGGCGGACGAGATCCGGGATGTCCTCGACCCGCTCGCGCAGTGGCGGCAAGCGGATCGGCACGACGTTGAGGCGGAAGAACAGGTCCTCGCGGAACAGGCCATGCGCGATCGAGATGCGCAGGTCCTTGTTGGTCGCGGCGACGATGCGGACATTGGTCTTGATCGGGGTACGCCCGCCGACCGTGGTGTACTCGCCCTGTTGCAGCACGCGCAGCAGGCGCGTCTGCGCCTCCATCGGCATGTCGCCGATCTCGTCGAGGAAGAGCGTGCCGCCCTCGGCTTGCTCGAAGCGGCCGGAGGAGCGGGTCAGCGCACCGGTGAAGGCGCCCTTCTCGTGCCCGAACAGCTCCGATTCGATCAGGTCCTTCGGGATCGCCGCCATGTTGATCGCGACGAAGGGGCCGTTGCGGCGCTTGCCGTAGTCGTGCAGGGCGCGGGCCACCAGTTCCTTGCCGGTGCCGGACTCGCCATTGATCATCACGGTCAGGTCGATCGGCATCAGCCGGGCCAAAGCGCGATAGACGTCCTGCATCGCCGGCGAGCGTCCGACCAGCGGGATGTCTTCGGGCTCAGCGGCATGGCTGCGCGGTGCATCGCCGCGTGGCCGCGACAGCGCCCGCCCGACGATGGCGACGAGCTCCTTCAGGTCGAAGGGCTTGGGCAGGTATTCGTAGGCACCGCGCTCGGAGGCCTTGATCGCGGTCATGAAGGTGTTCTGCGCGCTCATCACGATGATCGGCAGTTCGGGCCGGACCCGCTTGATGCGTGGCAGCAGATCGAAAGCGTTGCCATCGGGCATCACGACGTCGGTGATGATGAGGTCGCCGAGCCCCTGCGCTGCCCAGGTCCAGAGCGTCGCCGCCTGCCCCGTCGTGCGGACTTCGTAGCCGGCGCGGGCGAGTGCCTGGTTGAGGACGGTGCGGATCGCGGCATCGTCGTCGGCGATGAGAATGTTACCGGTCGGCATTCGGTTCCTGTGTCCTGCTCGCCTCTTACCCGGCCAGAGGCGACTTCGCCTCGTGCAGGGGCAATCGAATTCGAAATGTCGTGCGCCGCGGCGCGGACTCGCACTCGACGATTCCGCCGTGATCGCCGATCACCTTGGCGACAAGTGCAAGTCCAAGGCCACTTCCCTGCGCCTTGGTGGTGACGAAGGGATCGAACAGGTGCTGGTGCAGGTCGGGCGGCACCCCGGGCCCGTTGTCGCGAATGCCGATCTCCAGCGGCAATGCGAGCCGGGCGCCCGAGCCGGGCGCCTGCATGCGGATACCGGGGCGATAGGCGGTGGTCAGCGTGATCTCGCCGTCGATGGCGTCGTTGCCGATCGCCTCTGCCGCATTCTTCACCAGATTGAGCAGCACCTGGACGAGCTGGTCGCGATTGCCGGCGACCGGCGGGAGCGAGGGATCATAGACCTCGCTGAAACGGATGTGCCGGGCGAAGCCGGACTGGGACAGCCGCTTCACATGGTCGAGCACGTCGTGGACGTTGACCGGCCCGCGCTCGGCCGGCCGGTCGTCGCCGAACAATTCGACGCGTTCGACCAGCTTCACGATCCGGTCGGCCTCGTCGCAGATCAGCTGCGTCAGCAGGCGGTCATCATCCTGGACCGACGCTTCGAGCAATTGCGCCGCGCCGCGGATGCCGGAGAGCGGATTCTTGATCTCGTGCGCCAGCATCGCGCCGAGCGCGGTGATCGAGCGGGCTGCCCCTCGATGCGTCAATTGCCTGTCCATTTTTTCGGCAATTGTCCGTTCTTGCAGCAAAAGCACCACCGCATCCGGCTGGCTGGGCAGCAGGGAGGCAAAAACGTCGACCACCCGGTCGAGGCCGAGCCGCGGCGAAGCGAGCTCGAGCCGGTACTCGCTGACACTAGCGCCGCGCCGCTGCACCTCCTCGACCAATCCAAGGACCGGCGAGCCGAAGGCGACGAGGTCATCGAGGCGCTGGCGCTTCAGCACGAGCGCGCTGGCCTGGAAAAAATCCTCGGCGGCGGTGTTGGCGTAGAGCACGCCGTGCCCCTCGCCGATCACCAGCACCGGCATCGGCAGGACGTTGAGTGCCTGGACTTCAAGAAGGTCGTACAAGGCTTCGTGCTGCCCCTCCGCGCCATCGTTGAACATCGCCATCGTCATAGGCAGGGCTTTCATGGTCAGGCGGCGGCGCCGAGATGATCGGTGGAAAACAGCTGTGCGAGCGCCGCGATGGCGCGCGCAGGCTCATTCGTGGTCAGCAACTCGCGGCGCGCGGTTTCGTCGGTCTCAAGTCCGCTGGCGAGCGCTTCGTCGGCATAGGCAGCCAGGTGCTTGCGGGCGTGACGAACGCCTGTCTCCCGCCCCATCAGCGAGAGCAGGCCCTCGTAGTGCTCGCGGGCAATCTCATGTTTGGCGGCGAGTGAAATCTCGATTTGCTTGCGCCCTGCGAGTGCGGCCCCGATCGCGCCTGGCAGCCAGGGCCGGCCGAGTGCGGCGCGCCCGACCATGACGTAATCAGCTCCCGACTGTTCCAGGCAGCTGCGGGCCTCGTCGAGCGTGCCGATATCGCCATTGGCGACCAAGGGGAACACGCCCTCAGCCCGAACCGGCCGGATCGCCGCCCAATCAGCCTCGCCCTTGTAGAATTGCTGGCGTGTACGGCCATGAACCGTGATCGCGGCCGCCCCGGCTGTGACAGCCCGGCGCGCCAGCTCCGGCGCGTTGCGGCTGGCGTCATCCCAGCCGAGCCGCATCTTGACCGTCACCGGTACCTTCACGGCCGCGACCACGGCTTCGACCAGGCCGACCGCATGATCGAGATCGCGCATCAGCGCCGAACCAGCCCAGCCGCCGACCACGCGCTTCGCCGGGCAGCCCATGTTGATGTCGACGATGTCGGCACCCGACGCTTCCGCGACCTGCGCGGCCTCGGCGAGCCAGCGCGCCTCGCAACCGGCGAGCTGAACGACATGTGGCGTGACACCGGCCCCCTCGGCCCGCAGCCGTGCCTCCTCGCTACCGCGCACGAGTTCGTCGGAGGCGACCATCTCGGAGACAACCAGCCCGGCGCCGAAGCGCGCAGCGATCCGGCGCATCGCGAGGTCCGTCACGCCCGACATCGGCGCGAGGAAGACACGCGACGCTGGCAGCAATCCGCCGATCGCGGCTCCTGCGCCTGAATTTGAGGCAATCTGCATTCTGCTGATTTATTGGACAAATGCTGCGATGCGCAAGGGAATTTCGCGACATATTGCAATGCAATATCGACATCCACGCTCGGGGGTGATCGCCGCAAGGCCGCGATCGCAACGCTGACGGCTTGGCGGCGGAGCCAGGCCGTCCTATCAGCGAGACCTTGATATTGGAGCCACGAGGATCGATGACGCCGGCTGTCGCAGCCCTGATCGTTGCCGCCGGACGCGGCCTGCGTGCCGGCGCCGAAGCGCCGAAGCAATATCGCCAGCTTGGCGGCGCGCCGGTTTTGTGCCGCACGCTCGCGCCATTCTTGGCCGAGAGCCGGATCGGGACCGTGATGGTCGTGATCGGCCCCGGCGACGACGCCCGCTACGACGAGGCGCTCAGCCAGCTTCCAGAGAATCTGCGCGCCCAGCTCGTCGCACCGGTCGAAGGCGGCGAGACCCGCCAGGATTCGGTGCGCGCAGGATTGGAGGCACTGGCCGCTTCCGGCTTCGCCGGCACGGTACTCGTCCATGACGCGGCGCGGCCCTTCGTCTCGCCCGCCCTGATCGAACGGGCGTTCGGCGCCAGTGCAGGGCATGCGGCCGCGATCCCGGCGCTCGCCGTCACCGACACCGTCAAGCGAGTCGATTCCTCCGGGCTGATCGACGAGACCCTGCCACGCGAACAGCTGGTTTCGGTGCAGACGCCGCAAGTCTTCGACTTCAGCGCCCTGCTCGATGCGCACCGAAGCGCTCATGCTGCTGCAGCCGGCGGCTTCACCGATGATTCCGCCATCATGGAATGGGCCGGCCACCGAGTCGCGACCTTCCCGGGAGATCCGATGAACCTGAAGCTGACCTATCCGGGCGATTTCGAGTTGGCCGAGCAGCGTCTTGCCCGCCCGCTCGTGACGCGTACCGGCACGGGCTACGACGTCCATGCCTTTGCCGAAGGTGATCATGTCTGGCTCGGCGGCGTCCGCATCCCGCACGGCCGCGGCGTCATCGCCCATTCCGACGGCGACGTCGCCCTGCACGCGCTGACCGACGCGCTGCTCGGCGCGCTGGCCGATGGCGACATCGGCAGCCATTTCCCCCCGAGCGACCCGCAATGGCGCGGCGCCTCGTCAGATCGTTTCCTCGCCTTTGCGGCCGATCGCGTCCGGCAGCGTAGTGGCCGGATCGACCATCTCGACCTGACCATCGTCTGCGAGGGGCCAAAGGTCGGCCCGCATCGCGACGCGATCCGGGCCCGCATCGCCGAGATTTCCGGCCTGCGCCTCGACCAGGTCGGTGTCAAGGCGACGACCTCGGAACGCCTCGGCTTCACCGGGCGCGGCGAAGGTCTGGCAGCGCTCGCCACCGCCACCATCCGCCTGCCCGAGCCGGAGTGAGGCCATGTTCGATCTCGATATCCGCTCGCTCGCTGCCGAACTGCTGAATATCTCACGCGAGCGCGGCATCACTGTCGCGACGGTCGAATCCTGCACTGGTGGGCTCGTCGCCGGGGCGTTGACCGCGCTCTCCGGCTCGTCGAGCATGGTGCTGGGCGGCCTCGTCACCTATTCCAACGAGGCGAAGACGGTGCTGGCCGGCGTTCCGGCCGAGCTGATCGCCGAGCACGGCGCGGTCAGCGAACCCGTCGCGCGCGCCATGGCCGAAGGCGGCCGGGAGCGCCTGTCGTCGCAGCTCGCCGTTTCGATCACCGGCGTCGCCGGCCCGGACGGCGGCAGCGAGGACAAGCCAGTGGGACTGGTGCATTTCGCCTGCGCCAGCGGCGTGCGGACGCTGCATCGCGAAAAGCGCTTCGGTGCCCTGGGACGCGACGAGATCAGGCGCCTCAGCGTGCTCGAGGCGCTCGCCCTCTTGCGAGAGGCGGCGCTGTCGCAAGGCTGAGCGCTCCCTGGATCTCCTCAGTTGGAAACCAGCCGGCGCCAGATCGCGCTGACGATGTCGGCATAGTCGTCGCTCCACGGCCGGGTCGCCCCGGGCCCGATCTGCTCGCGCCAGCCTTGCTTCACGACCGGGCCGGGGTCGACGCCCGGATGCAGGACCAGAGCAACCTCTGGTGCGGTCTTCATCGCCTGCAGATCCTCGGCGGTGCGAACCGGCGTGTTGAGCCAGGTCACCAGCCCCTGCGCGGCAGCTGTTGCCGTCACGACCGAAGCAAGCTCCATGTTCCGGTTCGAGATGTGCAGGAGCAGGCCGCCATTCGACTTGAGCTTGCTCATGTAGAGCGCGAGCGCCTCGCCGGTGAGGAGATGGACGGGAATCGCATCGGAGGAGAAAGCGTCGACGACGATCAGATCAAGCGAGCCGTCACGCGCATCGGCAAGCGTCAACCGTGCATCGCCAACCACAAACGACGTCGCCGGAGCACAGGAGCTGAAGAAGGAGAAGCGGGCGGGATCGGTCGCGATGCGGATCACGGCCGGGTCGATCTCGTAGAAGCCCCAGGCTTCGCCGGCGCGGCTCTGGCAAGCCAGCGAACCGCTGCCGACACCGATGACCGCCACGGCCGGCAAAACGCCGCCATGGGCGCTGCGCAGCGAGTCGACACCATCGACGATGCCGCCGCCGCTGTAGAAATAGGTCAGGGGTTCGGGCCGTCCCGACACCGGCGTGCCATCGTCATGGCGCAGCCGCTGTGCGCCATGGATCGTGCTGCCATGGCCAAGCAGGCGGAAGCGGCCGTCCCTGGTCTCGATAATGCGGTGGATGCCGAAGAACGAGCGTATGGAATCGGTCCGCGACACCTCGCTGAACACGAGGCTGCCAAAGCCGATGATCGCCACCGAGGCGAGCGCGAGCGCCCCGCCGCGCGGCAGCCGAACTCCACTGAATCCCGGACGGCAGAGCATGCCGGCAACGACCAGCAACGGGTATTCGACAACGGAGTTGAACAGCAGCGGCGCGAGCAGCGCTGAGAACAGGCCGCCGAGCACACCGCCAAGCGACATCCACAGATAGAAGCCCGTCAGGCCCGCTGCCGAAGGCCGCAGTCGCGCAAGCTCACCATGGGCCACCATCGCCGTAACGAACAGGATTGTGAGGTGCAGCAGAAGCTGGGGCCCCCAGCCCATATTGACGGCCAATGCCGTCGTAGCCGTGAACACCAGGACAAGGGGAAGCTGCGCACCGAGCATCCAGCTGTGACGCAGCAGCGGCTTACGCTGGAAGACGATGACGAAAGTCAGCAGAAACAGCGCCAGCGGCGCAACCCAGAGCAACGGGCTTGCCGCGACATCCGTCGAGATATGGGCGGTGACCGCGACCAGCAGGCTCGACGGCACGAAGGCGAGGAAAAGCCAATGCAGCTTGCGGCTGGCCGGAACCGGCTCGGCCACGAACGGCGCCATTTCCCGCACACCCGCTGACCGCCCCAGACTCAGGCCGGCGCAGGCGGTGATGCCCGCGAGCAGCAAGCCGAAACCCCATGTCCAGGCCGTGGCCTGCGTCGCCAATCTCAAGACCGGCTCGACCGCGAAAGGATAGGCGAGCAAGGCGAGAAAGCTGCCGATATTGGAGGCGGCATAGAGGAAGTACGGATCGCGTGCATGCTCGTGCCCGGTGCGTGCGAACCAGGCCTGCAGCAACGGTCCATTTGCGGAGACAGCGAAAAAGGGCAAGCCGACCGAAGCGGTGAAGAGCAGCAGGAGCCAGGCGAATTCGCCCTGTTGCGGCGGTCGCTCGAAGCCTGATGCGATGCCGATCGGCAGCGAGGTCGCCAGGACGACAACCATCACGACGATGTGGATCAGGGCGGCGCGCCGCACGCTGAAGCGGCTCACCAGCCAATGGGCGTAGGCATAGCCCGCCAGCAGCATGGCCTGGAAGAAGACCATCGCCGTCGACCAGACGGCCGGCGAGCCGCCGAGTTTCGGCAGGACCATCTTGGCAAACATCGGCTGGATGCCGAAGAGGAGGAAGGCGGAGAGGAAGATGGTGCCGGCAAAGACCGGTAGCGTCACACTCAATCGACGCGCTTCGACATCGGTGCGCGCCGATACCACTGGAGATTCCATGCCGTCCCCCTGCCAGATCAGCGGGACGATGGCATGGACAGCTTAAGACTAGGTGAGTGCGGCCGGGCTGTTTCGCCCGTAGATTGCATCGGCTCGTTTCTCGAAGGCTTCGGCGAACTTGTGGAAGGCCTTGTCAAACATCGCGCCCATCAGCAGGCCGAGCATCCGGCTGGCGAACTCATAGGAGATGAAGAAGCCGATCTCGCAGCCCTTGTCGTGCGGCTTGAAGCTCCAGCGGTTCTCCAGATAGCGGAACGGCCCGTCGACATATTCGACCAGGATCTTCAAATTCGTCGGGTCCAGCGTGACGCGGCTGGTGAAGGTCTCGCGGATCGCCTTGTAGCCGACGGTCATGTCGGCAAGCACCACCTCGCCGCCGCCGTCGCGCGGCGTACGCCGGCGAACCGTCAGCCCCTCGCAGAGCGGCAGGAATTGCGGGTACTTCTCGACATCCGCCACGAGCGCATACATCTCTGCGGGCGAATGCTTCACCCGGCGGGTGCTGTTGAACATCGGCATGGATACTGAGCCGATCAGTTACCGAGCTTGGCCGCGCGCGCCGCACGAAGCTTGGCGAAGTCCTCGCCGGCATGGTGGGAGGAGCGTGTCAGCGGCGTCGAGGACACCATCAGGAAGCCCTTCACATAGGCGATGGTCTCGAAGCTCTTGAACTCGTCCGGAGTGACGAAGCGCATGACCGCATGGTGCTTGCGCGACGGGGCCAGGTACTGGCCGATGGTGATGAAGTCGACTTCGGCCGAGCGCAGGTCGTCCATCAACTGCAGGACCTCGTTCCGCTCCTCGCCAAGGCCGACCATGATGCCGGACTTGGTGAAGATCGTCGGGTCGAGCTCCTTCACCTGCTGCAGCAGCCGCAGCGAGTGGAAGTAGCGGGCGCCGGGACGCACCTTCAGGTACTTGCCGGGGACCGTCTCGAGATTATGGTTGAAGACGTCGGGCTTGGCCGCGACGACGATCTCGAGCGCGCCGGGCTTGCGCAGAAAATCGGGCGTCAGGATCTCGATCGTCGTGCCGGGCGAAGCCTCGCGGATGGCGCGGATGACACGAGCGAAATGCTCGGCGCCGCCATCCTTGAGATCGTCGCGGTCGACCGAGGTGATCACGACATGTTCGAGGCCGAGCTTGGCGACAGCGTCGGCGACCTTGCGCGGCTCGTCATAGTCGAGCGCTTCGGGCACACCGGTCTTGACGTTGCAGAAGGCACAGGCGCGCGTGCAGGTGTCGCCCATGATCATGAAGGTGGCGTGCTTCTTTTCCCAGCACTCGCCGATATTGGGGCAGCCCGCCTCCTCGCAGACGGTGACGAGCTTCTCGGCCTTCACGATCTTCTGGGTCTCGGCCCATTTCGGCGAGCCCGGCGCCTTGACCCGAATCCAGTCCGGCTTGCGCAGGATCGGGTTCTCCGGCCGCTTCTGCTTCTCCGGATGACGCAGCTCCGGCTTCACCTCGGATTTCGGGTTGCCGGCATTGGGGCGCGGATCGCGGTTGAGGAGGTCGAGCACGACGGCCATGGACGGGTCCGTTACTGGCGCCGCGCAGCAGGGCGCGGCCACTCCCGTCTAGCTAATGCCGAAGTGCCTTGCGAGCAACCCGCGCACCGTGGGACTCAGTTGCGCACTGCGCGCCAGACCACGATCAGCAGGCAGGCGCCGGCGATCGCGGCGGTGAGCGTACGCCAGAAACCGAAGATCGGGATCTCCAGCAGTTCGGCGATGCGGCTGCCGACGAAGGAGCCGGCGACGCCGACGATCATGTTGGTGAAGAGGCCGTGGTCGGACGAGGTGACGCGCTCGGCGATCCAGCCGGCGATGATGCCGATCAGCAGCGTCATGAAGAAGCCGTAG
This sequence comes from Allobosea sp. NPDC055332, assembly GCF_053645455.1. Lineage (NCBI taxonomy): Bacteria > Pseudomonadati > Pseudomonadota > Alphaproteobacteria > Hyphomicrobiales > Alloboseaceae > Allobosea > Allobosea sp. NPDC055332. Next base: position 537,518 of record NZ_JBSHMO010000003.1, on the reverse strand, counting down.
CCCGGCGTGCCGAGCGCGGCGTAGATCTGATCGTTCATGGTAATCCCCCTGCCCTCCAAGACCGACCCTGCGGCCGCCCACGACAACGCGCGGCGCGTCCGCTGGTTCCGTCACGCAATGAAACGCGCCAGCAAAACGACCAGGATCGCGCCGATCACCGCCATCGCCATCGAGTCGAGAAAACGATAGCCGGTGCTTGCCCGCCAGCCGGTGACGCGCACGATGCCTTGCCCGACCAGCATGCCGAGCAGGCCGACCACGGCATGGCGCAGGAAGCCGCCGCCACCGACGACCAGGCTGGCGATGAAGCCCGCGGCGGTACCGAAGGCGACAGGTGGCAGCAGCCGGCGCCAGTCGAGCGTGAGCCCCCGCCCCGGCGGCAGAATCTCGACCTTCTCGTCAGGCACGATCTTGTCGGGCTTGGCGGATTTGCGGGCGCGGCTCATCGGGCCGATATGGCCTGCGCCATGCCGGAGTTCCAGCGCCGGGAGATCAGGCGATCAGCCGCGCCAGAAAAACCACGACGATCGCGCCGATCGTCGCGGTGACGATCTGCGAGATCAGCGGATTGCCGATGCCGAGGCTGACACCGAGCGCCTGCAGCAGGAAGCTGCCGACGAAGGCGCCGATCAGACCGGTGATGATGTAGCGGATCAGCCCGCCGCCGCCCATGACGATGCTGGCGAGCCAGCCGGCGACGGCGCCGATGGCGATGGCGACGAGAATTGCACGTAGATCCATGGGTGATCTCCTTGCTATGCCGCTAGGTCATCGCAACCTGGAGCTGAAGCGCGGATGAACGCGCCGGTTCCGCTCAGGCGTTCAGCACCTTGCCATAGGCGTCGAGCACCGCCTCCTTCATCGTCTCCGACAGGGTCGGATGCGGGAAGATGGTGTGCATCAGCTCTTCCTCGGTGGTCTCGAGGTTCATCGCGACGACGAAGCCCTGGATCAGCTCGGTGACCTCGGCGCCGACCATGTGGGCGCCGAGCAGCTTGCCGGTCTTGCCGTCGAAGATCGTCTTGACCATGCCGTTGTCTTCGCCGAGCGCCACTGCCTTGCCGTTGGCGACGAAGTTGAAGCGGCCGACCTTGAGCTGGTGGCCGGCTTCCTTGGCCTTGGCCTCGGTCAGGCCGACGCTGGCGATCTGCGGGTGGCAATAGGTGCAGCCCGGGATCATGTTCTTGTCCATCGGGTGCGGATGCAGGCCCTTGATCGCCTCGACGCAGATCACCGCCTCGTGCTCGGCCTTGTGCGCCAGCATCGGCGGGCCGGCGACGTCACCGATCGCGTAGATGCCCTTCACATTGGTACGGCAGAGCCCGTCGATCGCGATCACGCCGCGATCGAGCTTCACGCCGAGCGCCTCCAGGCCGAGATTCTCGACATTGGCGACGACACCGACGGCCGAGATCATCCGCTCAGCCGTGATCGTCTGCTTGTTGCCCTTATCGTCCTCGACATGGGCGGTGACCGAGTTCGCTGATTTCTCGACCTTGGTGACCTTGGTCGAGGTCAGGATCTTCATCCCCTGCTTCTCGAAGGCTTTGCGGGCAAAGGCGCCGATCTCGGCATCCTCCACGGGGACGACCTGCGGCATGATCTCGACCACCGTCACTTCCGCCCCGAGCGTGCGGTAGAATGAGGCGAACTCGATGCCGATCGCGCCCGAGCCCATCACCACCAGCGATTTCGGCATGGTCGGCGGCACCAGCGCCTCGAAATAGGTCCAGATCAGCTTGCCGTCCGGCTCCAGCCCCGGCAGCGAGCGCGGGCGGGCGCCGGTCGCGACGATGATGTGGTCGGCGGTATAGGTGCCCTCGCCCTTGGCGCCCTTCGGGATCGGCCCCTGTGGCTGCATGGCCGGCTTCTTGGTCGGAGCGACCACGATGGTGTTGGCCTTGGTGAGCTTGGCCTCGCCCCAGATCACGTCGACCTTGTTCTTCTTCATCAGGAACTGGACGCCGTTGTTCATCCGTACCGCGATGCCGCGCGAGCGCTTCACCACGGCTTCCAGATCGGCCTTGAACGTGCCCTCCAGCGTCAGCCCGTAATCCTTGGCGTGCTGGCCGTAATGCAGGATCTCTGCCGAGCGCAGCAGCGCCTTGGTCGGGATGCAGCCCCAGTTCGAGCAGATGCCGGCAAGGTGCTCGCGCTCGACGATCGCTGTCTTGAAGCCGAGTTGCGCCGCGCGGATCGCCGCGACATAGCCGCCCGGGCCGGAACCGATGATGATGATGTCGTAGTCAGCCATGGGAAATGCCTCGGCTCGTTCTGCCCACCGCGGGCAGTGTTGATGGTGCGGGGCAAGGCCCCGTTCGAATTCGTCTACGGGCCTGCGATCCGCAGCGCCGGCCCGCGCGCCGGCAGCGGCAGGCCGAGCAGTCCGTCCACGACCGGCGCAAGCGCCAGGCCGATAGCGCGGGTGTTGTCGGCGTCGAGATGGATGCCGTCCTCGCCGGTCACGGTCGCGACAGCGGCCGCGTCGAAGAAGTTGACGCCGATCTCGTCGGCGATGCGGCGATAATAGGTCGCCAGCAGCGCCATCTTCTCGGGCGCCCCTTCCATGAAGAAGTTGGCCTCGTGCTCGGGATCATCCGGTCGGCGCACGACAGGCGGCGCGACGATCAGCACCTCCGGCACCGGCATGCCGAGCTCGACGGGCGGGCGCTGCGCCACCTGGGCCAGCATCCGCATCGAGCGGGCGACGTCGTAGGGTGCGAGCGAGTGCTGACGCTGGCAGTCATTGGTGCCGAGCATCAGGATGACGAGATCGAGCGGTGCATGGCACTCGATGAAGAGCGGCAGCAGCGAGATGCCGGAGCGATAGGGCCGCAACGGGTCCTCGAGCGCGATCCGCCGCCCATTGAGCCCTTCCTCGATCACCGTGGCGTAGCCGCCGAGCGCCTTCTCCAGCACGCGCGGCCAGCGCACATCGTCGCCATGTCGCTCCGGCCGGTTGGCGATGCGCCCCCAGGTCAGGGAATCGCCGAAGGCGAGGAGGCGGGCCTGACGGGTCATCGCGATACTCCCACACGCTTCTGCAGTGCGGCGATCGTCTGTGCCTCGCGCCCGAGCGGGAACGGCGCCGAACTGCGCGCCGCCAGGCCGAAGACGTCGCCCTTGCGGGTTTCCTTCACTGTCTCACGCTGGCGCGCATAGATGCCGCACTCGAAGCCGCCGCCGCGATGACCCGTAGCCGGGTTGTACGTGTTCGCCCCGTAGCGGAAACAGACATAGTTGAGCTTGACCTGGCCGCGATAGCGCCCTTCCTGCGGATCGTCGATCTCGGCCGAGGCGTTCTCCCAGAGCACGGCGAAGGAGCCGCGCAGGATCGCGTCATTGCCCGGATACCAGAGGAAGCTGTCGCCGTTTGCGGCGATGTACTCGACCTGGGTGCCGTGCTGGGCGCTGTGGGTCAGGACCGTCCGGTCGCCGAAGAACGCCGCGACGATCTCCGGATCGGCCGCCGTGCCCGGCAGCGATGCGCCCCTGGGAGCAGCGTTGCGCGCCGTGTATTCGGCCTGCGTCAGCACCGGCCGCGCTGAAAAGATGTTGCGGGCGCGGCGGAACTGGCTCGATACGCCCGGGCCGAACTCGACCACGGGCGGGCCGTTTGCGGCTGGCTTTGCCAGCTGTTCCGCTTCCGCTGTCTTGGTTGGTGTATTGCAGGCCGACAAGCCGACAGAGAGAGCAGCCACGGCGAGGAGCGCGGGCAATCCGCAGGGAAGGTCGCGGCGCGCCTTCATTGGATGATGGTCCCCAGGCCAAGAGAGTTACCGCGGCTGCTGCGGATTTGCCGGAACGATGACACCGGCGCGCAGCTCATAGCCTGCCCGTTCCGCTGAAGGTCCACGGCAGCGCCGGAGACATCGTGGTAGCCGCCGGACACGCAGACTGCGGGCCCTTTGAGGCCGTCAACTGTCTTCTCGACACTCCATGCGAGGCGCCGGATGCCGCGATCCTGTGCCGCCTGGACCGCGCTTCCATTCGAAGCGAAATAGATGCTGCCCCGCAGATTGCCTTCGCTCGCGGCAAGGAAGGTGCGATCGGCGATCTCACCCCACGTCGCCTTGAGAGCCGGGTCGGTCGGGACCGCCGCTAAGCGCGGCGGAGGCGCGTTCGAGACGCACCCCGCGATCAGCGGACAAAGTCCCAGGAGAACGATGGCGTCTTGCAAACGCATGGTTGCCTCGATCCGACCGGCGGCTGCGCCTACACCAGCATCGCCATCGGCTTCTCGATATAGCCCTTGAAGGCCTGGAGCAGCTCGGCGCCGAGCGCGCCGTCGACGGCGCGGTGGTCGGTCGAGAGCGTCACCGACATCACGGTCGCGACCGCGAGCTGACCGCCCTTGACCACGGCGCGCTGCTCGCCGGCGCCGACCGCCAGGATCGTCGCATGCGGCGGGTTGATCACCGCAGCGAAGTCCTTGACGCCGAACATGCCGAGATTCGAGACCGCCGAGGTGCCGCCCTGATACTCCTCCGGCTTCAGCTTGCGCGCTTTAGCCCGTGCCGCCATGTCCTTCATCTCGTTGGAGATCTGGCTCAGCGTCTTGTGGCAGGCATCACGCACGATCGGGGTGATCAGGCCGCCCGGGATCGACACTGCGACGCCGACATCGGCGTGCTTGTGCTTGAGCATGGCGCCGTCGGTCCAGGAGACGTTGGCGTCCGGAACGGCCCGCAAGGCCAGAGCCAGCGCCTTGATCACCATGTCGTTGACCGAGAGCTTATAGGCCGGCTTGCCGTCCTTCTCTGGCGCCGCGGCATTGAGCTCGGCGCGCAGCTTCAAGAGCGCATCGAGCTCGCAATCGAGCGTGACGTAGAAGTGCGGGATGGTCTGCTTGGCTTCGGTCAGGCGGCGCGCGATGGTCTTGCGCATGCCGTCATGCGGGATCTCCTCATAGGAGCCCGGCGCGAACAGCTTCTTGGTCTGCTCGTCCGAGGGACCGCTGGCGAGCGGCGCAGCGGCAGGCTTGGCGCCAGCGGGAGCGCCAGCCGCAGGAGCCGGAGCGGCTTTGGCAGCGTCGCCCTGCTTGGCGGCTTCGATATCCTTCTCGACGATACGCCCATGCGGGCCGGAGCCCTGGACCTTGCCGAGGTCGATGCCGGCCTCCTTGGCGAGGCGGCGCGCCAGCGGCGAGGCGAAAGGACGATCGCCGGATGCGGGCGTCGCGGCCTGCGCGGCCGGTGCCGGAGCAGCAGCCGGGGTCGGGGTCGGAGCAGCAGCCGGAGCTGGTTCGCCCGCCTTGCCGTCCGCCTTCGGGGCGGGCTCGCTCGTGGCCGGCGCGGCACTGGGGGCGGAGACGCTCTTCGCATCCTCGCCCTCGCCGGCGATCACGCCGATCACTTCATTGACCGCGACGTCGGCAGTGCCTTCCGGCACGACGATCTTGGCCAAAATGCCCTCGTCGACCGCCTCGACCTCCATGGTCGCCTTGTCGGTCTCGATCTCGGCGATAATGTCGCCGGACTTGATGGTGTCGCCTTCCTTCTTCAGCCACTTGGCGAGGTTGCCCTTTTCCATGGTCGGAGAGAGCGCGGGCATCAGGATGTTCACGGGCATGGCTACTCACCTGCGCTGGTTGGTCGGCCTAAAATTGAACACTCGGTCTCTCTGGCGCTCGACGAAAAGCACTGGAGCACCCGTGCTGGGCTACTCGCCTGCCCGGGTATGGCGACGAGGTAATCGGTGCGGCCGGATGAGTTCCGACATTTCACGCGCCAGTGACTTGATCCGCTTCGCGAATAGCCAAACTGCGTATGGCTGGCGACATCGCAGTTCTCGTTCCAGGCCTTCTTGATGAAGGTCGCGAGTTGGCGATGCCTGGCCGTTTGACCAAGTTCTTTGAACTGAACCGTCGACAGGCCAGCCGGCGAAATCTCGACTCGTTTGGCCTGCCTATTGCTCTCCTCCGGCGACAGTTGCTGCATTCTCTGCAGGCCTGGCGACACACAGGCACCCAAGCCAAGAGTGAGCAACGGGAGCAGGATTGGAGCTCTGGAGGTCAATCGCCTTGCTCCGCTCAGCGATAGCAGACGGCCTTGGCCGCCGCGACGACCTCGCCAACGTTCGGCAGCGCCAGCTTTTCGAGGTTGGCGGCGTAGGGCATCGGCACGTCCTTGCCGGTGACGCGCGCTACCGGCGCATCGAGATAATCGAAGGCCGCTTCCATGATCTTCATGCCGATCTCGGCGGTGACGCCGGACTGCGGGAAGCCTTCCTCGACCGCGACGCAGCGATTGGTCTTCTGCACGGAGGCGATGACGGTCTCGATGTCCATCGGCCGGATCGTGCGCAGATCGATGACCTCCGCCTCGATGCCTTCCTTGGCCAGCGCCTCGGCAGCGCCGAGCGCATAGGTCATGCCGATGCCGAAGGAGACGATGGTGACGTCGCTGCCCGAACGCACGACCTTCGCCTTGCCGATCGGGATCGTGAAGTCGTCGCCCTTCGGCACATCGAAGGAGCGGCCGTAGAGGATCTCGTTCTCGAGGAAGATCACCGGGTTGGGATCACGGATCGCGCTCTTGAGCAGCCCCTTCGCATCGGAGGCGCTGTAAGGCATCACCACCTTCAGGCCGGGCACGTTCGAGTACCAGGCGGCGTAGTCGTGGCTGTGCTGCGCGCCGACGCGGGCGGCGGCGCCGTTGGGGCCGCGGAACACGATCGGGCAGCCCATCTGGCCACCGGACATGTAGAGCGTCTTGGCAGCCGAGTTGATGATGTGGTCGATCGCCTGCATGGCGAAGTTGAAGGTCATGAACTCGACGATCGGCTTCAGGCCGGTCAGCGCCGCGCCGACGCCGATGCCGGCGAAGCCGTGCTCGGTGATCGGGGTGTCGATGACGCGACGGGCGCCGAACTCCTGCAGCAGCCCCTGCGTGACCTTGTAGGCGCCCTGGTATTCCGCGACTTCCTCACCCATCACGAAGACATCGGCGTCGCGCCGCATCTCCTCGGCCATGGCGTCGCGCAGCGCCTCCCGGACCGTCATCGAGACGATCTCGGCGCCGGCCGGGAATTCGGAGGAGGCGTCATAGGATTTCGCCTGCGCCGGAACGCTCGCTGCTGCGGCAGGAGCCGGGCTGGCGGGTGCCTCGGCCGGTGCCGCCGGAGCGGGAGCTTCCGCAGCCTGCGGAGCCGGAGCCGCCTTCGCAGCTCCGCTCGCAGCGGCGGATACATCCTCGCCATCGGCGGCGATCAGACCGATCAGCGTGTTGACCGCGACGTTCTCGGTGCCATCCGCGATCAGGATCTTGGCGAGGACGCCCTCGTCGACCGCCTCGACCTCCATGGTCGCCTTGTCGGTCTCGATCTCGGCGATGATGTCGCCGGCCTTGATCTTGTCGCCCTCGGCTTTCAGCCATTTGGCGAGTTTGCCCTGTTCCATGGTCGGCGACAGGGCGGGCATCAGAATGTCGATCGGCATTTACGCACCCGGAGTTCTGGATTAGCCGCGAGGGCTGAAATGGGCGGGGAGGATCAGGCGCGGCGCGTCAGGCCTGCGCCGGCTCCAGCAGGATGTCGGTATAGAGCTCGGAGACGTCCGGCTCGGGATCATGCGTGGCGAACTCGGCGGCGTCATTGACGATCTCGCGGACCTTGGCGTCGATCGCCTTGAGTTCGTCCTCGCCGACCTTGTGCTCGCGGGTCAGGCGGGCGCGGACTTGCTCGATCGGATCGTGCTCCTCGCGCATGCGCTGGACCTCGTCCTTCGAGCGGTACTTCGCGGGGTCGGACATCGAATGGCCGCGATAGCGGTAGGTCTGCATTTCCAGGATGTAGGGGCCCTTGCCGGAGCGGGCGTGCTCGATGGCGCGGTTCGCCGCCTCACGCACGGCCCGGACGTCCATGCCGTCGACCTGCTCGCCCGGGATGCCGAAGGAGACGCCGCGCTTGGAGAAGTCGGTCTGGGCCGAGGCGCGGTTGACCGAGGTGCCCATGGCGTAGCGGTTGTTCTCGATCACGAACACGACCGGCAGCTTCCAGAGCTCGGCCATGTTGAAGCTCTCATAGACCTGGCCCTGATTGGCGGCGCCATCGCCGAAATAGGCCATCGAGACCCGCCCGTCCTGGCGGTACCAGTTGGCGAAGCCGAGTCCGGCGCCGAGCGAGACCTGGGCGCCGACGATGCCGTGGCCGCCATAGAAGTTCTTCTCGCGGCTGAACATGTGCATCGAGCCGCCCTTGCCGCGCGAATAACCACCGCGCCGGCCGGTGAGCTCTGCCATCACGCCGCGCGATTCCATGCCGCAAGCGAGCATGTGACCGTGGTCGCGATAGCCGGTGATGACCTGATCGCCCTCCTTCGAGGCCATCTGCATGCCGATGACCACGGCTTCCTGGCCGATATAGAGATGGCAGAAGCCGCCGATCAGGCCCATGCCGTACATCTGACCCGCCTTCTCCTCGAAGCGGCGGATCAGCAGCATCTCGCGATAGGCGTGAAGCTCTTCGTCCTTGTTGAAGGTCGGGACGTTCGAAAGCGCCTTGGCCGCACCCTTCGGAGCGCTCTTCGCCAATGCCTTTCCGGCCGCCTTGGCGGGCGCCCCTGCTTTCGTCTTCCGTGCGGCAATGGCCATGAACGGTCCTCCCAGAGCTCTACTGCTTTGGTTGTAGAGGAAGCCCCAGGCCTTGGCGAGACGGGCATCTCGCACTGCAACATTGATTAAGTAGTTGATATTATTATTATTATACGATTTAACCGATTATCGGTTAATCGATCTTTTTGCGACCAATGACGCAACGAAAGCCGGCTCAAAGCCGGCAAGATCCGACTGGGACAACCTGATCGGGCACCCCGTATTCCCGGCCCGATGCATGGGCCGGCGATGCTGGCTGGCACTGGATGTGAGCTGGCGGCAGGGGCCTCAACGCCCCATGACGACGACGTCATTGCGATGGACGCGGCCGAGCATGGCCCGGGCCCTTTCCTCGAGCAGGTCGCGGTCGACGGCCTCGTCCCGCATCAGGCCGAGGCGCTTCTCCCAATCCTGCCGCTCGCTGGTCAGAGTTGCGAGCTCGGCCTCCATCTCGCCAAGCCGCTCACGCAGCCCGCCGAGAGCTTCCAGTCCCCGAGCGCCATGTTGCGCATGGAACAGGAAGTAGCCGACCACGGCGCTCGACACGAGGTAGAGCGCGAGCGTGACAAGGATGGAGCGGAGGCCGCGGCGGATGACCATGGTGCGACGGTAGAGTCGCTTGGTTGACGCGCCGTTAACGAGGCGCGCCAAGGACGGTCAGCACCGGATCGCCCGGAGCAGTTTTGCCCTGCCCCAACGCGATCAGATCGGCTTCAATCCTGCGCGCGATCGGCAACCGGTAATGCGCCGGATCCCAGTAATTCGAATCCTCGCGTGTCAACGCTGAGGGATGCGCGTAGTCGGCGACCATCGCATGCTGACGCGCCGCCAGCGCAACGATCTCAGCCTTGCAGGCCTCAAAGCGCTGCCAGGCCGCACTGCCTTCGCGCGGAAGCGCGCTGGCGTGCACCGGCGGCAGCACGATCAGGCGTCGCGTCGTGGCCGGAAAGGCGGCCAGGCCCTGCTCCAGCCAGGCCAGCGCCGGGAAACGCCAGCTCGCACGCTCCGAGGCCGATATCGCCACGGGCGGCGATTGCGGCGTCAGATCGGGCGCGTGGCCGCCATAGCCGCGATACAGATGAAACCGGGCACGGGCGAGATCATAGGTCGCCTCGGGCGGGGTGAAGACCTCGTAGCCGTCACCACGCAGGCGCTGCGGCTGCAGGCCAAGCCGGTGGGCAGCGAGCCGCAACGCGATCTCGAGCGTGGTGAAATTGAGCTGCTTGGGCCAATCGTTCCAGGGATTGTCGTCGTAAAGCCAGGGCGGGAACGGCCGCGGCGTCAACCGGCGGGCCTCATCGGTCGCGTCCGCCTCGCACCAGGTCTGGTCGATGCCCCAGATCACGATTTTCGGCGCGGCGACCCGGCGTGCGAACAGGCCGGCGATCTGGGCCTGCTCCCAGGGCGTCGCGGCGTTCATGCCGAGATTGGCGAAGCGGGAGGAGAGTCCCGTCGATAGAATCGCCGGATCGAGAAGGCGCAAGGTCGAGGTGCCGATGACCGCCGAATCGAACGCACCCGACCTGACGATCTGCGGGTACATGAAGCGCTGGTTGAGATCCATCAGCGGCCGCGCCGATTGGCCGGCCTGTACGCGCGCGCCATAGGGATCGAGCACGGCGATGAAGCCGAGCAGCGATGTCGCCAGCGTCAAAGCCGCCAATGCGAACGCCTTGCTCCAGCCGCGCCAGCCTTGCTGCGTGCCCGTCGAATCCGCGTCTGTCCCGTGTTCGTTAGCCATCGCCGCGGCTTCTGCCATGACATGGCGGCGGGAACAATGTTGACCGATGCGCGCCACCTGCCTATGTCAGCGCCCCAGTGAGGGCGGGTAGCTCAGTGGTAGAGCACGTGACTTTTAATCATGTGGTCGAGGGTTCGATCCCCTCCCCGCTCACCAACAAAATGAACAGCTTAGGATAATTTCTTAAGCGCTGCGCTTCCCAAAATGCTTCCCATCGGGGATTTTGGGAAGCGTTTTGGCTTGGCCAATTGATTCTTGCAGCCCAGCACGAACAGCCTCCAGAATCTCTTCGCCCGCCCCTATCGTGTACGAAATCGCGATGCGCGCCATCCCTTGCGTCCGGGCTTGAGCGGAGAATTACGCGGATCAGGGCCTCGTCGTCGTCGGTATCCACGTGCCCGCGTTCGCTTTCGAGAAGCGGATCGGCAATGTGAAACAGGCGGTAACTGACCTCAAGATCAACTACCCAGTCGCGGTCGACAACGACTACGCGATCTGGCGCGCGTTCAAGAACCAGTACTGGCCGGCCCATTACTTCATCGACGCCGAGTGCCGCATCCGGCACCATCACCTCGGAAAAGGCGGCTACGAAGAGTCGGAAAAGGTCATCCAGCAGCTTCTGGCCGAAGCTGGACGAGCCGATGTCGCAAGAGGACGCCGCCGGAGCGCGCCTTCTATCCGGCAGAGGCCTACCATCAGGATTTCCTGACACGGCACCCCTCGCATCCTTACATCGTCGTCAATGACACCCCGAAGGTCGAAAACCTGAAACGCTTCTTCCCGGAGCTCTACCGAGCAAAGCCAGCGCTCGTTTCGCAAATGTCGAACTGAGAGGCCGGCCCGGCCACCGCGGCCTGATCGGTTCGGCATCGCGCGGTTGCTCGTGACCGCGCCGACGCACGGCACGGCGGCCCTGTCCTTCGAGCCACCAAACTCGAACCCGCATGGCGCTCCAGGTATCCGGGCACGGCGCAGTCGCTATAGCTGCTCGAACACAGCGGCGACTATACCAAACAAAGCTCGGCCATATGCGCGCGGCGCGATCATGGCGTGCCGGGGCACAAACGGAGAGCCGCATGAGGCATCAGGGCAAGACTGTCATCGTCACCGGCGCCGCACAGGGGCTCGGTCTGGCCTGTGCCGAACGGTTTCATGCAGAGGGCGCGAATGTCCTGCTCGTCGACATTCTCGCCGAGGCCGTCAGGGGTCAGGCGGAACGCCTGGGTGAACGGGCGTCCTGGTGGGCCTGTGATCTCGCCGAGATCTCGCCGACCATGGCCAGGGAGATCGTCGACAAAGCCTGCGCCGATTTCGGCGGTGTCGATATCCTGATCAACAATGCCGGCATCATCCACCAGGCCGAGTTCGTCGATTTTCCCGAAGACATCTTCGACCGCATTCAGCGGATCAATGTGAAGGCCCCGTTCCTGCTCGGCCAGGCCGCGGCGCGGGCGATGATCGCGCAGAAGCGCGGCGGCTCGATCATCAATATGTCGTCGATCAACGCGATCCTGGCGATCCCGAATTCGGTCGGCTACGCCGTCTCGAAAGGCGGCATCAAGCAGCTGACTGCCGTCATGGCCGTCGCGCTGATACCCCATGGCATTCGTGTCAACGCAGTCGGGCCCGGCACGATCATGACCGAGCTGGCAAAGACCGTCATGGCCGACGACGCAGCGCGCAAGGCCGTGCTCTCGCGCACGCCGATCGGCCGTTGCGGCGAGCCTTCGGAGATCGCCAGCGTCGCTTCGTTCCTTGCCAGCGATGACGCCTCCTACATTGTCGGCCAGACCATCTACCCCGATGGCGGGCGGCTCGTGCTGAACTATACCGTGCCGGTCAACGACTGAGCGCAGCGAGCCAGGCAGTAGGAATGCCGGTTTCCTGGCCCGAAGCCATAGTCAGCTATGGCGCACCAAAGACACTTGTTTATTCCAACTGCGAGCGCGCCGAGCCAGCCTGGCTTGGCTGGCTCGGCGTGCCCTCACTTAGGCAACGAGAAATCCCGCATCGACCGGATCGTCGCGGTTGATCGTCCAGCGCGCCGTGCCGAGCAGGCCCGCGGTTCCCTTCACCGTCGGGCGCACTGCGCGGGTGCCGTTCAGGCTGGTCTCGCCGATCAGGCAGCCCTCGAAGGTGCCGGAGCCGAGCAGGCCTTCGGAGCGGATCGGCTGGTGCAGCTTCATCAGGCCGCGCGCTTCATACATCGCCATCATCGCGCTGGTGCCGGTGCCACCCGGCGAGCGGTCGAGCTGGCCGGCCGAGAAGACGTGGACGTTCTTGTAAAAGGCGCCCTCGATCGTCGGCTCGTGCCAGAAGGTGACGAAGTTGAAGTTGTTGATGTGCGCCGAAGCCGGATGCTGGATCGCGACTTTCTGGCGTAGCTGCTCGCGGGCGATGATGCCGAGGCGCGAGAGCTCCGAGCCGTTCTCCGGCGAGATTCTGAGCGAGGTGCCGCGCAGGTCGATGATGCCGAAATAATTGCCGCCCCAGACGATGTCGGCCTTGAGCGAGCCGACGCCCGGCAGGTCGAACGGCACGTCCTGCGCCGCGACATAAGCCGGCACGTTCTCGAAGCGGGTCCAGAGCACGTCCGGCCCGTCATTGGCGACCTCGGCCGTGACCAGCCCGGCAGTGGTCTCGAAGCGGATGGTGGTGCGGCCGTTGGCGCCGCGCCGAACGAGACCGAGCGCGACCATCGCCATGCCGACGGCAATCGTGCCGTGGCCGCACATATGCGAGTACTGGGTGCCGTCGATATAGATCAGGCCGGCATCATACTCCGGGCTCGACGGCGGCGTCAGGAAGACGCCGAACATGTCCTTGTGCCCGCGCGGCTCGCGCATCAGGGCGCAGCGCAGCCAGTCATAGTTCTCCTCGAGGAAGCGGCGCTTCTCCAGGATGCTCGATCCGGCCGGATACGGAATCCCGCTATGGATGATGCAGAGGGGCTCACCCTCGGTATGCGTGTAGACGACGTCGAAGACATTCTGCTGGCGCATGGTCCGCTCCTTGGGAAAACAGTGGGTCGAGAAGGCTATCGGCGGCGCTCGGAGAGCACGTCGAGGCCGATGGTGAGGTCGAGCAGCACGATGACGATGGCGGCGACGATGATCGTCAGGCCGGAGACCGCGGCGATGGTCGGGTCGATCGTGTACTGGACGTAGTTGAACAGCTTGACCGGGATCGTGGTCAGCTCGGCGGTCGTATTGAAGATGCTGAGCTCGACATTGATCCAGGAGGCGATGAAGGCGAAGATCGCGCCGCTGACGAGCCCGCTGCGGATCTGCGGCAGCGTCACCAGGAAGAAGGTGGTCAACGGCCTGGCGCCGAGATCGGCCGAGGCTTCCTCCAGGCTGCGCTGCTCGTCGCTGAGCTGCGGCAGCACCGCCCGCAGCACGAAGGGCATGATGATCACGACATGCCCGACCAGCAGCGCCGGGAAGCTGCGCACCAGCCCGATCGCGCTGCCATATTGCAGCAGCGCCGCGCCGAGGACGACATGCGGCAGGATCAGCGGCGACATCAGCGTCTCCGACAGGAGGCCGCGGCCGGTGAAGCGATAGCGGGCGATCGCGATCGCCGCCGGCACCGCCAGCAGAACCGCGACGATGGTCGCGGCGACCGCGAGCAGCGTGCTGATCAGGAAGGCCGAGACATAAGAGGGATCGCCGAGCATCTTGCCGTACCAGGCGAGCGTCAGGCCCTGCGGCGGGAAGGCGAGGAAGCTGGTCGTGGTCAGCGACGCCCCGACCAGGACGACGAGCGGCAACGCGAGATAGGCCAGCGCGGCGAAGGAGACGATCCGGACGAGAGCTGACACCATCTCAGGCCCTCCTCGGCTCACTGAGGCGCCCGGCGATGGCGACGAGCGCCAGCGTCAGCACCAGCATGGTGATGCTGAGCGCACCGCCATAGTTGAAGTCGAAGACCGAGCTGTATTGCTGGAAGATCAGCATCGAGAAGACGGTGATCCGCCCGCCACTGAGCAATGCCGGCGTGACATAGGCGCTGACGGCCAGCATGAAAACCATGACGGCGCCAGCCATCAGGCCGGGCAGGCTGAGCGGGAAGATGATGGTGCGGAAGGTGCCGGCCGGCGTTGCGCCAAGATCGGCGGAAGCGTGCTCCAGCGCCGGATCGACCTTGGCGAGCGCATTGCCGACGGCGAGCACGATGAAGGGAAGCAGGATGTAGACGAGGCCGATCAGGATGCCGAGCTCGGTGCCGAGGAAGCGCATCGGCCGCTCGATCAGGCCAAGCCCGATCAGCCCGTCATTGACGAGGCCGTTGCGGCCGAGCAGCACCATCCAGCCGAAGGAGCGGACGATATTGCTGGTGAACAACGGCACCACCAGCAGGATCACACAGAACCGCCGCCAGGGCCGCCATTGCACGATGCGGACGAGATACCAGGCAAGCGGATAGCCGATCAGCACGCAGACCAGCGTGGTCAGCGCCCCGATCCGGAAGGTCACCCAGAGCACGTCCCAGTGATAGGCATCGGCGAGGATGCGGACGTAATGCGCAAAGGTCAGCTGGCCCGCCGGCGTCGTCAGGCTCGCGATCAGGACGACCGCCATCGGCGCCAGGAAGAAGGCGACGAAGAAGGCCGCCGGCAGGACGCAGAGCAGCAGGACCGGGCGCAGCGCTCCGCTCATCACGCATCCCCCGGCACGAGACGCAGATCGGCGAGGCGGATATTGGCGAAGACGGGCTGGCCGGCGCTCAGACCGGCCAGGGCGGACGGGGCGAGCCGGGCGGTCAGGATGGCGCCGCCGACGGTCAGCGCGACCGAGGCATGGCTGCCGACATGGACGATCTCGGAGACGACGGCCGGCAGAGCGAGGCGCTCGGCGACGGGCTCGGTCGTGACGAGGATGTCCTCGGGTCGCAACACGCCGGTGAGATTGCCTTGGGGCGCATCGGCAGCCGGGAGGGTGATCGCGCCATCGAGCAGCGAGACGCTGCCATCGCCACACCGGTTGACCGCGAGCAGGTTGGCGTCGCCGATGAAGTCGGCGGCGAAGCGGGTCACTGGGCGGGCATAGATGTCCTGGCCACGGCCGATCTGCTCGATGCGGCCGCGGTTCATCAGCACGATCCGGTCGGCCATGCTCATCGCCTCCTCCTGGTCGTGCGTCACGAACAGGAAGGCGATACCGAGGCGATGCTGGATCTGCTTGAGTTCGCTCTGAACTTTCTTGCGCAGCTTCAGATCGAGCGCGCTCAGGGGTTCGTCGAGCAGCAGCAATTGCGGGCGGTTGACGATGGCGCGCGCCAGTGCGACGCGTTGCTGCTGCCCACCGGACAGCTGGGCCAGCAGGCGTTCGCCGAAGCCAGCGAGACCGACCAGCTCCAGCGCCTCGGCCGCGCGCTTGCCCGCCTCGTCCTTGGCGACGCCCTGTCGGCGCGGCCCATAGGCGACATTGTCGGCGACGCTCATATGCGGGAAGAGCGCGTAGTTCTGGAACACGGTGTTGAGCGGGCGCCGATAGGGCGGCAAACGCGTCACATCCTCGCCCGCCAGCCGGATCGCGCCGGCTTCGGGCGTCAGGAAGCCGGCGATGCAGCGCAGCAGCGTGGTCTTGCCGCAGCCCGACGGCCCCAGCAGGGCGATGAACTCGCCCTGCTCAACGGCGAGATCGATCGCCGTCAGCGCCGCCTGTCCGCCGAAATGCTTGGACAGGCCTTCGATGGCAAGGATGGGGGCGCTCATGCTGCGGCTCGCGATGCTCGTTGCCGTGCGCTCACTTGCGGGCGATCTGGCGGTTCCACTCGTCGACGACGCGCGAGCGCAGGCCGTTGATCTCAGCCCAGTCGAACAATTGCAGGTTCTTGACCGAGCCGGTCTCGCCCCAGGGCAGCTTGCGGGCGGTCTCGGGCTTGACCGTGACGTTCTTCACGGAGGGCCCGAGATAGAGCTTCTCGGCGAGGCAGCCGGAGGCTTCCGGCGTCAGAGCCTGGTTGATGAACTTGACTGCGGCCTCCTTCTTCGAGGTGCCCTTGACCAGATGCAGGCGGGCATCGGTCGCCCAGGCGCCTTCCTTGGGCACGACGAAGCCGATCGGCAGGCCCTTGTCGGCGAGATCCCAGGCGCCGACGTTGAAATGCGCGCCGATGATCGCCTCGCCGCTCTGATAGGCGTTGGTGGCGGCGCCCGAGGAATCGAAGAACAAAGCGGCCTTGAGCTCCTTGATCTTCTTGAAGGTCGGGGAAAGATCGCCGGCCGGATAGCCCCAGATCTTCGACAGGAACATCACGAAAGGCACGCCGGAGGAATTTGCCGGCGAGGGGATGGTGACGGCGTCCTCGAACTCTGGCTTCCAGAGATCGTTCCAGGAGGTCGGCGCGGCCTTGACCTTCTGGGTGTTGTAGGCGAGCCCGAGCGAGTAATAGCCGGTGCCGACCGCATAGGTGGTGGCGCCGCTCTTGTAGACCGCTTCCGGCAGGGTGTTGGCGAGGTTGGGGATCGCCGCCGGGTCGAGATTGTCGGTCACCTCGGCGGCAAGGGCGAGCTCGCTGATGCCGCCATCCATCCAGGCGACGTCGATGGTCGGAGCCGCCTTCTGCTGCTGCAGCTTGGCAAGCGTGACGGTCGAGGTGCCGATTTCGGCGTTGACGGCGATGCCGGTCGCCTTGGTGAAGGGCTCGGCGACGCAGGCCTTGAAGGCATCGCCCCAGTTGCCGCCATACCAGGCGACGGTGATCGATGAAGGCTGCTGCGCCAGCGCCGGGGCGGTGAGCAAGGTGGTGGCGAGCATGGCCGCGGCCAGCCGGATGGGTCGGGTCATCGTCGTTCTCCTCTGCCGAGCGTCTTTGCGCTTCTGTAGGACATGTTGGCGCGCAGGGGGCAAAAGGCACTAGAATGCGCCGGCCCAAAATTTGAATAATCACGACATGAGCACCGTGCAGCTCCATCAACCCGCCAGCGACCGGCCACAGCCCGCGCCAACGCCCGTTTCGCGGCTGCGGATCGGCTTCCTGCTGCTCGACCAGTTCACGCTCGCTGCCTTCTCCGGCCTGATCGATGTGCTGCGGCTGGCGGCGGATCATGGCGGGCGCAGCCGCCAGCTGCATGCGAGCTGGACGGTGATGAGCCTCGACGGCGAGCCACGGCGTTCGAGCTGCGGCGTCTCGGTCACGCCGAATGCGGGCCTGCTCGACCCCGCCGGCTTCGACTACATCGCCGTCTGTGGCGGCAACGACTATCTCAACGATGCGCTCCCCGAGAGCCTGCTCGGCTATCTGCGCCGGGCTGCGGCATCAGGCGTGCGTTTGCTCGGCATCTGCACCGGGACCTTCGCCATCGCCCGGGCAGGTCTTGCCGGCCCGCGCCGGGTCTGCGTGCACTGGAACGTGCTCGACGCCTTCAAGGAGCGCTTTCCCAAGGTCTCGGCCGGTGTCGAGCGGCTCTTCATCGACGAGGGCGACCTGATCACCTGCGCCGGTTCGACCGCGGCGATCGATCTCGGCCTCTATCTTGTCGCGCGCCATTGCGGCCGCGACAAGGCCCAGCAGGCGATGCGGCACATGATGCTGCAGGACATGCGCCCGGCCGAGATGCCGCAGCCGCATTTCTATGCCCAGCTCAGCCGGAACCTCGACGTCAGGGTACAGCAGGCGGCGCAGTTCATCGAACAGCGGCTCGACAATCCCCCGCCGATCGCCGCTGTCGCGCGCTATGTCGGGGTCAGCCCACGGCAGCTCGAGCGCCTGTTCGGCGCCTCCCTCGGCCAAAGCCCGGCAGCCTTCCAGCGCAAGCTCCGGCTCGAATATGCGCGGTGGCTGATTCTGAACAGCAAAAGCTCACTCACCGACATCGCCATGGGCGCGGGCTTTTCCGACAGCGCCCACCTCTCGCGGGACTTCAAGGCGGCATTCGGAGAAACGCCGCGCGCTCTACGGCAGAATGCTTAGGTGAGCCGCGCATCTCCAGCGGCGTTCAATAGTGGTGTCCGTTCTCCGGGAGACGTTTGGTGTGCGCGAATGGCACGATACGAAAGCGCAATGATCGCCGCACAACTTAGTCAGTAGAAATTGCAGCAAAGCTTCCTGCCGTGCCTCAGTCGCGGCTCCAATAGTAGGCAATCTCTCGCGCCGGTCGAAACGAGTCCTGTTACCGCGCAATAGAATCGAGTGCTGCGACCTGTGCGGTGCATCAGGAAGGCCGCGGTGTTCGCGCTCGGGACATGAATACCGAGCGGAACCTGCTGACGGCAGTCGATCAGGCTGCGTTCGAAGCAGCGGTAGAGGCGGCAAGGGAGCGCAGAGCCCGCGCGGCCACGACGCGCCACGACTGCGAGAGCAGCATCTCGGTGAAGCGAGCGCGCACAGGCCCGCCGGCTTCAGCCCAGGCGGCTGACGGCTCCGCCGCGGCGCGGCAGCGGGCGCCTCTGCGGCAAAAGCGGTGCCTCCGGGCCGGCGCCGCCATAGCCGGGCGCGATCGCCCCCGCATAGCCGTCGAGCTCCCAGCAGCGCCAGCGCTGGTATTCGGCTGCCGTCGTCCCTTCCGAGCAGACGCGCCATTGCGAGCGCTCCCAGAAGGCCGCGGCGGGCGCCGTCACCGCGGTCATGCCGAGCGCGACAAGGCCGAGAAGCGAAAGATTCCTGCTCATCCTGTCAGGCTCCGAGCGATAATGGCCAGCTGCCAGCAAAGCGCACAGCCCTTACCGAAGCGCTAAGCTGGCGCCCCGCAGACGATTCCGCCGCCGTCAAACGCCAGATGCATGACTACCCTAGCGCGAACCAAACCGCCGGTTCTGCGTTGATTGGTCATTCCGCAGATGCGGAGACGACAGGAGGACACCGATGTACAAGCGTCACGTTGCATTGACGGCTATCGGCGGCGTCATGCTTGCCGCTGCTGCCGTTGCGCAGACCAGTTCGCCCTCGAACCAGCCGCCGAGCCCGCAGCCGACCTCGCCGTCGACGAGCGCGCCGGCAGCCCGCTCCCCCGCGGCTGAGACCGCCAAGGCTCCCGAGAACAATCTCGCAGGCCAGGGCAAGTGGCGGGCTTCGAAGCTGATGGGCGTCGACATCTACGGCCCCGACAACAAGAAGGTCGGAGACGTCACCGAGGTTGTGTTCGACAAGACCGGCAAGATCGAGCTGGTCACCGTCGGCGTCGGCGGCTTCCTCGGCATCGGCGCGAAGGATGTCGCGATCCCGTTCGAACAGGTGCAGTGGAGCGAGGAGCCGATGGTCACGCCGGCCCCTGCCCCGTCGGGCGGTACCGGAGCTGGCGGCAGCAGCGCTGGTGGCAGCACTGCGATGAACGCCCCGCCGGCGGCCAAGAAGGGCCCGGAGATGTATCCGGACCATGGCAAGATCACGATGACCAAGGAGCAGCTGACGTCAGCCCCGGCCGTGACCTACGCCGCCCGCTGATATCCCTCTGATTGATCATCACAGGCTCGCCCCTTCGGGGCGGGCCTTTTTTCTGGCGGCTCAGTCGTCGAGATTCGCAAGCAGCGGCG
The DNA here is from genome assembly GCF_053645455.1 of Allobosea sp. NPDC055332. Lineage (NCBI taxonomy): Bacteria > Pseudomonadati > Pseudomonadota > Alphaproteobacteria > Hyphomicrobiales > Alloboseaceae > Allobosea > Allobosea sp. NPDC055332. The sequence continues at coordinate 517,707 of NZ_JBSHMO010000003.1, read as the reverse complement.
GCAGTGCCTCCGGCAGATCGTCGGCGATGAGACCCAGACCGAGCCGCTCTCCGGCCCGCCCGTGCAGCCAGACAGCGGCGCAGGCCGCCTCGAAGGCCGGCACCTTCTGCGCCATCAAACCTGCGATGATCCCGCCGAGAACGTCGCCGGAACCGGCGGTAGCCAGTGCGGGCGAGCCGGTATCATTGATCGCTGCACGTCCATCCGGAGCGGCGATGACCGTGTCCGGCCCCTTGAGCAAGACGACTGCTCCGGTCAGCCGGGCTGCATGCCGCGCCCTCTGGAGCTTGCCACGCTCGGGTTCAAGCCCGGCAAGGTCGCCGAACAAACGTTTGAATTCGCCCTCATGCGGCGTCAACACAGCTGCACCGGCGCGCCGGTGCAGCAAGGCTGCGAAGGTCGGCCGATGCGCGCCGATATGTGTGAGTGCATCGGCGTCGAAGACGCAGGGCCAGGTTCCTCGCAGCGCGCTCGCCACCCATGATCGCGCCTCGACATCGAGACCGAGCGCCGGCCCGATCAGCAGGGCGTTGACCTTTCGCTGCGACAGCGCCGCTTCGAAGGCTGCGGTATCGGCGGCCGCCATTTGCATCAAGGCATCGGGGCCGCGCCCCGCATGCGCCATGAGCGCTTCGGGCCGGCAGATGATCGTTGCGAGGCCCGCGCCGATACGCAGCGCCGCTCGCGCGCCGAGCCGTGGCGCCCCGACGCCCGAGAGGCCGCCCGCGGCGACGGCGACCGCGCCTCGGCTGTATTTGTGAACCCCGGCGGCGTGATCCGGCAGATGAGCGCGCCAGAGGGCCGGAGCATTGCGACATGCCGCCGGGGTGCTCCCGCCTGGCATGAAGGCGATCTCGGGCCGGATGCCGATATCGGCGAGGGTGACGATGCCGCAAAGCGCCCGACCGGGATGGAGCAGATGGCCGGGCTTCAGCCGGAAGAAGGTCACCGTCTCGTCTGCGCGGACAGCCGGGCCTTGGGCCAGGCCGGTATCGCCATTGACGCCACTGGGCACGTCGACCGCCACCACCGGCTGGCCGGCGGCATTGACCCGGTCGAGCAAAGCCGCGAGTTCGCCCGCGATGGGCCGGCTGAGGCCGGCGCCGAACAAGGCGTCGACGACGAGATCATGCCGGGCAGGCTCTACCGCGTCGACGGTCGCGACCGGGCCAGTCCAGGACTCTGCCGCCAATGCGGCGTCCCCCTTCAGGGCCGCTCGCTCCCCGGCAAGCGCGAGCGTCACGCGGCAGCCGCGTTCCGCCAGCAGGCGGGCTGCGACGAAACCGTCGCCGCCATTGTTGCCGGGACCGCACAGCACGAGAATGCGCTGGCCCGGCCTGACCCGCCGCGTCACCGCGTCGGCCACCGCCCTGCCCGCCTTTTCCATCAGGACAATGCCCGGCGTGCCGGCAGCGATGGCGGCCGCATCCGCCGCCGCCATCTCGGCAACGGTGAGCACGGCGAGGGTCGAGGGATCAGCAGCGGTCATCGATCGGAGATTGTCCGCCAGCCCGGGCAATCAGGCAAGGAAGCGGGTGATACCGCCACCTGCACGCGATATAGGCATTTGCATAAATTTTAGACGGTTTTCCGCCTCTTCAACAGGCGGTTTGCCCCCTGCACCATCATGGCGGCCCGCCTGCGCCGATGCTATGAGCAGAACAGGCGAGGTTTTGCTGGACGCGCCGAGATTGATCCGGGCAGGCCGAGATGGTCAGAACGGAAGAAGGCTGCGTACAGTGGCGCAAGCTCACGCCAAGGAGGTCGATCGGCGCATGAAGAAGATCGAAGCGATCATCAAGCCCTTCAAGCTCGACGAGGTGAAGGAGGCGCTGCAGGAGGTCGGCCTCCAGGGCATCACGGTGCTCGAGGCGAAGGGTTTCGGCCGCCAGAAGGGCCATACCGAGCTCTATCGCGGCGCCGAATACGTGGTCGACTTCCTGCCGAAGGTGAAGATCGAGATCGTGCTGGCCGACGACATGGTCGAGCGCGCGATCGAGGCGATCAAGAAGGCCGCCCAGACCGGCCGCATCGGCGATGGCAAGATTTTTGTATCGAGCGTGGAGGGGGCGATCCGCATCCGCACCGGCGAGTCCGGCGCAGACGCGATCTGAGGAATTTTCCCGACACCCAAGGAATGCGCGTGCTGGCGGATTTGAAGCTCCGCAAGCCGTGTCTGTTGTGAGACCCTAGCAGTCGACAAAGGAAGTCGTGAGATGAAGAACGCCAAAGAGGTCCTGAAGGCGATCAAGGACAATGACGTCAAATACGTCGACTTCCGCTTCACCGATCCGCGCGGCAAGTGGCAGCACGTCACCTTCGACGTCTCGATGATCGATGAAGAGATCTTCGCCGAAGGCACGATGTTCGACGGCTCCTCGATCGCCGGCTGGAAGGCGATCAACGAGTCCGACATGCTGCTGATGCCCGACCCGACGACGGCCTGCATCGACCCGTTCTTCTCGGCCTCGACCATGGTCATCAACTGCGACGTGCTCGAGCCGGCCACCGGCGAGCCCTATAGCCGCGACCCGCGCGGCATGGCCAAGAAGGCCGAGGCGTATCTGAAGTCGACCGGCATCGGCGACACCGTTTATGTCGGCCCCGAAGCCGAATTCTTCGTCTTCGACGACGTCAAGTTCTCGGCCGATCCGTACAACACCGGCTTCAAGCTGGACAGCGTCGAGCTGCCGATCAACGGCCAGACCGAATACGAGGGCGGCAATCTCGGCCACCGCATCGCGATCAAGGGCGGTTACTTCCCGGTTCCGCCGCAGGATTCGGCGCAGGACATGCGCGGCGAGATGCTCGCGGCCATGGCGGCGATGGGCGCCAAGGTCGAGAAGCACCACCACGAGGTCGCCTCGGCCCAGCATGAGCTCGGCTTGAAGTTCGACACGCTGACCCACATGGCCGACACCATGCAGGTCTATAAGTACGCGATTCACAACGTCGCGCAGAGCTACGGCAAGACCGCGACGTTCATGCCCAAGCCCGTCTATGGCGACAACGGCTCGGGCATGCACGTCCACCTGTCGATCTGGAAGGGTGGCAAGCCGCTCTTCGCCGGCAACAAGTACGCCGACCTGTCGCAGGAGTGCCTGTGGTTCATCGGGGGCGTGATCAAGCACGCCAAGGCGCTGAACGCCTTCACCAACCCGTCGACCAACTCCTACAAGCGCCTGGTCCCGGGCTATGAGGCCCCGGTGCTGCTCGCCTATTCGGCGCGCAACCGCTCGGCCTCGTGCCGTATTCCGTGGACGACCTCGCCGAAGGCCAAGCGCGTCGAGGTCCGCTTCCCCGATCCGATGGCGAACCCCTATCTCGCCTTCGCCGCGCTGACGATGGCCGGTCTTGACGGCATCCTCAACAAGATCGATCCGGGCCCGGCGATGGACAAGGATCTCTACGATCTGCCGCCGCGCGAGCTGAAGAAGATCCCGACCGTCTGCGGCTCGCTGCGCGAGGCGCTCGACGCGCTCAAGAAGGACAACGCCTTCCTCAAGGCCGGCGGCGTCTTCACCGACGACTTCATCGAGAGCTATATCGAGCTCAAGATGCAGGACGTCGCGCGCTTCGAGATGACGCCGCATCCGGTCGAGTTCACGATGTACTATTCCTACTGAGCCTTAAAGCTCAGACCAGGATTTCCTCCCGACTGCGGCGATCCGCAGTCCACCTTGCGAACCGGGGCGGCGACGCCCCGGTTTTTTTGTCGAAGTGGCAGGCGCGAGCAGCGCCGCGCAACAAGCGGCTAGAGATAGCGGTTGTGGCCGAAGGTGACGCTGCCGGCGGTCGTGGCGAGGCTGTTGCCGTACTCGACCGTGCCGACACGGTTCATCGTCGTGCCGGTGAAGACGGTGGGCACGATGCCGCCCAGGCTGGCGCCGTTGACGATATTGCCGGAGACGACGATTGAGCGGCCACCATTTGACACGGCCTCGTTCGAGACGCCGATGCCGATCGGCGCGTTGCGGACCAGGTTACCAGTGACGACCAGCCCATGTGCCGCGGTGTTAATGCCCGCCTGGATGCCGACCCGCGCAGCGCCTTCGATGAGGTTGCCGGATACGACGCAATCCTGCTCCACGACGATGCCGTTGCCGACGGTGGAAGGCGGGAAGTAACCGGGATCAGGAATCGGATTGTCCTGTGCGTTGGAGATCCGGTTGCCCTCGATGACCACGCTGCGCGAGACGCCGTCACTGAACTGGCCGGAGTTGGCGACATTGATGCCGTTGCCGACGGTGTCCAAGCTGTTGTTCGAGACGATGCAGCCAGTCAGGTCGATGCCGGGTCCAGGCGCTTCGATGAAGATCGCGACTTCGCGTGTGTTGAAGATATTGTTGTTCGAGATGTTGAAGAGCCCGCCGCCATTGCAGCGGACGGCAGAGTACTTGGTGTTGAAGATCTTGTTGTCGGTAACGGTGACGCCGATCGCCCGGAAGACGCTGACGCCATTCCCGTTCTGACCGGTTCCGCCGGCAAGCGTCTCGATGCCATTGATCAGGTTGCCGGATATCGTCGAGCTATCGCCGGTAATCGTACTCCGCCAAACAGCGATACCATTGTTCGACATGCTGGAAATCGTGCTCGACAGGACGCTGATCTTGGCGTCTTCGCTCCAGATGCCAACGGAATGATGCTCGAAGGTCGAGGACCGGAAGACCGCCTCGGCTCCGCCGGCGACGTAGGCGCCGATGCCCGGCGAATTCACGACGCGGCAATTCTCGAAGCTGACGCCGTTCGCATTGTTGGATACGGCGATGAAGGCCGGACGCTGGAAGACATAGTCGGTCAGGGCGCGGCCTTGGCCATCGAAGGTGATGCCTTCAAACTGGACATAGGTCTGCCCTTCGATTCGAAGGAAAGTGTTCACGCCGTTGAAGCGCAGCACCACCGATCCGGGGACTGCCCGGGCGTAGAGCGGCTTGCCGCCGCCATTGCTCGGCAGAACGGTGGTCGTGCCGGAGTCGTAGACGCCAGGCTGGAAGAACAACGGTCGCCCCTGGTTGCGGGCGTAGTCGAAGACGGTCTGCAAATCCGTGAACGCTGTCCAGCCTGCGCTGGCCGCAGCGGTTCGGGCCACAACGGTATCATCGAACAATGCGAATGAGGGCATATGAATCTCCTCAAGAGGATCGAAACATAACGTGAACAAACTAGGCAATTATTCCTAAACTGTCAACCCCGCGAATGACGTCGCGCGTGACGCGGAAGAGTCTCGCGTAACGTGACCTTCAGCCTTTTTGGCCATGCTCGCGCGCCAAACGTCCGCAGCGAGGCCCCGCTCCCTTGAAGGTCATTTCGATCAATGGTCGCTTTCTCGGCCAACCGCTGACCGGAGTTCAGCGCTTCGCGCGCGAACTCACGGCTGCGCTCGACAGGCGCATCGGACAGGGCTCGCTGCCGTCGGCACTTCAGGATGCGCGTTGGCGCATCCTCATGCCGGAAGGCGTGACAGCCGACCTGCCGCTCCGGAACATCGCTTCCATCCAGATCGGCCGATCATCCGGGCATTTCTGGGAGCAAACCACGCTCGCCCGCGAAACCCGCAACGACATTCTCGTCGGCTTCGGCGGTAGTGGCCCCCTCTTCCATCGTCGCCAGCTGGTGATCATTCACGACGTCACGATCTTCCGCCATCCGGAAGCCTTCACACGCAGTTATCGCGCAACCCATGCGCTCCTTGGCTTCACGCTGGCCCGTACGGCTCGGATCGGCACCGTTTCGCACTTCTCTCGGGAGGAGCTGAGCAAGGTCTTTCGGATCCCGCGCAACGCAATAGCCGTGATCCACAATGCACCGGACCATTTCGCCGCGCTCGAGCCGGACAATTCGGTGCTGGACCGGCTAGATCTACATAGTAAGAATTTTTTCCTTCTAGTCGGCACCCTCAAGCCGAACAAGAACATCGCCTTCGCCGTCGATGCCTTCACCGCGCTCGGATTGCGCGATTGGAGCCTGGTCATCGTCGGAAGCATCGAACCCGGCGTGTTCAGAACCACGACCATCGGCGCGGCAGATAATCTGCTCTTTCCGGGACGCCTGTCGGATGCCGAGATCGCGGCGCTGGAGCAGCGCGCCGGGGCATTCGTCTTCCCCAGTCTCTATGAAGGCTTCGGCATTCCGCCGCTGGAAGCGATGACCCAAAGCTGCCCCGTGCTCGCAGCCGACATTCCTCCGGTTCGGGAGGCCTGCGGCGAGGCCGCGCTCTATTTCGATCCACGCGACCAGGACAGCCTGATGCGGGCGATGCGGCAGATCGTCGACAGCCCGCAGAAGCGGACGGAGCTGATCGCGAAAGGCAGCGCCAATGTCGCGCGTTTTTCCTGGGAGAAGAGCGCGGACGCGTTGCTGGCCGTGGTCGCGGACATGGCAGAGCCGAACGCGCGCTGAGCCCTCAGTCCAGAGACAGGATGCGTAACGGATCGATCCGGCCGCGAGCGCAATCCCACAAGGCAAGCAGATTGCCTTTCAACCGGCCGCGCCGATCGACCATGCCTTGCGGTCCGAGGCTGCCGAGAAGATTGGCCCCGGCATTCCCGATGGCAAAGCGCAGGGCCCGCGGCCACCGCATGGTGCCCTTGCGCGCGACATAGATCGTGTTCGCGATCTGCGAGTAGCCGAAGCGGAGGCCGGATGTGCGGCCGCGCTTGACGCCACGGTGCACGCCGCGCAACGCGGTGGAGAGCACGATCCGGCCCCTGCCAGCCAGCTGGCCGGAGAAATCGATATCCTCGTGCCAGCCATACAGCGGCAGGTTCTCATCGAAGCGGGCCCCGATGTCGCTGATCGCAGTCATCCTGAAGGCCATGTTGCAGCCATAGACGTTCTCGATCGGCAACAGGTCGGACTCGTCCGGCGGCTGGTCGTTCGCCAGAATGGCGAGCGCCTCGGGCAAGCCGATGCCCGAGCCGCGTATTCCGTCGGCCAGGACATGGCCGGTCGCGGCGATAATGTCCGGATAGCGCCGGAACAGCCGCTCGGTTTCGGCGATGAAGTGATCGGCCGGCAGATAGTCATCGTCCAGGAACAGGATCAGATCGGCGTCGCCTGCGGCATCGAGGATGGCGTTGCGCTGCGCACTCGACCCTCGTGGGCCATCGATGCGCTCTACGGGAATCGCAAGGCTCGCCGCATGGTCCCAGTCGACGTCGTCGGGGGCAACGGGGCAGATCAGGATGCGCTCCGGGCGGCGCTCCTGCCGCTCGAGCTGCGAGAGCGTTTCCCGCAGGACCTCGCGACGCCCCGTCGTGGCGATGCCGACGACGATGACGGCGGATTCGATGGGGGAGTTATCGGCCATGGTGCCTCAACGCGCGATCCAGCGGACAAGGGTGGACAAGGGATAGCCGCCGACAACAATCGTCGCAGCGAGCGCCGCGGCGGTCGACGGCAGGAGATCGCCCGCAAACCAGGAGGCGCTCAGCCAGGACAGCAGAAGTGCGGCTCCGGACAGCATCACTGGCGTCCAGGGCATGACGAAAGGCTGCCCGCGCAGCATCAACACGCCGATCGCCATCGCGACGGCGGCACCGCCAGCCGCTCCTGCGGCGATCGCCAAATCGGTGCCGGCAAAGAGCGCAACCGCCGCCAGAGCGCCGGCGCAGGTCAGGATGCAATCGAGTGTCGCCAGCCCGATGATGGCGGTCAGGCGTCGCTGCAGGTGCGCCGGTGTCGGCAGCAAGGTGCTGATGAGGGCCCGCAGCAGCGCCAGCAACAGGACGAATGGCGCTGTCCGCAGGAACGAGGCCTGCAACCCGGCCGGGATGACGGCCCAGCTCGCAAAGCCGAGCAGGGCGACCACGCCGGCAGCACCGATCAGGGAGAAGCCAGTCAGCATCGCATAATAGCGGCCGAGTTCCGTCCGGATCACCTCGGCATCGCCCTTGCGGTCGAACAGCGCGACCAGTTCCGGATAGCGGATCGCCTGCAGAGACGACACGATCATCACGAAGGGACGCTGCAGGAGGTCGAGCGCCAGCATCGGCCCCGCGGCAGCCGTGCCGAGGGCGTTGAGCAGGATAGCCTTGAGGCCCAGCGGCGTGAGCAGGTTCGCGACGCCGGCGGCCGCGGAGACGCCGCCATAGACGAGGTTCCGCCTCACGATGTCGGCACGCCAACATGCGAAGACAGGCAGGATATGGCGCGCTCGCGCCCAGGCCAGGGCACAATAGATCAGGTTGCCAGCGAGGATCCCCGCGAGGACGTGGCCGAAATCGGCATGGATCACGGCGCCGGCGATCGTGGCCGCCGCCAGGATCGTGGCGCGCGCGCCCTGCAGCCAGGAGAACAGCCGGAATTCCTGGCGGAAGCGCAGCATGGTCAGATGCAGCTCTCCCACCCCCTGCAGGATCGCCACCACGCCTGCAATCAAGCCGAGCCAGATCGAGACTCCGAAGAGCGGCGCGACGAGAGTGACAAGAAGGCAAAGGGCCGCACTGCCCGCGAGTTCGGCTACGATGACGCCGCGCTCGGTCCGTTCGCTCTGGTCATCCGGCCCTGGATAGAAGCGGCTGCAGGCCGCGCGGATCCACTGGAAGCAGGCAATGTCCGCGAACTGGGCGATGGAGATGAACAGCGAATAGGCTGCGTAGTCAGAGGCCGGCAGCAGGTTGGAAACGGCAATGAGCAGGCCGAGGGCAAGGACGGACTGATAGAGATAGGACCCCAGTGCGGCGATCTTGGCCATCGCCGCCTCAGATTGTCCGCCGCGGCACGATCTTTCCCAGCTGAAGGGTGTTTTTGACCTTCCCCCCAACCTTCTCGATCGAGCCGCAATCGCCGACGATCACCACGCGCATGCCGAGCCTCCCATCGAGGCTCTTCTAGCGCTCAAAGATTGAGGAAGCGCTGACGCGGCTCAGCGCAGGGCGACGACCACCAGGCCCAACAGTGCGACGATCGCAGCGCCCCACCAGAGCCGGCGCAGCTGAGCGGCTTCGACGTCGTGTCGCGTCTCGAAGCCCGAGAGTTCCTCATAGGCGAAGGATTCACCAGCAAAGCGCGCGGCCCGCTCGAGGCCGGCGATACGGATCTTGGGAACTGCGGAACGCGACGCCACGTGACCTTCCCCCTTGGTGCCAGCTTAGCCGAATGCGCGGCCGGGACCAGTCCCGATTCGCCTGTCGATGATGAGACCCCGGCCGTTAACGGCTGCTGAACCGGCGAGCGGCGAGCGCGGCTCCACGAGGCGGCTGTGCCATCCCGGGATGACACTTCGGCGACGGCCTCGCTCATCCTGACTTTCGGCGGCGGTCCGATCGGTTTATTGCGGAGAAGCGGCGGGTTATAGGGGCTCCGGCAAGCGGCCGCCGGGCCGATACGATATCCTGCAGGCCAAGCGAATCAGCGAGCGCGGTGACGATGACGGACGATCTCTTCGGCGAAGACGGCGGCAAGGATGCGCGCGCGGAAGCGCCTGCGCCCGCCCCTGCGCCGAAGCCGGCCGCACGCCCTGCCCCGGCTCCCCGCAGTGGCACGCCGTCCGAGGCAGGCTACGACGCCTCCGCGATCGAGGTCCTCGAAGGGCTGGAGCCGGTGCGGCGCCGGCCGGGCATGTATATCGGCGGCACCGACGAGCGGGCGCTGCATCACCTTTTCGCCGAGGTGATCGACAACGCCATGGACGAGGCCGTCGCCGGCCACGCCAGCTTCATCGATGTCGAGCTCTTCGCCGACGGCTCGCTCGCCGTTACCGACAATGGCCGCGGCATGCCGATCGACCCGCATCCGAAGTTCCCGGACAAGTCGGCGCTCGAAGTGATCATGACGATCCTGCACGCCGGCGGAAAGTTCGACTCCAAGGTCTACGAGACCTCGGGCGGCCTGCACGGCGTCGGCGTCTCCGTCGTCAACGCACTTTCCGACCTGGTCGAGGTCGAGGTCGCGCGCGGCCAGATGCTCTACCGCCAGAGCTTCTCGCGCGGCATCCCGCTGGGGCCGCTGGAGACCGTCGGCCGGGCGCCGAACCGGCGCGGCACCCGCGTGCGCTTCCATCCCGACGCGCAGATCTTCGGCGAAGGCGCGCATTTCGTCCCGGCGCGGCTGTTCCGCATGGCCCGCTCCAAGGCCTATCTGTTCGGCGGCGTCGAGATCCGCTGGCGCTGCGCGCCCTCGCGCTTGCAGCCGGAAGGCGATGTCGCGGCCGAGGCGGTGTTCAAGTTTCCCGGGGGATTGCGCGACTATCTCGCCCGCGAGATCGAGGGCAAGGACCTCGTTGCCGAGCCGATCTTCTCAGGCAAGATCACCAAGGAAGGCGGCCACGGCTCGCTCGAATGGGCAGTGGCCTGGCTCGCGACCGGTGAGGACGGCTTCTCCTCCTCCTATTGCAACACCATTCCAACGCCCGAAGGCGGCACGCATGAATCCGGCCTGCGCATCGCCCTGCTGCGCGGCCTGCGCGATCATGCCGAGCGCATCGGCCAGTCAAAGCGCATGGCGCAGGTCACTGCCGACGACGTCATGGCGACCTGCGCCGCCATGCTCTCGGTCTTCATCCGCGAACCGGAATTCCAGGGCCAGACCAAGGACAAGCTGGCGACGTTGGAGGCGGCACGCATCGTCGAGAACGCGATACGCGACGCTTTCGACCATTGGCTCGCCGCCTCGCCGCAGCAGGCGCTGAAGCTGCTCGACTGGTCGGTCGACCGGGCCGAGGAACGCCAGCGCCGCCGCCTCGAGAAGGAAGTCTCGCGCAAGACCGCGACGCGCAAGCTGAGGCTGCCCGGCAAGCTCGCCGATTGCAGCAATGCCGGCGCGGCAGGCTCCGAGCTGTTCATCGTCGAGGGCGATTCCGCCGGCGGCTCGGCCAAGCAGGCGCGCAATCGCGCTAACCAGGCGATCCTGCCCCTGCGCGGCAAGATCCTCAACGTCGCCAATGCGACGCGCGAAAAGCTCAACGCCAACCAGCAGCTCGCCGACCTGATCCTGGCGCTGGGCTGCGGCATCGGTACTCAGTTCCGTGAAGACGACCTGCGTTACGAGAAGGTCATCGTGATGACCGACGCCGACGTCGACGGCGCCCATATCGCCTCGCTCCTGGTCACGTTCTTCTGGCGCCAGATGCCGCGCCTGATCGAGAAGGGGCATCTCTATCTGTCCGTGCCGCCGCTCTATCGGCTGCGTCATGGCACCAAGTCCGTCTACGCCCGTGACGATGCCCATAAGGACGAGCTGATCGAGACCGTCTTCAAGGGCAAGAAGCCGGAGATCGGCCGGTTCAAGGGCTTGGGCGAGATGATGCCGGCCGAGCTCAAGGAGACCACGATGGACCCGAGCAAGCGCTCCTTGCTCAAGGTCATGGTCGACCACGAGGCGAAGGAAGAGACCTCCGACACGGTCGAGCGGCTGATGGGCAACAAGCCCGAGGCACGCTTCCTCTTCATCCAGGAGCGGGCCGCCTTCGCCGGTGAGTTGATCGACCTGTGAGATCCTGTTCCGGCGGCTTGCGTGCGGGGCTCCCCTGCAGCTCTGCCGGGCTGTCTCAAAGCATGCATGCGCTCATCTTGCGCGCATGCCGACCGATCCGCACGACACCGACCATGATCCCGCCCCGCGCCGCAGCCCGCCGGCTCCTCTCTGGCCCCTGAGCGCATGGGCGAGCCTCCTGCCTCTCCACCTCGACGCGATACCCTGGCCTCGGCCCAGACCTCTCTCTGGGCCGATCTCGAGATCTTCCACGCCATCGCCGCCGCGGGCGGCCTCGCTCTGGCAGCGTCTGCGCTCGGACTGAGCGAGACGACGGTCGCGCGGCGCCTGAAAGCCTTCGAGGCGCGGCTCGGCCTGCCGCTGTTCAAGCGCGGGGCCAACCGGTTGATCCCGACTGAGATCGGCCTCTCGCTCGCCGAGGATGCGGCAGCGGCGGCCGAAGCGGTCGCGCGCTTTAAGACGCGGGCGAACGCCGCCCGCGCCCGCGACGACGCTCCCGTCCGCATCACGGCGACGACCTCGATCAGCCTGTTCCTGACCCAGCACGCCGCCCGCCTCTCGGCTGCTGCGGGTGGCATCGAGATCGTCATCATCAGCACGCGCGAGCGGCTCGACCTGGCCCGCGGCGAGGCAGAGATCGCGATCCGCATGCGCAAGCCGCCGGCAGATGCCGGCTATTTCGGCCAGAAGGTCGGCAAGCTCGCCCAGGCCTTCTATGTCCGGCGCGACGTCGATCCGGCGACCGCGCCGGTGATCTCGGTGAGCCGGGATGTCTCTTCGCGGATCGAGCAGCACATCCTCGCCTGGGCGGCCGGACGGCCGATCGCCGCCCGCGTCGGCGATTCCGCCGCGCGCTATGAGAGCATCCGCTCGTCCGGCGCGGTCTCGATGGCGCCCTGCTTCCTGGCGGATGCCGATGCGGGGCTGATCCGGCTGGAGGAGCCGCCTGAGGCAACCGCCGACGAGATCTTCCTGGTCTCGCATGAGAGCAGCCGACAGCGACAAGCCGTGCTGGCCACGCTCGAAGCGCTGCGCAAGCTGTTCCGTGAACACCGGGCCAGGCTCGAAGGGCACGCCTGAAAGATTGTCCCGGCAGCGGAGACAAACCGCTAACCAAGTTTTTACAGCAGCCGGCGCAGAGTTTCCTCACCGGCGCCTGGCGCCTCTTCTTGACACTTGGAGAGCAGCGATGCGTCTCGTCATCGCCTTCCTGCGCAATCAGCGTGGCACTATGGTCGCCGATGTCGCCAAGGCCGGCGCGGCGATCGCCTTCCTTTCCGTCATCGCCGCCAACTTCGTCTCGAGCCATACGGCCCAGCTCGACCGCGACGCAATGCGCCAGGCCGCCCAAGCCGCGGCCAAGGGCCAATCATTCGATCCCGTGACCACCGGCTCGATCGTCAAACGGGCCGCTGAGACCAGGCTCGACCCTTGCGTGGCCCCGCGCTGAGGCTCAAGCGAGCCAGTCGAGCAGCGCCGACGTCACCAGCCCTGGCGCCTCCAGCGTCGAGAGATGGCCGCAGCCCGGTATTTCCAGATAACGCGCCTTCGCCCCGATGCCGGCGGCGATCTCGCGCGCTTCGTCCGGCGAGGTGATCGCGTCCTCTGCGCCGACGACGACCAGCGCTGGAACCGAGATCGTACCGAGGACAGGCCGCGCATCGGACCGGCCCATGATCGCACGCTGCTGACGGATGAAGCCGGCTGCCCCCACGGCCTCCGCCATTGCTTTCACTTCGAGCCGCAATGCCTCGTCAACAAGCCGGCCGGGTGCGACCAGCTTTTGCCAGAGCACGGTCACGACATTGTCGAAGGCGCCCTTCTCGGCCAGCGCGATCATCTGCTCACGCGATGCGTTGGTCTCAGAGGTCGGCGGCTTGGCAGTGGTATTGAGCAGAGCCAGCCGCGTCACACGCTCGGGCGCGCGCCGCATCGTTTCGAAGGCGATATAGCCGCCCATCGACAATCCACAGAGCGCAAAGCGCTCCGGTGCCGCTGCCAGCAACCGCTCGACCATGCCGGCAATCGTGGCGTCGACGGTGTTGTCGGCGACGAGAATCTGCCGGCCCGACGCCAAGGCCGGCCATTGCGGGGCATAGAGTGCCGGCGTGCTGTTCACCGCGGGGATCAGGACGAGCGGCTCCGGAATCCCGGTCTGAGTCGCAAGCATTCTTGAGCAACCTCGCTGGAGCCGAACTCGATCAGGTTCGATCATTCTGATCGATGAATCGGTCTCCTCTTTCGGATGGATACCAGCTTTATCGATCAGTCTGAGATGCAAGCTGATCGGAACAGGCCCTAGAATGTTGACTTTGCCCTGTTTTTTCTGCATTCCACGGGCGTCCGAAGGCGCGCAGGCAAGCAAAGTCGCGCCACCGTCGCGGTTGAACGGTCATCCCGCCACGTGTCACCGACCCTTGAGAAGCGCAACCCTCGATGTCTTTTGCCGAACTCGGCCTGAGCGATAAAGTTCTCACCGCGGTCTCGACCGCCGGCTATACGACGCCCACCCCTATCCAGGCCCAGGCCATCCCGCACGTACTCGCCCGCAAGGACGTGCTCGGCATCGCCCAGACTGGCACCGGCAAGACCGCTGCCTTCACCCTGCCGATGCTGACGATCCTGGAAACCGGCCGCGCCCGTGCCCGGATGCCACGCACGCTGATCCTCGAGCCGACGCGGGAACTCGCCGCCCAGGTCGAGGAGAATTTCGTTCGCTACGGCGTCAACCAAAAGCTTTCGGTGGCGCTGCTGATCGGCGGCGTCTCCTTCGGCGACCAGGATGCCAAGATTACCCGCGGCGTCGATGTGCTGATCGCGACGCCCGGCCGCCTGCTCGACCATGTCGAGCGCGGCAAGCTCCTGCTCACCGGCGTCGAACTGCTCGTCATCGACGAAGCCGACCGCATGCTCGACATGGGCTTCATCCCGGACATCGAGCGTGTCTGCAAGCTGGTGCCGTTCACGCGCCAGACGCTGTTCTTCACGGCGACGATGCCGCCGGAGATCACCCGGATCAGCGAGCAGTTCCTGCATAATCCGGTGCGCATCGAGGTCGCCAGGCCGGCGACCGCCGCCGCGACGATCACCCAGCGCCTGGTCGCCTCGCATAACCAGGATTACGAGAAGCGCGACACGCTGCGCCGGCTGATCAAGGATGCCAAGGACCTGCAGAACGCGATCGTGTTCTGCAACCGCAAGCGCGATGTAGCAACGCTGCACAAATCCCTGCAGAAGCATGGCTTTCCGGCCGTGGCCCTGCATGGCGACATGGATCAGTACGCCCGCATGGCGGCGCTCGACTCCTTCCGTACCGGCGAGAACCCGATCCTGGTCGCCAGTGATGTCGCGGCGCGCGGGCTCGACATTCCGGCCGTTAGCCACGTCTTCAATTTCGACGTGCCGACCCATGCTGAGGACTATGTCCACCGCATCGGCCGCACGGGCCGCGCCGGTCGTGAAGGTGCGTCCTTCACCATCGTCACCCGGCACGACGACAAGCTCGTCGCCGCGATCGAGAAGCTGACCGGCCAGAGCATCGAATGGGCCGGGCCGGGCCTTGAGAGCCTGCCGGCGGCAGAACCGCGCGAGGAGCGCCGTGGTGGCCGCCGCGGCGAGGAACGGCGCGAAGGCGGACGTCCCCGGCGTGGCCGCGATGGCAAGCCGGCGCGGACGGAAAGCCGGCCCGAGCGGAGCGAGAGCCGGCCCGAGCGGGCCGAGCCCGAAGCTGTGCGCGGCAATGATGCTCCGCGCTCGCCGCGCCGCGAAGAGGCCTCCGGCAACGGCGCCCCGCGTGGCGGCAACCGGGGCCGCTCGCCGCGCCGTGACGACCTCGACGATGGCCCGCAGGTCAAGGGCCTCGGCGACCACGTGCCTGCCTTCCTGCTGCGCCCTGTCCGCGTCGGCTGAATCAGGCATCCTGGCAACCTTGCATTAACTCCGCCTGTCCTACGGTCAGGCGCGTAGCGGGCGCGGAAGAATTTCGCGTCCGGCGGGGACAGGACGTCATGACCACCAACCGCTCGGGCTTGCCGCAGGCTCACGACCTCGCCGAACAGGTTGTCGCGGCGATGCGTCAGCATTATTCCCCAGGCTATCCCCGCGCCTTCGAAGTCTGGTACGCCCATCTCAGCGGCGAGGTGCCAGCTCTCAGCATGGCGATGAACGCCGTGATCGCCGCCAGCAACGGCGAAGTCGGCGCCGCCGACATCGACACGCTCTACGAGAAGTTCATCAGCACCGATCGCCTCTCGCGCCAGGCGGAGCGCACCAGCCTGCAGGTGCTCGCCGAGATCGACAGCATGATGGCGCTGGTCGACCGGGCACTGAGCTCGACCGAGCAGTATCACGGTCGGCTCTGTGCAATGTCGGAAGAGGTGCCTCCCTCGGCCGACCGGCAGAAGCTGCGCGAATGGGTCGAGGCCCTGGTTCTGTCGACCCGCGAGGAGGTCGCACGCAAGACCCAGCTCGAAACCCAGCTGCGCGAAAGCGCGCACGAGATCCACAATCTGCGCGAGGCGCTGGAATCGACGCGGGCCGAGGCTCTGACCGACCCGCTCACCGGCCTCGCCAATCGCCGCCATTTCGAGGAAATGCTGCAGAAGGCGATCGATCAGGCCACCTTGCGGCGCGAGCCCTTCGCGCTGGTCATGGCCGATATCGACTTCTTCAAGCACTTCAACGACATGCACGGCCATCTGACAGGAGATCAGGTGCTGCGCCTGGTCGCCAAGACGATGAAGGACAAGTTCAAGGACAAGGCGATCATCACCCGCTTCGGCGGCGAGGAATTCGCCATCATCCTACCGGAGGCAGACGTCGTCGCGGGCAAGTTCGGCGCCGAGACCGTACGTCAGGCACTCCTGACCCGGGAACTGGTGAAGCGCTCGACCAATGAGAGCCTCGGGCGCATCACCATCTCGCTCGGCGTCGCGGTCTATAGGCGCGGCGACACGGCAAGCTCGATCGTCGAGCGGGCCGACAATGCGCTGCTGCAGGCCAAGCGCGACGGGCGCAACCGCACGGTTACCGAGGACGCGGTCCAGGACGCGGCGAAAGTCGCCTGAGCGGCCGCTTCTTCAGCCCCGCTTCGCGCGCCGCGGCCAATGCGAGCTCGGTGTAGCGGTGTAGTACCTCGTCGTCGAAGGCCGTTGCGGGCAGGCGCCAATAGCCGGTCTCGCGCTCGCGGCTGCGTGCCATGTAGCGAAACGGCTCGCTGCCGGCCGCAATGAATTCAGGCCGGGTCGCGTCCGTGGTTTTCAGGAAGATCTCGCCATCGAAGGCGAGCGCGAACATCGCCTCGCCGTCATAGATGCCGAGTCCACCGAACATGCGGCGCGTCCGAACCGGCAGCGCCGGCGCGAACAGCTCCGCGACGGCCACGGCATCCATCTCGGTTACTGCGCCGCCAGCGCAGTCTCCGCGCGCGGCTTGATCTCGACCGATTCGCCGCAGCCGCAGGCCGAGACCTGGTTCGGGTTGTTGAAGACGAAGGTCGAGGAGAAGCGGTCGGTCTTGAAGTCGAGCTCGGTGCCGAGCAGGAACAGCACAGCCTTGGCATCGACGACCACGGTCGCGTCCTTCTCGGTCACGACCTCGTCGCCCTTGCCCGTCGCGCGTGCGACCTCGAAGGTGTACTCCATGCCGGCGCAGCCGCCCTTCTTGACACCGACGCGCAAGCCGAGCGCGGGCGAATCCGGGTTGTCACGCGCCGACTGCGCCATGATCTCGCGAATGCGGGCCGCGGCGGCATCGGTCAGCGAGACCACCTTCAGGCCGGGTATCGAAAACATCCTCGTCCCTCCTCGACCGGATTCAAGGTCCGGTGAAAACAGGATTGCTCACAGCAACATAAGGATTGCTGAGCGCAACGTCGAGATGCACCGGCCGGGACGGCGCCATTTGCCTGCGTCCATTGCATGCAACGCAGGCCCGTGCACTCTGCCGGGACCATTCCAACCACCGACTGAGAGCCATGACCTCGTATCGCCTGCACCGGCCCGACGCGCTCCGCGCCCTCGCCCGCGCCATGATCACCGCCGCCGGCTGGAGCGAGGCGGAGGCGCAGGAGACGGCCGAGCATCTGGTGCTCGCCAATCTCAGCGGCCATGACAGCCATGGCATCGGCATGTTGCCGCTCTATTTCAACTCGCTCGCCGACGGCCATCTGAAGCCGCAGTCCAGGCTCAGCATCCGGAGCGAGGTTGGCCCTTTCCTGATCGCCGACGGCAATGTCGCGCTCGGCCAGCCGACCGCCCGCAACGCCGTCGACCGCGCCATTACGATCGCGCAGAGCGGCGGCGTCGCCGTGCTCAACCTGCTCGATTCCCATCATATCGGGCGCATCGGTCACTATTCCGAGGTCGCCGCCGCCGCCGGCCTGATTTCGGTGTTCTGGGTCAATGTCGCCGGCCGGCCGCCGATCGTCGCGCCCTTCGCCGCCAAGCAGGCGCGCTTCGGCACCAATCCGATCTCGATCGGCCTGCCGGTGCCCGGCGGCGAGCCACTGATCCTCGATTTCGCCACCAGCCGCATGGCCCACGGCAAAGCGCGTGTCGCGCTCAACAAGGGCGTCGACGTGCCGGAAGGCTACATCATCGATGGCGAGGGCCGCCCAACCGTCGAGCCAAGGCATGTCTTCCTGCAGGAGGGGCTTCCCCTCGGCGCGCTGCTGCCCTTCGGGGACCACAAGGGCGCCGGCCTCTCGCTGATTGCCGAATTGCTTTCGGCCGGGCTGATGGGCGCCGCACGCATCGATCAGAAGCCGCACAAGACCTGGATCATCAATTCGCTGTTCGGCGTGCTGATCGACCCTGCCCGACTCGAGCCGGATGCGGGCCTGCGTCAGCAGCGGATCGAGAGCTATCTCGCCTTCGTCCGCGCCGCCGCGCCGCAGGATCCCTCGCAGCCCGTGCTGGCGCCCGGCGACAAGGAGCGCAAGACGCGGATTGAGCGGGAGCGCGACGGTATTCCGCTCGACGACGAGACCTGGTCGCAGATCGTCACTGCCGCCAAGGCCCACGGCGTCGACGCAGAGAGTTTCTAACTATTGTTCGGCTCTGACGGCTCGCGGTCACGCGTATGCTGCTCGGCGCCCTTCTGGTGCGCCAGCCAGGGCTCGCGGCGGATGGTCCAGAGCTCGTAAGCCGGCACCAATGCGCTCGGCGGGGTATCCAATGTGCCGAGCTTGATCTCGATCTCGTCGGAATCCTCCGCCCAGCAGAACAGCGGCGAACCGCAATTCGTGCAGAAGCGCTCGCCGCCGGCCCGGCTCTGCCAGCAGCCGAGCTCGCCAGACAGGATCACATCGGCTCTGGGCCAGATCCCGAAATACGAGAAGGACGAGCCAGAACCCTTCCGGCAGGTCTCGCAATGGCAGATGCCAACCCGGATCGGCTCGCCATCGAGTTCGTAGCGGACCTGCCCGCAATTGCAGCCACCGGAGAGTTTCATCGTCGCCTCGCATTCTCGAGCGGCAGATCAACGGCTTATGGCCGGACCGGTTCCAGAGCATCGATCTGACGACGTCTCGGCCGGATGGCCAGAGTCGGTCCGCATCACTCCGGAAGGCCGGCCTTACGGAAGCCGTCGATAAAACGCTCGCACAACACTCCATCGCGGAACGGTTCCATCGCCGCCCAATGGCGGATGCTGAAGTCCGGATTGCCGACCAGGAACAGTTCGGCCTCCGCGCGCGCCTCATCGAGGTGGCCAAGCTGGGCCAGGCTCGCCGCCAGGAAACGGCGCGAGCTCGTCCGATGGGTCTTGTCCTGGCGCAGCGCCTCGACTGCGGCCTGATACTCACCGGCCGCATAGAGGGCCTGGCCGAGCGGCAGATAGTACCAGCTCGCCGGAAACGGATTGAGCCGGAACGCCTTGCGGATGTGCTCGAGGCCCTCATCGATCCGCCCGGCCAGGACGGTGATATCGGAGAGCGCCGCCCAGGCATCGGCTTCGTTCGGATCGAGTGCTAGCGCCTTGGCGAATTCCGCGTCCGCCTCGGCGAAGCTGCGTTCATAGGCGAGCAGATAGGCCAGGGCCCAGCGGCAGCCGGCATCGGCGGGATCGATCGCCACGGCCTTGCGCGCCAACTCCAGGGCGATGCTGCGGGAAGCCTCACTGGGGCCGCCGGAATGCACCCAGCCCATCCAGTGGTTCAAGGCGAGCCAGCGATAGGCCTCGGCATAGTCCGGATCGAGGGCGATCGCACGCGTCAGCAACAGATGCGCCTCCTGCGCGGCCTGTGGTGTGTCATCCATCAGCCGGCGCGCCCGCACGCAGAGATCATAGGCTTCGAGGCTCTTCGGGCGCTGACGCGGCGGCGGCGTGCGCAGCCGGCCGAACAAGGCCTCGACGATCCTGGCCGTAACCTCGTCCTGGACAGCGAAGATGTCGTCGAGCTTGCGATCGAAGCGTTCTGCCCAGAGGTGGTCGCCGGTCAGCGCGTCGACCAGCTGGGCGTTGATGCGCACGCGCCCCGCAGCGTGCCTGACGCTCCCCTCCAGCAGGTAGCGCACGCCGAGCTCTTCGGCGATCTCGCGCACATCCCTCGCCTTGCCCTTGTAGGCGAAGGCCGAATTGCGCGCGATGACGAATAGTTCCGAAGTCCGGGAGAGGTCGGTGATCAGGTCCTCGGTCAGCCCGTCCGCAAAGGTTTCCTGCTCGGGATCATTGCTGACATTGGCGAAGGGCAACACGGCGACCGACGGCTTGGCGGGCAGCGGCAAGGGCTTGCGCTGCGCATCGCCAAGCTGTTCGACCGCCCCTGCGAATCGGTAGCCGATGCGCGGGACCGTGGCGATCCAGTCGCCGCCGTCGGCACGCGTACCGAGCAGCTTGCGGAGCTGCGCGATCTGGACAGTGAGGTTACCTTCCTCGACGGCCATCCCCGGCCAGGCCGCATCGAGCAGCTCGGCCTTGCTCAGGATGTCGCCGGGCCGTCCAACGAGCGCCGCGAGGAGCTTCAGGCCGCGATAGCTGGCGGTGACAGGGACATCGTTCGCGAGGAGCGTTCCCGCACTCGAATCGAGCACGAATGGGCCAAAGGCAAAGCGCGATCCCGGCATAGGGCCAATCCATAGCCCGTTTGGAAGTTTTTGGAACTCTTCGGGCGGGCTTAAGGACGCCGCGGCTCGCCTCCCGCAGAACTCGACCTCCCAAGATCAAGGGCCATGCGCCCCAAACCATGGGGAGGTTGCCATGAACGATGCCCCCACACTTTCGTCGATTTCGCACCCCGTCTGCATGGAGCCGCGAGGCATTCTCGTGACCTGGCGGGAGCGGATACGAACTCGCTGGAAGCTGGCGCAGATGGCGCAAGAGAATCCGCATCTGCTCAAGGATATCGGCCTGACGACGCAACAGGTCGAAGCGGAAATCGCCAAGCCGTTCTGGCGGAAGTAGCTGATTTCAACGATGTGGATCGACGCGTCCGCTCCCGTCACCAATCGGTGTCGTTTGGGCTATCAATCGATGCAACGTAGCGGCCCACGACAGCAGGACGACATGACCCTCGCCGAATACAACGCCTTCTGCGCCGCCCTGCCCGCGACCAGCCATGTCGTCCAATGGGGTGGCGCCGATGTCTGGAAGGTCGGCGGCAAGGTGTTCGCGCTCGGTCGCGACGATACCGAGAGAGCCCTCTTCGTGTCGTTCAAATGCTCACCGCTGGCCTATGAGATGCTGCGCGATGCACCCGGCTGCCGCCCGGCGCCCTATCTCGCCTCGCGCGGGATGAAGTGGATCCAGCGCTTCTCGGACGAAGGCCTGCCGGACGACGCCTTCCGCGACTATCTGCGCGAGAGCCACCGGCTGGTCGCGGCCGGGCTGACGCGGAAGGTTCGCGCGGAATTGGGGCTCAGCTGACAGCTACGTCATTCTTGGGAGGAGCGAAGCGCAGACCCGAGAATCTCATGACAAGAAGGCGCCCCTTGGGGCCTCATCCGGCCTGAGATGCTCGGGTCAGGCCCGAGCATGACGCGCCTCTCTCACACCGTCGCTTCGCCGCGCAGCACCGGCACGCAGCCGCCGCCGACAGTGGCGCGGATCTCGCCACCGACGCGCCGCGCCGCGACATGCAGCAGGCTCGGCCGCCCCATCTCGACGCCTTGCGCGATCTCGAAGGCGATGTTGTCCTTGTCGGAGAGCGAGAGGGTGAGAGCAGCGAGCGTCGCGCTGGCGCTGCCGGTCGCGGGATCTTCCCAGGTGCCGGCGAGCGGCGCGAACATGCGGGCGCGAACCCTGTCGCCGTCCCAGGCATAGAAGAAGATCGAAAGCCGCCCTTCAAGGGCCGGGTTGGCCTGTTCGAGTCGGCGATAGGCAGCGATGTCCGGCGTCGCCCGTGTCAGCGCTTCCGGCGTGACCTCGGTCAGCACGAATTTGACGCCGACCGAGGCCTGCTGCGGTGGATGGCGGCCTGTGAGGACGTCCTGCGGGCTGAGCCCAGCGCAGGCGGCGATCGCATCAGGCGGCAGCTGGATACCGAGCGAAAGTGCCTGCGGCGCGGCGATGGTCGCACCCGTCACCAGCCCGGCAGCGTCGCGCGCGATACGGACCTCGACGAGGCCGGCGAGCTCCTCGAACAGCAGGATGCCGTCGCGGTCGCGGCCATGGCCGGCGAGCACGCAGGCGGTGCCGACATTGGGATGGCCGGCGAACGGCATCTCGGCGGTGCGGTGGAAGATGCGGACGCGTGCCGTATTGGCCGGATTGCTCGGCGGCAGCACGAAGGTCGTCTCGCTGTAGTTCATCTCCGCCGCCAGCGCCTGCATCTCGGCATCGGACAGGCCGCGCGCATCGGTGAAGACGGCGAGCTGGTTGCCGCCGAAGCGGCTATTGGTGAAGACGTCGACGGTTTCGAACGGATAGGACGGCATGGCGGTCTCCGGCAGCCTGATCAGGCCCGGAGACTGCCACCCGACACGGTGCCAGGGAAATCAGGATTCGGAATGCGACCGATCAAGCGGCGGCGGGCTCAGGCCCACCAGCGCTCGCCAACCGGGAAGCGGCCGGCCGCCTCCTCGATGACCTGGCCGAGCGAGAACAGCGTCTCCTCGTCGAAGGGCCGGCCGATCAGCTGCAGGCCGAGCGGCAGCCCCTGGCTGTCGAGCCCCGCCGGTACGGCGATACCCGGCAGTCCGGCCATGTTCACCGTCACCGTGAAGACGTCGTTGAGGTACATCTCGACCGGATCGGCCGAGCCCTTCTCGCCGATGCCGAAAGCGGAGGACGGCGTCGCCGGAGTCAGCACCGCGTCGACGCCCTGGTCGTAGACAGCTTCAAAATCGCGCTTGATCAGCGTGCGCACCTTCTGGGCGCGCAGGTAGTAGGCATCGTAATAGCCCGAGGACAGCACATAGGTGCCGATCATGACGCGGCGCCTGACCTCGGCGCCGAAGCCGGCGGCGCGGGTCTTCTCGTACATCTCGACGATGTCGCGACCCTGCTCGCGCAGGCCGTAGCGGACGCCGTCATAGCGCGCGAGGTTGGAGGAGGCCTCCGCCGGCGCGACGATGTAATAGGCCGGCAGCGCGTATTTCGTGTGTGGTAGCGAGATCTCGACGATCTCGGCACCGGCCGCCTTGAGCCAGTCAATGCCCTGCTGCCAGAGCGCGTCGATCTCGGGGTTGAGGCCCTCCAGGCGATACTCCCGGGGGATACCGATCTTCATGCCCTTGACCGAGCGGCCGACCGACGCCTCGTAGTCCGGCACGGCCCGATCGACCGAGGTGGTGTCCTTCGGATCATGCCCGGCCATGGAGCGCAGCATCACGGCACAGTCACGCACGGTCTTGCCGATAGGCCCCGCCTGGTCGAGCGAGGAGGCGAAGGCGACGATGCCCCAGCGCGAGCAGCGGCCATAGGTCGGCTTGATGCCGACCGTGCCGGTGAAGGCGGCGGGCTGGCGGATCGAGCCGCCGGTATCGGTCGCGGTCGCGGCGAGGCAGAGATGCGCGGCCACCGCCGCGGCCGAGCCGCCGGAGGAGCCGCCGGGCACCAGATGATTGCCCTCGATCGCGCCGGCGGCCCCTGCCCCGACATTCGAGCCCTGGCGACGCCAGGGATTGACCACCGGCCCGAAGGCCGAGCTCTCGTTCGACGAGCCCATGGCGAACTCGTCATTGTTGAGCTTGCCGAGCATGACGGCGCCGTCACGCCAGAGCTGCGACGAGACGGTCGATTCATAGGGCGGCACGAAATTGCCGAGGATGCGCGAGCAGGCGGTGGTGCGGACGCCCTTGGTCGCGAACAGATCCTTGATGCCAAGGGGCAGACCTTCGAGCGGGCCGGCCTCGCCCCTGGCAAGCTTCTCGTCGGAGGCGGCGGCCTGCTTCAGCGCGTGCTCCGGCGTCTCCAGCACATAGGCGTTGAGCGCCCGCGCCTGTTCGACGGCGGCGATATGAGCCTTGGCGAGCTCAGTGGCGGAGAACTGCTTGGCCTTCAGCCCCTCGCGGGCTTCGGTCAGGGTCAGGCGGGTGAGATCGGTCACGGGGAGTATCCGTAAAACGTATGCGATTGGGCGATGAGGGTGAGCGGAGCGCTTCAGGCGCTCACTCGATCACCTTCGGCACCATGAAATAGTCGTCCTCGGTGGCCGGCGCGTTGGCGACGATCTCGGCGGCGATCTCGCCGTCATTGACCACGTCCTGGCGCTTCTTCATCACCATCGGCGTGACCGAGGTCATCGGCTCGACACCGGAGACGTCGACTTCGTTGAGCTGCTCGACGAAGCCGAGGATGGCGTTGAGCTCGCCTTGCAGCTTCGGCACATCCGCATCATCGACAGCGATGCGCGAGAGATGCGCGACGCGTTTGACGGTGGCGGCGTCGACCGACATGGGCGGGCTCCTGCTGGGATCGGCGCGACGGCGCCGGTAATGGTTCGCCAGCGCTATAGCGCGCGGACCGCCAGTAAGTCAGCACTTACTTGCGGCCCGCCGGTTGCGCACGGCTCACACTGACAGCGGCGTCAGATCGTCGCCGCCTTGCCCTTCTCCGGCACCAGCGCGTGAACCCCGCTGCCCTTCAACCCCTCGACGAAGACCACCGCGTCCTGGGCGATGATCGGGAAGGAGCCGTAATGGCAGGGGATCGCGAGCTTCGGCTTGACGAAACGGGTCATCGCCAGCGCCGCCGTTTTGGCGCCCATGGTGAAGCGGTCGCCGATCGGACAGATGCAAGCCTCGACGCCGTGGATCTCGGCAAGCAGGGCCATGTCGGAGAAGATGTCGGTGTCGCCCATGTGCCAGAGCGTCTTCTCGCCCGCCGCCTTGATGATCGCGCCGTTGGCATTGCCAACCGGGACGGCCACCCCCGCCTCGCCCATGCCGGCCGAATGATCGGCCCGGACGAGCGTCACCGAGAAGGCGCCGAGATCGACGCTGCCGCCAGTGTTCATCGGCTGGAACTTCTTCAGCCCCTTCGAGGCGAGATGCATGCAGAGGTCGTAATTGGTGATTACGGTCGCGTCGTTCGCCGCGGCGATGGCGAGCGTGTCGCCGACATGGTCGCCATGGCCGTGAGTGACGACGATATGGCTAACGCCCTTGCTTACGGCGGCGGCATCGCCCTCGAAGGCGGGGTTGCCGGTGAAGAACGGATCGATCAGGACCGAGGCGCCGGGCAGGTCGAGCCGAAACGCCGAATGGCCGAACCAGGTGAGCTGCATGATGGTCTCCGCGAAAGGCGACTGGACAGCGCCTGTCTAGGCCGGCGAGATGGCGTAGCCAAGCCGGCCCGAACCCGGAGCACTCTCCCATGACCGATGCAGCCACCCTCGCCCGCCGGATCGCGCAAGGACGCGGCGACGAGCCGGCCGATCTCGTCATCCGCGGCGCGCAGTTGTTCGACCTCGTCTCGGGCGAGCTGGCCCCGACCGATATCGCGCTCTGCGGTGATACCATCGTCGGCACCTACGGCCGCTACGAGGGCAAGGCGAGCTTCGATGCGAGCGGCCTGATCGCGGTGCCCGGCTTCATCGACACGCATCTCCATGTCGAATCCTCGCTGGTGACGCCGCTCGAATTCGAGCGCTGCGTGCTACCGCACGGCGTTACCACCGCGATCTGCGATCCGCACGAGATCTCCAATGTGCTCGGCGCCGAGGGCATCCGCTATTTCCTCGCATGTGCCGAGGCCATGCGCATGGACCTGCGCGTCCAGCTCTCGAGCTGCGTGCCGGCAACGCATCTGGAGACAGCTGGCGCAGCGCTGGAGGCTGGCGCCCTCACCCCGTTCATGGACCATCCCAAGGTGATCGGCCTCGCGGAGTTCATGAACTTTCCCGGCGTGCTCCACCGCGACCCCGGCTGCCTCGCCAAGCTGGAGGCGTTCTCGCACCGGCATATCGACGGCCATGCGCCGCTGGTGCGCGGGCTCGACCTCAACGGCTATCTCTCCGCCGGCATCCGCACTGACCACGAGACCACTACGGCCGAGGAGGCCCGCGAAAAGCTCGCCAAGGGCATGGCGATCCTGATCCGCGAGGGCTCGGTCTCGAAGGACCTACACGCGCTGATACCCCTGATCACGCGCGATGCCTCGCCCTTCCTCGCCTTCTGCACCGACGACCGAAACCCGCTGGATATCGCCGAGGAAGGCCATCTCGACTACATGATCCGCACCGCGATCGCGCATGGCGCGGATGTGCTTGCGACTTATCGCACGGCGAGCCTGTCGGCGGCGCGGAATTTCGGGCTGTTCGACCGCGGTTTCATCGGCCCGGGCAAGCGCGCCGACATCGTGCTGGTCGAGGATCTCGCCGCCTGCCGTGTCAAACAAGTGTTCGCCGGCGGCAAGCTGGTCGAGGACGCGCTGTTCGCCGACAGGAAGGCGGTTCCGCCCGTCGGCCTCGCCAGCGTCCGTAGCCGCAAGCTCGCGCCGAATGATTTCGCTGTGACGGCGCGCGAGGGCGAGACACCGGTGATCGGCGTCGTGCCTGGACGTATCATCACCGAACGGCTTTCCATGCGTCTGCCCGCGAAGGACGGCCAGAGTTTGCCCGATCTCGATCAGGACGCCGTCAAGGTCACGGTGATCGAGCGGCATGGCCGCAATGGCGGCATCGCCAGCGGATTCGTTCATGGCTTCGGCATGAAGCACGGCGCCATTGCCTCGTCGGTCGGCCATGACAGCCACAATCTCTGCGTCGTCGGCGTCGACGAGGCCTCGATGGCGGCCGCAGCCAACCGGCTGATCGAGACCGGCGGCGGCTTCGCGGTGGCGGACGGTGGCAAGGTCGTGGCCGATCTGGCACTGCCCGTCGCCGGGCTGATGAGCGACCAGCCTTTCGAGACGGTGCGGCACGGGCTGGAAGGCCTGCGCGCGGCGGCGAAGGCGCTCGGCGTCGTGCTGGCCGAACCCTTCCTGCAGGTCGCCTTCCTGACCCTGCCAGTGATCCCGCATCTCAAGATCACCGACAAAGGTCTTGTCGATGTTGACCGATTCGATTTCGTTTGAGAGCTGCGTGGCCGCTCAGAGATCGACCTCAATCCCCTCCGCCCGGGCCTTGGCCCGCAGCCCATAGCGCCGCATGCCGGGCAAGCGCGTGCCCGGCTGCTCCTCGATCGCATGGGTCAGCAGCTTCATGCGCTCGGCGAACCAGTTGCCGCCCATGCTCGCCGGATCGATCGCGAGGATGAGCTGGCCGGTGTCGGGCGGCCCGCCCTGGTCGTCGAGGAAAGACGAGGCCTGGAAGGCGAAATGCGTGCCGACCAGCGCGGCAGCGAGGATCTCGACCATCATGGCCAGCGTCGCGCCCTTGGCGTCGCCGAGCGGGACCATGGTGCCAGCGATCGCGGCGGCCGGATCGGTGGTCGGCTTGCCGGCGGCGTCGAGCGCCCAGCCCTCCGGGATCGGCTCGCCTTTCTGCTTGGCGGCGACGATCGGCCCGCGCGCCACCTTGGACAGCGCCATGTCGATCACCAGCGGCTCCCGGCCGGGGAGCGGCGCGGCGAAGGCGATCGGATTGGTGCCGAAGACCGGCTTGGCGCCACCCCAGGGCGCCATCGCGCCGGGCGTGTTGGCGAAGAGCAGCGCGACGAGGCCCTGTTCCGCCAGTCGCTCGACATGCAAGCCGGCGGCGCCGCAATGGTTGGAACGGCGGATCGGCGCGGCGGCGATGCCCTGCTTGCGGGCGATCTCGGGCAGTTCGATCACGGCGAGGTCGATCGCCGGATAGGCAAAGCCATGGGCCGCATCGATCGCCAGCACGCCGGGCTTAGGCTGGTGTGCGATCGGCACGGCCTGTCCGTCGATCTTGCCGGACCGCAGCATCGAAATATAGGTGGGCACGCGCGAGAGGCCATGGCCCTTGAGCCCATCCGCCTCGGCCATGACCAGCGCCAACGCGACGGACGCCGCGTTGGCGGGTGAGGCGCCAGCTTCGATGAAGAGGTCCGCGACCCTCTGCTCGGCCGCTTCCAGCGAGAGCTTCGTCATGCCCTGCCCTCCAGCGCCGCCATGACCCGTTCGGCGACGAGGCCGGAGACGCGCCCGTTCGATTCGACCGTGTTGCCGGCGATATGCGGCGTCAGGATCAGGTTCGGCGTGCCGGCGAAGAGCTTGGCACCATCGGCCTTGAGCGGCTCCTGCTCGAAGACGTCGAGGGCCGCGCCGCCGAGGCGTCCGCCCTTCAGCGCCGCGACCAGCGCCGCCTCGTCCATGATGCCGCCGCGCGCCGCGTTGATCAGGATGGTGTCGGGCTTCATCGTCGCGAAGGCCGCCTCGCCGATCAGCCCGCGCGTCTCGGGCGTCAGCGGCAGATGGATCGAGATCACGTCCGAGGTCGACAGCAGCGCGTCGAGCTCGAGCTTTTCGATGCCCTGCCAAATCGGGGCGTCAGCCGGGACATAAGGATCATAGGCCGCGACCGTCATCCCGAGCGCCTTGGCGTGCCGGGCCGCATCGCGGGCGATCGCGCCGAAGCCGACGAGGCCCATGCGCTTGCCGGCGATCTCGCGCCCGATCAGCTTGGTCTTCGGGAATTCGCCGGCGAGCATGGCGGCATTGGCGAAATAGGCGCCACGCAGCAGCGTCATCGCCGTGCCGATCACATACTCGACTACCGAGAGGCTGTTGGCGCCGGTGGCCGGAAAGACCTGGATGCCGCGAGCCGAGCAGGCCTCCATGTCGATATTGTCGAGACCGACGCCGAGCCGGCCGACGACCTTCAGCCTCTTGGCGGCAGCCAGCACATCGCCGCGAACCTGCGTCTGGTTGCGCACGATCAAGGCCGGGATGTCGGCCACCAGCCGCGCAAGCTCGTCGGGCTTGGCGAAGAGATCGGGGTCGTGGTGCACGCTGTAACGCGCCTGCAGCGCCGCCACCGCCGCCTCGTCCATGAATTCGGTGATGACGATGTCGGTCATGGCTGTTTCCGCTGTGAGGTCCAGTCAGCCGAGCAGGATGATCCCGCCCGTGGCAACGACGAGGATGACGAGGGTCGTGCCGGTGACCACGGCAAGGTGCCGCCAGCCGAGCCGGGCCATCGCCGCGATCGAGGTGCCGAGGCCGAGCGCCGCGATCGCGATCAGCAGGCCCCAGCGCGAGACTTCGAGCAGGATGTCGCGGATCGGCATGTAGATGCCAGCCAGCCCGGCCTGGGTGCTCAGCACACTGTTCACCACGCACATGACGAGGAAGACGAAGGCGAAGACCGGGACCGGCACCTTGGCGTCGCCATGGGTCTCGCCATGGCGGGTCAGCCACCAGCCGACGATCAGCACCGAAGGCAGCAACAGGAAGACCCGGAAGAGCTTGACGATCACTGCCGCGTTCGCCGCCTCGTCCGAGACGGCCTGGCCGGCGCCGACGACCTGCGCGACGTCGTGGATGGTTGCCCCCAGCATCACGCCGGTCTGCTGCTGCGAGAGACCGAGCCAGGCGCAGAGCAGCGGATAGGCCAGCATCGCGACCGTGGCGAGCACGTTCATCGCGATCACGGTGAAGGCGGTGTCGGCGGCCTTGTTCTTGTAGTCGGGGACGACTGTCGATGTCGCGAGCGCGGCCGAGGCGCCGCAGACGGCCGTAGCGACGCCGCCGAGCGCGCCAACCCCCGGCTCGCGGCCGAGCAGGCGCGCCAGCAGGAAGCCGGCGACAACGGTCACCACCATCGAGACGATGACGAGCACAGCGGTGCCGAGGCCGAGAGCGATGATGTCGCCGAGTGCGACACGCAGGCCGAGCAGCGCGATCGCCCAGCGCAGCAGCTTCTTGACGCAGAAGGTCATACCCGGGAGGAAGCGATGCGTGTTCGCGACCGGATGCAGCGCCATGCCGATCACCAGCGCGATCACCACCGCCGGGATGCCGACGCGCCCGCCGGCGAGCTGCTTCAGCACGGGCTCGGCCAGCACGGAGGCGATAGCCACCACCGTCGAGAGCACAAGGCCCGGCAGGAGCGGGCCAAGGCCTTTCGCCAGGCGCGGGACGGCTGCTTCGGTCATGATTGCAAATCGATCCGGTACATCAGGCGCTCCCCGGGTCCGTAGAAGGGAGCGACAAAACTCTCGATGAAACGCCCGCCATTCTTCTCGATGATCCGCCGCGAGGCCGCATTGTCGGTATCGCAGGTGATCCTGACGAAGGGCAGGCCAATGGCGCGAGCCTCAGCGAGCACAACCGCCAGAGCGGCACTGGCATAGCCGTTTCCGGCATGGCCTGGCAGGATGGTGTAGCCGACATGGCCAAGGACATGCGACGGCAGCTCCGTGACAGGCCTGCCGGCCTCGTCCTCCTGCCAGCGCAGGTTGATGCTGCCGACGAAGGGGCACTCCGGCCGCCCGCTTGCGATGATCCAGCGGGTGATGCCCGGCAGTCGATCGACTTCGCTGCCGTCATGGAGGCGGATCTTGCCGCCGCGCCCGTTCAGCCCGGCGAGGAAGGCGTCCGGGTCGGCCGCGATCGCCGCGAGCTGCTCGGGCGCGACATCACGCGTCGTGTTCGGCGACCAGCCCGCTTCCAGGGCACGGACGTAGGCGGGCAACACGTCCCGCCCCGGCGCATGCAGTGAAACACCCCTGGAAACGATCCCGTCCGACACTTCTCTCGCCTCGTCGCGCCCGGAGACGCTGCTCCTCAGGCGCTGCGGTATAGCTTGGTCATCGAGAACTCGCGATGGCCCAGCGCCTCGGCTGCCGTGAGGCGGCCATTCGCGGTGCGCACGATGTTCTCGATCAGCGCGTCGCCGGCCTGCGGGATGGTCAGGTCGCGGCGCAGGATGCCGGAGACGTCGACGTCGATGTGCTCGGGCATGGTGCGCATGGTCTTCGGGTTGCCGGTGATCTTGATGACCGGAACGATCGGGTTGCCGATGACGTTGCCCTGCCCGGTCGGGAAGGTGTGCACGACATAGCCGCCCGCCGCCATCAGGGTCACGCATTCGGCCGCGGCCGAGGAGGTGTCCATGTAGTAGAGGCCGGGACCCTTTTCCGGCGCCTGCGCCGGTTCGAGGATGTCGATGAACTTGCACTCGCGGCCGATCTTCTCGAGGTTGCCGAGCGCCTTCTCCTCGATCGTGGTCAGGCCGCCGGCGATATTGCCCTTGGTCGGCTGCGAATCGGAGAGGTCGTCGGTCTTGTGGGCCTCGATGACGTCGTCCTGATAGGCCTTCCACATCTTGTACCAGCGCTCGCCGACCTCCGGCGTCGCCGCACGCGCCTTGCAGAGATGCTCGGCGCCGGTGATCTCCGAGGTCTCGCCGAAGACGCCGTAGACGCCGCGCGGAATCCACTTGTCGTACATGTTGCCGACGGTCGGGCAGGAGGACAGGCCGGTCGTGGTGTCCGACTCACCGCACTTGGTCGAGACCCAGAGCTCCTCGATGCCGCACTTCACGCGCTGCAGCTCGGTCGCCCACTGCACGAACTCCTTGGCGACGTAAGAGGCGCGCGCGATAGTCGCGATGTCGCCATGGCCCTCGATGCCGAAGCCGACCACCGGCTTGCCGGTCTTGGCGATGCCGTCGACGACGCGCTTGGTCCAGCCATCCTCGATGCCGATGACGACGACAGCCGCGACGTTCGGGTTCGAGCCGGTGCCGATCAGGGTGCGGAAATGGACCTCGAGGTCCTCGCCGAACTGCAGGCGGCCATAGGCGTGCGGAATTGCCAGCGTGCCCTTGATATTGTTGGCGACGGCCTCGCAGGCGGCGTTGGAGAGATCGTCGAGCGGCAGCAGCAGCACATGGTTGCGCACACCGACACGGCCATTCTCGCGGCGCCAGCCCATGAAGGAATCGAGGCTGCGGCCGGTCGGGCGCTTGACGAAGGGCGTCTTGAACTCGGGCGCCTCGATCTTGCGACCCTTCACCTTGGCGAGCTTGCCTTTGACGAGGTCGAAATTGGCGACGATGGAGGACATTGGCGTTTCCTGGACGGTTGGGGCTCGACCTAGCGGGAGCCCTGGGATCGGAATGGGCTAAGGCCGGCGCTCACCAGCGCTTGGTCTTGACGTTGTGGACGTGGAGATGCTCGCCCTTGCCGATGTCGGCGATCGCCTTGCCGATGTCCTGGCCATATTTCCAGATCGTATCGCCCTTCTTGATGTCCTTGAGCGCGACCTTGTGGCCGATCGGGATGTCCATCTTGGCGGCCAAGCGGAAGTCGGAATTGTCGTGCGTGACGACGCCGAGCATGTCGGTCCCGGCCTTCAGGCCCTCGACGACGACGACACCGACCGTGTCCTTTGTCTCGTGCACCAGCAGATGCGGCTTGCTCATGGCTGATATCCCTGACCGTTTCCCGTGATCTTCACGCCGTGGCCCAGCTCGTGAAATCGGGCTCGACGTAGCTGCGCCCAAGTCTTATATAAGACATATGAGTGTGCACAAGCTCGAAATCACAGGGCAGGCCCGCGAGCCCGACACGCCGGAGACGCTGGGCTTCCGGCCGCTCTACCGGCAGGTGAAGGCGATCTTCGTGCGCAGGCTCATGGATGGCGTCTGGGCGCCTGGCGCGATTCTGCCGAGCGAAGGCCAGCTCGCCGCCGAGATTGGCGTCAGCCAGGGCACGGTTCGCAAGGCGCTCGACGAGCTCGCCGCCGAGAACCTGGTCGTGCGACGTCAGGGGCGCGGCACCTTCGTTGCCGAGCATGACGAGCGCCGCATCCTGTTCCAGTTCTTCAAGCTGGCGCCCGATCGCGGCGAACCGCGCTTTCCCGACAGCGTCGTCCTCTCGGTGACGACCGGGCCGGCCGACGCGGCGGAGCGTGCGGCGCTGGACCTGCTGGAGGACGCGACCGTCATCCGCATCCGCCGGCAGCGCGCCTTCGACGGCGCGCCGCTGATCGTCGAGACGCTCAGCCTGCCGCAGCAGCTCTTCCCCGGGCTCGAGGGCGGGCCGATCCCGAACAATCTCTACAGCCTTTACGCAGGTCATTACGGCATCACCATCGCCAATGCGCGCGAGCGGCTGAAGGCGGTGGCGCTTTCCGCTGAGGATGCCGCTGCGCTTGGAGCCGCGGCTGGCGAGCCGGCCCTGCAGATCGATCGCATCGCCCTGTCGCTCGACGGCACGCCCGTCGAGCGCAGGCTCAGCCTGTGCCTGACCCAGGAGGTTCACTACCTCTCAGACCTGCGCTGAGCCGCCCCCGGATCGCCAGTTCGTTGAAGCGCCGATCATCGCTATCGACGCAAGATCAGTTT
The DNA here is from genome assembly GCF_053645455.1 of Allobosea sp. NPDC055332. Taxonomy (NCBI): domain Bacteria; kingdom Pseudomonadati; phylum Pseudomonadota; class Alphaproteobacteria; order Hyphomicrobiales; family Alloboseaceae; genus Allobosea; species Allobosea sp. NPDC055332. The sequence continues at coordinate 484,634 of NZ_JBSHMO010000003.1, read as the reverse complement.
GTTGTCGCCTATTCCTAAAATTCTGCTCGAAAGCGAGCGACCCAAGCTCGAGGACCGAAAGCCACGAGATTTTCGACCAAGCCGACGCAGAGCGGCCGCCACACAGGAGGAAACGAATGATCGCCCATTTCCGCAGATTCCTCATGACGCGCCGCGGCGCCCTCGCAGGGCTGGCCCTGCTGGGATTAGGCACAGCTGCTGCAGCCCAAAGCTTCCCGACCAAGCCGCTTACCCTGATCGTGCCCTTCGCCGCCGGCGGCCCCAGCGACGTGATCGCCCGCCTGCTCGGCGAGCATATGGGCCGTACGCTCGGCCAGCAGGTCATCGTCGAGAACATCGCCGGTGCCGGCGGGACGGCAGGCGCCAAGCGCCTCGTCGCGGCCGAGCCGGACGGGCACACCATGCTCATCCACCACCTCGCCCTCGCCGCGGCGCCGGCGCTCTACAGCAATCTCGGCTACGACACGCAGACCGCCTTCGCGCCGGTCGGGCTCGTCAACACCGGCCCGATGGTGATCGCCGGCAAGCTCGCCTTGCCTCCTGTCGACGGCAAGGCCTTCTTCCCTTACGCCAAGCAGCAGGCCGAGAAGCTCACCGTTGCCCATGCCGGTATCGGTTCGAACGCGCATCTGTGCGCCGTGCTGATCTCGCAGGCACTGAGCGTCAAGCTCGCCCAGGTCGCCTATCGCGGCACGGGACCGGCGATGAACGACCTCGTCGGCGGACAGGTCGACGTGCTCTGCGACCAGTCGACCACGGCGGTGCCGCAGATCCAGTCGGACAAGATCCGCGCCTATGCCGTCACCTCGCCGGAGCGGCTCGGCGTGCTGCCGAATGTCCCGACCTCGCGTGAAGCCGGCACCGAGATCGACATGACGATCTGGCATGGACTCTACGCCCCGAAAGGCACGCCGGTGGCAGCGCTCGACAAGCTCAACGGCGCACTGCAGGCGGCATTGAAGGATCCTGCCGTGCTCGAGCGCTTCAAGGCCGTCGGCACCAGCGCCTTCCCCGCAGCCGAATGGACACGCGAGGCTCACGCCAAGCGCTTCGCCGCCGAGGTCGCAAAATGGGGAACGGCGTTGAAGGCAGCCGGCCTGACGCCGCAGAACGCCAACTAGAGCTGGCCGGGCCGCTCGCCTCCGCGGGCGGCCCATGCTACCGGCGGCGGATGAGCAATCTCGTCGCCCTGGACCATTTCCTCGCCCTGCCCGAGCACGCCCGCCTGCTCGGGCTCGATCTCGGGACCAAGACGATCGGGCTCGCTCTGTCCGACGTCGAGCGCCGGATTGCGACGCCGCTGGAGACGATCCAGCGCATCAAGTTCAAGCAGGATGCAGCGGCACTGCTGAAAGTGGCGGAGCGGCACGCAATCGCCGGCCTCGTGATCGGCCTGCCGCTCAACATGGATGGAAGCGAAGGGCCTCGGGTTCAATCGACCCGCGCTTTCGTGCGTAACCTCGCGCCGCTGACGACTCTGCCGATCGTGTTCTGGGACGAGCGGATGTCGACGCTCGCCGTCACCCGTACCTTGCTCGACGCCGACGCCTCGCGTGCCAGGCGGGCGGCCGTCGTCGACAAGATGGCGGCCGCCTATATCCTGCAGGGCGCACTCGACCGACTCGCGCGCCTCGCATCGGATGGAAGCGAGTCGGGAGAAGACGAAGACTACGGAATGACGTAGCCGCGCTTGATCGCCTTCTTCTGCGCGTCGCGGTGGTTCTTGAGCGCCTGCTTCTGGTCTTCGATGCTCATGCGGTTGACCGGATTGCCGCGACCATAGCCGCGTCCATACCCGTCGTCTCCGCGATAGCCGCGGTCACGCCGGCCTTGGTCATAGCCACGATCGTAGCCGCGATCATAACCGCGGTCGTAGCGGGGACGATCACGGCGCCCATAGCCATCGTCATAGTATTGGGCAACAGCAGTACCGGACCAGAACGCCGCCAGGGCGACCGCGCCACAACCAGAGAGCAGCGTCTTGAGCGAGGGTTTCATCGTCTTTCTCCAAGGTCGACAAGGCGACGGCTCCGGGATCGGAGCCGCGGGTTCCCGTACGCCGTGAAAAGGGCCGCTACCGTCGAGCGACGGAAGCGACCCCTCAAAGCTTAGGCTTCAGGCGTTCAGAATCGATTAAGGCTGTTGCCCTGGCCGGATCTCAGCGATAGCTGCCGCCAGCCGGGTCCCTGATATTGTCGGGATAGTAGCCGTAGGCGCGCGGCGCATAATAGCGCCGCGGCGCCACATAAACCGGCTCTTCGTAGACGTAGCGCGGCTCATAGCCGTAGCCGTCATCGTAGCCGTAGACCGGCTCGGCATAGCGCGGCCGGCTCGCTGCAATCGCGGCGGCGCCGAGGATGCCGAGGCCGACACCGGCCGCGATCGCCGCGCCGCGATTATTACCGCGCCAGCCACGACGATAATACTGCGAATAGTCGACCTGCGCCGCATCGAGGCGGCTCTTGTCGAAGCTGACCGAGCGGGTCTCGCCCGCCATGACGGGGGTCAGACCTGCCGCCAGAATGCTGCCGGTGACGGCGAGCGTCACGAGGAAGCGGCTCTTTCCGAAAGCTGACATGGCATTCTCCTGTGGGCGGATGTCCGCCTTGACGCCCGATTTAGCTCGTCCCGGTTGAACCGGGCCTGAACCAATCGCGGCTGAATTGCGACCGCCAAGGAACGCACAGGTCGGGAAAACGTTCCATCACAAGAAAATTTTATGCACGCAGTGATTGCATTATCGGAAAGCGAGTAGCAAGAATAGAGCCTATCGAACACCGGTTCGTTCCCGGGCTGAAGCGACCGCGAGGCCAGATGAGATGAGGAAAGCAACGTCACGTCGTATCAAGGAGGATAAAATCTATCCGGATGACAATCGCTTGTCCCGAGTTTCCCGCCTAAGCCGCAGCACTGTGGCTTCCCCCGGCCCGCACAGGATGGATGCGCTTGCGCGTATGCAACTTGAAGTTGCTTTATATATCGAAGAGATCAGCATCGAACTCGGCGCAATGGCCAAGGCTGCACAACTCAACAGCCTCGGCTATTTCGTCGACATGCTGCGGCTCGAAGCTGCGATCAATCGCCGAACCTGCCAATTGCAGCTTGGCGAGGCAACCGACCCCGACAAGGCTGTCTAGGCAAACGCGTCTTTTGCAGATTGTTAAATCATAGGTTGCAATACTTCCGATCAGCAACCTGACGGGAGTGCCTCATGCCGGCTTCTCCGACGACCGATGCTTACGCCTCCAGCGACCATGTGGCTTCTCGGAGCCTGTACGTCCTTGGCGAACCTGAGGCTCTGGCGCTCCAGCTCCTCGTCGAAAAGCGGGCGCGACAACGCGATCTGCAGCGCGATGTGGCGGTCAAGGCGGCCAAGATGTTAGCCGAACTCGGGAGTCAGGCTCGCGCAGCCGATCTTGATCTGCTCGGCACCTTCCTGGAGCTTGCGGCGGTGGAGGCCGAGCGCGAGCGTTGCCGTTGGGGCGAGATGACGGACCGATAATCCCTCAGCCGCCGGTTCATGCCAGCCGTGAGAGCGTGCCGCCGGCGTGCCGTTGCACGACGCCTTCCAGTTCCAGTTCGAGCAGGATCTGGCTGACTTCACGTGCGGGCTGGCCGCTGGCGCGAACAAGGTCATCCATCGCCATCGGTGTCGAGCCGATCAGATCGAGCAAGCGCCGGCGCGGCACGTCCTCAGCGATGTCCTGCGGCGGCAGCAGTTCACGCTCGAGCTCGGTTTTCGGCGCAGGCAACACGTCCGGCAGGTCCAGTTCGTCCCAAAGCGCTTCCTGGCGGCGCCCGGGCTCCCCCTCTTCACGAGCGAGAATCGGCGCAGGCCCGAACAGGTCGTCGCGCCTCAGCATCGGTGACAGCGCGTCGATGACATGAGCCGCCTCGGCGCAGAGAATCGCGCCCTCGCGAATCAGATGATTGCCGCCCTCGGCCCGCGGATCGAGCGGCGAACCGGGCACCGCGAAGACCTGGCGCCCCTGCTCATTGGCAAAGCGCGCAGTGATCAGCGAGCCGGACTTGCGTGCCGCCTCGACCACCACCGTGCCGAGCGCCAGACCCGAGACCAGGCGGTTGCGGCGTGGGAAGTCGCGCCCGCGCGGCACCCAGCCGAGCGGCATCTCGCTCAGCGCCGCGCCGCGCTCGCGGATGCGTGCCAGCAAGGGAATGTTCTGTGGCGGATAGACCTCGTCGAGTCCTCCGGCGAGCACCGCGATCGTGCCGCTTTCCAGGCTGGCCTGATGCGCGGCGGTATCGATGCCGCGGGCGAGGCCAGAGACGACGGCGAAGCCGGCCTCGCCGAGCTCGCGCGCCAGGGTCGCGGTGAACTTCAACCCGGCGGCTGAGGCGTTGCGCGAGCCGACCAATGCGATGCAAGGGCGATTGAGCGCTGCCGGATCACCATCGATCGCGATCAGCGGCGGGGCTGAATCGATCGCCTGGAGCGGCACCGGATAGGCCGCCTCCCCCAGCGCGATGAGATGGGCGCCGCGCCGGCGCAGCGCCTCGAATTCGCGTTCAGCCTCGGCGACGGTGCAAAGCCTGAGCTTACGCCCGGCCTGCTGGCCGAGCTCCGGCAAGGCGTCGAGCGCGCCGGCTGCGCCGCCGAAACGGTTCACCAGGGCACGAAAGGTGCGCGGGCCGATGCTCTCGCTGCGGATCAGTCGGAGCCAGTCGAGGCGTTGCCGGTCGTCGAGAGCGAAACCGGCCATCGGCATTCAGCCCTTCTGCCCGATCTTGCCCTCGCGGCCGGCGAGTAGTCTCGCGATGTTCTCGCGATGCATGAACCAGAGGAGCAAAGCGAGGATGGCCATCAGCCCGGCCATCTGCGCATCGCGCACCCAGAACCAGAGCAGCAGCGGCGTCAGCAGGCTGGCGATCAGGGCCGAGAGCGAGGAGTACTTGCTCAGATAGGCGATGCTGAGCCAGACCGCGGCGAAGATCAGCGCGATCGACCATTTCAACCCGATCAGGACGCCGAGAAAGGTCGCGACCCCCTTGCCACCCTTGAACCGCAGCCAGACCGGGAAGAGATGACCAAGGAAGGCGCCGAGCCCGGCCGCCAGCGCCGCACTCTTGCCGCCGAGCAGCCAGCCGGCGAGCAGGACCGCTGCAGTTCCTTTCAGCATGTCGCCGAGCAAGGTCAGCGCCGCCAGCTTTTTGTTGCCAGTGCGCAAGACATTGGTCGCGCCGATATTGCCGGAGCCGATCGTGCGCAGGTCGGGGCCGCCGCTCAGCCGGGTCAGGATGATGCCGAACGGGATCGAGCCGACGAGATAGCCGAGGACGAGTGCGGCGAGCCCCATCGGGCCCGGATACGCCCAAGCGAACGCCTCAGCCATGCAACTTCCCCTGCCCGTCTAGGCCCAAGCTTACGCGGGTTCGCCGCGATAGACCACCCGGCCGCCGACCCATGTCGCCTGCACCAGCCCCTGCAGCCGCGCCTCGTCGAAGGGCGAGTTCTTGGCGCGCGATTTCAGCTTGCGCTTGTCGACGACGAAGGGCGCGTCGATGTCGATCAAGGCGAGATCGGCCGGTGCGCCAACGGCCAGTCGACCGCAGCCAAGACCGAGCAGTTCGGCCGGCCGGCTCGACAGGGCGGCGAAGAGCGACGCCAGCCCGACCTGCTCGCCATGGTAGAGGCGCAATGCCGCCGGCAGCAGCGTCTCGATGCCGAGCGCACCGTTGGCGGCCTCGGCGAAGGGCTGGCGCTTCGTCTCGACATCCTGCGGGTCGTGATCGGAGACGATGACGTCGATCAAACCCTCGGCCACCGCCTCGATCATCGCCAGCCGCTCGTCCTCGTGCCGCAGCGGCGGCGAGACCTTGCAGAAGGTCCGGTACTCGCCGACATCGTTTTCGTTCAGGCAGAGATTGTTGATCGAGACGCCGCAGGTAACGGAAAGCCCGTCCTCCTTGGCCCGGCGGATCAGATCGAGCGAATCCGAGCAGGAGACCATCGCCGCGTGGTAGCGGGCGCCAGAGGCGCGGGCGAGGCGCAGGTCGCGCTCCAGCATCACCGTCTCAGCCTCGTGCGGGATGCCAGGCAGCCCCTTGCGGCTGGCGAACTCGCCCTCGTTCATCACGCCGACGCCGCGCAAATCGGGGTCTTCGACATGGTTGATCAGCAGCGCATCGAAGTCGCGGGCATAGATCATGGCGCGGCGCATGAGCTGCGGGTTGCGCACGCCGTTGGCGCCGTCGCTGAAGGCGACCGCGCCGGCCTCGAGCAGCAGGCCGAACTCGGTGATCTCCTTGCCGGCCAGCCCCTTGGTCAGCGCCGCCGCCGGCAGGACATTGACGATCGCCTTGTCGCGGGCGCGGCGCTTGATGAAGTCGATGACGGAGGGATCGTCGATCGGCGGATCGGTGTCGGGGCGGCAGATCACGGTGGTGACGCCGCCGGCAGCGGCGGCTTGCGAACCCGTCCCGAGTGTCTCGCGGAACTCGGCGCCGGGCTCGCCGAGAAAAGCGCGCAGGTCGACGAGGCCGGGCGCCAGAACAAGGCCGCGCGCCTCTTCGACCTCGATACCGGCCGGCAGCTCCGGGCGATCGCCGCCCCAGTGGATATCAGCGATCAGCCCGTCGCGGATCAGGACGCTGCCGATGCCGTCGCGGCCGGAGGCCGGATCGACCAGTCGCGCGCCGAGGATTGCAACGTCGCTGCTCTGCCCGCTGCTGTCAGCCATCGCTACGCTCGACCCCGTTTTCGCGCTCGCGGCGCTGCGTGAAGACATAGTGCCAGAACCCGACCAGCCCCCAGATGCCGACGCACAAGAGCGCGCCGAGCAGCACGATCAGCCAGGTCCAGGCCGAACGCGGCTCGGCATACACGAAGCCGGCCACGACCAGGAGATAGAGTCCGACGAAGACGATCCGAGCCCGGCGCATTTGACGTAGCAGCCAGGCGAGGAAGAGCTCCATCGCACTCAGCCATTGGGCAGGTGTTGCGCGAGTGCGTCGAGCACCGCCATGCGCACGGCAACGCCCATCTCCACCTGCTCGCGGATCAGGGACTGGGCGCCGTCGGCGACCTCGGAGGAGATCTCGACGCCGCGGTTCATCGGGCCGGGATGCATGACGAGCGCGTCGGGCGCCGCCAGCGAGAGCTTCTCGCGGTCGAGCCCGAAATAGCGGAAATACTCCTTCGAGGACGGCACGAAGGCGCCGTTCATCCGCTCAAGCTGCAGGCGTAGCATCATCACGATGTCGACGCCCTCCAGCCCCTTCTTCATGTCGCGGAAGACCTCGACCCCCATGCGCTCGACGCCGGTCGGCAGCAGGGTCGAGGGCGCGATCAGGCGCACCTTCGCACCCAGAGCGCTGAGCAGGATGATGTTGGAGCGGGCGACGCGCGAATGCAGGATGTCGCCGCAGATCGCGACGGTCAGCCCGGCGATGCGGCCCTTGTTGCGGCGGATCGTCAGCGCGTCGAGCAGTGCCTGGGTCGGATGCTCATGGGCGCCGTCGCCGGCATTGACCACGGAGCAGTCGACCTTGCGGGCGAGCAGATTGACCGCGCCGGCGGCGTGATGGCGAACGACCAGGATATCGGGCCGCATCGCGTTCAGCGTCGCGGCGGTGTCGATCAGCGTCTCGCCCTTCTTCACCGAGGAGGAGCCGACCGACATGTTCATCACATCGGCGCCAAGCCGCTTGCCGGCGAGCTCGAACGAGGCTTGCGTCCGCGTCGAGGGCTCGAAGAACAGGTTGATCTGGGTGCGCCCCCGCAGCGTCGCGGTCTTCTTCTCGATCTGACGCGAGAGCGCGACATAGGTCTCGGCGCGCTCGAGCAGAGCCTCGATATCCATATGAGACAGCCCCTCGATCCCGAGGAGATGGCGATGCGGATAGAGCGGGGCTGGCGATGTCATTTGAAGACCGCTGTTTAGGGGCGAGTCGTGACCGGCGCAAGGCAGCGGGCGAACTTGCTGTGGAGCTTCGTCACTCCGCCTTCAGCGCATAGACATGCTGCTCGCCCGGGAACTGCCGGCTGCGCACCTCGGCGGCATAGGTACGCACGGCTTCGCGCGCCTGCCCAGCGAGATCACCATAGGCCTTGACGAATTTCGGTACCCGGCCGGTGAGGCCGAGCATGTCGTCGAGGACGAGGACCTGGCCGTCGCAGGCAGCCGAGGCGCCGATGCCGATCGTCGGGATCGTGATCCGGTCGGTGATCTCGGCGGCCAGCGGCTCCGCAACGGCCTCGATCACCAGAGAGAACGCACCCGCATCGGCAATCGCCGTGGCATCGGCGATGATCGCCGGCCATTCCGCCTTGCTGCGCCCCTGCGCCTTGTAGCCGCCGAGCGTGTTGACTGCCTGCGGCGTCAGGCCGACATGGCCCATCACCGGCACGCCGCGCTCGACCAGGAAGCGGACCGTCTCGGCCATGCGCACGCCGCCTTCGAGCTTCACCGCTCCTGCACCGGTCTCCTTGAGCAGCCTTGCCGCGTTGCGGAAGGCCTGCTCCCGGCTCTCTTCATAACTGCCGAACGGCATGTCGATCACGACGAGCGAGCGCGTCGTCGCCCGCGCCACGGCCTGGCCGTGCAGGCTCATCATCTCGAGCGTCACCGGGACGGTGCTGTCGAGGCCGTAGACGACCATGCCGAGCGAGTCGCCGACCAGCGCGACATCTGCGACCTCGTCGACGATCTTCGCCATCGGTGCGGTATAGGCCGTCAGCGCGACGAGCGGCTCACCGCCCTTGCGCCCGCGGATATCGAGCGAAGTCAGGCGGCCTGTCCGGTTCTGCGACGACATGCGGGGTCTCCTGACATACATCAAAAACAGCGACGGCTGGTGACGTAGCCTGACGACCCTGCTCTCGAAAAGCAGAATCGGGTTTGACAGGATCGGCCGCGTGAACCACTTTCGCGCGCAATCCCGAACCGCTATCAACGCGCCCCGCGCCAAGTTCGGCGAGGCTGGCAAGATATGTGCGCCGGCCTCACCTCTTGTTTATGAGATTTGAAGCGTCATGAAGCTCCTCGTCGTCGAGTCGCCGGCCAAGGCCAAGACGATCAATAAGTATCTGGGGTCCGATTACGAGGTCATCGCCTCGTTCGGGCACATTCGCGACCTGCCCGCGAAGGACGGCTCGGTCGATCCCGAGAACGACTTCGCCATGCTGTGGGAGACCGAGGGGCGCGGCGCCAAGCAGGTCGCCGAGATCGCGCGGGCGGCGAAGAACGCCGAGAAGGTCATCCTCGCCACCGACCCGGACCGCGAGGGCGAGGCAATCTCCTGGCACGTACTCGAGGCGCTGAACCAGAAGCGCGCCATCAAGGGCATCCCGGTCGAGCGCGTCACCTTCAACGCCGTGACCAAGGACGCCGTGCAGAAGGCGCTCGCCAATCCGCGGCCGATCGACCAGGCGCTGGTCGACGCCTATCTCGCCCGCCGTGCCCTCGACTATCTCGTCGGCTTCACGCTCTCGCCGGTGCTCTGGCGCAAACTGCCCGGCGCCCGCTCGGCCGGACGCGTGCAGTCGGTGGCGCTACGGCTGGTCTGCGACCGCGAGCGCGAGATCGAGGCTTTCCGGGCGCGCGAATACTGGTCGCTGATCGCGACGCTCGCGACCGGCAGCGGCGCGACCTTCGAGGCGCGCCTCTCCGGCGCCGATGGCAAGAAGATCACGCGGCTCGACATCGGCACGGGCGAGGAGGCGCAGGCCTTCAAGGCGGCGCTGGAGACCGCGCGGTTCTCGGTCGCCGAGGTCGAGGCCAAGCCGGTCAAGCGCCATCCGCAGCCGCCCTTCCAGACCTCGACCTTGCAGCAGGAGGCCTCGCGCAAGCTCGGCATGGCGCCTGCCCGCACCATGCAGGTGGCGCAGCGTCTCTATGAAGGCGTCGACATCGGCGGCGAGACCGTCGGCCTGATCACCTATATGCGAACCGACGGCGTCGACATGGACGGCTCGGCGATCGCGGCCGCCCGGCGGGTCATCGGCAAGGAGTTCGGCGACAACTACGTGCCGGACGCCCCGCGCAAATACACGGTCAAGGCCAAGAACGCGCAGGAGGCCCACGAGGCGATCCGCCCGACCGATCTCGGCCGTTTGCCGGCGATGGTCGCGCGTCATCTCGAGCCGGAGCAGGCCAAGCTCTACGAACTGATCTGGAAGCGCACCATCGCCAGCCAGATGGAATCGGCCTCGATCGAGCGCACCACCGTCGACATCGCCGCCCAGGTCGGCGCCCGCGCGCTCGAACTGCGCGCCACCGGCCAGGTCGTGCTCTTCGACGGCTTCCTGACGCTCTATCAGGAGAGCCGCGACGACGAGGAAGACGAGGATAGCAAGAAGCTGCCGGCGATGAAGGCCGGCGATCCGCTGGAGAAGCGCGCCATTGCCGCCGACCAGCATTTCACCGAACCTCCGCCGCGCTTCTCGGAAGCGAGCCTGGTCAAGCGCATGGAAGAGCTCGGCATCGGCCGCCCTTCCACCTATGCCGCGACCCTGGCGACGCTGCGCGACCGCGAATATGTCCGCGTCGAGAAGAAGCGGCTGGTGCCCGAGGACAAGGGCATGCTGGTCACGGCGTTCCTGGAGTCCTTCTTCAAGCGCTATGTCGAGTTCGACTTCACCGCCAGCCTGGAGGAGAAGCTCGATCTGGTCTCCAGCGGCGATGTCGACTGGAAGGCGCTGCTGCGCGAATTCTGGGAGGAGTTCACCAAGTCGATCGGTGAGACCAAGGAATTGCGTGTCGGCGACGTGCTGGAGGCGCTGAACGGCATCCTGGGCGAGCACGTCTTCCCACCGCGTGCCGATGGTGGCGATCCGCGCAGTTGTCAGGTCTGCGGCACCGGCACGCTCTCGCTCAAGCTCGGAAAATTCGGTGCCTTCGTCGGTTGCTCGAACTATCCGGAATGCCGCTTCACTCGCCCGCTCAGTGCCTCCGCCGCCGACGGCGAGGCCTCGGCCGAGGGCGGGCAGGTCGTCAACGGCGTGCGCACCCTCGGCAAGGACCCGGTCACCGATCTCGAGGTCACCGCGCGCGAAGGCCGCTTCGGCCCCTATATCCAGCTCGGCGACGGGGAGAAGCCGAAACGCTCGAGCCTGCCCAAGGGTGAGACAGTCGGTTCGCTGACGCTGGAGAAGGCGCTCGCCCTGCTCTCGCTGCCGCGCGAGGTCGCGAAGCACCCGACCAGCGGCGAGCCGATCCTCGCCGGCATCGGCCGCTACGGGCCGTACGTCCAGCACGGCAAGACCTACGCCAATATCGACAAGGCCGACGACATCCTGGAGATCGGCGCCAACCGCGCCATCGACCTGATCGTCGCCAAGGAGAGCGGCGCGGGTGGCCGCCGCTTCGGCAATGCCGCGGCGACGCCCGGACGAGAGCTTGGCGAACACCCGCAGGGCGGCAAGATGGAGGTCAGGGCCGGCCGCTACGGACCCTATGTCGCCTGGGGCAAGGTCTACGCCACCCTGCCGAAGACGATGGCGCAGGAGAGCATCACCGCCGAGCAGGCGATCGAGCTGGTCAACGCCAAGGCGGCGGCCGGCGGCGGCGCCAAGAGCAAGGCGAAGGCTCCTGCCAAGAAGCCGGCGGCAGCCAAGAAGGCCCCCGCAAAAGCGAAGGGCGCCAAGGCCAAGAAGGCCGGTGCCGCAGAGGAATAGGGCAAGCCGTCATAGAATGCAGCTCCATGACAGGTTTCGGAGCTGCGTGGCTTGCGTCGCTTTCCGGGTACGACGCTTCAACCGATTGAAAATTGCTCTGAGGCCAATCGCAGTTAACTCTGGATTCAAGGCCTCTCGCTACCTTGCAGCGCCGCGGTCGAACTAGCGGCCTGCGAGGGGACATCATGAAATCCATCAGGACCCAGATTCTGGGGCTGATCGCGATTGTCGCGGCCGGCGCCTTGGTTGCACTCGGTTGCGCATTGCTGGCGATGACCCGCATCGACACGATGAACGATCGCTCATCACAGCAGAACCATATCGCCCTTGCTGCCGAGCGGCTCAATGCCGCGGTCAACCTGGTGGTCGCCGATTCCTATCTCGTTTACACCGCCCGCAACCCGCATTTCGCCGGGATCGCCGCGACGACTGTCGAGGGCGGCCTGACCAAGGTCGAGGAGCGCCGCAAGGATTTAGCCAAGCTGGTTCCGGCCAGCGAGCGCGAGCGCATGGAGAAGATCAGCGCGCTGATCACCGAATTCGTCGCCATCAGGCTCGAAACGACGCGCATGGTCCGCGAGATCTCGGCCCGCGCCGCCGAAGCCTGGGGCAACAGCGACGCCAGCAAGAAGAACCGCGCGACGCTGCAGGAAGAACTCACCGGACTCAGCGGCGCCAACGAGGCCCTCGCCAACGAAGTCGATGCGGCCTCGAGCGCCTTTTCTGAGCAGGTTCGGACCTGGCTGCCGGTTGCACTGATCCTTGTGCTCGGTGCCGCCATTTTCGGCGCTCTGGTGTTCTCGCGGCGCTCGATCATCCGCCCCCTGATCGATCTCGGCGGGACGATGAGCCGCCTGACCGCCGGCGATACCCAGATCGAGGTGCCGCATACCAAGCGCCGCGATGAGATCGGCGAGATGGCGCGGGCGGTCTCGGTGCTTCGTCAGAGCACCGAGCAGGTCGCGCTGCTGCAGGAGCAGGAGCGTGCGGCCTCCGCCGCTCGCATCCGCTCGGCCGATGCGATGGCCTCGGTGGTGTCGGATGTCGGCGAGGTCGTCGCGGCGGCAGCGGCCGGCGATTTCTCGGCCCGGCTCCAGATCGAGCATGGCGACGAGCAGATGCAGCAGCTGGTCGCCGGGATCAACGAGATCAATGCGGTCGTAGACAATGCCACCACGGAATTCGTCGCAGTGCTGCAGGCGCTCGCCGCCGGCGACCTGACCCATCAGGTTCCGACCGCTTATCGCGGCCGCTTCGCCGAGCTGAAGGATGCCATCAACGAGACGATGGCACGCCTGTCCTCGACCGTCAGCACGATCCAGACCATGTCGGCGGATGTCGGGCTTTCGGCGCGCGAGATCAATACAGGGGCGGACGACCTCTCAAAGCGCACCGAAGAGCAGGCCTCCTCGCTCGAAGAGAGCGCCGCGACCACCGAGCAGCTCGCTGCCTCGGTCAAGGCCGCCGCGCAGGCCGCCCAGCAGGCCGTGCGCCAGGCCGGTGAGGCCATGCAGGTCGCACAGACTGGCGGCAATATTGTCACCGACGCCGTCTCGGCGATGGAACGGATCGAAGCGGCCTCGAAGAAGATCTCCGACATCACCCGCGTGATCGACGACATCGCCTTCCAGACCAATCTGCTGGCGCTGAACGCGGCGGTCGAGGCAGCGCGTGCCGGTGATGCCGGCAAGGGCTTTGCCGTGGTCGCCAGCGAGGTGCGCACCCTCGCCCAGCGTTCCGGCGAGGCGGCCAAGGATATTTCGGGTTTGATCTCCTCCTCGAACATCGAGATCGAATCCGGCGTGAAGCTGGTGCGTCAGACCGGCGATGCGCTCACCCGCATCGTCGCCGCGTCGCAGAACGTCCAGGCGACCGTCTCGGAAGTGGCTGCCGCTTCGAGCGAGCAGGCCAACGGCATCGAGGAGATGAGTCAGACCGTCGCCCATATGGACGAGATGACCCAACAGAACGCCGCCCTCGCCGAACAGAGCGCCGCCTCGGCCGGCGCACTGTCGAGCAAGATCGGCGAGCTCAACGCCCTGGTCGCCGGCTTCCGGACCGGCGAGAGCCCGGTTGCCCTGTCGCGCCAGCCGGCTGCGTCCGAGCCGGAACGGCTGCGGACGCTGGCGGAGGCCGCCTTTGCCCAGCAACGGCCTGCGCCGCGGCGCGAGCGCGCTGCTCCGGCGCATGTCCCGGCTCCGGCTCGAAAGGTCGCGAACGCCCGGGGCGGTGACGCCGGGTGGGAAGAGTTCTGAGAAGAGCCCTGGCGCCGAGCCTGCGGCCAATAGCCGAGGCTCGGACGGCCTCTACCTGCAGCTGAGGCGTCATTGCGAGCAAAGCCAAGCAATCCAAGGGGGCGGAGCTCTGCCGCCCTCCGATTGCTTCGCCAGTTGGCCTCTCGCGATGCCGGAGGCTTTGCTTTCATCAGGCCGACCAACGGCATCGGCCGAAACGGGCTTGCGCGAGCTCCGTGCGGGTCAGTGCCGCCTGATCCGCTGAAGGTGGCAGACCTTGACCCGCCTGCCCCTTCCGTCCGAGCGCCAGGTGCAGCCTGGATTGCGCGGCCGGCCTTCATGGATGTGATAGACGCCGCGATTCCTGCGGTCGAAGCGCTGGTTCGAGACGTCATGCCCGCCGATGCGGACATTGTTGCCGAAACGCACTTCGGCAGCGGCCGGACCGGCCACTGCCACTGGCAACGCCAGCACCGAGAACGCCAGCAGGCGTATCGCAAGATCGGCCAGTCGTATCATTCGCCTAACAGACCAGCCCCGCGCAGATGGCGCAAGGCGGGCGGAGCGCGTCAGCTCCGGCCGGCGACCACGACGAGCTGCTTGATCTCGCCGCGCAGGAAGGACTGCAGGAAGCGGTCATAGTCCTTCACCGAGACGCAGCCATTCGAGTCGCCACGCGGCCCGAGCAGGTAGTTGTGCACCAGCAGACCGGCGCGGCCGAAGATCTTGCCGCTGCCGCCGACCGGGTGCATGCGGATGGCGCGCACGCCGTGGAACAGAGCCTCGCGCTCGGTCAGATTGTAGACATGCGGCGGCGTCGGCCCCTTCATCCGGACATGGACGAAACGCAGATCGTTCATCATCTCGCCGAGGCCGGAATTGGCCTCCAGCCGCTCGCCATTGGGCAGGTAAACCACACGCGCGCTGATGTCGTAGACCGCGGTCTTGCCGCTGGCAGCGGGCGTCGCCGACGACATCGGCACGGGCATCGGCGCCGGGGCGACGGTCAGGCCGCTGCCGCGGCCGCTGCGCTGGGTGATGTCGTCCTGCGGCGCGGCATAGGCGAGGCGCTCGCCGGAACTCTGCGGCGCATTGGCGTTCACGCCGAAGAGCTTCTCGAAGAAGGAGCGGTTGTCGGGGGCAGGCTCGGCCTTGGCGACGACGTCCTTGCTCTGGCGCGAGGTCGCACGGGTCGCGAGGCGCGGCTCAGGCGGTGTCGGCAGCTTGAGATCGGACGGGCGCGGAACGGGGCGCGGCGCGATCAGGGCGATCCGCGGCGGCTCGGCTGCAGGCTGGATTGCGATCGTGGTCGTCGCCACGCTCGGGCTGACCGGTTCGGACGGTGCGATCGAGCCGGTGGTCTCGGGATCGAACACGACAGCCTGCGGCGCAGGCAGCGTCGATTGGAAGCGACCGGACAAGGGCGTGCTGTCAGCGAACGATTGCGCGACATAACCGACCACATAGCCCGGGCGGAGCAACGGCGCTGAGGCGTGCGGCAGGGCAGCCGGATTGGCCAGTGCGTGTCTCTGAGCCGGGGCGGCTGCAGGCGCCGTTTGTCCGGCCTGCCGGTTCGACCAGGCCGACACGCCTGCCATCGCACCGCCGGCGACCGCTATGAGCACGCCGAGGCGAATGAACGGGCTGCTACGCCGGCGCTTCAGGCTATAGGAATAGCCGGCGAACTTGGTCGAGCTACGCATACGCAACGCCTCGGGACACCTTGCAGGCATCCCGCTGAGGCGCAGCGCCCTACTCGTCTCGCCGCCGCGCTCGATTGCGCGCTGGGCAGACCGTAGCGGCCTGTTCGTCAGTTTCGGGAAGCCCCAACCTCTCGAGGTTCATTCAGCGCGGCCTTGGTTAATTCGCGATGAATCAAGAGCAATTTTAGGGAACGCCTTCCGCGCTGCGGCCGGGATGGCCGCAGCGCGCTTCTATGGCCCGGATGTCGTCAGGCCAGGGGCTTCAGCCCAGCCTCGATCGCCGCCCGCTTCGACTCGAGGAAGGGCGGCAGCGACAGCCCCTCGCCCATCGTCTCGAAGGGCTCGTCGGAGGCGAAGCCCGGCCCGTCGCTGGCGATCTCGATCAGCACCCCGTTCGGCTCGCGCAGATAGAGCGAGCGGAAATAAAAGCGATCGACCGGCCCGCTATTCGGATAGCCGGAGGCGCGCAGCCGCTCGGCCCATTCGTCGTACTCGCCGAAGCTCGGCGTCCGCAGCGCCAGGTGATGGACGCCGCCAGCGCCTTCGCGGGCCGGAGCGAGACCGGGCTCGACCGCGACGTTGAGTTCGGCCGCCGGGCCACCCTCGCCGATCCGGAAGACATGGATGTCGCCGGTGGCATGGGCCGCATCGCGGTAATCCGCGATCCGCTCCAATCCGAGCAACTTGGTCAGGACGAGCTCGGTCCGCTCGATCTGCGGGACGGAGATCGTCACTGGCCCAAGGCCGCGGATCTGGTGCTCGGCCGGAACCGGGCTCTTCTCCCAGGCGGCAAAGGGGATTTCGCCGCCATCGACGATAAGCGTCAGGCGCTGACCTTCCGGATCCTCGAAATCGAGTGCGGCGCGGCCGTTGAGCAGGCGCGTGTCGGAGACCGCGACGCCCGCCGCCGTCAGCCGCTCGCGCCAGAAATCGAGCGAAGCTTCACCCGCGACCCTGAGCGAGGTGCGCGTGATCGAATGCGTGCCACGCCTTGCCGGAGCCGTCGGCCAGTCGAAAAAGGTCAGATCGGAGCCGGGCGAGCCGGCGCCGTCGGCATAGAACAGGTGATAGGCGGAGGTGTCGTCCTGGTTCACCGTCTTCTTGACCAGGCGCAGGCCGAGCGTCTCGACATAGAAGCGCCGGTTCTCGGCTGCCTGGGCGGTGATGGCGGTGACGTGGTGGATGCCGGTGAGCTGCATGATATGGGCCCCTTGGTTGCGCGCCTCAGCTCGCGAGGCGCTTCCGTTGCCCACCAAGATAGTCGTTGCGTTAGCGCCATAAAGACGACGCACATCCAATCATAAATTGCACGAATGCAATCTTAGGCGCCTCTCCAGCGATTCTGGGGTTGCGGCGTTGCGTGGCTTCTCCGGAATGACGGAGGAGTTTCCGCTACTCCGCCGCCCGTGCGACCGAAACCGCCTGTGCGCCGCCATGCCGGCTCGGCTTGGCCTTCAGCTTGAGCTCCTGCAGCTCGTCCCGCTCGCGCGGTGTGTTGCGCATGAGTTGATCCTTGCCGGGCTGGTATTGCACCGGCTGGGCGACAT
Source organism: Allobosea sp. NPDC055332 (assembly GCF_053645455.1). Lineage (NCBI taxonomy): Bacteria > Pseudomonadati > Pseudomonadota > Alphaproteobacteria > Hyphomicrobiales > Alloboseaceae > Allobosea > Allobosea sp. NPDC055332. The sequence goes on along the minus strand of NZ_JBSHMO010000003.1, from coordinate 467,515 downwards.
CGGCGCCATACCAGGCTGCCGCTCGCAGCACGAAGGAGGGATCGGCCAGATGCGGCCGCCCGAGTGCGACGAGATCAGCGCGGCCGGCAGCGACGATGGTGTTGGCCTGGTCGGCCGAGGTGATCGCGCCGACGCACATGGTGGCGACGCCCGCCTCGTTGCGGATGCGGTCGGCGAACGAGGTCTGGAACATGCGGCCATAGAGCGGGCGGGCGCGTGGCGTGGTCTGCCCTGTCGAGACGTCGACGAGATCGCAGCCGGCCTCAGCGAAGGCCTCGGAGATCGCGACCGAGTCCTCCTGACTGATGCCGCCCTCCTGCCAATCGGTCGCCGAGATGCGCACCGACATCGGCTTGTCGGCCGGCCAGGTCTGGCGAAGCGCGGCAAAGACTTCGAGCGGGAAACGCAGGCGGTTTTCGAGCGAGCCGCCATAGGTGTCGCTGCGCTGGTTGGTCAGCGGCGAGAGGAAGCTCGCGAGCAGATAGCCATGGGCGCAGTGCAGTTCGAGCATGTCGAAGCCGGCGCGCAGGCCGCGCTCGGCGCTTGCGACGAAGTCGGCCTTGACCCGGCCCATGTCGGCGCGCGTCAGCTCGCGTGGAATTTGGCTCTCGGGGTAGTAGGGCAGCGGCGAGGCCGAGACGATCGGCCAGGCGCCTTGCGCAAGCGGGCGGTCCATCCCGTCCCACATCAGCTTGCTCGCGCCCTTGCGGCCGGCATGGCCGAGCTGCAGGCAGATCTTCGCAGCCGAGTTGCCATGGACGAAATCGACGATGCGCCTCCAGGCCGCTTCCTGCGCGTCATTGTAGAGACCGGTGCAGCCAGGGGTGATGCGGGCATCGGCCGAGACACAGGTCATCTCGGTGAAGATGAGCCCTGCCCCGCCGATGGCGCGCGCTCCGTAATGCATCAGGTGCCAATCGCCTGGCAGGCCATCTTCAGCTGAATACTGACACATCGGCGAGACGACGAAGCGGTTCGCCACTTTCATCTCGCGCAGATGGAAGGGCTGGAAGGCCGGCGGCACCGGCGTACCGTCGCGGCGCGTTGCCTGCTCGGCGCCGAGATCGTCGGCGACCAGCCTGTCGATCGCCGCGACGAATTCGGGCGCACGCAGGGCAAGGTTGTCGTAGGTGATCGCCTTGGAGCGGGTCATCAGGCCGAAGGCGAAGCGCAGCGGCTCGAAATCCCAGAAGCGCTTGAGCTGCTCGAACCAGACCAGCGAGACATCGGCGGCGTGCTGAGTCTTCTCGACCTCCTCGCGCCGCCCGGTCTCGAAACCGGCGAGCGCCGCTCTGACGTCGAGCCCGGCGCGATGGAAGGCGCGGTGCAGCGCGATCGAATCCTCCATGGCGAGCTTGGTGCCGGAACCGATCGAGAAATGCGCCGTCGCCTTGGCATCGCCGAGCAGAACGACATTGTCTACGACCCAGTTGCTGCAGCGGATCATCGGAAACTGCCGCCAGAGCGAGCGATTGGCGATCAGCCTGTGGCCCTGTAGCTCCTCGGCGAAGACCTGTTCCAGGAACGCGGCTGTGCCGGCCTCGTCCATACCTTCGAGCCCGGCGCGAGCGAAGGTCTCGGGATCGGTCTCCAGCACCCAGGTCGATTGCCCGGGCTCGTACTGGTAGCAATGGGCGATGAAAACGCCGTGCTCAGTCTGCTTGAAGAAGAAAGTAAAGGCGTCGAAGGGCCGGGTCGAGCCCATCCAGACGAAGCGGTTCGGCCTGAGGTCGACCTCAGGCGCGAAGCGCTCGCGATCACCCTCGCGGATGCGGCTGTTGATGCCGTCTGCGGCGACGACGAGGTCGTAATCGCGCTTCAGCGCCGCAACGTCCTCGATCTCCTCCGAGAACACCAGCTTGACGCCGACCTGGCGCGCCCGTTCCTGCAGCAGCATCAGCAGCGTGCGGCGCGAGCAGCCGCAGAAGCCGTTGCCGGGCACGCGACGCACCGTGCTTTTGAAATGGATCTCGATATCGTCCCAATAGGCGAAGCTGCGGACGATCGCCTCATAGCTCGGCAGATCGGCCGCCTTGAACAGGTCGAGCGTCTGGTCGGAGAAGACGACGCCGAAGCCGAAGGTGTCATCGGGGCGGTTGCGCTCGAAGACGGTGACGTCGAGCTCAGGCCAGTCCCGCTTCATCAGCAGCGCGTAATAGAGGCCTGCCGGCCCGCCGCCCACCACCGCAATGCGCATGACACCCTCCTTGGCTCGCAAAATCATTTTAAACCTAAAATAATTTTGGCTCAAGCCTCTCGCTGAAGGCTGGCAGCAAGAAGCCAGCTGAGTTACCGAAACTCGGCGAGATATCGCGCAATATGCTGGTATATCGCATTATTTCGTACCTTTCCGCAGAGCATACCTCGCCTCTTGCAAAATGTTTCAGACCTAAAATATATTGATCCTCAAGAGGGAGAGAACGGCATGGCATCGGCTCTGGCAGGACAGCATGCCCTGGTGAGCGGCGGCGGACGCGGGATCGGCCGCGCCATCGCCTCCGCTCTGCGCCAGGCTGGCGCCCATGTCTCGATCATCGGCCGCAATGACGACATCCTGCAACAGGCGGTGCTCGCCGGCGCAGCCGATGCCGCCCATTCCGTCGATGTGACCGACGAGGCGGCGGTACGCGAGGCGATGGCAGGGCTTTCCGCCGGGCGTCCCTTCGACATCGTCGTCGCCAATGCGGGGGCGGCTGAGAGTGCAAGCTTCCAGCGCAGCGATGCCGAGCTGTTCCGGCGCATGGTCGAGATCAACCTGATCGGCACGGTGAATTGCTTCCGGCCTGCCCTGCCCGCCATGACCGAGCGCCGCTCAGGGCGGCTGATCGCCATCGCCTCGACCGCGGGGCATCGCGGCTATGCCTACGTCTCGGCTTATGTCGCAGCCAAGCATGCGGTCGTCGGCCTCGTGCGTTCACTGGCCCTGGAAACGGCGCGCAGCGGCGTCACCGTCAATGCCGTCTGCCCTGGCTATACCGATACCGACATGGTCGCGAGCAGCCTGACCACGATCGCCGCCAAGACCGGCAAGAGCCGCGAAGAGGCGTTGGCAGAGTTGACCAAGGACAATCCGCAGCACCGGCTGATCACGCCGGAGGAGGTCGCGGCTGCCGTGCTCAATCTCTGTGGCCCGCAAAGCCGCGGCATCACCGGCCAATCCATCCTGATCAATGGCGGGGAGTTCTGACCATGGAGATCCCGTCCAACGCCCCTCTGCTCGACCGCGAGACCAAGGCCAGCGAACGCCCCGGCGACCACAAGGACGAGCTCAGGCTTTGGCTGCGGATGCTGACCTGCTCGACCCTGATCGAGAGCGAGATCCGCACCCGTCTGCGTGAGGAGTTCAAGACGACGCTGCCACGCTTCGACCTGATGGCGCAGCTCGAGAAATCGACCACCGGCATGACCGTCGGCGAGGTCTCGCAGCGCCTGATGGTCTCGAACGGCAACGTCACCGCCGTCGTCGCCGGCCTACTCGCCGACGGGCTGGTCGACAAGCGTCCGGCGGCGCAGGACCGGCGCGTCCAGGTGCTGACGCTGACCGCCCAGGGCCGGCGCGCCTTCAAGGCGATGGCCGAGCGCCATGAGGACTGGATCGCCGAGCTCTTCGCGGGCCTCGGACCAGCCGAGATCGGTCAGCTCTTCCGCCTGCTCGGTGGGGTCAAGACCTCGCTGCATCAGGCCATCAGCAAGCGCCAGAGCGGCGCGCCGACCGCTGCGGGAGACACCGAATGACCAGCGCCAACCCCGTCACCCTGCCGCTCGCTGGCTTCACGCCGCAGCACTTCCAGCTCTCGGTCGCCGGCAAGGTCGCGACCGTGACGCTGAACCGGCCGGAGAAGAAGAACCCGCTGACCTTCGAGAGCTATCGCGAGCTCACCGATTTCTTCCTCGCCGCGCAGAAGGAGGAAGCGGTCAAGGCGATCGTCGTGACCGGCGCCGGCGGCAACTTCTCCTCGGGCGGCGACGTCTTCGAGATCATCGGACCGCTGGTCGCGATGGACACCAAGGACCTGCTCAAGTTCACCCGGATGACCGGCGAACTGGTCAAGACCATGCGCGCCTGCCCGCAACCCATCGTCGCCGCGATCGACGGCATCTGCGCGGGCGCCGGTGCGATCGTCGCCATGGCCTCGGATCTGCGCCTCGGCACGGCCGAGACCAAGATCGCCTTCCTGTTCAACCGCGTCGGCCTCGCCGGCTGCGACATGGGCGCCTGCGCGATGCTGCCGCGCATCATCGGCCAGGGCCGCGCCGCCGAACTGCTCTATACCGGCCGGGTGCTGAAGGGCGAGGAAGCCGAGCGCTGGGGCTTCCTCAACCGCCTGATCGCCCGCGAGAACGTATTGGCAGAGGCGCAGACGCTCGCCGCCGAGCTCGCCGACGGGCCGACCTTCGCCAACGCCATGACCAAGCGCATGCTCGAAATGGAATGGGCGATGTCGGTCGAGTCCGCGATCGAGGCGGAGGCGGTGGCGCAGGCTTTGTGCATGCAGACCGAGGATTTCGCCCGCGCCTATCACGCCTTCGCCGAGAAGCGGAAACCGGTGTTCGAGGGCAACTGAGATGGCTTCGCTCGGCATCGGCATCCTTGGCGACACGCTCGACTGGCCGTTCTTCGAGGCGCATCACCGCGACTTCGCTGAGCGACTCTCGGCCTGGGCCGACGCCACCTTGCCCGGCCTGCCGCATGACGATGTCGATGAGGCCTGCCGCGTCCGGGTGAAGGCGCTGGGCGAAGCTGGCTTCCTCAGGGCTGCCGTGCCGACCGAATATGGCGGGCTGCATGCGGCGCTCGACGTGCGCACGCTCTGCCTCGCCCGCGAGATATTGGCCGCCCGCGACGGGCTCGCCGATTTTGCCTTCGCCATGCAGGGGCTCGGCACTGGCTCGATCACCGTAGCCGGTTCACCCGAGATGAAGGCGCGCATCCTCCCGGCTGTGGCGCGCGGCGACAGGATTGCCGCCTTCGCCCTCTCCGAAAAGGAAGCCGGCTCCGACGTCGCCGCGCTGGCGACCTCGGCGACCCCGGACGGCAATGCACATGTTCGGATCGACGGCGAGAAGACCTGGATCTCGAACGGCGGCATCGCCGACCACTACGTCGTCTTCGCCAGATCGGGCGAGGCGCCGGGCGCCCGCGGTCTCTCGGCCTATCTGGTCGAGGCCGATACGCCGGGCCTCTCCATCGCCGAGCGCATAGACGTGATCGCGCCGCATCCGCTCGCGACCCTGCGCTTCGATGGCTGCCGCATCCCCGTGGAGAACCGCATCGGTGGACCGGGCGACGGCTTCAAGGTGGCGATGGCGACGCTCGACATCTTCCGCTCGACGGTCGGCGCCGCCGCGCTCGGCTTCGCCCGACGTGCGCTGCACGAGACGGTCTCGCACGCCAAGAACCGCAAGCTCTTCGGCGGCACGCTCGGCGACCTCCAGCTCTCGCAGGCGGCGATCGCCGACAGCGCGACCGAGGTCGATGCCGCCGCCCTGCTGGTCTACCGCGCCGCCTGGACCAAGGACCGCGGTGCGGCCCGCGTCACTCGTGAGGCGGCGCTGGCCAAGCTGGTCGCGACCGAGAACGCCCAGAAGGTGATCGACCGCGCCGTCCAGATTCATGGCGGGCTCGGCGTTACCCGCGGGGTCAAGGTCGAGGAACTCTATCGCGAGATCAGGGCGCTCCGGATCTACGAGGGCGCCAGCGAGGTGCAGAAGGTCGTGATCGCACGCGACCTGCTGAAATAGGGCCAAAAGAGCCAGGGGAACGAGATGGGTACCGCAGATCTCATGCGATCGGGACATGTGGACACATTCGCGCGGGACAACCTGCCGCCGCGCGAAAGCTGGCCGCGCCTCGACCTCGCAGCAGCCGGGCTGAGCTATCCCGAGCGGCTCAACGTCGTCACCGAATTCGTCGATCGCCATGTCGCCGAGGGGCGCGGCGGGCGCGATGCGGTGATCGGCCCGAGCGAGACCTGGAGCTATCAGGCGCTCGCCGACACCGTGAACCGCATCGCCAATGTGCTGACCCGCGATCTCGGCATGGTGCCGGGCAACCGCGTGCTGCTGCGCGCCGCCAACACGCCGATGATGGTCGCGACCTATTTCGCAGTGCTGAAGGCCGGCGGCGTCGTGGTCGCGACCATGCCGATGCTGCGCGCCGGCGAGATCGCCTATCCGATCCGCAAGGCGAAGATCGCGCTAGCGCTCTGTGACGCCACATTGGTCAATGAACTCAAGGCAGCTCAGCAACTTGCACCGGAACTCTCGACCATCGTTACATGGGGAGACGGCGCGCTCGAAGCGTTGATGGGCCAAGCCGGCTACGATGATTTCGAGCCGGCTGACACGGCGCAGGACGATGTCTGCCTGATAGCCTTCACCTCGGGGACGACCGGCGAGCCCAAGGGCACGATGCATTTCCAGCGCGACCTGCTGGCGATCTGCGACGCCTATGGCGCACGCGTGCTGAAGGCTGCTCCCGACGACCGCTTCATCGGCTCGCCGCCGCTAGCTTTCACCTTCGGGCTCGGCGGTATCGTGCTCTTTCCCTTGCGGATAGGCGCCGCCTGCGTGCTGCCGGCCAAGGTCGCGCCGCCCGATCTCGCCGAGGCGATCGAGCGCCATCGCGCCACCGTCTGCTTCACCGCGCCGACCGCCTATCGCGCCATGCTGGGCAAACTCGGCGAGCGCGACCTGTCGTCGCTGCGCATCTGCGTCTCCGCCGGCGAAGCCTTGCCTAAGGCGACCTTCGATGCCTGGCAGGCGGCAACCGGCCTGCCATTAATGGACGGCATCGGCGCGACCGAGATGCTGCACATCTTCATCGGCGCGCCGCGCGACAGGATCCGGCCCGGCTCGACTGGCCTGCCGGTGCCCGGCTACGAGGCGAAGATCGTCGACGAGGACGGCAAGGAGGTGGCCGATGGCACGCCCGGGCGCCTCGCGGTGCGCGGCCCGACCGGCTGCCGCTACCTCGCCGACCCGCGCCAGGCCAAATACATCCTCGACGGCTGGAACGTCACCGGCGACACCTATCTGCGCGATGGCGACGGCTATTTCTGGTACCAGGCTCGCTCCGACGACATGATCATCTCGGCCGGCTACAACATCGCCGGCCCCGAGGTCGAGGCCTGCCTGCTGACGCATGAGGCGGTGGCCGAATGCGGCGTCGTCGGCGCGCCCTGCCCCGAGCGCGGCCAGATCGTGAAGGCCTATGTCCTGCTACGCGAGGGCTTCAGCGGTGATGCCGCTTTGGCGAAGGCGCTGCAGGACCATGTCAAGGCGTCGATCGCGCCCTACAAATACCCGCGCGCCATCGCCTTCGTGACAACCCTGCCGAAGACCTCTACCGGGAAGCTGCAGCGCTTCGCCCTGCGCGAGATCGCGCGCCAGGAAGCCTCGACCTCCTGATTATTGCTTGAGAAAGATCACACCCATGACCAGCGGCATGCCGCCCTCCGATCCCGCTTCGCGCCGCGCTCGCGCCGTCCTACCCGTAGGCTGGCCGCAGCCGCGCGGCTATGCCAACGGTATGGTCGCCGAAGGCAAGGTGCTGATGACCGGCGGCCTCGTCGGTTGGGATGTTCAGGGCATCTTCGCCAAGGGCTTCGTCGCGCAGGTCGGCCAGACGCTCGCCAACATCAAGGCGGTAGTCGAGGCCGGCGGCGGCCGGGTCGAGGATATCGTGCGATTGACCTGGTACGTCACCGACATCGAGGCCTATCGCAACAGCCTCTCTGAGCTCGGCCCGGCCTATCGCGCCAATCTCGGCCGGCATTTCCCGGCGATGGCGGTGGTCGCGGTCGCAGCGCTGGTCGAGCCCGAGGCGATGGTCGAGATCGAAGCGACGGCGGTATTGGCGGGCTGAGCATTCGGCCCAGCAGGGTTTCCAGGCTGATAGGAATTTACCAAGAATTATCCACGATACTCGATGGCGCCGCCCATTCCCGGGCGGTGCGTAACCAGGAGTATCGCATGACAAGCATCGGTGGCGTTGGGGGCTTTCGCCCACCACCGCCCGGAAAACCACCGAGCTTCGAAAAGCTCGACGGCAATGCCGACGGGGCGCTCAGCCTCGATGAGTTCGCCGCCGGCGCGCCGAAGGGCGCCGACAGCAAGAAGACCGAGCGCCTGTTCAAGGCGATGGACGCCGACCAGGATGGTTCGGTCAGCAAGGCAGAATCGGACGCCTTCAAGGCGAAGTTCGAGAAGGCCGAGCAGCAGATGCAGGCCCTCCTGCTGATGCTCCAGTCAGATACGGCCGACACGACGAAGGCCGACGCCAAGGATGGCGAGGACAAGAACTACTTCGCCAAGCTCGACGCCAACTCCGATGGCAGCGTCGCCAAGGAAGAATTCCTGAAGGCGGTCGCCCCGGATGGCGACGGTTCGAACGGCCTGCTCAGCCGCCTCTTCGCCGCGATGGATGCGGACAAGGACGGCAAGATCTCCAAGGAAGAGATGGCCGACTTCAAGAAGCAGATGGAAGAACGCGCCTCGCACCGGCCGCCTCCGCCACCCCCACCGGCGGAAATCACCGGCACGTCGGAAGCCTATGGCCAGACCTACCAGCTCGGAGCACGTGCTTCCGCTGGCACGACTTATTCCCAGGCGGCTTAAGTCACCGCTTGCGCAACGCCGGGCCGGCAGAAGGCCGTCCGGCGCTCTTCAGCCTCTGCTTTTCAGATTCCGGCCCCGTCATAGAGCGCAGGCGGCGTCCGCTTCGCCCACATTCTCGCATGCAGGCCCTTCAGCAATGGCCGCAGCGCGATATCGCCGAGCCCCAGCGCAGCCGCGAGCCCCCATTGCCCGGTGGGCAGCGCCACGGCGGCGAAGACCAACAGCCCACTCGCCAGACGCCAGCTCGCAGCCTCGAACCAGGCACGCCGCTCCTGCGCACCGTGCCAGCCTATGAGACGCAACGCCGCACGGCGAGCCGGGCTGGCCTCCACCGTCGAACGCTCGTTAGATTTATTCTTACGCGCCTCGATGAAACCGAACGCGACAGTCTGGTTGCTGAGCCTGTCGATCAGGATGAAGCCGCCGAGCTCGCGGCTGCTTGTGTAGTCGAGCACCGCCAGCTGTCGGTCGAGCGTCAGCGTCGCCAGCCCGATGCCGTTCATGGCGAGGCTCTCGGCCGGCGCCTCGGCATAGCTCTCGATGTCGACGCTGTGGTGCAGGCGTACGATCTGGGCGTTGGCGCTCGCGGTGGCGAGCTTGAGGATGAACTCGCCGCCTTCGCGCAGCGCCGCTTCGCCGGTCCAGAGCAGGCGTGCCTGCAGTTCCTGCTTCACTAACGGGGCATGCGCGACCGAGGCGATGACGTCGCCACGCGAGATATCGATCTCGTCCGCGAGCGTCACCGTCACCGACTGGCCGGCACCCGCCTGCGAGACATCGCCGGACGGCGCGAGGATGCGCGCGATCGTGCTGCGGCGGCCCGAGGGCAGCGCCGCGACCGCATCGCCGACACGCAGGCGCCCGCGCGCCACCGTGCCGGCAAAGCCGCGGAAGTCGAGATCGGGCCGATTGACCCATTGCACCGGCAGGGCGAAGCCGGCCTCGATCTCAGCCTCCGCGACGACCACGGCCGCTTCTAGCAGAGGCAGCAGCGCCGGCCCACGGTACCAGGGCGTCAGCCTGGACAGGCTGGTGACATTCTCGCCATCGCGAGCCGAGACCGGGACGAAGTCGATGCTGACGAAGCCGAGGCCCGCGACCGCCCTACGGTACTCCTGCTCGATCTGGCGGAAGACCGCCTCGTCATAGCCGACCAGGTCCATCTTGTTGACGGCGACGACGACATGCCGGACGCCGACCAGCGAGACGATGAAGGAATGCCGGCGCGTCTGCGGCAGCAGGCCCTTGCGGGCGTCGATCAGGATGATGGCGAGATCGGCGGTCGAGGCGCCGGTCGCCATGTTGCGGGTGTACTGCTCGTGGCCGGGCGTGTCGGCGACGATGAAGCTGCGCTGATCGGTCGAGAAATAGCGATAGGCGACATCGATGGTGATGCCCTGCTCGCGTTCGGCCGAGAGCCCGTCGACCAGCAAGGCAAAGTCGGGCGCCGCGCCTTGCGTGCCGAATTTGCGGGAATCGCTGTCGAGCGCGGTCAGTTGGTCGTCGAAGACCGCGCCGGCCTCGTAGAGGATGCGTCCGATCAGTGTCGACTTGCCATCATCGACCGAGCCGCAGGTGATGAAACGCAAGAGCGCGCGGGGGCTGCCTTCGGTGTTCTGACCCTGGTCATTGGCCGGGCTCGGTGCGCCAGCCGGCGCCGGCTGGCCCTTCAACTTCGCGAGCGCCGCCATCAGAAATAGCCTTCCTGCTTCTTCTGCTCCATCGAGCCGGAGCCGTCATGGTCGATGACGCGCCCTTCGCGCTCGGAGGACCGTGACGCCCGCATTTCCGCGATGATGTCGGTGAGGTTCGCCGCCTCGCTCTCGACAGCCCCAGTCAAAGGGTAGCAGCCGAGCGTGCGGAAGCGGACCATGCGCGTTTCCAGCTTTTCGCCGGGCAACAGGTCCATGCGCTCGTCGTCACGCATGATCCAGGCGCCGTTGCGGCGCACGACCGGACGCGGCGCGGCGAAATAGAGCGGCACGACCGGGATGTTCTCGAGCGCGATATAGTCCCAGACGTCCTTTTCGGTCCAGTTCGACAGCGGGAAGACGCGGAAGCTCTCGCCCTGCGCCTTGCGCGTGTTGAACAGCCGCCATGGCTCGGGCCGCTGGTTCTTCGGGTCCCAGCGATGCTGGGCCGAGCGCAGCGAGAACACTCGCTCCTTGGCCCGGCTCTTCTCCTCATCGCGCCTTGCGCCGCCGAAGGCCGCGTCGAAGCCGTATTTGTCGAGCGCCTGCTTCAGCCCTTGCGTCTTCATCACGTCGGTGTGCAGGCGCGAGCCGGAGGCGAACGGATTGACGCCGGCGCGCACGCCCTCCTCGTTGATGTGCACGATCAGATCGAGCCCGAGCCGGCTGGCGGTCTGGTCGCGGAAGGCGATCATGTCCCGAAACTTCCAGGTCGTGTCGACATGGAGCAGCGGGAATGGCGGCTTGCCGGGATAGAAGGCTTTCATCACGAGATGCAGCAGGACGGCCGAGTCCTTGCCGATCGAATAGAGCAGGACCGGCTTCTCGCAGGTCGCGGCGACCTCGCGGATGATGAAGATCGCCTCGGCTTCGAGCTTCTGCAGATGACTGAGCTGGATCACGCCAAAACCTCCGCGGCCGGCTTAGACCGCACCAATCGGCCGTCCGGGCCGACATGCAGGCCGCACTCCTTGGCGGCCTCTTCTTCCCACCACCAGCGCCCGGCCCTCTCCGGCTCGCCCGGTTGGATGGCACGGGTACAGGGCTGGCAGCCAATCGAGAGGAAGCCTCGCTCGTGCAGCGGGTTGAGCGGGACATCGTGCTTGCGGGCGAAGGCCAGCGCGTCGTCGCGCGACCAGTCGAGCAGCGGGTTGAACTTGACCAGACCGCGCTCATGGTCGACTTCGGCGAGCGCGACGCCGCCGCGCGCAGCCGACTGGTCGGCGCGCAGCCCGGTGATCCAGGCGGCGGCGCCGGCGAGCGCCCGGCCGAGCGGCTCGACCTTGCGGACAGTGCAGCAGGCCTTGCGGGCCTCGATCGAGTTGTAGAAGCCGTTGATGCCGTGGCCGAGCACGAAGGCCTCGACAGCGTCGTGACGCGGATAGAACGGCGTGATCGTGATGCCGTAGCGCGCCTCGGTCTCAGCCCAGAGTGCGTGGACTTCGCCGAAGAGCCTACCGGTATCAAGCGTGACGATCTCGATCGGCAGGGCCTGCGTCGCGATCAGATGGGTGACGACCTGGTCCTCGAGGCCGAAGCTTGTGGTGAAGACCAGGCGACCCGCGACTTGACGCACCAGCCCCGCAAGGCGCTCGGCAGCATCCGCCGTTCCGAACGCAGCATTGAGGTTTTCGGCCTGTTCCTGCAACTCGAACATGTGTTTGCTCTGCGCATGCGTGGCCAACGCGAGCCGCTTAACGCTGCCCTCGCTCGCCGCCACCCGCCATACCACTGGTCATTCGGGTGTTCTGTAAATCGAACAATCCACATATAACTTGAACGCCATCCAATCAATTTACATCAGGTAGCGTGAATTTTCTTATTTGACGGAAGAAGGAGAAGATCCTTCCCAAGCCGCGCGCCTTGAACCGCGAACGCTGGGTGTCAGGCCCCTTGCCGTAGGAACTTTCGCTCCGGCACCTGCGTTGAGCGGACATGCAGGCTGGCCCTGCGAGACAACAGGGGAATGCCATGGCGAATTCCGCGAACCAGGCGGTCGAGAGCTTGCGCAAGGAGCAGCGCGAGCAGCGCAAGGACGAGAAGAAGGCGGGTGGCAAGGGAGAGAGCGAATTGGACAAGGCTCTCAAGGACACCTTTCCTGCCAGTGATCCCGTCGCACCGCAAAGCCCGACCAAGCCCGGAGCGCCCAAGCGCCGGGCCTGATGCTGACACGTACAGCTGAGAATATGGCTAGTCTCCTCGATCTCGACTCGACGAGATGGAGATGACCATGCCTGATCGCGCCAGAGTGGATGCCTTCGTCGCCGCTGTCGTCAGCGGTGACCATGTCGGCGCCATCCGCGACTTCTACACCGATGACGCGACGATGCAGGAGAACGCCAACGAGCCGCGCCGCGGCCGTGAGGCGTTGATGGCGCATGAGGCGCGCGCCCTGGCAAGGCTTGAAAAGATGCACACGCACCCCGCCGTCGCGGTTCTGGTCGATGGCGATCATGTCGTCGTCCGCTGGATTTTCGATGCGACCGACAAAACGGGTGTGACCCGTCGCCTGGAAGAGCTCGCCTTCCAGCGCTGGCAGGGCGACCGCATCGCCGAGGAGCGCTTCTTCTACGATACGGGAAGTGCCTGGCGGGAGGTCGGCCCCGGCGCTCCCTGACCCGAGCCGGGCTTTCACAGCCTACAAGCTTGCGCTTGCTGCCGCTGTAGCGGTGGCGCTATCGATCTCATGTCGAAAGCGAGAGCATTGATGGCCCCACCCGATCGGAACGATATCCGTCATGCCGCCATGTTCCTGCCTGGCGGCGTTCGGCTCCACCTGACGGAGTACGGCCCACAGAAAGCGGAGGCAGTGCTCCTTCTGCACGGATGGCCCCAGACCTCCTACGCTTGGCGGCACGTTGCACCGCTGCTCGCGAAGGCTGGCTACCGGGCGATTGCGGTCGATCTACGTGGCTTCGGCCATAGCTCGAAGCCGCCAGGCGGCTACGATAAGAAGACGATCGCAAGGGACTTGCTCGAACTGCTCGACGGCCTCGCCATTCAGTCGTGCTGGGTGATTGGTCATGACATGGGTGGCCAGGTCGCCTACCCCTTCGTGGCGCAATGGCCTGAACGGGCGAAAGGTCTGGTGTTCATTGAATCGGGGCTCCCTGGCTTCGGCCAGGAGGATGCGATGAACGTTGCGCGGGGCGGCAGCTGGCATTTTGGCTTCAACGCGGCTGGCGACATTGCCGAAGCCCTGGTCGCCGGCCGCGAGCACATGTTCATCCGCCACATGATCCATCGCGACAAAGTCGGACTATGGGACCGTACGGCGATCACTGAGGATGATATCGCAGCTTATGCCGCCGCCGCAGCGGCGCCCGGCGGCTTGCGGAGCATGTTCGCCTACTACCGGACCCTGTTGTCGCACGATCTTCCGGACAACATTGCGCTGGGCGCACGCAAGCTCACGCTTCCAGTCCTCGCGATCGGGGCGGAGCATGGTTATCGCGACGCAGCGCTCGCGACGATGCAGCAGGTCGCATCAAATCCGCGAGGCTGGATCGTGCCGAACTGCGGCCACTACGTGCCGGAGGAGCGCCCGAACGAGCTCGCCGAGCGGCTTGTGTCCTTCTTCGCACATTCCGATTAGGGCCAGATTTGGCAACGCTCTGAACCTCAGCGCAGGCCGCTCGGCCCAACCGCGAGCTTGTCTCCGAGCTGGATGAATTTCAGCGGGTTGCGCGCCTCGTCCGACAGCCGCGTCTCATAGTGCAGATGCGGGCCGGTCGAGCGACCCGTCGAGCCAACGCGACCGATCACCTGCCCGGCGGTGACGATCTGCCCTTCCTTGACGTCGAAAGCCGAGAGGTGGCCATAGCGCGTGGTGATGCCGTTGCCATGGTCGAGCTCGACCAGATTGCCGTAGCCGCCGGCGACCTCGGCGCGCAGCACCTTCCCTGCCCCGGCAGCGCGCACAGGCGTGCCGGTCTCGCCGCGAAAATCCATGCCGGCATGCATCGCCGTTCCGCCAGTGAACGGGTCGGAGCGCGGGCCGAAATTGCTGGTCGTGGTATCGTCGCCCTCGAGCGGACGCTGGAACGGCACGATCGTCGCAAGATCGCGCCAGCGTCCGAAGATCCCACGCGCCTCGCCGAGCTGCATCAGCGCGTGCTCGAAAGTGCCGGGCTTCAGCGCCACGGTCATCGGCACCAGCGGGCCGCCCATGCCGGCCCGCGCCGGCGGCAGCTTGACCTTGGCAGGATCGAGCCCGACCTCGGCAAGTGCCGCCCTCACCTCCTGTACCCGCCCGACGAGCTGGCGGCCGAGCGCGGAAAGTTGCTGGTTCTGGCCGGTCTGCACCCGGTCGAGCGACTGGCCAAGGATCCCGATGCGCTGGTCGAGCGACATGGTCTCAGCTGCCCTGACCGCGGCCGCGACCTGGCGGCGCTGCTGCGCCAGTACCGCGGGATTGACGCGATCGAGCACGTTCTGGCCATCGGCGAACTGATTGCCGCCCGGCGCCTGCGCGCCGCCCTGCGGCAGGATCGGGCCGACCGCCTGACCGGTGAGCGCGCCGAGCAAGGCCTGGCGGGCCTCAAGCTCGATCTGGCGGGTGATCAGGTCGGCGAGTTGGTCACCCGCCCTGCCCGCTGCGGCGGGCTGGCCCGGCTGCGCCGGCAGGCCGGGCGAATTGCCGGAGGCGACGATCGCGCTGACGAGGCGGCGCTGCAGCGCCTTCAGCTTCTCGTCATAGCTGCTTTGCAGGATCGCCTGCTCCTGTTGCAGCACAGCGACGCGACCCTTCTCCTCGTAGAGGAGATAGCCGGTGACGCCAGCTGCGATGAGACCCAGGAAAGCCAGACACCAGGGCAGAACGCTGCCCCGTCGGCGCGGCGGACGTCCGGTCGGCGGCGGCTCGCGAAAGCGCCGCGGAGAGGCGCCCTCGCCATCCGAGGTGGCGACTGCCGGGACCGCTTCATCGCGCCGCTTCAGCCTGACCGGTTGCATCACCCTTGTTCCATCACTACGGACGCCGCTCAGCCGAACCACGCTGGCGGGCGCACGATCAGAACTTTCCCAGTCTTGTCGATCTGGATGTATTTCGCGCCGCCGCTGGTCTTGACCCCCTCCCAGGATTTGCGGTTGTGCCTCGGCCCGGAATGGCCACTGCCATCCGATGCGCCGCTCGATTCCGCGATGAACAACGTGTCCGGGGCGACATCGACATAGGAGATCAGCGCGATGTGGCCGGGCGCCCTCGTCTCGACCATGCGGCTGTTCATCCACACCATCATATCACCGACGCGGATCTGATCCTGCTCCCAAATCAGCGCGCTTTCCAGACCCGGCGCCTTGTTCTTGACTGCGCGGCCGACCAGAAACGGGCAGCTGGCTCCACCGCTGTACTTGTCGACATCGATGCGCCCGATCTCGTTGTAATATGCGACAGCGAAGCCCGTGCAGTCGACGCCGAGGCATTGATCGGCCCAGACCTGAAGGTCACCCGATTTAACCAGGCCACTCCGCACGGCCATGATCAGAATATGCTGGCAATCCGCCGGCGTGACCTTGCCCATGCTCGCCCGGGTGAATGCCTTCTGATCGATGCGGTGATTGAGCCTGGCGGCCGCCTGCTGGACGGCCTTGCGCTTCTGCGCGCCGGCATCGGAATTATGGATGCCGATCATGTATTTGTTGATCGAAATATAGTCGTCGTCGACTTGGATGTTCCAGTACGCTTCCACCATATCGCCGGGCTGAAAATGATAGTTGCTGATGTCGCTCGCATTGTTGATGTCAGGCACGGCCATGATCGCATCTCCGTTGCAGGCAGTCAGGATATCTCCACCTCCCGCAGCCAGATGGCCGAAGGGATCGTTGGTGTTCCATGCTGACCACCCTCCGCAGCAGCCAAAATCTCAGTCGCAGCTATAGCGGAACGCTCCGTCCTCGACTGTGACCTTCGCCTCGGTCAGCGGCTTCTTCTCCAATTGCAGGTTGAGGATGCTGCGCGACAGGGCCGGCAGCATCGAATTGGTGATGATGTTGTCGATCATGCGTCCGCCCGAATCCGGGTCGTTGCACTGGGCGACGATGTGCTCGACCACGGCATCGTCATAGACGAAGGCGGCGTTGTGGTTGTCGCGCAGGCGCTTACCGATGCGCCCGAGCTGGAGGCGCACGATACCGCCGAGCATCTCGCCCGAAAGCGGGTAATACGGGATCGTCACGAGGCGCCCGATCAGCGCCGGCGGGAAGACCTTGAGCAGCGCCGGCCGCAGCGCCACCGCAAGTTCCTCCGGGTCGGGCCGGCTGGTCTCATCGCCGGCCATGCGCATGATCTCGTCGGTGCCGACATTCGAGGTCAGGATGATCAGCGTGTTCTTGAAGTCGATGCGCCTTCCGGTGCCGTCCTCCATCTGGCCCTTGTCGAAGACCTGGAAGAACAGCTCGTGCACGTCCGGGTGGGCCTTCTCGACCTCGTCGAGCAGCACCACCGAATAGGGCTTGCGGCGTACGGCCTCAGTCAGCCGCCCGCC
Source organism: Allobosea sp. NPDC055332 (assembly GCF_053645455.1). Lineage (NCBI taxonomy): Bacteria > Pseudomonadati > Pseudomonadota > Alphaproteobacteria > Hyphomicrobiales > Alloboseaceae > Allobosea > Allobosea sp. NPDC055332. Next base: position 450,720 of record NZ_JBSHMO010000003.1, on the reverse strand, counting down.
CTCGCCATAGCCGACATAGCCGGGAGGCGCGCCTTTCAGCGTCGAGACGGTATGCGCCTCCTGGAACTCGCTCATATTGATGGTGATGACGTTCTGCTCACCGCCATAGAGCGATTCCGCCAGCGCCAGCGCCGTCTCGGTCTTGCCGACGCCGGAGGGGCCGCAGAGCATGAACACGCCGATCGGCTTGTTCGGATTGTCGAGCTTGGCGCGATTGGTCTCGATGCGCTTGGCGATCATGCCGATGCCGTGCCCCTGCCCGACCACGCGCTTGTTCAGCGTCGCAGCGAGGTTGAGCACGGTCTCGATCTCGTCCTTGACCATGCGGCCGACCGGGATGCCGGTCCAATCCGAGACGACCGAGGCGACCGATTGCTCGTCAACATGGGCGTAGATCATCCGGTTGGCCGGATCGATCGCGCCAAGCGTATTGAACTTCTCCTTCAGGCTGGCGCGCGTCGCCTCCGGATCGGCCGGCGCTTCGGCTGGCGCAGCCTCGGCCGGTGCCTCGCCATCGGCCGGCGCAGCGTCCGCGGCCGGCTTCTCGCCGAGCTTGCCGCGCAGCAGCGTGATCTCCTCGACCAAAGCGAGTTCGGAAGCCCAGTCGGCCTCCAGCGCCTCCAGCTTCGCCGTGAGCGCAGCGTTCTCCTCGTCGATCTTGCCGAGGCGCTCATCGGTGGCGTCGCCGAGGTCCTTGTCGGCGATCAGGGCTGCCTTCTCCTTCTCCAGCGCCGAGATCGCGACGCGGGCGTCCTCGATCGCGGCCGGCGTCGCGGTCTGGCTGATCGCGACGCGGGCGCAGGCGGTGTCGAGCAGGCTCACCGCCTTGTCGGGCAGCTGACGGGCAGGGATATAGCGCGAGGAGAGCTGGACGGCAGCGACGATGGCAGCGTCCGAGATGCGGACCTTGTGGTGCTTCTCCATCGGCCCGATCAGGCCGCGCAGCATGGTGCAGCAGCGCACCACATCCGGCTCGTCGACCTGCACCGGCTGGAAGCGCCGGGTCAGCGCCGGGTCCTTCTCGAAGTACTGGCGGTATTCCGACCAGGTCGTCGCCGCGATGGTGCGCAGCGTGCCGCGGGCCAGAGCCGGCTTCAGCAGGTTGGCGGCATCGCCCGTGCCGGCGGCTCCGCCGGCGCCGATCAGCGTATGCGCCTCGTCGATGAACAGGATCACCGGGGTCGGCGAGGACTGGACCTCGTCGATCACCGAGCGCAGGCGCTGCTCGAACTCCCCCTTCATCGAGGCGCCGGCCTGCATCAGACCGATATCGAGGGCGCAAACCTTGACCCCGCGCAAAGGCGGCGGCACGTCGCCGGCAACGATGCGCTGGGCGAAGCCCTCGGCGATCGCGGTCTTGCCGACGCCGGCCTCGCCGGTGAGAATCGGATTGTTCTGACGCCGGCGCATCAGCACGTCGATGACCTGGCGGATCTCATCGTCGCGGCCGAGGATCGGGTCCATCGTGCCCGAGCGCGCCTTCTCGGTCAGGTCCTGCGAGAAGCGGTCGAGCGCGGTGGTGCCCTTGGCGCCTTCCGCCTGCTCGGCGCCCGGAGTACCCGCGGCCCGCAACCCCGAGCCGTCCATCGGCCGCAGGTTCTCCTCTTCGGAGTCCTTCCAGATCTTGGCATGGCCGGCGGCGAGTTCCTCGACCGGGATCTTGCCGAACTCCTTCGAGATGCCGGTCAGGGCCCGCTTGAGCTCGAGCGATTTCAGCGCCGCGACCAGGACATGGCCGGTCCTGATCTGGGTCTCGCCGAAGAACAGGGTGGCGTAGTGCCAGCCGCGGTCGAGCACGTCGACGACGTTGTTGGCGACGCCGGGCATCTCGGTCTCGTTCTTGCGGAAGCCCTCGATGACGCCGCCGATATCGGTGGCGAGGCGAGCCATGTCGAGGCCGTAATGCTGCGCGGTCAGCCCGATGTCGGTCGAGCGCCGCTGCAGGATCTGGGCGAGCCAGTGCGCCAGCTCGACATTGCGGTTGCCGGCGCCCTTGGCCTGACGCAGTGCCTGGATGAAGGCCTCGTAGCCGACACGGTTGAGTTTGCCGGTGACGGCTTCAAGACTGATATCGGCCATGGCTGCCTCCTTATCGTCGGTTCTGTGTCTGCTGGCTGCGCTTCAGCCGCATGCGCTCGGCGGGGTGGAAACGGGCGTCCTGGCGCAGACTGCCGTCAGGCACGTTCCAGTTGGGCGAGATCCAGCTCGACCAGCCGAGCGCGCCGGAACGGCCGAGCTGCATCGGCCTGACCTTGCCGACCGGCAAAGCGAGCTCGACATCCCATTCGAACTGCTCGCCGAGATAGAAGAACACCGCGTCGGCCAGTGGCTCGCAGCGATCGCCATTCGGCAGGAAGCGGTTGAACTGCTCGAGGTCGCGCGCGACCAGCTTGACCCGGAACTTGTCCTCGACGCTGTAGACGCTGGCGCCGAGCAGGACGTTGCTCCCCAAGGCGCACTGGCCGCGGCCGAGCCTGGTCCGGTCTTCGGGGTCGAAGACCAGCCGCATGCCGACGAATTGCTCGACCTCGACCTCGATGTCGAAGAGCCCCGCGAGCAGGCTGCGCAGGCGCGAGGCCGACTTGGCCTGCGCGCCGGCAAGACCGGCATGGGCCAGCTTCTCCGGGTCGGGAACGCTGTCGCGGCTCTGATAGGGCTTGGAACCCAAGCCGACCATGCTGCCGACATAGGCGATGAAGCGGTCCTTGTCGGGCCGATCATGCTGCGCAATCGGCCGGGAATCGGCCCAGGCCCGATAGAAGAGCTGCAGGAAGCGGTTGTTGAAGATATCCAGGAAGCGCGGGAAGGCGTCGTCGCGCACGAGCTGCCAGTGATAGCTCTCCTCGGTCGTCGCCAGCGGCAGTGCGCCCTGCGGGCCGAGCAGGCCGAGGAACTTGACGAACAGCCGCAGGCGCCCCTGCAGATCGCGATCGGCCTCGGCGAAGGTCGAGGCCGGGAAATCCATATAGGCCTGCTCGCCGAGCGCGACGTATTCGTCGCGCCTGGCTGCGACATCGCCGATGCGCTCGTGCTCCGGAAAGCTGCGCTCGATCCGGCGCAACACCGCATAGAAGTCGTGCCGCCAGGGTTCGGCCCGCAGCCCTTCGATAAAGGGCGGCTCGACGCGCAGCTCGTCGAGCGCAGCCGGCGGCGGCAATGGAGCGGTCTCGTTCACAGGATGCGCCTCGTGCCCGCACGCGGCGGAAAGCGCATAACCTCGCCGCGTTCGACGGTGCGGATCACCGTCTGGGTGAAATGGTTCATCGCAGCATACTCGGCGAAGAAGCGGTCGAGGATCGCGCCGAGCAGGAAGACGCCGCTGCCCTCGAAAGCCTTCTCGTCGAGCACGACCGTGATCTCGAGCCCACGAGCGGCTCCCGTTCCGGCCCGCTGCGGGAAACGCCGGATGACGGGGCGGCTGTCGACGCTCTTGATGCCGCGGATGCGGCGCTCGGTGGCGCTGTCGGCAAGGTCAGCAAAGAGCGAGAGCATCTCGCGCAGGGCTTCGGCGTTCTCGCCGGCTCCACGCTGGACGAGGCCGAGATGGTTGAGGCTGAGCATATTGATCAGCCGCCAGGTGACCACGCCGGTGCTCGCCGTCTCGGAGCGGAGCCTGAGCTGCGAGACAATCGGCTCGCGCGGCGGCGTCGGCCCGGCCAGGCAGGTCACGTCGAGCACGACATTGTCGATCAGGCGGAAATCGGCGCCACCGATGCCGGTCGGCAGATGCTCGGTGAGATGGCGATTGGAACACAGTGCGCGGATGCTGAGCTCGGCGACCGCAGCGGCATCGGTCACCGTCGCCGGCTCGTAGAGCGAAATGAACATCTCGGTGCCGGTGTAGTCGGACGCCCGCCCCTCGCGGCGCTCGGCGGCGGAACGCCGGCGCGGCAGTCGTCTTTGGGTATAGAGCAGCCCATGGGTCGGCGAGGCGCCCTCGGGCGAGGAATAGAGGGGGTGGACAGGCTGCTTGTCGCGGCCGCCGGTATAATGCGCATAGACGTCGAGGATCGAGTGCGGCTCATAGTCAAGCATGCGGCTGCGATCGGGCACGACATGGTATTCGTGCTCGTTCCGGCGCACCGGGATGCGGTCGCTGGTCTTCTCGAACAGATTGACCGCCGGCGCGGCGTAAAGTGCGAACATCTCGCGCTGGACCGCCGCCGGCAGGCGCGTGTTGAGCTCGTCGAAGACCAGGATGACATCGACCGTCTTGGCCTTCAGTCGCGACATCACCTTGTCGAGACCCGCCAGCTTGAAGCCGAGGAATTTGCGCGGGAACCAGAACTGCTCGCGCAGCAAATCGAAGCCGCGGAAGATCCTCGTATCGGCCGGCAGCAGCGCCTCGTCTTCGTCGAAGCCGATCTGCTCCAGCAAGCATTCCGCCCCCGACACGACCACCGGATCGCCGAACTCGTCGAGATAACGAAAATAGATGCCGAGGCGGTCGGCGAAGATCTGCTCATAGAGCGCGATCGCATCGGCTTCCGTGCCGAGCAGATGCACCGTGAGGTCACGAGTCTTGCAGCCGGCAAACCAGCTGTTCGGCAGCTTGCTCGCCTGCTCCGGCGACGGCTCCTCGGCAGGGTCGCTGGCGATGCGATGGGTCAGCGACAAGCGCAGTCCCGAAAGCACCCGCCCATCGGCTGGAAGCCCCAGTGCCTGCAGCCGGCCGGGCGCGGCGATGTACTCGGCCGAAGCGACGTCGAACGGCCAGAGCGTCACGGCTGAACCCAGCCGATAGCGGCAGGCGACGCGCCGGTCGCGCTCGACATAGGTCGCGTCGAGATAAGCGCCGCGCGGCACCTCGACACCCTCGCGCAGGGCCGGATCGCCATAGGTCGGCGCGATGCCGGCGAGGAGCGCAGACGGCGTCGGCGCCAGATAGTTCGGGATGAGCTGCTCGAGCAGGTTGTTGGTGAATTCCGGGAACTCGTGCTTGAGCTTGAGCTGCACCCGCGCGGCAAGGAAGGCGGCGCCCTCGAGCAAGCCACCGACCATCGGGTCCATGCGCTCGCCGACGAGCCCACCGAGCCGTTCGGCGATCCCGGGATATTCCTCGGCGAACTCCTTCGTGTGCTCGGTGAAGAGCCTCAGTTCACGATTGTAGAAGTCGAGGAATTCCTGGTTCATGACGCGCTATCTGTTCTTGATCGCGATCTTGCCGGTGTCGAGCTCGACATCGGCGACGAATTGCACGGGAATGTTGAGCGGCTCGCAATTGAGATCGGCCCGGACGATGAAGCGGATCTTCAACTCGGCCTTGTCGAGCTCCTCATCGCGCTCGACGATGATCGACTGCTTCAGCAGCCTCGGCTCATAGGCGAGCAGCACCTGCGCCAGCTCGTTCTTGATCGAACCGACCCGGTGTTCGTCGATCGACTTGTTCTGGACGTCCGGGAAGCCATGGTTGAGCACGGAACGGCGAATGTGCTCGAAACGCGACAGGTCGGTCGATGAGCCGAAATTGATCGTGTTGACCAGGGCCTCGAGATCGATCGCGATCTCCTGCCGCAGCTTGCTTTCGGTGATCGCGGCCCGCTGCGCCGCACGGCGGCCGGCGACGACCCGTTCACCGCCCGAGTCGCGCAGATCGAGATGAACCTTGGCGTCCTTGGCACGATGCGCCTCGCGGAAGGCGAACATCAGCGGCGGGCGCAACCGGTTCTTGACCTTGGGATCGACCATGCGCGCTTTCCCAAATCCAGCTGCTCAAAGCGATGGACTCCCGCCGATTGCGCTGCAACCGCCTGGGAGTCCGTTCCAACCTGAACCAAGCCCGGCGTCGCAGATCGAGACTGCGGCGCCGGAGGTCTTCCGGCCGGGCCGCCGAAGCGAGCCCGGCCGCAGTAACATATCAGAAGGTCTTGTTTTCCTTGAGGTTCCAGGTGCCCGTGACGGCCGAGCCGAGCGAGCCATCCTGCTTCTGCGGCTTGTACTCGAACTTGATCTTGGCGAAGTTCAGCGAGAACTGGTCAGTCGGGACCGGGTTGCCGCCGGTCGAGTCGCCGGACTGGTAGCTCGACACCAGCAGATCCTCGAGCGTCACCGTATAGAATTCCTGCTGATCCTTGCCCTGCTTGCGGACGAACAACACGGCCTTCTTGATGTGCTCGCCAGTGGCGCATTTCAGCATCAGGGTCGCCGACGCCTTGTTGACGTTGGACGTGCAGTGCAGGTCCTGGAAGCTCGCCTTGCCGGAGCCGCCGCCACCGCCGGCCGCATGCGAGCCGGAGTTGCTGACGCCCCAGGAGAAGGATTCGATCTCGATCGTTTCCTTGTGCTTGTGGTCGTTGCTTTCGCCCTTGATGCCGTCGATCTCGAGCAGGAAGTCGCTAGCCATGGTGCTCTCCAATTGTTGGCTGTGTGAGGTGATTTAGGCATAGAACTCGCGTCGCCTGGAGAGCTCCCCCCATGCGTCGCCACTCTCCCTGCGCGGCGAGCGCAGGGCCAACTGTCATCCTGGGTGTCCTGCGCGCCGCGGAGCGCGCCCGGGTCTCAGGTCTTGGGCGCCGGCAGGCGCGAGACAAGGCTCAGGCCGATATCCATGCCCTCGAGCTGGAAGTGCGGCCGGAGGTAGAACTTGGCCGAATAGTAGCCGGGGTTCTCCTCGTCCTCGAAGACGTCGATGCGCGCTTCGGACAGGGGCTTGCGCGCCTTCGTCTCCTCGCTGGAGTTCAGCGGATCACCGTCGACATATTCGGTGATCCACTCCTGCAGCCAGCGACGCAGGGGTTCGCGCTCCTTGTAGGAGCCGACCTTGTCGCGGACCATGCACTTCAGATAGTGCGCGAAGCGCGACACGGCGAACATGTAGGGCAGGCGCGAGGACAGGTTGTCGGAGGCGGTCGCTGCGACGCCGTCGGGCCCGAAGAAGGCCTTGGGCTTGTAGAGCGACTGCGCACCGATGAAGGCCGCCTTGTCCGTGTTCTTGCGATGGATCAGCGGGATCAGGCCGGACTTGGCCAGTTCCGCCTCACGACGATCGCTGATCGCGATCTCGGTCGGGCACTTCAGGTCGACGCCGCCATCATCCGTCGGGAAGGTGTGCGTCGGCAGGTTGAGCACCTCGCCGCCCGACTGGACACCGCGAATGCGGGTGCACCAGCCATACTCCTTGAAGGCTCGGTTGATGTTCACCGCCATGGCATAGGCAGCGTTCATCCAGGCGTATTTCTCGCCCTTGTGGCCGTCGGTGTCCTCCTCGAAGGCGAACTCCTCGACCGGCTCCGACTTGGCCCCGTAGGGCACCCGTGAGAGCACGCGCGGCAGGCACAGCCCAACATAGCGGGAGTCGGCCGCGTCGCGCAGCCCCTTCCAGGCCGCATAGTCCGGCGTGTCGAAGACCTTGCCGAGATCGCGCGGATTGGAGAGCTCCGTCCAGGAGTCCATGCCCATCAGGTTCGGGTCGGCGCCGGTGAAGAACGGCGCGTGGGCGGCAGCAGCAACTTTCGACAGGTCGCGCAGCAACTGCACATCGGTAGGCACGTGGCTGAAGTGATAGTCGCCGACCAGCGCACCGAAGGGCTGGCCACCGAGCTGACCGAACTCCTGCTCGTAGATCTGCTTGAACAGCGGGCTCTGATCCCAGCGTGCGCCGGGATAAGTCTTCAGATTGCGATAGAGCTCGCTCTTGCCGACATTCATCACCTTGATCTTCAGCTGCGAGTCGGTCTCGGAGTTGAAGACGAGATAGTTGAGGCCGCGCCAGGCGCTCTCGAGCTTCTGGAACTCCGGCGCATGCAGCACCTCGTTCATCTGCTCCGAAAGCTTCGCGTCGAGCCGGGCGATCATCTCCTCGATCGTGTCGAGCACGTCGCCTTTGATCAGCGTCTGGTCTGCGAGCGCCTGGTTGACCAGGGTCGCGACCGCGTTCTCGACCTCGGTCGCCGCCCGTTCGGTCTTCGGCTTGAAGCTCTGCTTCAGGAGAGCCGAAAAGTCGTCGGCATCTCGCGTTTCAGCAGTTGCCGCGCCGGGTTGTTGGATCTGTGCTTCCGCCATGGCCGCCTCGCTCAACCGTTGCTGTCCTGCTTGTCGTCACCAGCCGGCTTTTCGCCGAGCTTGTCCTTCAGCGCCGCCATCAATTGCGGATCCGCCAGCAGAGCCTTGATCTGGTCGCTGGCCGCCATCTTGCCGTCCATGTAGCGCAGCAGGTTGGCGAGCTGCTCGCGCGCCTCCAGCAGCTTGGCCGTCGCCGGTATCTGGCGGGCGATCGCAGCCGGATTGAAATCGTCGTACTTCTTGAATTTCAGCGAGACCGAGAGCTTGTCTCCCCCCTCGCCGCCGAGCTTGTTCGGCACGGCAAAGGCGGCGCCCGGCTCGATTGCGGCCATACGCTGATCGAAATTGTCCATGTCGACGTCGAGGAACTTGCGCTCGCCGATATCGGGCTTCTCGACCGCCGAGGCATTGCCCGAGAGATCGGCGAGGACGCCCATCACGAAGGGCAGCTCGACCTTCTGATCAGCGTTATAGGGGTCCTCGTAGGTGATATGGACCCGCGGCGGCCTGTTACGGCGAATGAATTTCTGCCCCGAATCTCCGGCCATGACGGCGCCCCTTCCTCTAGAGGCATCACGCAAGGAGAGCGTGATACCACGCCAACGATCCAGCTCGCTATACCATACACACTTGCCGATCGCTTGACAGTTCTCGTCGAACTGCTCGCATCGGCCAGGTGAGATCCAGCCAGCTGAGGTTTGCAGGCGGATGACGTCGCCGTCTCCACCGGACGAATGAGGCGCGGCGTTCCATCAGTGGACCGTCGCGCCCTATTCGTCGCTGCTCTGCCTTATGCCGACGTCAGGGAGGATATCGCCGAGGAGCGACAGAAAATCTTGCTGTGCCAGCCCGCAGGCCTTGTCCATCAGCAGGGGGACCGGATTGGAGGGCTCGGCGTGGCGGTAGAAGGCAGCGACGGCCTTCATCCGCGCGACGGCCTCGACACGGCTCGCGACGGCGATCGCCGGCACGGGTGCGGCTGCCGATACGCTCGTCCCGGGCTCGCTCTGCGCTTCCGGCTGCTCGCTTTCGGTCGCGTCGTCGGGCCCATCGGCCTCGGCGCCGTCCGCTTCCTCGGTCACACCGTCTTCGGCGCTCGCCTCCTCGTCATAGGACGAGCTCTCCTCGTCGCCATCGGACGAATAGCCCTCATCGGAGCCGCTACCGTCGTCGCTGCTACCGCTGTCGTAACCGTCGCCACCGAGACGCTCCAATGGCAGCTGGTACTTCGTGTCGTTGCCGATCTCGAGCATCGCCTTGTCGACGTGCTCCGGGAACATGATCTGGATCACCTCGATCAGCGACTTGCCGATCAGGCGCTGCGCCTGGCCGATCAATAGCACCGCCGGGCTCGACGGCTCGATCCGCCGGAAATAGGCAAGACAACCGGCGAGCGCGGCCTGCGCCTCCGCGACAGAGGCGCAGGCCCCGGCCGGGATGGTGACCTGCGCGACCGTGACCGTACCGGCGGCGCCAGCAGGCGTTCCGGCGGCTGCCGCCCCCTGCTCGCCCGGGGCACGGCGCTCGATCGCGGCTTCGAGAAAGCTGATGATCTGCCCCACCAGGCCGGCGAGGCGCGGAAAGGTCACGGCCTGATCGGCTCCGAGGCGCTCGCTCCAGATTGCTCGCAGCCGGGTGAGCGCGTCGCGGATGGCGCCGACATGGCCGAGCATTGCCGTCAGGTCGGAGAGCTCCGCCTCCTTCAGTGCGGCGGCGATCCCTCCGGCATCCGGGTGCTGCTCGTCCTCGCCGGCGCGCAACTCGCCCAAGGCGATGAGCTGGCTACGAAAGGCCACTGGCCCCAGCCGCTTGCTCATGAAGATCGGCGCATGCTGCAACGGCAGGACGATGGTGGCGTTCTCGTCGAGCCCCTGCAACGCGACTTCACGCATGATGAAATCGCCATCCTCGGCCCTGGGATAGACCTCGTCCCAATAGTCGCCGAGATGGCTGGTGATCAGCCCGAGGCTCGCGGCAAAGCCGGCGATGTCGCGGTTGAGCAGACAGAGCTTGCCCGCCAGGACGAAGCCGCGCAGGTCACGGCTCTGCTTCAGGATCTTGCCGAGATCGCCGAAGGCTGCCGGAAAATCAATCGCACTGCGATCGAACGGAATCTGCCTCCCTTCGTCGTCGCGGCGGAAATAGGATGTCGGCAGCGCCACCTCGAGGCGCGCCAGGACATTCATGCTGTCCGGGTCGGCGTCCGGATCGGAACCGCAAGGATCATCGGCCGAAACCGGCTTCGCCAGATCAGCAAAATTGAGCGCGGCCATGCCCCCTCACGGTCGATCGAGAATACGGGCCCGGCCGCCTGGCCTCATTCCACCTGCAGCCTTGTCTCGACCCGACGATTATCGGCCGAGAACTTGTCGGTGGAGAGCGGCTTGGTCTGGCCGTAGCCGCGTGGCACGAGCTTGGCGGTATCGACGCCGCGATCGCTGAGATAGCGCACGACGGCCTTGGCCCGACGCTCCGACAGGCTCAGATTATAGTCGGCTGTGCCGCTGGCGTCGGTGTGCCCCTCGACCAGAAAGTTGCTGGTCGAAAGCTGCGGATCCTTCAAGGCCTTGGCGAACTCGTCGAGGTTCACCCTGGCCTCGGGCTCGAGCACGTCGGAGTTGTACTTGAACTTGACGACGAGATCGAAGGCGGTCGGCGGCTTCACGACGTGACCAGCCTTGCTGCATTCGGCTTCAGTGCCGACGCACAAACCACGCGACACGCCGAGGTTCGGCTTGCCGGCGCCGAAGTGCTTGACGATATCATCCGCCTTGTAGGCCTGTGCCTGCGCGGAAAACGGCGACAGGGCGCAGAAGCCTGCGGCAAGAGCGGCACTAACCATGACAAGGGCCTGCTTGCGCACGGTCTTCCTCCCGTTTAGGTTCGCTGAGGCGGTTGAAGACTGACGGCGTAAATATGCCTCGCAGCGTTTGCTGCGTCAATAGTCGTCTCTTGTCGCAAGCCACGAGGTTTGGTTGATGCCCGCCGCCCTTGGACAATCGAAAAGACTTGCGTCCTTTACGACACCGACAGGACAAGATGTCTTTTCGCTTCTCAAATTTGAGGCACGAGAAGCTCTGAGCGAATTGTTCGCTTATCAGATCGAGGCTGTAAGTAATTCTCGCGGCGACGATCTTCAAAACTTAATTGGCGAAAAATGCCACATCAAGATGACGTTGAAGAACGGTGAGGACCGGATCTTCAACGGCGTCCTGGTCGAGGCACAGTGGCTTGGCCGGGAGAAGGATCTCGACCATTACCGGTTCGTGCTGCGGCCCTGGCTCTGGCTGCTTTCGCAGCGTTCGGATTGCCGCATCTTCAAGAACAAGACGGCGCTCGACATCATCAAGACGATCTTCGGCAAGGAAGACAAGGCGAGCTTCGAGGACCGCGTCAGCGAAGCTCCGCCGGAGATCGACTATTGCGTGCAGTATCGCGAGTCCGATCTCGACTTCGTCCTGCGCCTGATGGAGAAGTACGGCATCTACTATTACTTCAAGCATACCGAGGGCGATCACAAGCTGGTCCTGTCGGATGCCCGCAGCTCGCATGACGCGGTCACTCCCGCGGCCGAACCGACCTTCGGCGCAGCCCTCAGCGCCTATCCTTTCATGCCGACCGACGGGGCGCAGCGCCGCCATATCGAACATCTGACGCAATGGACGGCGCAGCGGCGGCTGCGGACCGGCAAGGTCGAGCTCAAGGACTACGATTTCGAGAAATCCACCTCGGACCTGACGGCGCGCGCCGAAGACGGCTTCCCGCGCACCAAATCCTACGAGGCCTTCGACTATCCCGGCGCCTATCTCGACCGCGGCAAGGGCGAGAAGCTCGCCCGCATCCAGGTCCAGGCCGAGCAGGCGCAGGACGAGCGGCGGCTCGCCGTCGGCGAGGCTCCCAGCCTCAACCCCGGCACCCTGATGACGCTGACCGACCATCCCGTCGGCTCGGAGGATGCGGAGTTCCTCGTGGTGCGGGCGACGCACAGCTATGGCGTGCAGAGCTACCGTTCCTCGAAGCGCAGCGACCAGGCGATCTACCACGGCTCCTATGAACTGCAGAAAGCCACCAAGCGCTTCCGCGCCCCGCAGGTGACGCCCTCCCCGCTCCATATTGGTCCCGACACCGCCAAGGTGGTCGGCGAGAAGAACAAAGGCGAGGAAGGCGACATCGACGTCGACAAATACGGTCGCGTCTGGCTGCGTTTCCACTGGGACCGCGAGAAGGATTCGACCTCCTGCCGCGTCCGCGTGGCGCAGGCCTGGTCCGGCAAGAACTGGGGCGGGCAGATCATCCCGCGCATCGGCCAGGAAGTCGTCGTCTCCTATATCGGCGGCGACCCCGACCGGCCGATCATCACAGGCGCGGTGGTCAACGACCAGCACATGCCGCCCTACGACCTGCCGGCCAACAAGACCCAGTCCGGCCTGAAGTCCGAATCGACCGATGGCGGTGGCAAGTCGGGCAAGTTCAACGAGATCAAGTTCGAGGACCTCGCCGGCAAGGAGGTCTTCTCCATGCAGGCCGAACGGGACCACAAGACCGAGGTCTTCAACCTCGAGACCCGCGACGTCGGCAAGAATTTCGAGGGCGGCCCAACCGATTTCGCCCGCACGACGCAGATCCTGAGCGGCAGCGACAAGCTGCACGTCAAGCAGGGCAAGCGCTATGTCGAGGCGGCGCTCGAGATCAAGCTGGTTTGCGGTCAGAGCGAGATCACGATGACCCCGACCGACATCACCATCACCTCGCCAATGATAAAGGTGGAAAGCACCGCGAAGACCGAGATCAATGGCGGCGGCATGACCATCATCACCGGCGGCGTCGTGAAGATCAACTGAGGCCGCGATGTCGAAGCTTCGTTTCAGCACGGCACTGCAGGTCTTCGAGGCCTTTCCGACTGCCCGGCAGGTCATCGCGACCGCGCCGACCACCGAGCCTCCCCTGACCTTCCTGCGCAGGCTCGTCGCGTCCGGCGAGCACAAGGACGCGATCGGCTTCTGCGCCTTCCTGATGCCCCGACGCGAGACGGTCTGGTGGGCGCTGCAGAGCGTCCAGCGCATGCAGCCGGCCGGAACGCTGCCCGACCCCGCCCTCAACGCGGCCGAGGCCTGGGTGCGCGACCCGACCGACGAGACGCGCCGGGCCGCATTGGCGCTCGGCGAAAGCGGCCATCATGCCAGCCTGGGAACCTGGGTCGCGCTGGCGGCCGGCTACTCCGGCGGCAGCATGGTTTCGACCCATGCCGTGCCCTGCCCGCCGGACCTGACGGCCAAGACCGCACGGATCGCGGTGTTAACCGCACTCGGACGGGTGCCCGAGCCCGAGCGCGATGCCACATTGCGAAATTGCATCGAAGCATGCATTCGTCTGGTCGATGACGAAAGCGGCAGAACGAGAGCGTAGCATAGCCCCGGCGCCGATGCGGCAGCCGGAGTTCGGCCACAACGAAGCGGGCGGCCCGACATGGCGCTGACGCTGACGATCGAGAATCAGGCCTCGTTGCCCGATGGCGGACCGCTGAGCGTATCGCTGAGCGGCGGGCGCGGGCTCGACATCGGCCGCGACCAGCATCTCGACTGGTGCCTGCCGGATCCGAGTCGCGCCATCTCCGGCCGCCATTGCGAGATCCGCTTCAACGACAACGCCTATTGGCTGCGCGACATCTCGACCAATGGCACCTTCGTCAACGGCGCCGCCTATCGCGTGCAGTCGCCCTATCGGCTGCAGCATGGCGACCGGCTCGAGATCGGCCACTACATCATCGCCGTCGCGATCGACGAGGCGGAACGTGGAGCTGCGGTTCAGACCGGGCAACCGGCGATGCCGCCACCGCCCGGCGAATCTCTCTGGGAATCGAACGGCGACGAGGCGCCGCCGATCGCCCGCCGCGACCTGATCCCGCCGCAGAAATACCAGCCGGTGCATGCGCCGTTCATCGACTGGGCGGCAGATATCCCGACACCGGCAGAGCCGGCCCAGGTCTTTGTCTCACCGCCGGCTGCGCCACCACCATCATCGCGACCGGACGAGTTCGCGTGGGCACCTTACCAGGAGCCGACGGCGCCGGCGCCCGAGCCGATCGCGCCGATCCCGACGCCGCGCCGGCCGCCTTCAGCCGGCTCCGCCGGCACACCATGGGACGAAGCACCGGCGGAGTCGCCGCCGCGCCCGAGCTTCGATGCGCCCTATGAGCCGGCACCGCGACCTGTCGTCCCTCCGCCTCCTCCGATGGCTGCTCCCATGGGCGCTCCGGCGATCTCGCCCGGCGAATTCATCGCCCGTTTCGCCCGCGGCGCCGGGCTACCGGTCGACGAGCTGTCCTGGCAGGATCCTGGCGCCTTCGCCGAGCAGACCGGCGCGCTGATGCGCCTGATCGCCATCGAGCTGAAGGCGCTGCTGGCGGCGCGGGCCGAGAGCAAGCGCATCGCGCGCAGCTCCAACCAGACGATGATCCAGGCGCAGGACAACAATCCGCTGAAGTTCTCACCGACGATCGAGGACGCGCTGAAGCTGATCTTCGGCCGGCCGACCAGCGGCTATCTCAACGCGCAGAAGGCGTTCGAGGAGAGCTTCAAGGATCTCAAGATCCATCAGATCAAGACCTATTCGGCGATGCAGCACGCGCTGCGCATGCTGGTCGAGGACCTCGATCCGCAGGCGGTCGCCGAGAGTCTCGACGCCGGACGCGGGCTCGATGGCCTGCTCTCCTCGCGCAAGGGCAAGCTCTGGGATGCCTATGTCGCGCGCTGGGAAGCGAAGACCGCTCCTTACGAGGACGGGCTGGTCGACGCCTTCATGCTCTATTTCGCCGAGTGCTACGACCGCGGCGGGCGCTGAGCCAAAAGCTCAGGCCAGCGGCACCACCATCCCGTCGCGGATCGTGACTTGCCTGTCCATACGCCGGGCAAGGTCGAGGTTGTGGGTCGCGATCAGCGCGGCCAGGCCCGAGGCGCGCGCCAGTGCCACCAGCGTGTTGAAGACGTGCAGCGAGGTGTGCGGATCGAGATTGCCGGTCGGCTCGTCGGCCAGCAGCACGCGCGGTGCATTGGCGACGGCGCGGCCGATCGCGACGCGCTGCTGCTCGCCGCCCGATAACTCGCCCGGCAGATGGTCGAGCCGCTCGCCGAGCCCGAGGAAGCTCAGAAGCTCGGTCGCGCGCGATTCCGCCTCGGCCTTGCCGAGGCCGCGGATGCGCTGCGGCAGCACGACGTTCTCCAGCGCGGTGAACTCCGGCAGGAGATGGTGGAACTGGTAGACGAAGCCGATCTCGGTGCGCCGCAGCCGGGTCAGGCCCTTGTCATCGAGCTGCGAG
Source organism: Allobosea sp. NPDC055332 (assembly GCF_053645455.1). Lineage (NCBI taxonomy): Bacteria > Pseudomonadati > Pseudomonadota > Alphaproteobacteria > Hyphomicrobiales > Alloboseaceae > Allobosea > Allobosea sp. NPDC055332. The sequence continues at coordinate 435,404 of NZ_JBSHMO010000003.1, read as the reverse complement.
GTCGGCACGCCGCCGATAAAGACCTCGCCGCCATCGGGGCTCTCGAGCAGGCCAGCGACGTGCAGCAAGGTCGACTTGCCGGTGCCGCTCGGGGCGACCAGCGCCACGAGCTCGCCCGGCCAGATCGCGAAATCGGCCTTGCGCAGCACCTCGAGCGGGCCGTCGGTCTGGGGATAGTAGCGCTCGATCTGGGAGAGGAAGAGCGCCGGGGTCTCGGTTGCCATCGGTTGCGCCCTCACCCCATCCGCAAGGCTTTGACGGGGTCGAGCCGCGCCGCCTTCCAGGCCGGATAGAGCGTCGCCAGCAGTGACAGGATGAGCGTCATCATCACCACGGCGGCGACTTCGCGCCAGTCGATCACAGAGGGGATGTCGCTGAGGAAGCGCACGGTCGGGTCCCAGGGGTTGACGCCCAGGAGGCTGCTCAGCCCCTTGTTGATGGTCTGAATGTTCTTGGCGAAGGTGATGCCGAGGATAAACCCGGCCAAGGTCCCGAACACGCCGATCGCCGCGCCCGTGATCAGGAACACCCGCAGCACGGTGCCGCGCGAGGCGCCCATGGTGCGCATGATCGCGATGTCCTCGGTCTTGTCCTTCACCAGCATGATCAGGCCGGAGACGATGTTGAGGGTCGCGACCAGCACGATCAGGGTCAGGATGATGAACATCACATTGCGCTCGACCTCGAGCGCATTGAAGAAGGTGCGGTTGCGCTGGCGCCAGTCGGACAGCACCAGCGGGCGCGGCGCATCCTGCTCGATCCGGTCGCGCACGGTCTGCGTCTGGTCGGGATCGTTGATGAAGATCTCGATGACGTTCACGTCGCCGTCGCGATTGAAATAGGCCTGGGCCTCGCCGAGCGGCATGAAGACGAAGGAGGCGTCGAACTCCGACATGCCGATCTCGAAGATCGCCGTGACCGGATAGGCCTTGATCCGTGGCGCCGTGCCGAACGGCGTCGAGGCGCCGCGCGGGGTGACGATGGTGATGGTGTCGCCCACCTGCAAGCCGAGCGAGCCCGCGAGCCGCCGGCCGATCGCGACGCCATTAGCCGAGGTGAAGCCGTCGAGCGTGCCCTGGCGGACATTGCCCGCGATGAAGGGGATCGACTTGATGTCGTTTTCCGAGATGCCACGGACCAGGACGCCGCCATTGCCGACCTGCGAAGAGGCGAGCGCCTGGCCTTCGACCAGCGGGATCGCCAGCTTGATGCCCTGGACCTGGCGCAGCCTGGCCGCGACCTGCTCGTAATCGTCGAGCGGCCGGTCGATCGGGGTTGCGAAGATGTGGCCGTTGACGCCGACGATCTTCTCCAGCAGCTCCTTGCGGAAGCCGTTCATCACCGACATCACGATGATCAGCGTGGCGACGCCGAGCAGGATGCCGAGGAACGAGAAGCCGGCGATGACCGAGACGAAGCCTTCGCGCCGGCGCGTGCGCAGATAGCGGCCGGCGAGCAGCCATTCAAAGCCGGCAAAGGGCTTCGTGCCGGTCGGCACGCTCTCCCGAGCCTCGGCGACGGCGCTCATGACCGCCCTCCTCCGCTCACGCGTTCGTCTCCGCGCCCTTGCCCGGGAAGCGCGCCAGCGCCGCCTCGAGCGAGACCAGTTCGCGCTCGCCTCCGGCGCGGCGCTTGAGCTCGACCTTGCCCTCGGCCAGCCCCTTCGGGCCGACGATGATCTGCCAGGGGATGCCGATCAGGTCGGCAGTGGCGAACTTGCCGCCCGGGCGCTCGTCGCGATCGTCATAGGCCATGTCGTAGCCCTTGGCGGCGAGCCCCTTGTAGAGCTGCTCGCAGGCGCCGTCGGTCGCGGCATCGCCGGTCTTGAGGTTGAGCACGGCGATGTCGAAGGGCGCGATCTCGTCGGGCCAGACGATGCCGCCCTCGTCATGACCGGCCTCGATCAGCGCGGCGACGAGACGGCTCGGGCCGATGCCGTAGGAGCCCATATGGACCGGCACCAGTTGCCCGTCGGGGCCGGCGACGGTCGCACCCATCGGTTCGGAATACTTGGTGCCGAAATAGAAGATATGGCCGACTTCGATACCCCGGGCCGAGACCTGCTTGTCGGCAGGCATGGCCTCGAAGGCCGCCTTGTCGTGCATCTCCTCGGTCGCGGCGTAGAGGCTCGTCCACTTGTCGACGACGCCCTGCAGGCCTTCGATGCTGTCGAAATCGGTGTCGACCGCGGGCGTCGCGAAGTCGAGATAATCCTTGTGGCAGAAGACCTCGCTCTCGCCGGTCGAGGCGAGCACGATGAACTCGTGGCTGAGGTCACCGCCGATCGGGCCGGTGTCGGCGCGCATCGGGATCGCCTTCAGACCGAGCCGGGCGAAGGTGCGCAAATAGGCGGTGAACATGCGGTTATAGGCATGGCGGGCGCCGGCCTGGTCGAGATCGAAGGAATAAGCGTCCTTCATCAGGAATTCGCGGCCGCGCATCACGCCGAAGCGCGGGCGGACCTCGTCCCGGAACTTCCACTGGATGTGGTAGAGGTTGAGCGGCAGGTCCTTGTAGGACTTGACGTAGGAGCGGAAGATCTCGGTGACCATCTCCTCATTGGTCGGCCCGTACAGCATCTCGCGATCATGCCGGTCCTTGATGCGCAGCATCTCCTTGCCATAGGCGTCGTAGCGCCCGCTCTCGCGCCAGAGATCGGCCGACTGGATCGTCGGCATCAGAATCTCAATCGCCCCCGCGCGGTTCTGCTCCTCGCGCACCACGGCGCTGATCTTGTTGAGCACTCTGAGGCCGAGCGGCAGCCAGGAATAGATGCCGGCCGACTGCTGGCGGATCATGCCGGCGCGCAGCATCAGCCGGTGCGAGACGATCTCCGCCTCCTTGGGCGTATCGCGCAGGATCGGCAGGAAATAGCGGGACAGGCGCATCGGAACACTCGTTGGAGGACGATGCGCCGGGACCGCGCACCGATTCAGATTAGTCCAGAGACACCATCGGCGTTTGCAAATTGCAAACGCTAATGCACATCGCCATCAGGCAAATGCACATAGACGGCGTTTGCGCAGGCGTCAGTGCTTGGCGAACTTCGCCTTCAGCCTGTCGCTGACAACAGGCGGAACGAAGGCGGAGACGTCGCCGCCCATCGAGGCGACCTGGCGCACCAGCGTCGCGGTGATGTGACGGGCCGGTGGCGTCGCCGGCAGGAACACCGTCTGCAGTGCGGGGACCATGGTGTGGTTCATGCCGGCAAGCTGCATCTCGTAGTCGAGATCGGTACCGTCGCGCAGGCCGCGCACCAGGATGGTAGCACCGAGCCGCCGCGCCGCGTCGATGGCGAGGTCGTCGAAGGTGACGACCTCGAGCTTCGTCCCCGATGCGAGCTCGATCGGGCCGCAGACCTCGCGCAGCAATGCGGCGCGCTCCTCGGCCGTGAAGATCGGCGTCTTGCCGGGATGGATGCCGATGGCGAGGATCAGCCTGTCGCACAGCCGGCAGGCGGCCTCGATCATATCGACATGGCCGTTGGTGACGGGGTCGAAGGACCCGGCATAGAAGGCGGTGTGGCTCATGCCCTGAGCGTTAGCCAACACGGGCTCCGGCGACAAGCTCTAGGCGACGCGCAGCTCGCCGATGACATGATCGACGCGCGCATTCAGCGCCTGGGCCAGCTCAGTCAATTCGCTCGCAGCCTTCAGCACCGCGTCGGACGCGCCGGCGGTGTTGCGCGAGGCGAGCGCGACCTGGCTGGTGGCCTGCCCGATCAGGACGATCTCCTGCGTCGCGGCGAGCACGTCGGCGGCGATGGCGTGGGCCGCCTCATGCTGGCGCAGCATGGTCTGGCTGGTGCGGCGCGTCGCCTCGTTCAGATCCTGCACCAGAGCGCGAATGCCGGCGATTCCTTCGACCGTCGCGGCGGTCGCGTGGTTCATCGCCTCGATCTGGCGGGCGATGTCCTGTGTGGCCGTCGCCGTTTGCGTCGCCAGCGATTTCACCTCGTTGGCGACGACGGCAAAACCCTTGCCCGCCTCGCCGGCGCGAGCCGCCTCGATGGTGGCGTTGAGCGCGAGCAGGTTGGTCTGGCCGGCGATCGCCGAGATCAACCCGACCACCTCCGACACACGGGCTGCGCCGTTGGAGAGGCCATCGACGATCCGGCTTACCGAATCCGCGTGCTGGCGCGCGTGGCCGGCGGTCGCATCCGAAGAGCGCACCTCCTCGGCCAGAGCGTCGACGGCGCCGAGCAGATCCTGCGCCGCGCGCTCGATCGACCTGACGCTGCGGATCGCATTGCCGGTCGCACCATCGGTATCGGTAGCGCCGGCCTGAGTCTCGCGCGCGCCTTCCGCGAGCTGATGTGCCGTCATGCCCAGGGTTTCGGCAGAAACCGAAACGGACGCCGAGACGGTCCGCACCGACTCCTCGAGCTCGCCCGCCAGTTCGTTCAGCAAGGCGCGCCGATGCTGCTCGGCCTCGGCCCGGCGCGTATCCTGCTCTATCTCCCGCCGGCTAGCTTCGCCGCGCAGGGTTTCGCGGATCAGCTCGATCGACTTGGCGATACCGCCAATCTCGTCGCGACGCTGGGCACCGGGAATTTCTTCTTCGGTCCGCCCTGCGGCGACGCCCGCGAGCCTGTCCGAGAGTCTGGCGATCGGGCGCGCCACCGACCAGCCGAGCAGGATCGCGATGCCGAACAGCGGCAACAGCACCAGCAGGCCTGCCGAAACGACGGCGCTGCGGATCGTGCCGACCACGGCGAAGGCGCTCTCCTCCGGTGCGGTCAGCCAGAGCAGCCAGCGCCAATCGCCGATCACCACCTCCTCGCCGCTCGCGACGAGCCGCTGGCCGTCGTGGCTGGTCATGCGGATAAGCGCATTCTCCGGCTGCGCGGCGAGCCGGGTCCGGTCGAGCGTCTCCCGCGGCGAAGCCCCGTTGCGCCGGGCCGCAGGGTTCGAGCGCATGAATCCGTCGGAGCCGATCACGAAAATCCGCTCGGCGCTGGAGCCGACCGGGTTGAAGGCCAGCACATCGTCGATCAGATGCGTATCGACGGCGATGACGATCGTCCCGACCTGCTCGCCCCCGCCTGCCTCGGCGTCGTAGAAGGGCGCTGCCAGGAAAGCGCGCGGATCACCGCCAACCGGATTGTAAGGGGCAAAATCGAGCACCACCTGCTCGCCGGCGGGCTTGCCCCGCGCCAGCTCGACGGATCGGGCGAGGCCGGTGACGGCGAGATCCTCGTCGCTGAGCAGGCGGCCGAACTCAGGGCCCTTGGTGACGCTGTAGACCACCCTGCCCTTGCGCGAAACCAGGTAGATGTCGGCGTAGTTGAACTGCTTCAGCGCCGCCGAATAGGTCTCGTGGATCGGCACATGGCGCCAGGAATAGCCGTGCTGATGCTCGCGGCCGCTGCGGGCGATGCGTTCGGCCAGGGGCAGCGAGCCATCGCCCTGATAATAGCCGAGGATGCTGCGGTAATCGTGCTGGCCGAGTTCCATCCATTTGCCGATCTCGTCGAGCGCAGAGACAGTGAAGGCACTGCGGGCCTGGACGGCGAGTTCGGCGCGCAGCTGGGACCAGCGCCGCTCGATGGCACGGACATGACTTTCGGCCAGGGCATGCATGCGCTCGCGCACGGCGCCGTGCGCCCAGCTCGATACGGCGAGATAGGCGGCCGAGCCCACCGCCAGTGCAGCCAGTAGCGCCAGGGCCAACATGGCGACCGGAAGCCTGATCCTGAGGCTGAACACGAATCAGGTCTCCGCCCGACGTCGACTGGGTCGAAACAGCCAACACGAGCGCGGTTAACGTTGCTTGAAGCGCGAAACGCGCCGCAACCTCACATAGCGCCGGGTAGCGGCGCCAGGGCGGCGAGGGCAGCGGCACTGCCCAGGACCAGAGCGAGCAGCGCGACGACGACGGCTGCGAGCGATACCCGGCGCGGGCGCCGGACCAGAGAGCCGATCTGCATGGATGCTCTTTGCGAATCAGTGGGTTACTTGGCTCCCTGCATGCCGGGACCGCCCGGCCATGCCGTGGCGGAAACATGGAGAAACCGTGGCCTGCCCCAAAGGCAGCCATCCTCTCGCGCACCGCCTCGGCAATTTCCCGCCTTCCTGCCGTTTCCAGCGAGGGCGAAAGCGCGCTAAACCCCGCCCGCCATGCTGACCCTCAATGACATTACCTATCGCCTCGGCGAGCGCCTGCTGCTCGACAAGGCCAGTGCCTTCCTCCCCACCGGCTCGCGCGTCGGCCTCGTCGGCCGCAACGGCACCGGCAAGACGACGCTGTTCCGGATCATCACCGGCGATCTCTCGCCGGAGGGCGGCAACGTCGCCCTGCCAAAGGGCATGCGCATCGGCGGGGTGGCGCAAGAGGCTCCGGGCGGGCCCGAAACGCTGATCGAGGTCGTGCTCGCAGCCGACACCGAGCGCGCCGCGCTGATGAAGGAAGCGCAGAGCGCGACTGATCCGATGCGGATCGCCGAGATCGAGACCAGACTCGCCGATATCGGCGCGCATTCCGCCCCAGCCCGCGCTGCGACCGTGCTGCACGGCCTCGGCTTCGACGAGGCGGCGCAGCAACGCCCCTGCTCCGACTATTCCGGCGGCTGGCGCATGCGCGTCGCGCTCGCGGCCGTACTGTTCTCCGAGCCCGACCTCCTGCTGCTCGACGAGCCGACCAACTATCTCGACCTCGAAGGCACGCTCTGGCTCTACGACTATCTCGAGCGCTACCCGCATACCGTGCTGGTCGTCAGCCACGACCGCGAACTGCTCGACACCTGCGTCGACCACATCCTGCATCTCGATCAGGGCAAGCTGACGATCTATCGCGGCGGCTACAGTGCTTTCGAGAAGCTCCGGGCCGAGAAGCAGGCGCATCTCGCCAAGGCACGCGAAAAGCAGGAGGCCGAGCGCAAGCACCTGCAATCCTTCGTCGACCGCTTCAAGGCAAAGGCCTCGAAGGCCAGCCAGGCACAGTCGCGCGTCAAGCGACTGGAGAAGATGCAGGAGATCGCGGTCATCCAGGATCGCGATGTCCAGCCCTTCAATTTCCCCGCACCGGAGCGGCCGCTCTCGCCGCCGATGATCGTGCTGGAGAGCGCCAGCGCCGGCTATGGTGAGCGCAAGGTGCTGCAGCGCCTCAACCTGACGCTGGCGCCGGACGATCGCATCGCCCTGCTCGGAGCAAACGGCAACGGCAAGTCGACCTTCTGCAAGCTGATAGGCGGGCGCCTTGCGCCGCTGTCAGGTGAGATGCGGCGCTCGTCCAAACTGGAGACGGCCTATTTCGCCCAGCACCAGCTCGACGAATTGCGGATGGAAGACACGCCGGTCGGTCATATCCGCGAGTTGATGCCGGATGCACCGGAAGCGCGGGTGCGGGCGCGCACCGCACAGGTCGGCTTCCCCGCCAACAAGGCCGACACCCCGGTCAAGAACCTGTCCGGTGGCGAAAAGGCCCGGCTGATGCTCGGCATCGCCACCTTCGGCGGCCCGCATCTGCTCATTCTCGACGAGCCGACCAACCATCTCGACATCGACAGCCGCACCGCCCTCGTCAACGCGATCAACGACTATCCCGGCGCCGTCATCCTGGTCAGCCACGATCGCTTCCTAATCGAGGCCTGCGCCGACCGGCTCTGGCTGGTCGGGGACGGCACCGTGAAGAGCTTCGACGGCGATATGGACGATTATCGCGACTTCGTTCTCGGTCGCGACAAGCCGGTCCAGCGCAACAAGGCGGATACGGACGGCGCGAGCAAGGCCGACGAGCGCAAGGGCGCGGCAGCGAAGCGTCAGGCACAGGGACCGCTCCGGCAGAAGCTCAACCTCGCCGAGGCGCGCATCGCCAAGCTGACCGGGCTGATCGAGAAGGTCGACGGCGCGCTCGCCAACGGCGCCTTCTCCCGCGAGCCCGAGAAGGCGCTGCAGCTCTCGCGCCAGCGCGGCGAATTGACCGAGGCGCTGGCGGCGGCCGAGGAGGAATGGCTGATGCTGAGCGAGGAGCTGGAAAGCGCCTGAGCCCCCTCAGGGCAGCGGCGCGAGGTTGAGGCCGAGCTCCTTAACCTGCGTCGGGGTGAGCTTCTTGATCGCGACACGGGTGGTGTAGCTGCCGTGCATCTGGCCGCCCGACATGTAGTTCCAGTCGCTGACCATCGCGCTGCCAGCGCGGTAGCTGTCGCCCCGGTTCAGATTGTCGAGATGGACGGGATCGTTCGCGATCCTGCCGATGAAGACATCGCCTTCGACGGCGGTCAGGTTCATCCAGATGTGCTCGCGCCCGCGATCATAGGGAATCGCGACCTTCACGGCATGACGTTCGCCCTTGCCGCCGCGATAAAGCGCGAGGAAGTCCGGCAGCGTCTTGCGGGCCTCGGCGATCGCGCGGTTCATCTCGCGGTCGGAGGAGCGGAAATCAACCACCTGCGCCGCTACTGGCAAGGCCATGAGCGCAGCGCCCATGAGCCCCAGGCCGGCGAACACCGCCCGTTTCTGCCTTTGAACCTGCATCTCGACACTCCCGCCTCGGCGCCTTGCCCGTTCCGACCAACTCGCAAACGCGCGGATTGATCGAACGGTTGCCTTGGCCACGTCAGAGACAGATTCCCGGCCGAGGGCCTCGGCATCAGCCCTGCTGCTAGGGCTGGCCCGGCCTGACGATCCGGTTCAGGCTATAGATCTCGCCTCAGCCGCGGAGGAACGGCTGATGCTGAGCAAGGAGCTGGAGAGCGCCTGATGCGCTTTACTCGACGACTCTCATTGCGGCCATCCGCCGCCATTTCGATTGCGGACCCGTGTGCGAGCAGCATCCAGCAACGCGCGATAATCGGCGTCCATCGCCTCCGGCACATTGCGTTCAAGTGCCGAATTAAGAGCGTTCAACGCCCAAAGCTCGGAATCGTCCAAGATGACATCTCGAATGGTTCGACCACCTTTGTCATCGAACCAACGGTGCAACAGCTCGGACAGGACCAAAATCTCGTCCTGTCCGATATCGAGAACCTTCGACATCACTCAGCCCTGCTGCTCGGGCTGGCCCGGCCTGACGATCCGGCTCAGACGGTTGTCGGTGAACATGTAGATCTCGCGATTGCCCGGTTCGGAATAGAGCACCTGGACCTCGCGCTGGCCCCTGCCATTGTCGCCGATCAGCACGTCGGTCGGCCGCTTGGCCTTGAGCCTGACGAGTTCGCATTCGGTGATGCCGACCGCGATCTCCTTCGGTGGCGGCCGCGTCGACGGATCGAGCGAGACATCGGCGCTGCACTCGCCCTCCGGCGTCAGCATCGCTTCCTGCGTCGAGACACGGGCCGTGGCGCTGCTGCTGCGGGTGCCGCGCTCGTCGGAGACGAAGGAAAATCCGCCCATGTCGACGGAACAGCCGGCGAGCGCAGCCGCCAAAATGGAGACAACGCCCAGGGCAACAGGAACTTTCACGCTTTCTTCTCCCAGCGGCCGGTCTCGTCCTGCTGCCAATAAGTGGCGGCGATGCCGAGCGTCCGCAGCTTTTTCCAGTCTTCACGAGCCGAGGCGAGCGCATCGGGATCGTCGCCGTCGAACATCAGGATGACGCGCTCGTAGGCCTCCAATGCGTCCGGAATGCGAACACCGTCGACGCAGAAGCGAACCTGCGCGCCGTTCGGGTTGTCGGAGGCGGTGGTGAGCACGATCGGATTGATCGCGGCGTCCGGCTCGGACGCCGTCGCATGCGGCAGGAAGGACTCGTCCGCATAGGTCCAGAGCCGATCGTCGAGCCCGGCCAGGCGCTCGCGGCTCGATAGTTCGACCACCGCCTTCCAGCCACGGGCGAGCGAGCGCTCGAGCAGGGTCGGAATGACCTGCTCGAGCGGGCGTCCCTGCAGATGGTAGAACAGGGCCTCAGCCATAACCAAATTAACTCAAACTCTTATGCAATTCGGTTGATAATCCGAATCAGCTCTCGTAGTGATCTGTCACTAGCCGATCGAGCAAGCGCACGCCCCAGCCCGAACCCCAGGAGCGGTTGGTCTCGCTGTTCAGCGAGCCCATGCCGGTGCCGGCGATGTCGAGGTGCGCCCAGGGCGTGTCGTTGACATGGCGCTGCAGGAACTGCGCCGCCGTGATCGAGCCGCCATGGCGGCCGGCCGAGTTCTTCATGTCGGCGAACTTGGAATCGATCATCTTGTCGTAGGCGGGCGAGAGCGGCATGCGCCAGACCGTCTCGCCGGTCGCCTTGCCGGCAACCGAGAGCCGCTCCGCCAACTCGTCGCTGTTGGAGAACAGCCCGGCATTCTCCTGCGCCAGCGCGACCAGGATCGCGCCGGTCAGCGTCGCCAGATTGACCATGAAGACCGGCTTGAAGCGCTCCTGCGTGTACCAGAGCACGTCGGCGAGGACGAGCCGGCCTTCGGCATCGGTGTTGATGATCTCGATGGTCTGCCCGGAGAGCGAGGTGACGATGTCACCCGGCCGCTGGGCCTTGCCATCCGGCATGTTCTCGACCAGGCCGATCACGCCGACGGCATTGACCTTGGCCTTGCGGGCGGCGAGCGCCTGCATCAGACCGGTGACGCAGGCCGCACCGGCCATGTCGCCCTTCATGTCCTCCATGCCGCCGGCCGGCTTGATCGAGATGCCGCCGGTGTCGAAGGTCACGCCCTTGCCGACGAAGGCGACCGGCTTGTCGCCCTTGCCGCCGCCGTTCCAGCGCATCACCACGACGCGGCTCTCGCGATGCGAGCCCTGGCCGACGCCGAGCAGCGCCCGCATACCGATCTTCTTCAGTTCCTTCTCGTCGAGGATCTCGACCTCGACACCGAGCTTCTCGAGCTTGCCGGCACGCTCGGCGAACTCTTCGGGGAACAGAACGTTCGGCGGCTCGTTCACGAGGTCGCGAGCAAGCTCGACGCCGCCGGCAATGGCCTCGCGCGCCTTGAGCGCCTTCTTCACCGCTGCGGGGTCGTCGACGCGCAGCGTCACCGTCTTCGGTTCGGACTGGTCCTTGTCGCGGCTCTTGGTCTTGTAGCGGTCAAAGGCATAGCTCCTCAGCCGCAGGCCGAGCCCGATCTCGGCGATCTCGGCGGCCGAGAGCTCGCCCTCCGGCAACGCTGCGATGATGTCGGCGCTGCGGCCGTGCCCGAGCTTGCCGGCGATGGCGCCGCCGAGCGCGGCGAATTCGAGCCTTCCGCGTTCGGCCGCCGGCCCGGTCCCGATCAGGATCAGGCGCTCATAGCCCGCCCCGTCCGGCGCGAGCAGCGTCACTCCGGAGAGCGCCTTGCCCTTGAAGCGCTCGGCGGCGGCCGCGCGCGCGATCAGGGCATGGGCGCCCGGGCCGATCCACTCTTCCACGGCCTTCGGCGGCGCCAGCCTGTCCGAGACAAAGATGACCAGATCGTCCCCGGCAATGGCGTTCAGGGCTTTGACCTCAAGCTTCAGGCGCTGCGACATCGAAGGCTCATCGGTTACAGGAAAGGAGCGGACCGGGATCGGGGCTCGCAAAGGCCACAAACGATTCCCGTTTGCGCCATGATCGAAGCTATACCATAGGGAGTTCGAGGCGAGCCGTCCAAGGGGAGCGCCTTCTTCAAGGATGGCAGCCCCAGGATCCTCACCGCGTGCGTTTCGGACTTCTCGACCGCTACATCCTGAAGATCGCCACCAGCGCGGCGGTGATTCTGCTCGTCGGCCTGACCAGCGTGATCTGGGTGACGCAGGCCCTGCGCGAGGTCGACCTGATCACCGGCAAGGGCCAGACCGCGCTGATCTTCTTCACCGTGACCCTGCTCTCGCTGCCGGCACTGATCGCCGGTATCGCGCCGGTCGCGCTGTTCATGGCGACGCTCTACACCCTCAACAAGCTCAACAGCGATTCCGAGCTGATCGTGATGAATGCGGCCGGCGTCGCGCCACGCCGACTGACCCGGCCCTTCATCGTGCTGACGCTGATAACCGCCGCTTTGGTCGGCTGGATGTCGCTCGGGGTGATGCCGGCCGGCTTCCGGGCGCTGCGAGACCTGATCACGCTGATCCGCGCCGACTTCGTCGCCAATGTGGTGAAGGAAGGCCAGTTCGTCTCGCTCGATTCCGGCGTCACCTTCCACTATCGCGAGAAGCAGGGACAGGCCCTGCTCGGCATCTTCATGCAGGATCGGCGCGACCCCAACCAGCCGGCGGTCTACATCGCCGAGCGTGGCCAATCGGCCGAAGCCGGCGGAAACAGCTTCCTGATGCTGGAAAAGGGCACGATCCAGCGCGAGAGCCGCAACCAGAACTCGAGCTCGATTATCTCGTTCGAGCGCTATGCGCTCAATCTCTCCGCGCTGACGGGCGACGCCGATGGCGTCGGCGGCGGAGACGGCGACAAGGTGATCTACAAGCCACGCGAGCGCACGACCTGGGCGCTGCTGACACAGGACCGGAACGAGCCCTATTACAAGATTCAGGAGGGCCGTTTCCGGGCGGAGCTGCACAATCGCCTGTCCGCGCCGCTCTACCCGATCGCCTTCATGCTGGTCGCCTTCGCCATCCTCGGCGAGGCGCGCACGACCCGCCAGGGCCGCGCCGCCGCGATCCAGATCGCCATCTTCCTGGTCGGCGCCATCCGAATTGGCGCCTACGCCGCCTGGACCGCCAGCGTGCGCTCGCCCCTCGCGGCTGCCCTGCTCTATATCCTGCCGCTCGCAACCATCCTCCTCTCGGCCCTCGCCATCGGCTTCGGCTCGCGCACCCGTGTCTTCATCGACCAGCTGACGGAGCCGCTGATCGCCCCCCTCCTCGCCTTTACGGCACGTTTCCGGCGCGCCTGATGCTGCTGTTCAAGACCTTCGGCCGCTATCTGACGGCGCGCTTCCTGCGTGCGATCTTGAGTGTGTTCGGCACCTTCTTCTTCCTGATCGCGACGCTCGACTTCGTCGAGCTGATGCGGCGCGCCGGCGATTCTCCCACCGCGACGACGCCGAGCATCATCCAGCTCGCGCTCTATCGCGCCCCCTCCGTCGCCGAGCAGATCTTCCCGTTCGCGGTGCTGTTCGGCGGCATGTTCGCCCTGCTCAATCTCAGCCGGAAGCTGGAGCTGGTCGTCGCACGCTCGGTCGGCATCTCCGCCTGGCAGTTCCTGCAGCCGGCAGCGCTGGTCGCCGGGCTGGTCGGCCTCGTTTCGATCGGCATCTACAATCCGGTCGCCGCCGAGCTGAAGCAGCGCGCCACCGCGCTCGAAGCCTCGCTCTTCGTCCGTACCGGACAGGTCGTCGGCGGCAAGGAAATCTGGATTCGCCAGCGCAGCGTCGACGGCCAGGCGATCATCCGCGCGGCCGCAGCCCTGCAGGATGGGGTGGGGCTCGCCCAAGTCGCCTTCTTCACCTTCTCGCCCGATGGCGGCTTCAGCGAGCGCATCGAGGCGAAGCAGGCGGTGCTCTATCGCGGCTATTGGGAATTGTCGGAGGCGCGCGTCACCTCGGCCACGGAAGAGCCACAGACGTACTCGACATACCTGGTCGCGACGACGCTGGAGCCCGACCAGGTGCGACAAAGTTTCACCCCGCCCGACTCCGTCGGGTTCTGGTCGATGCCGGCCGTGCTGGACCGCACCCAGAAGGCGGGACTCGACACGACACGCTACGAATTGCGCTATGAATCCCTCAAGGCACGGCCGTTGCTGCTGATCGCGATGATCCTGGTGGCAGCATCCGTTTCCTTAAGATTTTTCCGGTTTGGTGGTGTGACCAGATTGGTGGTAGGTGGCGTCGCGGCCGGGTTCATGCTCTATGTTGCGACACAGTTATCTGAAGAGCTGGGCTCATCGGGGATCGTCAACGCCTCGGTGGCCGCTTGGCTGCCCGCAGTCGTGGGCACGCTACTCGGCGCACTTGCCCTGCTCCATCAGGAAGATGGCTGAGAATACGGTGGCTATGGTTAATTTTGGATTGAGTTCATGGCTTCCGGCGTAAGACGCATCACGCGCCTTGCGGCTGCGACCGCGCTGGCGACCACCCTCGCCCCGGTCCTTGGCTGGACGAGCCTTGCCTATGCCCAAACTCCGGCGGCCAAGCCGCAGGAGCGCATGGTCGTCGACGCGCGCGAGCTCGTCTACGACAAGGACAACAACACCGTCTCGGCGGTCGGCGATGTCCAGATTCTCTATCAGGGCCGGACGATCGAGGCCGACCGCGTCGTCTACGACCGCCAGAGCAAGCGCGTCGTCGCGACCGGCAACGCCCGCATCACCGAATCCAACGGCACCGTGATCACCGGCGACCGTTTCAACCTGACCGACGATTTCCGCGACGGCTTCATCGATTCGCTGCGCGTGGTGAACACCGACAAGACCCGTTTCTCGGCGCCGCGCGCCGAGCGCACCGACGGCGAGGTCTTCGTCTTCGACAAGGGCATCTACACCGCCTGCGAACCTTGCGTGGACCAGCCCGAACGCCCGCCGTTCTGGCAGGTGCGCGCCGCTCGGATCATCCACAAGAAGTCCGAGCAGATGATCTATTACGAGGAAGCTCGGCTCGAATTCGCCGGCGTCCCGATCGCCTACATCCCCTTTATGTCGGGGCCGGACGCGACCGTTAAGCGCAAGACCGGCTTCCTGGCGCCGAAGTTCATCAACACCTCGGCGCTCGGCTACGGCGTCGGCCTGCCCTATTTCATCAACCTCGCGCCGAACTACGACCTGACGGTCACTCCAACCTACCTCTCGCGCCAGGGCCTCCTCGGCGAGGTCGAGTGGCGGCACCGCTTCGTCAACGGCTCGTACAACATCCGCGCCGCCGGCATCTTCCAGCAGGAGAAGGAAGCCTTCCTGCCAAGCCCCTTCGGCGCCGGCGACGACAAATTCCGCGGCTCGATCGAGAGCTCGGGCAAGGTGTTCATCAACCCGCGCTGGAATTTCAGCTGGGATGTGGCCGGCTCGACCGACCGGTTCTTCTTCAAGAACTACCGGATCCGCAGCGAGAGCATCACTGCCTCGACCTATCTGCAGGAATCGACCTCGACCGTTTCACTCAACGGCCAGACCGCGGATGCCTGGTTCGACATGCGCGGCTACTATTTCCAGCCGCTGACCTATTACGACTGGCAGAAGCAGCAGCCTGTCGTCGGACCGGTGGTCGACTACAACAAGCGAATCCACAAGCCGTCGATGATCGGCGGCGAGCTCTCCTTCACCGTCAATCTGACGCATCTGTCGCGCGAAGCAGCCGCTTTCAAGGAGCTGCCGCTGCAGAAGAGCTATCTGATCTCGACGCCGCAATACTCGCTGTTCGACGGCTGTGCGGTCTACCAGAAGGGCCAGTGCCTGGTGACGGGCCTTGCCGGCTCGATCGCGCGCGCCACCGCCGAGGTCGACTGGCGGCGCAATTTCGTCGACCCGATCGGCCAGGTCTGGACGCCCTATGCCTCGCTCCGGGCCGACGTGTTCTCGATCAACCCGAACACGACCAACTACGCCAACGCCAATGTCAGCACGATCGCGGACGTCTCCGACGAGGTCTTCGGCCGCGCGATGCCGGCGATCGGCCTGATGTACCGCTTCCCCTTCGTCGCTTCGACGTCCTGGGGCACGCATATCCTCGAGCCGGTCGCGCAGGTCGTGGCCCGCCCGAACGAGACCAACAGCCTGCGCGTCGCCAACGAAGATTCGCAGAGCCTGGTCTTCGACGACACCAACCTGTTCGAATGGAACAAGTTCTCCGGCTACGACCGGGTCGAGGGCGGCAGCCGCGCCAATGTCGGCCTGCGCTACAGCGGCACCTTCGGCAAGGATTCCTACGCCAACCTGCTGGTCGGGCAGTCCTACCATCTCGGCGGCCGCAACTCCTACGCCAGCGGCGATCTGGTCAATACCGGCCTCAATTCAGGGCTGGACACCCGGCGCTCCGACTATGTCGCCAAGGCGCAGTTCCAGCCGTTCAGGGGCCTGCTGCTGCAGGCCGGCGGTCGCTTCGACGAGTCGACCCTCGAGCCGCAGCGCGTCGATGCCTCGGCAGCGTTCAGCTACAAGTTCCTGGCGACCACGGTCGGCTACAGCCGCTACGAGCCGCAACCGGATCTGGGCATCCCGCGCCGCCGCGAAGGCTTGAGCATCAGCCAGTCCGTCTCGTTCGCCCAGTACTGGAGTGTGCGCGGCAGCGTGCTGTTCGACCTCGACAAGTTCAAGTACGACCGCGAGCGCTATCGCGATGCGCTGTCGCTCTACATGGCGAACCCCGCCGCCTACGCGAACCCGGTCTATCCGAACACCGGCCCGTTCCAGACGGCATCGGCGTCATTGGGGCTGCGCTATCAGGACGAGTGCACGATCTTCGACGTGTCCTATTCGCAGTCCTATGCCGACCGGCAGGCGGGCTCGACCAAGGATACCCGGACGGTCATGTTCCGCCTCGAACTGCGCACGCTCGGCGAGATCAGCTATTCGCAGAATCTCGGTGCGTCCAGCGCTGGCGACGGCGTCTCCTCCAGCACCCGCTGAGCGCGCTTGTCGCGGCACCTGCTCGCCCTGACACAAGGCGATCCGGCCGGGATCGGCCCGGAACTGGCGCTCGCCGCCTGGCGGCAGCGCGAGGAGCGGGCCGTTCCGCCCTTCGCCTATCTCGGCAATGCCTCGGCGCTCGCCGGATTGGCGCAGAGGCTCGGCCTCGAGGTGCCATTGCGCCCCGTCGGCTGGGACGAGGCTGAAGCCTGTTTCGCGACCGCCCTGCCGGTGATCGAACTCGACAACCGTTCGCCGGCAACCGCCGGGATTCCCGATCCCGCGAACGCGGCCGGTGTAATCGAAGCGATCGAGCGGGGTGTTGAAGCAGTCGAGACCGGGCGGGCTGCGGCGCTCGTCACCAACCCGATCGCCAAGAGCGTGCTCTACGCCGCCGGCTTCCGGCATCCGGGACATACCGAGTTCCTGGCGGAGCTGGCGGGCCGTGGCCGAGACGCCACGCCGCTGCCGGTGATGATGATCTGGTCGGAGGAGCTCGCCGTCATTCCGGTGACCATCCATATTCCGCTGGAAGCAGTACCCGAGCAATTGACGACGGAATTGATCGTCGAGACCGGCCGGATCGCTGCGGCCGATCTCAAGCGCCGCTTCGGCGTTGCCCGGCCGCGGCTGGCGCTCTGCGGCCTCAATCCACATGCCGGCGAAGGCGGCGCGCTCGGCAAGGAGGATGCGGCGGTGATTGCGCCTGCTGTCGAGCGGTTGCGGGCGCTCGGCATCGAGGCGAGCGGCCCCTATCCGGCCGATACGCTGTTCCACGCACGGGCACGCGCCGGTTACGACGTGGCGCTCGGCATGTATCACGACCAGGCGCTGATTCCGATCAAGACGATCGCCTTCGACGACGGCGTCAACGTTACGCTCGGCTTGCCCTTCATCCGGACCTCGCCGGACCACGGCACCGCCTTCGACATTGCCGGCAAGGGCATTGCACGGCCGGACAGCCTGTGCGCGGCCTTGCGGCTTGCGGCCCGCATGGCCGAGGCCGAGCGCGGAACAGAGGCATGAGCAGCGCCACCGCCCAGGACGGATTGCCGCCACTGCGCGAAGTGGTCGAACGCCATGGGCTGATGGCGCAGAAGGCGCTCGGCCAGAACTTCCTGTTCGATCTCAACCTGACCGGCCGGATCGCCCGCGCCGCCGGCCCGCTCGAAGGCCAGACCGTCGTCGAGATCGGCCCCGGCCCGGGGGGACTCACCCGCGCTTTGCTGGCGAACGGAGCTGGCCGCGTCATCGCCATCGAGCGCGACCGGCGCTGCATGCCGGCGCTGGCTGAGATCGGCGCGCATTATCCGGGACGGCTGGACGTCGTCGACGGCGATGCGCTCGCGGTCGACCTCTCCGGCCTGCTCGGCGGCAGCCCGGCCCGGATCGTCGCGAACCTGCCCTATAATATCGGCACGCCGTTGCTGGTCGGCTGGCTCAGCGCCGAGCCCTGGCCGCCCTGGTGGAGCTCGCTGACGTTGATGTTCCAGCGCGAGGTCGCCGAGCGCATCGTCGCGACGCCGGAGCAGCGCGCCGCCTATGGCCGGCTCGCCGTGCTCGCCAACTGGCGCTGCGAGACGAAAATTCTGTTCGACGTGCCGAAGACCGCCTTCGTGCCGCAGCCGAAGATCACCTCCTCGATCGTCCACCTCGTGCCGCGCCAGCAGCCGGAGCCCTGCGACAGGCGTTTGCTTGAACGGGTGACGCTCGCCGCCTTCGGCCAGCGCCGGAAGATGCTGCGCCAGAGTCTCAAGGCCGTGCTCGCCGAGCCGGCGGCGATGATCGAAGCCGCCGGCCTGTCGCCGACCATGCGGGCCGAGGAGGTCTCGGTCAGCGGCTTCGTCGCGCTCGCCAACGCCTTTGCCCAGCAGAGCTGATCAGCTGGTCTTCTCGCCCAGCAGGGTTTCGACGAATGCCGGCATGCCAGTGGCACGGCTGCGCTTCAGCCGTTCGGCGGCCAGGATCGAGCGAACCGCCTCATAGGCGGCGCCGAGATCATCGTTGATGATGACGTAGTCGTAGACATTCCAGCGCGCGATCTCGTCGCGGGCATTGGCGAGCCGCCGCGCGATCACCTCCGGCGCGTCTTCGGCGCGCCGGACCAGGCGCGAGCGCAGCTCGGCCATGGACGGCGGCAGGATGAAGATCGCGACGACGTCCTCGCGCGCCTTCTCCAGGATCTGCTGCGTGCCTTGGTAGTCGATGTCGAACAGGACATCGCGCCCGGCCTTCAGCGCCTCCTCGACCGGCCTGCGCGGCGTGCCGTAGCCATTGCCGTGAACCTCGGCTGATTCCAGCAGGTCGTCACGCTCGCGCAGCAGATCGAAAGCGTCGCGCTCGATGAAGCGGTAATGGACGCCGTCGATCTCCGACGGGCGGCGCTCGCGCGTCGTCACCGAGATCGAGAGGTCGAGATTGGTTTCCTTCTGCGACAAGGTCCGCGTCAGCGTCGACTTGCCGGCGCCCGACGGCGACGACAGGACGAGCATGAGGCCGCGGCGAGCCGGACGGATGAGATCGGCCATTACGGTCACTCCACGTTCTGGACCTGCTCGCGCAGCTGGTCGACGGTCGTGCGCAGCTCCAGCCCGATCCGCGACAGGCCGGGGTCACCGGCCTTGGCGCAGAGCGTCGAAGCCTCCCGGCCGAACTCCTGCGCCAGGAAATCGAGCTTGCGGCCGATCGGCCCGCCCTGTGCGAGCAATTCGCGCAGCGCCGCGACATGGGCATGCAGTCGGTCGATCTCCTCGCGGATATCGGCCTTTACCGCCAGCAGCGCCGCCTCCTGGTGCAGGCGCTGCGGCTCCAGCGCGGTGCTCGCTTCCAGCAGCGCGGCGATTTGCCCGGCAAGGCGGGCGCGGATGGCTTCGACGCTGCGGCCGGGGTGAGCTTCAGCCTCGAGCGTCAGGCGGGCGATCGTGTCGAGATGGCCGGAGATGATCGCCTCCAGCGCCCGCCCCTCGGCGAGCCGCGCCTGCTTCAGCGCCGCGATCGTTTCGGCGAGTGCCGCGAGCACCGGCTTTTCGAGATCAGACAGCGCATCCCCGCTATCTTCAGAGACCTCGACGACACCGCGGATCGCCAGCAGGCCGTCGAGCGTCGCCGGAGCGATGCCTATGGGCAGCTTCACCTGGCTCGCGGCTTCGATCAGGGCGGCGAGCGCCTCCTGGTTGATGCGCGGGCGCGGCGCCGAGGCTTCGCTGGTGATGGCGAGGCTGACATGCAGGGTGCCGCGGGTGAAGGCGGCAGAGAACTGCTTGCGGCCCGCCTCGGAGAAGCTGTCGAAACCGGCGGGGACGCGGACGCGGACATCGAGGCCACGACCATTGACGCTGCGGACCTCCCAGGCCCAGGCATGCATGCCGATGGTCCCGGCCACCCGGGCGAACCCCGTCATGCTCTCGATCGCCATATCGCTCATAACCCCTTCAGGAATGCGGCGGGACCGTAGAGAGGCGCCGCGCCGGTCGCAAGCTGCCGGCGCAGCAAATCTGGGAACAGAAGAGACCTCTCTGCCCCCGCTCAGTCGGCAGGCGGGCCACTTCCCGCCGTAAACGCATAGGCTGCCTCGCCAAGCCGCCTCGCGGCTGCGGCCAAATCGCGGCTGTCATGTCCTGAAAAACCGAGGATGAAGCCCTCCGTGCCGCTCGGGGCCAGGCTGGCCTCGGACAGCAATCTTGTCTCGACCGCAGCCATCGCACGGATACGGGCGCCGGCATCTGCGGGAAGGCCGGCTGGCAAATAGGCGACCATGTGCAGGCCCTGCGGCGGCACGACGATGCGCAGGCGGCCGCGCCCTGCCTCCGCCAGGACGGAGGCAACGGTTTCGCGAGCTTGACGATAACGCAGGCGGGCCCGCCGAAGATGTGCGGCAAACGCGCCGTTCGACATCAGCTCGGCCACAGCGTCCGACAGGAAGGCGGAAGGAAATCGATCGGCGGCGCTCCTGGCCCTTATCACCCGTTCGGCAACCCTCCGGGGCAGGACGAGATATGCCAGGCGCAAGGAGGGAAACAGCGTCTTCGAGAAGGTACCGCTATAGATCACGCGCTCGCCGCCGAGGCCGGCCAGAGCCGTAAGGGGTGGCCCGGCATAGCGAAACTCACTGTCGTAGTCGTCTTCGATGATCCAGGCCTGCGCCGCATTCGCCCAGTCCAGCAACGCCACCCGCCGCGCCATGCTCATGGTGACGCCGGTCGGAAACTGATGCGAGGGGGTGACATAAGCGGCCCGCGCCAGCGGAGCGAGCTTTCGGCCCTCGTCGATCCTGATGCCCTCGCCATCGACGGGAACCGGGATCAATCGCATGCCGACGGCGCGCAGGGTACCATGGGCCGCATAATAGCCCGGCTCCTCCAGCCAGATCGCATCGCCAGGGCAAAGCAGGGCTTCGGCGCACAGGCGCAAGCCCTGTTGCGTGCCGCTGGTGATCATGATGCAGCCTGGATCGCAACGAATGCCTCGATTTGCCGCAAGGTGACGGGCGACCTCCGTTCGAAGCGAAAGACTGCCGCGCGGATCGCCATAACCGAGCTGGTCGGCGCTCGCCGCAACGATGTGATGGCGAACGCTCGCGCCGAGGTGGCGCAAAAGGCCACCATCGACATAGGTCCGCCCCAGGGCGAAGGCCCGGCTCGGAAGGATTTCGACATCGAGCGCGGCGGGAGCCGCGGCTGACTGCGCCTCCGGAAGATTTGCAGCCACATAGGTGCCGGAGCCTTGCCGGGCGTCCGCCAGCCCGTCGCTGAGAAGCTGTTCATAGGCCGCGATGATGGCATTGCGCGACATGCCCAGTTGCGCGGCCAGCGCCCTGCTGGATGGCAGCTTCAAACCGGGGCTCAAATAGCCGTCGACGATCGCCACCCGCAACGCTGCGTGAACCCGGGAGGCTTGATTGGGGATGCCCGGATCCAATGCGATCGGCAGATCAAGCGTTCGCTGCGGTAAAGTGGTTGCCATACTTGCCATCAAAGTGGGCCTAGTAGCGACCACTTTCGCCATGCGACGCCATGAAAGTCAAAAAAGGCGACCCTCGGAGGCTGACGAATCATGCGCGGAATCGGTGTGGGCTTGCTGTTCGTCGGCGCGTTGCTGACCGCGACAGGTTATGGCGCGACGTTCTTGCTGACGGAGCATTTCCGCAGCCTCGGCGGCAGCGAGATTGAGACAGGCAAGGCTCTCGCCGGCGCCATGGTCGGCACCTTTATCGGCGTTCCCCTGATCGGATGGATTGGTACCCGTTTCGGCGGTGCCCGCCTTGCTGCCATCGGGGCTGTACTGGTGGCCGCCGGGTATCTGCTCCTGGCCGGTATCACCTCCCTCTCCAGTACCATCCTGGTCGCCGGCTTTATGGTTGGTTGCGGCTGGGGGATGTTCTATCTGGCTGCTCCGATGGCAGTCTCGGAGCGTGTGAGCGATCTCGATCGCGGCTTCTGGTTTACGCGCTTCGGCGCGTTTCAGATGGCCGGCATCGGCGGCGGCCCGGCCTTGGCCTTGTTTCTCGTCGACACGCTCGGCTTGTCGACAGCCTCGCTCTTCCGCCTGCTCGCGCTTGGTTGTCTCTGCGCCGCGACCTGTCTGTGGGCCTTCGAGGTGACGACGCCCCGGCCAGCGCGGCCCGCTCCAGGCAGCACCGGGGCGCCGAAAAACTGGGTGTCATCGATCGTTCCACTGGCGAGCACCAGGGCGATCTATCCAATTCTCATGGTCGGAATTGGCGCTTGTGTCTTCACAGGCATGCTGACGTTTCAAAGCTCGCTGGCGCGCGGCGGCGGCCTCGATGCCAGCCTGTACTTCACGACCTATGCTCTCGTGGTCGTCGTGGCGCGCTTTGCGCTCGCGCCCGCCATCAACCGCGCCGACGGCAATCGGATGTCGGTGCTGTTGCTCATCCTGATGTCGGCTGGCGTCCTGGTCTATTTCGCCATCGGCTATGGCGCGCCGGTGCAGATCGTCAGCGGCATCCTGCTGGGGCTCGGCTATGGGCTGGTCTACACCGTCATTCAGACGCAAGTCGTCAACGATGCGCCGGCAGTTCACCGCACCGGCGCTCTGACATGGTTCGTCATGTCATACTTCATCGGAGTTTTCGGCTTCCCGGCGATCGGCGGCTGGCTGATCGTCCATTGGGGCACACAAGTCTTCCTTGCGGTCGTCCTTGCCTGTGCCTTGGCCGAGCTTGCTATGGCCCTGGCGCGGAATCGATCTCGCGCAAGTGCTGATTCCACGCTGAGCGCCCCCCGCCCCTAATCGGCATCGAGCATCGCTCTCGCACGCATCAGGGCTTCAGCTGCGGCACCTGTTTCGGGCTGTTGAGGTCAAAAGTCTTGTTCAGCAACGGATCTCGCGTCGTGCCTTCCGAAGCATCGAAGGCGCGCGCCCGGGTGCCCGCCGGGCCGCTCGACCCGTCGGCCTGGCCTGCGGCAGCGCGGCGATTGCCTGGAACGGGGAAGGTTTCCGGCTCGCTCTGGTTGTCCGAGCGGCTGGTGGCGGGCGCCTCGGTGCGCTGATCGGGTGCCGGCGGCGGCTCGGCCCGGTCGACACCGCCATCGACAGCCGGGCGGCCGGAGTCGCGCCGGGCCGATTCGACCTGACGCCAACGCGCGACGTTGCGGTTGTGCTGCTCGAGGGTCTCGGCAAAGGCGTGGCCACCGCTGCCGTCCGCGACGAAGTAGAGATCCTTGGTCCGCGAATGATTGACGACCGCCTCCAGCGCCGCACGGCCCGGATTGGCGATCGGCCCCGGCGGCAAGCCCTCGATCACATAGGTGTTGTAGGGGGTCGCCTGGGCGATTTCGGGACGCGTGATGCCGCGGCCGAGCGTGCCCTTGCCGCCGACGAGGCCGTAGACGATCGTCGGGTCGGATTGCAGCTTCATCTTGCGGTTCAGCCGGTTGATGAAGACGCCGGCGACGCGCGGGCGCTCATCGGCACGGCCGGTCTCCTTCTCGACGATCGAGGCGAGGATCACCAGCTCCGCCGGCGTCTTGATCGGCAGATCGGCCGGCCGCTTGGCCCAGACCTCGTTGAGGATACGGCGCTGGTCGCGCGTCATCCGGTCGACGATGGCCTGGCGGGTCGAGCCGCGCTGGAACTTGTAGGTGTCGGGCAGGATCGCGCCCTCGCGCGGAACCTGCATGACGTCGCCGGCGAGCATGTCGTTCTGCTGCAGGCGGGCCATGATCTGCTCGCTCGTCAGCCCTTCGGGAATGGTGATCGAGTGTTCGACCGCCTTGCCCTCGGCGATGACGTCGAGGATATCCTTCTGGCTGGCGCGCGCCTTGAACAGGTATTCGCCAGCCTTGAGGCTCGCCGCCTTGCCGGAGGTATAGGCCGCGACCTTGAAGGCCCAGGGATGCTCGATCAGCCCTTCGCGCTGCAGCAGATCGGCGATCTCCGTCACCCCGTTCTCCTTCGGGATGATCAGGACGCGATCGGTCGCGAGCGGGCCGGGAGCCTTGCTGCGGCTGTCGAGATAGGCGATGCCACCACCGAGGGCGCCGGCCAGAATGAGGGCCGTCGTGAACAGCCCGCTGAGCAGAGCGACAAAGGGCGAGCGCCGGCGCTTGCGCACCTTCGGCGGCGGGGCCGGCGGGGCAACGGGCTTCAGCGCTTCGTTGGGGCTCCGCGGCGCAACGCGAGGCGGCTGGCTCATGATGCTTTCGCCTGATTTCCTGACATCACGGCCGGCTGTGCCGGCGTCGACACCAGCCTGTCGGCCGGACCGCGGCATTCTTGCACGACGGCGGCGACAGGCTAGCGAAAATTGTGGCGAAAGCGCGCTTCTCCTCAGTCGGCGAAGCGGCGCATCACCAGCGAGGCATTGGTGCCGCCGAAGCCGAACGAATTCGACAGGGCGACGTCGACTTTGCGCTTCTTGGCCTTGTGCGGCACGAGATCGAGCTCGGTCTCGACCGAAGGGTTGTCGAGATTGATCGTCGGCGGCACGACCTGGTCGCGGATCGCCAGCACCGAAAAGATCGCCTCGATCGCACCGGCAGCGCCGAGCAGATGGCCGGTCGCCGACTTGGTCGAGGACATGGCCGGCCGCTGCGGAGCGTTGGCAAGCAGGCGCTCGACGGCGCGCAATTCGATCTCGTCGCCGACCTGCGTCGAGGTGCCGTGCGCATTGATGTAGTCGACATCCGAGGCGCGCAAGCCAGCGCGCTTCAGCGCCGCCTGCATGCAGCGATAGGCGCCGTCACCATCCTCGGAGGGTGAGGTGATGTGATAGGCGTCGCCCGACATGCCGTAGCCGACGATCTCGGCATAGATGCGCGCACCGCGCGCCCTGGCGTGCTCGAGCTCCTCGAGCACGACCACACCGGCGCCCTCGCCCATGACGAAGCCGTCGCGATCCTTGTCATAGGGGCGCGAGGCCTTCTCGGGCGTCTCGTTGAAGCCGGTCGACAGCGCCCGGCAGGCGCAGAATCCGGCGATGCCGATGCGGTTGATCGCCGATTCGGCGCCGCCTGCCAGCATGACCTCGGCATCGCCGAGCGCGACCATGCGGGCCGCATCGCCGATGGCATGAGCCCCGGTCGAGCAGGCGGTGACGACCGCGTGGTTCGGCCCCTTCAGCCCATGCTCGATCGAGACATAGCCGGCGGCGAGATTGCTGAGGCGGCCGGGGATGAAGAACGGCGAGAGCCGGCGTGGGCCGCGTTCCTTGAGCAGAAGCGAGGCCTCATAGATGCCGCCGAGCCCGCCAATGCCGGAGCCGATGGCGACGCCGGTCGCGATCTGATCCTCGTAGCTCTCGGGCTTCCAGCCGGAATCACGCAGCGCCTGCGTCGCCGCAGCCATCGCGAAGATGATGAAATCGTCGACCTTGCGCTGCTCCTTCGGCTCCATCCAATCATCGGGATTGAAGGTGCCGTTCGAGCCGTCGCCACGCGGAATGTTGCAGGCGATCTGGGCCGGCAGGTCGGAGACGTCGAAAGTGGTGATCGGGCCGGCGCC
The DNA here is from genome assembly GCF_053645455.1 of Allobosea sp. NPDC055332. Taxonomy (NCBI): domain Bacteria; kingdom Pseudomonadati; phylum Pseudomonadota; class Alphaproteobacteria; order Hyphomicrobiales; family Alloboseaceae; genus Allobosea; species Allobosea sp. NPDC055332. Next base: position 410,030 of record NZ_JBSHMO010000003.1, on the reverse strand, counting down.
GCTTTCGCCAGCCAGAATGCGTGACCAGCTCGGCTCGACCCCGCAGCCGAGCGGGGTCACCATGCCCAGTCCGGTGACGACGACACGTCGCATCGGTCTTCCTCAATTCAGCTCCGGCGCGCGTGAAGCGCGCCGGGGCCAAGGCCTTGTCAGGCCGACTTCGACAGGAACTTGACCGCGTCGCCGACGGTCACGATCGTCTCGGCCGCGTCGTCCGGGATCTCGACGCCGAACTCTTCCTCGAAAGCCATGACCAGCTCGACCGTGTCGAGGCTGTCGGCACCGAGGTCCTCGATGAAATTGGCGCCCTCGACAACCTTCTCCGGCTCAACGCCGAGGTGCTCGATCACGATCTTCTTCACGCGCTCGGCGACATCGCTCATGGGTCTTTCCCTCAAACCTCGAAAACACACCGCTGACAGCGACGCGTGGGTGAAAACTGATTTCCCGGCCCGGATCCTTCGCCTGGCGGCGGACCACGCCGGGAGTTCATGGCTGCACAAACGCAACAACCGGGCCGGCGTCAAGTCCCTTGAACACCGATCGGCGCTTGGCCGGCAGGGTCATTAACACACTCGTAATGGGCTGGCGAGAGCGCAACCCAAACCTTTAAGTGTGCAAAAAATCCCGTCTAAACGGCTCAGATCATTACCATTCCGCCGTTGACGTGCAGGGTCTGCCCGGTGACGTAGCCGGCCTCGTCGCTGGCGAGATAGGCGACAGCAGCGGCAACGTCCGCTCCCTGCCCGAGACGCCCCATCGGAACGTCGGCCAGAATGCCCTCGCGTTGCTTGTCGTTCAGTGCGTCGGTCATCGGCGACTCGATGAAGCCCGGCGCGACGACGTTGACGGTGATGTTGCGGCTCGCCACTTCCGCAGCCAGCGACTTCGACATGCCAACCAGCCCCGCCTTGGAGGCGGCATAGTTGCCCTGCCCGGGATTGCCGCCGGTACCGACGACCGAACCGATCGAGATGATGCGGCCATAGCGCCGGCGCATCATGGTCTTGACCGCGGCACGCGAGAGCCGGAAGGCGGCGGTGAGGTTGACGGCGAGGACGAGGTCCCAGTCATCATCCTTCAGACGCATGAAGAGGTTGTCGCGGGTCACGCCGGCATTGTTGACGAGGATGTCGAGCCCGCCGAGCTTGGCCTCGGCCGCCGGCACCAGCGCCTCGACCGAATCGCGGTCAGACAGGTCGCAAGGGGTGATCTCGATCCGCTCGCCCAGCTCCTTCGCCAGTGCCTCCAGCGCCTCGACGCGAGTGCCGGACAGAGCGACGGTCGCGCCCTGCGCGTGGAGCCGGCGTGCGATGGCGCCGCCGAGGCCGCCGGTCGCGCCGGTGACCAGCGCCTTCTTACCCGTCAGATCGAGCATATTGCCTCCCTTGTCCCGGCTCTGGCGCCGGTTCAGCCCTTCTGGGCCTTGTAAGCCGCGATATCGTCGGGCGAACCGATCGACACCGCAGCCGTTCCCGCCGCGATGCGCTTGACCAGACCGGCGAGCACCTTGCCCGAGCCGACCTCATAGAACTGGGTGACACCGGCGGCGGCCATCGCCTCGACGCATTCGCGCCAGCGCACGGTACCGGTGACCTGCGCCACCAGCGAGGCGCGGATCGCGGCCGGATCGCTGAGCGGAGCGGCGCCGACATTGGCCATCACCGGCACGACCGGCGCCTGCATCGAGACCTCGGCGAGCGCCGCCTGCATGGCTTCGGCCGCCGGCTGCATCAGGGCGCAATGGAAGGGCGCGGAGACCGGCAGGAGCATGGCGCGACGCACACCGCGCTCGCCGGCGAGCGCGATCGCCCGCTCGACCGCCGCCTTGGCGCCGGACAAGACGACCTGACCGCCGCCATTGTCGTTGGCCGCCTGGCAGACCTGGCCCTGCGCGGCATCGGCTGCGATGGCGCGGGCCTGATCGAGCTCGACGCCGAGCAGCGCCGCCATCGCGCCCTCGCCGGCCGGCACGGCCTTCTGCATCGCATCGCCACGAATGCGCAGCAGGCGGGCCGTGTCACCGATCGAGAAGGTGCCGGCCGCCGCCAGCGCCGAATATTCGCCGAGCGAGTGGCCGGCGACGAAGGCCGCGTCATTCTTGAGCGAGAGCCCGGCCTCGGCCTCGAGCACACGGATCGCGGCGAGGCTCGTCGCCATCAGTGCCGGCTGGGTATTGGCCGTCAGGGTCAGCTCTTCGCCGGGGCCTTCCCACATCAAGGTGGAGAGCTTCTGCGAGAGCGCGGCATCGACCTCGTCGAAGACGGCACGCGCCACCGGGAAGGCTTCGGCAAGCGCCTTGCCCATCCCAACTGCCTGCGAACCCTGCCCCGGAAAGATGAACGCCGTCGCCATATCGCACTGGTCCTGAAAACGATGCTTGGTTAACAAGTTGGGGCGCACTCGCACCGTGCAGCCGACCAAGTCAAGGCGTTTACGCGACGAAAGTCGACTTGCACCGGCATTTTCCGGTGTTTTCCGCTTGCATGATGGCCTGCCTCGCTGTAACGACCGCCTCGGTTTGTTCGGCCGGAGGCTGAACGGACGGCGAGGCGATTCCCACAAGGAAGCGTTTCGTAGGCTCCTCATTGAAGGACCGCCGTCCCGTGTCTCCGCCTTCGAAGAAATCCTGTCGGGCCTTTATCCAGGGCTCGGAGGGCTCCGCGTCGGACGAAACCGGTGAACGAAGAAAGGCCAATCATGGCATTGTACGAGCACGTTCTGCTCGCGCGGCAAGATGTCAGCGCGCAGCAGGTCGAGGCCCTTGTCGAGCAGTTCAAGGGCATCGTCGAGGCAAATGGCGGTTCCGTCCCCAAGGTCGAGTACTGGGGTGTGAAGTCGCTGGGCTATCGCATCAAGAAGAACCGCAAGGCGCATTATTCGCTGCTGAACATCAACGCTCCCGCGGCGGCCATCGCCGAGATGGAGCGCCAGATGCGCATCAACGAAGATGTGCTGCGCTTCATGACCATCCGCGTCGAGGAGCTCGAGGAAGGTCAGTCGGTCATGCTGCAGAAGCGCGACCGCGACGAGCGCAGCGATCGCTTCGATCGTGGTCCGGGCGGCGACCGCTTCGATCGCGGCCCGCGCCGCGAGCGCCCGCGTCGTGAAGACGAAGCGACCACCGAGACCGCTGGGGAGGCCTGAGCATGTCGACTGCATCCGCTGGCGCCCGCCGCCCCTTCTTCCGCCGCCGCAAGTCCTGCCCGTTCTCGGGCGAGGGCGCGCCGAAGATCGACTACAAGGATGTGCGCCTGCTCTCGCGCTACATCTCCGAGCGCGGCAAGATCGTGCCGTCGCGCATCACGGCCGTCTCGGCCAAGAAGCAACGTGAGCTCGCCCAGGCGATCAAGCGCGCCCGCTTCCTTGGCCTGCTGCCTTACGTCATCCGCTGAGCGGGTGAGGATTTCCCCGGCGGCGCCCAGCGCCGCCGGGTCTTCCAAGAACTGACACGACTTAGTCGCCAGGCGGTGAAAACCCGTCTGGTATGTTGAGGCGATCAGCCTCTCACCCTGCCCTTTTCGAGCAGCGGGACAGCAGGACGGACATGCTACCTATCGTCGGCATCGGCGCCGGGCTGGTCTCAGCCCTTCTGTTCACAGTGGTGATCACCGGATCGCCGCTGGCGCTGCTGTTGTCCTATGTCGCCCCGCTTCCGGTCTTCATCGCTGCGCTCGGCTGGAACCACCGCGCCGGACTGGTGGCGGTCGCTGCCGGCACGCTCGCCGTCACCGTCGTGCTCAAGCTGTCGCTCGGCCTCGCCTTCGCGATCGGCGCGGCGCTGCCGGCCTGGTGGATCGCCTATTTGGCCTTGCTCGCCCGCAACGACGGCCAGGGCAACAGCGAGTGGTATCCGCTCGGGCGCCTGCTGGCCTGGATCGCCACCGTCGCGACGCTGGTGACGGTCGGCGGCGCGCTCGCCATCTCGACCGATTTCGAGACCTATCACCGCGTGATGACGCACGGCCTGCAGCTGGTGCTAACCGGGGGCCAGGGCATCGGCCCGGTAGTCCGACTGCCTGCCGGCGTCGATGCCGGCGAGCTCGCTGCGCGGCTCGCAGCCTTGGTCCCTGCTGCCGCCGGTGCCTCCTTCGTGCCGATGATCGTCGCCAATCTCTGGCTGGCAGCGAAGGCGGTCCAGCTTTCCGGCCGGCTCCCGCGGCCTTGGCCTTTCATCCCGTCGACCCGTTTGCCGCCCCTGGCCGTGGCAGGCCTCGTCGGCGGCATCCTGCTGAGCCTCGTCGGCGGGTTCGTCGGCCTTGCGGGCGCAGCTGTCGCCGGCGCTCTGATCGCTGCATTCGGGCTCGCCGGGCTTGCCGCCATTCACGATCTCAGCCGCGGCAAGGCCTGGCGGTCGCCAACCCTGTTCGCGCTCTATCTCGCGCTGGTGATCATGCTGATCACCGTCTTCCCGTTTCTCGCGCTGCTCGGCATCGCCGATGCGCTGATCGATCTTCGCCGGCGCAAGCCGCCGGCGTCGCCTGCTGCCTGAACCAACGCCTATTCACGAACTCAAAGGAGAAGACCCATGGAAGTGATCCTGCTCGAACGCGTCGCCAAGCTCGGCCAGATGGGTGAGACCGTGCGCGTGCGCGACGGCTATGCCCGCAATTTCCTGCTCGCCCGCGGCAAGGCCCTGCGCGCCACCGAGGAGAACAAGAAGCGCTTCGAGACCCAGCGCGCCCAGCTCGAGACCCGTAACCTCGAGCTGAAGCGCGAGGCCGATTCGGTCGCGCAGAGCCTGAACGGCCAGTCGGTCGTGATCCTGCGCCAGTCGGGCGAGTCCGGCGTGCTCTACGGTTCGGTCTCGACCCGCGACATCGCCGAGGCTCTGAGCGCCGCCGGCTTCTCGGTCGACCGCAACCAGGTCACGCTCAACACCCCGATCAAGACGCTCGGCCTGCACACCGTCCCGGTCGTGCTGCATCCGGAAGTCTCGGTCACCGTGACCGTGAACGTCGCCCGCTCGGCTGAAGAGGCCCAGCGCCAGGCCGCCGGCGAGAACGTCACCGCCCGCGAGGAGTTCGACCTCGACGATCTCGGCCTCGAGGTTGGTGCGGCGCTGGCCGAGGCCGGCGACGACGACCGCTGAGCCCTTTCAGAGGCTTGCACGAGTCAATGGGCGCCGTGGCAACACGGCGCCCTTTTTCATGTGCTGTGGACAGTGGGGCCGACTCGGTGCTAATAGGAATGTTCTTATTTTGTTCAGGTTCATGACTCGCCGGCATTGACCTATCCAGAGCCATGTCCAGCGCCACCGCCCTCGTCGCCCGCCTCGAGACAAACCAAGAGGCGAATTTCCGCGTCCAGCCGCACAATATCGAGGCGGAGCAGGCGCTGCTGGGCGCCATCCTGGTCAACAACGACGCGTTCTACCGGGTCTCGGACTTCCTGCAGCCCGAGCACTTCTTCGAGGAGCTGCACCGGCGGATCTTCGAGCTGATGAGTAGCATGATCCGGGCGGGCAAGATCGCGACGCCGATCACGCTCAAGACCTTCGTCGGCGAGATCGACCTCGGCGGCATCACCGCGCCGCAATATCTCGCCCGGCTCGCGGCCGAGGCGACGACCGTCATCAACGCCGCCGACTATGGCCGGACCATCTATGACCTCGCCATCCGCCGCCAGCTGATCGGCGTCGGCGAGGAACTGGTCAACGTCGCCTATGACGCGCCGGTCGAGATGGCGCCGCGCGAGCAGATCGAGGATGCCGAGCGCAAGCTCTACGCGCTCGCCGAGAAGGGGCGCTACGAGGGCGGCTTCCAGAAGTTCGACGGGGCGCTGCGGCTCGCTATCGACATGGCCGCGAGCGCCTTCCAGCGCGCCGGCGGCCTCTCCGGCATCTCGTCCGGCCTGCGCGACCTCGACCAGCGCATGGGCGGCCTGCAGCGCTCCGACCTGATCGTGCTCGCCGGCCGCCCGGCCATGGGCAAGACCTCGCTCGCCACCAACATCGCCTTCAACATGGCCAAGGCCTGGCGCGGCGAGCGCCAGGAGGATGGCTCGATCAAGTCGGTCGACGGCGCCATCGTCGGCTTCTTCTCGCTCGAAATGTCGGCCGACCAGCTGGCCACCCGTATCGTCGCAGAGCAATCCAGCATCTCGTCCTACAAGATCAGGCAGGGCCGCATCACCGAGGCGGATTTCGCCCGGCTGACCGACGTTGCCGCCCAGATCGAGAAGCTGCCGCTCTATATCGACCAGACCGGCGGCATCTCGATCGCCCAGCTCGTCGCCCGCGCCCGCCGGCTGCAGCGCCAGAAGGGGCTCGACGTCCTGTTCATCGACTACCTCCAGCTCCTCTCCGGTTCGTCGAAGAAGGGCGAGAACCGCGTGCAGGAGCTGACCGAAATCACCACCAGCCTGAAGGCGCTGGCCAAGGAGCTCAACGTCCCGATCATCGCGCTCTCCCAGCTCTCGCGTCAGGTCGAAAACCGCGATGACAAGCGCCCGCAGCTCTCGGACCTGCGTGAATCCGGCTCGATCGAGCAGGACGCCGACGTGGTTATGTTCGTCTATCGCGAAGAGTACTATCTCAAGGCCAAGGAGCCCCGGCCGGGCACCGATGAGCACAACAAATGGGTGATGGAGATGGAGGCGGCCCATGGGCTCGCCGAGCTCATCATCGGCAAGCAGCGCCACGGCCCGACCGGAACCGTCGCCCTGCAGTTCGACGCCGACGTGACGCGCTTCTCCGACAGGGCCGACCAGAGCCATCTACCGGAACGCCTTGAATGAACGCCTTCGACACGCCCGAGAATGCCGGCCACGGCGCCATCCTGACAATCGACCTCGGTACGCTCGTCGCCAATTGGCGCATGCTGAAGCAGCGTGCCGGCACGGAGGCCTCGGCGGTGGTCAAGGCCAATGCCTATGGCATCGGCATCGAGCCAGCCGTCACGGCCCTTGCCAAGGCTGGCTGCAAGACCTTCTTCGTCGCGCATCTCTCAGAAGCGGTTCGGGCCCGTGCGGTCGCACCTGAGGCGACGATCTATGTGCTCAACGGCCTCGCGCCGGAAACAGGCGGGATTTATGCCGAGCACGACCTTTCTCCGGTGCTGGGCTCGCATGAGGAGCTGCTCGAATGGGCCGGATTCCGGCAGAGCGGCGCCAGAGTCAGGCAGGCGGCGCTGCATGTCGACACGGCGATGAACCGGCTCGGGCTCTGGCCGGGCGAAGGCCTCGACCTGGCGCGCGAGAAGAGCGGCGTGATCGCCGCCGCTGGGATCGGGCTGGTGATGAGCCATTTTGCCGCCTCGGAGGTAATCGACGACCCGGCCAATGCCCGGCAGATCGCAGCCTTCGCCGAGATCGCCGCTGCCTTTCCCGGCGTGCCAGCCTCGCTGCTGAACTCGTCCGGCCATTTCCTCTCGGGCTGTCCATCCTACCAGCTCACCCGCCCGGGCTATGCGCTCTATGGCGGCAATCCGACGCCCGGAAAGCCGAATCCGATGCAGCCCGTGGTCGGGCTCGAGGCGCAGATCATCCAGCTGCGCGAGGTCGAGGCCGGGACGCAGGTCGGCTATAACGGCACCTGGACGGCGAAAAGCCGGCGCAAGCTCGCGACCATCTGCCTGGGCTATGCCGACGGCTATCCGCGCAATGGCAGCTGGACCGATCGCTCGCAGGGCGGCTCGGCGCTGGTCGGCGGCGTGCGCTGCCCCTTCGTCGGTACGGTCTCGATGGACCTGATCATCGTCGACGTCTCCGACGCCCCCGCCGATGCGGCCCTACGCGGCGCGCCGGTGACGCTGATCGGCGGCGAGCTCGATCTGGAGGCGGTCGGCGCCGGCGCCAAGACGATCGGCTACGAGATCCTGACCAGCCTCGGCCGCCGCCATGCGCGGCGCTATGTCGGGCTCTAGGGCGTAAATGGCCAAGCGCGGCCCGACTTACATCTGCCAGGCCTGCGGCGCGGTCTACCACCGCTGGCAAGGCAAGTGCGATTCCTGCGGCACCTGGTCGTCTCTGTCCGAGGAGGCGCAGGCCGCGCCGGTTCCCGGTGGCGGCCGGCCGCCCTCGGGTGGGCGCGCGCGCGGTCGCATCTTCGCGCTGGAGAGCCTGAAGGGCGAGACGCAGGACGCGCCGCGCATCGTCTCCAGCATCGGCGAGCTCGACCGTGTCACCGGCGGCGGCTTCGTGCCGGGCTCGGTCCTCCTGATCGGCGGCGATCCCGGCATCGGCAAGTCGACGCTGCTTATGCAGGCCTGCGCCGCCATGGCGATGACCGGCCGGCGCGTCGTCTATGTCTCCGGCGAGGAATCGACCAGCCAGGTCCGCCTACGCGCCCAGCGCATGGGCCTCGCCGAGGCGCCGGTCGACCTCGCGGCCGAAACCAATATCGAGGACATCATCGCGACCCTCGGCCAGGGCGAGCGCCCTGCCCTCGTGGTGATCGATTCGATCCAGACCATGTGGTCCTCCGAGGTCGAGAGCGCGCCCGGCACGGTGACCCAGGTGCGCGGCTCGGCCCAGGCGCTGATCCGCTATGCCAAGACCTCCGGCGCCTGCCTGATCTTGGTCGGCCACGTCACCAAGGATGGCCAGATCGCCGGGCCGCGCGTGGTCGAGCACATGGTCGATGCCGTGCTGTCCTTCGAAGGCGAAGGCACGCACTCCTTCCGCATTCTGCGCGGCCAGAAGAACCGTTTCGGTGCGACCGACGAGATCGGCGTCTTCGAGATGACCGGCGCCGGCCTCTCCGAAGTCGGAAACCCCTCTGCCCTGTTCCTCGCGGGACGCGACCAGGACGCACCGGGCGCCGCTGTGCTCGCCAGCATCGAAGGCACGCGGCCGGTGCTGGTCGAAATCCAGGCGCTGGTCGCACCGAGCGCACTCGGCACGCCGCGCCGCGCCGTGGTCGGTTGGGAGAACAGCCGTCTCGCCATGGTGCTGGCCGTGCTGGAGACGCATGGCGGCCTGAAGCTCGGCCAGCACGATGTCTATCTCAACGTTGCCGGCGGCCTGCGCGTCGGCGAGCCGGCGGCGGACCTTGCCGTGGCCGCCGCGCTTGTCTCCTCGCTGACCGGCGCTATCCTCCCCTCGGGCGCGGTTCATTTCGGCGAGATCGCCTTGTCGGGCGCGATCCGACCCGTCTCGGTCGCTGCAGCGCGGCTGCGAGAGGCTGCCAAGCTCGGTTTCGAGAGCGCCGTCCTGCCTTCGGCGGGAGCCGATATCGGCGACGGAAACGGCCTGAGACTGCGGCGCCTTAGCCACGTTGGCGAACTCGTTGCAGAAATCGCGGCGAGCGCCCCTCGCCGCAGTGCAAAATGAGCCGACTGCATGGGTGACGCGCGGCACGCGAGCGGGTATAGCAAAATCCGCCCGGCCCACCCATTTGACGCGTGCCGGCCCCGATTTTGCAGCGAAGCGGCCCTGACATGCCTGTGACCATTCTCGATCTCGTCGTCATCGGCGTGGTGCTGATCTCGGCTTTGCTGGCAGCCGTGCGCGGGCTGACGCGCGAAGTGCTGGCGATCGCATCCTGGGCCGCCGCAGCCGTCGTCGCCTGGATCTTCCACCCGCAGCTGCTGCCGCTGGCGCAGCAGTACATTCCCAACAAGACCGTGGCGCTGGTCGCGGTAATCGCCGCGCTGTTCCTGGGCACGCTGATCGTCGTCTCGCTGATCACGGCCCGGATCTCGGACTTCGTGCTCGATTCGCGCATCGGCGCGCTCGACCGCACCCTCGGCTTCGTCTTCGGCGCCGCCCGCGGCCTGCTGCTCGCGGTCGTCGGCTATCTCTTCTTCACCGCGCTCGTGCCGGAGAAGATGCAGCCGGCCTGGGCGCGCGATTCGCGCTCGAAGCCACTGCTGGAAGAAACCGGCCGCAGCCTGCTCACAATGTTGCCGCAGGATATCGATTCAGAGTTCGTGAAGAAGCTGCTGCAGCCGAAGGCGCCTGAGACGACCGAGCCGCCGGCCGAGGAGCCGCGCACGCCCGGCGCCAACCCGCCGGCCGGCACCGCCCCGGCCGACCCGCAGCGCCGCACCCAGGCGCCCGCCACCGACCGGCAGGCGCTGCAGCGCGTGATTGATACGACTGCCCCGGCCGCCACCGGCGCGACGCCCGCCCCGGCGCAACGCCGGCCCTGATTGGAGCCAGAAGCCGAATGGAGCCTGCGATGAGCCAGATCCACGATGCCGACGCCGTGTTCGACCCGAACGCCGATCGTTTGCGCGAGGAATGCGGCGTGTTCGGCATCTTCGGCCATGACGACGCGGCGGCGCTGACGGCCCTCGGCCTGCACGCGCTCCAGCATCGCGGCCAGGAAGCGACCGGCATCGTCTCCTTCGACGGGCATCGCTTCCATACCGAGCGCCAGCTCGGCCTCGTCGGCGACGCCTTCTCCGATGCCAGCGTGATCGAGAAGCTCAAGGGCAAGCAGGCGATCGGCCATGTCCGCTACTCGACCACCGGCGAGACCATCCTGCGCAACGTCCAGCCGCTCTTCTCCGAGCTGCATGGCGGCGGCTTCGCGGTGGCGCATAACGGCAACCTGACCAACGGGCTGACGCTGCGGCGCAACCTCGTCCGCGACGGCGCGATCTACCAGTCGACCTCCGACACCGAGGTCCTGCTCCATCTCGTGGCGCGCAGCCGCAAGCCTAAATTCATCGAGCGCTTCATCGACGCGCTTCGCCAGATCGAGGGCGCCTATGCCTTCGTCGGCATCACCAACAAGAAGCTGGTCGGCGCCCGCGATCCGCTCGGCATCCGTCCGCTGGTGCTCGGCGAACTGAACGGCTGCCCGATCCTGACTTCCGAGACCTGTGCGCTCGACATCATCGGCGCCAAGTTCGTGCGCGAGATCGAGAATGGCGAGGTCGTCGTCATCTCCGAGCAGGGCATCGAGAGCCACAAGCCCTTCCCGCCCGTGCCCGAGCGCCCCTGCATCTTCGAGTACATCTACTTCGCCCGGCCGGATTCGATCGTGAAGGGCCGCAGCATCTATGAGCGTCGCAAGGCGATGGGCGCGCAGCTCGCAGCGGAAGCGCCTGCCGATGCCGACGTGATCGTTCCGGTGCCGGATTCCGGCGTGCCGGCAGCGCTCGGCTATGCCCAGGCGAGCGGTATCCCGTTCGAGCTCGGCATCATCCGCAACCACTATGTCGGCCGCACCTTCATCGAGCCGACGCAGAAGGTGCGCGAGCTCGGCGTGCGGTTGAAGCATTCGGCCAATCGCAGCGTGGTCGAGGGCAAGCGCATCGTGCTGGTCGACGATTCGATCGTGCGCGGCACGACCTCGCTGAAGATCGTCAAGATGATGCGCGAGGCCGGCGCCCGCGAGGTGCATTTCCGCATCTCCTCGCCGCCGATCACCCATCCCGATTATTACGGCATCGACACGCCCGATCAGGCGAAGCTGCTCGCCGCGACGCATTCGCTCGAGGAGATGCGCCAGTTCGTCGGCGCCGATTCGCTCGCCTTCATCTCGGTCAACGGGCTCTACAAGGCGATGGGCCATGAACGGCGCGACCCGACCCGGCCGCAATTCACCGACCATTGCTTCACCGGCGAATATCCAACCTCGTTGACCGATGTCGTCGGCGAGAGCGCCAAGCAGGAAATGTCGCTGCTCGCCGCCGGCTGAGCCTTTCGACGGGACGTTCATGACCAAGCCTCTGGAAGGGCGCATAGCGCTCGTCACCGGCGCGTCGCGCGGCATCGGCCGCGCTGCGGCGCTCGCCTTCGCCGAGGCCGGCGCCCATGTGATCGCGCTGGCGCGCACCACCGGCGCTCTGGAAGAGCTCGACGACGAGATCCGGGCGATCGGCGGCAGCGCGACGCTGGTGCCGGCCGACCTCGCCGACGGCGCTGCGATCGAAAAGCTCGGCCCTGCCCTGCTGGAGCGCTGGGGCAGGCTCGACATCCTGCTCGCCAATGCCGGCATCCTCGGCCCGCTCGCGCCGCTGACCCATGTCAGCGCCAAGGAATGGTCCGAGGTCTTCGACATCAATGTCAGCGCCAACTGGCGATTGCTGAAGTCGGTCGAGCCGGCGCTGAAGGCGTCCGAAACCGGCCGGGCGATCTTCGTCTCCTCCGGCGCAGCGCATAAGGGCCTAGCCTACTGGGCTCCGTATGCCGTTTCCAAGGCCGCGCTCGAGGCGATGGCGCGCAGCTATGCCGACGAGACGCGCTCGACCAATCTGCGGGTCATGCTGGTCAATCCCGGCCCGTTGCGGACCCGCATGCGGGCGCAGGCGATGCCGGGCGAGGATCCGATGACGCTGAAGACGCCGGAAGACCTGGCGCCGCATCTGGTCGCGATCGCCGCGCCCGACTGGAGCGAGACCGGCAAGATCTTCGACTTCCCGCAGGGCAAGCTGCTGACGCCGCAGATGCCGGCGTAGAGACAGCCCTCCCCGTCATGGTCGGGCTTGTCCCGACCATCCATGTCTTCCCTTGCCGCGGTCTGTGTTCAAGACGTGGATGCTCGCCACAAGGGCGAGCATGACGTCCTTTCACGGCGCAGCCGCATATTCCCGCACCACCGCGATCAGGTCCGGCACGGTCAGGTTCGGCAACGCCGCCATCTCGTCGAGCGAGAACCAGCCGATCCGGACATGCTCATCGGAGAGGTTCTCCGCCTCGCCACCCTCCCAGCCCGAGACGACATAGATGTGGTGCAATGCCACGCCGTTGCGCTCGGGGAAGCGCTCCTGTGCCGAAAGCATCAAGCGGTAGGTCAGCGGCGTCAGCCCGACCTCCTCGCGGCATTCGCGGATAAGCGCTGCCTCGCGCGCCTCGTCCTGTTCGATCCGACCGCCGATCGCGTCCCAGTGATCGGCCCAGGCGCGCTTCCAGGAGGCGCGCAGGCCGAGCAGCACCCGCCCGTCGGCGCGCAGGAACAGCGCGCTGACGGTCTCCAGCATCAGCCCTTGCTCTTGTCGTAAGGGTTGGCGCCGCCGCGGGTATGGAGCCGGACAGGCGTGCCCGGCAGCTCGAACGCCTCACGCAGATTATTGGTGAGATAGCGCAGATAGGAGACCGGCAGATGCTCGAGCTGGTTGCCGAACAGCGCGAAGGTCGGCGGCCGCGCCTTGGCCTGCGTCATATAGCGGATCTTGATGCGCCGGCCGGCCACCGCCGGCGGCGGATGGGCTGAGAGCACGCCTTCGAGCCAGCGGTTGATCTTCGCCGTCGAGACACGGCGGTTCCAGACCTCATAGGAGCGGAACACCGCCTGCATCAGCCGGTCGATGCCTTCGCCCGCGATCCCCGAGAGCGGCACGATCTCGACGCCGCGGATCTGCGCCAAGAGGTGATGCGCCTTCTCCTTGAGCTCGGCGAGCAGGCCCTGCTTGTCGGCGACGAGGTCCCATTTGTTCAGGCCGATGACGACGGCGCGGCCTTCGCGCTCGGTCAGGTCAGCCAGGGTCAGGTCCTGCTTCTCGAAGGGGATGGTCGCGTCGAGCAGCACGACGACGACCTCGGCGAAGCGGATGGCACGCAGCGAATCCGCCACGGCGAGCTTCTCCAATTTCTCGTCGATGCGGGCGCGCTTGCGCATGCCCGCGGTATCGAACAGCTTGACCGGGCGGCCACGCCATTCCCATTCGACCGAGATGGTATCGCGGGTGATGCCGGCCTCGGGGCCGGTCAGCAGGCGCTCCTCGCCGATCATCCGGTTGACCAGGGTCGACTTGCCGGCGTTCGGGCGGCCGATGATGGTGACGCGCAGCGGCCGGTTCGGATCGACGTCCTCGTCCGACGGGGCTTCGGCAGGCACATCGACCCAGGCCTCCTCCTCGTCCTCCTCGGGCTCGTCGACGATATAGGGTGCCAGCGCCTCCAGCAGGTCGGAGGTGCCCTCGCCGTGTTCGGCCGAGAACGGCACCGGGTCACCGAGGCCGAGCGAATAGGCCTCCACGACGCCGTCCTTGCCCTTGTTGCCCTCGGCCTTGTTGGCGAGCAGGATCACGGGCTTGCCGGAGCGGCGCACCAGCTCGGCGAAAGGCTGGTCCATCGGCGTCAGGCCGAGCCTGGCGTCGATCATGAACAGGATGACGTCGGCCTGTTCGATCGCGGTTTCGGTCTGGGCGCGCATGCGGCCGGCAAGCGAATCCTTGTCGGCCTCTTCGAGGCCGGCGGTATCGATCACCGTGAAGCGCAGATGGCCGAGGCTGGCCTCGCCCTCGCGGCGATCGCGCGTGACGCCGGGCTGATCATCGACGAGCGCGAGCTTCTTGCCGACGAGCCGGTTGAACAGGGTCGACTTGCCGACATTGGGCCGGCCGACGATGGCGATGGTGGCGCTCATGATCCGTCTTTAATGCAGCATTGGGCCTCGTCCGGAAAGTGCCCCCACTATCCGGTCCGAAACCCTAGCCTGGGGGCGGCCGCCTGTGACAGCGGCGCCCGATTTCAGTTCTTGATGGTAACGGGGCCGCCGCGCACCAGCGTCAGATAGAGCTCGACGCGCTGGCGCAGCACCTGCGGCGATTGCGGATCGGCGACGACAGCGTCAAACCAGCGCCCGGCATCGTCGAAGAGATTGGCCTTGAGCGCGGAAATGCCGAGGAATTCGCGGGCCGAATGGCGCCAGAGCCCGGTCGGTGTCGTCAGCGGCTCGAGCTCCTTGCGCAGATCGGCATAGGGCACAATGTCGACGCGCAGCAGGCCGGCGCGCAGGCGGGCGAGCTCGCGATAATACTGATCGAGTGAAGCGTCGCCGGCGATCGCATCGAAGGCCGTCGCACCGGCTGCCGCGTCGCGCTTGCCGACCTCGGCCGCGAGGCGGAAACGCGAGAGCTGGCGATAGCCCGCGGGCGCATTGGCGGCGAGCTCGGTCAGCGTCGCCTCGGCTGCACTGGCGTCATTGTCGCGCGAGGCGCGTACCGCGGCCTCGAACTTGGCGCCGACGGCCTCGGCCTTCTTGCGCTCCTGCTGCTGCCAGAACTGCCAGCCACCGACGCCGGCGACAGCCAGCACGGCGATGGCGATGAAGACATTGCCATACTTCTTGAAGATGGCGGTCGCCTTGTCGCGGCGAACCTCCTCATCGATCTCGCGGAAAATATCGGACATGACGCCTCAAAACTGCTTTCGCCAGCCGGGTAGCATCTTTGCCGGCGGAATGCGAGCCGCAACGGCCACACAGCGCCGTCAGCGCCAGCCTATGGTCGCGATGCGCCCGGCGCAGCCAATCCGGCGAGCACCGTGTCGATGAGCTTGCGCCATTCCCCCGTATCGCCCCCGGCAGCAAGAGCGAGCGAGGCCCTGTCATAAGCGGCGCCGAGCAGTTGTGCGGTCGCCGCCAATGGCAGGGGCGGCAGAGCACCAGCCCGCATCGCGGCGTCAAGACCTTCATGCAAGGTGCGCCCTGCATGGCGAGCGTCGATCGCGTCGAGTTCTTCGCGGCCGAGCACCGCGGCGGCATCGATCAGCAGCAATTGGGTCCGGCCCGGCACCTGCATCGCCTCCAGGAAGGCCGCACCGCCCTTGCTGAGTGCCTTAAGCGGCGAAAGGCCGGGCCGGGCCGCGCTCTCGATCTCGTGCGCGACCGCGGCCGACTCCGCCTCGACCACGGCCCGGAACAGCGCCTTTTTGTCGGCGAAGTGGTGATAGAGCGCGCCCCGCGTCACTCCCGCCTCGGCGACCAGCTCGGGCGTGCCGGTCTCGGCATAGCCGCGGCTGACGAAGAGCTTGCGCCCCGCCGCGATCAGCGCAGCGCGGGTGGTGTCCGAGCGATCCTTGTTGGACCGGCGCGCTATCTCTTGCATACGTGCAGCCTGTATGTTATTTCATCGAAACATACAGAATGTATGTTTATGACGAAAGACAGGCAAGCCCATGAAAGTCACGAGCTATTACCCGGTGATCATGACCGAGAAGGTCGCCGAGACCGCCGCTTTCTATACCGCCCATTTCGGCTTCGAGGCCCTGTTCGAGGCCGATTGGTATGTCCATCTGCAATCGACCGCGGACGAGCGGGTCACGCTGGCAGTGCTGAATGGCAGCCATGAGACGATCCCCCTGCCCGGCCGCGGGCGCGTCAGCGGGCTGATCCTGAACTTCGAGGTCGAGGATGTCGACACGGAGCATGCGCGCCTCAAGGCGGCCGGGCTGCCGATCCTGCAGGAACTGCGTGACGAATGGTTCGGCCAGCGCCACTTCATCACCGCCGATCCGAACGGCGTGCTGATCGATGTGATCAAGCCGATCCCGATGAGCGCCCCGCCCGAAGGCCATGCTTGATCACGCCGTTCATGGCAGGCACCTTGCTTACGCTTCTGCCATCGCAAGGGAGGTCGCCATGAACCGGATCGCCAGCGGGCTCGGAGCAGCCCTTCTCGCCCTCGCCTCGCTCGGTGCGGCCGAGGCGGCGCCGATCAAGGTCAAGGTCTTCGTCGCCTCGATGTTCGAGATCGGTGCCAATACCGGCGACCGGGCCGGCGAGTTCCAGCACTGGTATGAACGCTACTGGCAGAAGAGCCAGCCGCACGAGGCGCGCGGCGCCTTGAAGCCGGTCTACTGCAACGGCGACGGCGTTTGCGGCGCCGTGCTCGGCATGGGCAAGGTCAATTCCTCCTCCTCGATGCAGGCGATCCTGCTCGATCCGGGGTACGATTTCTCGCAGGCCTATTTCGTCATCACCGGCGTCGCCGGCACGCCGCCCTCACGCGGCACGATCGGTGACGTCTCCTGGGGCAGCTGGCTGGTCGACTACGATCTCGGCCATCGCTGGGCGCCGGGGGAAAGCAAGCCGGGCGAGCCGGTCTTCATGCCGCGCAAAGGCTATGAGGAGTACCGGGTGTTCAAGCTCAATCCGACCCTGGTCGGCTGGGCGACAAGGCTCAGCGCCGGCGTAAATCTTCAGGATTCCGAGTCGGCAAAGCAGTACCGCCAGCGCTATCCGGACGAGAAAGCGCGGGCGGCGCCCTCCGTCCAGACCGGCACACACATGACCGGCGACACCTTCTTCCACGGGCCGGGCCTGTCGAAGGAGGCGCAATACATGGCCAAGCTCTATGGTGCCGACGACTATGTCATCACCGAGATGGAGGCGGCGGCGATCACCCTGGTGATCAAGCGCCAGTTCGGCACCGACCGGATCCTCAGCCTGCGCGGCGCGGTCAATTTCGACCAGGGCAATCCGAACGAGACGACCTTGCAGCATCTCGACCCGGCGCCGGGCCAGACGGCCGGCGGCTTCGCCGAGACCGTCGCCAATGTCGAGGCAGTCGGCTCGCGCGTCGTCGATCACATCGTCGGCAACTGGGGCGAGTGGCAGAAGGGCGTGCCGCCGCTGCCGGCAAAGTAGCGCTCAGGCCGTTCAGTCGGCCCGGAACAGCAGGCTGCCATCGCCATAGGAGTAGAAGCGATAGCCCTCGGCGATGGCGTGGGCATAGGCGCGTTTCATCACATCGAGCCCGCTGAAGGCGCTGACCAGCATGAACAGCGTCGAGCGCGGCAGATGGAAATTGGTCATCAGCAGGTCGACGGCGCGAAAGCGATAGCCCGGCGTGATGAAGATCGCCGTGTCGCCCGAGAACGGCTTGATGATCCCGTCTTCGCCGGTGGCGCTTTCGAGCAGGCGCAGCGAGGTCGTGCCGACCGCGACGATGCGCCCGCCCGCGGCCATGACGGCATTGAGCGCGCCAGCCGTCGCAGCGCCGACCGTGCCCCATTCGGCATGCATGCGATGCTCGTCGGTGTCATCCGCCTTGACCGGCAGGAAGGTGCCGGCACCGACATGCAATGTGACGAAATGACTGGAAACGCCGCGCTTCTTCAGCGCTTCGAAAAGCTCCGGCGTAAAATGCAACCCGGCGGTCGGCGCGGCGACGGCGCCCTCCTCGCGCGCATAGGTCGTCTGGTAGTCGCGGGCGTCGGCCTGGTCGGTCGCGCGCTTGCCGGCGATATAGGGCGGTAGCGGCAATTCGCCGAGCCGCGCGATCGCCTCGTCGAGATAGGGGCCGGTCAGCGAGAAGCGCAGGCCGATATCGCCGCCCTCCCCCTTGTCCTCGACCTCGGCCTGAAGTCGCGCAAGCTCGCAGGCATTGCCGGCGCCGTCGCTGTCGAAGACGACCGTCTCGCCAATGGCTAG
This sequence comes from Allobosea sp. NPDC055332, assembly GCF_053645455.1. Lineage (NCBI taxonomy): Bacteria > Pseudomonadati > Pseudomonadota > Alphaproteobacteria > Hyphomicrobiales > Alloboseaceae > Allobosea > Allobosea sp. NPDC055332. The sequence continues at coordinate 391,978 of NZ_JBSHMO010000003.1, read as the reverse complement.
CTTCTTGGCCGGGCGGGCGAAAGCGCGCCAGCGATCATCCGCCTCACGCTTGTGGAGCATGATCTCGATGCGGGCCGAGGCCTCGCCGCGATAACGCCGGCCCCAAAGCCGGGAGGGAATGACGCGGGTGTCGTTCAGCACCAGCGCATCGCCCGGCTGCAGCAACTCGACGAGGTCGCGGATGCCGCGATCCGCGAAGGGCTCGGGCGTGCCGGGACGGACGACGAGCAGCCTTGCGGCATCGCGCGGGCTCACGGGCCGCAGCGCAATGCGTTCCTCGGGCAGGTCGAAGTCGAAGAGGTCGACGTCCATCGGCCATCCTAAAAAATCATCCCGGGCCGACCAGAAGCCGACCCGGGATGACCGTGTTCGCGAAGCGCTGGAACGCCTCAGGCGTCCGCCTGCACCTTCAGCGAGACGATGGAGTCGGGATCGCGCACCGGCTCGCCGCGCTTGATGTTGTCAACGTTCTCCATGCCTTCCACGACCTGGCCCCAGACCGTGTACTGCTTGTCGAGGAAGCGGGCGTCGTCGAAGACGATGAAGAACTGGCTGTTGGCAGAGTTCGGGTTCTGGGCGCGGGCCATCGAGCAGATGCCGCGGACATGCGGCTCGGCATTGAACTCCTGGGCGAGGTCCGGATAGCTCGAGCCACCGGTGCCGGTGCCATGCGGGCAGCCGACCTGCGCCATGAAGCCGTCGATGACGCGGTGGAAGACGATGCCGTCATAGAAGCCCTCGCGGGCGAGCAGCTTGATGCGCTCGACATGGTTGGGGGCGAGATCCGGCCGCAGCTTGATCACCACGCGGCCCTTGGTGGTCTCCATGACGAGGGTGTTCTCGGGATCGAGCGACATCAGACTGATCTTTCGTTGGTCGGCACGCGGCCGAAGAAGCGGATGGTAATCGGGCGGCCTGCGATACTCCCTCCAAGCCCCGGCGACAACCTCATCGGCGTGCAATCGCGCACCGCGCGCATCAGCGAGTCGGTGAATCGCTCGCGCAGACCGGGCGGCGCGCGCCGCATCTCCCAGGTGACGCGCGGCTGGCCGAAGAGCGTGCCGTCGCGGCGCAGGCTGAAGCGGACGCTGGCGCTCGCACTGCCTCCCGCCTCAAGCGCAGGCGGCTTCCAGCAGCGGCGCAGCGCCGGACCGATCTGGTCGAGCCGGTCGACGGTCTCTTCGCCAAGGCCGATCGTCTCCGGGTTGACGGTACCGATGACGCCGCGATCGACGCCGGGCGTCGGCGGCGGCACGACCGGGCGGCGCGCACCTTCGCCGAACGGGCCGCCAATGCCCGGCATGTAGCGCTGGCCCGATTGCGGCGGCAGCACCGGGTTCTGCGAGCCCGAGGGGGGCGGCAGGACGGGGTTCTGGAAGCCCGAGGCCGGCGGCAGGCCAAGATCGCGCGTGTCCTGCGCCAGCACTGTGCCGCTGGCTGACGCCAGCAGCAGGAGCGCGAGCACAGGGACGCGCGAGCGGTACATGGGCTTATTTGGCGTCGGCCAGCAGGCGCATGCGGATGATCTTGTCGGGGCCGCTGACCGAGCCGTTATTGGCGCTGCTGCCCTTCTTGATCTTGCGCACGGCGTCCATGCCGGAGACGACCTCGCCGAACAAAGTGTACTGGCCGGTCAGCGAGCCGCAGCCCTCGAAGCAGATGAAGAACTGCGAATTGGCCGAGTTCGGGCTCTGCGAGCGCGCCATGCCGACCGAGCCGACCTTGTAGGGGGTCGGGGTGAATTCGGCCGGGATGTTCGGCAGGTCGGAGCCGCCGGTGCCGTCGCCCTTCGGATCGCCGGTCTGGGCCATGAAGCCGTCGATGACGCGGTGGAAGACGATACCGTCATAGAAGCCGCGCTTGGTCAGCGCCTTGATCTGCTCGACATGCTTGGGCGCGAGATCCGGCCGCAGGCGAATGGTGACGCGTCCGTCCTTGGTGTCGAGCGCCAGGGTGTTCTGCGGATCGAGATTGGCCGGCGCGGGGGCCTGAGCGTGAGCCAGGGCAATCGAAGCGGAAAATGCCAGGGCGGCGAGCGTGGTGCGAAGCATCGGAAACGTCTCCTGACCGCCGGAACGGCCCGGCGCATCTGAGGCAGCGAGGTAGCGGCATCCTATGACTGGAACAAGGCGCTGAATCGCCGCCGAAGCACAATGTTGCACCGCACAAGAGCAAACTGGAATAATTTTGCAAAAAGTTCGGTCGCGCGTTGCCTAAACAGGTGACAACATTATTGCGATCCGCTAATCAATTCAGCGCTGGCTCGCCCGACCGTTTTCAGGGCGCCGCGGACCAGGTCTCGGGAGGAACAAACAGCCGTTCAGTATATGAGTGCGCAGGTATAATGGCGCGCCGATACTGCGGTAAAAAACAGACTTCCAAGGGCAAGGCGCAAGCCTTGCCTTTTGTTTTGGACTATACGCTAGGCTATACTGAACGCTGTTCAGATATCGAACTGGGTCCAGATATACCAGACGATGCAGAAAACGATCGCGGCGATGATCGTTGTCGCGATCGCCTTCTTGGCGAGGCCGGGCAGGACCGGCGCCCCCGGATCAGTCCCCTTCTCGACAGTCCCGCTCTCCGCCTGGCTGCGCACGCCGAAAGGCAGCGTGACGAACAGCACCGTCCACCAGATCACGAAATAGACCGCAAGCCCGCCGCCGATCGTCATGATGCGCTGCCCTCCCCGGCCAAGGCGATGCAGGAGAACGCGACCCTGGCTTCCGTCGGCACGCCAAACCGCGCCGTGTGCCGGGCCGGCAGGCCGTTCGGGAAATGCTTTACATATTCGGCATTGCAGGCGGCATAGTCGCCGGGATCGGTGATCAGCATCGTCATCTGCACGACGCGATCGAGACTGGAGCCGGCCTGTTTCAGGATGACGCCGACGCGCAGCAGCGCGTTGCGCACCTCCTCGGCCGGCGTATCGCCGCGGAAGACGCCGAGCGCGGGATCATGCGGCGCCGATTGGCCGGAGACGAAGACGAGGCCGCCCGCTCGCGTGGCAAGGCTGAAGGGCCGCGGTGAGCCGGCTTCCGGCTCGCCGAAGAATGCGATCTCGGATGTCATGCTCAGGCCTGCTCCAGCTCGACGAGCGTGCCGCAGAAATCCTTGGGGTGGAGGAAGAGCACCGGCTTGCCATGAGCGCCTATGCGCGGCTCGCCCGAGCCGAGCACACGTGCGCCCTGCGCCTTCAGCCGGTCGCGCGCGGCGAGGATGTCGTCGACCTCGTAGCAGATGTGGTGGATGCCCCCGTCGGCATTGCGCTCGAGGAATTTTGCGATCGGCGATTCCGCACCCATCGGCTCCAGAAGCTCGACCTTGGTGTTGGGCAATTCGACGAAGACCACGGTGACGCCGTGCTCCGGCTGCGGCAGCGGCTGCGAGACGCGGGCGCCGAGCGTATCGCGATAAAGCGCGGTCGAGGCGGCGAGGTCCTTCACGGCGATGGCGACGTGGTTGAGGCGTCCGATCATGCAGAATCTCCGAGAGCCAGAACAGCCGGCATACGCAGCGCCATCGCTGCTGGATAGGGTCCATCATCGCTGAGCGAAGGGACCGGCGCATAGTGGCTGAAGCGCATTGTATGCGCCCCGTGCCCATCACTCATTGCCCGGAGCGAATTCGCATAGCCGAACAGGCTTGCAAGCGGAGCGGTGGCGCCGACAATCACGGCCGAACCGCCCGTCTCCTGGCTCGGCACAATTGCGCGGCGCTTTCGCAAGTCTACAAGAACGGCCTCGACAACGTCGCCCGGTACACGAACCTCTAAGGCCATGATCGGTTCGAGCAGCACCGAGACGCCTTTTTGAAGCCCTTCACGAAGAGCGCGACGCGCTGCCTCTTCGAAAGCGGCCTCGGACGAATCCAGGTCATGATAGGCCCAGTCGAGGAGCCTGATAGCGATGTCGGTCACTGGAAAGCCCGCAAGAACGCCAGAGCACCGAACCAGATCGATCCCTCGCCCGATGGCACTCCGATATGCCTCTAGCAGCGTGTGGGGCTCGACGTCAGAGATGAAAGCATTGCCCTGCCCTCGTCCGCGTGGCGCGAGAGCGAGTTTGATCCGAGCAAAGGCGCGCTGGCAGCCCATCTGTTTGAGGACAAAGTCGACCTCGACGCTTTGCGAGATCGTTTCGAGATACGCGACCTGCGGGCCGCCGGTGTTCAGGTCGAGCCCGTAGTCGCGTCGGAGGGCTTCAACCTTGCCGGCAAGCTGATCTTCTCCGACCCCGCCGATGATGATCTGCCCGCTCTCCTCGTCGATCCGCACCTGAAAGCTGCCATCGGAGGCTTCGAGCTCGCTCAGCGCCGCCATGACACGCACCCGATCGGCCCTGAACCGGGGTTCGATGGCCACATTCATCAGAATGGGAGCGGGGTTCATGGCGCAAGCAGGATCCAGAAGGAGCGAACAGGTTCGGCCCGATCCCCGGTTCAATCAAGCCGGGAATCTCGAACTGTCGCTAGCGATCCTACACCGTGATCACCAGCGCATTCACCAGCGGCTTCTTGCCCCACTCCTCGTTGACCGCGGCGCGTACGCCGCGTTCAAGCGCGTTGCGCACGGCTTCCGGGTCGCGGCGCTTGCCCTTGGGCAGGCCCTCGATCAGGTCCTCGACCGCGTCGGCGACGATGTCGTCGAAGGGCGTGCCGTCCTTGGCGGCAAGCGGCAGGCCGATCAGCGCCACTTCGGGATCGCCGGCGAGCTCGCCCTTCTCATCGAGGGCGACCGCGATCGAGATCACGCCGACGAAGGAGAGCCGGCGACGCTCGGGGATGGTGCGGTCGAGCGCACCGACCAGGAGCTCGCCATCCTGATAGAGCCGGCCGTGCCGGACCTCAGTGAGCTTGCGGGCGCCGTCCTCGGCGATCGCGACGACGTCGCCATTGCCCGCGCGCAGCACATGCTTGACGCCAAGGCTGCGGGCGAAGGTGGCGTGCTCGGCCAGATGCTGATCCTCACCGTGGGCCGGAATCGCGATCTTCGGCTTCAGCCAGCCATAGAGCCGCGCCAGCTCCTCACGCCGCGGATGGCCGGAGACGTGCACGAGATGGGTGCGGTCGGTGATGATCTCGATATTGTCGCGCGCCAGCCGGTTGAGGATGGCGCCAACCGCCTTCTCATTGCCGGGAATGGTGCGCGAGGAGAAGATCACCCGGTCACCGGGCGAAAGGGCGATCTCGGGGTGGTCGTCGGCGGCGATGCGCGAGAGCGCGGCGCGCGGCTCGCCCTGGCTGCCGGTCACCAGCGCGACGACCTTGTCGCGCGGCAGGTAGCCATAGTTCTCGACACCGCGGAACGCGGGGATGCCATCGAGGAAGCCGCATTCGCGGGCGACATCGATGACGCGGTCCATGGCGCGGCCGACCACGACGACCTCGCGCTGATTGGCCATCGCCGCTTCAGCCACGGCACGCAAACGCGCGACATTGGAAGCGAAGGTGGTGACCGCCACGCGGTTCGGAGCCGAGGCGACCAGCTCCTTCAGCTTGGCGGCGACATCCGCCTCGCTCGGGCTGATGCCGTCGCGCAGGACATTGGTGGAATCGCAGACCAGCGCCAGGACGCCTTCCTCGCCGAGCTCGCGCAGGCGGGCCTCGTCGGTCGGCAGGCCGACGCGCGGGGTCGGGTCGATCTTCCAGTCGCCGGTGTGAACGACGAGGCCGGCCGGGGTGCGGATGGCGAGCGCGTTCGATTCCGGGATCGAGTGCGCCACCGGCACGAATTCGATGTCGAATGGGCCAAGCGTGAAACGTCCGCCCTGCGCGACGATGTTCATCTCGACCTTGGGCGCGCCCGGCTCCGACAGGCGCCGCGTGGCCAAGAGGCCCGCGGCAAAGCGCGTGCACCAGACCGGGGCACGCAGCGAGGGCCAGAGCGCGGCGAGTGCGCCGATGTGGTCCTCATGGGCGTGGGTGATGACGATGCCGAGCAGGTTGGCCCTGTCCTCGATGATGTAGCTGAGGTCGGGCAGGACGATGTCGACGCCCGGGACTTCCGGCCCGGCGAAGGAGAGCCCGCAATCGACCAGGATCCATTTGCGCTTCTTTTCCGGCCCGAAGCCGTAGAGCGCGGCGTTCATGCCGATCTCGCCGAGGCCGCCGAGCGGAACGAAGACGAGCTGGTCGCTGGAACGGGTCACTGGCTATCCTGACGTTCTATGCTGAGGCGGGCGAAGCGGGCGGCGGGCAGGCCTAGCATGCTCTCCGACGCGCCTCCATAGCGGCAGGAGAGGCAGGCTGCCTTGCATCAACCTGCCGGAGCTTGTGGTGTCGATGTCGAGCCGAAATAGAGGTCGCCGGCGTCGATCAGCCGCCTTCCGCCCTCGGTTTCGAGCTCCAGCCGCCCGGAGGCATCGAGGCCGAGGAAGCGGCCGGAGACCGGGCCCTCCGGCAGGCGCATGGTGATGGTCTCACCGAGATAGGCGGCGCGCTCCAGCCAGGCGGCGCGGATCGGACCAAAGCCCCCCGGCAATGACCAGGCCGAGAAGCGCTGGTGCCAGGCATCAGACAGGGCTGCCAACAGACGTTCTACGGTCGCATCTGCTGCATGGGCAGAAAGGTGAGCGGCGGGATAAGGGGTCCCCTCCGGTGCGGAGGCAATGTTGACGCCAATACCGATGACGACGTTGAAGCGCCCTGCCCGGTTCTCGCCCTCCAGCAGCAGGCCCGAGGTCTTGGCCCCGCCGATCAGCAGGTCGTTCGGCCATTTCAGGGCGAGTGTCGGCGCGGAAAGGCCGGTAACGGCTGCAGCAGCATCGTGCAAAGCAAGGCCCGCAACGAAGCCGAGCTGCGGCGCCAGCGCCGGCTCGCATGGCGCGACCAGGAGCAGGCTGGCGTAGAGATTGCCGGGCGGCGAGCCCCAGTGGCGGCCATGCCGGCCACGGCCGGCATTCTGGCTCCGGGCGACGATCCAGAGTCGCCCGGGATCGCCTTCACCCAGCGCCCGCCGCGCTTCCTCCATCGTGGAGGTGACCTCGTCGCGGACAATCAGGCGATAGCCGGCGGCGCGTGCGCCTTCGCCGAGCACCTAGGTCCTCAGAACAGCGACTTCGCTGCCACAGCAGCGGAGTCGAACAGCGGCGCCGGCAGGAAGGACAGCACCAGCACGAACAGCGCCGAGATCAGCAGCACGGTACGCACGCCGGCGTCGCCCTTGTCGAAGGCGGGCTTGGCGTCGTCGAAATAGATCACCTTGACGATGCGCAGATAGTAATAGGCGCCGACGACGCTGGTAACGACGCCGACCACGGCGAGCACGTAGAGCTTGGCCTCGATCGCGGCGAGGAAGACGTACCACTTCGCCCAGAAGCCGGCGAGCGGCGGGATGCCGGCGAGCGAGAACATCATCATCGACATCGCAAACGCCATCCAGCCATTGGTGCGGGACAGACCGGCGAGCTCGCCGATCTCCTCGACCGGCTTGCCGCCCCGGTTCATCATCAGGACGCAGGCGAAGGCGGCGAGCGTGGTGGCGAGATAGATCGCCATATAGGTCATCACGCCCTGTACGCCGGCCGCGGTACCAGCAGCGAGACCGACGAGGGCGTAGCCCATGTTCGCGATCGAGGAATAGGCCAGCAGTCGCTTAATGTTGGTCTGGCCGATCGCGGCGAAGGCGCCGAGCGCCATCGAGGCGATCGACATGAAGACGATGATCTGCTGCCAGTCGTGCAGGGCGCCGGGGAAGGCACCGACGAAGATGCGCACGGTCATCGCCATCGCCGCCATCTTCGGCGCCGAGGCGAAGAAGGCCGCGACCGGGGTCGGGGCGCCCTCGTAGACATCCGGCGTCCACATATGGAACGGCACAGCCGAGATCTTGAAGGCGACGCCGGCGGCGACGAAGACAAGGCCGATGATCAGGCCGATACCGGGATGGCCGCCCTTCACCGCCTCGGCGATGCCGGCATAGCTCACTGTGCCGGTGAAGCCATAGACCAGCGACGAGCCATAGAGCAGCATGCCCGAGGAGAGCGCGCCGAGGACGAAATACTTCAGGCCGGCCTCGGTCGAGCGCGGATTATCGCGGTCGAAGGCGGCGACGACATAAAGCGCAAGCGATTGCAGCTCCAGGCCGACATAGAGCCCGATCAGGTCGCTGGCCGAGATCATCATCATCATGCCGACGGTGGCGAGGACGACGAGGATCGGGAACTCGAAGCGCATGGCGCCGTCGCGGCGCAGGAAATCGGCCGAGAGCACGATCGCCGCGGCAGCGCCGATCAGCGTCAGCACCTTCATGAAGCGGGCGAAGCCGTCGGCGATGAAGGCGCCGTTGAAGGTGACGACCTTGCCCTCGCCGCGCAGGACGAGCACCAGCGCCAGGGCCAGCAGCGCGAGCGCCGCGATCTCGAGCGTGCGCGTCGAGCGCTCGCCCTGGATCGCGCCGTAGAGCACCATGGCGATGGCGCCCAGCGCCATGACGATTTCCGGAAGCGCCGGGCCGAGAGCGGGCAAGGTGGTCATCGGAGCAGCCTTACTGGACTGCCAGCATCGCCGTCTTAGCGGCGGTGATGGCGGCCTGATAGTTCTTGATGAGAGCTTCGGTCGGCGCCGCGAAGGCGTCGAGGATCGTGCCGGGGGCGATGCCGTACCAGATCGTCAGCAGGACGAGCGGCACGAAGATCGCGATCTCGCGGGCGTTGAGGTCGGTGATGTCCTTGAGCTCGGGCTTCACCAGCTCGCCGAAGACGACGCGGCGATAGAGCCAGAGCGCATAGCCCGCCGACAGGATCACACCGGTGGTCGCCAGGAACGCCACCCAGGGATTGGCCTTGAAGGCGCCCATCAGCGTCAGGAACTCGCCGACGAAGCCGGCGGTGCCGGGCAGGCCGACATTGGCCATGGTGAAGATCATGAACACCACCGCATAGAGCGGCATGCGGTTGACCAGGCCGCCATAGGCGGCGATCTCGCGGGTGTGCATGCGGTCGTAGATCACGCCGACGCAGAGGAAGAGCGCGCCCGAGACCAGGCCGTGGCTGACCATCTGGAACATGGCGCCCTGGATGCCCTGCGGCGTCAGGGTGAACAGGCCCATGGTGACGAAGCCCATATGCGCCACCGAGGAGTAGGCGATCAGCTTCTTGATGTCCTCCTGCATCAGCGCCACCAGCGAGGTGTAGATGATGGCGATGACGGAGAGCGCGAAGACCAGCGGCGCGAACATCGCCGAGGCGTCCGGGAACATCGGGATCGAGAAGCGGATGAAGCCGTAGCCGCCCATCTTCAGCAGGATCGCCGCAAGAATGACGGAGCCCGCCGTCGGCGCCTCGACGTGCGCGTCGGGCAGCCAGGTATGGACCGGCCACATCGGCATCTTCACCGCGAAAGAGGCGAAGAAGGCGAGCCAGAGCCAGGGCTGCATCTGGACCGGGAACTTGTGCGCCAGCAGCGTCGGGATGTCGGTCGTGCCGGCGTTCCAGTACATCGCCATGATGGCGAGCAGCATCAGCACCGAGCCGAGCAGCGTGTAGAGGAAGAACTTGTAGGAGGCGTAGACCCGCCGCTTGCCGCCCCAGATGCCGATGATCAGGAACATCGGGATCAGGCCGGCTTCGAACAGCAGGTAGAACAGCACGAGGTCGAGCGCGACGAAGACGCCGATCATCAGCGTCTCGAGGATCAGGAACGCGACCATGTACTCGCGCACCCGCTTCTCGACCGAGGTCCAGGACGCCAGGATGCAGAACGGCATCAGGAAGGCGGTGAGGACAACGAAGGGGAAGGAGAAGCCGTCGACGCCGAGCTTGAACTTGATGATGTCGGAAACCCAGGCATGAGTCTCGACCATCTGGAAGCCGGGATTGGCCGAGTCGAAGCGGCCCCAGGCGACCAGCGCCAGGATGAAGGTCGCGACCGTCGCGATCAGTGCCGCCCAGCGGGCATTGGAGTTGACCGAAGCCTCGTCGCCGCGTTGCGCCAGGATGAAGGCGGCGCCGACCAGCGGCAGGACCAGGAGACCGGTGAGGATACCGAAGCCGAACATCATCTCACCCGCGGGCCATGAGGTACCAGGTCACCAGCCCGGCGACGCCGATCAGCATGGCGAAGGCATAGTGGTAGACGTAGCCGGTCTGCAGCCGCACGACCCGGTTGGTCACGTCGACGACACGGGCCGAGACCCCGTCCGGCCCGAGGCCGTCGATGACGGCGCCGTCACCCTTCTTCCAGAGGAAGCGGCCGAGCCACATTGCCGGCTTCACGAACAGGAAGTCGTAGATCTCGTCGAAATACCACTTGTTGAGCAGGAACTTGTAGAGAACCGGATTGGCGGCGGCGAGCTTGCCGGGCACGTCCGGGCGCAGCACGTACATGTAGAGCGCCAGCAGGAACCCAATCAGCATCGCGACGAAGGGCGACCAGACCACCCATTTCGGCACTTCGTGCATGGCGTGCAGGATGTGGTTGTCCTTGCCGGTGAACAGCGCCGCCTTCCAGAAGTGCTCGTAGTCGTGGCCGATGAACGCCTCCTTGAAGACGTAGCCGGCCGCAAGCGCACCAAGCGAGAGCACGGCGAGCGGGATCAGCATCACGAGCGGGCTCTCATGCGGCGTGTGGTCGTGGCCATGGCCGTGATCGTCGTGGCCATGCGCGGCATGGGCGTGATCGTCGTGCCCGTGGCCATGCGCGTGGTCGTCGTGGCCGTGCGCATCATGACCGTGGCCGGCCCAGCGCGGGGTGCCCTCGAAGGTCATGAAATAGAGCCGCCAGGAGTAGAAGGAGGTCATCAGCGCGGCGACGACCAGCAGCACGAAGGCATAGGAGCTGGCGAAGCCGCCATGGGCCACCGAGGCATAGGCGCTCTCGATGATCGCATCCTTCGAGAAGTAGCCGGCGAAGAGCGGGAAACCGGTCAGCGCCAGCGTGCCGATCGTCATCGCCGCCGCAGTCAGCGGGATGTGCTTCCTGAGGCCGCCCATGTTCCGCATGTCCTGCTCATGGTGCATCGCATGGATGACCGAGCCGGCGCCCAGGAACAGCAGCGCCTTGAAGAAGGCGTGGGTGAAGAGATGGAAGATGCCGGCCGAATAAGCGCCGACACCCATCGCCACGAACATGTAGCCGAGCTGCGAGCACGTCGAATAGGCGATGACGCGCTTGATGTCGTTCTGCACCAGGCCGACGGTCGCAGCGAAGAAGGCGGTGGTGGCGCCGATGACGACGACGACGGTCAGCGCTACGGGTGCGTATTCGAAGATCGGCGACAGGCGCGCCACCATGAAGACGCCAGCGGTGACCATGGTCGCGGCATGGATCAGCGCCGAGACCGGGGTCGGGCCTTCCATCGCGTCCGGCAGCCAGGTGTGCAGCAGGAACTGCGCCGACTTGCCCATGGCGCCCATGAACAGCAGCAGGGCGGTCAGCGTCAGCGCGTTCCAGTCATAGCCGAGGAAGCGGAAGCTGCGCTCGGTGAGGCCGGCGATCTGCGGGAAGATGCTGTCGAAGGCGACCGAGCCGGTCAGCACGAAAACCAGGAAGATGCCGAGCAGGAAGCCGAAATCGCCGACGCGGTTGACCACGAAGGCCTTGATCGCCGCGGCGTTGGCCGAGGGCTTCTGGTACCAGAAGCCGATCAGGAGATAGGAGGCGAGACCGACGCCTTCCCAGCCGAAGAACATCTGCACGAGGTTGTCGGCCGTCACCAGCATCAGCATGGCGAAGGTGAACAGCGAGAGGTAGGCGAAGAAGCGCGGCCGATGCGGATCCTCGTGCATGTACCCGATCGAATACAGGTGCACGAGCGAGGAGACGGTGTTGACGACGACCAGCATGACCGCGGTCAGCGTGTCGATGCGGAAGGCCCAGTCGACGCGCAGGTCAGCCGAGGCCAGCCAGGTCGCAACCTGGACGCGGGTGGTGCCGGAGCCGAAGCCGACCTGGACGAAAGCGACCCAGGACAGAGCCGCCGAGATCAGCAGCAGCGTGGTGGTGACGATCTCCGAGGCGCGCGCGCCGATCAGCCGGCCGAAGAGGCCGGCGATCAGGAAGCCGATCAGGGGGAGGAAGACGATCGCTTGATACATGGCAGGTTACGGGCGCGTCGCCGCGCTCAGCCTTTCATCATGTTGATGTCTTCCACCGCGATCGTGCCGCGGTTGCGGAAGTAGACGACGAGAATGGCGAGCCCGATCGCAGCCTCGGCAGCAGCGACGGTCAGCACCAGCATGGCGAAGACCTGGCCGACGATGTCGTTCAGGAAGCTCGAGAAGGCGACGAAGTTGATATTGACCGAGAGCAGGATCAGCTCGATCGACATCAGGATGACGATGACGTTCTTGCGGTTGATGAAGATGCCGAGCACGCCGAGCGTGAACAGGATCGCGGCGACCGCCAGATAAGAGCCAAGCCCGACCATCACGCCATCTCCTCGGGAACGCCGGCGCGCGAAGGCACCTGCTTCACATCCATCGCCGCTTCCTTGGTGCGGGCGTTCTGCGTCGGGATATCCTGGCGCTTGATGCCCTTGCGGTCGCGCAGCGTCAGCACGATCGCTCCGATCATCGCGACCAGCAGCACGAGGCCGGCGGCCTGGAAGTAGTAGATGTATTTCGTATAGAGCACCTGGCCGAGCGCGGCCGTATTGGTGACGTTGGCCGGGATCGCTGCGACCGGCGCACGCACGATCTGCGGGTCGATCACCCAGGCGCCGACGACCAGCAGCAACTCGACCGCGAAGATCAGGCCGATCAGGCCGCCGATCGGCAGGTATTGCAGGAAGCCCTGGCGCAGCTCGGCGAAATCGACGTCGAGCATCATCACCACGAAGAGGAAGAGCACCGCGACCGCGCCGACATAGACGACGACCAGCAGCATCGCCAGGAACTCGGCCCCGAGCAGCAGGAACAGTCCCGCCGCGTTGACGAAGGCGAGGATCAGGAACAACACCGAATGCACCGGGTTGCGCGCCGAAATCACCATCAGCGCCGAGGCGATGGTGACGCCTGAAAAGAGATAGAAGAAAGCCGCTGCGGCATTCATCTTCGCCAGCCTTTCCGCCCTTGCGGGCGGCCCTCGTTTCGTCAAACGGCGGGTCGAGTCCCGCCGCAGTTTGGAGCGTCTATAGTCAGGCCCGCCTAGCGCGACAACCGCGCGACGGGCCGCCGTCCTCAGCGATACGGCGCATCCATCGCGATGTTGCGCGCGATCTCGCGTTCCCAGCGGGCGCCGTTATCGAGCAGCTTGTCCTTGTCGTAGAACAGCTCCTCGCGCGTCTCGGTGGCGAACTCGAAATTCGGGCCCTCGACGATGGCATCGACCGGGCAGGCCTCCTGGCAGAAGCCGCAATAGATGCACTTCGTCATGTCGATGTCGTAGCGCGTCGTGCGGCGGGTGCCGTCGTTGCGGCGCGGGCCGGCCTCGATCGTGATCGCCTGCGCCGGGCAGATCGCCTCGCAGAGCTTGCAGGCGATGCAGCGTTCCTCGCCGTTCGGATAGCGGCGCAGCGCGTGCTCGCCCCGGAAGCGCGGCGAGAGCACGCCCTTCTCGAAGGGATAGTTCAGCGTCGCCTTCGGCTTGAAGAAGTAACGCATCGACAAGGCGAACGCGCCGACGAACTCCTTGAGGAGCAGTCCCTTGGCGGCTTGCGCGAGTGACATCCGTCTCGTCCTTCTATCCTCAACCGAACAGCGTCCGGCCGATCAGGTAACCGACGATGGGCAGCCCGCCCACCGACACCACCAGCACCGCCGCCTTCAACAGGCGGATGCGCCGTTCGTAATCATCCTTCTCGGCCTGCGTCTGCGAGCTGTCGGTGCGACGTAAACTCGCAACCACAACGCCCGTGACGAGCCGATACTCGATCAGGCCGACGACGAAGCCGATCAGGGCTCCGATCAGGCCGGCCTGCCCCGCCATCAGGGAGCGGGGCCCCAACCGGTGATCTGCAGCACCGCCGCCACGATCACGACGCAAGCCAGCGACAACGGCAGGAAGACCTTCCAGCCCAGCCGCATCAGCTGGTCGTAGCGGTAGCGCGGCACGAAGGCCTTCACCATGGCGAACATGAAGAAGACCATGCAGACCTTGAGCGCGAACCAGAACACGCCCGGCAGCCAGGTGAACGGTGCGATCGGGAACGGCGGCAGCCAGCCCCCGAGGAACAGGATCGTGGTCAGCGAGCACATGGTCATGATCGCCACGTATTCGCCGAGCATGAACAGCAGATACGGGGTCGAGGAGTACTCGACCATGAAGCCCGCGACGAGCTCGGATTCCGCCTCGGCCAGGTCGAAGGGCGGCCGGTTCGTCTCGGCCAGCGCCGAGATGAAGAAGACGATGAACATCGGGAAGAGCGGCAGCCAGTACCAGCCGAACAGGCCCGCCTTCGAGTTCTGCGCCTCGACGATCGCCGAGAGGTTCAGCGAGCCGACGCAGAGCAGCACGGTGACGATCACAAAGCCGATCGAGACCTCGTAGGAGACCATCTGCGCCGCCGAGCGCAGCGCGCTGAGGAACGGGTACTTCGAGTTCGAAGCCCAGCCGCCCATGATGATGCCGTAAACGCCGAGCGAGGAGATCGCGAAGATGTACAGGATGCCGACATTGATGTCGGCGATCGCCCAACCTTCCGCCACCGGGATCACCGCCCAGGCCGCCAGCGAGAGCATGCAGGAGATCAGCGGCGCCAGCAGGAATACGCCCTTGTTGGAGCCCGACGGGATGATCGGCTCCTTGAAGACGAATTTCAGCAGGTCGGCAAAGCTCTGCAGCAGGCCGAAGGGACCGACTACGTTCGGGCCACGGCGCAATTGCACCGCCGCCCAGATCTTGCGGTCGGCCAGCAGGATGAACGCGATGAAGACCAGCAGGCAGACCAGCAGCAGCAGGCTCTTGCCAGCGATGATCGCGAGATCGAGGACGAGGTCCCAGTTCATCTGAGGCTTACTCCGCCGCCTGGCGCATGCGGCCGGAGGCCAGCGCCGAGCATTCCGCCATCACCGCCGAAGCGCGGGCAATGGGGTTCGTGGTGTAGAAATCGGCGATGGCCGGAACGAAACCCGCCTTCTCGGTCGCGCCGCCCTGCCCCGCCAGCTTCGCCAGCCCGGCGCGGTCGCTCTCCGCCACCGTGTCGACGGCGGCGAAATGCGGATGGGCGGCATAGAGTTCGCGGCGCAGCGCCGACAGCGAGTCGAAGGGCAGCGCCTTGCCGAGCGAAGCAGAGAGCGCCCGCAGGATCGCCCAGTCCTCCTTGGCGTCGCCGGGCGGGAAGGTGGCTCGCGCCGCCATCTGCACCCGCCCCTCGGTGTTGACGTAGGTGCCGGACTTCTCGGTGTAGGTCGCGCCGGGCAGGATGACGTCGGCGCGATGGGCGCCCTTGTCGCCATGGCTGCCCTGGTAGATCACGAAGGCGCCGGCCGGCACCTCGATCTCGTCAGCGCCGAGCAAGAAGAGCACGTCGAGCGCGCCGGCCGCCGTCATGCCGGCGACATCGAGACCGCCCTCGCCCGGGACGAAGCCGAGATCGAGTGCGCCGACGCGGGCGGCTGCGGTATGCAGCACGCCAAAGCCGTTCCAGCCATCCTTGACCGCGCCGAGAACCTCGGCCGCCTTGGCCGCGAGCGAGAGCACGGCGGCACCGTCCTTGCGGGAGAGAGCGCCCTGCCCGACCAGCACCATCGGCCGCTCGCCGGCAGCCGCAGCGCGCTTGACCAGATCGGCCAGCGTCTCCGGCCCGGCGCCGAGATAGTCATAGGCATAGGTCAGGTCGACATTCTCGCCGATCAGCGAGACCTTGAAGTCGCCACGCAGCCAGCGCTTGCGGATGCGGGCATTGACGATCGGCGCCTCGCGACGCGGGTTCGAGCCGATGATCAGCAGCGAGGTCGCGTCCTCGATGCCGGCGATGCCGGTATTGAGGATGTAGCTGGCGCGGCCGAAGGCCGGGTCGAGCTTCGCACCGTCCTGGCGACAGTCGAGGTTGGTCGAGCCGAGGCCGGCGATCAGCGCCTTGAGGGCATAGATCTCCTCGACCGCAGCGAGATCACCGGCGATCGCGCCGATGCGCTCGGGCTTGGCGGCCTTGAGCTTGGAAGCGACCAGCGCGAGCGCCTCGGTCCAGCTTGCCGGGCGCAGCGCGCCGTTCTCGCGGATGTAGGGGCGGTCGAGACGCTGGGTCCTGAGCCCGTCGGCGATGTGGCGGGTCTTGTCGGAGATCCACTCCTCGTTGACCGCCTCGTTGATGCGCGGCAGCACGCGCATCACCTCACGGCCACGCGAGTCGACACGGATCGCCGAGCCGACCGCGTCCATCACGTCGATGGATTCGGTCTTGGTCAGCTCCCAGGGCCGGGCCTTGTTCTGGTAGGGCTTGGAGGTCAGCGCGCCGACCGGGCAGAGGTCGACGACATTGCCCTGCAGCTCCGAGCTCATCGCGTGCTCGAGATAGGTGGTGATCTCCATGTCCTCGCCGCGACCGATCGCGCCGAGGTCGGAGGCGCCGGCGACCTCGGTGGTGAAGCGAACGCAGCGCGTGCACTGGATGCAGCGCGTCATCGAGGTCTTGACCAGCGGGCCGATATACTTGTCCTCGACCGCGCGCTTGTTCTCGGCATAGCGCGAGGTGTCGACGCCGTAGGCCATGGCCTGGTCCTGCAGGTCGCACTCTCCGCCCTGGTCGCAGATCGGGCAGTCGAGCGGGTGGTTGATGAGCAGGAACTCCATCACCCCTTCGCGCGCCTTCTTGACCATGGGCGACTTGGTCAGCACGACCGGCGGCTCGCCATTCGGGCCGGGACGCAGATCGCGCACGCCGATGGCGCAGGACGCCTGCGGCTTCGGCGGGCCGCCCTTCACCTCGACCAGGCACATGCGGCAATTGCCGGCGATCGAGAGCCGCTCATGGAAGCAGAAGCGCGGCACCTCGGCGCCCGCCGCCTCGCAGGCCTGGAGCACGGTGTACTCCGGCGGAACGTCGACCTCGATGCCGTCGATGAGGAGTTTGGTCATGGTCTCACTCCGCCGCCATGAGCCTGACCGGCTCGCCATGCGGGTTGGCGGCATAGTCGTCGATGCGCTGCTCGATTTCGTGACGGAAATGATTGATCAGGCCCTGGATCGGCCAGGCAGCAGCATCGCCCAGCGCGCAGATGGTGTGGCCTTCGATCTGCTTCGACACATCGAGCAGCATGTCGATCTCGCGCTTCTGGGCGCGGCCTTCCGCCATGCGGTTGACGACGCGCCACATCCAGCCGGTGCCCTCGCGGCAGGGCGTGCACTGGCCGCAGCTCTCATGCTTGTAGAAGTAGCTGATGCGGGCGATGGCGCGGATGATGTCGGTCGACTTGTCCATCACGATCACCGCCGCCGTGCCGAGGCCCGACTTCAGCTTCGAGAGCGAGTCGAAATCCATCGGCGTGTCGATGATCTGCTCGGCCGGCACCATGCGCACCGAGGAGCCTCCGGGAATGACCGCCTTGAGATTGTCCCAGCCGCCGCGGATGCCGCCGCAATGGCGGTCGATCAGCTCGCGGAAGGTCAGGCCCATCGCCTCTTCGACGTTGCAGGGCTTGTTCACATGGCCGGAGACGCAGAACAGCTTGGTGCCGACATTGTTGGGCGTGCCGATCGAGGAGAACCAGCTGGCGCCGCGGCGCAGGATGGTTGGCGCGACCGCGATCGACTCGACGTTGTTGACGGTGGTCGGGCAGCCATAGAGGCCGACATTGGCCGGGAAAGGCGGCTTCAGCCGCGGCATGCCCTTCTTGCCCTCGAGGCTCTCCAGCAGCGCCGTCTCTTCGCCGCAGATATAGGCGCCGGCGCCGTGATGCACATAGAGATCAAAAGGATAGCCGTGCTTGTTGTTCTTGCCGATGAGGTTCGCCTCATAGGCCTCGTCGACGGCGCGCTGCAGCGCCTCGCGCTCGCGGACATATTCGCCGCGGATGTAGATGTAGGCGGCATGCGCGCCCATGGCGAAGGAAGCGATCAGGCAGCCCTCGACCAGCGTATGCGGGTCGTTGCGCATGATCTCGCGGTCCTTGCAGGTGCCGGGCTCCGACTCGTCGGCATTGACGACGAGGTAGTGCGGGCGCCCGTCGCTCTGCTTGGGCATGAACGACCATTTCAGGCCGGTCGGAAAGCCGGCGCCGCCGCGCCCGCGCAGGCCCGACTTCTTCATCTCGTCGATGATCCAGTCGCGCCCCTGCTCGAGCAGGAACTTGGTGCCGTCCCAGGCGCCACGTTGCATGGCGCCCTTCAGCGACAAGTCGTGGAGGCCGTAGAGATTGGTGAAGATGCGGTCGCGATCAGCAAGCATCGTTGTTCGCCTCAGTTCGCCGGCTTGTCGCCGAGCTTGCTCTCCGGCCGCCAGCCGGTAGCGAGCTTCTTCGCCTGCGAGATCCAGTCGTCACGGACCGCCCTGCCCTTGAAGCCGGTCAGCCGGGCATCGACCCAGGCGAGCTCGGCGGGGGTCCAGGCGGCAACCTGGTCGAAGTGCCAGATGCCCATCTCGTTGAGCATCTTGCCGAGCTTGGGACCGACGCCCCAGATCAGCTCGAGATCATCGCCCTTGCCGCCACGGGCCGCTGTGAGCAGTTCGGGCTTGGATTCAGCCACGGCAGGAGCCGGCTCGGCAGCAGCCGCGGCCTTGGCAGCCGGCGCCTTCGGAGCGTCGCTCTTGGCGGTGTCCTTGATCGCCTTGCCCGTCGCGGACGGGGTGTCCTGCGCGGCGCTGGCCGGCTGGTTCGGCTCGGACGGCTTGGGACGGGCCGGCGCAGCGGCCTCGGGGGCGGGCGCGGTCTTGACGTCGGTGGGGCCGGTCTTGGCCGTCGCGGCTGCAGTCTCGGCTTCCGCCTTGGCCTTGGCCTCAGCAGCAGCCTTCTCGCTGGCGATCCTAATAGCCGCCTCTTCACGCTGCGTCGTGATGCGCTTCTGCCAGTCGCCCAGGCCGATCATCGAGCCGTCGAACAGGGCCGGATCCTTCAGCGTGTCGCCGCCGCCGAGCGGCTCCGAGCAGGAACGGTCCACCTGCGGGCCGGGCTTGGTCGGGCGGCCGTCACGCAGGTCGCCGAGCAGCTTGCGGAAATTCTCGGGCGTCAGGTCTTCGTAATAGTCGAAATTGATCTGCGCCATCGGGGCGTTGCAGCAAGCGCCGAGGCACTCGACCTCGAGCCAGGACAGCTTGCCGTCGGCGGTGACGGTCGACTGCGGGCCGATCACCTCTTCGCAGACCTTCTTCAGGGCCTCGGCACCGCGCAGCGCGCAGGGCGTCGTGCCGCAGAGCTGGACGAAGTGCTGGCCCACCGGCTGCAGGCTGAACATGGTGTAGAAGGTCGCGACCTCCAGCACCCGCATCGGCGCCATGCCGAGCTTGCGGGCGACCTCCTCGATCGCGGCGCGTGGCAACCAGCCATCATGCTGCTCCTGGGCCTTCCAGAGGAGCGGGATCACGGCCGAGGCCTGGCGGCCTTCCGGGTACTTTGCGATCTGCTGGTCGGCCCAGTTCTCATTCGCCGCAGTGAAGGCGAAGGAGGCCGGCTGAACGTGATCGGGGGCGAGACGACGGACGGACATGTTCGATCCAACGGTTAATTCAGACCAACGCGGGCGCCTGCCTGCGGCCGTCCAGCGGAGCTGACACGGCAACTTGCATAGCCTTCATTAGGGCAAAGATAGACGGTTCCACCCTGCGGCTGCCGATAGATGTGCTCGGGCTTACCGCTGGCATAGCTGATGCCGCCGTATTCGAAACCAGCGTTCTTCAGGAACGGAATGCTGACATGACGCGGTATCGGGCGCAAATGCGGCGGGGTGCTGGGATAGCAATCGCCGACGGACATATAGACCTGCTTGCAATGGTATTCGGCACCATCAGCCCGCCGGTAGATGAAATACACGAAGGCCCCAACGCCGCCGCCGCCAACATAGCGAAATCCGGCCCCCTCGACTTGCTGAAGGCTTCGCCGCCCCGCCTCTCGCTGCTGCCTGAGCTGCTGATACCGCGAGACATTCCGCTGAGGCTCATATGCAGGCTGGGCCGCTGCCGGCTGTGCATCCACAAGCATAGCAGCCGGCGCGGCAAGCCACAGGCCGAGCGCGTATTGCCCGAACCGAACTCCACTCATGGCCGCGCTGCTCCTCACCGATCGACCTCGCCAAACACGATGTCGAGGGAGCCGAGGATCGCGGAGACGTCGGCGAGCATGTGCTTGCGGCACATGAAATCCATGGCCTGGAGATGGGCGAAGCCCGGCGCCTTGATCTTGCAGCGATAGGGCTTGTTGGTGCCGTCGGAGACGAGATAGACGCCGAATTCGCCCTTGGGCGCCTCGACGGCGGCGTAGACCTCGCCCTCGGGCACCTTGTAGCCCTCGGTGTAGAGCTTGAAGTGGTGGATCAGCGCTTCCATGGAGCGCTTCATCTCGCCGCGCTTGGGCGGCACCATCTTGCCGTCGAGCGAGGAGATCGGCCCGCCGCCATCGGCCGAGAGCAGCTTCTCGCAGCACTGCTTCATGATGCGCACAGACTGGCGCATCTCTTCCATGCGGATGCAGTAGCGGTCGTAGCAGTCGCCGTTCTTGCCGACGGGGATGTCGAATTCCATCTCCTCGTAGCACTCATACGGCTGCGACTTGCGCAGATCCCAGGGCGCGCCGGATCCGCGCACCATCACGCCCGAGAAGCCCCATTTCCAGCAGGTCTCAAGATCGACGACGCCGATGTCGACATTGCGCTGCTTGAAGATGCGGTTGTCGGTGAGCAGGCCTTCGAGGTCGTCGCAGACCTTGAGGAACGGGTCGCACCATTCGGCAATATCGTGGATTAGCGAGGTCGGCAGGTCCTGGTGGACGCCGCCCGGCCGGACATAGGCCGCATGCATGCGCGCGCCGCAGGCCCGCTCGTAGAAGATCATCAGCTTCTCGCGCTCCTCGAAGCCCCAGAGCGGCGGGGTGAGCGCGCCGACGTCCATCGCCTGCGTGGTGACGTTGAGGATGTGCGAGAGGATGCGGCCGATCTCGGAATAGAGCACGCGGATGAGCTGGCCGCGGCGCGGCACGGTCACGCCCATCAGCTTCTCGACGCCAAGCGCGAAGGCGTGCTCCTGGTTCATCGGCGCGACATAGTCGAGCCGGTCGAAATAGGGCACGGCCTGGAGATAGGTCTTGTGCTCGATCAGCTTCTCGGTGCCGCGATGCAGCAGGCCGATATGCGGGTCGACGCGCTCGACGATCTCGCCGTCGAGCTCCAGTACCAGGCGCAGCACGCCGTGCGCCGCCGGGTGCTGCGGGCCGAAATTGATCGAGAAATTGCGGATGTTGTGTTCGGTCATGTCCGGCCTTCCTGGGCGGCATGGAATTCGGCGATCACCTGCTCGCCGGTCTTGCGCCGGCGCTCGCCCGCGAAGGCGTAAAGATCAGGCTTCTCGTCGATGAAGATCTCTTCGGCGAAGACGAGATCGGAAGGGTTGTCGAGGCTCGGGAACGCCACCGCGACATGGCCCTCGCCGGAACGCTGGCGCCAGAACAGGCTGGTGCCGCAATTGCGGCAGAAGACACGCTCGCCCCATTCCGACGAGGTGTAGACGGCAAGATGCGTCTCGTCGGCGACCGCGACCTCCGTGCACGGCACGGTCATCAGCACGCCGCCGCTCCATTTGCGACACATGTCGCAATGGCAGACGTCCATCTCGGGCTTCGCCAGCGTCGCCGTGAAGCGCACCGAGCCGCAGAGACAGCCGCCTGAGAGTGTGTGGCCTTCGCCCATCCGCTCAGCCCGCCTTGGCCTTCTCGTCGCCCGGCAGGACGTATTCCGTCCCTTCCCAGGGCGAGAGGAAGTCGAAGTTGCGGAACTCCTGGTTCAACTTCACCGGCTCGTAGACCACGCGCTTCTGCTCGTCGTCATAGCGGACCTCGACGAAGCCGGTCAGCGGGAAGTCCTTGCGCAGCGGATAACCCTCGAAGCCGTAATCGGTGAGGATGCGGCGCAGGTCGGGGTGGTTCGAGAACAGGATGCCGTAGAAGTCGTAGGCCTCGCGCTCGTACCAGTTGGCCGCCGGGAAGACCTCGATCACGGACGGAACCGGGGTCGCCTCGTCGGCCTGGACCTTGACGCGGATACGCCGGTTATGACGCGGTGACAGCAGGTGGTAGACGACCTCGAAGCGCTTCTCGCGCTGCGGATAGTCGGCGCCGGCGATGTCGGTGAAATTGACGAAGCGGAAGCGCGGATCGTCATAGAGGGTCTTGAGGACCCTAACGATCTCGGCAGCCTCGGCGAGCACGGTCAGCTCGTCATAGGCGACGACGATGTCGGTCACCGCGCCGGGCAGCGCTGCCTTGATCTCTTCGCCCAATGTCACGAGCGCTTCGCTCATCGCATCATCCTTCGAGAATGACCTGGTGATGCGTCACCACGTCATCATAGCTCAACAGCACGGCGGCAGCCGCCGGCTCGACCACTGCTGCTTCCAGCTCCGGTTGGGCGAAAGCCGCGATCGCCGCCATGCTGTCCCAGCGGGTCTGCACGGTGATCTCGATCTCGCCGGCAACCGGGCGGTTGAGCAGCGCGATACCGCGAAAGCCGGCCAGCGCACGCAATTGCGGCAGCACCGAACCGGACAGGTGCGCGCGATAGGCGAGCGCTCCCTCCGGCGTGGCTCTTGCCCGCCATTGCCGCATCACGCTGGCGCCAGCCTCACTCACCGCTCGATCGTCCCGGTCCGCCGGATCTTCTTCTGCAGCAGCAGCACGCCATAGAGGAGCGCTTCCGCGGTCGGCGGGCAGCCCGGCACATAGACGTCAATCGGCACGATGCGGTCGCAGCCGCGCACCACCGAATAGCTGTAATGGTAGTAGCCGCCGCCATTGGCGCAGGAGCCCATCGAGATGACGTAACGCGGCTCCGGCATCTGGTCGTAGACCTTGCGCAGGGCCGGAGCCATCTTGTTGGTCAGGGTGCCGGCCACGATCATCACGTCGGACTGGCGCGGCGAGGCGCGCGGGGCGAAGCCGAAGCGCTCGACGTCGTAGCGCGGCATCGAGAGCTGCATCATCTCGACCGCGCAGCAGGCGAGCCCGAAGGTCATCCACATCAGCGAGCCGGTGCGGGCCCAGTTGATCAGGTCGTCGCTCGCCGTAACGAGGAAGCCCTTGTCGGCCAGCTCGTTGTTGATCTCGACGAAATAGGGATCGCGCGTGCCGAGCGGCTTGCCATCGGGACCAAGCAGGCCCCTGGGTGCCGGCGCGACGAGCGGATCACCGCGATCGATCGCTGTCATGGCCATCAGTTCGAACCTTTAGGTTTCGTCGAATGTAAGAACGCTACCGGGACGGTATCAGGTTTACGCGACAATTGGTCAGTCCCACTCGAGCGCGCCCTTGCGCCACTCGTAGACGAAGCCGACCGTCAGCACGCCGAGGAAAACCATCATCGACCAGAAGCCGACCCAGCCGAGGCCGCCGAAGGCAACCGCCCAGGGGAACAGGAAGGCGACCTCGAGGTCGAAGATGATGAAGAGGATGGCGACGAGGTAGAAGCGCACGTCGAACTTCATGCGCGCATCGTCGAAGGCGTTGAAGCCGCATTCATAGGCCGAGAGCTTCTCGGCATCCGGCTTGGAATAGGCCACGGCGAAGGGGGCGATCAGCAGCGCCAGGCCGATCACCAGCGACAGGCCGATGAAGATCGCCAGAGGCAGGTAGTCCGACAGCAGGGACTGCACAGGAAGAGCTTGCATCTGTCACCCCGCTTCAACCCGGCGCCGAGGCGGCGCCCTCAATCTCGCCAGTCGATTAGACCCTGCTTTAGAATCACGCAAGGGTTCGCCGCGCCGCACAACGCGGCTGTCGCCATGTCTTTGCCGCATATGTCGAGCGGGCATGCGAAAGTGTCATGATTCCCGGTCGTTTCAGCGCCAATTTTCGTGATCGGCCGCACCCGGCGCAAGGTGGTTGTCGCAGCGCGTCGAAGCATGGCAAACGGGGACGTAACGTCAGTCTTCGGCGCCGGCACGATTCGCCGGCAAGCACTGCCGATGCGTCAGGAAAGCGGTTGCGGGAATGCCGAGGCAAACAACGCATCGTGATCGCGGCTCCCGCACTGCTGCCTCATCATCAGCGCCCCGCACTTCATGATTGCTATGCGGAGAGTCGCGCTGGCCAGCGCCTGTGCCGCTGCGATGACGCTTGGCGGACCGGTCTCGGCGCAGCTGATGCTTGCGCCGCTGCCACCGGAGCGCCCGTTCGATCTCGACCTGCAAATCAAGCCGGGCGCGCCACCGATCGTCGTGCTCCCGCAGGCTCCAGTCGAGGCCAGCGTCGCGACGACGCCGGGGCCAGCGCCCACCCTCGCCCAGCCCGAGCCCGATGACGATGAGGGACCGGAGTGGCCGCAGCGCACGCCAGGGCAGACCGCCGAGGAGCCGCCCTTCGACCCCAATGAGAAGCCCGACAAGCCGGGCATCTCGACCGACCCCGGCACCTCGATCGTTTGCCTGCCGCCAGTCCTCAAGACGATCCTCGGCAAGATCTCGGACAAGTACGGGGCAGTCAAAGTGACCTCGACCTGGCGCCCGCCCTGGCGGGCGCGGCGCGGTTCCTATCACAAGCGCTGCGAGGCGATGGACTTCCGGGTGCCGGGCGTCAGGCCACGCACTGTCCTCGAATGGGCCCGCAATCTGCCCGAGGTCGGCGGCCATAAGGTCTACTGGAACGGGCTGATCCACATCGACACGGGGCCGCGCCGGCCCTGGTGAGTGAGCTCGGAGCGCTGCCTGGCTCAGACCTCCCTCACCGCCCCCCGAACCGCTTCCAGCGTTGCATCGACCACCGTCGCATCATGCTCCGAGGAGACGAACCAGGCGCCGCGCTCGAGCACGCGCACGCCGCGCCTGAGCAGCGCATGGGCGAAGCGGCCATAGGCGACCTTGTCCGAGCGGGCGACGTCCCGGTAGTTCCGCGCCGGCGCATCGAGGCCGAAGGCGACATGGAACATCAGCGGGAAGCCTGCGACCTGCGCCCTGATTCCCGCCTCCACCAGGATCGTGCGGATGCCGTCCTGCAGGCGCTGGCCATGGGCGGAGCTGCGCTCATAGTGCTCGGGCGTCAGCAGATTCTGCGTCGCAACCATCGCCGCCATCGCGATCGGCTGGGCGTTGAAGGTGCCGCCATGCAGCACGCCGTCGGCGAAGAGGTCGACAAGCTCGGCCCGGCCGGCAATCGCCGCAACCGGAAAACCGTTGGCGATCGCTTTCGCCATGATGGTGAGATCGGGCGTGACGCCGAAAAGCTCCTGGGCGCCGCCGCGGGCGAGGCGGAAGCCGGTGATGACCTCGTCGAAGATCAGCAGCGCGCCATGCCTGCGGCAGGCGGCGAGCGCGCCTTCGAGATAACCGGGTGCCGGGGCGATGGCGCCCTGGTTGCACATCGCCGGCTCCATCAGCACCGCCGCGACATCGCCTCTGGCAAGCCGGGCTTCCAGCGCTGCTAGATCGTTCCAGCCGAGGATGGAGAGCCCCTCGCCCGCTTCCGGGTCCTGGCCCTTGCTACCGATCACCGGGGTCGGGGCATCCTCCGGTCCGGCCGCATTCAGCCCCGGCGCAGTGGACCAGAGGATGTTGTCGAACCAGCCGTGATAGTGCCCCTCGAACTTCACGATGGTCCGCCGACCGGTGGCGGCGCGGGCGAGCTTTATCGCCGCCTGCGCCACCTCCGAGCCCGATGAGCCGAAGCGCAGCCGCTCGGCTGACGGGATACGCTCGCAGATCAGCTTCGCCGCCTCGTATTCGACCGGCGCCTGACCGGCGAAGAGAATGCCTTTTTCCGCCTGTTTCCGGACCGCTTCCAGCACTGGCGCGGGCGTGTGACCAAGCACGGTCGCGCCCATGCCGCAGTAGTAGTCGATGATCCGGTTGCGATCGACATCGATGAGATAGGCGCCCTCGCCGCGCTCGAAGACCAGTGGCCCCGGCGCCATGCCGAGGCGGAAATTGCTGTTCACCCCACCCGCGATGAAGCGCGCATTCTCGGCGATCCGCCGGGCCGATTCCTCGAAACGCATGGTGCCCGCCTGCTGGGTGCCGTTCGCTGCCAAGTCCGCCGCCTCCGCTGCAATCTGTACGAGCAGACCAAACCGTCTTGTCCGCGTAAAGGAACACGGGTTTCGTGTTGCGGAATTCAATGACGCTGGCTATGCCGACGGATCGTTCGGGAAACGACCGGAGCGGCCATGCCGAAAGCGAGCGAGAATCCTTACGTCGTGCAGCCGGTGATGAAGGCGCTGAGGGTGCTTGAGCTGGTCGCGCGTCACGGCCACGAGATCGCGCTCACCGCCGTCAGCAAGGAACTGCGGATCCCGAAGACGACGACGTTCCGCTATCTGCAGACACTGTCCGCCGCCGGCTTCCTCGACCACAACCGGGCGACGGATCGCTACACGCTCGGCCCGCAGATGCGTTCGATCGCTCGCGCCGATGCCAGCGTCAGCAAGATCCGTGCGCTCGCCCGGCCGGTGATGACCGAGCTGATGCACGAGTTCAACGAGACGGTGAACCTCGCGGTGAAGGGCAACGGCACGATCGTCTATATCGACCTGATCGAGGCCAACCGCTCGCTCAGGATGCAGGCGCGGATCGGCGACAGCCACCCGATGCACTCGACCGCGCTCGGCAAGGCGATTCTCGCCTTCCTGCCGGAGGCGGAACGGCAGCGCCAGCTCGACCTGCCGCTGACCGAGCGCACTGGCCGCACCCTGCTCGAACGTGAGGAGATCGAGCGGCAATTGCGCCAGGTCGCGCGCACCGGCTACGCCACCGAGATGGGCGAGAACGAGGACGGCGCGATGTGCATCGGCGCGCCGATCCTCGACGAGCACGGCTATCCCGTCGCCGCGCTGTCGATCTCGGCGCCATTGATGCGGATGCCGCATTCGCTCGCGGCCAAGGCCGGCGCACGCTTGCGCGAGATCGCGGCCGGGATTTCGGCCGGGCTCGGCTCCCAGCCATTGCCGACTGGCTGACGCCCGGCTCATCGGTATTCGATCCGCGGGTCGATCCAGGCGTAGAGCATGTCGACCGCGAGGTTGATCAGCATGTAGGCGATCAGGATCACCAGGATGCAGCCCTGGATCAGCGGATAGTCGCGGGTAGTGATTGCCTGGATCAAAAGGCGCCCCAGGCCGGGATAGGTGAAGACCGCCTCGGTCACCACGGCGCCGCCGATGAAATGCGCCATCATCAAACCGACGATGGTGACGAAGGGCAGCAGCGCGTTGCGCATGATGTGCAAGCCGACGACGCGCCTCTCGGGCACGCCCTTGGCGCGGGCGGTGCGGACGTAATCGGCCCGCGCCTCGCCGATCAGCGAGGCTCGCAGGAAGCGGCCGAGCACGCCCGAGACATAGACGCCGAGCGTCAACGCCGGCAGAGCCAGACTGCGCAGGGCATCAAGTGGCGCTTGCCAGAGCGGCACATAGCGCGAGGCCGAAGGCAGCCAGCGCAGCTCGACGGCGAAGAGCAGGATCAGCAGGATGCCGAGCCAGAAGGTCGGCACGCCGAGCGCCAGTGCGCTCCAGCCGCTGAGCACACGGTCGAGCCAGGAATTCGGCCTGACCGCGCTGGCGATCGCGACCGGGATGCCGATGACGAGCGCGACGAGAATGGCGCAGAGGGCGAGCTGCAGCGTCGCTGGCAGCCGCTCGCCGATCAGTTGGAGGACCGACTGGCGGCTGTGCAGCGACAGGCCGAAATCGCCGGCCAGCGCCCGGCCGAGCCAGTCGGCATATTGCACCACCATCGGCCGGTCGAAGCCGAAGCGCCGGGTCACCTCGGCGATCTCCTCCGCCGTGGCGTTCTCGCCGGCGATGACCGCGACCGGCCCGCCCGGTACGGCATAGATCATCGCGAAAATCGCGAAGGAGGCGATCAGCAGCACCGGCAGCATCTGGGCAAGGCGACGCAGGACGTAAGACGTCATCGCCGGCCCCCGATCGTCGCGCCGGAGGCATCAGTCTCGTCGCGGTCGAGGATCGCGGTCAGCGCCCGGCCGATCGTGTCGAAGGAGAGGATCGTCAGCGTCAGCACGAGGCCGGGCAGCACCGCATAGGTCGGCGCTTCATAGAGATAGGATTTGCCGGTGCGCAGCATCTCGCCCCAGCTCGGCGTCGGCGGCGGCACGCCGACCCCAAGGAATGCGAGCGCCGCCTCGAGCAGGATCGCGATCGAGGCGAGCACGATCGCCTGGACCACCAGTGGGCTGAGGATGTTGGGCAGCAGGGTCCGGACCATGATGTAGCCGGGCCCGCCGCCGAAGCTGCGCACCGCCATGACGAAGTCGAGCTGGCGCAGCGCCATCACCTGCGCCCGGGCGATGCGGGCAAAACCCGGTATGCCGGCGATGCCGACGGCGATCAGCGCCGCTCCCTGGCTGCGACCGAGGACCGCGATCAGCGCCATGGCGAAGAGGATGTTCGGCAGAGCGAGCAGCACGTCGATGCAGCGCATCAGCAAGGAGTCGCGCCAGTCGCCATAGAAGCCGGCGACGAGCCCGACCGGAATGCCGATCAGCGCCGCGATCAGGACGGCGCCGAAGGCGGTGACCAGCGAGGTGCGGGCGCCATAGACGACGCGGGCGAGGATGTCGCGGCCGAGTTCGTCGGTGCCGAACCAGGCCTCGGCCGAGGGCGGCTTCAGCGAATCCGCAATGCTCTGCGCCAGCGGGTCAAGCGGCAGCAAACCGGCGAAGATCGCGGTCAGCGCGACCAAAGCCAGGAAGGCGATACTCAAGGCCGGGCCGCGCCGGGCGAGCAGCCGGCGCAACAGGTTCCTCACGGCGGCCAATATCTCCATCATCGCGCGCCGCCGCGCAGGCTGTCAGCTGGCGGCGCCGCGCCCGATCGCCTCATTTGAAGCCGATGGTCCGGGCGATGAAGAGGTTGTCGATATCGAGCGTGATGCCGCCGATCTTCTCGGAGGCGACGATCAGGCCGACATCATAGGAATTGGTCGGAATCCCGAAGGCTTCTTCGACCATGACGCGGTTGAGGTTGTCATAGGCCGCCTTGACCTCGGCCTCGCCGCTGGCAGCCGCATCGACCTTGGCGATCGCCGCGACATAGTCCGGATGCGGGTGTGGGTCCTTCAGGATCGGGTTGCCGGAGGTGCGGTAGATCGAATTGGTCGTCACCCGCGACGGGAACTTCTGGACATTGCCGACCGCGCCGAAGGTCGCGGCGAAATCGCCGCCGAGCAGCGCGGTGACGTATTCGGCGCCCTGGCGCATGTCGAGCTCGATCGGGACGCCAACCTTCTGCAGCGAGCCCTGCACGATCTGGCTGATCGCCACGGAAGACTCATCGCTGCCGTTGACCAGCAGCTTCCAGCCCTTCATCTCGTCCGCGGACAGGCCGGAGGCGGTGATCAGCTTCTTCGCCTTTTCAAGGTCATAGGCGTAAGTCTTGGTGTAATTGTCGTCGAAGGCCGGGCTCGCCGGCGCCCAGGGCAGCGCCACGACCTTGCCCATGCCGGCATAGCCGACACGCAGGATGCTGGCGCGATCCATCAGATGGTTGAAGGCCTGCCGGAACGACTTGTTGCGGAAGGGCCCGCGCGTCGAGTTGATGCGGAAGACCTGCACCAGCGGTCCCGGCCCGGCGAAGACCTGGTAGCCCGCGCCCTTCAGCCTGACGGCGCTGCGCGAGGAGCCGTTATAGACGATGTCGACCGCACCCGATTCCAGCGCAGCTGTGGCGGCGGCATCCTCGCTGAACACGGTGAAGACGAGATCCTGCGCGACCGGCTGCTTCTCGCGCCAGTATTTCGGGTTGGCCTTGAGGGTCAGCCCCTGGCCGACGGCCCGGCTGACCAGCGTATAGGGTCCGGTGCCGGCCGGCACGGTCTCGACCATATCGATGCCCTTGGCTTCGATCGGGATCAGGAACTGCAGGAGGTCGAGGATCTGCCGTTCGGGCGCCGGCGCCTTGAAGTTGATCACCACCGTGCGCTCGTCCGGCGCCGACCAGTCCTTGACGATCGACATCGTCGAGAAGACGTTCTTGCCGCGCTTGGGATCGGCGCCCTTCTGCAACGTCGCCAGCACGGAATCCGACTTGAACGGCGCGCCGCTGTGGAAGGTGACGCCGTCGCGCAGCGTCAGGCTGACCGAGGTCTTGTCAGGCGCGATCTTCCACTCGGTCGCCAGACTCGGCTGCGGCTTTCCCTCCGGCGTGTATTCGATCAGGCTGTCATAGAGGTTCTTGATGACGTGGAAATTGACTGTCGAGAGCTGCTGCGGATCGAAATTGGCGAGCTCGCTGAGCACGGCCACGCGCAGCGTGCCGTCCTTGAGCTGCTGGGCCGAGGCAGGGCCCACCGCCAGGAGCAGCGCTGCTCCCGCCAGGGCGAGACCGGTCATGCAGAATTGACGTCGCGACAGCTTTGTCATCGCTCTCCCCTTTTGTTTTTGCCTCAGGTCGACGATCAGCCCGTTCCCGCTCCCGGCTGGGACGAATGCGCCCGCCAGTCGCTTATTGTTTCGAGTGGATAGACCGGCCGCGGAATGCGCTGCCATGGCAGGGTGAAGACGTCGGACTGGCCCGGACCGCGCGTGTCGGCGCGGATCACCTGCGAGGTGATCGGGGCGAAGTACTGGAAATTCGAGGCCGTCTTGAGCACCGCCATCTTGTAGTCGCTGAGGTCGATGCCGAAGGCCTCGTAGACCCCCGGCACATTGCCGGCGACACCGCGCAATTCGCTGATCAGCAGCGTAACCGGCCCGACATCGAAGATGACGACGCGGCCCATGTCGACCTCGGGCTGGTGATTGTAATCCAGTCGCACCGGACCGCCGCCGATCCGCCGGACCCGCCCGGTCACGGTCAGCGGCTTGAAGAAGGCGATCGCCGCATCGCCGCCGAGCGGCAGGGTCACCTGTGCACCCTCGCCCGCTGCGATCAGCGTCGCGACCGCCTGCGGCGAGATCAGCGGGATCAGGGTCCGGCTGGTCGTGCCCTGCCGCAGGATCGCCTCCAGGATCAGGTTGCTGTCGCCGGCTGCGCCGCCGAACACCGTGTCGCCGGTGTCGCTCAGCACGATCATGCCGCGCTCGGCGGCATCGCCCAAGCGAACGGCCTCGTCGACAGAGACCGCCTCCCGGACCTGGAAATCATCGCGCATCGACCAGGCGAGATCGGCGAGATCATCGGCCAGCTTTTCCGCCAGCGCCTGGTCGCTATCTGTGACGACGATGGTCGACCAGCCGCCCTCGGCGACGTCGAGCCAGGGCTGCATCGGATAGTTCGAGGCCTGCAGCACGCGTGGATCGGCTTCAATCGCCCTCGCTTGGTCGAACCAGCGCTTCATCGGGCCCTTCGAGGTCAGGAACTGCTCCTGATGCGAGAGCAGCGGGATCTTGCGCCAGGCCATCACCGGTTTCAGCCCGCCGGTCAGGATGCGCAGCAGCACTTCGGTCCCGACCTTGCCGGTGTCGAAAACGTCGTGCGGCTGGGTGCGATGCCCGACGATGGCCGTGCAATTGGCCATGATCTTGTGGGTGACGTTGGCGTGGTGATCGAGCCCGAGCAGGATCGGGATATCCGGTCCGAGGATCTGGCGGCAGAGCTCGGCCTGCTCGCCCTCGACATCGTCGATGCCCTCGGCGGCGCAGGCGCCGTGGAGATGCAGGACGAGCCCGTCGACCGGCCCGATCGCTTCGAGGCCGATACGGATCTTCTCCTGGAAGAAGTCGAAAGCCTCGCGCGAGATCCGCCCACCGGCCACCGCCCAGGCGCGAATGATCGGGATGGTTTCGATATCGAGGCCTGACTCCCGGATGGCTGCATAGTGCCCGCCGATCTGGCCGATCTCGCCGAAACGCAGGGCGATATCCTCGCCTTCATAGAGGCCGAAGGCCTGGAAGTCGGCGAGCGTGGTCAGCACCGGATTGAAGTCGTTCGTCTCCTGCACAATGTGGATCAGGGCAAGACGCACATCGACCTCCCGGACATCCGCCAACCGCCGCCGGACCGCCGATCGCATGCGGTGGCCCGCAACCTCTCAAGTCTCGCTCTGGCAAGGCCCATTCGCCGAGACGGGAGGCTCGCAACGTGACCAAAAGCGTAGTTGCCGGCGCTATTTCGCGTCAAGGATCGTCGGTTTCACGACAAGAAACACGGGGATCAGAAGAAGGTCCGGATCGCTCCCGTCACGCGATAGGCATCGTCGACCAGCATGAGCAGCGCCCATTTGTCGAAGGTCGTGCAGGGATGGCCGATGCCGAAGGCGACCATGTCGCCAACCTGCAGCGGGCTCTCCAGCGGCGTGCCGAGATGGCAGTGCTGGTCGTTGAGCGCGAGGACCGTGTGTCCGGCCGGCATCGGCTGAGGCTCCGTCATCGAGCCACCCGGCCGATACCAGCGCAGCGGCACCGGGAAGCCGGAATCGTAGCTGATGTCGCGCTTGCCGACGGTGAGCAGGCTGCGCCCGCGCTCGGGCCGCGACTGGACATAGGCCCAGACCTCCAGCGCCGGCTCGAGCCCGCCCGGCGGCAGCATTAGGCTGGTCTCCATGGTGATCCGGCGGAACGAAGCCGTGTAGGTCGTCGAGTCATGGGTGAGGTAGCAGCCAGAGCGCAGCAGTTTCAGGATCGGCCGGGCGAAGGAGGCGGCGTTGAAGCGCTCGCCTGCCCGGTCGAAGAGCGAGGTTCCGCCGGCGCTCAGCACCATCGGCTCGGGGCCGAGCAAGCCTTCGGCTTCGGCCGCCGCAGCGGTCGCGACCACCTCGTCGAGCAAGCGATCGGCCGCCTTGGGTTCGCTGAGCAACCCCTCGAAGCATTCGAAGCCGGCAAGTCGCAGGCCCTGCGCGGAAGCGACAGCACGCGCCACCTCCAGCGCGTCCTCGCGGCTACGCGCGCCGGTGCGGCCGCCCATGAAGCCGATCTCGACGAGGATGCGCAGCGGGTTGGCGTTGCGATGCCTTGCGGCCGCCTCCGCCAGCAACGTGACGCCGGCGACGCTGTCGGCAAGGCAGTAGAGCTCGAAGTCCGGCTCCTGCAGGGCGCCGAAGCAGGCGGCGATCTCCTGCTTGCCGACCGGCTGGTTGGCGAGGATAACACGCTTGACGCCGTAGCGGCGGCAGACCGCGAGCTGCTGCACGGTCGCGACCGTGATCGCCCAGGCGCCATCGGCGATCTGCAGGTCGAAGAGCTGCGGCGCCATCGTCGTCTTGCCGTGCGGCGCGATCAGCAAATCGTTGGCGGCGGTGAAAGCGGCCATCCAGGCGCTGTTGGCCTTGAGCACGCTCTCGCGGATGACGGCGAGCGGCATCGGCGTGTCGCCGGCCAGGACGTTCCAGCCCTGCCTGCCGACATCGGACAACCGCAAGGATGCTCCGAACGGCACGCCCTTGCTCGTCCCGTCGAGATGCTGGTCCTCGATCTCGCCGAGCGGCAGACGTGGAATAGTAGCTACAGCCATGGGTTCGGATCCAACGGAGAGAAGGGACGCTTGACCTTGGTATAGGGGATCTTGCTGGCGTCGGGCGGATAGGGCCCGCCGCTGTCGAGATAGAGCACGCTTGCGGCGATCGGCGCGAAGGCAGCGTGGAAATGGTTCGAGGATTTGACCACGACCAGCGTCTTCGCGGTGAGGTCGATGCCAAGATCGGTGAAGACAGGCGGGCTGAAGGTCTGGGCGCGGGTCGAGGCCAGGACGATGTCGAGGAGGCCGATCCGGATCGCAGCGGCAGGGCCGAGCGAGACCCGGCTCTGCTCGAACGGGATCAGCAGATCGGCCGTCGTCCCAACGACCTGCACGATCGCGTCGATCGGCCGACCGGAAGACGGCGCCGCCTTGCCGGCGAAGCGCAGCGGGATTTCGGCCCCGACGCCTGCGGCGCAGCAGAGGCTGACCGCAATGGGGTCCCAGAGCGCACCGATCGCCGCCGGGATGTCGGAATGGCGCAGCAGCGCCTCGATCATCACCGAGGAATCGCCGGCGACGCCGCCGCCGGGATTGTCCCAGCGATCGGCGAGGACGACCGGTTTGCCCGGCTCGGCCAGCTCGATCGCCGCGGCGATCCCTTCCTCCGGCTTATAGTGCTTCGGCGAAGCGCCCTGCCCCCAGCCGAGGATTTCAAGCCCGAACCGTTTCGCCAGCGCCGCGGCCTTCGCCTGATCACCGTCGGCGATGACGAGCACCTTGCTGCCGACATCGGCGACGTCGGCGGCCTGGAAGCCGTGCGCGACGGAAATGCTGAGGATGCCATCCTTGCCCTCCAGCGCCTTGATCCGGTCGACGAAGCCCCGTCCGGGCTCGCGGCTGGTCATGAAGGCAGCGAGCCCGCGGCAATCGAAGACGGCGCTCGCGGGCCGCACCTGCCCGCGCGCCGTCCTGAGGCAGAGCTCCAGCAGGTCCTCGGCCCGCGCCAGGAAATCGGTGTGCGGGAACTCCTTGAAGGCGACGATGATGTCGGCGCCCTCGACCATCTCAGCGCTCAGATGGCAGTGCATGTCGAGTTCGACCCCGATGACGCAATCGCGCCCTGCGAGCGTCCGCACCCGCGTGATCAGGTCGCCTTCGCAATCGTCGTAGCCCTGAGCCACCATGGCGCCATGCAGGCCGAGCAGGACGATGTCGACGGGCAGAGCGTCTTCAAGCTGCCCTAAGATCTCGTCGCGCAGGCTCTCATAGCCGTCGCGCGAGACCAGCCCTGCCGGCTCGGCCCAGGTCGCCGTGCCCTCGACCAGCTCGTAGCCCTCGCTGGCGGCCCGGCGGCGCGCCGCGATGATCGGTGCCGAGCACAGTGTCGGCGTCTCCGGATGCGTGCCCGGCGGGCAATAGAAGGCGCTCTCGAAGGCGCTGCGATCGACATAGAGCGGCGCGAAGGTGTTGGTTTCCGTCGCCAGCGACGCGGTGAAGACGCGCATGCGGATCCATTCCCGAGCAGCGCCGGCGCCGCCTTTTCGGTCGCCGGCATGATCATGAAACCGGGAGCGGACTTGCCCTGTCAAAGCATCGGCGTTCCCTGCAATGGAACAATGCAGGCTTGATCCGGAACAGATGAGCCGCCGAGATGCTCTTGCTTCGTCTTCAGGGAGCTGCCGGGACCATGTCGCAACGCCGCCGCATCCTGCTTGGAGCGCTCTTCCACGAGACGCACAGCTTTGTCGACGAGATCACCAGCCTCGCCGACTTCACCATCCGCCGGGGCGGGGAGCTGTTGCTGCGGCGCGGCGATGGCTCGACGGTGGACGGCTTTCTGGAGATTGCGGATGCGGAAGGCTGGGAGGTCGTGCCGACGGTCGACTACACCGCATTGCCGGCTGGTACAGTCAATCACGCTGTCTTCGCGCGCTTCCTCGACGAATTCGCTACCGGGCTGAAAGCCGCGCTCGCCGCGGGCGGTCTCGACGGCATCTGGCTGGCGCTGCACGGCGCCATGGTCACGACCGAATGCCTCGACCCCGAAGGCACATTGCTGGCTCATATCCGCACGGTACCGGGTTGCGAGACGCTGCCTGTCTTCGGCGTTTTCGACCTGCACGCCAACTTCACCGCCACCATGGCGCTGAACGCCAACGCCCTCGTCGCCTATCGCGAGAACCCGCACATTGATGCGCGCGACTCCGCCGTGCGCTCCGCCAGACTGCTAGCCCGAGCCCTGAACGAAGGCGAGCTGCCGCGCATGCTCTCCTGCAACGCGCCAGTGATATGGCCGCCGACCGGCACTGGCACGGCCGACCGGCCGATGAAGGATCTCGAAGCACTGGCGCGCCGGATCGAAGAGGAGAACCCGGCGACCTGGGTCACGAACGTCGTCGGTGGCTATTCCTTCTCGGATGTTCCGGAAGCCGGCGTCGCCTTCGCGGTGGCCTTCACCGGACCGGAAACCGCTGCCCGGGAGGCGCTCGACCGCCTGGTGCGGACCGCGACGGAACTGCGCGAACTCGGCCTGCCGACGGAATGGGATATCGACCAGGCGATCGCCGAGATCCTGCGTTCGCCGGGCGGGCCATATATCGTCGTCGAGCCCGCCGACAATATCGGCGGCGGAGCGCCGGGCGACGGCACCTCGGTGCTACGCGCCTTCCTGCGGCATGGCGTCGAGAACTGCGCGGTCGCCATCGCCGACCCGGCTGCCGTCGCTGCGATGTCCGGCGCGAAACTCGGCGAGGTCCGCAGGCTCTCGATCGGCGGCAAGGGCAGTGCGATCGCCGAGGGACCGGTCGAGATCGAGGCGAGCTTCATCAGCGCCAGCGATGGCGCGTTCGCACTCGAAGACCTGAAAAGCCATCTCGCCGCCTCGCAGGGCTCGCGCTTCAGCATGGGGCCGAGCGTGGTGGTCAGGGTCGCCGGCGTCACCATCCTGCTGACGAGCCGCAAGACACCGCCCTTCGATCTCGGGCAATTGCGCTCGCAAGGCATCGAGCCGGAGACGCTCAAGGCTATCGGCGTCAAGGCGGCGGTGGCGCATCGGCGCGCCTATGACAAGATCGCCAAAGGCAGCTTCATCGTGGCGACGCCCGGCCCCTGCGCCAGCCGGATCGAGACCTTGCCGTTCAAGCGGCTACGGCCCGGCGTCTTTCCGATCAACGACGGAACGTCCCGCCGAGCACCGACGAGCGATTCCGGTACGCTTTAAGAAGCGCGTTCAAATACCTGGATTGCTTCTGGAAAATGGCGCGGGCGACGGGGCTCGAACCCGCGACCTCCGGCGTGACAGGCCGGCACTCTAACCAACTGAGCTACGCCCGCGCGGGCGGCGGAGGAACTCGTCCCCGGCGGCGTTGGGATTATGGCCCCAGGCTCTGCCTGTCAAGCACTGAAGCCGTCAAAATGTTGATCATCTCCAAAGTGCAGCGAAACAGGCCGAAACCCGACAGTTTCCTGATTTCCAGATCGCTCCAATGCACGACGGACCATCGTTGCGCCCGCCAGGCGATAGCGAATCTCGACTTTTGCCCCGGTGGCTGCGCCCAGCCAGCGTGGCAGTTTCGCCTTCGGGGGCGGCGCTCGCCGCCCCCGACCCCGAGTTCGCGGTCGATCGAAGGCTTCGCAGGCCGCACAGTGGCTTGCGAAGCCGGGCTCGTGGCCTTAAACGGCGGACAAGGGCGGTTAGCTCAGTCGGTAGAGCGCCTCGTTTACACCGAGGATGTCGGCGGTTCGAGCCCGTCACCGCCCACCAGCCCTTGCCTGAAAGCCCTCTCAGGCCGGAAGCATCCAGAGCGTATGGACGCGGCCGTCCTGGCCGAAGCCGATACCGCATTGCAGAGTACCCTGGGCGAATTCGGCCTCGTAGATGTCGACGCCGTCTTCGGCGACACGGCGGAAGCCGAGCTTGCGCAGATCCCCTTTCGATTCGAGCTCGGCACTGACGATCGGCTGCTGCTCGCGCACGACCTCCGCCAGCTCCTCGCTCAGGAGCTCCGACGGCATGGCGCCGCGCTTCTGTTGTTCGAGGAGCTCGCGCAAGGTCTCTTCGCTGCGCGGATGCGGGACCCGATTGCGCACCCGCTCGCCGAGCTCCTCGCTCTGGCGCCTCGCCTCAGCCTCATCGATGCGCGTGGCGACAGCCTCGTATCCACCTTGATGAAGGGTCAGGGCTTCGGCCGGGCCGTTATCAGTCAGCATGAAGGTGAGCTGGGCCGGAACGACCTTCAGGAAGAAATTGCTGTCGCTCTCGGCGAAGAGCTCGACCTTGGGCTGGCCGGTAAGTTGAAGGAAGAAACGATCGCCCTCCAGGGTGACTGCCATGATCAGCCCGGTAGGGTGCTTGTAGAAGCCGGTGCAGCGCTCGAAGCGACCGGGATCGATCTTGATCTCGACGCGCGGCCGCGCCTGCTCATAGCGTCGCCAGGCGACGGTATCGGTGTTGTTCTGCGTCATATTGGCCTCCTTCGCGAGCCTGATCAGTTCGTCGGCGGTGAGGGAGGTGCCGGTGGCGAGCTTGCTTTGCGCGGCGCGGACGAGAGCAAGGCCTTGTTCGGCCCGCTCGCGCTGTTCGCTGAGCAGGTCGCGCTGGATGGCGAGCACGCCGGAAAGATCGACTGCCTTGCCCTGCAGCAGCGCGGTGATCCGCTGCAGGCTGAGCCCCATCCGCTTCAGCGCCAGGATCTCGTGCAGGCGGGCGATCTCGTCGGCGCCGTAGAGACGCCAGCCCTTCTCCGTCCGGCGTGGCCTGATCAGACCATGCTCCTCGTAGAGCCGCAGGGCCCGCTTCGACAGCCCGATCCGGGCCGCGCACTCATTGGCCTCGAGCCAGATCTCACCCTTGCTTCGCGCGCTCATCGGCACCTCCTGACCCAGCGCTAAGCTATGACGCAGGGTGCGGCTCAAGGGCTTGGCCAACAAAAAAGCCGCCGGCGATGCCGGCGGCTTCTCTATTCGCGAGCGCGGGGCTCAGTGGGCGACAGAAGCGGCAGCCGCGTCGTCCTCGGCGCCCTTGGGCACAGGTGCCTTCAGGTCCTCTTCCCAGACGATCGGCGTCGGCTGGCGCACCAGCGCGTGCTGGAGCACCTGGTCCATCCGCGAGACCGGGACGATCTCGAGCCCGTTCTTCACGGACTGGGGCAGATCGACCAGATCCTTGGCGTTGTCCTCGGGGATCAGCACCTTCTTGATGCCGCCGCGAAGCGCCGCCAACAGCTTCTCCTTGAGGCCGCCGATCGGCAGCGCCCTGCCCCGCAGCGTGACCTCGCCGGTCATGGCGACGTCGCGGCGAACCGGGATGCCGGTCATGACCGAGACGATCGCTGTCGCCATGCCGATGCCGGCCGACGGACCGTCCTTCGGGGTCGCCCCTTCGGGAAGGTGGACGTGGATGTCGCGGCGGTCGAACAGCGGCGGCTCAATGCCGAAATCGATGGCGCGGGAGCGGACATAGGACGCCGCCGCCGAGATCGATTCCTTCATCACGTCGCGCAGGTTGCCGGTGACGGTCATCTTGCCCTTGCCGGGCATCATCACGCCTTCGATCGTCAGCATCTCGCCGCCGACCTCGGTCCAGGCCAAGCCGGTAACGACGCCGACCTGATCCTCGGTCTCCGCCATGCCATAGCGATAGCGCGGCGGACCGAGATAATCCTCCAGCACCGCAGGCGTGACCGCGACCTTCTTCTTCTTGGTCAGCACGATCTCCTTCACCGCCTTGCGGACGGTGTTGGCGATCTCGCGCTCGAGGTTACGCACGCCAGCCTCGCGGGTGTAGCGGCGGACCAGCGTCGTCAGGGCCTCGTCGTCGATCGACCATTCCTTGGACTGCAGGCCGTGCTTGGCGATCGCTCCCGGGATCAGGTGGCGACGCGCGATCTCGGCCTTCTCGTCCTCGGTGTAGCCTGCGATAC
The DNA here is from genome assembly GCF_053645455.1 of Allobosea sp. NPDC055332. Classification (NCBI taxonomy): domain Bacteria; kingdom Pseudomonadati; phylum Pseudomonadota; class Alphaproteobacteria; order Hyphomicrobiales; family Alloboseaceae; genus Allobosea; species Allobosea sp. NPDC055332. Next base: position 352,700 of record NZ_JBSHMO010000003.1, on the reverse strand, counting down.
GGATCACCTCCATGCGGTCCAGAAGGGCCGGCGGGATGTTCAGCGTGTTCGCCGTGGTCACGAACATCACGTTCGACAGGTCGTAATCGACCTCGAGGTAATGGTCGTTGAAGGTCGAGTTCTGCTCGGGGTCGAGCACCTCGAGCAGAGCTGCCGACGGATCGCCGCGGAAGTCCTGGCCCATCTTGTCGATCTCGTCGAGCAGGATGAGCGGGTTCGAGGTCTTGGCCTTCTTCATCGACTGGATGATCTTGCCGGGCATCGAGCCGATATAGGTGCGGCGGTGACCGCGGATCTCGGCCTCGTCACGCACGCCGCCGAGCGACATGCGCACGAACTCGCGGCCGGTCGCCTTGGCGATCGACTTGCCGAGTGAGGTCTTGCCGACGCCGGGAGGGCCGACGAGGCACAGGATCGGGCCGGCGAGCCGGTTGGCGCGCTGCTGCACCGCGAGATATTCGACGATGCGGTCCTTGACCTTGTCGAGGCCGAAGTGGTCGTCGTCGAGCACCTGCTGGGCTGCGGCGAGGTCCTTCTTGATCTTCGACTTCTTGCCCCACGGAATGCCGAGCAGCCAGTCGAGATAGTTGCGCACGACGGTGGCTTCCGCCGACATCGGCGACATCTGCCTGAGCTTCTTGACCTCGGCGAGCGCCTTGTCGCGCGCCTCCTTGGTCAGCTTGGTCTTGGCGATGCGCTCTTCCAGCTCGGCCAGCTCGTCACGGCCTTCCTCGCCGTCGCCGAGCTCCTTCTGGATCGCCTTCATCTGCTCGTTGAGATAGTACTCGCGCTGGGTCTTCTCCATCTGGCGCTTGACGCGCGAGCGGATGCGCTTCTCGACCTGCAGCACCGACATCTCGCTCTCCATCAGGGAGAGCACCTTCTCGAGCCGGTGGGCGACGTTCATCACCTCGAGCACGGCCTGCCGGTCGGCGATCTTGACCGCAAGATGCGAGGCGACCGTATCGGCGAGCTTGGCCGGCTCGTCGATCTGGGAGACCGCAGCGACGATCTCGGGCGAGATCTTCTTGTTGAGCTTCACATAGTTCTCGAACTCGCTGACGACCGAGCGGGCGAGCGCCTCGACCTCGACCTTCTTGCCATCCTCCTCGGCGAGGGCCTCGGCCTGCGCCTCATAGAAGTTGTCGGTCGCGGTGTAGGTCGTCGCCTTGGCCCGGCCGATGCCCTCGACGAGCACCTTCACGGTCGAGTCGGGCAGCTTCAGCAGCTGCAGCACGCGGGCGAGCGTGCCGATTTCGTAGATGTCTCCGGTTTCCGGATCATCGTCGCCGGCATTCTTCTGCGTGGCGAGCAGGATCAGGCCATCGTTCTTGACCACCTCCTCGAGCGCGCGAATGGACTTCTCGCGGCCGACGAAGAGCGGCACGATCATGTGCGGGAAGACGACGATGTCGCGCAGCGGCAGGACCGGATAGGTGTCGGTCGTGCCGGGGACGAGCGGGGCGCGGGGCGTCGAGCCAGTCATGTCTAGTCCTTCACGTTTTCGCCCGGCCGACCCCTTGAAAGGCAATCGAGCGGACGTACCGCGCGGCGCGACCATTCGCGCCAGGCGCCCCTGCCGGCCGCGCCCTCGACAGGCACGCGACTCTAGCAGGTGATCCTAAGGTGGATGCTTCGACGCCGGCTTTCAAGCGACGCCTCACGCAGTCCACCGCCGCTTCTGCCGCAGCCGGCGCACGAGACCGTGATGGTTCCGGCAAGGCAAGGCAGTTTCGGGGTACCCCTAGCCACCCAGGCCCACAAAGCAAAACGCGCGCCGACAGGCGCGCGTTCCGAATTGAACCAGAATCCGGTTTCGCTCAGGCCGAGGCCGACTTGGTCTCTTCCTCGCGGTCCGCATAGATGAAGAGCGGGCGCGACTTCGATTCGACCGCCTCGGGGCCGATGACGACCTGCTCGACGCCTTCCAGCCCCGGCAACTCGTACATGGTCTCGAGCAGGATGCCTTCCATGATCGAGCGCAGGCCACGGGCGCCGGTCTTGCGCTCGATCGCCTTGCGGGCGATCAGGCTGACCGCCTCGTCGGTGAAGGTGAGCTCGGTGTCCTCCATCTCGAACAGACGCTGATACTGCTTGACCAGCGCGTTCTTCGGCTCGGTGAGGATAGTCTTGAGCGCAGCCTCGTCGAGGTCCTCGAGCGTCGCCAGCACCGGCAGACGGCCGACGAACTCGGGGATCAGGCCGAACTTGAGCAAGTCCTCCGGCTCGACCTCGCGGAAGATCGCGCCGGTGCGCCGGTCGTCAGGAGCCTTCACGGTCGCGCCGAAGCCGATCGAGGTGCCCTTGCCGCGGCTCGAGATGATTTTGTCCAGCCCGGCGAAGGCGCCGCCGCAGATGAACAGGATGTTGGTGGTGTCGACCTGCAGGAACTCCTGCTGCGGATGCTTGCGCCCGCCCTGCGGCGGCACGGAGGCGACGGTGCCTTCCATGATCTTGAGCAGCGCCTGCTGGACGCCCTCGCCCGAGACGTCGCGGGTGATCGAGGGGTTGTCCGACTTGCGGCTGATCTTGTCGATCTCGTCGATGTAGACGATGCCGCGCTGCGCCCGCTCGACATTGTAGTCGGAGGCCTGCAGCAGCTTCAGGATGATGTTCTCGACGTCCTCGCCGACATAGCCGGCCTCGGTCAGCGTCGTCGCATCGGCCATGGTGAACGGCACGTCGAGGATGCGGGCGAGCGTCTGCGCGAGCAGTGTCTTGCCCGAGCCGGTCGGCCCGATCAGCAGGATGTTCGACTTCGCCAACTCGACGTCATTGTGCTTCGTCGCGTGGCTGAGCCGCTTGTAATGGTTGTGGACCGCGACCGAGAGGACCTTCTTGGCGTGATCCTGGCCGATGACATAGTCGTCGAGAACCTTGCGGATCTCCTTCGGGGTCGGCACGCCGTCCTTCGACTTCACCAGCGCGGATTTCGATTCCTCGCGGATGATGTCCATGCAGAGCTCGACGCATTCATCGCAGATGAACACGGTCGGGCCCGCGATCAGCTTGCGGACCTCGTGCTGGCTCTTGCCGCAGAAGGAGCAATAGAGCGTGCTCTTCGAATCGCCGCCGCTGGCCTTACTCATCGTGGTTCTCCATCTCGGAGGACAAAATCCGCCACCGAAAAACGGCAGGCTGATGTCGTCTCCCCGTCATAATAGGCGCTCAGATCACGATTATTAGGTTAACGCGTCGCTCTGGCGCAGGCGGCGACGAAACTGACCCAAAATCGGACCGCTCGAGCGCCTTACCGCGCCCTTCCGATGCCCCATGCAAACATGGGGCCTAGTCTCAAGGCAATATGGCCCTTCGGAAGCCACTCGCCAACCCACAGGCACGTGTACCTCTAACGACCTCAGGCCGCCTCGTCCGCGCGCTTGTCGATGACCTTGTCGATCAGTCCGAACTCCTTGGCCTGATCGGAGGTCATGAAATTGTCGCGCTCCAGCGCGCCCTCGATGTCCTCGTAGGAGCGGCCGGTGTGCTTGACATAGATCTCGTTCAGGCGCCGCTTCAGGCTCTCGACCTCGCGGGCATGGATGAGGATGTCGGTGACCTGGCCCTGGAAGCCGCCGGAGGGCTGGTGGACCATGATGCGCGCGTTCGGCAGGGCGAAACGCATATCCTTGGCGCCGGCGGTCAGCAGGAGCGAGCCCATCGAGGCGGCCTGGCCGACGCAGAGCGTCGTCACCGGGCAGCGGATGAACTGCATGGTGTCGTAGATCGACAGGCCCGAGGTGACCACGCCGCCGGGCGAGTTGATGTAGAAGGAGATTTCCTTCTTCGGGTTCTCGGCCTCGAGGAACAGCAGCTGTGCCACGATCAGCGATGCCGAGTAATCCTCGACCGGACCGGTCAGGAAGATGATGCGTTCGCGCAGCAGGCGCGAGTAGATGTCGAAGGCGCGCTCGCCGCGGCTCGACTGCTCGACCACCATCGGGACGAGATTGTTATAGGTCTCGATCGGGTCACGCATCATCGTCGGTCCTTGGGGTCAAAGCGGGCGGGAATCAGCCGATAGCGGCGAACCCTCACATAAGCATGCAGGCGGCGGCTGAAAAGGGAAACGCCGCCCGCAGAGTGCGGGCGGCGTGGACTTCGCAAGCCGAGGCGGAGGATCAGGCCGAAGCCTCGTCCGCCGCCTTCTTGGTCTTCTTCGCCTTGGCGGCCTTCGGCTTGGCCTCGGCAGCGCCTTCTTCCTCGTCATCGGCGAAGAGCGCTTCGCGCGAAACCGACTTGTCCTCGACCTTCACCTGGCCGAGCAGATGGTCGACGACCTTCTCCTCGAAGATCGGGGCGCGGATCTCGGCGAGCGCCTGCGGGTTCTTGCGGTAGAACTCCCAGACTTCCTTCTCCTGACCCGGGAACTGGCGGGCGCGCTGGATCAGGGCCTGCGTGACCTCGTCATCCGAGATCTGGACCTTGGCCTGCTCGCCGATCTCGGCCAGCACCAGGCCGAGGCGCACGCGGCGCTCGGCGATCTTGCGGTACTCGGCGCGGGCCTCGTCCTCGGTGGTGTTCTCGTCGGCGAAGGTCTTGTTGGCGTTCTTCATGTCCGCCTCGACCTGGCTCCAGACCGCGGTGAACTCCTGCTCGACCAGGGTCGGCGGCAAGTCGAAGCTGTACTTGCCGTCGAGCGCGTCGAGCAGGCTCTTCTTGACCTTGCGGCGCGACTGCTCGCCGAACTCGCGGCCGATCTGCTCGCGGATCGCGGTCTTGAGCGCGTCGAGCGACTCCATGCCGAAGCCCTTGGCGAGTTCGTCGTCGATCTTCAGCTCGCCCGGGGCCTGGACATCGTCGACGGTGACGGCGAACTCGGCCGGCTTACCGGCGAGATGGGTCGCGGTGTAGTTCTCGGGGAAGGTCACCGAAACGGTGCGCTGCTCACCCTTCTTGACGCCCTCGAGCTGCTCCTCGAAGCCGGGGATGAACTGGCCTGCGCCGAGCTCGAGCGGGATTTCAGACCCCGTGCCGCCGTCGAAGGGCTTGCCTTCGAGCGTGCCGACGAAGGAGATCAGCAGGCGGTCGCCCTTGGCGGCCTTGGCGCCGTCCTTCTTCGACTCGAAGGCGCGATTCTGCGAGGCCATGCGCTCCAGCGCGGCATCGACATCCGCCTCGGGGACCTCGGCAACGGGCTTCTCGAGCGAGACGTCCGAGATATCGGCAACCTCGATCTTCGGCAGCACTTCGAGCGCGACGGTAAAGGCGAGATCGCCCTTGGCCTCCATCGCGGCCTCGATCTCGTCCTTGTTCTCGGGGAACTTGATCTGCGGCTCGAAGGCGAGCTTCAGGCCGTTGTCGGCGACGATCTTCTGGTTCGCCTCGTTGACGGCGTTCTGGACGACATCAGCCATGACCGAGCGGCCATAGAGGCGGCGCAGATGGCCGACCGGGACCTTGCCGGGACGGAAGCCGTTGATGCGGGCCTTGCCCTGCAGACCAGCGAGGCCGTCATCCAGCCTGGTCTTGAGGTCGGTGGCGTTCAGCACCACCTGAAATTCGCGCTTGAGGCCCTGGGACAGGGTTTCGGTCACGTTCATCGTTCTGATCCGCTCAACAGCTCTTTACTTCAATGTCCAAAGCGCGACGCCGGGTGACCGCCGCCGCGCTCGCGAAATCCGAATCCTGGTGCGGGCGGAGGGACTCGAACCCCCACGACTTTCGCCGCTGGTACCTAAAACCAGTGCGTCTACCAGTTCCGCCACGCCCGCCGACCCGGTGCGCCACATCGCGGTATTCGCGACAGCAGCACCGTAGGCCGCGCCGCTATACCATTTCGGGCGCGTCATGCAGCAAAAAAATGCGACACTTCTGCGAAGGCAGCTTCCAAGTGGCTTTAGGCTCGCCAGAATGACCCGGTGAGGCTATGTCGCGAGCATGAGCAAAGACGCTTCGCCGCCGGCCTCGCGCCCTCATCCCAGTCGACGCCTCGTCATCGCGCAGGGTGCCGGCATGGCGACGCTGCTCACCCCCCTGTCCGCACTGGCCCAGCAGGCACCGGCGGCTCCGCAAGCGGCTGCGCCAGGCGACGCACGGAACCTCGTCGCCGCTCCCGCCAAGCTGCGCCTGCGCCCGGCGCCGGCCCCCGAGACCGAGATCTGGACCTTTGACGGCGTTGCGCCCGGCCCGGTGCTCAAGGTGAAGCAGGGCGAGACATTGCGCCTCAACCTGCAGAATCGCACCGACAAGCCGCTCTCGCTGCACTGGCACGGCCTGCGCGCCGACCACGCCATGGACGGCGTCGGCGGCTTCAGCCAGGAGCCGGTGCCGCCCGGCGGGCAGTTCGAGTACCGGCTGACACCGCCGGATTCCGGCAGCTTCCTCTATCGGCCGATGCTGGTCGGCGGTTCGTCCGAACCGGCCGGGCGCGGGCTTTCCGGCCTGCTGATCGTCGAGGAGAAGGAGCCGCCCGCGGTCGATCTCGACCTGCCGGCCCTGATCGGCGACTGGCTGCTCGGCGACGACCAGAAGCTGCTGCCCTTCGCGGCCGACAGCCAGGACGGCGCCGCAGCCGGCCGGCTCGGCAGCTGGCTGACCGTCAACGGCAAGCCGCCGCCACTGCCGGTCAAGCTACCGCCCGGCGCCCGCGTCCGCCTGCGCCTGGCCAATGCCTGCAATGCCCGGATCATGCGACTGCGCTTCGACGAGATGAAGGCCTACGTCGCGGCTGTGGACGGCCAGCCGACCGAGACCTTCGAGCCGGTCCGGGGCCAGCTGCCCTTCGCGCCGGGCACCCGCTACGATGTGATCTTCGACATGCCGGAGACGATAGGCGCCGCAGCCAGCGTCACCGCCCTGATCGGCCCCGGCGTGCCGCTCGTTCGCTTCGTCAGCGAAGGCTCAGCGAAGCCGGCGCGCCCTGCGATCGCCGGCATGCCGCTCAACCCGGCGCTGCCCGCGGCAGTCCGGCTCCAGGATGCCCGGCGCAGCGAGATGATCATCGAGGGCGGCGCGAAGATCACGCCGGAGAACAAGCTCGACGTCGCGGGGCTCGATCTCGCCAAGCCCTGGACCGTCAATGGCGGCCAGGGCGATCCCAAGGGCAAGCCGCTGTTCAGCGTCAAGCGCGGCGCGCCGGTGGTGATCGGCATCACCAACAAGACTGCCTTCCTGCAGCCGCTCCACGTCCACGGCCACAGCTTCCGCCTGCTGCATCCGCTCGACGATGGCTGGGAACCGTATTTCCTCGACACGGTGCAGATCCCCGAGGGCAAGCGCCTGCATATCGCCTTCATCGCCGACAATCCCGGGCGCTGGCTGATCTCCTCTACCGTGCTGGAGCGCTTCGACCGCGGGCTGTGGAGCTGGTTCGAGGTGACATGAGGCGATGAGCGTGGGGCGGCGCGCCATGCTCTGGCTGCTGGCGGCATTCTATCTCGCCGCCGGCCTGCTGCATCTGCGCTCGCCCGCAGCCTTCCTGCCGATCGTGCCGGACTGGGTACCGGCGCCGCGCGAAACCGTGATCGCGACGGGCATCGCCGAAATCCTCGGGGCGCTCGGCCTGCTCGTTCCGCGGCTGCGCAAGGCCGCAGGGATCGGCCTTGCGCTCTATGCGCTCTGCGTGTTCCCGGCCAATCTCAAGCACGCGCTCGAAGGTATCGTCCTTCCGGGTGTGCCGAGCAGCTGGTGGTATCACGGCCCTCGCCTGGCTCTCCAGCCGGTGCTGATCTGGGCGGCGCTGTACGCTTCCGGCATCCTCGGCTGGCCATGGCGGTGCTTGCCACGCAGATGAGCGGCTTCTAAACCCGCGACCCAGACCAAGGAGCCCGCCATGACCGCCAACGCCATCGTCACCGTCGGCGCCGACCTCGCCAAGCCCGTCCGCTTCGGCAATGGGCTGCCGCTCGCCCTGATCGCCGGGCCCTGCCAGATGGAGAGCCGCGATCACGCGCTTGAGGTTGCGCTGGCCTTGAAGGAAACCTCCGACAAGCTCGGCATCGGCCTCGTATTCAAGACCTCCTTCGACAAGGCCAACCGCACCAGCGTGAAGGGCCAGCGCGGCATGGGCCTGGAAGCCGCCCTGCCCGTCTTCGCTGAAATTCGTGAACGTACCGGCCTGCCCGTGCTGACCGACGTGCACGATGCCAGCCAATGCGCCCCGGTTGCCGAGGTGGTCGACGTGCTGCAGATCCCGGCCTTCCTCTGCCGGCAGACCGATTTGCTCGTCGCAGCCGCCAGGACCGGCCGCGTCGTCAACGTCAAGAAGGGCCAGTTCCTGGCGCCTTGGGACATGGTCAATGTCGCCGCCAAGGTGACCGAGAGCGGCAACCCCAATGTGATGCTGACCGAGCGCGGCGTCTCCTTCGGCTACAACACGCAGGTCACCGACATGCGCGCCCTGCCGATCATGGCGGAGATCGGCGCCCCCGTGATCTTCGACGCGACCCACTCGGTGCAGCAGCCCGGCGGTAAGGGCGCCTCCAGCGGCGGCCAGCGCGAATTCGTGCCGGTTCTGGCGCGCGCTGCGGTCGCCGTCGGCGTCGCGGGCGTCTTCATCGAGACGCACCCCGATCCCGACAACGCTCCCTCGGACGGGCCGAACATGGTGCCGCTGCGCGACTTCCATGCGCTGATCGCAGAGCTGCAAGAGTTCGACCGGCTTGCCAAGCGCAAGGCGCATTCTACGCTGGCATATGTCTGAGACGCCCGCCACGGCAGTTCCTCCCGCCGCGCCCCAGCAAGGTTCGCTGAAGTCGCTCATCCTGGTGCTCGGGGCGTGTGGCTTCGCCTCGACCTTCACCATGCGTTTGCTCGACCCGCTGGTGCCGACGCTGGCGGTGGAGTTCACGCGCAGCATCGCCCAGATCGCCGCGGTCGCGACGGCCTTCTCCTTCGCCTATGCGGTTGGCCAGCCCTTTCTCGGCCCGATCGCGGATTCGATCGGCAAGCTCAGAACGATTGCGGTCTGCCTCGGCGCACTCGCCCTGCTCTCGCTCGCCGCCGGCTTCGCTGGCTCTTTCGAGATGCTGACAGCGGTCCGCACGATCGCCGGCGTCGCCGCGGGCGGCGTCATTCCTGTCGCGATGGCAGCGATCGGCGACCGCGCGCCCATGGCCGAACGGCAGATCATGCTCGGCCGCTTCCTCGTGCTGATGATCGTCGGGCAGATGGTCGGCGCCGCCTGCTCGGGACTGATCGCCGAGCATCTCGGCTGGCGCTACGTCTTCGTGATGGCGGGCGCGGTCGCGGGAATCGCCGGGCTGCTGGTCGTTCTGGTACTGAAGCCCCGGCCGAATGCATTGCGGGCGCCGCTCAGCTTCAAGACCGCTCTGACCAGCTATGCCGCCGTCTTCGCCAATCCACGCTCGAAGCTGCTCTACGGACTCGTCGTCGTCGAGGGCAGCCTGATCTTCGGCATGCCGCCCTATATCGCCGCGATCCTGCACGAGCGCGCCGATGTCGGCCCGTCACAGGCGGGCCTCGTCATCGCGGGTACCGGATTGGGCGGCATCATCTACGGCGTTCTCACCCGTATCCTGGTCGAGCGGCTCGGGCCGACCCGGATGACCACGTCGGGCGGCATCGTGATGGGCTTCGCCTACGCGCTGTTCTCGCTCGCCTTCCTGCCCTGGTGGAGCGCGATCGCGATCTTCACGCTGAGCGGCTTCGGCTTCTTCCTGATGCACGGCACCTTCCAGGCGCAGGCGACCGAGCTCGCCCCGACCGCCCGCGGCTCGGCAGTGGCGCTGTTCGCCTGCGCCCTGTTCTGCGGCCACGCGCTCGGGCCGGTGCTGATGGGCACCGCCCTGCACCTATTCGGCACCAGCGGGGCGATCCTGATCTTCGCCGCCGGCATCGCAGTGCTCGGCGTGCTGGCGCCGCGCATCCTGCCGCTTTCCGGCAGCAGAACGTGAGTTGCTCTTGAGCGTGCCGTAGTCCGAAAACCGCTTCGCACTTTTCGGCGGCAAGCTCTTCAGCGCCCGCGATAGGGCGCGACGCCCTGGTCAGGCAGCCAGAGCCCCTTGGGCGGCTCGCCGGTCTGGAAGAACACGTCGATCGGGATGCCGCCGCGCGGGTACCAGTAGCCGCCGATGCGGAACCATTTCGGCTCGAGCAGCTCGACCAGCGTCTTGCCGATGCCGACAGTGCAATCCTCGTGGAAGGCACCGTGATTGCGGAATGCGCCGAGATAGAGCTTGAGCGACTTCGATTCGACCAGCCAGTCGCCCGGCAGATAGTCGATCACCAGGATGCCGAAATCAGGCTGGCCGGTGACCGGGCAGATCGAGGTGAATTCCGGGCAGGTGAAGCGGGCGAGATAGTCGGTGCCGGCATGCGGGTTCGGCACGCGGTCGAGACGGGCTTCCTCTGGCGAACGCGGCAATTCGCTCGCCTTGCCGAGCTGAAGGGTGGAGGCGTCGATGGTCATGGCAGCATCCTGAACAGGTGGCGCCCATCGATGACAGGCGCTGGAGTTGCCGCGGCTTTTAATGCCGGCCCCGGATAAACGCCACCGCCCCTTCCCGTCGCCGCCTGTCTTGTCTAGAAGCGCGGCATCCCTTGCCCACCTCAGCTCCGGAGCCTGCCATGACCGCGATCATCGACATCATCGGCCGCCAGATCCTCGATTCCCGCGGCAACCCGACGGTCGAGGTCGATGTCGTGCTCGAAGACGGCTCGATGGGCCGCGCCGCCGTGCCGTCGGGTGCCTCGACCGGCGCGCATGAGGCGGTCGAGCTGCGCGACAGCGACAAGAGCCGCTATCTCGGCAAAAGCGTGCTGAAGGCGGTCGAGGCCGTCAACGTCGCGATCGCCGAGGCGCTGGTCGCGATGGACGCCGAGGACCAGACCGCGATCGACCAGGCAATGATCGAGCTCGACGGCACGCCGAACAAGAGCAAGCTCGGCGCCAACGCCATTCTGGGCGTCTCGCTCGCCGTGGCGAAGGCAGCGGCCGACGCTTCGGGCCTGCCGCTCTATCGCTATGTCGGTGGAACCTCGGCCCGTGTCCTGCCGGTGCCGATGATGAACATCGTCAACGGCGGTGCCCATGCCGACAACCCGATCGATTTCCAGGAATTCATGGTGATGCCGATCGGCGCGCCCTCCTTCGCCGAGGGGCTGCGGATGGGTGCCGAAATCTTCCACACGCTGAAGAAGGCCCTCCACGACGCCGGCCACAACACCAATGTCGGCGACGAGGGCGGCTTTGCCCCCAACATCAAGTCGGCCGAAGCGGCGCTCGACTTCGTCATGCAGGCGGTCGAGAAGGCCGGCTACAAGCCCGGCGAAGACGTCGCGCTGGCGCTCGACTGCGCTGCGACCGAGTTCTTCAAGGACGGCTCTTATGTCTATGAAGGCGAACGCAAAACCCGCGACCCGAAGGCGCAGGCCAAATACCTCGCCAAGCTGGTCGCCGGCTATCCGATCGTCTCGATCGAGGACGGCATGGCCGAAGACGACTGGGAGGGCTGGAAGGCACTGACCGATCTCGTCGGCAACAGGTGCCAGCTGGTCGGCGACGACCTCTTCGTCACCAACGTCACGCGCCTGTCGCAGGGCATCAAGGCGAAGACGGCGAACTCGATCCTGGTCAAGGTCAACCAGATCGGCACGCTGACCGAGACGCTCGCCGCCGTCGAGATGGCCCAGCGCGCCGGCTACACCGCGGTGATGTCGCATCGCTCGGGCGAGACCGAGGACGCGACCATCGCCGACCTCGCCGTCGCAACCAATTGCGGGCAGATCAAGACCGGCTCGCTCGCCCGCTCCGACCGTACGGCGAAGTACAACCAGCTGCTGCGCATCGAGGAAGAGCTTGGCGTGCAGGCTGTCTATGCCGGCCGCTCGGTGCTGAAGGCCCTCGCCTGACGTTTATTGCGCTGCAATAGCCACGAGCGCGGCAGCGCCATGCGCCTGCGCCACTAACTGCATGCTCCGGCCTCGAACTAGGCTGGAGCATGCATCAATCCGTGCCCCTATCGGACCAGCGGCTGCGCCGGCGCCGGCAACTCGCCTTTGCCGGCATGGCTCTAGCGATGGTGATCTTCGGGGCCAATTTCGTCGTCAGCCGGCACGCCGTGCTGAACGGCCTCTCCTCGCACGACATGCTGGCGCTGCGCTTCGTCACCGCCGGCTTCCTGCTGCTGCCGAGCTTCATGTTGGCCGGGGGCCTGCGCGACTGCGCCGGTCTCGGCTGGAAGCGCGGCCTCGTTCTGGCGGTGATGAGCGGCTTCCCGATGAGCTTCCTGCTCATGACCGGGCTGACCTATGCCCCAGCGGCGCATGGCGCTGTGATCGGCCCCGGCACCGTCACGGTGATCGGCATCGTCGGCAGCGTCGTCCTGTTCGGCGCGATCCTGACCCGGCAGCTCGTGCTCGGCGTCGCGGCAGTGCTGGTCGGCCTCGCTTGCCTCGGCATCGCCGGCACGACGCATTCCAACCCTAGTATCGTCTTCGGTGACCTTTGCTTCCTCGGCGTCGGCCTGGTCTGGGGCGGCTACCCGCTGTTGATCCAGCTCTGGCGGGTCGACGCACTCAAGGCGACGGCGGTCGTGTCCGTACTGTCGATGGTCTATCTGCCGATCTACTTCGCCTTCTATTTCCGCGCCTTCGACGTCGCACCCTGGTGGGTTCTGCTGGCGCACGCGATCAATCAGGGCGTGCTCAACGTCATTGTCGGCCTGTGGATCTGGAGCTGGTCGACGCCGGTGCTCGGCCCCTCGGTCGCCGGGCGCTTCCCACCGATGATCCCGGTCGTCGGCACGCTGCTCGCCATCCCCGTACTCGGCGAAATCCCGAGCGGGCTGCAGATCGGCGGCATCGCGCTGATCATCGCCGGGCTGTTTGTCGCCTCATGGCGCCGCGCGGCGGCGCGCTAGAGCTTCAGGCTCTCGCCGCGATCATCCAGTGATCGGCGGCGCATGTGCCTCCAGGTTGCCGGCCGCGAAAAGTCGGTCGAGCGTTGCCGCGAGCAGTGTCGTATCGGGACAGATCAACAGCCGCGTGGCTCGCCCCCAGGCGAGGTACAGGACATGGTGTCCACGATTGAAGGTGCGCACGCCGTCGGTGCCGCTGTTGGTTTCGCGCCAATCGACGATCACCACCGTGTTCCAGGGCGGCCCAGCGACATCGATCCGCTCCAGATCGAAGCGGATGTCAGGCAGCAGCCGGTAGAGCCGCCCATACCAGTCGCGCACGCCGGCAAGCGAGGTTCGCGAGCCACCGAGCGCGTGGTCGTCGCCGAGGAAGCGATGCTCGAAGGTTTGCGCGAAGGCAGCGATCACCGGCTCCGCATCGCCCCTGTTCACCGCGTCGAAGAGCGCACGCACCCGCGCCTGCACGATCCTGTGATACATCGGGCGGAGCTCCTCGTTTCAAGGGCCGAGCGCCGGCTCAACCCGCGCAGCCGGATCTCATCGTGCCGCACGCCGGCGTCGCGCCAGTGACATCAGGCCGAGATTCCAGAGGATGCAGACTAGCAGGCCAAGGCCCAGCGCCGCCCAGGAGCCAAGAGGTACGGCGGTCAGGTGAACGAGCGCCAGCGCTAGGCCGAACCCCAGCAGGCCGAGCGCGCTATTGGCAATCACGGCGGCAGTCGCCGGACCGCCGATGCGCGGCTGCAGGATCGCAATCAGGCTGGAGAGCACAATCGGGAACGCGGCGAGCACGCCGGACCAGCCCGCGCCGACATGGCTGCTGATCGTGCTGACGACGCCGGCCAGTGTCGCTACCGCAGCGGCCCGCAGGGGGATCACGAACCAGGGCCGGCCCGGCGGCGCTTTGGGACGCACCCCGAGATAAGGCCGGAACAGACGGTGCAGGCCGAGGTAGATCACGACCGTCAGAACGATCGCGACGGCAACGGACGGCTCCAGCACCCGCAGAGCAAGAATGACCGCAAACCAGGTCGCGAGCCCCGCGCCAAGGCTGGCGAGCGTGCCGAAGCGCTGTGCCAGCAGGACGTAGACCAGCGAGAGCCCGGCATTGGCGAGGTTGGAGTTCATGCTGCCGAGCGCGCCGGCCGAGATGAAGGCCGCGTCGTGGTCGAGCGCTAGGAATACGTAGACCGGCCCGGCCGAGATCGGCAGCGTCGCGATCATTGCCGCAAGCAGCGGTCCGGATCGCTCGGCCAGCAGCGAGCAGCCGACGACAATGGCGGCCGCGACCGCCATCTTCATGAGCAGCAGGCCGAGCCCGGGATCGATCACGCCGGCTCGCCCCTCGCCCAGCCTTCCTTGGTTTCGGCGATGAAGTCTTCCAGGCGGCCAGCAGCGATGGCGGCGCGCAGACCGGCCATCAGCTCCTGATAGTAGGCGAGGTTGACCCAGGTCAGCAGCATCTTGCCGAGCATCTCCTCGGCCTTGACCAGGTGGTGCAGATAGGCGCGCGAATAGGTATTCGCCGCCGGGCAGGAGGATTGCGGGTCGATCGGCCTGGCATCCTCGGCGTGCTTGGCGTTCTTCAGGTTCATCCGGCCGAAGCGGGTAAAGATCTGGCCGTGGCGGCCGGCCCTAGTCGGCATCACGCAGTCGAACATGTCGACGCCGCGCTTGACCGCCTCGACGATGTCGTCGGGCGTGCCGACGCCCATCAGATAGCGCGGCTTCTCCTGCGGCAGATGCGGTTCGACCGTCTCGATCATCGCCAGCATCACGTCCTGCGGCTCGCCGACCGCGAGGCCGCCGATGGCGTAGCCCTTGAGGTCCATGGCGGCGAGCTCGCGGGCGCTCTCGACGCGCAGGGACGGCACGGCGCCACCCTGGACAATGCCGAACAACGCCCTCCCCGCCGGATCGCCAAAGGCCTTCTTGCAGCGCTCGGCCCAACGCAGCGACAGATGCATCGCCTTTTGCGCGACCTTGTCCTCGCAGGGCAGCGAGACACACTCATCGAGCTGCATGACGATGTCGGAGCCGAGCAGATTCTGGATCTCGACCGAGCGTTCCGGCGTCAACACATGCTTGGAGCCGTCGATATGCGACTGGAAGGTGACGCCCTCCTCGGTCAGCTTGCGCAGATTGGCGAGCGACATCACCTGGAAGCCACCGGAATCGGTCAGAATTGGGTGCGGCCAGTTCATGAACTTGTGCAGGCCGCCGAGCCTGGCAACGCGCTCGGCGCCCGGCCGCAGCATCAGATGATAGGTGTTGCCGAGCACGACATCGGCGCCGAGCGCCTTGACCTGCTCGGGATACATGCCCTTGACCGTCGCGGCCGTGCCGACCGGCATGAAGGCGGGCGTGCGGATCACGCCGCGCGGCATGCGGACCTCGCCGGTGCGGGCAGCGCCGTCACGGCCGAGGAGATGGAAGCTGAATTCCGTCGTCATGGCCGCCGGCCTAACCCAGCACAGCGTTCTGTGGAAGGGCTGGATCGCTTACCGTCATTGCGAGGAGCGCAGCGACGAAGCAATCCAGGCAGCGTGAAGCGAGACCTTCTGGATTGCTTCGCTACGCTCGCAATGACGTCTAGCGCTTGGCGAAGGCCGCCTCGTAGACATCCGGCTTGAAGGCGAGGATGCGGCGGTCGCCGAGATCGAGCACCGGGCGCTTTATCATGGTCGGCTGCGCCAGCATCAGCGCGATCGCCTTCTTCTCGTCGAGGCCCTGCCTGTCGGCCTCCGGCAGCTCGCGGAAGGTGGTGCTTCCCTTATTGAGCACTTTCTCCCAGCCGAGCTCGCGGCACCAGCCCTCGAGCCGGGCCTTGTCGATGCCGGCGACGCGATAGTCGTGGAAGGCGTAAGGGATCTTGTGCGCGTCGAGCCAGCTCCAGGCCTTCTTCATCGTGTCGCAGTTCTTGATGCCGTAGAGCGTGACCATCGTCCCGACCGATCGCTTGAGTGCCGTCGGCGCGGGGTGGCATGGCGGCCGTGCGAGATCAAGCAGGCCTGCCACAAAGGGCCGGCGCGGCAGGAGCGCGGGTGAGCGAACAGCGCGGACAGTCAGCCATCTCTCGCGTTCCGTCATCCGATCGGCAACGATGGCGCGTATCGGGCGAGCAGGGAATCGCATGGACGTATCATGATCGATCAGCTGCAACAGGTCGCGAAGCGCGACGACGACCTCGATATTCCGTTCCGCTCCTGGAAGAATCATCCGGCTGCCGGAGTGGATTTTCCCGACCTCTCGATCGCGACCAGCGAAGCGAACCGGACACGCCCCATCATCGATGCTCTCGGGTCGCGGATCCCCGCCAGGATCGAGGTGCTTGCCGGCCTCGACATCGGCGGGCTCGGCCTTGCCGGGGCGCTGGCCTACCGCAACGGCCTCGGCTTCATCGACATCCGCAAGGTCGATTCGCTGCGCAACGAGGTGATGCGCAGCATCATCGCGAACTACGAACTCGGCGAAGGCGTCGTGATCTCGAAAGGCGCCCGGCTGGCGGGCCGCCATGTCGCCATCGTCGACGATTGCCTGATTTCGGGCGGCACGGCGCTGGCGACGGCGCGGCTGATCCGCCGGCTCGGCGGCCATTGCGATACGGCGCTCTTCGTCTTCGACATCGAGGGGATGGGCGGCCGCGAGCGGCTTACCCAAGCCGGCATCACCACGGAGGTGCTTCGCACAGTCCCGCGAACGGCGCCGGAGAGCGATGGCGCCTAGGTAAAGTCGGCGCGATCAACAGCCACCGAGCGGCCAGCGGGCGAGATGGTCGTGGCGGCTCGCGCCATGGACGCTTCGGATGAGCACGAACTCCCGGACTGGAAAGCTCTCAGGTGGGATTATTGGCTTGTCGAACGGGCATTCGTCGTAGAGCAGCGTCACGTGTGGTCCGAATTTGGATGGCATCCGAAAGCCTCTCGCCCGCATCTCGCGACATAGCCTCCTCTGAAGCCTATCGAGGATCGAGAACGTCTCGCTCGTCTCCAGAAAGATGGCCTGCCGATCGCCCGGGCCGCCATACCCCGCGACATGGTCGAAGGCGACAGAGAAGCTCGACGCGACCATGGATGCGGCGATCCTCTCCAAGGTCGCGATCTCCTCATCAGTGGCCCCGCCGTAACGCTCGATGCCACCCAAAGTGAGGTGATAGCGTTCCGGTCCGATCGGCCACCCGCGCAAGCCGTGCGATCTGCGCAGACCATGCGCGAAAGCATGGATAGCCGCGGCGTGCTCCGGCGGCGGCACCACCGCGAAGAAGTATCTGACCCAGCCCGGTGCAATTAGGGTTTTCGACCAGTCACGGTCCACCGCGATCCCATACCGGGGATCCCAACCGAACAGATTTGGTTGATCTGGAGACGGCTTTCCCATCTTCAGTATCTAGAACAAAATGAGAACATTAGCAAGTTCGGCATTCGACGAGCACACCCGCCCTCACCCGGCCGCCCGGTACTCCGAAGGCGACATCCCCGCCCGCGCCGCGAAGAAGCGGGAGAAATAGGCCGCGTCGGAGAAGCCGAGCCGGAAGGCGATCTGCGAGACTGGCGAGCGGGTGTAGACTAGGTCCCGCCGCGCTTCGATCATCAGCCGCCCCTGGATCACCCGCATGGCGGAATGGCCGAGGAGCTCGCGGCAGACACGGGTCAGATGCGGGCCGGTGACGCCAAGATCGCGCGCATAGGCATCGAGCGGCTCATGCATTTGGAAATGGCTCTCGACCCGCTCGATGAAGCGCCGGACCAGGACGGCACGCGCGTCGTTGGCGCCGCTGGCCGCCACCGCATGCGAGCGCGCCGCGCGGGTGAACCAGATCGCGATCAGCCGCGCATGGGCGGAGAGCGCGAGCTCGCGGCTGCCGCGATTACGGCCGAACTCGGTGAGCGCCGCCTCCATCGTCATCGCCAACTCGGCAATGCCGGCGTCGCCCGCCCCTCGCCGACCGACGAAGGCCTCGCCGAGCACGGCGCCAAGCGCCGGCTCAGCCTCGACCAGCGGCGTCAGGGTCGAGGTCGCGACGCTGGCGACGAAGCCCTCGGTGTCCGGCTCGAAGCGGAATTCGTGGATCGCCAGTGGCGGCAGCAGCAGGACCGTGCCGGGTATGAGCCGGTGCTCCGCGCCGTCGACCCGCACCAGCCCGCCGCCCGAGGCGATGAGGAAGAACTGCGCCATGTCCTGGTGGCGGTGCGGCTCGATCCGCCAGTCGCGCGGGGCGCTGCGGGCGCTGATCCGCTCGATATGCAGCGGATCGGGGAAACGCTGCTCGCGTGGCTCGTCATAGAGCCAGTAGGCGGGCACCGAGGCGAGCGTCATCGCACAATCCGATATTCGTTTTGTCCAAGAGGTTGGGTGAAAGCTCCATTCCGGTCAAGCGCTCGCAATGGCAGATTCGCGTGAAAGTACCGGGCCCTGAGCCCGTTAAGTTACGGGAGGACGCGATGCGCACCCAGGTCGTGATCGTCGGAGCCGGGCCGTCAGGCCTGCTGCTCGGCCAGTTGCTGACCCGCCAGGGCATCGACAATGTCATCCTCGAACGCAAGAGCGCCGACTATGTGCTCTCGCGCATCCGTGCCGGCGTGCTCGAACAGGGCACGGTCGACCTGCTGCATGAAGCCGGCGTCGGCCAGCGCCTCGCCGAGGAAGGCCTGCCGCATGACGGTTTCTCGCTCGCTTTCGAAGGGCGCCTGCAGCGCGTCGACCTCAAGGGCCTGACCGGCCAGCAGGTGACGGTCTACGGCCAGACCGAGGTGACGCAGGACCTGATGGAGGCAAGGCAGGCGGCCGGCACGACGACGTTCTACGAGGCCGCGGACGTCCAGCTCCATGATTTCGACGGTACATCGCCCCGCGTCAGCTTCATCGTCGAGGGCAAGCGGCGCGAGATCGCCTGCGACTTCATCGCCGGCTGCGACGGCTTCCACGGCACCTGCCGCGCCTCGGTGCCGTCAGGTGCGATCGAGACCTTCGAACGCGTCTATCCCTTCGGCTGGCTCGGCCTGCTGGTCGACCAGCCGCCGGCTGCGCATGAGCTGGTCTATGCCAGCTCGCCCTTCGGCTTCGCGCTGTGCTCGATGCGCTCGCAGACCCGCAGCCGCTACTATGTCCAGGTCGCGCTCGACGATAAGGTCGAGGCCTGGTCGGACGAGCGCTTCTTCGATGAGTTGCGCCGGCGTGTCCCCGAGGAGGTCGCGGCGGCAGTGACGCCGGGGCCCTCGCTGGAGAAGAGCATCGCGCCACTGCGCAGCTTCGTCGCCGAACCCTTACGCTTCGGCCGGCTCTTCCTCGCGGGCGATGCCGGCCACATCGTGCCGCCGACCGGCGCCAAGGGGCTGAATCTCGCCGCCAGCGACGTGCATTACCTGTTCGAGGCGCTGCGCGAGCACTATGCCGAGCGCTCGGATGCCGGACTCGACGCCTATTCGGCGAAGGCGCTGGCGCGCGTCTGGAAGGCGGTGCGCTTCTCCTGGTCGATGACCAACCTGCTCCACCTTTTCCCGGAGGCGAGCGCCTTCGACCAGCGCATCAGGCGCGCCGAATTTGACTACCTCACGCAATCGCAGGCCGCGCTCACCAGCATGGCGGAGAACTATGTCGGCCTGCCCTATTGAGATTGGCCGGCTCCCAGTCAGCGCGGCGGCAGCTTCTCGTGCTTCGGGATGTCCGGAGGCACATGGTCCCAGGGCTGGGCGACCGAATGCCAGAACACCATCTCAGGCTTGTAGCGGCCGGGCTCATCGAGGCTGCCGGCGCGCACGATGAACAGGTCCGGGATGTCCGGAAAGGTCAGGTAGACCGGCGAGCCACAGGTCGGGCAGAAGGCGCAGCGCTTGACCGTGCCGCCCTCGCCGACGACATCCCAGCTGCTCGCCTGTCCCTCGACGGTGACCGGCGCGCCGACGAAGCTCAGATAGGAGCTATGGCCGGTGCCGCTCTGCAGCTGGCACTGGCGGCATTGGCAGTCATTGCTCTCGACCGGCTCGGCCGAAATCTCATAGCGGATCGCGCGGCAGGCGCAGCCGCCCGTATAGGCATGGCTCATCATCATGTCCTCGACAAATCAGGGGCAGACGGCAGTCCTGCGATGTCAGGCGGGCTCGCCGGCAACATCGCCGAGGCGCGGCAGAATGGTCTTCCAGCCGCGGCCCATATTCGTGAACGCAATCTCGTTGCGCGGCAGCTCGAAGCCGGAATGGACGAGACGGACGCGCGTGCCGTTGGCGTTCCTTGTCAGGGTCCAGGTGACGACCGTGTCGAGCCGCGAGCCGTAGCCGGCATTGCCGTCGTCGCCGCCCTTCCAGGAATAGGCCAGGCGCTCGTTCGGGATCACCTCCAGCATCTGGCAACGGATCGTGCCGTCCCAGGCGCCGGCCGGCGTCGTCTTGAAGGTGAAGCGCGTGCCCTCGACCGGCACGAAGCCAGTCGGTTCCATGATCCAGCGCGCGATCAGCGTGCTCGAGGTCAGGGCTTTCCAGATTACCTCCGGCGCATGCGGGAGGACTTCGTCGACGACGATATCCTGCGTCGCGGGCTGCAGGTCGAGAGCGGTCATGGGTCGATCTCCTTGAGAAGGGTGCGCAGATTGGCGAAGCGCTCGCGCCAGAACACGCCGTAGTGGCCGATCCAGTCGACCAGCGGCGCCAGGCCTTCCGGCTCGGCGCGATAGAAGACGTTGCGGCCCTCAGGCCGCTCGGCGACGAGGCCCGCCTGCTTCAGTGATTTGAGATGCTGCGAGATGGCGCCCTGCGTCACGCCGCTGCCGCGGGTCAGCTCGGCGACGGTGATCTCATCGCAGGCTGACACCCGTTCGAACACGGCCCGCCGTGTCGGGTCGGCGAGCGCACGCATGACTGTGGAGACGGAAGCGACTTCGAGCATGCTAATCAATTAGCTATCACTAATTGATTAGTCAATACTAATTTGTTGGCGTGACGCCCGCTTCTCAGATGGGGACGGGGACGCTGCCGGTGCTCGGATCGGTGCGGTTGGTCGGTGCTCCAGGCGGCGACGCGGCGGCCGGCAGGCCAGCCCGACCATCGCGGTCATCCTGAAGCCGAGGCCGGCAGCCGAGACGCGTATGAATAGCTATCGGCTTCCGGCCGTCGCTGACGGCCGGAAGCCCGGGAGACCTCGCTGATGCGCAAGCGGTCAAAAAGGCCGAGTGGGCCTTTCGAGCTCACTCTTCCCTGAAGCTGGAGCGCATCGAATCGGTCAGCGGTTGCATCAGATAGGCGATGGCGGTCCGCTCGCCGGTTGGCACGTAGACCTCGGCCGGCATGCCCGGCCTGAGCTTGGCCCTGACCTTCGGCGGGAAGCCCGAAGCCGAGACGCTGACGCGAAGCTCGTAGACCGTTTGCTGCAAGACCTCGTCGCGCAGCGCATCGGCCGCGACGGATTTCACCTCGCCGATGGTGAAGGGCGTCGCCCGCCCCTTGAAGGATGGCAGGCGGACCTCCGCGACCATGCCCGGATGCAGGTTGTTCACATCCATCGGCGAAACCTTGGCGGTAACGATGAGGTCGTCGTCCTGCGGCACGATCTCCATCAGGGTCTCGCCCGGCTTGACCACCGCCCCGACGGTATGGACCTTCGAGGCCACCACCCGCCCGGTGCGCGGCGCACGGACCTCCGCGCGTGCCAGCACATCCTCTGCCATGCGCAGCTTCTCGCGGGCATCGGCGAGCTTGACCCGGCATTCGGCAAGCTTGGTCGAGGCCTCTTCGGAGGCTTTCAGGCCGATCTGGCTCATCTGGAGCCGGATCTCGTCATTGGCGACCGCAAGCCGCGCCAGATCGGCTTCCAGCGAGCCCATGCGGCCGTGCAATTCGGTCAGCGAGCGCTTGAGTGGATTGATCCGCGTCGCAGCGACATAGCCCTTGTCGGCGAGAGGGCGCAGGCTGACGAGCTCCTCGTTGATGCTCGCGGCCTGCCCGATGGCCGCCTCGCGCTGCGCCTCGTTCGACTGGTACTGCTTCTCGGACTGCGTCAGCCGCTCCTTGAGGATCGAGACTTCGAGCTTCTGCGTGGATTGACGTTCCTTGAACAGGCGCTCCTGGTCGAGCATGACCCGGCGCGCCTCCTTTGTTTCCGCGGTATCGAGCAGTTCGCTTGGGAAGGTGATGCGGTCGAGCCGGTCGATCTCGGCCGTGAAGCGCGCTTCCTCACCCAGGGCCTGCAACACGATGAGCCGCGCCACGCTGCGCTGCGCCGCCGCCTGCGTTGTATCGAGGCGCAGCAGGGTTTCGCCAGCCTTGACGTCGGCCCCGTCGCGCACCGCGATCGCCTCGACGAGTCCGCCTTCGAGATGCTGCACCGCCTTGCGGTCGCTCTCGACGACGATACTGCCATGCGCCACGACGGCGCTGTCGAGGCGTGCGGTCACCGACCAGATCCCGCCGGCTCCGAGCGCAAGGCCGACAACCAAATAACCCTTGCGGACCGGCGCGCGCCAATCACCGCCGGCCTCGACAGGCGTGCCGGCGCGCTGGAGCCATTGCCTTGCCATCGAGAGCAGAGGCTCGAAGCGGTGGCGGCAATCCAGCTTTTCCAAAAAGGGCTTCATCTTGGTAAGGACGGGCTTCATCTTGCTCGAAAGGGAAATCATCGACGTGCCCACCTTGCGGCCGAAAGCGGCTCGACCTGCCCTGTCTGGCCGCGCTGCGGCGGCTGGATGCGTGCACCGCTGCCCGGCTGCAGCAGGACCGGCAGGATCTCGTCACGCCCACCAACCCTGACGGCCTGGCCCTTCTGCATCAGGATGATCTTGTCGACCTGCGACAGCAGCTGCGGGCGATGGGTGATCACCACGACGATCGCGCCGGCGTCGCGCAAGCCCGACAGGGCTCGCGCCAGCGCAGCATCGCCGTCCATGTCGAGATTTGCGTTCGGCTCGTCGAGCACGACCAACGCCGGCTGGCCATAGAGCGCCCGGGCCAGCCCGATCCGCTGGCGCTGCCCGCCGGACAGGATCGCCCCGCCCTCGCCGATCTGCGTCGCATAGCCGTCCGGGAAGCTCTGGATCAGCTCATGTGCGGAAGCGGCCGTGGCGGCGGCGACGGCGGCCTCGTCTGTCGCGTCGGGATCGAAACGGGTGACGTTGTCGCGCACGCTGCCGGCGAACAGCTCCACGTCCTGCGGCAGATAGCCGAGAATGCCGCCGCGCTGCTCGTCGGGAAAATGCCTGATGTCGTTGCCGTCGAGGCGCACGACACCCTGAACCGGCTGCCAGACCCCGACCAGGGCGCGCGCGAGCGAGGACTTGCCGGAACCGGTCAATCCGACGACGGCCGCGATCTCACCAGGCTCCACCTCGAACGAGACATTGTGCAACAACAGCGCGTTCCCGTTGGGCGAGCGCACGCTCAGCCCTTCAACGCGCAAGGAGCCCGCCGGGTGGGGCAAGGTCATCGGTCCGGCGCCACCCGACGGCGCCTTCAAGGCCGTGCCGAGCCGCTGGAAGGCACTGCGGGCGGAGACGAAGCTCTTCCACTGGCCGACAGCACCCTCGATCGGTGCGAGCGCCCGGCCCATGATCAGGGATGCGGCGAACATCGCGCCGGCGGCCATGCTCTGGTTGATCGCGAGATAGGCGCCGACGCCCAGGACCGCGCATTGCAATGCGAGCCGCAGCAGCTTCGTCACCGCCAGCAAGGTCCCGCCCCAATCGGCGGCGGCGGTGTGATGGATCAGTGCCTGCCCGCGCTGGCGCTGCCATTGCCCGCGGATCGGCTGGCCCATGCCGAGCGCCTTGATGACCTCGGCATTCCGCAGCGAGGCTGTGAGCCGCTCATTGGCGCCGTGGCCCAGTTCCGAAGCGCGGATCAGCGATCCCTTGGTGATGCGCTCGTTCAGCAGGGCGACACCCAGGATCGCGACAGCGCCGAGCGTGGCGACGGCGCCGATCGCCGGATGCAGCACGAAGCAGAGGCCGAGATAGATCGGGATCCAGGGCGCATCCATCAGCGAGGGCACGAGGCTACCAGAGAGCGTCGCCCGCAGGGTTTCGACATCGCGGATGGGCAGGGTCGGCGAGCCCTTCGCATCGAGCGCGCCATGAAAGGCGGCTTCGAAGGCCGGCTCGGACAGCGCCTTGTCGACGCACAGGCCCAGCTGCACGAGCGCCCGGCTGCGGAAGTGCTCGAGCGCGGCATAGGCAACGAACAGGGCGAGCACGATCAGCGACAGCATGACCAGCGTCGTGCCGTTCCGGCTGGTCAGCACCCTGTCATAGATCTGCATCGTGTAGAGTGGGGAAACGAAGACGAACAGGTTCAGCACGAAGGAAAGCCCGAACAGCGATGCGAATGCGGGCGTCAGCTTGCGAACCGTTTGCGAGAGCATGTCCGTCGGTTTCCTTGGTGCGATTGCAGCCGTCGACGCCGGCGTATCCGGGCGGGCGGCAATCATTGGGGAGAGGAAGGCGAAGCCCCCGCGAGGTTAGCCGCGGAGAACGGCGACCCGGCCGCCATGGCCGGGTCGCCTCAAGGCAGCGGCTAGGCGCTACCAGTGCCAGTGCGAGAGCTGGCCGTGGTGGTCGTTGTCGCCGTCATCATGGCGCCACTGGCTGCCGCGCCAGTCGTTGCGGCCACCACCCAGACTGATGTTGTCATCGCTGGTCGCCTGATTGTCCCGCAACCAGTTGCGGCCGCCGCCATGGTCATCGTCGCGCGATGCCACACCGTCCCAGGACCAGCCACGGCCGCCGCCGAGGCCGCCCCAGCCACCATGGCCACCCCACCCGGCCCAATGCCCGGAGTTCGACGGGGTTTCCACATCCGTCCCGCCCGTACCGGTATCGACCTCCGGTATGGTGATCACGTCCGGGTTCTCGGACGGATTCGAGACCGGCGTTTCCGATTGCGGCGTTTCGGGCTGGGCGGTGACCGGCGGGGTCTCGCTGCCGGGCTCGGAGGTTACGGGCGTCGTGCCCTCCCCGGTCGCAGGCGTCGTCGGCGTCTCCTCGCTCGGAGTCGTCGGCTCGGCGGTCACCGGAGGCGTCTCTGTGACCGGCTCGGAGGTCACTGGAGGCGTCTCCGTGACCGGCTCGGAGGTCACCGGCGGCGTGCCGCTCCCATTCCCGCTCGATGGCGTCTCGACCTCGGGCGAGGTCCCGGTCAGCGCCGAACCGACCGAGTCGAACGGCACCGACTCGATGCCATGCGCCTGCGCCACCGACCCGGAAACGAAGCCATAATTGCCGTTCGCCGCGTCGACGAAGCCCGCCTGACTCGTCTCGGCACTGCCGGAATCGCCGCCCTGGCGCTGGAAGCTCGCCAGCGAGACGTCGGCGATGGTCAGTTCGCGACCGTCGGGATTGTAGTAGACATTGTCGTGGATCAGGCGCGGATCGGTCTGATCGGTATCGATCGTGTTGCTTCCGTCCTCCGAGACCTCGATGAAGTTGTTATAGGTCTGGTTGCCCGAGATCGGGTTGTCATCGGCAACGATTGTCGAGACACCGTACTTGCCATTGTCGAGCAGCGTGTTGTCATGGATGTCGTTGTTCGACCCGCCATGAATGAGGATGCCGCTGAACGTCGTCCCCTGGACGAAATTGCCGTAGATCTGGGCATTGCTCGCCATGTTGTCGAGATAGATGCCGGAGCTCCAGTCTTCAGCGAAGCCGCCATCCTTCGTGTTCGTTCCACCGGTATCGACGATGGTGTTGTAGCGGATGATGCTGCCGTCCGCGCCGGAATCATCGGCCGAGAACAGGTAGATCGCCCCGGTGTCCGGCGTCTGCTGCCCGGAATGGCGGACATCGTTGTATTCGATGGTGTTTCCGCCTGACGGGTTGCTCGGATCGTAATTGATCTCCGAGATGCCAAAGCGCGGCACGTTCGTGATCGTGTTGTGATCGATCTGATTGCCGGCCGACTCCTGCATGTCGACGGAGCCGTACTGGACGAACACCTCGTTCGAATGGTCGACCGTGTTGTTCGTGACGCGGTTGTCGCTCGTTCCCGCCGTCATGGCGATGGCGCTCGACCAGGTGTGCTCGAAGCTGTTGCCCGAGACGAGGTTGCCGCTGCTGTCACCGTGCAGGGCGACGCCGACGCCGACATTGGTGAAGTGGTTGCCCTCGACGACCAGACCGGTCGCATCATGCGCCTCGATCGCCGCGGTGGTCGGGTCGCCCGACTTCGAGGCGGTATCGGTGAAGGTCATGCCCTTGAAGGAGACGTTGTCAGCACCGTCGACGACGAAGATGCTGTGATCTCCGGATACGACTCCGCCCTGGCCGCTGAACCCGTCCGGAGCCTTGTAGGAAATCGTCTGCGTCTCGGCATCGTAGGACCACTCGCCGACATTGTCCGGCGTGTCCTGCGAAACAAAATAGCGGCTCGCGGCGCCAAGATCGTAATTGGCCTCCGTGGTGAAGGTCATCACATTGCCCTGGACCGAGGCAACGGTCAGCACTTCGCTGGAATAGCCGTTCTCCGTGAAGACCGTGACCGTGTCGCCGGCTTTCGGCTCCTGGCCGGCCGGGTAATCCGACGGGTTGTACGCCATCGACTTCTGGGCGTCGTATCCTGACGGGAGATCCTGCCCCCAGAGCCAGCCGCCATGAACCGGATCGTTCGGATCGACGTCGGGGTAGCGGCTTTCGGTCTGCTTCTCGCCGTTGACGGTGAACTGCTGGACATCCTCGGCATCGACATGCGCCGTCCAGACGCCGTTTGCGCCCTGGGTCCAGCCAGTCACCTGCGTGCCGCCGCTGATCACGACGTTCTCTCCGGACATCGCCACGAAGGACGAACCGGAATCAGCCGAGGTCAGCTGGAGAGCGTCATCTACATAATAGG
The DNA here is from genome assembly GCF_053645455.1 of Allobosea sp. NPDC055332. Classification (NCBI taxonomy): domain Bacteria; kingdom Pseudomonadati; phylum Pseudomonadota; class Alphaproteobacteria; order Hyphomicrobiales; family Alloboseaceae; genus Allobosea; species Allobosea sp. NPDC055332. Next base: position 326,074 of record NZ_JBSHMO010000003.1, on the reverse strand, counting down.
TACCACCGCCGAGGTAGACCGTGTCTGCCCCATTGCTCTGGTGCATGGCTTCGACAGCCCGCTCCAATGTTTTGAAAGATGACGATGCATCAAGTCCTGTATTGTTATCGTTTCCGGTCGCCGACACATAAATTGTGGCCATAAAGGGGCTCCTTTTTTGGCTGGAACACGTTAAGTGATCGCTGCCTAGATACCCTTGAGGCCTGATTCGGCGCTACCCGAGCCGATGAATCCTTACTCCGAAGGATTAGTACAAACGGACTAATCGTCTTGTTTTGGCACAATATATCAATGGATTGTTTCTTGGCCGCGCTTCGCCCACCCTGTTGATGGATCGGCCCGATCGGCCCCGAAGCATCGATTTGCTCCGCGGATGGAGCCCTCAAATGGCCTTATTCTCGAAACCAGAAGGCGAAATCGCCGCTTAAGTCAACGCCGTCTGGTCCGGCCCGGTTCCAGCGTCCGAATGACAGACCGTCAGATGATGGTCGCAGAACTGGGCACTTGCGGCCAGGCGATCGACATAGGCTCGGAACGCGGCCAGGGTCGCGACCGGTCGCTGGCAGCCATCGCAGATGACCAGCGCCTCGGCGGACAGATCGTTCGGCAAGTGGACGGCGGGTGATCCGCAGTGCTGGCAGCTGAACCCGCCTCCCCGCGGCGGCGAAGCCGCCCGGAGATCCGGGGCCGCCAGCAGCGCGGCATAGCGATGCGAGCGCCGGCTCATGCCGAGGCCTGATAGAAGGATTTGTAGTTGCGATAGACCCGCCCGCGATCGGACACGTCGTAGCGACCCTGCTCCTCGAGGTCGACACCGTTGAGGACGACGCCCGCGACGTCCAGCCCCAGCTTGGCGAGGTGATCGAGCGTGGCGGAGACGGTGCTCTTCAGCGTATCGTTCCATTTGACGACGTGCAGCACCGTATCGGCGTGCTCGCGGAGCAAGGCGCTGTCGGCCGAGAGCAGAACGGGCGCGACCTCGAACAGGATGACATCGTAGCGCGCCCGCGCCTCCCGCAGCATCGCCTCGAAAGCCGGATTCGAATAGACGTTCTGGCTGTCACGCAGGCCGGAGGCACGCCGAACCGTGGCGACCGGGCTCGCGCCTGGACCAGCTGCGTCGCCGACCTGCGGCAGGCATTGGTCGAGCAGCGCCTCGTGCGGGAAGTTCTGGCCCAGCAGCAGGCGCCGGGGCGAACCATCCACGACCAGGACCCGCTGCCCCATCATCGCGAGCACGCGTGCCATGGCGGAGGCGACGAAGGATTTGCCCTCCCCTGGCGCCGACGAGGTGATCAGCACGAATTTGGGCGGATTGCTGGCGGGAAACAGCTCGGCCACCATCGACCGCACGGCCTCGGCGAAGACGAGGCTCTCCAGTCCGCCCGGATAGTGCTCGAGGTTCGGGAGAAGACCGAGGCAATTGGTTCGTGTCTCGGCAGCGAATTCGTTCTCGCTGCGAAAGCCGCGATCCCGCTTCTCGAGCAGATAAGAGAGTGCCGCGCCCGCCGTCAGCCCGCCCATCATTGCGAGTCCGAGGACGAGCGACGGCTTGGCCGAGCTCGGCAGCGAGGGAACATCGGCCGCTGAGACGATCTGGGCGATGATGGGCCGCAGCTCGCTCACGGCGCTGGCCTGCTGATGGGCATCCGAAAGCTGCTTCAGACGGTCGCGTGCGGCCGTAGCCTCGGCCTGCAAAGTCCGCAGTTGGCCTTCGAGCCCCCTGGCCTCGATCGACTTGGTCTGCAGGGCCGCAACGCGCTCGCGCAGAGCGGCCTCGGCAGCACGGGCGGCCTGGACGTCGGTCTCGATATTGGCGACCGATTGCGCAAGCTGCTTCTGCAACCGCTCCTGCACGGCCGCCAGCGACAGGCGCAACCGTTGAACGGCAGGGTGACGCTCGCCCGAAACTGAGACCATCTCATCGAGAGCCCTGCGCGCCTTGCCCTCCTCGTCCAGCAACTGCTGAACGACCGGCGAGCCGCCGAGGTCGCTTGTCTGCGGGATGTTGCCGGCGGCGAGCGAGACCTGCGCACGCTGAAGCCGGGTCTCCTCTGCAAGCCGCGTCGCGGATGTCGTGTTGAGCTGGGTCAGCATGTCACGCAGCTGCTGCTGCTGTATGTCGGCGCCGTCCTGCCCGAGCTCGACGAATCCGGTCCTGATCCGGAAGGCTTCGATCTCCTTATCGATCCTTCCCAGATTGGCACGCGCCTCCTGCGCCTGCGCGCCGTACCATTGGCTCGAGCGCTGCGAGGCGTTCGTGGTCGCTTCCATCTTGCGGCGCAGATACTCGTTGCCGAAGGCGTTCACGATCAGCGCCGCACGGTCGGGGTCGGTATCGCGATAGGTCAGCGTGACGAGGTAGGCCTTGGTGTCGTTGCTCACGCCGAGCGATGCGAGCAGTTTCTGGGCAGCGATATCGCGCTGGGTCGGCTCGGCCGCCCCGTTGCCAAAGCCGACGAGATTGCGCAGCGTGTTGCGTACCGCCGAGGGGAAAACCATTTCGGCCGCCCCCGCCAAGAGATGGGACAGCGAAGACGGCTGGCTCGGCGCGGCCTGGTCGAGACCCAGGCGAGACGCGACGGCGCGCGCGGTCGCGAGCGAACGGATGATCCGTGCCTCGCTTTCCACCAGGGTCGAGGCGTCGAGCGCCACGCTGCTGGCCTTGCCGCCTCCGCCGCTGTCCTCCCGGGTGAAGTCGAATTGCAGCACCAGATCGGCGGTATAGCGCTGAGGCGTCGCCATCAGATACAGCGCCGCCGTCAGCACGACCCCGCAGGTGACGGCGAGGATCAGCAACCGCCTCCTCCAGAACATGGCGAGGATGTCGAAGGTCACCGCATCATAGTGCTTGGCGAGCGTGGCCGGGACGCGGGGGGCTCGCATGTCGTTGAAGAGATCCATCGTCCCGTGCCTCGTCTGGTTATTGCCCGAGATGCCGTTCGAAGCTGGCGGCGTTCCGTGGAGAGCTGGCTCCGGCGGACGCAGTCTGCGCGCTATTTCGCCCCTCGCCCGTGGAGAACGGCCGGAAGGGTCTGCAGCAGCACGTAGAAATCCAGCCAGAACGACCAGTTGTGGATGTAGAAGCTGTCCTGCCGCTTCTGGACGGCGAGATCACCGTCGCTCCGATCAGTGACCTGCCAGAGACCGGTCAATCCCGGTGGTACGCTGGTCCGCAGCGCCTGGAAGGCGGTGTCGAAGCATTGATTGTGATAGGCCGGGAACGGCCGCGGCCCGACGATACTCATGTCGCCGCGCAGGACATTCCAGAGCTGCGGCAACTCATCGAGACTGGAGCGGCGAATGAACTGCCCGACCCTCGGCAGGATCCGCGGGTCGTTCGACAGCTTGAAGAAGCGCTCCCATTCATGCCGCGCGGCGCTGTCGGCTTCCAGATGCGCGGCAAGCCTCGCCTCGGCGTCGGCATACATGCTGCGAAGCTTGTAGACCTTGAAGACGTGGCCATTCCGGCCGATCCGTGGCTGGGAATAGAAGGCGGGCCCGTTGTCGACCGCCTTCACCGCGAGCGCGAGGACAGCGACCACCGGCAGGGCCAGGAGGCCGAGCGGTATCGCGACGACGAGATCGAGCGCCCGCTTCAGGCGCAGGTTGCGCGGCATGTGGATGGCGCTGCGCAGCTCGAGCCCGAGCAGCCCGCCCATGGCCCGCAACTGCGGATTCAGGATCTGGAGCGTCGAGGCATCGTGGACGACAAAGATCTGGCGCAATGGCAGACGCGCCAGCCAGTCGGCCTTCTCGACGTGCAGGTCGCCCGATGCGCACAGGGCGACCTCGATGCCAGGCGAGATGATGTTGGCCTGGCCGCGGGTGATCACCGGAAGACCCGCCGCCTCCGGAGCATCGGAGAACGCGTCGCCCTCCTCATCGGTGAGGATGGCGACCGGTTTCAGGCCAAGCTCCGGCCGCAGGGCCAGATCGCGCGCCAGAGCCATGCAGGCCGCCATCGTGCCGTAGAGCACGGTCGGTGCGGTCCACAGGTCGCGCCGCAGTAACGCACCCCGGACGAGTGCCTCGACATAATAGCCGAGCAGGACCGTCAATCCCGCGCCGGCAATCACAAAGCCCCAGAGATGACTGGCCGGATCATCGACCGCCAGCCAGACGAGCACCACGGCACCGGCGACGACGTTGCCGAGCGTGCGCCGACGCAGGCGATCGACCGGTTCGGCTCGATCCGATCCGTACAGCCCGAAACCGCCCAGCGCGCCGCATAGCGCCAATGCCCAGACCAGGACCAGGCTCGCCATGTTGGTGTCGGTATCCGACGCAGCCACGGCAGCACCGAGCTGCAGCAGGCCCGTAACAATGGTCAGCGTCACGAGGTCCCCGACCAACAGAGCGGCGGCGACCAGCCGCCGCCGCTCTGCCGGAGTGACGTTGGTACCGAGCTGCCGGCCCGGCTTTGCCACGCCGACCGAAGCGGGCACGACAGTCGTGACTACGTCCGGCATGGCAAGCTCCTGGGATCCCGCTCGGCTACATGGAAGGGTGAGCGCGCTACTGTGCCGCGATCGTGGGAATGGTCTCGATCACCGCCGCGCGATCGGCCCTGGCCTTCACCTCGCCCGAGATCCAGGCATAGGTCGGGATCAGCCCCTGCCTGAGATGGATCGAGGGCTCCCAGCCGAGCACCTCGCGCAAGCGATTGTTGTCGCTGTTGCGGCCGCGCACGCCTTGCGGGCGGCTGGTGTCGTGGCGCTTGTGGATCGCCTTTCCGGCGATCTCGGCGATGATGTCGACCAGGCCGTTGACGTCCACCAGCTCATCCGTGCCGAGATTGAGCGGCCCGGAATAATCCGAACGCATGATGCGGTAGATGCCCTCGACGCAGTCGTCGATGTACATGAAGGAACGGGTCTGCTTGCCGTCGCCCCAGACCTCGATGGCCTCGCCCGATTTCGCCAGGGCGACCTTGCGGCAGATGGCGGCCGGCGCCTTCTCCTTGCCGCCATCCCAGGTGCCGAGTGGTCCGTAGACATTATGGAAACGGACGAGCCGAGTCTGGAAACCGTAGTCTTCCGTGAAGTATTCGCACAGCTTCTCGGTGTAGAGCTTCTCCAGCCCGTAGCCTGGCTCAGGATCGGCTGGGAAAGCATCATCCTCCTTCAGCGGCACCACCGAGGGGACGTCCTGGAGATGCTGCGGATAGACGCAGGCCGAGGAGGAGAACAGAAAGCGCTGGACCTTCGCGTCGAACGCCGCCTTCAGCATCTGCGCGCTGATCATCGTGTTGTTGAAGGTGATCGAGGCATGAGCGCCGGAGATGTAGCCAATGCCGCCCATGTCGGCGGCGAGGTTGTAGACCTCGTCCATGCCTTGGACGGCCTCACGGCAATCGTCCATCTCGCGCAGGTCCAGAATGCGGAACTCGTCCGCCGAGCTGGCCTGGTACTCTGGATCCTTGATGTCGACTCCTCGGACCCAATAGCCTCGATCCTTGAGGTAATTGACAAGATGGAAGCCGATAAAGCCACCAGCGCCCGTAACCAGCACAGATTTCTTGGACATTACTTCACTCCACTGAGAATGGAATTCAGTGATAGCGGTTTTATCTTTTTAAATCAGGTGGTTAAACCGAACTATACCCCTTTTGAGACGACCTATCTCTTGGGGTTAGCCGCGAGCGCGGCCTTCTGCCGGAGAAGCTGCAGGCTGGCGCCAACCATGAACTGCGGCACGATCTTGCCGTAGCGGCGCCAGAGCCTGCGCGGCTCCGACAGCAACCTGAACAGCCATTCGAGCCCGCGCTTCTGCATCCAGGCCGGCGCCTGGCGCTTGGTTCCAGCGAGGAAATCGAAGGCGGCGCCAACGCCGATCATGACCGGCGCCTCGATCCGGCCGAGATGCGCGGCCATCCAGTATTCCTGCTTCGGCGTGCTGAGCCCGACCCAGACGATATCCGGCCGGGCATCATTGATCATGCGCACGATCTCCTCGTCCTCCTGCGCCGAGGCCGGCCGGAACGGCGGCGAAAAGGTGCCGGCCACGGCGAGCCCCGGAAAGCGCGTCGTGAGACGCTCGCGCAGGCGTTCGGCGAGACCGGGCGCACCACCGAAGTAATACTGGCGATAGCCCTTCTCGGCCGACAGCTCGGTGAGGTGCAGCATCAGGTCCGGGCCGTAGACCCGCTCGGTGTGGCCATGGCCGAGCTTGCGGGCCATCCAGACCAGCGGCATGCCGTCGGGCGTCGCCATTCCGGCGCGCTCATGGATCGCCATGAGCCTGGGATCCGACTGGCTCTCGATCACGCCATGGACACCGGTGATGCAGACGTAGTTGTGCGCCTTCCGGGCTATCCAGTCCTCGACCGTGCGCAGGGCGTCGGCCATGGTGATGGCGCTGACGTTCACGCCCATGATGCGGGCACGAGGAAGCGGAGCTTCGGGCGCCATCAGCCCGCCCTCGCGACCTCGACCCGCCGCACGGGGTCATGCATCGCCGACAGCACGCCATCGAAATAGGCGATCGTCCGCTCGAGCCCTTCCTGCAGCGGCACCTTCGGGGCCCAGTGCAGCAGCTCCTGCGCCCTGCTGATATCGGGGCAACGCTGGCGCGGGTCGTCCTGCGGCAACGGCCTGTAGACGATCTGCGAGCGCGAGCCCGTCAGCGTGACGATCAGCCCGGCGATCTCCGCCATGGAGGTTTCGACCGGGTTGCCGAGATTGACCGCGCCATCCAGTTTCTGGGTCACGTTCATCAGGCGCATCAGCCCTTCGACCAGGTCGTCGACGAAGCAGAAGGCGCGGGTCTGGCGGCCGTCGCCATAGAGCGTGATCGGCTCGTTGCGCAGCGCCTGAACGATGAAGTTGGAGACGACGCGGCCGTCTTCCAGATTCATCCGCGGCCCATAGGTGTTGAAGATGCGGGCGATGCGGATCTCGACGCCGTGGCGCCGCTTGTAATCGTAGAAGAGCGTCTCGGCGCAGCGCTTGCCCTCGTCATAGCAGGCCCGCGGCCCGCTGATGCTGACGAGCCCGCGATAATCCTCGACCTGCGGGTGGACGTCGGGATCGCCATAGATCTCGCTGGTCGAGGCCTGCAGGATCGGGATGCCGAGGCGCTTGGCCATGCCCAGCATGTTGATCGCGCCGAGCACGCTGGTCTTCGTGGTCTGCACTGGATCGCGCTGGTAATGCACGGGAGAGGCCGGACAGGCGAGATTGTAGATCTCGTCGACCTCGAGATAGAGCGGGAAAGTCACGTCGTGCCGGAGCGCCTCGAAATTGGGGAGGCCCAGCAGCGCGCTCAGATTCTCGCGGCGCCCCGTATAGTAGTTGTCGACCGCCAGGACCTGGTGCCCCTCGGCAACCAGCCGCTCGCAGAGATGACAGCCGAGGAAGCCGGCACCGCCTGTTACGAGAATACGCTTCTGCATGTCTGAGCTCCGCAGGATCCGTGCACGGAAGGGAGCCAAAAGCTTTGCCGCAAGCGCCGCATTCGCAAAGGACGCTTTGGGAGGTCAGCCAGCTGACGGCAACAAGGAAGGGCTACTTCCCACGTGACGCGAAACGGCAACCTGACGCCACGGCCGTGGCCGCGTTCGACAATGGGATTAATCCGGTGGCGACATGTCTTGGCCCGAATGCCAATGCGGAAAACGGCACCGGTCCTGACATCCTGCCCGCATCGTATCGCCAAGCTTTGGGCAGGACGGTCGGAGCTAGCCTTGGACGCGTCAATTCACTTCCGGAACTCTCGCCTCATCTCCAAAACCCCGGTACTCTCCGTTCGATCGGAGCGACGCCGGTTCTGGCCATTGATCCTGGCGCTGTTTGCTTGCGCGCTGGCCTCGATCTCAGTGGCATCGGCCGCGGAGCGCGAAGCCGCCGACACGCTTTCGATCGGAGACAAGGTCACGATCTCGGTCTTCGGCCAGACGGATCTCTCCGGGGATTTCGTTCTGGACGGCTCAGGCGCAGTCAACATGCCCCTGGCCGGGCGGATCAGGATCGCAGGGCTATCGCCCCCGGAAGCGGAAGCGCGCATCCGCAGTGCACTGATGGACGGCTATCTGCGCGATGCCATGGTCAGCCTGCGGGTCGCCGAGCTGAAGCCGGTCTACATCATGGGCGAGGTGCGCTCGCCCGGGACCTACCCGTTCCGGCACGGGCTCAACGTTCTCGGCGCAATCGCGCTCGCGGGCGGCTACCGCGTCGGCGACGAGTCGATCGCCGTTCTCAAATCCGAGCTCCTGCTCGCCGACGAGCGTGAGCAATTGCTCAATGCCTCGCTCCAGACGCTGACGGCGCGACGCCAGCGGCTCGAAGCCGAGCGCGACGGCGTGAAGCAGCTCGTGCCCGATGCGCGAAGCGCCGGCAGCGCCCAGATCCTGGCCGGAGAGCAGGAGATCCTCGACTTCCAGCGCCGGGCACGCGAGGGCGAGCGCGACTTGCTGAGCCAGCAGGTCGCGCGGCTCCAATCCGAAAGAGCCGCTCTGACCGAGCAGGCCCGACTGGTCGAGCGGCAGGTCGAGCTGACGCGCGAACAATCGACCGAATACAACAAGCTGGCGACGACCGGCCATGGCTTGCGTACCGTCCAGGTCGAGCGCGAGCGCGACTATACCCGCACGCAAGGTGAAGCGGCGCGCCTGCGGGCGGAGCTGGCCAAGAGCGAGACGGCGCTCGGCGAGCTGACGCTGCGGCTGCGCGAGCTCGACACGGCCTATATGCGCCGCGTCGTGCTCGAGCTGCAGGAAACGAGGCAGAAGATTCTCGAGGTCGAGCGCAGCCTGCCGACTGCACGCGAGGTCGCGGAAAGCCGGCGCCGCAGGCTGATCGCGAACGAGGGATCGGGTCTGGCGGCGGATTGGGACATCCGGATCACGCGGCAGGCCGGCCTCACGCCGGTGACGATCCAGGCGAAGTTCGAAACCTCGCTGCAGCCAGGCGACATCGTCCAGCTCGCTCCGAAGGCACGCTCGATCGAGGGCAGCCTCCCCGGAGAAGCGGCAAAGACACCGATGCGCTCGCTGACAGGCCTTGCCAGCCAGCAATGAACTCCGCGCGTCTCCAGCGGAAAGGGCTCCCCCACATGCCTGCGAAGATTCGCCCGATCATCATGTGCGGCGGCGCCGGGACGCGGCTATGGCCGACCTCGCGCAACTCCCTTCCCAAGCAGTTCGCCATGCTGCTCGGCGAGCGCTCCACCTTCCAGGACACCGTCCTGCGCCTGCGCAACAAGCTGTTCGACCCGCCGCTCATTCTGACGAACCGCTGTCATCGCGTCCTGGCCGAAAAGCAGCTGGCGGAGATCGATGCCGAGGCCGAGATCGTGCTCGAGCCCGAGCGACGTGATTCCGGCCCCGCCATCCTCGCTGGCTGCCTGATCGCGGAAGACAAGCAGGCGAACAGCGCCGTCCTCGTCGTCGCCTCCGATCATATCGTGACCAACCGCGCCGCCTTCCGCCACGCCGTCGCCAGCGGCCTGCCCGCCGCCCATGCCGGTCGGCTCGTCACCTTTGGAGTCCCGGCGCAGCACGCATGCACGGATTATGGCTGGATCGAGCCGGGAATGATGCTCGAAGGAGAGGCACGATGCGTCGATTGCTTCACCGAAAAGCCTGACGGGCATCGCGCGGCTGATTATCTGCGCCGGGGCTGGTTATGGAACTCCGGCAATTTCCTGTTCGGTGCGCGCAACCTGATCGAGGAATACCGCACCTTCGAGCCGGCGACTGTCAGCGCGGTCGAAGCAGCCGTCGCCGATGGGAGCGACGAAGGCGGCGCCTTCGCGCTGGCGCTGGACGGGTTCGCCAGGGCGCAGAAGCGTTCAATCGACTTCGCCGTCATGGAACGCACGGACCGGGCCGCCGTGGTCGCGATGTCGTGCGGCTGGTCGGACATCGGGAGCTGGGATGCTCTTTGGGCCCTGAGCGACCATGACGGTAGCGGCAATGCCCGCCGCGGTAATGTCGAGCTGGTCGACGCGCATAACTGCCTGGTCTCGACCGACGGGCCGATGACATCCGTCCTCGGTGTCGAGGATCTGATCGTGGTCGCGAACCGCGACGCGGTGCTGGTCGCCGATCGCAACCGCGCGGCCGAGGTCAAGCAGGTCGTCGAGCTCCTGCGCAGCAAGGGCTGCAGCCAGGCCGAGACGCATGCGAGCGTTCACTGCTCCTGGGGCTCCTATCAGATCGTCGATGCCGGCGACGGCTTCCAGGTGAAACGCCTGGTCGTCGCGCCCAAGGGGCGCCTTGTGCTGCAGAAACATCGTTTCCGCTCGGAACACTGGGTCGTCGTGCGCGGCACCGCCACCGTGACGCTCGACGAGACCGTTGGTCGTTTCGGCAGGAACGAGCATATTTTCATCCCGCTCGGCGCTGCGCACCGGCTGGAGAACGGTGGCACCGAGCCGCTCGAACTCATCGAAATCCAGAACGGCAGCTATTTCGGCGAGGACGATGCCATTCGCATCGACGAGGTTCGACAACACATCTGAAGGCGATGCCGGAAATCGGGCCGAACGAGGAGCAAAGCTCTCCGCCGGCCAAGACGGAGGGGCCCTTGACGAGCTCGGAGAAGCATAGCCGAGACGATGGCAGCAGCGCACGCATCTCGCCCTCGCTCCCCGCGATCCGGCATTCTGCCTTCGCGAAGCATTGGCTCGCCATCGACGAGGGAGGCGCGGAGCTGACCAAGGCCGTGTTCGGTTCACCCGCCCGGCGCGTGCCGCCGCGACCTGCCCCGAACGAGACAACGACGTCCCGTCCCTCGACGCCCTCTTCGACCAGCGCACCCGCCGCCCCCACCCGTTTTCGGGCGACGATGGCTCTCCTGCTGCTCGCCCTGGCCGTACTCTTCGCCCAACCCGCTGCGAGGCTGCTGGGGCTCGCGTCGCGGCCGGAGGCCTCTGGTACAGTCGAAACCTCGCGGCCCAGCAAAGCCAATCCGAGCAAGCCAACTGCCCGCCCCCTGGCGAAACGCGCCGGCGAGGCCTGAGCGATGTCCGTCATCGCCAGCCTGAAGCAGACTCTGCGCCTGACGGCCCACCCGGCCTCGACCAGCTGGCCGGGCATCGTCGAGCTGCGCCAGAGACTTTACGAAGCCCGGTTTCGTGCCGGCCGATATCACTGCGGCTACAGCGGCAAATACCCCAGCTTCGATGCCGCCGAGCGCGCGCTGCCGACCGGCCTTTCGGGCTTCGACCATGACGCGATGGCGGACATCGACCATTACACCACCATGGCCGGCGGGATCGAGCCGATGCCGGCGACCGAATATCCGGTCCTGTTCTGGCTGCACGCTGCGCTCGGCGAAGGCGCCCGAACGCTGCTCGACCTCGGCGGCTATGTCGGGCACGCCTTTCGCCAGTACGATCGTTATCTCGCCTTCCCGGACGAGTTCCGCTGGGCCGTCTTCGACCTTCCGCACATCACCCGGGCCGGGCAGGCGCTCGCAGCGCAGCAGCCCACACCGCGCCTGTGCTTCACCAATGCGGTCGATGACGGCTGCGGCATGGACGTCCTGCTCGCGGCAGGATCGCTGCAATACCTGCCCGAACACTACCTGCACGAGCGGCTGAACGCCTGGAAGAAGCGCCCGCGGCATCTGATCGTCCAGCGCAGGCCACTCCACGCACAGCACTCCTTCACGACGATCCAGTCCGTGATCACCCGCACCGGGCAGGTTTCGTTCTGCCCCTATAGCGTTCCGTCGCGCACCAGCTTCATCGATTGCCTGGTCGCGCTCGGCTACGAACTCGTGGATTCCTGGGAGAAGCCTCGCAGCCTCGACGTGCCGTTCCATCCGGAGTGCCATGTCGAAACCTATTCGGGACTCTACTTCCGGCTGAGGCCCTGACGCCCCCCGCACCGCGGTTCACCAGCATCCCCCAGCCCTTTCGGGCATGCTCCGCCCGGCTGGGCGCAGGAAGTGTCGGTCATTCGCGCGCGCTGCGCGGCAATTCTGGCGAGATGGCGTTACTCCACCTGCTCCAATTTTGTCGCGCGGTCTTGGCGCATAGCCTTTCCTGCATGACACAGACCATCGACAGGAAAGCTGCCCGCCCGGCTTCGCGTCGTAGCCGGCCTCGGGCGTCCGCCGCTCCCGACTTCGCTGGAGCCGCCCGCCAACCAGCCGCCCGGCAAAAGGCATCGCGAACCGCGCCATCAGCGCCGGCGACCCTGGTCGACCTCTTCGCTGCACAGGTCGCCGCACAGCCGCGCGCCGTCGCGCTCTCCCTGGGGCCGGCCCATCTCTCCTATGCCGAACTCGACGAACGCGCCGAGCAGCTGGCCCAACGGCTGACCGCGATGGGCGCCGGGCCGGGCGCGATCGTCGGACTCTGCCTGCCGCGTTCGCTCGACCTGATCGTCGCACTGGTCGCGATCCTGAAGAGCGGCGCCGCCTATCTGCCGCTCGACCCGGCCTATCCGGGCGAGCGGCTCGCCTTCATGGTCGAAGACGCCGACGCCGCGATCATCATCACCTCCGGCCACGCCGACTGGCTGCCGCCCGGCCGGCAGCGGCTCGATCCGCATCAGCCAGGCGAGGCGGATGCACTCCACACCCCACCGGCGCGACGCGCAGCGGCGGCCGGTGACCTCGCCTATGTGATCTACACCTCCGGCTCGACCGGCAAGCCGAAGGGCGTCGCCATCGAGCACGCCGCGGTGACGCGGCTCTTCAGTGCGACGGACGTCTGGTTCGGCTTCCGGCCCGGCGATGTCTGGACCTTGTTCCATTCCGTCTCCTTCGACTTCTCGGTCTGGGAGATCTGGGGGGCGCTGCTCCACGGCGGGCGTCTCGTGATCGTGCCGGAGAGCACGACGCGGGACCCCGCCGCTTTTTTGCGCCTGCTCGCCGAGGAAGGCGTCACGGTGCTCAATCAGACCCCCTCCGCCTTCGCCGCCCTCGACCGCGCCGATCATGACCGCGGCGGACGCGATCGGCTCTCCTTGCGACTGGTCATCTTCGGCGGCGAGGCACTGGATCCGCGCCGCCTCGCAGGCTGGTACCAGCGCCGCGGCGAGCACACGCATCTCGTCAACATGTACGGGATCACGGAAACGACGGTGCACGTCACCTATCGCCCCCTCTCCCCCGCGGATGTGGATCAGCGGTCGAGCCTGATCGGGCGGCCGATCCCGGACCTGGACCTCATGCTGCTCGACGCCGAGACCATGCGTCCGGTACCGCGAGGCGAGATCGGCGAGATCTTCGTCGCGGGAGCCGGGCTCGCCCGCGGCTATCTGAACCGGCCCGAGCTCAACGCCGCACGCTTCGTTCCGCATCCGGAAAAGCCCGGCGCCCGGCTCTATCGCTCCGGCGATCTCGCCCGCCAGGTCGACGGCGACGATTACGAATATCTCGGGCGGGCCGACCAGCAGGTGAAGATCCGCGGCTTCCGCGTCGAGCTCGGCGAGATCGAGACGGCGCTGATGGCCCATCCCGGCATCAGGCAGGCCGCGGTACTGCTCCGCTGCGACGACGGGAACGAGCGGCTGGTCGGCTATCTCGTGGCTGATGGTGCGGAGCGTCCCTCGCCAGCGGTGCTGAAGGCCCATCTCGGCGAGACCCTGCCGGAGCACATGGTGCCGGCCGCCTTCGTCTTCGTGCCCGATCTCCCGCTGACCGTGAACGGCAAGCTCGACCGCGCGGCGCTGCCGGCGCCGAGCCGTGCGCGGCCGGAGACCGCCGCACCCTATGCCACGCCCCGTAGTGCACTGGAGCGGCGGTTCGCGGATGCCATCGCCGACGTCTTCCAGATCGACATCGTCGGCATCGACGACAATTTCTTCGATCTCGGCGGCAATTCCCTGCTCGTCGCCGAGCTTCACCGGCGCCTGGTTCGCGATCTGCCCTGGTTCGCCTTGGTCGACCTCTACCGCTACCCGAATGTGCGGGCGCTGGCCGGCCACCTGACACCGCAGAAGCCCGGCGCCCTCGGCAGTCTCGCCGCGGCGCGCGAGCGCGGGCTGCGCTCGCGCGGCCTGCCCGCATCCTTTCCTGACAGTGTGTCGATAGGCGGCTCGCATGATTGACCCGCTTCCCGAGCGTGCCATCGCGATCATCGGCCTGGCCGGCCGCTTTCCCGGCGCAGCGAACATCGGCAGGTTCTGGCAGAACCTGCTCGACGGCGTGGAATCGATCACAAGGTTCGCTCCCGCCGAGCTCGAGGACAGCTTCGACGCAGCAACCCGTGCTCTCCCGAACTTCGTTTCGGCGCGGCCTGTGCTCGACAGCGCCGACCAGTTCGATGCGCCCTTCTTCGGCATGCTGCCGCGCGAAGCCGCGCTCACCGATCCGCAGCAGCGCCTCTTGCTGGAATGTGCCTGGGAAGCGCTCGAGGATGCCGGCTACGATCCCGCCGCGCCCGGCCAGTGCATCGGCGTCTTCGCCGGCGCCACCTCCAGCACCTATCTGCTGCAGAACCTGCTGCATGACCGCACGGCGATCGCCGATTACACCTCGGGCTTCCAGGTCGGCAACCTGCCGCTGCTGGTCGGTTCCGCCGCCGATTTCACCGCGACGCGCATCGGCTACAAGCTCGGCCTGACCGGCCCCTGCGTCGCCGTCCAATCGGCCTGCTCGACCTCTCTGCTTGCCGTCGCGCAGGCGGTCCAGAATCTGCTCTGCCATGGCTGTGACATGGCGCTGGCGGGCGGCGTCTCGATCACCTTCCCGCAGCGGCGCGGTTATCTCGCCCAGGAGGGCGGCATGGTTTCGACGGACGGTCATTGCCGCCCCTTCGACGCCGGCGCCAACGGCACGGTGTTCGGCAACGGCGCCGCGCTCGTCGTCCTGAAGCGGCTGGAGGATGCCGTTGCCGATCGCGACCAGATCTACGCCGTCATCCGCGGCGTCGGCGTCAACAATGACGGGGCCGGCAAGGTCGGCTTCACCGCGCCGAGCGTCGACGGCCAGGCCGCGGCAATCGTCATGGCTCACGCAGCTGCTGGAGTCGATGCGCGCTCGATCGGCTATGTCGAGTGCCACGGCACCGGCACGCCGATGGGCGATCCGATTGAGGTCGCCGGCCTCACCGCCGCCTTCCGCCTGACGACCGAGGATCGCGGCTTCTGCGCGCTCGGCTCGGTCAAATCCAATATCGGCCATCTCGACGCTGCGGCCGGCGTCACCGGGCTGATCAAGGCGTCGCTCGCGGTGAACAGCGGGGTGCTGCCGGCGAGCCTGCACGTGGCGCAGCCGAACCCGGCACTCGAACTGCCTGACAGCCCGTTCTTCATCGCCGATCACAAGCAGGAATGGTCCGGGCGGGACGCTCCGCGCCGCGCCGGCGTCAGCGCCTTCGGGGTCGGCGGAACCAATGTCCATCTCGTGCTGGAGCAGGCACCTGCGCGCGAAGCCGCGGCACCGGCCCGCCGCAACCAGCTCCTGACGCTCTCGGCCCGCAGCGCAGCGGCCCTGGGCAAGGCACGGGACAGGCTCGCCGAGCATCTCGAAACCCGGCCCGAGCAGAATCTGGCTGACATCGCCTTCACCTTGCAGACGGGACGACGGCCCTTCCCGCACCGTCTCGCCGTGGTCGCCGGCGATCATGCCGAAGCCGTTGCCGCTCTGCGCAAGCAGAACGCCGAGCGCGTCACCGCGGTGACGGCAGCTGGCGATCTCGTCTTCATGTTCCCCGGCCAGGGCTCGCAATATCCGCAGATGGCGCGCGAGCTCTATGCGGGCGAGCCGGTCTTTCGCCGGACCGTCGACCTCTGCTGCGAGGTGCTGAAACCCGAGCTCGGGCTCGATCTGCGCAGCCTGCTCTATCCGAGCAATGGCGGCGATCCGGAGCGGCTCTCGGCGACGCTGCTCGCGCAGCCGGCGATCTTCACGGTCGAATATGCGCTGGCCCAGCTCCTGATGAGCTGGGGCTTGCAGCCCTCCGCCATGATCGGCCACAGCGTTGGCGAGTTCGCGGCCGCCTGCATCGCCGGCGTCTTCTCGCTGGAGGACGCCCTCTCGCTCGTCGCCAGGCGCGGCCGGATGATGCAGGAACTGCCCGGCGGCGCCATGCTGGCCGTGCGCCTGCCCGATACCGAGATCGCGGCGCTGGCACGAGGCGGCGTCAGCCTGGCAGCGATCAACGCGCCCGGCATGAGCGTACTCGCCGGGCCATTCGAGGCGATCGAGGCGGTGGAAGCAGAGCTCGCACAGCGCGGGGCGACGCATCGCCGCCTGCAGACCTCGCATGCCTTCCACTCCGGCATGATCGACCCGCTGGTCGCGCCCTTCACCGAAGCGGTCGCGGCCATCCGCCTCAATGCACCGGAGCTGCCCTATATCTCCGGCGTGACCGGCGACTGGGTCGGCGCCGAACAGACCACCGACCCCTCCTATTGGGCGCGGCATGCACGCAAGCCGGTGCGCTTTGCCGACGGCATCGCCACGCTGGCGCGCAGCCTCTCGCCCATCCTGCTCGAAGTGGGACCCGGCGCCGCACTGGCGAGTTTCGCGTTGCAAGGTGCTGGTGCGGGCCGGGCCGCCATCTCCTGCCTGCCCGATGCGCAGGGCGATGCCGAAGCCATGCTCGCCGCCGCGCTCGGACGCCTCTGGAGCGCCGGCGTCACGCCGGACTGGTCGGCCTATCAGGCAGCCGGCAAACCGCGCCGCGTCTCGCTCCCGACCTACCCGTTCGAACGCAGCCGGCACTGGGTCGAAGCGCCGGCCGCGTCGGCCGCCACCTCTGTAGCCGCGCCTGCGGCTGCCCCCGTTCAACCTCTTCCCACTCAACCCGAGCAGGAACCGGCCATGGCTCCCCAAGCTGACACCGACATCCCCCTGGGCCGTTCGGAGCTCGGCGGGCGGGTCGCAGCGATCTTCGAGAACCTCTCGGGGCGCTCCTTCGGCGCGGACGAGACCGGTGCGAGCTTCCTCGAGCTCGGTTTCGACTCGCTCTTGCTGACGCAGGCTGCGCAGAGCCTGCAGACGACATTCGGCGTCCAGATCCGCTTCCGCCAGCTACTCGACGATCTGCCGAGCGTGGACGACGTCACGCGCCATATCGCCGAGCTCTGCCCGCAGGAGATGGCGAAGCCGGCGGCGATCGTTCAGGCGACGGCACCGGCCGCACCTGCGCCCACAGCACCAGCACCCGCCGCGACCATTCCCGCAGTCACCATCGCACAGCCGGTCGGCTCCGGCCTCGACGCGTTGATGCGCGAGCAGCTCGATGTGATGTCGCGCCTGATGGAGCGTCAGCTCCAGGCCATGAGCGGCCAGACTGCAGCGCCGGTCACCGCAACCGCAGCGCCGGCCTTGCAGCCTTTGCCTGTCCCACCGCTAGCGGCCATCAAGCCCCAACCGGCACCGCCCCCCCAAACTGCAGCGAGCAACGCCGCCACCGGTTCGACGGCACGGTTCAAGCCGCTGATCCGCACGGGCAACGAAAGCCTCACCGAAGCCCAGCGCGCCCACATCGCCCGGCTGACCAAGCTCTATGTCGGCAAGACCGCGACCTCGAAGCGGCTCGCCGACCAGCACCGCCCGGTCCTGGCCGACCCGCGCACCGTCTCCGGCTTCGCCGCCGACTGGAAGGAGATGGTCTATCCGATCGTCTCCGCCCGAGCGAAGGGCGCGCAGATCTGGGATGTCGACGGCAACGCCTATATCGATCTCGTCAACGGCTATGGCCAGACCGCCTTCGGCCATGCGCCCGATTTCGTCGTCGAAGCGGTTCGGGCCCAGCTGACGGACGGCTTCGCGATCGGGCCGCAATCGCCGCTGGCGCACGAGGCCTCGAAGCTGTTCTGCGAATTGACCGGCCATGCCCGCGTCGCCTTCTGCAATACTGGCTCCGAAGCGGTGATGGCGGCGATGCGCGTCGCCCGCACCGTCACCGGCCGCGACCGGATCGTAGCGTTCTCAGGCGCTTATCACGGCCAGTTCGATGAAGTCCTGGTCCGCGGCGTCGGCGAACAGCATCGTTCGGTACCCGCAGCCCCTGGCATTCCGGCCGAGGCCGTTGGGCGCATGACCGTGCTAGAATACGGTACCGACGAGAGTCTCACCTGGCTGCGCGAGCATGCGCATGAGCTTGCCGCGGTCCTGGTCGAACCGGTCCAGAGCCGCCGGCCGGGCTACCTGCCCGTCGCCTTCCTTAAGGAACTGCGCGCCATTACGGAGAAGGCCGGCGCGGCGCTGGTCCTCGACGAAGTGGTCACCGGCTTCCGTGTCCATCCCGCCGGCGTGCAGGCCCTACTGGGCATCAAGCCGGACCTCGCGACCTACGGCAAGGTCGTCGGCGGCGGCCTGCCCGTCGGCCTCTTGGCCGGCACCCCGCGTTTCATGGACGCGCTCGACGGCGGCGCCTGGCGCTTCGGAGACGACAGCGTTCCGGAGGTCGGCGTCACCTTCTTTGCCGGCACCTTCGTCCGGCATCCGCTGGCGCTGGCGGCAACGGTCGCGGTGCTCAGGCATCTCAAGGAGAAAGGGCCGGCGCTGACAGACGCCCTGACACAGCGCATGCAAGATCTCGTCGAGGCCCTGCGACGCGCCTTCGCGAGGGTCGGCTGGGACGTGCCGATCGAGAGCTATGGCAGCGTCGCCTATTTCG
Organism: Allobosea sp. NPDC055332; assembly: GCF_053645455.1. Lineage (NCBI taxonomy): Bacteria > Pseudomonadati > Pseudomonadota > Alphaproteobacteria > Hyphomicrobiales > Alloboseaceae > Allobosea > Allobosea sp. NPDC055332. The sequence continues at coordinate 307,543 of NZ_JBSHMO010000003.1, read as the reverse complement.
AGCCGGGCCGCGACCACCGCCTCGGCAGCCTGCTGCACTACCATCTGCGGGCGCGCGGCATCTTCATCCAGGAGCACTATCCCTGCTTCCTGACGACCCAGCATGGCGATGCCGAGATCGCGGCGATCATCGCCGCCTTCGAGGACAGTCTCGCTGTGATGCGGCGGGACGGCATGCTGCCTGGAACGGTGGGCGAGAGCCTGCCGCCGGACATGCCCGCCGCGCCATCGCAGATCGAGCTACCGCTAACCGAGGCCCAGACCGAAATCTGGCTATCGGACCAGACCGGCCCCGAGGCCAGCGCCGCCTTCAACGAATCCGTCAGCCTGACGCTGGACGGCGACGTCGATGCGCTGCGTCTCGCCGAAACGGTCCGGCAGGTCGCCGGCCGGCATGCGATCCTCCATGCGCGCTTCTCGCCTGATGGCGAGACGATGCAGGTTTCGCCCTCGGAAACGTTCCCGGTTGCGATCAGCGATCTGCGCGGCGAGCCTGATCCGCAGGCAGCCCTGCAAGCTTTGATCGAAGCCTATGCGAGCCGCCCCTATGACCTCGTGCAGGGACCCGTAGCCGAAGCCGAGATCATCCGGCTCTCCGAGCAGAAGCATGTGCTGATCCTGTCGGCACACCACATCGTCTGCGACGGCTGGTCGACGAACATCCTGCTCGACGAGATCGCGACCGTCTACCGCTCCGGCGTCGACGGGCTGCCGGCAGCGATGCCCTTCGCGGACTACGCAGCCGAAACCCGACAGGACCCGCGCACGGAAGAGGCCGCGGCCTACTGGGCCGGCATGTTTACGGAGCTTCCCACCCCGCTCGAACTGCCTACCGACCGGCCACGGCAGGCGCCGCGCAGCTTCAATGGCGGCACGCGCACCAGCTTCATCGAGGCTGGGCTCTATCGCCAGGTGAAGGCAGCGGGCGCACAGCGCCGGCGGACGCTCTTCGCCACGCTCTTCGCCAGCTTCCAGGTGCTGCTGCTGCGGCTCTCGGGCCAGCGCGATCTCGTCATCGGCGTCCCCGCCGCCGGGCAATCACAACTCGGCGGCCCCTCGCCCGTCGGCCATTGCGTCAACTTCCTTCCCATCCGCGGTGCCATTGATCCGAACGAGCCGTTCTGCGCCCATCTCGACAAGGTCGGGCGCATCGTCCTCGACGCCTATGACCACCAGAGCTTCACGCTCGGTGCGCTGCTGAAGCGGCTGCGCATCCCGCCGGTGTCCGGTCGGCTGCCGCTCGTCGAGGTGCAGTTCAACCTCGAACGGCTGGCCGGCAATCTCGACTTCGGCCCAGGAGTCAAAGCGAGCGCCGAGCCGAACCCGAAAGCCTTCTCGACCTTCGATCTCTACTTCAACATCGGCGAGTCCGACGAGGGCTTGCGGATCGACTGCTGCTACGGCTCCGACCTCTTCGACGCAGCCACCATCGACCGCTGGCTCGGCCACTACCGGACGCTGCTCGCCGCCTTCGTCGCCAATCCCGACATGGTCATCGCGGCAATGCCGCTGATCGAGGGTGATGAGCGCCAGCGCCTCGTCTCGGACATCAACGATACGCAGGTCGCGCTCCAGAGCGACGACGGCACGATCCAGGCCTTCGAACGCCAGGTCCAGCAGCAGCCGGAAGCGATCGCCGTCTCATGTGGCGATCAGCAGCTCTCCTATGCCGCGCTGAACGCCTGGGCCGACCGGATCGCCGCCGAGCTGACGGCGCGCACCGACGTTGCTCAAAGCCGCGTCGGCCTGCTGATCGAACGCTCGCCGGCGCTGATCGCCGGCATGCTCGGCGCACTCAAGGCAGGCTTCCCCTATGTGCCGCTCGATCCCGTCATGCCGAAAGCGCGCATCCGACGCATCCTGCGCGATTCCGAGGCTGTCGCCCTGCTGACCGCTGGCCCGCTCGACGCGGCAGTCCTTGAGCCGGACGAAGCGCTCATGCTGATCGATGTCGACCAGACCACGGCGAATCTCGACGGGATCAGGACGACCGCGATCACCCCCGATCAACTCGCCTATGTGATCTACACCTCCGGCTCGACCGGCGCGCCGAAAGGCGTCGAGATCAGCCATGGCGGGCTGTCGAACCTGCTCTTCGCGATGGCGCGTGAGCCCGGCTTCTCCAGCTCCGACACGATGCTCGCCATCACGACGGTGACCTTCGACATCGCGGCGCTGGAATTGCTGCTGCCGCTGATCCAGGGCGGCCGCGTCGCGATCGCGACCGCAGACGAAGCAAGGGACGGAGCCGAACTCCTGGCCCGGTTGCAGCAGAGTGATGCGAGCGTGCTGCAGGCGACGCCGATGACCTGGCGCCTGCTGCTCGAAGCCGGCTTCCGCTCGCGGCCGGGCCTGCGCATGCTCTGCGGCGGCGAAGCCCTGCCACTCGACCTCGCACGCAAGCTGCTCGAAGGCGGCGGCGAACTCTGGAACATGTACGGGCCAACCGAGACCACGATCTGGTCCTCCGTCGCCCGCATCCAGCCGGACGACGAGGTCGTCACGATCGGCCTGCCGATCGCCAACACGCAGTTCTACGTCGTCGACGGCAACAACGAGCCCGTCGGCGTCGGCATCCCCGGCGAACTCCTGATAGGCGGCGCCGGCCTGGCGCGTGGCTATGCCAATAATCCAAAGCTCACTGCGACGAGCTTCATCGACAATCCGATCGACCCCGGCGCGAGCGCGAAGGCCTACCGTACCGGCGACCGCGCCAAATATCTTCCCGATGGCCGCATCCTGCATCTCGGGCGCCTCGACCATCAGGTGAAGTTGCGCGGCTTCCGGATCGAGCCCGGCGAGGTCGAGGCCGTTCTCGCCCGCAAGACCGGTATCGTCTCGGCCGTGATCCTGCGCGAAGACGTGCCCGGCGAGCCGAGGCTGGTCTGCTACTATGTCACCGGAACGGAAAGCCCGCCGCCGACCGAGTTGCGGGCCGCGCTGGCGCAGGAACTACCGGACTACATGGTTCCGACCGCCTGGGTCGGCCTGCCGGCCCTGCCGCTGAACCAGAGCGGCAAGCTCGACCGCGCCGCGCTTCCAGCGCCGGACGCCCAGAGCGCGGCGCCCAAGCCTGACAAGCCAGCCGACAAGGCCATGCCGCGAACGCCCGTCGAAGAGACGCTGATCCGCATCTGGAGCGAGGTGCTGCGGCGCGAGGATATCGATGTCGACGACGACCTCTTCGACCTCGGCGCCGATTCCCTCAGCATCTTCCAAATCACCAGCCGCGCCCGCCGCGAAGGCCTCAAGGTCGCCGCCCGGGACTTCTTCCGGAATCGGACGATCGCGGCCGTCGCGGCAGCTCTTCCCGATGGGGCCGTCCCTGAAACGCCTGCCCCGGCCGCGACGTTCTGGAAGCGGCCCTGGCGACGCCAGCGCGATGGAGAACAACAGGGCGAGCCGGGTGCCGTCTCGCAGCGCGAGAGAAGGTGAACGAGCCATGGCGAACCAGTTCACGCGCGAACCTGAACCGCAACTTCGCGAGCCGGACCGTATCGTGCTGACGGCAAGATGCTCATCGGCGCAGGAGCGCTATTGGGCGATCGACAGCAAGGACCCCGGCACGCCAGCACTCAACATTGCCGTCAAATGGCGGATCAGGGGGCATCTGGATGCTTCGCTGGCACAGGAGGCATTCCAGGCGATCCTGAACCGTCATGAATCCTTGCGGACGGCCATCCGGCTGGAAGATGGCCGCCCCGTTCAGGCGATCGCCGAGCAGGTTCCGTTCAAGTTGCCGGAGATCGACCTGTCCGGCCTGCCCGAGGCGGACCGGACCAGGGAAGCCGATCGCATCGCGCAGAGCGAGGCGTGCACGCGCTTCGACCTCGCCGAAGCACCGCTGCTGCGGGCGACGCTGCTGCGCAAGAGCCGCGCCGAAGCCGTCATCCTGGTCGTCGCCCATCACATCGTGAGCGACGGCTGGTCGATGGGTATCATTGCCAAGGATTTCGTCGCGGCCTATCAGGCGCTCGGCCGCGGCCGCGAACCGGTTCTCTCCGAACTTCCTCTCCAATATTCCGACTTCGCCGAGGGGAGCGATGACGGCATGGCCGGCGGCCCGCTCGCGCGCGAGGAGGCTTATTGGCAGCGCCAACTCGCCGATCTGCCCATCGTCGAAGTGCCGGCCGATCGCCAGCGCCCCGCGACACGCAGCACGAATGGAGCCTCGCTCTCGCGATTGCTTCCGCGCGCCCTGACCGCCGGGCTCGCCGATCTGGCGCGCAAGGAAGGTACGACTTTCTTTTCAGCGGCTTATGCCGTTCTCCTGACCTTGCTTCGGCAACGCACCGGCGCCTCCGACCTCGTGCTCAGCACGCAGATGGCGAACCGGGACGATGTCGAGCTCGAGGCGATCGTCGGCCCCTTCGTCAACACGCTCGTGCTGCGCACCAGGATCTCCGAGGAGCAGAGCTTCCTCGATCTTTGTCAGGCTGCCCGCGACACGTTCGAGGAGGCCGTCGATCATCATCAATGGCCGTTCGACCGACTCGTGCCGCTCTTGCCGAGCAGTGGCGACGCCAGCCGGCCACCGGTCTCGATCAACTTCATCGTCCAGCGCGCCTTCATCGGCGAGCTCGCCAATGACAGCTTCCAGCTGTCGGGGATTCCCTCGCCCCTGCCTGGCGCACTCCACGATCTCAACTTCATCCTGGTCGAACGCGAGGAAGGCTGGCGCCTGACCTGCGAGTATCATCGCGACCTCTATGACGAAGCGACCGCGAGCGAGCTGGCGGCGCAGTTCGAAAGCCTGGCGGAAGCCCTCGTCGCCAACCCGGCCGCGCGCTTGCCGCGACCCGCGCCCAGCTCGCTGCCGATCGCATCCCCGCTCTGGCTGCCGGCCACTCCGGCCCAGCCGCCGGTGATCGACGTCACGGCGCTGCGCCGAACCTGGCTGCAGCAGACCGGCACGCAGCCGACCCTGTTCGCGCTCAACCACACCGCCCACAACCTGCGTCTTTATCGGCCGTTGTCGCATGAACTCGGCCCCGATCAGCCTTTCGTGGCACTGCAATTGCTCGACCCATTGGTGAACGGCGCGGCGCCAGCCTCGATCGAACAGCTCGCGGCGGCCTATTGCGAGGCGATCATCGCGACCAAGCCGGACAGCCGCTATCGGATCGCCGGCTTCTGCCGCTCCGGCGTGATCGCCGTGGAAGTCGCCAAGCAACTGGAAGCGAACGGCAAGCAAGTCGATCTGGTGGCGCTGATCGATTGCTGGGCGCCCGGCTATTTCCTGCGGCAACCCTACAGCGCACGCTTGTGGTTCAGGCTGAAACGCGCCGGCCGCTTCGCCCGGCGGTTCTGGCAGGCCGGCCCGCGCAGCTTCGTGACGCGCATGTCGTTCTGGCTGCAATCGACTGCCGCTATCCGGCAGGCAAAACGCCTGTTCTTCTGGCGCCCGGCCGAGGAAGCGGCCGACGAAGCCGATTTCTGGCGGACGACCGACGAACTCGAGGCCCTGGTCCAGCGCTATGCGCTGCCAACCTATGACGGGCGCGTCCTGATCTTCCGGAGCGGGGCGATCCCACCCGGCTGGCCACCGGACGCCACTCTCGGCTGGGCGAGCCATCTTGCGCCGGATACGCCCTGCTTCGCCGTCGACGGCGAAGGTCATGAAGGCGCATTCTCCGAAGCCGGATCACGGACGATGGCCGAACGGATCGTCGAGGCCACAGGCCAGGCGCGGCATTGACTGACGGCTCTTGCCTCCAGCAAGAGCTACGGCCGGGCCATCCAGACGGCAGACCAGCCACGATGCCGTGCGGCGAGCGTACCGCAATACCCCGGCGCGGGCTCCAGATCGGCCAGCTGCCAGAGATCGGCCTCGGCCGGATCGGACTCGACGGCAAGAAGCCGCGCCCTGAGCGGATCGAGCGAGACTTCGAAACTCGACGGCGAGCCATTGAGGCCGATGCCGATCGCCTTCAGGCAGGCTTCCTTCCGTGTCCAACAACGAATGAACGTTTCCTCGCGCAGCGCCGGCCTGAGGGCCGAGAGCATTGCGAACTCCCGCGGCGCGAGACACCCTGCCAGGAGGTCGGCCGAAACCGGCCGGATGCGCTCGATATCGACCCCGACCTGCATGCCATCGGCCACCGCGACGATCGCAAGGTCGCCGGAATGACTGAGATTGAAGGCGATGGGCCGCCCCTTGTACTCGTTGGCGAGAAACGGCTTGCCGAATGCCGTCTCGCCAAAGCGGAGCTGCGGCGGCGGAATGGGGATGTAGAGGGCCAGGACGCGCCGCAGCCAGTTGCGTGCCACGATGAATGCGGCCCGTGCCTTCCCGTCATGAAAGCGGTCGGCGCGGGCGCATTCCTCCTCTGACAGAATCCCGCGTCGCCCTGCCGCCTCCGCCGCGCGAAGATCAACGCGGCAGCACCAGAGATGCACCTGAGAGGATGGCAGCGGCATCATGGCGCCGGCACCGTCATCATGCGGCCGCCGGCCGGCGCAACGGGCGGGCTCGCCAGCAGACCCGGGATCCGAAGTGCGAGCATCGCCAGGACGATGAGAGCGGCGAGCTCCGACAGAAGGGTCACTGCGATCAACCCAGCCACGCCGAAGGTGAGCGCAGCCGGATAAACCGCAAGCAAGCTGAAGGAACCTCCGACGAGCGTCGCCAGGAAAACCGGCCGCGTGCGCTCCAGCGCCCGGAAGGAACAGCCGAGGACCAGGCTCAGCAGCGCCATCGGAAAGGCGAAGGAGTACCAGACGATGACCCAGTCGAATTCGAGGATCTCGCCGCCATAAAGCTGGTGCAGCAGCCAGGGGCCGAACAGGCCGAGGCCAAGAACCGCCATGGCGCCGATAGAGCCGGCGAACAGCATGGCGCGGACAAGGGTCCGGTGGAGACCTTGCATGCCGCCCTCCGCCAGCGCCTTCCCGGCCAAGGGCGGAACGATGTTCTCCAGCGCCTCGCGCACCACGTTGAGGACGGCGAGCAGGCTCTGCGCTGCCCTGAGGGCGCCAAGCACTTTCGGCCCGAAGAGACCAGCCGTCACCAGGAGCCCGCTATAACTGAGCACCCACTGCACCGACCCGGTCAGGACAAGCCAACGCGCCGACCGCCATTGCCGCATGGTGACGCTGGTCAGGATCTGCCGCCGCCACAGCAGAGGCCCCGACATGCGCAAACCGCAGAGCGTCGAAATCGCAGCGGCTCCGGCGACGGCCCATAGAGCATTCTCGACGCTCATCAATCCGACCTGCCAGAGCATCGCGAGCGTCCCGAGCCTGAGAAGCTGGTTGATCACGTCGATCAGCAGGATCCCGGCCGGCCGCCGGCGGGCAAACAGATACCGTCTCAGAAAGTCCTGCGTCAGATACGAGGCCGCGGCCATGGCGCCCGGTAGTGCGGCGTCGGCAAGGAGCGACGGTGCGCCCGCGGCAAGCCTCAGCACGACGAAGATCGCGATGGTCGCGACGACGACGTAACCCGCCTGGTGGAGGAAGACCACGGTGTAATAGGCCTCGGCCTCGGCCCCCTGCTCCTTGGTGCCGATGCTCATCATCGGACTGACGATGAGGCCGAGCTGAAGGCTCATTGCGAAATAAAGCGCGAGCCAGACCATCGTGTAGAGCCCGAAGGCTTCGAGGCCCAGCGCTCGCGCCAGCAGGATGGTCGTCAGGAAATTGCAGGCGCTGGCCAGTGCCTGATCGCCGAATGACAGCGCCGGATCGCGCATCGAGCGCAGACGCATGCCCATCCCTACCCGCGCCTTGCCGCCGGGTTCGTCCTGTCGCGGGAGGCCGAACACCCAGCCAACCTTGCCCGAGCGCCGCATGTCGTGGAGCCTCCGCGGGCAATCGCCCAGCCACATCTTCACCGACCGAAGTCTAGCGTCGTCGTCCCGCCCACTACGCTGGGCATCGGGACTGCCCAGAAGGAGGGGGCCCGGCCGCCTCACCGGCATGGCTACCTCGGATGCCCATCCTGTCTGGGCCTGGCCGAAGGCTAGTCTCCTCACGCGACGGCACTTGCAGCGCAGACCGAGGATGGCGGTGAGAGGGATATCGCGAGCACCGACTGAGGTTGCGGCCGGCCGGCGGGCGACCGACCGCTATCTGCCGATCCTGGCGCTCGGCTTTGCCGGATATGTCGTCTTCGGCAAGAGCTTCGCCTATCTCGGCGTGCCCCCACTCTTCGTGGGCGAGATCCTGTTCGCACTCGGGCTGCTCGCGTTCTTCGCCACGGGCTGCGCGACCGCGCTGCTCACCACCGTGCCGGCCATTATCGCAGCCCTGCTCATGGCCTGGGTCCTGCTGCGGACGCTGCAGGGCATCGGCGCTTATGGGGTCGACGCGCTGCGCGACGGCGCGGTCGCGCTCTATGGCGGCTTCGCCTTCATCGTCGCGGCGCTGATCGTTGAGCGTCCGATCCGCATCGCCCAGATCATGGGTTACTTCCGGATACAGGCGCGGGTGCTGATCCCGATCGCGATCGTCCTATACCTGATCGCGCGCTTCTTCTTCGCCTCGATCCCGAAGCTGCCCGGCCACAATGTCGAGATCATCTCGGTGCGCTCGGGTGAGCTCGCAGCACATCTCTGCGGCGCGCTCGTGCTCGTCCTGGTCGGCCTTTGCAAGGTCAGCCGAACCTGGCTCGCCGTCGCTCTCGGCGCAGCCCTGCTCATCGCCAGCCAGAGCCGCGGCGGTATGCTGGCCTTGCTGGTCCCGCTCGTCCTGGCCATGGTCCTGACCGGCCAGATAGGCCGCCTCGCCGCCATCGCCGGCGGCCTGACGCTCGTGATGTTCCTGGCCTATTCGGTCGATTTCGAGATCGACCTGCCCCGAGGCGAGCGCCCGATCAGCGCGGTCGCCGTCGTCGAGAATCTCGCCAGCGTCACCAAATCGAGCGACGCCAACAATCTCGACGGCACCAAGCAATGGCGGCTGAACTGGTGGCAGGCCATTCGCGACTACACCATCCATGGCCCCTATTTCTGGACCGGCAAGGGTTTCGGCATGAATCTGGCGGAGGCCGACGGGTTCGTCGTCGGGCTCGAACGCGGCGGGCCGACCGTACGCAGTCCGCATAGCGTGCATATGACCTATCTTGCCCGCGGTGGCGTGCCCGGCCTCGCCCTCTGGCTCCTGACCATCGGCAGCTGGAGCGTGGCGCTGCTACGGGCCGCCCACCTCGCCTGGCGACGCGGCGACCTCGACTGGGCGCGCTACTTCGTCTTCCTGGTCTGCTACCTCGCCTCGATCGTCATCGACGCCTCCTTCGACGTCGCGCTCGAGGGGCCGATGCTGGGCATCCCCTTCTGGATCCTGTTCGGGATCGGTTTCGGCTCGCTGATGGTCTACCGCGCCTGGCATCTCGTCGAGGCCCCGGCGCGCTTCGAGCGCGTGACGCGCAGCGGCGCACGCATCATCGGTGCGGCCCTGCTCGGGGCGATGGCGCTGCTGGACAGCCCTCCCTCCGAAGCCACCGAGAATGCCCCCTGCCCGCCCGGCTCGATCCTGGTCCCGGTCGGTGCATCCATTCAGGCGCTCGTCGACAAGGCTCCCCCTGGAGCAACCTTCTGCATCGCGGCCGGCACCCATCGAGGCCAGCTGGTAGCGCCCAAGGACCGGCAAACCTTCATCGGCCAGCCCGGCGCTGTTCTGAACGGCGCCGAACTGATCACCGACATTCGCCAGAAGGATTCCTTCTGGGTGACCGCCATGCCTCAGTTCGGGATCAAGCCGTTTGGCTCCTGCCTGGCCAATCGCGCCCGCTGCAACGATCCGCGACGCTTCTTTCTCGATGGTCAACCGCTGGAGCCGGTCTCGGACCGTGCCGACCTGCAGCCAGGCCGCGTCTATTCCGATGCTGCGACAGGGTTGAGCTATCTTGCTGACGATCCGCGCGGCCGGACCCTGGAGCGGACGCGTCTCCTCTATGCGTTCAACAGTCGGGGCGCGCGCGGTGTCGCCGTCAAAGGCCTGATCGTCGAGAAATATGCGACGCCGGCCCAGCAGGGCGCGATCTTCGGCGACGAGAACCCGCGCGCCACCGACTGGCTGATCGAAGGCAACGAGGTCCGCTTCAACAGCGGATCGGGTATCGCGACCGGCGACAGGAGCATCGTCCGCCGCAACAAGGTGCATCACAACGGCCAGCTGGGGATCTCGCCCAACGGCTCCGATGTCGTGATCGAAGACAACGAAATCTACGAGAACAACATCTACGGCTTCGACGCCGCCTGGGAGGCTGGCGGCGTCAAGGCGGGCAAAGTCGAGCGCCTGACGCTGCGCGGCAACCATGTGCACGATAATTACGGTTCGGGACTCTGGTGCGACGTCGACTGCCGCAACGTCCTGTTCGAGAACAATCTCGTCGAGCGCAATTCGGACGCCGGCATCTTCTACGAGATCAGCTTCGATGCCATCATCCGCAACAATACCGTTCGCCTGAACGGGACCGGACGTGGTGGCCAGCAGGGCAGCGCCTGGATCTGGGGCGCCGGCATCCAGATCGCAGCGTCCGAAGGCGTGAGTGTCTACGGTAACAAGGTCACAGTGGCCCCGGGCGGAACTGGCATTATCATCGTCGACCAGGGCCGCGAACGGCTCGATCAACCCAAGCGGAGGGACGGCCAAAAGAAGCTGTTCTACCTGACGGCGCGCAACTCCGTGCACGACAACGAAATCGTCTACGATGGAAACTCCGGCCTCTCCGGCGGAGCGAGTGACGTTCCCGATTCCAATCCGAACTTCGGGATCATCGAAACCGGCGGAAACCGCTTCGACCGCAACATCTATGTGCTGCACCGGGCGACCGATGCCCCGCTCTTCATCTGGGGTGGAGAGCCGGTCTCCTATGAACGATTCCGCGATCTCGGCCAGGAAGCGAACGGCCGGATCATCCGGGCCGATCAGGGTCCGCCTGCCCAGAACGGCTTAGTCCAGAAGCCCTAACGCTCCGTCGTCGGACCAAGCTGCCGACGGAACGCCCAGCGCTAGGATCATGCCCGGGAACCGGCACGTCATTGCGAGGCGAAGAACTCATGAACATGATCCCGCGCTCGTTCCGCCGGTCCCAGTTCCGCGAAGAACGCTTCAAGACCTATGTCCGCCCGATCATCGATGCCGTGGTCAGGAAGCGGGGGTCGTGCCGGATACTCGACCTCGGAGGAGACGCCGATTACTGGCAGTTCGACCTGCCGCCTTCGGGGGTGGAGATCTGGCTCCTGAACATCGAAGCCAAGACCCCCTCGCCCGATCCGCGCTTTCACGTCGTCCAGGGCGACGCGCGCGACGTCAGTGCGTTTGGCGAGGAGAGCTTCGACTTCGTACATTCCAATTCACTGATTGAACATGTCGGCCGCTGGGCCGATATGAAGCGCGTCGCAGCAGAGATCAGACGGCTTGCTCCGAACTACTATGTGCAGACACCGAACTTCTGGTTTCCGCTCGATCCGCACAGCAATGCACCGATGATGCACTGGCTACCGCAGCCGCTGCAGCGGCGGATGGTGTCGAGCAGGGCGCGCGGCTTCTATGCGAAGGCCGCCTCTCTCGACCAAGCCATGCAGATCGTGGAAGGCACCTCGATGCTCGACCGGGCTCAGCTCGCGGAGCTCTTTCCCGACGCGGAGATCCTGACCGAGAACGTCCTGTTCCTCCCCAAATCGCTGATCGCCATCAGGACCCGGGAGACGTGAAGCAGCGGGACACCATGCACCGGGATTTCGCCTTCCTGGCTCTGGCCAAGGATTGCGCCCGTACCGTCCCGCGCTTTCTGGACTTCCTCGACAGGCTTCGCGACAACGGTGTCAGCGTCTGTGCATTCGTCGGCGAGAACGGTTCGCGGGACACAACGCGTGCGCTGCTTCGACAGGCGGAGGAACAGAGGAAAGTCATCCTGGTCCCGACCCCGTTCATGGCAGACGAGCCCGAACGACTGAGACGGATGGCGCTGGGCCGGGAAAGGCTCAAAGCCGAACTCGAAGCATCAGGCGTCGAACCTCGCTTCGTCTGCGTTCTCGACATCGACAACGTCCTCACCACGCCGCCAACGGTATCCGCTCTCCTCGCGGCGGCCTCGAAACTCGACCGGCCCGGCGTTGTCGGCGTGTCGGCCACGTCCCGACCGCACTATTACGACCTCCTGGCATTCGAGGACGAGCATCGATCATTCGAAACGCTTCTCGATGACCTAGCGGAAAGCCGGGTCGACATCTTCAAGTACTATCGCTTTTTCCGTTCCCGCATCTATCCGCACCAGCGCGCCCTGACAGACGACCGGGAGATCGAGTGCGCCTCGACCTTCAACGGCCTGTGTCTCTATCGCGCCGACACCTATCGCCTCGGCAGCTACCTCCAGGAGGGCCCGAGCATTTGCGAGCACCTCGCCTTCAACCGCCGCCTCGCCGCCCAGACCGGAGGGGCGATGCTGATCGACCCCGGTCTGGTGCTCAGCACGCCTGCAGACCATGCCCAGCGGAGTTTTCTGCCATTTGCGTGGCGGCGGCTCAAGAAATTGGCAGATAAGCCGTTTCACCGCCGGGTTCGCCGCTCTGATCCAATCGCTTCGTGATCGGCGAATGTGAACGGCCGTTCACAAGAATGCAGGGGCATCGCACCAGTTCGGCCCTTCGACGCGCGCCAGCAGGGGAAATGGCCGGCCTAGTCGAGCCGATCGCCACTGTCTTGGCGAGAATGCTGCAATTGCGAATACCGGCGCGATCACAAGTTCAAAATGGAACAATCTCCCTCGCGGCCCCACGCGCCTTGACGCAATCGCCAGCATCGCACACATGCAATTGGCGCTCTTGACATGGGTCATTGCAGAAATGAGGCCTTCAATATTTTGGGTCCGCATCGAAGAAAAGTTACTATACTACCCATCCGCACAATCCATTTGCCCTTTTGCGATCCCGATCTGGATTCGTCGCACCCTCGAGTCGGCCGACCCGCGGCCAGAGATACAACCTGAATTAGAATTGACGTTGTAAAAAATCCAACTGATACAGGTCTACTCAGATTTTGGCAGACAGCCCTCCAACAAGCTGTTATTATCAATTTGAAGATACGCCTTCCGAGCCTTGATATCGCTTTAAATCTACCCCACCGGCTCCGCCTGCGGCCGGCCTTGAATATCCTTTAACTTGCCCGCCTGAGGCAAGAGCCGTCGACAAACTCGCGGCACACCCAGTCTTCACTCAAATGTGATAACAAAAAACGTAAATTTAAATTTTTTATAATCGATTATTTTTTTTAATTATGGAATGCTGATGCAGCGTTAGAGTTTCTATGACGGATATACGCCTGATGGATCTAAATATTATTCTCATCTTCAGGTGAATTTAAATTTATAAAATCCAGAACCGATGACGAACCAAAGCACGAAGCCCGGAACTAATCGAATAGCACTCACGACGAAGGGGGCCGACTTTTCCTCAAGGTGAACCATCTCAACACACACCACGGGCGCCTCTATTGGATGGCGCTCTGTTTAGGAGGGTCAGCCATCGTGACTCCGCCCGTCAGTAACCCGACATTGCCGAGCATCGGCTCGCTCGACATCGATTTTGACCATCACGGTCTTTTCAGCACGTTACTCGCCGACATGGTCGATTTGCTGGAGACGATCGCGGGTGTCGAAGATGCGTGCGCCTATGTCAGCAGCATCGCCGCGCGGCTGGGCGCAGATATCGAGCAGCAGTACAAGACAGCTCTCGGTGTTCAGAACCTCAGCCGCAATCAGTTGATCGGCGTTCTGCTCGACCTGAAGAACCGAGCCGGCGGAGCATTCTCCCTCATCGAAGAAGATGATGACCAGGTCGTGTTCAGCAATTGCGCATGTCCTCTCGGAAAAGCGGCTACGAATCATCCGTCCCTTTGCATGCTGACCTCGAACATCTTCGGCCGGATGGCCGCCAACGCGGTTGGGTACGCTGCCGTCGATCTCGAGCAAACAATCGCCAGGGGCGATGGTGCCTGCCGCGTGGTTCTGCATCTGAAGCGAACCGAGCTGGGCCCGGATACGAGGGAATATTTCCGCGATGATGCATCTACAGCTTCGGCATGAGCTAGACCTCGAAGCCTATGTTGAGCCGTCGATCATTGCCCTCAGCGACGGAAGCGTCCACGCGCGCAATCGCGCCGCGAGCCAGGTGCTCAATGCCGGGGACACGACCTCGTCGCTGATCGAGATGTGCGCGGGCCGGACCGAGGCTTTGCGGACCTATCTTCTAGCCTGCTCGGGCTCGCGCCAGCCATTGATCGAAAGAGTCAGCTTTGACGGGCCTGATGGCACCGTCGACTATCGCTGCTTCGGCAATGTCCTGGTCCCACGGCGCCGAAGCCGACCGGCCACACTCCTGCTGCGACTGTTTCCTCTCCTCGATGCACGCTTTTCGGCCGCTGCGGAGCGGATGAGGCGCCTGACGGCCGAGCGGCAACGCCGCCTTGCCATGCAGCAATACGACGAACTGCGCAGCGATCGCTTCAGGCTGGTCGAGCAATATTGCTTCGTCGCCGAAGCGCTACGCGTCGTGGAGGCACGGACGCACGAACTTCAGGACGAGCTCAGCCACATCCGAGCCGACGAGCGCGAGCGCATAGCGCAAGATTTGCACGACCATGCCGGACAGGAGATGGCCCTGGTCCTCATGGAGCTGCGACGGTTGCGAGAAGGCACGAAAGGGCCAGCGAGAAAGCGTCTCGACGAGATTGTCGAGCATGTCGCCCACGTCGGGCGCAAGATCCACCATGCCGTCGTCGGCGGCCGGCCACGCCTCATCGAAGAACTCGGCTTCAGCCGCGCCATCGAGACCATGGCGGCCTCGTTCGCCGCGGATGGGAGACTTGGCCTCTCGTTCAGAACGAAGGGAGCTGAGCCCGCACGGCTCCCCATCGCCGTCGAGGGCGCGCTGTATCGGGTGGCGCGGGAAGCGCTGACGAACATTCTCAAACACGCGCTCGGTGCACGAAAGCTCGATCTCACCCTGGAATTCGCGGGCGAGTCGGTCGCACTCACGATCGCCGATGACGGAGCCGGTATTCGGCCAGCGTCGACGCATCCGGGCAACAGCGACGGCCTCGGGCTCCGCGGAATGCGCCAGCGCATGGACGATATCGGCGGGACACTGGAGATCGGCCCACGTGCCGGCAAGGGCACAGCGGTCACGGCTGTTGCTCCTCTGGCCTACGAGCCGCAGCGGAGCCCTGATTGACGACGGCGCGCATCATACTGGTCGACGATCATCCTGTCGTGCTGGCGGGCTTGCAGGCTCTCGTGCTCGGCTTGCCCGATCTCGAATTGGTGGGGCAAGCGACCTGCGCATCCGAGGCGCTGATCCTCATGCGCAGCCAGCGCCCCGACATTGCCGTCCTCGACATGGGCCTGCCCGGCATGAGCGGCATGGCACTGGCCGAACGCATCCTCGAGGAGAAGCCCGATACCCAGATCGTGATGCTCACCCATTACGAGGAGCCGAACTATGTCCAGAAGGCGCTGAGGATCGGCATTCGCGGCTATGTCCTCAAAGCCTCTGCGAGCGAGAAGGTGGCGCAGGCGATCAGGACGGTCCTCAGCGGCGGTGTCTACATCGACTCGGAGCTGGAAGATTTCCGTTCGGAATGGATCCGCAAGCTTTGCCCAAACCCTGGCCTGTCTCCGGCGGCGACGAACGGAACGCTGACCTACCGCGAGATGCAGGTCCTGCGCCTGGCCGCCGTCGGCCACTCCAACAAGGAGATTGCGCGACGCGTCGGCCTCGGCATCAAATCCGTCGAGACCTACCGCTATCGAGCCTGCAAGAAATTGATGCTGCACTCGCGTCTCGACATCATCCGGTACGGCGCCAGCCATGGCTGGATTCTCGACGTCTGAGGGACCTGACTAAGCCATCGGTGCTCTCAACTGTCGCAACTGGCCCTGTGCGGAGTACTCAACTTGGCGTGAGCGAAACAACAATGGCCACGCGCCAAGCAACCGCATCTCCCGAAGAGCGTCGCGACTTGGAAGACCGTTCCCGCTACGACAGGTTCCGGGGATAGGAGCCCATATCCGGCACCGCCTGCGACCGGGCGACGTCCACCAATGCGGCTGCGTCTCCCAATTGCAAAGGCGACAGAGCGGCGGCGCGAACATGATCAGGATCCTCGTTGCCGACGAACATGCGCTCTACCGCACGGGCCTGCGCACCATTCTGCAGGCAGCGCTGCCACAAGCCGAGATCCTGGAAGCTGCGGATTTCGACGGGCTGATGCGCAGCCTGATGGAAGACCAGCCAATTCATCTTGTACTGGTCAGCCTCGGCCTGACGGGTTCGTCCGATCCGCAGGTCATCTGGGACTTCAAGCGAGCCTCTACGACGACACGCTATGTCGTCATCTCGAGCAACGGCACCTTCGACCAGGTCCTCCACTACGTCGCCGAGGGATTCCACGGCTTCATTTCGAAACTGCAGCGTGACGACGAGATCGTCGAAGCGGTCAAGGAGACCCTCGCCGGGCGTCTTGCGATACCGCGCGGCCTCACACCGTTCGGTTCAGCCACGGATGCTTATCGCTCTCGCGAAACGCCACAGCGCCGTATCGGCTCGCAGCAGGACCCGTTCGGGCTGACGCGCCGGCAGAAGGACGTCCTGGCGCTGCTGGCCGACGGACTCTCGAACCGGGAAATCGCCCAAGCGCTTCATATCGCGGAACCGACCGCGAAGATCCATGTCTCCGCCCTGATGCGTACCCTCAATGTACGTAACCGGACCGAAGCGGCGGTCTTGGCGAAGGATCTCATTCGAATTCTCAAAGTCGATCCTACAACCTGAAGTATTATACCGAAGGCGATATCAAGCTTCCGTGATCATCGTATGCTCTCGGTTGTAAGGTTTCCCCTGACAGGATCGTAATTTTCCTGACAAGACGAACACATCCGAATGAACTAATTATTAACCATCGAGCCGAGGGTACGGCATCCCTCGTCGCCACGCGATGCCCACAAGTGATTAGTCTGCACGTATTGCGTCCAGACTCTCACCAACCAACAAAAAATCACCCACAACCAAAGCCTATGCCTCCGGTTGCATCCGCGACATCAGTCTTGTTTTGAGTAAAGGGGAGTAACAATGGCTGACATCATCGAGACCGCCGTGCTGAGCGACAACGCCCTGCTCCGCGAAGGAATCACCCAATTGCTGGATGGTGCGCGCTTCCGGGTCAGCCAGAAATCGACCAGCCTCGATTTCCAGGGCTGCGAAGACCAGAAGACACCTGACCTCTTCATCGTCGTGATCGACGACATGTCCTGTTCCATCGTCGGCGACATCCGGAGGCAGTTCAAGAGCGCCAAGATCGTCGCGCTCGCTCTCCGCGACAGCCGCGAACTGATGCGCCGCGCCATGCAGCTCGGAGCGGTCGGCTATCTCGTCGAGTCCGTCTCGGCGCAGGATCTCATCACATCGCTGGAAGTCGTCATCGCCAACGGCGCTGTTTTTCCGCCCGATCTGCTGTCGCAGCTCGCCGAGGTCGCAGTCGAACCGCAGCGCCTCCTTCAGGGTGTGCAGCGCAGGGCCGACGGCTCGCCGTTCCAGGGCCTTTCGGCCCGGGAGGTCAGCATCCTCGAAGGGCTGATGCTGGGTGAATCCAACAAGGTGATCGCACGCAAGCTGGAGATCGCCGAGGCCACCGTGAAGGTCCATGTCAAGGCGATCCTCCGGAAGGTGCGGGTCAGGAACCGCACCCAGGCAGCCATGTGGGCCATGCAGAACTCCGTGACCCGGATTCCGGTGGTCGAGGACTCCGTCTCGGTTGAGGACGAGCCCCTGCCGATGATGGCAGCAAGGCCGGAAATCGTGAACTCACCCCGGCTTTCCTGAACCGATTGGCCTCAGCGGCGGAGCTGCTCCCATGATCGTGACCATCGTGACCCCGACGCTGAACGCCGTCGATTATCTGAAGGAATGCATCGAGTCCGCGCGCCGCAATGCGACGCGCGGCATCGAGATCGAGCACGTGATCGTCGACGGCGGCAGCAGCGATGGAACTGTGGAGCTCGCCCGCAGCTACGGGCTGCGCGTGATGCAGGGCAAGGACAGCGGCATCTTCGACGCCATCAACAAGGGCTCATTCAACTCCTCGGGTGAGTTGCTGGGCTTTCTCGGCGCCGACGATGTCATGCTCCCAGGTGCGGCCGCGGCCGTCGTCGATGCCTACCGTGCAAGCCGCCGGCGCTGGGTCGTCGGCGCCATCCGCTGGATCGATTCAGGCGGGCACAGCCTCGGCGGACTTGCGGCGCCTCCGAACTGGATGACGCCCGCCATGCTCGTCTGTCTGGGCTGGAATCCGATCATGCACATGGCGACCTATTTCTCCCGGACTTTCTTCGAGGAGTTGGGCGGCTTCGACATCGCCTACAGGGACGCTGGCGACTACGACATGTTCTGCCGGGCCCTGACGCAGGAGCCCTATGGCCGGATCGCGCGGCCGATCGCCTGCTTCCGGCGCACCGGCGTCAACAACAGCGCGATCCACGGAAGCCGCACCGCCGCCGAATGCGCCAGGATCTACGCACAGCATGGGCCCTCGTCGCAGGCCGAGCGATTGTTCTGGCGTCTTCTGCTGAAGACTTACTTCAACCTCGGCAACCCCGATTGGTTGCTGTCGAAGATGGCGGATTCGACGCGCACGACACTGAAGCTCCAGCCGAAGGCGCATTTCTGATCTTGCCCGCCGGCCGCAAAGCCTCCTCGTTACATGGTGACCGGCGGACGGCTCGTTAACAGCCGGCGCCGGCCTTCCAGCGATGGGAGCCCGTCAACGCGCGGAGGGCAGGCATGCGCACTTTACTGAAAAAGCTTCCGACCTGCCTGCGCCGACAGCATGGCGCAGCCGACGATTGGCCAGGCCACACTGACCAGTGCAATCACTGCGAGGTCCGTGGCTGCAAGAGCGGGACGTTCCGCTTCGAACGCCGAAGTCAGAGCAATCAGGCTCGCGACCACGAGATACGCTGGTACGACGATGACGAGCGCGATGGTCATCTGACTTGGCCCTCGGCGGGTTGCCCGCCGCTCGATCAACCATCCCGACGCTAGGACCATCACAATCTCCATCAATGACGAATGGAGATATCTCTGCGGACCATTCGGGATTACTGCGCCGGAGCCAGATCAGCGCAGCAAAGGAACTATCGCCGGGCTGATGTCAGGCGAAGTGCCTGCTCCAGCGCATTCACCAACTGGTCGGCATTGTCCCGGGAGAAGACCATCGGCGGCCGGATCTTGAGCAGGTTGCGGCCGGCGCCGGTGATGCCGACGAGGACGCCCTGCTGCAGAAGCTCCTCGATGAGTGCCCGCGCGACATCGGGTGCTGGCGTCTGGCTCGCGCGATCCCTGACGATCTCGACGCCAACGAACAGGCCGGTGCCGCGGACATCGCCAATGCGCTCGTCGGTCTCCATCAACTCGGCGAGCCGGCTACGCAGATAAGCCCCGACCTGCAGCGCATTCTCCTGCAAACCCTCGTCGCGCAATACGTCGAGCACTGCGATGCCGGCTGCGGCGACGACCTGGTTGCCGCCGAAGGTATTGAAGTAGCGCTCGGTCTTGAGGAAGCCTTCGACCAGCTCCCGGCGCGTGATCACCACGGCGAGCGGCAGCCCGTTGCCCATCGGCTTGGCCATGGTGACGATATCAGGAGTGATCCCGGCGTGCTGGAAGCCCCAGAAATGCGTGCCGGTGCGCCCGAGCGCCGACTGGACCTCGTCGGCGATGATCAGCGCGCCGGATTTGCGGACCTCGGCGATCGCCTCGTCGAGGTAACCGGTAGGCGGGCTGTAGAGGCCGTCGCTGGCGAAGACCGGGCAGGCGAAGAAGGCAGCCGGCCGATGCCCGCGCTCAGTGAGACCGGCAATCGCCCGGCGATACTGCTCGGCATACTCCGAGGCCGTCAGCTTCGGCGTCCTGTCGCCGACGCCGCGATGCTCGGGCGCAGGCACGGTCGCGACCCAGCCTTGCTGGCGCTCGGCGGGGATCGTCGAGGAATCGAGCGCGCCGATGATGGTCGAATTGCCGTGGAAGGCCGAGCGGGTGATCAGCGCGCCGCTGCCGCCGGAATTGGCCATGGCGATCCGCCAGGCGAGCTCGTTCGCCTCCGTCCCCGAGCAGACGAACATGCAGACCTTGAGCGGGTCCGGCATGGTCTCGGCCAAGCGCTCGGCATAGTCGACGATCAGCTCGCTGGGATAGCGGGTGTTGGAATTGAAGGTCGCGAGCTGGCGGCTCGCCGCCTCGACGACGCGCGGATGACAATGGCCGACATGCGGGACGTTGTTGTAGGCGTCGAGATAGCGCTTGCCGCCCTGATCGGTCACCCAGACGCCTTCGCCGCGCACCGGCGCGAACGGAGCCTGGTAGAATTGCTTGTACATCGGCCCGAGCAGGCGGGCGCGGCGTTCCATCAGCGTGTCGTACATGGCGAGCTTCTTTCCGGAGAGAGTTCAGCGGCTGCCGAGGCGTGCGGCCTCGGCCAGGCGTTCGGCGGTCTCGGCCAGGGGAATCGCGTCGCAGCGGGCGAGCGCTTCCCAGCCGAAGCGGCTGACATCATCGCGATAGGAGGTGGTCGCGGCCGGGTTGGCCCGGCGGCGCCAGGCGACGATGAGTTCGCGGGTCACAAGCCGAGCCTGAACGAGCGCCGGCAACACTGCGATCTCGCCGGGCTCGAGCGGCAGGATTTGGGCGTAGCCCTTCACCACCTGCGCCATCGCGCTCAGCGGGTCGGCTTCGCGGTAGATGAGATGCGCCGCCGCGATCGCGACCTCGGCGACGCGGATCGTCCTGATCATGTCGCCAAAATCGATGATCCCGGAGACCGAACCGTCCTGCGGCCGTAGCAGCAGGTTGTTCTGGTTGAGGTCGTTGTGGATGACCTGCCGGGGCAGCACTGGCAGAAGCGGCGCGACGCTCTCGGCGAAGCGGTCGAGCACGCGCCCCGCCAGAGCCTTGCGCTGGTCGGTATCGAGAAAGGCGACCTTCTCGCGCAGGCTGGCGAAGTGGACCAGGTCCCAGATGAAGGCCCGGTTCGCGCCGGGATGATCGAAATCGGCCAAAGCGCGATCGAGCCGTGCCGCCAGCATGCCGATCTCGACCCGCTGGGCCCGCGACAATGTGCTGCCGAGCGCAGGCTCGCCCGGCAGATAGGTCAGGACGCGCAGCAGATGGCGCTGGCCACCGCGCTCATGCGCGACGATCGTACTGCCATCGCGTGCGGCGACCACGCGCGGCACCGGCAGGGCCGGGTCGGTCCGCGCCAGATGGGCCAGCGCCGCGTTCTGGAAGGCAAGCTCCTCCGCGCTATCGGAATCGCCGCAGATCTTGAAGACGACATCGCGGCCATCCGCACAGGCGACATGGAGGTTGAGATCGCGCTCGCCGCGGATCCGCGCGAACGAGCCGCTGATGCCGAAATGCTCGCGCAGCATCCCAGCCAGCTCGTCGCCGGCGAACTGGGGCAGCGGCGCCATCAGCGCATCATCCAGGGCGGGCCCAGCAAGACCGCTCACGCCATCGCCTCCTGGAAGCCGGTCAGGAAGGCCGCGAGATTGTCGCCCAGCACTGGCGAGGGATAGCCGCCTTCCTGGATGATCACGGTCGGGCGCCGCAAGCTGGCGAGGCTCTCGCCCATGCGCCGGAAGCCCTCCGTCGTCACGGCGGTGCAGGCGAAGGGGTCGGCCACCGAGGGATCGAGCCCAAGCGCGATCACCAGGACGTCAGGCGAAAACGCCTTCGCCTGCTCGACTGCCTGCCGAACGGCAGCGAGATAGACCTCGTCATCCGCCCTTTCCGGAACCGGCAAGTTGAGATTGAAGCCCTCACCAGCGCCTGCACCGGTCTCGTCGGCATAGCCGGCATAGAACGGGTAGACCGTCGCCGGGTCGGCATGGACCGAGATGGTCTGGACATCGGCGCGGTCATAGAACAACTGCTGCGTGCCATTGCCGTGGTGCACGTCGACATCGAGGATGGTGACACGCTGGGCGTGATCGCGCGCCAAGGTCACCGCCAGCGCCGTGTTGTTGAGGAAGCAGTAGCCGCAGGCCTGGTCGCGATAGGCGTGATGCCCCGGCGGCCGGCACAGCGCATAGGCCGCCCCTTCGCCGTTCAGCACCCGCGCCGTCGCATCGATCGCGGTCGCGCCGCTGGCGAGGATCGCCGCCCAGCTGTCGGCGAGCAGCACGCTCGCCGCATCGGCGATGTAGTAGCCGGCCCGGCCCAAAAGGTCCTGCGGCAGGCGCCGCATATAGGCGTTGGGATGCAGGCTCGGACGCAGTTCCTCGCTCGCCGGAAAGCGCTGCTTCCAGGCGGCGAAGCCGGTTTCGAGGAAGGCGAGATAATCGGCGTCATGGACGCGCCGGATCAGCGCCATGTCAGCCGCCCCAGGCGCGACCACCGTCTCGGTGCAGCCCTCGGCCGCCGCGAGCAGCACACGCGCCCGGTCCGGCACCTCCAGCGCCGTGGTGAGTGCACCGCCCGAGAGCCGGGTGCGCACATGATGACCGTACTGGTCGGGATGGAAGATCGTCTTCATCTCAGGCAGTCCTCAAAGGCTCACTTCGCGATCAGCGCCTGGTAGCGCTCCTGCACGCGGGCGATGTTGTCGGCCCACCAGGCAGGCTGGAGCGGCGCCTGCCGATCCTTGTTCTGCGGAGAGGAATTGGCCTTCGCCAGCGCCTCGGCCGAGAACTGCTTCACGGCGAAGGCGCGCTCGTTGATCGGCCCGTAATAGGGCAGCAGATCGGGGATATTGGCCTGGATTTCGGGCGTGACCATCTGCGCGATCATGCGCTGGGCGGCGGCAGCATTGGCGGCGCCCTTGGGGATACCGAAGCAGCCGAAGCCGAGCAGAGCCTGGTCGTAGGTGAAGTCGACCGGTGCGCCATCAGCCAGCACGCTGGCGACCCGGCTGCCCCAGATCACGATCATGTCGACCTCGCCGTCCTTCAGGAGCTGCGAGGCCTGGGCGCCCGATTGCCAGAACACATCGATCGAAGGCTTCAGCTTCGCCAGCGAGGCCAGAGCCCGGTCGGCGTCGAGCGGATAGAGCTTGTCCTTGTCGACGCCGTCGGCGAGGAGCGCGACTTCCATGCTCTCCTGCGGGTAGATGTGCATGGCGCGCCGGCCCGGGAACGCCTTCGGGTCCCAGAAGTCCTTCCAGTTGCGCGGCGGCTTGTCCTTGTACTTGTCCTTCTGCCAGGCCAGCACGGTCGAGACGTAGTTGCTGCCGATATAGGCCGTTCCCCGCGCCTGCGGCGCGATGCCGTTCGTATCGATCTTCGAGTAGTCGAGCGGCTCGAACAGCCCCTCGTTCTGGCCGCGCGCGCAATCGGCCTCGCCCAATTGCACGATGTCCCAGCCGGGCTTGCCGGACTGGACCTGCACCCTGACGCTGGCGAGACCGCTATGGCTCTCCTCGCGCACGCGGACGCCGAGCTTCTTGCCGGCCGGGTCGAACAGCGCCTTGCGGACGCTGCCCTGATATTGCCCGCCAAAGCCGGCGAAGGTGACCGAATCCTGCGCCGCCGCGATCTGCGCCGAGCCGACCAGCACGGCAGCAGCGAATGCGAAACGCGACATCGTCATGCCAGATGAAAACTGCATCATGTTTCTCCTCCCCATGTGAAAACGGCGCCGCGCACGCGGACGGGCTGTCCGCATGCCGGCGCCGGTTCATCCGCTTCTTCGTGTCCGTCCTTGCGGGAAGGACACCGCGAAATGCCTTGCGACGTTGATAAAAAAGGCGGGTTTGGCCAGGCGCTCTCTGCAAGGGCGCCCGGCCAGCTAGCTGGTCTCACATGCGATCACCATGACCGGACAATCCAGGGCGCCGGAGAGCTTGCGTGCCGCAGCAGCAGGCCCCGACAGGGCCAAGCGGTCGAACGGCGCCGTCAGCCCGGCCTCGATGTCGACCACGACCGCACCGGGTGAGAATCGCCTGATCGCCTCGCAAGCCTCGGCCAGCGCCGCGTCGGCAGCCTTTTCGTCGGCCTCGGCCCCGAGGACGAGATTGAGATTGGCGCCGGCGGCATCTGCGCCGCCATGCTCGTCGGCATAGCCGGTGTAGAAGGGATAGCGCTGGGCCGGGTCGCCATGAACCGACAGGCAGAGCACGTCCGCGCGCGACAGGAAGATCGACTGGGTTCCACTCGCATGGTGCTCGCCAAGGCTGAGCACCGCGACGCGCGGCAGACTCTCGCGCAGGAAGGACGCCGCGATCGCCGCATGGTTGAGATGGCAGCCGCGCGCCGCGCGGCCGGCATAGGCGTGGCGCCCGCCCCTAGCGCAGCGGGTGACGACCTGCCGCTCGCCCGCCGCGACGCGCAAGGCGCCGGCCATGACGCTTCGCGCGTCATCGAAGGCGTCCGGCCAGGTCGAGGGCGAGACCGCCGTCAGCGCATCCGCCAAGTAAAAGCCAGCGCGCGCCTCCAGATGGCCGGGCAGACGCATCATGTCGGCACCGGGATGCAGCGATGCCCTGATCTCGGCATCCGGCTCTTCCAGTGGCGCGAAACGCAGGAACTCCAGATAGGAGGCCTCGTGCACGCCCTGGATCGCGTACTGGCAGAGCGAATCCAGCTCGGCCGCGTCCCTGTCGTCACGCTTCGAAACGGATCTGGCGGTCATCGCGCTGCTCCCTTCTCCGGCCGCTTCACGATCTGGACGATGAGCAGCAGCACGATCGAGGCGACGACCAGCACCGACGAGACCGCCGCGACCAGCGGGTCGACCTGATCGCGGATGTTCGCGAACATCCGGCGCGGCAGCGTCGAGTTCTCGCCGCTGGAGATGTAGAGGGCGATCACCACCTCGTCGAAGGCGGCGACGAAGGCGAACAGCGCCCCGGCCGCGATCGAGCTCTTGATCTGCGGCACCGTCACGGTCAGGAACGCTTTCAGCCTTGTCGCTCCGAGGCTGCGCGCCGCCCGCTCCAGATTGCCGTCGAAGGATTGCAATCCGCTCGATACCGTCACCAGCACGAAGGGCAGCGCCAGCATGATGCCAACGAGCACGAGGCCGGTGACCGTGTTGTTGAGCCCGAGCTTGGCGAAGACGAAGAAGACGCCGATCGCGACCAGGATGTTTGGCACGATCATCGGCAGCAGGAACGACATGCGCAGCGGCTTGGTCAATCGCTCGGGCATCTGCGAGAGGCCGTAAGCCGCCGCGGTGCCGATCGGCGTCGCGATCAGCGTCGTCAGCCCGGCGACCCTGAGCGAGAGCCAGAGCGCGTCCATCCACTCGGCGGAGTCGAAAAATTCGCGATACCAGCGCAGGCTCCAGGCCCGCGGCGGAAACTCGAGGTAGTTCGAGGCCGAGAACGACATCGGCACGATCAGCACGCAGGGCACGATCAGGAAGGTGAAGATCAGCGCGCACAGCCCGTAGAGCCAGAGCCTCTGATAGTGCCTGATCTGCGTGGCGCTGGCGGCAGCGGTCAGCATCAGCGGCCCCCATAGAGCTTGTCGACGCGGAACACCTTGTTCAGCGCGGCGAGGATGGCGATGGTCACGACGAGCAAGAGCACGCCGAGCGCGCTGGCTGCGCCCCAGTTGCTGTAGGTCGAGACATTGGTGGCGATCTGCATCGACCACATGCTGACCCGCCCGCCGCCGAGCAAAGCCGGGGTCAGGTAGAAGCCGAGGCTCAGAATGAAGACGAGCACCGTGCCGGCGAAGAGGCCGGGGCGGCTGAGCGGGAAGAACACGTCCCAGAACGCCCGCATCGGCGAGGCGCCGCAGCTCGACGCCGCCTTCAGATAATCGGTGTCGATGGTCTTCATGCTCGAATAGAGCGGCAAGATCATGAAGGGCAGCAGCACGTGCAGCATGCCGATCGTCGTGCCGATGAAGTTGTTCACCAGCGGGATCGGCTCGTTGATGATGCCGAGGCTGACGAGCCAGCTGTTGATCAGGCCCCGTCGCTGCAGCAGCACGAGCCAGGCATAGGTGCGCACCAGCACCGAGGTCCAGAACGGCAGGATCACGAAGATCATGCAGATCGCCGCCGCCCGCGGGCTAAGCTGGGAGAGCAGATAGGCGACGGGGTAGCCGAGCAGGATCGAGCCGAGCGTGACAATCCCAGCGATCTGGAAGGTCGTCACGAAGGTGATGACATAGACCGGTTGCGCCAGCCTCGCGTAGTTCTCGAGCGAGACGCCGCCATCCTTGCCGATGAAGGAGAGGATGAAGAGCCAGCCGACCGGGACGACCAGCAGGAGCCCGATGACGATGAGCCCGGGCACGGCGAGGAGCGCGAAGGACCACGCTTCCTTTCGCTCGGCGCGGGCGAAATAGGAGGCGTCGGTAGAACCCGGTGGCACGGCCGCGATGACGCCGGTCATGGATCGCGCCTCAGACATCGCCGCTGACCAGGATGCTGTCATTGCGGTGGACGTTGATGTGGATCGGCTGGCCGGGCGTCGGCACGAGGCCGCGATTGGCCTCCTGCGGCACCACCCGCACCGCGATGTTCTGGCCATCCGGGAAACCGGCGATCACCAGCAGGCTGTCGCCCTGGAAGATCGTCTCGCGCGCCACGGCGGAGAAGGAATTGACCTCGGCCTCCGGACCAGAGACCGGGCCGATCGCGAGCTTTTCCGGGCGCAATGCCAGCCAGCTTTCGCGCGAGTTGGTTGCCGATGCCCCCGCATGATCGGGGAGGCGCAGCGGCGTACCGAAGACGCTTGCGCCGCCGCCGGCCTTAAGCTCGACCGGCAGGAAGGTCGTCTCCCCCACGAAATCGGCGACGAAGCGCGTCCGCGGCCGGTCGTAGATCGCCCGTGGCGTATCGAACTGGATCAGGGCGCCGTTGTTGATCACCGCGATCCGGTCCGACATGGTCAGCGCCTCGCGCTGGTCATGCGTCACGAACACCGTCGTCGTGTGCAGGCGCTCATGCAGATGGCGCAGTTCGATCTGCATCTGCTCGCGCAGTTTCTTGTCGAGCGCCGAGAGCGATTCGTCCATCAGCAGGATGCGCGGCTCGAAGACGATGGCCCGCGCCAAAGCGACGCGCTGCTTCTGCCCGCCCGAGAGCTTGTCGACGGGACGATCGATGAACTGGCTCAGCCTGACCATGTCGAGCGTGGCCCGCACGCGGCTCTCGATCTCAGCTCTGGCAAGGCGCCGGAGCTTGAGCGGGTAGGCGACGTTCTCGAACACGTTCATATGCGGGAACAGCGCATAGTTCTGGAAGACGAGGCCGATCTCGCGCCGGTGCGGCGGCCTGGTCAGCAATTCCTCGCCCGCGACCAGGATGCTGCCGCTGGTCGGGGTGACGAAACCGGCGAGCACCTGCAGCAGCGTCGTCTTGCCTGAGCCGGACGGGCCGAGCAGCGTGACGAATTCGCCGGGCGCGATGTCGAGATTGATGTCCTTGAGGGCTTCGAACGAACCGAATTTCTTCGAGAGCCCCCGGATCGAAACCGGAACCTTCATTGCAGGATCGCCGATTTGAAGGCCTCTTCCGCCTTGTCGCCGTTCTTGGCCCACCAGGCCGCGTCGATCAGCACCTGCTTGGCCGCGTTCTGCGGCGAGGAGTTGGTCTTGGCGAGCTGTTCCGGCGTGAACTTGCGGATCTCATAGGCCTTGGCGTTGACCGGGCCGTAATTGTCCATCTTCTCGATGATGTTAGCCTGGATCTCCGGCGAGACCATCGCCAGCGCGAGCGCCTTCGCCTTGGCGGCGTTCTTGGCGCCCTTGGGGACGGCGATGCAGCCATAGCCGAGCAGGCCCTGATCATAGCTGAACTGGACGGAGCTGCCGTCCTCGATCACCGGCGAGACCCGGCTGCCATAGATCGCGATCAGGTCGACCTCGCCATCCTTGATCAGCTGGGTCGACTGGGCGCCCGTCGTCCAGAACACGCCGATCTGCGGCTTGAGGCGCTTGATCGCGGCAAGGGCGCGCTCGACATCGAGCGGGTAGAGCTTGTCCTTGGCGACGCCGTCGGCGAGCAGCGCAATCTCCAGCGTCTCCTGGGCAAGGCCGGCAATGGCGCGGCGCCCCGGGAACGCCTTGGCGTCCCAGAAATCGGCCCAGGATTTCGGCGGCTGCTTCACCTTGTCGGTGCGCCAGGCCAGGACCACGGAGTAATAGTTGGTCGCGACCCAGCTCTTGCCGCGCGCCGCGGCCGGGATCGAGGCATCGTCGAGCTTCGAGAGGTCGAGCGGCTCGAACAGCCCTTCGCTCTCGCCGCGGGCGCATTCGTCGCCGCCGAGATGCACCAGATCCCAGGCCGGGGCGCCCGACTGGACCTGCACCCGGATCGAGGGCAGATCGCCATGCGTCTCGCTGCGGATCTTGAGGCCGAGGGTCTGCGCGGCGGGATTGACCAGCGCCGCATCGAAGCCCTTGCGCATCGCGCCGCCATAGCCGGCGACGGTCACGGTCTCCTGCGCGCTCGCGGCAGCCGGAAGCATCGCGGAAATCGCTGCCCCGGCAATCATGGCGATCTGCCGGCGCCTTACGCTGTCTGTCCTGTCGGTCATTGCCAACCCCTCGGAATTGTTCTGCGCCGGGGTGACCGAAACAAAAAAACCGGCGCTTTCGCCCCAGCCCTTTCGGGCTCGGAGAAAAAGCGCCGGTTCGAATTGTTCCCCTGGAAGCCCGTCACGAAGAGGGCCGCCCAGCACAAATCACCTAGCCCATTTAGTACGCGCCGGAATTTCACCCCTGTCAACCGTCGTCCTGCACCTGTCTTTTCAGCCCTTGCCAGCTGGCAGGCGAGTGTGAGAGCCGTCTGGCCAAGCAAGCACGAAACAGGGGAACGTCATGTCGGATGTCAGGACAGTGCTGGTGAGCGGCTACTCGGCCGCTCCCAAGGGCACCAGCATGTTCGAGGAGTTCAAGCATGCCGGCGTGGTGCTCGAGATCGACCCAGCGACGAACGTCATCGTCGCAGTCGACGCCACTTTCGTGACGCAGCTGGCGCGCTCGTTCTATTCGCGGCTGATCGTCGGCTATGACGTCAGCAACGGCATGGCGCCGCTGGAGCGGCTGATCTCCACGGCCGTGCACACGCCGTCGCGCGAGGCGCTGATCGTCGCCACGCGCGCCGCCGTGCAGCGCTATTTCCAGATCCGCGACAATCGCGGGTGAGCTAAAGCAATTCCAGCAGAAGTGTGGAGCGGTTCTGCGTCCGGAATTGCGTAAAAACAAAGAGATAGCGGTCTTTCGGCAAGCTTTGTTCGCCGAAAGACCGCGTGGCCGCCGTCAGGCGGCCTTGTCCAGCGCGATGCCCTTCGTCGTCAGCAGGTCGAGCCCGAGGTCGAGCGCCCGCGTGAAGCGGTCGACCGCATCGTCGATGCCCTCGAGCGTGATGATCAGCGGCGGCGTCATGATCAGGGTGTCGCCGAGCGCCCGTACGATCAGCCCGTTCTCGAAGGCGAGGCGCTGGATCTCCAGGCCGAACTTCAGCGAGGGCTCGAAGGCCTGCCGCGTCGCCTTGGAGCGGACGAGCTCGATCCCCCACATCAGGCCGACACCGCGGACCTCGCCGACCAGCGGATGGTCGAGCAAGGCCTTGAGGCGCCCTTCCAGCTTAGCTCCGAGTGCCTGAGCGCCGGCGATCAGCCCGCGCTCCTCATAGAGGTTCAGCGCCTCCAGGCCGACGGCGCAGGCGATCGGGTGGCCGCCATAGGTGTAGCCATGGCCGAAGACGCCGATCTTGTCGCCCTGCTCCTTCATCGCCTGGTAGATCGGCTCCGACAGCAATAGCGCGGAGAGCGGCTGATAGGCCGCGGTCAGCGCCTTGGCGCTGCTGATCATGTCAGGCTTGAGGTCATAGGTCTGCGTGCCCCACCAATTGCCGGTGCGCCCGAAGCCGGTGATGACCTCGTCGACGACGAAAAGGACCTCGTATTTCCTGAGGATCGCCTGGACCTTCTCGTAATAGCCTTTCGGCGGCACGACACAGCCGCCCGTGCCCATCACCGGCTCGGCGAAGAAGGCAGCGACTGTCTCCGGCCCCTCCGCCAGAATCAGGTCCTCGATCTCCTTGGCGAGGCGGTCGGCGAAGGCCTCTTCCGTCTCGCCCGGCACACCTTCCCGGTAGAAATGCGGGCAGGTGACATGCAGGAAACCGTCGAGCGGCAGGTTGAAGTCGCGGTGGATGTGCGGGAGGCCGGTCAGGCTGGCGCTGGCGATCGAGGTGCCGTGATAGGCGCGCTTGCGGGCGATGATCTTGCGCTTCTGCGGCTTGCCGATCGCATGGAAATAATACCAGGCCAGCTTCACCGCAGTGTCGTTGGCCTCCGAGCCTGAGCTCTGAAACAGCACCTTCGACATCGGCACCGGCGCGATCTCGATCAGACGCTCGGAGAGCGCGATCGCCGGCTCCGAGGTTCGGTGCGCGAAGTTCTGGTAATAGGGCAGCGCCGCGAACTGCTTTGCCGCCGCTTCCGCCAGCCGGTTCTCGCTGAAGCCGAGCGCCGCGCACCACAGACCGGCCATGGCTTCGAGATAGCGGTTGCCGGCATCGTCATAGACATGGAAACCCTCGCCGCGGGAGATGATCGTCGGGCCGATCTTCTCGTGCAGCGAGAAATTCGTCTGCGGATGGAGCTGGTAGGCGATGTCTCTGGCGTGATTGGAATTGGCGGTCATGGCGCACCTCGCATGCCGGTTCAAGGCGATCAAAAACCGCCTCGCATCCGCGCAAAATTTTCGGGAAGAGCCGGTTCGATCGCTTGTCTGGGCAACCGTCGAAGCTGCCCATCGCCAATCGCCTGACAACACCGAAAATGCCTGCGGGCACGGTGGTTGTCAAACCGGGTGGCGCGCATCCGCCATGCCCCGGCGAGGGAGGAACCGGCCACTTGCACCCCGGTGAGCGCCCCGAATTTCGCCACTTGACGGCGCGCCGGACACGGGCATAGACCTGAAAGCAGCTAGGAGATTTGTGCCCCGACGCCCTTCAAGGCAGCGGGACCACAGCAAATCGGACCGGCACACGCAGGAGCGGAAACCCCGCTCGTCCGTGTGCCGGTTTTTTTTTGGACTGAAGCCATGACCGATGCGGTTGTCATCTGCGAATGCTTTGCCCGCGACGGGCTGCAGCATGAGCCTGTCTTCCTGCCGAGCGAGCAGAAGATCGCGCTGATCGACGCCTTCACCGCCGTCGGCTTCCAGCGGATCGAAGCGACCTCCTATTCCAACCCCAAGGTGGTGCCGGCTTTCGCTGACGCCAGCGAGGTCCTCGCCGGCATCCGGCGTAAAGCCGGGGTCTTCTACAAGGCGACCTGCCCGAATCCGCGTGCCGTCTTCCGTGCCGTCGCCGATTCGGAAGCCGGCTATGGACCTAACGAAATCAGCCTGCTGGTCTCGGCGACGGAGGCGCATAGCGAGCGCAACCTGAAGAGCTCGCGGACCGCGCAATGGGCCAATGTCGAGGCGATGGTGGCGGCCGCGCAGGGCCGCTTCCGCCTGATCGGCACGATCTCGGTCGCCTTCGGCTGCCCGTTCGAGGGCCAAGTCGGCGCCGCGACCGTCATCGCCGACGCCGCCAGGTTCGCAGCGCTCGGCGTCCGCCATGTGACGCTCGGCGACACCACCGGTCTCGCCACGCCACGCACCTCCAAAGCCCTGTTCCAGGCCGTCGCTGCGGCAGTGCCGGAACTCACCTTGATCGCGCATTTCCACAACACCCGTGGCACCGGCCTCGCCAATTGCGTCGCCGCTTATGAGGCTGGAGTGCGCAATTTCGACAGCGCCTTCGGCGGCATCGGCGGCCACCCGGCCCAGCTCGTCTATGGCGGCGGCTTCACTGGCAATGTCGCGACCGAGGACCTCGTCAACATGTTCGAGGCGATGGGCATTCCCACCGGCCTCGATCTCACGGCCCTGATCGAGACCGCGCATCGCTGCGAGGAGGTCCTCGGTCGCCAGCTCCATTCGATGGTCGCCCGCTCCGGGCTCGGCCTCGTCGCCTGATCAAAAGAGGAACCATGTCCCAGCCCCCTGCCCCGCTGCTCGTCGAGACCCGCGGCGCCGTCCGCATCCTGACGATGAACCGGCCCGACAAGCTCAACGCCCTCGACACGGCGCTAACACAGGCGCTCTTCGACGCGCTGCTTGCGGCGCAGGAGGACGAGGCGATCCGGGCGGTCGTCCTGGCCGGCGCCGGGCGCGGCTTCTGCGCCGGCGCCGATCTGAAGGAATTCGCTGATCTCACTCCGGCGAACCAGAAGGCCGTGGTCGCCCGCGCCGACCTGACCACGCGGCTGCACATGCTCCTGCCGGGCCTGTCGAAACCCGTCGTTGCCGCCGTGCAGGGCGTCGCGGTCGGCGGCGGCGCCGGCACCGCGATCGGCTGCGACATGGTCGTCGCCGGCAGCGACCTGAAATTCGGCTATCCCGAGCTGCGCCACAGCATCGTCCCCGCCATCGTGATGACGAGCCTGCAGCGCGCCGTTGGCCGCAAGCTCGCCTTCGAGCTGGTCAGCACCGGCCGGATGGTCGGCGCCGAGGAGGCGCTGCGGCTCGGCTTCGTCAACAAGGTCGTGGCGCCGGAGGATGTGCTGGCCGAAGCCATCGCCATCGCCGAGGGCTGGGCCAAGGTGAAGCCGGTTGCGATGGAGGCGACCAAGCGATTGTTCTACCGCGTCGCCGACCTGCCTTTCGAGGCGGCGATGGCGGCCGGACGCGACATCAACGCGCTGATGCGCAGCTTCCGCGACGGGGACGGCGCATGAGACCGCTCGACGGCATCACCATCGTCGACTTCTCGCGCGTCCTCGCCGGGCCGATGGCGACGATGATCCTGGCCGAGATGGGCGCGCGGGTCATCAAGGTCGAGCGTCCCGGCACGGGCGATGAATCCCGGCAATGGGAGCCGCGCGTCGGCGAGGAGAGCGCCTATTTCTTCGCCTTCAATCGCGGCAAGGAATCGATCGTCCTCGACCTGAAGACCTCGGCTGGCCGTGCCGCGGCGAAAACGCTCGCGCTCCAGGCCGACGTCGTCCTCGAGAACTTCTTGCCCGGCCAGATGGACAAGATGGGGCTGGGCTATACCGAGCTCTCCCAGGAGAAGCCGGGGCTCGTCTACGTCTCCAATACCGGCTTCGGCCAGAGCGGACCCTATCGCGATCGCGTCGGCTACGACACCATCTTCCAGGCGCTGAGCGGCGTGATGGCGCTGACCGGCCATCCCGATGGCCCGCCCGCCAAGGTCGGCGTGCCGATGGCCGACCTGACCGCCGGCCTCTGGAACGCCGTCGCCATCCTGACCGGGCTGGTCGGCCGCGCCAGTAACGGCAAGGGCTGCCATGTCGACCTCTCCATGCTCGACACCCAGATCAGCCTGCTGACCATCGCCGCGGCGCGCCTTTTTGCGCTGGGTGAGGATCCACAGCGCACGGGCACCGAGCATCCCGGCCGCGTCCCTTCCGCCGCCTTCGCCTGCGCCGGCGACGAGTGGCTGCATATCAGCGGCAGCGACCAGCATTGGCAGGCGATCTGCTCGGTGCTCGGCCTCGACGAACTCGCGGCCGACACCGCGCTCGCCCGCAATGCCGAGCGGGTGAAGCAGCGCGAGCGCGTGATGGCGGCGATGCGCGAGGCCCTGGCCGGGCGCGAACGTGCCGATGTCGCCGAAGCCCTGCGTGCAGCCGGCGTGCCGGCTGGCGAAGTCAACACGGTCGCCCAGGCGCTGGCCGATCCGCATGTCCAGGCGCGCGGCATGGTGGCCGAGTTCCGGCACCCCACGGCGGGCGCCTTCCCGGCCCTGCGCAATCCGCTGCGCTTCACCGGCTATGACGCCCCGTCTCTCGGCACGCCACCGCTGCACGGCGCCGACAGCGCCGCCCTCGCGGCCGAATTCGGCCTGAAGGAGATCGGCGCATGAGCCAGAGCCCCTTATCCGGAATGGCGTTCGAGCGCCTGGCGGTCGCCGCCGATGGCCCGATCCTGCGGGTGACGCTGAACCGCCCGGAAGCGCGCAACGCGCTCGACCTGACGATGTGCCGGGAATTGCGGGCCGTGTTCGAGGCGATCGAGGCCGACCCGGCCATCCGCATCGTCCGTGTCGACGGCGCCGGCCCGGTGTTCTGCGCCGGGGCCGACCTCAAGGAGCGCAAGGGCAAGGATGAGATCTGGGTGCGGCAACGCCGGCTCGCTTCCTTCGCCGCCTATGACGCGATCGAGCGTTCGAGCAAGGCCGTGATCTGCGTCGTCGACGGACCCGTAGTCGGCTCCGGCGGCGAGATCGCCATGGCCTGCGACTTCATCATCGCATCCGAGCGCGCCAGCTTCACCTTTCCGGAAGCGCATTGGGGCACGGTCGGCGCGACGCAGCGCCTGCAGCGCGTCGTCGGCAAGCGGCTGGCAAAGGAGCTGCTCTTCACGGCGCGGCGCTGGCCGGTCGAGGATGCGCTGGCCGCCGGCCTCGTCAACCGCATCGTCGCGCCGGACGCACTCGAAGCGACCGTCACCGAGCTGCTCGCGGAGATCGCCAAGGCGCCGGCTTTGGCGCTGACCCTCGCCAAGCAGTCGATCGAGCTTGGCGAGAAGACCGACCTCGCTACCGGCATCCGCATCGAGCTCGCCGCGATCGAGCGCGCGCTCGCTGACACCGAATGGCGCAAGGGCCTGGAGGCCTTCGCCGAACGCGACGCACAGGGAAAGAACTCATGAGCGCCAGCGAGCTGCCATCCGATCTCTTCGGCTGCGCCGACACTCTGCCGGAAGCCCTGGCGCGGGCCGTGCGCCTCGCCGGCCAGGAGGAGGCCGTCGTCTGCAATGGCGAACGCATCAGCTATGCCGCCCTCGCCGCACGCGTCGACGAAGTTGCGACCGCGCTCGCTGCCCATGGCGTTCGCAAGGGCGACCATGTCGGCATCTGCCTCGGCAACAGCATTCCCTGGATCGTGCTGTTCCACGCCATCGCCCGGCTCGGCGCCGTCACCGTGCCGGTCAACACCAGGCTGAAGGCGGAGGAGATCGCCTACACTTTGCGGCAGTCGGACGTCTCGCTGCTGTTCATGACCGACCGGCTGCTCAAGATCGATTTCGTCGAAATCCTCAGGCAGATCTGCCCGGCGGTCGATACGAAGCTGCCGGACGCAGGCTTACCCAAGCTGACCCGCGTCGTCATCCTCGGCGAGACCGTTCCGGCGGGCGCGGCCAGCTTCGCTGATTTCCTGAAGGCAGGTGTCGGCCAGGCAGTGCCGGAGCCGGTCCCGGCAGCGGATGACCCGCTGCTGATCCAGTACACCTCCGGCACCACCTCCTTCCCGAAAGGGGCGGTGCTGACCCATCGCAACATGACCTGGGACGCCTATTCCGCCGGCCGCTTTTTCGGCCTGCGTTCGGGCGAGCGCTATTTCAGCCCCCGCCCCTTCTTCCATGTCGCCGGCAGCACGCTCGCGGTCATTGCTTCGCTGCAGCATCTCGCCTGCCTCGTCAGCTGCGAGCGCTACGAGCCGGGCGACGCCTTGCGCCTGATGGAGGACGAGCGCTGCACGCTGATGTCGGGCAACGACACCATCTTCCTGATGCTGCTCGACCATCCCGACCTGCCCGAGCGCAAGCTCGCTTTGCGCGGCGGCTGGGCGGCTGCGACACCCTCGGTGATGGAGCGCATCTCACGCCAGCTCGGCGCGACCGAGATGGCGGTCTGCTACGGCCAGTCGGAAGCCTCGCCGAACATCTGCACCGCTGCCTGGTGGGACCCGCTCGCCGACCGGATCGCCGGCTGGATGCGCATCCATCCCGGCGTCGAGGTCGAGATCCGCGCGACCGAGGATGGTCCCGAGCCCGGCCCCGGCGAGGTCGGCGAGATCTATGCGCGTGGCTGGAACGTGATGCAGGGCTATTACGCCAAGCCCGAGGAGACCCGCGCCGTCCTCAGCGAAGATGGCTGGCTGCGCACCGGCGACCTCGGCCGCCTCTCGCCCGATGGCCGGCTCGCCTTCGTCGGCCGGGCCAAGGACATCATCCGGGTCGGCGGCGAGAACGTCGCCTCGGCCGACATCGAGAATGTGCTGCACCGCCATCCCGGCATCCAGCAGGCACAGGTCGTCGGCGTGCCCGACAAGCGCCTGATCGAGGTGCCGGCCGCTTTCGTGATCCTCGCCAGCGGGACCTCGCTCGCACCGGACGAGATCATCGCCTGGAGCAAGGAGCACCTCGCCGGCTTCAAGGTGCCGCGCTATGTCGAGATCGTCGAGAGCTTCGACCAGATCGGCATGACCGCGAGCTCCAAGGTCCAGAAGAACAAGCTCGCCGCCCATGCGCGCCAGCTCTTCGGCCTCGAGGCGGTGGCATGAACACGCGTGTCGAGAGCCTGCGCATCGAGACGCGCTTCACCCGGCTGGTCGGCATCGACCTGCCGATCGTGCAGGCGGGGATGAGCTGGGCCTCCTCCTGCGCGGCGCTGCCGGCGGCGGTCTCGGGCGCGGGCGGGCTCGGCATCATCGCCGCTGGGCCGATGCGGCGCGACGACCTCAGGGCGGCCATCGCCGGCGTACGCGCCGAGACGGACCGGCCCTTCGCCGTCAACGTCCCGCTCTACCGCAAGGAAGTCGACGACATCCTGGCGCTGCTTGTCGACGAGCGCGTCCCGGTCATCATCGCCTCGCAGGGCGGGCCGGATCGCTATCTCGATCGCTTCAAGGCAATCGGCACGCTCTGCCTGCATGTCGTCGCCTCCGAGGTCCATGCCGCCAAGGCGGCGGCCAAGGGCGTCGACGGCCTCGTCGTGGTCGGCGGCGAGGCCGGCGGCCACCCGCCGCCGGAGCTGGTCTCGACTTTGGTGATCGGCCGCGCCGTGGCGAAGGCCGTGCCCGATCTGCCGATCGTGCTGGGCGGCGGCATCGCCGACGGCCAGGGGCTCGCAGCCGCGTTGGCGCTCGGCGCCGATGCCGCGCAGCTCGGCACCCGCTTCATGGCGACGCCGGAAGCGCGCCTGCATGACGATTATCGCCGCCGTGTCGTCGCGGCTGCCGTCTCCGACACCATGGTGGTCGGGCGTGGCTTCGGCATGATCCGCGTGCTGCGCAACCGCTTCGCCGAGGCGATGGCGGCGGCCGAGCGCGCCGGGCGTCCCGACGAGGAACGGCGCGAGCTCTTCCAGCGCTCCTCGCTCAAGCTCGCCGCCTTCGACGGCGACGTCGAGGACGGCAAGGTCGAGGCCGGGCAAAGCGTCGGGCTGATCGACGACATCGTCCCGGCCGGCGAGCTCGTCGCGCGGATCGCAGGGGAATACCGGGCAACGCTGGCGCGGCTTCCCGTTGCTGAGTCCGTACGCGAGCCCGCCTTGCAGCCTTCGTGACCATCCGCGCCGCCAGAGCCGGAAAAACCAACAACGGGAGGAGGATCGACATGGACAGGCGCAGATTCATGGCGACGGCCGGCGCAGCCATGCTGGCACCGCGCGGCGCTGGCGCACAGGGCTATCCCGTCAGGCCGATCCGACTGATCGTGACTTTCGCAGCCGGCGGCCCGGCCGATCTGTTCGCCCGTGCGCTCGCCAGCGGGATGAGCACCCGGCTCGGCCAGCAGGTGGTCATCGACAACCGCCCCGGCGGCGCAGCGGGATTGCCCGCCATCGATGCGATCGCCAAGGCAGGGCCGGACGGCTACCAGCTCGCTCTGGCCGGCGCGGCGGCGCTCTCGACCGTGCCGTTCATGATCCCGAAGATGCCGTTCGACTGGGAGACGAGCCTGACACCGCTCACGCTGGTGTCGCGCGTTCCGGAGGTGATCACCACCAACGCCAAGCTCGGCCTGAAGAGCCTCGCCGACCTCGTCGTCTACGCGAAGAAGAACCCGGGCAAGGTCAATTTCGGCTCTGCCGGGCTCGGCAGCATCACCCATCTCGCCAGCGAGCTGTTCAAGGCGGAAGCGGGGATCGACATCACCCATGTGCCCTATCGCGGCGCGGCGCCGGCGGTGAACGACCTGATCGCCGGCCATATCGACATGGTCACGGCCGATATCCCGGTGCTGCTGCCGCAGATCCAGGCCGGCAGCGTCAATGCCCTCGCGGTCACCACCGAGAAGCGGATCAAGGCCCTGCCGGATGTGCCGACCACCGCCGAAGTCGGCTTTCCCAAGGTCGTCTCCGACAATTGGTACGGGCTGGTCGGCCCCGCCGGGATGCCGGCTGAGGTGTCCGGCAGGATCCACGCCGCCGCCCTGGCGACGCTCCGCTCGGACGAGCTGTTGAAGCAGTTCGAGAGCCAGGAGGCGATCTCCTCGCCGACCTCCCCGGACGAGTTCGTCGCCTTCATCAAGGCCGAGCGGGCGAAATGGGGGCCGCTGATCGCCTCGATCGGGGTCAAGCTCGAATAGCGCTCCGCATTCCTCCCCGGTCAATCACCAGGTCGCGTAGCCGCGGCCCAAGCTTCCAACGCAGGATATCGGATCATGCTCGACAAGCCCCTTCTCATCGCCGGCAGCTGGCGCGCACCATCCGGCTCCCGCACCGGCGACGTCGTCGATCCCGCCACCGGCGCAGTGATCGGCAAGCTCGGCTTCGCCGAGGCGGCCGATGTCGACGCTGCCCTGGAGGCCGCACGGAAGGGTTTTGCGACCTGGCGCACCATGACCGCGCTCGAACGCTCACGCATCCTGCATCGCGCCGCCGCGCTGGTGCGCGAGCGCGCCGAGGTGATGGCGCAGCATATGACCCGCGAGCAGGGCAAGCCGCTGGCCGAGGCGCGCGGTGAGGCCGCCACGGCGCCCGAGCATATCGAGTGGTATGCCGAGGAAGGCCGGCGCGCCTATGGCCGCGTGATCCCCTCGCGCATTCCCGGAGCGCGCCAGATCGTCGTGAAGGAGCCGGTCGGGCCGGTCGCGGCCTTCAGCCCCTGGAACTTCCCGCTCGCCCAGCTCGTCCGCAAGATCGCCGGGGCGCTGGCCGCCGGTTGCTCGATCATCGCCAAGCCGCCAGAAGAGGCGCCCTCGGCCTGTATCGAACTCGCCAAATGCTTCCAGGAGGCTGGCCTGCCCGAGGGTGTGCTCAACATCCTGTTCGGCGTGCCCGCCGAAATCTCGGAGCGGCTGATCGCCTCGCCAGTGATCCGCAAGGTCTCGTTCACCGGTTCGGTCCCGGTCGGCAAGCATCTCGGCGCGTTG
The DNA here is from genome assembly GCF_053645455.1 of Allobosea sp. NPDC055332. NCBI lineage: Bacteria > Pseudomonadati > Pseudomonadota > Alphaproteobacteria > Hyphomicrobiales > Alloboseaceae > Allobosea > Allobosea sp. NPDC055332. Next base: position 268,468 of record NZ_JBSHMO010000003.1, on the reverse strand, counting down.
GCGGGGGCACAGGCGAAGCGCGCCACCATGGAGCTCGGCGGCCATGCCCCCTTCATCGTCTGCGATGATGTCGATCTCGATGCAGTGGTGAAGCTCGGCGTTGGGCTGAAATTCCGCAATGCCGGCCAGGTCTGCGCCTCACCGACGCGCTTTTATGTGCAGGACGCCGTCTATGACGGCTTCCGCGCCGCTTTCACCGAGGCTGCCAAAGCAGTCAAGGTCGGCCCCGGCGCGACCGAGGGCACGCAGATGGGCCCGCTCGCCAATGCCCGCCGGCTTGACGCGCTGCAGGATTTCGTCGCCGACGCCGTCCAGCGCGGCGCCCGGCTCGAGACCGGTGGCCGCCGCATCGGCAATGAAGGCTTCTTCTTCGAGCCCACCGTCCTCTCCGACGTGCCCGACAGCGCCCGCATCATGCGCGACGAACCATTCGGACCTGTGGCGGCGCTGGTGCGGGTCGGCTCGGTCGACGAGGCGATCGAGCGCTCCAACGCCCTGCCTTTCGGCCTCGCCGCCTTCGCCTTCACTCGCTCGACGAGGCGCGCCGCGCAATTCGCCGACGGGCTCGAGAGCGGCATGATCTCGATCAACCATTTCGGCCTCGCCGCGGCCGAGACCCCGTTCGGCGGCATCAAGGATTCCGGCTACGGCAGCGAAGGCGGCATGGAGGGGCTCGAAGCCTATCTCTCGACCAAGTTCGTCAGCCAGGTCGGCGCCTGAGCCCACCCACTTTTCCAACCGCAAGAGACGACCGATGACAACGATCCAGCACAACCCGGCCTCGATGGCGCCGCCCGCCCGCAATCTCTATTCGCATGGAGTCGAGACCCGTGGCCCCGGCCGCCAGCTCTTCATCGCCGGGCAGGTCGGTGTCCGGCCCGATGGCTCCATTCCCGAAGCCTTCGACGATCAGGTCCGGCAGATGATGGACAATATCGGCGCCGTCCTCGCCTCGGCCGGCATGGGCTTCGACGACATCGTCAAGATCACCGCCTATTGCCGCAGCGCCGAGGAGATCATCGGCTATGCTGGCATCCGCAACGGCTACTTCTCCGCAAAGCCGCCGGCGACGACGGCCTTCGTGGTCGGTGGCCTCGCCAATCCCGCCTGGCTGATCGAGGCCGACGCCATCGCCTTCAAGGTGGACTGAGCCGGTGAACGCCGCCCTCTCCCAAGGCCGCTCGCGGCGCGAAGCCCATGTCGATGTCGGCGACGGCACCCGGCTATGGGTTTGGGACACGGGCGGCATTGGGCCCGCCGTCGTCCTGCTCCATGCCTCGGCCGGCAGCGGCGAATGCTGGGACCAGCAATGGCCGGTCTTCGCCGAAGCCGGCTATCGCGTCATCGGCTATTCCCGCCGCGGCCATTTCGGCTCCGACGATGGCGACGCGGCCGCAACGACGCCGGCATCGACCGACCTGCTCCGCCTGGTCGATGCGCTCGGGCTGGATCGCTTCCACCTGATCGGCACGGCCGCCGGCGGCATGGTCGCGACCGACTTTGCCGTCTCGCATCCGCAGCGCCTGCTCAGCTTCGTCATCTCCAGCAGCATCGTCGGGCTCGTGGATGATGATTATCAGGCGATGCTGCACAGGCTACTGCCGCCTGAATTCGAACGGCTCCCGCATGATTTCCGCGAGCTCGGCCCGTCCTATCGGGCACAATACCCGGAAGGTGTCGCGCGCTGGAATGCGATGCTGGCGCGCTCCGGCGTCGAGCGCGTTCCCTTGCGCTTCGCCAATCGCGTCCGATGGGCCGATCTGCAGCGCTTCGATTTCCCCACGCTCGTCCTGACCGGCGATGCCGACCTCTACGCCCCACCGGCCAATGCCCGCCTGATCGCCAGCCGGATCCCCAGCGCGCGCCTCGCCATCCTGCCCGATTCCGGCCATTCGCCCTGGTGGGAGGTGCCGGAGCTCTACAACCGCGAAATCCTGAGTTTTCTCGGCTCGGTGAGCCGCTAGGAGCACCTTGATCATGGCTACCCCTCCTACCGAGGCTGACCGGATCGTCGCCGTCGAAGTCAGGCGCTGCGTCCAGCCGCAGCAGGACCCGGCCTGGCGCTTCGCGCTCGGTGGCATCCCGCGCCTCGACGGGCTGATCGTGACCTTGCGCACGACTTCCGGCCTCGCCGGCGAGGGCCATGTCGAGGCGATGGCCTTCTATGCCGACGACCTCGTCGGCTCGGAGGCCGCGATCGAGGTGCTGCGTCCAACCCTGCTCGGCGCCGACCCCTTGCACTACGCACAGACGCGGGATCGTCTCGACAAGGCCCTGTCCGGACACGAGGCGGTCAAAGCCGGCATCGACAGCGCGCTCCATGAGTTGGCAGCGCGAACCTTGCGCGTACCGCTGCACGTCCTTTTCGGCGGCGCGCGACGTCAAAGCGTCGAGCTTCAGCGCATCCTGCCGCTCAAGGCCCCCCCGAGCATGGCCGCCGATGCCGCCAGGCTCGCCTGGCTCGGCTATCGCTGCCTCAAGGTGAAGATCGACGGCGATGCCGATCTCGCCGAGGCGCGCGTCAAGGCCGTGCGCGAGAGCGTCGGCCCCGCCGTCAGGCTCTCCGCCGACGCCAACCAGAGCTATACTCCGAAAGCCGCACTGCGCATGATGGAGCGCATCGCCCGTCATGGCGTCGACCTCGTCGAGCAGCCGGTTCCCGCCGCGGACGTCGCGGGTCTCGCTTTCGTCTCGCAGCGCAGCCCGATCGCGGTCGAGGCTGACGAGGCGATCCGCTCGCTGCGCGACATCGTCACGCTGATCGCCGAAGGCGCCTGCGACAGCTTCAATCTGAAGAGCTCGGTGCTCGGCGGGCTCGGCAAGGTCTTCATCGCCTCGCAGATCTGCGAGGCGGCGGGGCGCGCCTACCGGGTCGGGACCGCCTATGGGCCTCGCCTGATCGCGGCGCAATGCCTGCATCTGGCCGCGGCTTTGCCCTCCTTCCACTACCCCGTCGAGTTCGCTGAGTTCGACCATCTGCTCGATGATCCCTTCAGCGGGCTGGAGGCCGTGGAGGGCCGGCTTACTCTACCGCTAGGTGTCGGCTCTGGATTGTCGCAACTATCGGAGAATGCTTGACATTCCGGAGGCTTGGCCTCAGGCTTCAAAGATCAGGCGGTTGGCGATAGCGAGGGTCTCAATCCTCGTTATATCGAGCCTTCCTCACCGACACAGGTCGATCAAACGCCGCAGAGCGCGCGACCCGTGATCTCGTTCAGGTGAGGAGCTCAGACAATGAACATCCGGACAAGTTTTGCCCGTGCCGTGCGCGCCGCAGGCGTCGTGATCGCGGCCGGCGTGGCGACGACTGTCTTCGCGCAGGACAAGGACACCTTCCGCTTCGCCGCGGCGACCGACATCCGTGTCATCGATCCGATCTGGTCGCTGGAATACAACAGCCGCAACCACGGTTATCTCGTCTACGACACGTTGTTCGCCTTTGACTCGAAATTCCAGGTCACGCCGCAGATGGTCGAGACCTGGACCGTCTCCGACGACAAGCTGCGCTATGCGTTCAAGCTGCGGCCGGGCCTGACCTGGCATGACGGCGCGCCCGTCACCGCCGCCGATTGCGTCGCCTCGATCAAGCGCTGGGGCCAGCGCGACTCGATCGGCCAGGCGCTGATCGCCGCCGCCAGCGAGATCAAGGCGACCGGGACCGACAGCTTCGAGATCGTGCTGAAGGAACCGTTCGGCCATGTGCTCTCGGCGCTGGCCAAGACCGGCTCGCCGGTGCCGTTCATGATGCCCGAGCGTATCGCCAGGACCAGCGGCTTCGAGCAGATCAAGGAGGTGATCGGCTCCGGTCCGTTCATGTTCGCCCGCGAAGAATGGATGCCCGGCGACAAGGCAGTCTACAAGAAGTTCAAGGGTTACAAGCCCCGCTCCGAGCCGGCCGACTTCATGTCGGGCGGCAAGATCGCCAAGGTCGAGCGCATGGAGTGGGTGTTCATTCCCAATGGCGCGACCGCCGCCGCCGCATTGATGGCCGGCGAGGTCGACTGGCTCGAGCACCCGCCCTCCGACCTGCTGCCGACGCTGCAGAACGACAAGGAGATCACCGTCCGCGCCGTCGATCCCTTCGGCATGCAGACGATGATCCGCTTCAACCATATCCATCCGCCCTTCGACAACGAGAAGGTCCGGCGCGCCGTGCTGCAGACGATCGAGCAGGGCGAATATCTGCGCGTGCTCAGCGACGACAAGCGCAGCTGGGAGCCCTGCCGCAGCTTCTATTTCTGCGGCACCCGCTTCGGTCGGGACCTCGCGCCCGAGCAAATTCTCTTCAAGAAGAACCTGGATGAGGCGAAGAAGACGCTCGCCACCTCCGGCTACAAGGGTGAGAAGGTCGTGCTGCTCGACGCCGTCGACGACACGATCCTGCATCCGATCACCGTCGTTCTGTTCGACAACCTCAAGGCGATCGGCATGAATGTCGAGCTCAGGGCGACGGACGGCGCCACGATCTTCGCCTTGATGCTGAAGCAGGAGCCGATCGCCCAGGGCGGCTGGAACATCGGCCCGCAATATGCCGACAGTACGAACTACTCCGTGCCCTTCCTCAACAATGCCCTGCGCGCCGGCGGTGTCGGCAAGGCGTCGATCGGCTGGCCGAAGAACGAGGCGATCGAGACGCTGCGGACGGCGTTCCTGAAGGCGCCGGAGGCCGAACAGGGCGCGATCGCCGACAAGATCCAGCAGGAGGCCTACGCCGCCTCGATCTATGGGCTGACCGGCCAGTACAAGCAGCTCACCGCCTATCGCCGGAATGTCGAAGGCCTGATCGATTCACCGATCCCGCTGTTCTGGAACGTCAGCAAGAAGTGAGCGGCCGGCGGCGCGTACCCTCGGCATGCGCCGTCCCCCATCTCCAGCGGCCACACATCGCGCCGGCGGCCTGCAAGGTCGGCGGTCGAGGATGTGGCCCGCCCTGAGGAACGGAGAACACCGATGCTCGGCTACATCCTCAAGCGCCTGCTCGCGACCATTCCGGTGATGGCGACCGTCGCGGTTATCGTCTTCATGCTGCTGCATCTGACGCCCGGCGACCCGGCCGCCCTGATCGGCGGCGACCTCGCGACGCCGGAAGACCTGCGCCGCATCCGCGAGCAGCTCGGCCTGGAGCGCCCGATCGCCGAGCAGTTCCTCAGCTGGCTCTGGCAGGTGCTGCAGGGCGATCTCGGCACCTCGCTGTTCAACCAGATGCCGGTGTCGCAACTGATCGCGCAGCGCATCGAGCCGACGCTGATCATCGGCCTGACAATCATGACCTTCGCGGTGATCGTCGCGATCCCGCTCGGCGTGATCGCCGCCTGGAAGGCCGGCAGCTGGATCGACCAGCTGATCATGACGCTCGCCGTCATCGCCTTCTCGATGCCGATCTTCCTGATCGGCTACCTCCTGATCTTCAAGTTCTCGGTCGAGCTGAAATGGTTCCCGGTGCGGGGCTACCAGCCGATGTCGGCGGGGCCGGCGAAATTCTTCCCGCACATCGTGCTGCCGAGCCTAACCGTCAGCTTCATCTACATCGCCCTGCTGACGCGCATGACCCGTGCGACCGTGCTGGACGTGCTGAACCAGGACTATATGCGCACCGCCCGCGCCAAGGGCATGGCCACGCCGCGCATCCTCGCCGTGCACGCCCTGAAGAACGCCGCCGTGCCGATCGTCACCATGGTCGGCATCGGGCTCTCCTCGCTGCTCGGCGGCATCGTCGTCACCGAGACCGTCTTCGCAATCCCCGGCATGGGGCGTCTGATGATCGACGCGATCATCCGCCGAGACTTCCCGATCCTGCAGGGGGTGATCCTCGTGCTGTCGGCGCTCTACGTGCTGATCAATCTCCTGATCGACCTGTCCTATTCGCTGTTCGATCCGCGCATCCGCTATTGAGGACGAGCCCATGAGCATCGCCATCGAGGCCCCTCGCAAGAGCGCCAGTTCCAAGACGCTGAGCTATTGGCTCCGGCGCTATCCCCTCTTCATCCTCGGCTGCATCGGGTTGGCGGCGATCATCCTGCTCGCTCTGTTCGCGCCGCTGATCGCGACGCATGATCCCGTCGCGATCAACCCGGCGGCGAGGCTGCGGCCGCCGAGCGATGCCTGGCTGTTCGGCTCCGACCCGTTCGGCCGCGACGTCTTCAGCCGCGTCATCTGGGGCGGGCGGGTCTCGCTCACGGTCGGCATCGGCGTCGCCGCCCTGTCTGTCTGCCTCGGCCTCGCCATCGGCATGATCGCTGGCTTCAACCGCGTCGCGGATGCGGTTCTGATGCGGATCATGGACGGGATGATGGCGATCCCCGGCATCCTGCTCGCCGTCGCGCTCGTCGCCATCGTCAAGCCCAGCGTCACCACGGTCGTCATCGCGATCGCGATTCCCGAGGTGCCGCGCGTCGTGCGCCTCGTGCGCTCAGTCGTGCTGAGCATCCGCGAGCAGCCCTATATCGAGGCCGCGCGCCTCAGCGGTGTGCGCTTTCCCGGCCTGCTGATCAGGCACGTCCTGCCCAACACAATCGCCCCGCTGATCGTGCAGGCGAGCTTCGTCTGCGCCTCCGCGATCCTGTCGGAAGCCTATCTCAGCTTCCTCGGCCTCGGCATCCCGCCGACCACGCCGACCTGGGGCAGCGTGATCTCGGAGGGGCGCAATGTCGTCCAGCTCGCCTTCTGGGTCGTGCTCTATCCGAGCCTGTTCCTCGGAGCGACCGTGCTGTTCATCAACCTGATCGGCGACGGCCTGCGCGACATGCTCGATCCACGCCTGGCGCGGACATTGTGAAGGCGGCCGGTGATCCTTCCGCCTTCGGCTGACGGGCGCCTTGTGGCATGATAGACAGATGGTGGAACGAAAATACGGTGAATCGGCACCGAAAACCGTCGAAACGATCGCGGGCGCGGACTGGTACGGCCAGGAACTGCAGCGGCAGCGCTATCAAAACACGCTGTTCGTCGATCTTGATCTGACGGAAGCGCGGAACATCGGCAGCGTTTTCGACGCCTGCACGTTTCGGCGTGCGCGCTTCAGCACCTCCACGCACCATGGCGGGGCCTTCGTGAACTGCACCTTCGTCTCGTGCAACTTCTTCGACAGCACGTTCACCGAATGCAAGTTCATCGGAAGCCTGTTCGATGGCTGCCAGTTCGACAACATGCGGGTCACGGACGGGGATTGGTCTTTTGCGGGACTGCCCGGAGCCGATCTGCGCCGCGCCTCCTTCGACCGAACCCGGTTGCGGGAGGCGGACCTGACGGGAGCCCAATGCCAGGGCGGTTCGATACGAGATGTCGACCTGTCGGGCTCATGGCTCCATGGCGCGGACTTCTCACGCTGTGATCTGCGCGGAAGCGATCTGAGCGCGATCGAGCCGGAACACGTCCGGCTGAAGGACGCGATCATCACGATCGACCAGACCATCACCATCGCCGAAGCACTCGGGCTCGATGTGCGCAGGACATGATGGACGCGCAGAATGACCTGCTGCGCTGCCACAGACCCGCGACGCTCCCCAGCCTGCCCAGGATGAGACCAGCGGATAGCCGGTCGAGGGCGATCTCACTGTGCCGGCAGCGGCTGAGTGGCAAGCCGGTCAGCCATCCTGTGCCTTGATCCCGGCGTCGCGGATCAACTTGCCCCAGCGGTCTGTTTCCTCGCGCATGTAGCGGGCCAGCGCATCCGGCGTCGATGCGACGACACGGCCGCCAAGCTCTTCGATCCGGGTCTTCACCGTTTCGTGCCGCAGCGCGGCCTGCACATCGGCCGAGACTTGCGCGACGATCTCGGGCGGCGTCTTGCCCGGCAGGAAGAGGGCGAACCAGGAGCCGACATCGAAGCCCGGCAGCGTATCGCCGATCGGCGGAACCTCTGGCAGCGCCGGGACGCGCTCCTGTGTCGAGACGCCGATGGCGCGGATCGTGCCGCCGCGAATCTGGCTGATCGAGACGGTCACCGTGTCGAACATGACGTCGATGCGCCCACCCATCAGGTCCTGCATGGCGGGCGCCGCGCCACGATAAGGGACATGGGTCATCTCGATGCCAGCCGCACGCTTGAACAGCTCGCCGATCAGATGGAGCGAGGAACCGACACCCGCCGAGCCGAAATTCAGCGTGCCGGGCTTCGCCTTCGCCATGGCGATGAAGTCGCCGACCGTGCGCGCGCTGGAGCCCGGGGGCACCACCATCACATTGGGAATGACGGTCGCGAGCGACAGCGGAGCGAAGTCGGCGAGCGGATCGAAGGACAGCTTCTCGAAGAGAAAGCGGTTCACCACGATCGCACTCGATGTGATCAGGAGATGATGCCCATCAGGCTCGGAGCGGGCCACGTCGGCCGAGCCGATGTTGGAACTCGCGCCCGGCTTGTTGTCGATATAGACCTGCTGCTGCCACATCGCGCTCAACCGCTCGCCGAGCACACGGGCGATGATGTCGTTGGCCCCGCCTGCGGCGAAGGGCACCACCAGCCGCACGCTCTTGCTCGGACGCCAGCTCGCCGCGCGAACCTGGGCACTCGCGATAGCCGGACAAAGCAGCGCCGCGCCGGCCAGCGCCAGTGTTTGCCGACGCGTCGGCTGCGCGCGCGCAGGGGCTGAGCCGCGTGGCGGGTTCATCGAGCCTCGTCCAGACGTCATGACTTGTCCTCCCTCGGCTTGGATCGCGCTCTTCGGCGCCTAGAACGGGTAGTGGCGCGGCGTGGTCTGCAGCGTCAGCCAGCGCAATTCGGTGAAGGCCTCGATGCCGGCGCGCCCGCCGAAACGGCCATAGCCACTGTTCTTGACGCCGCCGAACGGCATCTGCGCCTCGTCATGCACGGTCGGACCGTTGACATGGCAGATGCCGGATTCGATGCGGCTCGCCACGCGCCAACCGCGCGCGGTGTCGCCGGTGAAGACGGCGGCCGAGAGCCCATAGGGATTGTCGTTGGCGCAGGCGATCGCCGCCTCATCGCCATCGACGCGCACGATCGCCTTGACGGGGCCGAAGCTCTCCTCGCCATAGATCCGCATCGCCGGGGTGACATGGTCGAGCAGCGTCGCCGGGAACAAGGTCGTCTCGGACTTGCCGCCGCAGACCGACGTCGCGCCCTTGGCGAGCGCATCGTCGATCAGGGCGTTGCAGCGCTCGACCGCCTTCATGTCGACGACCGAGCCGAGCACCACCGGCCCCTTGCGGGGGTCGCCAAGCGGGAGCTTCTGCGCCTTCGCGGCAAGCCGCGTGACGAAATCGTCGGCGATCCTGCTGTCGACCACGATGCGCTCGGTCGACATGCAGATCTGGCCGGAATTGGCGAAGGCGCCGAAGGCGATGCCGGCGACCGCAGCGTCGAGATCGGCATCGTCGAGAACGAGCGCCGGCGCCTTGCCGCCGAGCTCCAGTACCACCGGCTTCAGATGCTCGGCGCAGAGCTTCGCGATGATGCGCCCGACATGGGTCGAACCGGTGAAGTTGACGCGCCGGACCGCAGGGTGTGCGACCATCGCCGCGACGACCTCAGCAGCGTCCTCGGGCGCATTGGTGACGAAGTTGACGACGCCCTCCGGCAGCCCCGCTTCCTGCAGCGCCGCGATGATCAGCCCATGCGTGCGCGGGCAGAGCTCAGAGCCCTTCAGCACGACGGTGTTGCCGCAGGCGAGCGGCACGGCGATGGCGCGCGTGGCGAGGATGACCGGCGCGTTCCACGGCGCCATGCCGAGCACGACACCCGCCGGCTGACGCACCGCCATGGCGAGGCTGCCGGGCACATTGGAGGGGATGACCTCGCCGCTGATCTGCGTCGTCAGGGAGGCTGCCTCGATCAGCATGTCGGCGGCGAGATGGACGTTGAAGCCGGCCCAGATGGCGGAGGTGCCGGTCTCCGCCGACATTGCGGCGGTGAAGTCCGCGGCGCGGGCTTCCAGCGCATGTGCGCCCTTGACCAGCAGTTCGCGACGCTTGGCAGGCGACGTCTGCGACCAGGCCGGGAAGGCGCGGGCGGCGGCATCGACCGCTGCGCGGGCATCGTCCGGCGTCGCCGCTGCGGCGCGGCTTGCGACGGAGCCGTCGAGTGGGTTGCGGCGCTCAATGACGCGCCCGCCAGTCGCTGCGACCGCCTTGCCGCCGATCAGGAGCTTGATGGTGTCGGTGCTGGTCATCTCTCGATCCTCGAAGCTCAGGCGATCACGATGTCGATCAGGTTCGGGCCGGGCGCGGCGAAGGCGGCGCGCAGGCGCGGGGCGAGATCCTCGGGCCGCTCGACCCGTTCGCCCGGCACGCCCTGCCCACCCGCCAGTTGCGTGAAATCGAGGCCCGGCAATTCGGTCCCGGCCGGCTTGTCATTCGGCGCGTAGCCGAAGACCGGCGCGAAATCCTGCAGCGCGGCATAGCGGCGGTTGTTGAGGATCAGGAAGGTCATCGGCAAGTTCAACTGCGCGGCGCTGTAGAGCGCCTGGATCGAATAGAGGCTGGAGCCGTCGCCGATCAGCGCGATCACCCGCCCCGGCTGCTTCAGGCGCTGGCGCGCCAGCGCGATGCCGACCGCCGCCGGCATGCTGTGGCCGAGGCCGCCACTCGCCATGGTGTAGAAGCTGTCGGCTCCGCCCATCGGCAGATAGGTCTGGATGGTCGAGCGCGTGCTCGGTGCCTCCTCGACGACGACATCGTCGGCATGGCGTTCGCGGTCGATCACCGACAGCGCATAGGCGGCCGACGTCGGCACACCGGGCGACGGCACCGGCGGGACCGGGCGGGACCGTGCCGCCTCGCGTCCGGCTCCCGGCGTGCTCGCGGCGAGCAGCGCCCGCACGCCGAGATCGAGGCTGGCGATGACGCTGTCGCCGACCGGCGCCCAGGCCGCCTGCTGCGGATCGTCGACGATCTGGGCGAGCTGCGCGCCCGAGGGGACATGCGGGCCGTTACCCTCGACGTGATAGGTGAAGGCCGGCGCGCCGAGGACGAGAATGAAGTCGTGCGGCGCGAGGCGCTCGACGATCTTCTCGCGCATCGCCGGCAGGAAGCCGCAGAACTGAGGATGGCGCTCGGGAAAGCCGCAGCGCGCTGACATCGGCGGGACATAGACCGAGGCTTTGTGACGTTCGGCGAGTGCGACGACATCGGCCACGGCCTGGTCGCGCGCCACGCCGGCGCCAACGACGAAGGCCGGCCGCTTGCTGGCATTCAGGCGTTCGGCGATCGCGGCAATCGCGTCCGGCGCCGGCGCAAGGGCCTGGCTGACGCGGCGCGACAGGACGAATTCGCCCGGCTGGTCCCAGTCATCGGCCGGGATCGAAATGAAGACCGGGCCGCGCGGCGGCTGCATCGCAATGTGATAGGCCCGCGCCAGCGCCAGCGGCAGGTCGGCGCCGCGCGCCGGCTCAATAGCCCATTTGACATAAGGCTTCGGCAATTCGGTCGCCTGCACCGAGGCGAGGAACGGGTCGAAGGGCAGGATCGAGCGCGCCTGCTGGCCGGCGGTGATCAAGAGCGGCGTCTGGTTCTTGAACGCGGTGAAGATGTTGCCCATGGCGTGGCCGACGCCGGCCGCAGAGTGCAGGTTGACCAGCGCCGCATTGCGCGTCGCCTGGGCATAGCCGTCAGCCATCCCGACCACGACCGCTTCCTGCAGGCCGAGCACATAGCGGAAATCCTCGGGATACTCCCGGAACATCGGCAGTTCGGTCGAGCCGGGATTGCCGAACACCGTATCGATCCTGAGCTGGCGCAGCAGGTCGAGCACAGCTTCGCGGACGCTTGGGCGGGCGGAGGATGATGTGCTGTCGGCTGGCATGCGCGTCCCTCGGATCGCAGGCACTGTGGCGATAGGCCGGCCATTGCTCAATTAGATGAAGTGACTAAGTATTATTCGCATGGCGAATATTGATACGATCGACCTGAACCTGCTGAGGCTGTTCGACGCGGTCTACCGTACCCGCAATGTCAGCCGCGCCGCCGAAGAGCTTGGCTTGTCGCAACCCGCGACGAGCCAGGCCCTGACGCGACTGCGTCTGTTGTTGCGCGACCCGCTGTTCGAGCGCGTCGCCGGCGGCGTCAGGCCGACCGCCCGCTCCGAGCGCCTCGCCCATTCGGTCCAGGCGGGCTTGGCCCTGCTGGAAGCCGGCCTCGACGAAGATGAAGGCTTCGATCCCGCGACCACCAGCGCGGAGCTACGGCTGCATCTCAGCGATATTGGCGAAGGCCGCTTCCTGCCGCCGCTGATGACGACCTTCCGCGAGATCGCGCCGAACCTGCGCATCACCGCGCGCGCCTGGCCGCATGAGGCGATTTCGGAGGCGCTGGACAATGGCCAGCTGCATTTCGCGCTCGGTTTCCTGCCGACCGTCGCCGGCACCGCTCATGCGGAAATGCTGAGTGATCGCTACCAGGTCTTCGTCCGCGCCGACCATCCGGTGACGCGCCAGGCCGTCGACGGCGCCCTGGGTGCCGATGATATCGCAAAGCTCGACTTCGTCGCCGTGCGCTCGCATGCCCAGACCCAGCGCATGCTGGAGATGCTGCATCTCGATCCGCGCATCCGGCTGGTCGTCTCCAGCTTCATGGCGCTGCCGCCAATCATCCGCGCCACCGACCTCGCCGTGCTGATGCCGCGCCAGATCGGCCTCGGACTCGAACCGGTCGGCGCCTTCGCCCTGCTCGAACCCGCTCTGCCGCAACGCGATTTCAGCGTGGCCTTGCACTGGAGCCGCCGTCACGCCCAGAACGCCATGCTGCGCTGGGCACGAGAGATCATATTGGGTCTGTTTGCTCGCCCCGGTCGCAGCCTCGATACCGGCAATGGCTGACAGGCGCTGCGGCCGCCTCTAGGATCGCGCCATGCGTGCCCGCCAGATCGAAGTCTTCCGCATGGTCATGCGCTGCGGCACGCTGACCGGCGCCGCCGAGGCGCTCGCCGTCTCGCAGCCGGCGCTCAGCCAGATCCTGCTGCACACCGAGGACGAGCTCGGCTTCAAGCTGTTCCTGCGCGTCAAGGGCCGGCTGATCCCGACTCCAGAGGCCGAGGAGATCTACCCCGAGGTGGAACGCCTGTTCGGCGACCTCGAAATGCTCCGGCGGCGCACGCGCGACCTGCGCCATGGCAAGGCCGGGCTCGTGCGCCTCGCCGCCTCAGCGCCGCCATCCCTCTCCTTCGTACCGGAGGCGCTGCGCCATTTCCGCGCCGCGCATCCGAACACGCGCGTGCGCTCCTATGTCGTGCCGGCCGAGGTCATCCTCACCATGCTCGACCGCGACCAGGCCGGGCTCGGCATCGCCATGATGGACCAGCCGACGCCCTTCATCGAGACCGAGGTGGTCGGCTATACCCGCGTGGTCTGCGTGCTGCCAACCGGCCATCCCCTGGCCGAGCGCGACGCCATCGGCGCCGAGGACCTCGATGGCGAGACGCTGATTTCCTACCGCGCCGAATCTCTGCCCGGGCAGTTGCTGCGCGACGCGCTGGCCAAGCAAGGCCTGCCGTTCAGTCCGGAGATGGAGATCGACGTCTCGATCATCGCGCTCGCTTTCGTGCAGCAGGGCCTCGGCATCGCCGTCGTCGACGGGCTCCTGCCCTGGCACAATTTCCCGGGCCTGGTGACGCGCCCGTTCCGGCCGCATGTCGCCCTGCCGCTCTGCCTGCTGACCAGCACGCGCCGGCCGCTCTCGCGCAGCCATGAGCTGCTGCGCAACCACATTCGCACGGCCTGCCAGCAGCTCGATCTCGACCAGCCTGCGCCCGAGGCATAAGGGCGACTTATCCGGCACTGCCGTTTTGGTGTTGGACCCTGCGCGGTCCCCTCTCCAAGACTGGTCCGTCTTTTATGGAATGGGCCCATCATGAGCTGGCGTATCGGCGTCGACATCGGCGGCACCTTCATTGATTTCTGCGCATTGGAAACCGGCAGCGGCCGCGTCGAGACCATCAAGGTCCTGACCACGCCGGACGCGCCGGGCCGCGAGCTCCTCGCCGGGCTCGACCTCCTGAACGAGCGCCATGCCGTGCCGCCGGAGGAGATCGTCTCCTTCGTCCACGGCACCACGGTCGGCATCAACACCATCATCCAGCGCAAGGGCAGCCGTCTCGGCCTGATCACGACCGCCGGCTTCGAGGATGTGATCGAGCTGGCGCGCCTGCGCATGCCGGACATGTATTCGCTGTTCTGCGCCCGCCCGGAGCAGCTCATCCCGCGCGACCGCGTCTTCGGCGTCGGCGGTCGCGTCCTCTCCGATAGCAGCATCGCCGAGCCGCTCGATCGCGACGCCCTTGCGGAAGCCGTCGCGAAGCTCAAGGCGCGCAGCGTCGACGGCGTGATCGTCTCCTTCCTGCACGCCTATCGCGATCCAGTTCATGAGGCGCAGGCTCGGGCGCTGATCGCCGAGCTGGCGCCGGAGCTCTTCGTCTTCACCACCAGCGAGGTCTGGCCGGTGATCCGCGAATATGAGCGCACCACGACCGCGATCCTGAACGGCTACGTCCATCCACGCGTCTCGGGTTACCTCGATGCACTCGAGGAGGCGCTTTCCTCCCGCGGCGTGCCGGCCGGCCCGATGCTGACCAAGTCGAATGGCGGGGTGATGAACGCCGCGACCGGCAAGCGCGCCTGCGTCAACATGCTGCTCTCGGGCACCGCATCGGGCGTGATAGGCGCCGCCTATCTCGCCGAGCAGGCCAACGCGAAAAACATCCTCACCCTCGACATCGGCGGTACCAGCGCTGACCTTGCCCTGATCATCGAGGGCCAGCCGCAATTCGGCACCGGCGAGGTCGTCGGCGACTTCCCGCTTTATGTGCCCAGCGTCTCGGTGACCTCGATCGGCGCTGGCGGCGGCTCGATCGCCTGGGCCGATGCCTTCGGCGTGCTCAAGGTCGGCCCCGAAAGCGCCGGCTCGACCCCCGGCCCCGCCTGCTATGGCCGCGGCGGCGCCCGCGCCACCGTCACCGACGCAATGGCGACCTGCGGCTTCCTCGGCCACACCGCCCTCGCCTATGACCAGATCGGCATGCGCCGTGATCTCGCGCAGAAAGTCGTCGGCGAGGTCGCCGCCATGCTCGGCCGTAGCGCCGAGGCGACCGCCGAGGCGATCATCGCCATCGCCGTCTCCGAGATGTTCGTCGAGATCAACAAGCTCGTCGCCCGCTACGGCGTCGACCTGCGCGAGTTCGCGCTGATGCCCTTCGGCGGCGCCGGGCCGATGCTCGGCTGCTTCCTGGCCCGCGAGCTCGGCATCCCCCGCGTGCTGGTGCCGCGTCGCCCTGGCGTCGTCAGCGCGCTCGGCGGGCTGATCGCCGATCTGAAGGGCGATTTCATCCAGAGCGTCTTCGCCGCGGTGGAGCCCGCCTCGCTACCGCAATTGCGCGAGGCGCTGGCGCAGCTCAAGCGCGACGGGCTCGCCTGGATCCGTGAGGACCAGCGCTTCACCGGGCCGGTCGTCGAAGCCTTGAGCGCCGATATGCGCTATCACGGCCAGTCTTTCGAGATCGAGGTGCCTCTCTCCGGAAGCTGGCTGGTCGAGGGCGATCTCACTGCAATATGCGCCGCCTTCCACCGCCAGCATCTTGCCATCTACGACTTCAACGACGAGGCGGGGGAGGTGCAGATCGTCAATCTGCGCCTTGTCGTCACTGGCGCGACGCCGCGACCCGAACTTGCCCCGGCCACCGAGGCGGTCGACGAGGCGGCGGTCCCGGCGCGCTCGATCACGGTCTGGCTCGACGGCGCCGAGCGCGAGGTCGCGCTCTTCCACCGCGAGGCGCTGCGCTGCGGCCAGCATTTCTCCGGCCCGGCCGTGGTCGCGCAGGAGGACACCACCATCTGCATACCCGCCGGTTTCGAGGCTGAGGTCGACGCCTTCCTCAACCTGCATCTCAGCCTGCGCGAGGGAGCCTGATCATGGTCGACAAGGTCACCCTGCAGGTCCTGGCCAATCACTGCCGGGCCGCGGCCGAGAACATGGCCTACACGCTCTACCGCACGGCCCATTCCACCTTCGTCAAGGAGACGGAGGACTTCACGGTGATGGTGATGGACCGCACCGGCCGCGTCGTCGCCGTGCCGATGGATCTCGGCGCGACCTGGTATCCAGGCATGAACTACAACCGCGCCATCGAGATGGTGCCGGAGTATCGCCCCGGCGACATCGCCTTCACCAACGATCCCTATAGCGGCTATCTCGCCACCCACGCCCCCGACACGCATCTGTGGAAGCCGATCTTCCACGAGGGCGAGATCGTCTGCTTCGTCGGCGGCCATGTCCACAACACCGACATGGGCGGGGCGGTGCCGGCGAGCCTGTCGCGTTCGCTCACCGAGATCCATCAGGAGGGCATCCGCTTCCCGCCGATGACGCTGATGCGCGACGGCGCCTTCGATGAGACCGTGCTGCGCATCATGATGATGAATGTGCGCAAGCCGGCGCTGAACATGGGCGACCTCAAGGCCCTGGCCGGCGCACTCAACACCGGTGAGCGCAAGATCCAGGCGATGGTCGCCAAATTCGGCGCCCAGGGCTTCATGGACGGGCTCGACGGGCTGATGGACTATGCCGAGCATCAGGCCCGCGAGATCCTGCGCTCGATCCCCGATGGCGAGTATGTCTTCTCCGACTATGCCGACGAGGACGGTGTCGACGGCAACCCTTGCCGGTTGGCGCTGACGCTGACGATCAAGGGCGACGAGGCGATCCTCGACTTCACCGGCTCGGACCCACAGCTGGGCTCCTCGCTCAACGTGCCGACGGGTTCCGACCCACGCCATACGCTGCTGCTCGTCGGCGTCTACTATGTGCTCTACACGCTGAACCCGCAGCTCCTGCTCAATTCGGGCCTGACCCGGCCCTTCACCTGCATCGCGCCGGAAGGGACGGTGCTGAACCCGTCCTTCCCGGCTGCCGTCGGCATGCGCAGCCTGACCTGCGCACGGCTGCGCAGCCTGATCTTCGGCGCCTTCAGCCTCGCCGCACCCGAGCGCCTGCCGGCGGCACCGGCCGGCTCGAGCTCGATCGTCAACGTCATGACCACCGACGAGAAGACGCATCGCAGCGTCATCGCGGCGATCAACCCTGTGGTCGGCGGCGGCGGCGGCATGCCGCATCGCGACGGGCCGAACGGCTCGGGCGCCGACGCCGCCTATCTCAAGAACACGCCGATCGAGATCACCGAGACCGAGGTGCCGATCCGCTTCATGCGCTACGGCTTGCAGCCGGATTCAGGCGGCGCCGGGCGCTGGCGCGGCGGCCTCGCCACGGTGATGGAGTTCAAGGTGTTCTCGCCGAACTCGCGCATCACCGTGCGCAATCGCGACCGCTCGCATTTCCGGCCCTGGGGCACGCTCGGCGGCCTCTCCGCCGAGACCTCGAACTTCATCATCAATCCCGGCCGCCCGAACGAGCGCATCCTCGGCAACACTGATATCGCCGTCGCCGAGCCGGGCGACGTGATCCATATCCACTCGCCGGGCGGCGGCGGCCGCGGCTCGCCGCTGGAGCGCGAGCCGGAACGGGTGTTGCTCGATGTCGAGCGCGGCTATGTCAGCCTTGACGCTGCGCGAGCGCTCTACGGCGTGGTGATCGAGGCGGGCGCGGTCGACTCCGATGCGACGGAAACCCTGCGGGCGGAGCTGAAGACGCACGCCCACAGGACGCATTTCCATTTCGGCCCGGAGCGGGACGCCTTCGAGCAGATCTGGACGGCGCAGAATTATGCCGCACTGACGCAACTGCTCGCTGCCCTGCCTATCCACTGGCGCTTCTTCGCCAAGACCAAGCTGTTCGCCGTAATGCGCGATGCTGCCGGCAAGCTCGACGTGGCCGCGGCCTTTGCTGTAGTACGGCAGAACTATCCGCAGATTCCCGAGGTCGGGGAGGACGCACCCGAGATTGCGCAGGCGGCCGAATAGCCGCCGGCTTCAGCCGACGGTCACGGTCGCGCCCGCCGCGATCTCGCCCGGCGTCACCACATCGCAATAGATGCCGAAATTGCGCTCGTGGCGCTTGACCACCGTCCGCAGGATCTCGACGTCCTGGGGCAGGCCCTCCTGCGCGATCGTGATGAAGCCGCAGCGCCCGCAGGGCTCGCGACCCTTCAGCACGACGTCCCCGATCCTGATCTCGCGCCCGATCCAGCCATGCTCCGGGATGGCTTCGCCGCCATCGGGCCAATCGACGAGGATGTTCGGCCGGAAACGGCGGACATCGATGACGCTGCCGGGCAGCTCCCGTTCGAGGCTGCGGATCGCTGCGCGGGTGACGAGATGGATCGGCGCATGCTCGTAGCGCGGCCGAAATCCGCCCGAGCCCACGGCGTCGAACGGCTTCAGCAGCGGCATGAAGCCGAAGGCCTGCGACAGGCCTTCGAGCAGTTCCGTATCCTGCGGCCCCGCCCAACGCTCGCCATCGAGCGACAGGGCAACGCCCTCCTCCACGGCCTTGGCATGAGCGCGCGGCACACCGATGAAGTGCTTCTCGCGGCCGGGCGAGGCGATGCGGCCGGTGGCGGCGTCGAGCAGCCCCCAGATCCGGTCACCGGCGACGCCGCCAGCATCGACGTCGAGCTGATCCAACTGCTCGCCGGCCATCGAGCTGACCGGATAGCGCCAGAGCTCGGCGACCTCGCCCATCACTGGCCTTCCATCCTCGGATCGAGCGCATCGCGCAGGCCGTCGCCGATGAAGTTGAAGCTGGTGACGGCAAGCGTGATCGCGGCGCCCGGAATGATGGCGAGCCAGGGCGCGCTGGTGAGATAGCTCTGGGCGCTTTCAAGCATGTTGCCCCAGCTCGGTGTCGGCGGCTGGATGCCGAAGCCGAGGAAGGAGATGTAGCTCTCGGCCAGGATCGCATGGGCGACGTTGAGCGTCGCCGCGACGACGATCGGCGCGATCGCGTTCGGCAGGAGCTCGCGGATCATGATGCGCCGGTTGCTGGCGCCAAAGGAGACGGCCGCCTGCGCGAATTCGCGCGTCTTCAGCGAGCGGATCTGCGCCTCGACCACGCGGGCGACCTCCATCCAGGAGGTCATCGCGATCAGGAGGATGATCGACGGCACCGAGGGCGAGATCAGCGCCGAGATCGCCAGCAGCAGGAAGATCGAGGGGAAGCACAGCATCGCATCGACGAAACGCATCAGCGCCGCGCCGAGCGCACCCTCGTAGAAGCCGGCGACCATGCCGACGACGATGCCGATCGCCATCGCGATCGCCATGGCCGAGAAGCCGACCGCCAGCGAGATCCGCCCGGCCATCAAGAGGCGCGCGAGGATGTCGCGCCCGAGCGGGTCGGTGCCGAGCACGTGCGGGCCCGAGAAGGGCGGCGCGAAGCGGTTGCGGATGTCGATGAAGGTGTCGGTATAGGGCAGCAGCCAGGGGCCGACGATGCAGGCGAGCGTCAGGAAGACGATCGTCGCGGCGCCGAAGACGGCGAGCTTGTGGCGCCGGAAGCGGCGCAGGCCCGGGCTGTTCCAGAAGCCGGGTGCCGGCGGCAGCGCCGGCTCGGCGGTGCTGGTGAAGGGCATGCCGCTCATCGCCCGCTCCTCGAAATGCGCGGATCGGCGACGCCATAGAGCAGGTCGGCGAGCAGGGATCCCAGCAGCACGAGCACGGCGGTGAACATCAGGATGCCCATGACCACGGGATAGTCGCGATAGCTGATCGAATCGAGGAAGAGCCGGCCCATGCCCGGCCAGGTGAACACCGTTTCGGTCACCAGCGCGCCCGAGAGCAACGTCGGCACATGCAGGCCGGTGATGGTGATCATCGGCAGCAGTGCATTGCGTAGGGCATGGCGCATCAGGATCTGGCGCTCCGGCACGCCCTTGGCCCGGGCGGTACGGATATAGTCCTGGTTGACCACTTCCAGCATGGAAGAGCGCATGTAGCGGCTCCAGACCGCGGTCGAGACCAGCGCCAGGACGATGCAGGGACCGATCAGGTGATGCACTTGGTTGAGGAACGAGCCGTCGCCCATGGTGTAGCGGTTGCCCGCGGGCAGCCAGCCGAGCCCGACCGAGAAGACATAGATGATGACGAGGCCGAACCAGAAGGTCGGGATCGAGAGCGCGATCATCGCGCCGATCGTGGCGAGCGAGTCGAACAGCGAATAGCGCCGGATCGCGCCGAGGATGCCGACCCAGGCGCCGATCACCATGGCGAGCAGCGTCGAGGTCAGCATCAGCTCCAGCGTCGCGCCGAGATGCGAGGCGATGATATGCAGCACCGGCTGCTGGTCGCGATAGGACAGGCCCCAGTCGCCCGAGAGCATGCGCCAGAGCCATTCGACATATTGCACCGGCAGCGGCCGGTTGAGGCCGAGCTGCTCGGCGATGCGGTCGAGATCGGCCTGGGTCATGTCGCCGCCGGCGGCGAACTGCGACATCGGCCCGCCCGGCGCCAGATGCAGGATGGCGAAGCCGATCACCGAGACGATCAGCAGCAAGAGCAACGACTGCCCGAGCCGGCGCAGGAGAAAGGCGATCATGACGCCCTCCCCTCGGCCAGCGCCGGCTTAACGCCGGCGCGGTTCAGATCACGCGCCACGTCACTTGGCCCAGTACCACTGGCCCATGTTCCAGGTGTTCTGCCTGGCGTTGATGTTGGGCTGGTAGCCGATCAGCCCCTCCTTGTAGCCCTCGACCGGCGCATACTGGTAGATCGGCAGGATCGGCAGTTCCTCGCGCACCAGCACCTGCAGCTTCTGGTAGATCTCCTTGCGCTTCGCCGTGTCGAAGGTCTCCTGACCCTGCTTCATCAGCGCGTCGGCTTCGGCGTTCTGCCACTGCATCTGGTTGGCGCCGTTGCCGCTCTTGGCCGGGATCGCGTCCGAGCCGAAGCGATGGGCCGGATCGGGATCGATCACCGTGCGGAAGGCGGTGCCGACCAGCAGGGACTGGAACTTGGAGCGGGTGTAGAAATCGCCCCAGATCACGGCGGCAGGCATGTTGTTGATCGCCATCTTGATGCCGATCTGCTGCCAGTCCTGCTGCATCAATTGCTGGCATTGCTCGCGCAGGGCCGCGCCCGTCGTGGTCGAGACCGCGAATTCGAGCGGCACGCCGTTCTTCATGCGCACGCCCGAGCCGGAACGCTTCCAGCCGGCATCGTCGAGGATCTTGCCGGCGAGCGCGGGATCGTAGACCTGCTTCGGCAGGTTCGGGTCATAGGCCCAGGATTCCTGCGGCATGAAGGATTCGGTCGGGATGTGCAGGCCATAGAAGACGATGTCGATGATCGCCTGCTTGTTGATCGAGGCATAGAGCGCCTTGCGCACCGCCTTGTCGGCCAAAGCGGGATGCTCAAGGTTCGGCATCAGCACCTCGAGCGAGGCACTCGGGATCTTCACCACTTTTCGGCCCGGCAGCTTGACCGCCTCCGCGTAGAAATTGGCGGGGATGCCCGTGCCGATGATCAGGTCGACCTGGCCGGTGCGGAACTGGGCGTAGAGCGCGGTCTGGTCCGGCACGTATTTCAGCACCGCCTTCTCCAGATACGGCCCCTTGCCGTGGTATTTCTCGTTGGCGACGAGCTGGATGTTGTCGCCCGGCGTGCGCGTGCCCCATTTGAACGGGCCGGTGCCGACCGGCGCGCCGTTGAACGGCGCCGTGTTCGGATCGGCAGCCTTCTCCAGGAGGTGCTTGGGCACGATGAAGGTGTTGGAGAGCAGCGCGAGATAGGGCGCATAGGCCTTCTCCATGCGCCAGGAAATCTCGAGCGGGCCGGTGACCTTGATGTCCTTGACCAGCGAATGGCCGACGCGGGTGCGCGCCTTGAAGCCCGGCGCATTGATCAGCTCGAGCGTGTACTTGACGTCCTCGGCGGTGAACGGTGTGCCGTCATGCCAGGTGATCCCCTCGCGCAGCTTGACCTTCCAGGCGAGGCCGCCCTCGGAGATGCCGCCATTGGCCTCGCTCGGCACTTCGGCGGCGAGATCGGGGACCAGCGAGCCGTCGGGCTGGGCCAGCCACATCGTGTTGAAGACCTGCATCCAGACGGTCTCGTCGACCTCGATGCCAGGCATAAGCGGGTTGAAGGCGGTCGGCTCCTGCGACAGGCCGACCACGACCTGGCCGCTCGGCTTGGCGGGCGGCGGCGGAGGCGCCTTGCCCTGGGCGCGGGCGCCAAGACCGGATGCGGCTAGAATGCCGCCGGCGCCGAGCGCCAGGACCTCGCGGCGATGCAGGGCGGGCAGAGCAAGGCCGGACGCCTTCGTGGACGGCTTGTTCATCGTTGATCCCCTCGTTGTCGACGGCCTTGTGCGGTCGTTGCGCGGTCGCCGCCTTTTGGCTGGCGGTTCGCCGCATGGGCCGCCCGTTGTCGGCCCGCCGCATGATAGGCAGCAGGTGACCCGCGATGGTCACCGTCCTTGGCCGGGGCAACCAAAACAATCTGCCGAATCGCACCCTTCCTTTGGCATAGGGTTCCAGGCGGTTCGGGCTTGAATACCGGCCTCCCGCTTCCGGTCCGCGCCGCCGGCACGACCGCCCTCCGCCAAGGACCATGCCGCATGTCGCCACCGGTCAACCGCGTCCACAGCGACGAAGCCCTGCCCGCCGCAGCCGACATCGTGGTCATCGGTGGCGGCATCGCCGGCGTCACCGCCGCCTATCACCTGGCGAAGAAGGGCCATTCGGTCGCCCTCGTCGAGAAGGGTTATCTCGCCGGCGAACAGTCGAGCCGGAACTGGGGCTGGTGCCGCCAGCAGAACCGCGATCTGCGCGAGCTGCCATTGGCGATGCACGCCGTCGAAATGTGGAACGGGCTCTCCGAAGAGGTCGGCGCCGATGTCGGCTTCCGCCGCAGCGGCCTGACCTATCTGACGACACGCAAGTCCGATCTCGACGCCTGGGAAGGCTGGGGCGAGAAGGCCCGGCAATACCAGATGCAGACGCGCATGCTGAGCGCAGAAGAGGCCAAGGCCATGGCGCCGCATGCCAAGGGCGACTGGATCGGCGGCGTGCATTCGCCGACCGATGGCCGCGCCGAGCCGGCCATGGCTGTTCCCGCGATCGCCGAGGCCGCGCGCCGCCTCGGCGTCACCATCCATCAGGATTGCGCGGCGCGCGGCCTCGAAACCGCAGCCGGCCGCGTTTCCGGTGTCGTCACCGAGAAGGGGACGATCAAGACCTCGACGGTGCTGCTCTCCGGCGGCGTCTGGACGGCGATGTTCGCCCGCCACCACGGCATCCGCATGCCGCTCGCCGGCATCAAGTCGACCTCGTTCTTCACCGGGCCGGCACCGGAGATTACTACGGGTGGCATCTCGACGCCCGATCTCACCATCCGCCGCCGGGTCGATGGCGGCTTCACCGTCGGCATCAGCGGGCGCGGCCTGCTTGAGCTCTCGCCGCACGGCATGCTCAACGCCCAGCCGTTCTGGCGCACCTTCAAGAAGCGCCACAAGCTGCTGACGATCCGGGCCGGCAAGTCCTTCTTCTTCGGGCCGGAAGCGCTGATGCGCTGGAGCAACGATACAGTCTCGCCGTTCGAGAAAATGCGGACCTATGACCCGCCAGCGCAGGAAGAGCTGATTACCTTCGCCAAGAAGCGGCTCGGCGAGATCTTTCCGCAGCTCGCCACTGTCGAGATCAAGCACAAATATGGCGGGCTGATCGACTTCACGCCCGACTGGGTGCCGGTGATCTCAGCGATCGACAAGCTGCCCGGCCTGCATGTCTCGGCTGGCTTCAGCGGCCATGGCTTCGGCATCGGCCCCGCTGCGGGGCGGCTCGCAGCCGACATCGTCGCCGGCGATGCCCCGATCGTCGACCCCACCCCCTATCGCTACAGCCGCCTCGTCGACGGGACCGACCTCGGCGAGCCCGGGCTGATGTGACTTTTCCCCTGCTCTAGCCACATAGTCCCGCCGCACAGGGACACCCCGGGCCGTGCCGCTTCGTGGCATGGCCGCCTCCGGAGCCATCCATGCCACTGACCATCGAACGCATCGCCAGCAGCGAGGCGCTGCCCGCCGCCGCGGATGTCGTCGTCATCGGCGGCGGCATCGTCGGCGCGGCGGCGGCCTATTATCTGGCGAGGCGCGGCCGCTCGGTGGCTCTGGTCGAGAAGGGCATCGTCGGCGGCGAGCAATCGAGCCGCAACTGGGGCTGGTGCCGCAAGCAGAACCGCGACGCCCGCGAATTGCCACTGGCGATCCGCGCCATGGAGCTCTGGGAGAGACTGAGCGAAGAGCTCGGCCGCGACAGTGGTTTTCGCCGCTGCGGCCTGGTCTATGCCACCAACGACGCCGCGCAATTCGCACAATGGGAGCGCTGGCGAGAGACGGCAAAGGCCTTCGACGTCGAGACGACGATGCTGACCGGAGCAGAGACCGCGGCGATGACCGCCGCCAGTGGCCGGAGCTGGCTCGGCGGCCTGCACTCCGTCACCGACGGAAAGGCCGAACCGGCGCTCGCTGCCCCGTTGATGGCCGATGGCGCCCGCCGCCTTGGCGCCAGTGTCCATCAGGGCTGCGCGGCGCGCGGGCTCGACATCACCAACGGGGCTGTCACCGGCGTCGTCACCGAGAAGGGCACGATCCGCACCAATGCGGTCGTGCTCGCCGGCGGCGCCTGGGCCTCGGCCTTCTGCCGCCGCCATGGCATCGCCTTCCCGCAGGCGAGCATCCGCGCCACCAGCCTGCGCACCGAGGCCGCGCCGCACTTCCTCGACGCCTTCTATACCCCGGAGATCGCGCTGACCCGCCGGCTCGACGGCAGCTACACCGTCGCGATCAGCGGCAAGGGCACGCTCGAGATCACGCCGCAGGGCCTACGCTACGCCCGCGAATTCCTGCCGATGTTCACCAAGCGGCTGAAGGCGGTCGAGCTCGGCATCAGCTCCTCCTTCTTCAAGGGGCCGGAAGCCTTCGGCAGCTGGAAGCTCGATGAGGTCACGCCCTTCGAGACGATCCGCGTGCTCGATCCGGTGCCGAGCCGGCGCGCGATGGCAACCCTGCTGGAGCGCGCTCACGCCATGTTCCCGGCCCTCAAGTCCGTCGCTGTGCGCGAAAGCTGGGGCGCCTATATCGATTCGACGCCGGACGCCGTTCCGGTGATCTCGCCAGTCGCCGGCCTCTCCGGCTTTGTTCTGGCGGCCGGCTTCAGCGGCCACGGCTTCGGCCTCGGCCCCGCCGCCGGCCATCTCGCCGCCGACCTCGCCACCGGCGACATGCCCATCGTCGACCCCAGCCCGTTCAGGCATTCGCGCCTCGTCGACGGTTCCCGCGGCGCGATCGGCGAGTTCTGAGGTTCAGCTCAGCCGGTCGGCGACACCAGCGATCATCGCCATCGCGCCGGCGAGCTCGGCATCGGTGATGTACTCTTCCGGCTTGTGGGCGCGGTCGACATCCCCGGGGCCGCAGACGATCGCGGCGATGCCGGCGCGCTGGAACCGGCCGGCCTCGGTGCCATAACTGACGGCAGCCTGGCGCTCCTGGCCCGAAGCCGCCTCGGTGAAGGCGACCAGCGGGTCGCTCTCGTCGAGGGCGAGCGGCGGGTAGTCGCTCATGGTCTCGAAACTGAACGCAACCTTGTGTCCGGTCGCGGCAGCCTCGCGCGCGATCCGCTGGGCGACATTAGGCAGGAAGCCGAGCAGCGCGGCGGGCTCCTGCCCGGCGATGGCGCGGGCCTCGACCTCGAAGACGCATTGCGCCGGCACGATGTTGATGCCGGTACCGCCCTTGATCACGCCGACCTGGATCGTCGAATAGGGTGGCGCGAAGGCCTCGGCGAAAGGCCCTTGCGACGCATGGCGCAGCGCCTCCTCATGAATCGCCGAGATCAAGCCGGCAGCGTAGTGGATCGCGTTGTCGCCGAGATCGGTGCGCGAGGAATGCCCGGCTTTGCCATCGACGGTGACGCGCTGGGCGATCTTGCCCTTATGGGCCAGCACCGGCCGCAAGCCGCTCGGCTCACCGACGATGCAGCCGAGCACGGGCGGGCACAGCTCCGGCAGCCTTGCGATCAGATGGCGCACGCCGACACAACCGACCTCTTCGTCATATGACAGCGCGATGTGCACCGGCCGTGCCAGCTTCTTAGCCACGAGAGTGGGCACGCTCGCGAGCACGCAGGCGGCGAAGCCCTTCATGTCGACGGCGCCGCGCCCGATCAGCCGCTCGCCGTCGCGCCGCAGCTTGAAGGGGTCGCCGACCCAACCTTCCGGCGCCGCCGGGACCACATCGAGATGGGCCGAGAGGATAATGCCGTCTTCGACTTTCGGCCCGATCGTCGCGAACAGGTTGGCGCGGTCGCCCTCCGGCCCCGGCACGATCACGCTGTCGACGCCATGGCCGGTGAGATAGGCGCGGACATGCTCGATGATCGCCCCGTTCGGGGTGCGACAGACGGAGGGAAAGCCGACGAGATCGGCGAGAACAGTTTCGACGGTCATGGGGATTCGCAAGGTTAGTCTGGACGAACTTCAGCGAGAGCGCCGGGCCTGTCCATCCTGCTCGATACCCGCAGCAATCCATGCCGAAGCATAGCCCCTCATCGGCAGAATATTCGGTCGCGCCGATCGGATTCCGTCTCCCTGCCCGCGCTCGCGCTCTAGCCTCTTCCTAACGGCAGACAGCCGTCGCAACGATCGAGAGCGAGACGATGAGCAGCTTCCGGCCGAAATTCATCACCTTCGACTGCTACGGCACGCTGATCTATTTCGAGATGGCCCCGGCCGCCCGGCGCGCCTATGCCGGCCGTCTTTCGCCCGAGCAGATGGACGCGTTCTGCGACGCCTTCTCGAGCTATCGTCTCGACGAGGTCCTCGGCCCGTGGAAGCCCTATCAGGACGTCGTCAGCAATGCGGTGGAGCGGACCTGCAAGCTGCTCGGCATCGCCTATGATCCGGCCGATGCCCAGGCCATCGTCGACGAGATCCCGAGCTGGGGTCCGCATCCGGACGTGCCGGCCGGCCTTGCCAAAGTCGCCAAGGAATTTCCGCTTGTCGTCCTCTCGAACTCGATGACCGACCTGATCCCGCATTCGGTCGCCAAGCTCGGGGCGCCCTTCCACGCGGCTTACACCGCGCAGGATGCCCAGGCCTACAAGCCCCGGATGCGCGCCTTCGAGTACATGTTCGACATGCTCGGCTGCGGTCCGCAGGACGTGATGCACTGCTCGTCGAGCTTCCGCTACGACCAGATGACCGCCTACGATATGAAGATTGCCCGCCGCGTCTTCGTCAATCGCGGCCACGAGCCGGCGAACCCCTATTACAGCACCCAAGAGATCAAGGACGTCGGCGGCCTGCCGGCCCTGGTCGGGCTCTGATCATGCCGGGTGATTTCGACCCGGCCACGATCCACGTCACTGCCGGGCATTTCATCGCCGGCGAGGCGATCGGCGGCGGCGAGACGATCCCGGTCGCTCGTCCATCCGATCTCGTCGACTATGCCGAGATTCCGATCGCCGACGCCGCCATGGTCGACCGGGCCGTCGGCAGCGCTCATGCAGCCGTCGCCGCCAGCGGCTGGGCGACGAGACCGCCGCGCGAGCGCGCCCGCGTCCTGAGACGATGGGCCGAGCTCATCGAAGCGAATGCCGAAGAGCTCGGCCGGATCGAAGCGGCCGGATCGACGCGCCCGATCTCGCAGGCCGTGACCGGCGACGTCGCAGCCACGGCCGACGGCATCCGCTTCTTCGCCGAATGGGCCGACAAGCTCGGGGGCCAGGTCGCGGCGACGCGCAGCGACAATCTCGGCCTGATCGTCTCCGAGCCCTATGGCGTCGTCGGCGCGATCGTGCCCTGGAACGTGCCGCTCAGCACCGCCTCGTGGAAGCTCGGCCCGGCGCTGGCGGCAGGCAATGCCATCGTGCTGAAGCCGTCGGAGCTGACGCCGTTTTCCACCGTCAGGCTGGCGCAACTCGCGATCGAGGCGGGCATGCCGGCCGGCATCTTCAATGTCGTCCACGGCACTGGCGTCACAGGCGATGCGCTGGCACGCCACCCCGGCATCGGCAAGATCTCGTTCACCGGATCGACGCGGACAGGTGCCGCGATCATGAAGGCGGCGGCCGAGAGCGGCATCAAGCCGGTGACGCTCGAGCTCGGCGGCAAGAGCCCGCAGCTCGTCTTCGCCGATGCCGATCTGGAGAAAGCGGCGACCTGCATCGCCAGCTCGATCCTGGCCAATTCCGGCCAGGGCTGCGTCGCCGGTTCGCGCGTGATCGTGCAGCGCCCGATCGCCGAGGCCCTGATCGATCTGCTGAGGGTGAAGCTCCCCCGGATCACGCCGGGGCATACCTGGAAGGCGGCGACCGATTTCGGCCCGATCGTGTCCGAAGCGCAGGCTCGCCGCATCGACCGCATCGTTACCGCCAGCCGGGAGCAAGGCGGCGAGGTGCTGATCGGCGGCGGCCTGATCGCCGGCTATGGCGGCGCCTACTACCAGCCGACGATCATCGCCAACGTGACCAGCGACAACGCGGCGGTGCGCGAGGAGGTCTTCGGCCCGGTCCTCACCATCCAGAGCTTCGCCGATGAGGACGAGGGCTTTGCCCTCGCCGATCATCCTGAATACGGCCTCGCCGCCGGCGTCTACACCCGCGATCTCAGTCGCGGCCTGCGCGCCGTGCGCCGGCTCCAGGCCGGCACCGTCTGGGTCAACCGCTATAGCCGCACGCTCGACTTCATCCTGCCGACCGGCGGCTACAGGAGCTCCGGCATTGGCAAGGATCTCGGCCGCCAGGCCGTCGAGCAGAACCTGCGCCACAAGACAGTGCTGATCGACATCGCGAGCTGACCGGCGCGCGGCGCCTCAGCCATAGCATGCGTACTTCAGACCAAGGCCGGGATGAAGCGCGTCGATCGCCTCGATCTCGGCCTTCAGCTCCGCCCCGATCCAGTCCCGGATCTCGCGGACGACCGGGCTCGGTGGGCGGTTGCGCGGCGTCAGCAGCACGCAGTTGCGCTCGCCGCGCGTCAGCCGGTCGCTGGCCGGCACCAGCGCGCCCGACCTCAGCGCATGCGAGACGACCGTGATCCAGCCGAAGGCGACGCCCTGGCCGAGCAGCGCCGCCTGCACCACCACGGCATAGTCCGAGAAGCTCAGCGTCTTGATCGGCCCCGGCCGGCCGGTGGCGAAGGGCGGATAGCGCTCGGCCCAGTCGAGCGCGGAATCGGTCAGGTTGATGATCGTGTTGCCTTCGTCCGCCGCTTCGGCTTCGGGCTCGGCCTGCCGGTAGCCGGGGCTGCAGATCGGCAGCATCACCTCGCGCACCACCATCGCCTCGGCTGGCACCGCCTCGTCGCCATCGAGGAAGCGCATGCCGAGATCGACATTGTCGACCGGGCCACGCAGCGAGCCGGCGATCATCTGGAAGCGCAGGTCGACTGCGGGAAACCGGCGCTGGAAATGATCCATGCGCGGCATCAGCCAATGCGTGGTGAAGGCGGAGGAGACCGAGATCGTCACCGTCTCCTTGCCGCCGCGCAGCTGCTCGACCTCGCGCAGGCCCGCCTCGATGCTGCGGAAGCCATCGGCGACGCGGCGATAGAGCACTTCGCCCTCCGGCGTCAGGACCGCGCCCTTCCCGCCGCGCTCGAACAGCCGCAGGCCGAGATGGCTCTCGAAGCGCGACAGCATCCGGCTGACCGCCGGCTGGGTGACGTTCAACTCCTCCGCCGCGCGGGTAAAACTGCCGCTGCGCGCCGCCGCCTCGAAGACGAAGAGCGCATTGCTCGACGAGACCATGCGGCGCAGCTCTGACATTACATCAGGTTATGCTTTGCCTGATTATTTGGCAATTGCGGCAGAGAGCCGAAATCCCGTTTCATGAGCTGATCGAATGCAGCTTGCGGTGACGGCCCGGCAGAGGCCCGCACCGTCGAACAGCACCAGCGCCGGCACAGATCGCCATAAGATCACCTTATGGCCCGTCTCGAAAACGGTCTTTGCCTGCGCAGTGCCGCGATGTCGCTGTATCCGGACGGGAGAATGCCATGGCCAGCATAGGCGGCGAACGCGTCGAGATCAGGTCCGCGAGCAAGCATTACGGTTCGGTGCGCGCGCTCGACGACGTCTCGCTTGACATCGCCCCGCAGGAGTTCGTCTCGCTGCTCGGCCCGTCCGGTTCGGGCAAGACCACCTTGCTCGGCATTCTCGGCGGCTTCATCCAGCCTTCCGGCGGCTCGGTCCATCTCGGCGGCCGCGACGTCACCTATACCCCGCCGCACAAGCGCGACATCGGCATCGTCTTCCAGAACTACGCGCTGTTCCCGCATATGAGCGTCGGCGAGAACGTCGCCTTTCCCCTGAGAGCGCGGCGCCTGCCCAAATCGACCTATGCCGAGAAGGTCCGTGGCGCGCTCGCCATGGTCGACCTCGCCGGCTACGAGGAGCGCGGCATCGCCCAGCTTTCCGGCGGCCAGCGCCAGCGCGTCGCACTCGCCCG
Source organism: Allobosea sp. NPDC055332 (assembly GCF_053645455.1). NCBI lineage: Bacteria > Pseudomonadati > Pseudomonadota > Alphaproteobacteria > Hyphomicrobiales > Alloboseaceae > Allobosea > Allobosea sp. NPDC055332. Next base: position 238,128 of record NZ_JBSHMO010000003.1, on the reverse strand, counting down.
CGCCATGATCTTCGAGCCGCGCCTGATCCTGATGGACGAGCCGCTCTCGGCGCTCGACAAGCAGCTGCGCGAAAACATGCAGATCGAGCTGCGCCAGCTTCACAAGCGGCTGGGCGCGACGATCATCTACGTTACCCACGACCAGCGCGAGGCGCTGACGATGAGTGACCGCGTCGCCATCCTGAAGGACGGCAAGCTGGTCCAGATCGACAGGCCCGAGCGCCTGCACGACCACCCCGCCAACGCCTTCGTCGCCAGCTTCATCGGCGAGGCGACGCTGCTGCCGGTCCAGCGCGCCGGCTCCGATAGCGTCTCGCTCGCCGGCACCGTGCTGAAGAGCGCCCGCCCGATCGCGCCGAACGGCGAACTCGTGCTCGCGATCCAGACCGAGAAGCTACTGGTCGAGGACGGTTCCGGCAGCCCTGACCGCAACCGTCTCGAAGCCCGCGTCACCGATGTCGTCTTCCAGGGCGAGAGCCTGCGCGTCTTCCTCGCGCTCGACGACGGCACGGCGCTCAGCCTGCGCCAGCCCAGCCATTACGAGGCCGCCCGCCGCATCCCGCCGGTCGGCGGCCGCCTCGCCGTCAGCCTCCACCCGCAGGACACGATCATCGTGCCGAAAGCCGGCGCCTGATTCCCCTTCCCCAAGCAGAGACGCAAGACATGGCCCTCAGCGATTTCAAGGTTCTCACATTCGACGTGGTCGGCACGCTGATCGACTTCGAGGCCGGCGTCCTCGGCGCGGTCCGGCGCCTTGGCGGTCCGGCTGCCGCCAAGCTCAGCGACGACGAGATCTTCGCCCCCTACCTCAAGGGCCGCGAGCTGCATTACGAGCGTTCCAGCGAGGTGATGAAGCTGGTCTACATCCATCTCGCCAAGGAACTCGGCCTGCCGCAGGACGATGCCACCGCCGACGCCTTCCAGCTCGCCATCCTGCGCCATCCCGCATTCCCGGATTCGGCTGAAGCGCTGGCGCGGCTGCGCAAGCACTACCGTCTGGTGGCGATGACCAATGCCGACCGGCCGAGTTTCACCTGCTACTCGCACACGCTCGGCAATCCATTCCACGACAGCATCACCGCCGACGAGGCGATCGCCCCCAAGCCCGATCCGCTGTTCTTCGCCTTCAACCGCGGCCGGCAATCGGCCTTCGGCTACAAGCAGGAGGAGATCCTCCACGTCGCGCAGAGCCAGTACCACGACATCCGCGTCGCCAAATCGCTCGGCTACACCACCTGCTGGATCGAGCGGCGCCAGGGCCAGAAGGGCTTCGGCGGCACGCCGGCGGTGCCCGAGATCACCAAGCCCGATTATCACTTCCCGACGCTGAAGGCGCTTGCCGATGCGGTCGAGGCGGAACGGGCCTGATCCCGGTGACGGCCGCGCCGACATCCTGGCAGGCCCTCGACGCCGCGCCCTCGCTCTGGCGGGCGACGGCTGCGCCGCTGCCCGCGCTGCCGCCGCTCGCCGGCGACGCGCAGGCGGATGTCGTGATCATCGGCGCCGGCTATACCGGGCTCTCAGCCGCCCACCATCTCGCCGCCAGCGGCCTGGCGCCGCTGGTGCTCGAAGCGAACGAGCCGGGCTGGGGCGCGAGCGGCCGCAATGGCGGCGTCATCACCGCCAAGTTCCGCCTCTCCTTCCCGGCCATCGCTGCCAGCCATGGCCGGGGCATGGCGAAACGCATGTACGACATCGCCCATGAGGCGACCGATATCGTCGCCGAACTGGTCGACGCCCACGGCATCGCCGATGCCGGACTGACCCGCGCCGGCCAGGTCAAGGCGGCGCACAATCACGAGACGCTGGCCTATGCGGTGAAGGAAGCGCAGTGGCTCCGCGCCGAGCTCGGCGACACCACGATGACCGTGCTCGATGCCGGACAGGTGCGTGAGGAGACCGGTTCCGCCGGCTTCGTCGGCGGCGTGCTCAATGCCGGGTCGGGCGGCATCCACCCGCTCAACTATCTGCGCGGCCTCGCCCGCGATGCGACCGTACAGGGCATCCCTGTCTACAGCCAGACGCCGGCGCTCAGCCTGAGGCGCGAAGCTGACGGCGTGCTGGTCGAGACGCCACGCGGCACGGTGCGAGCGAAGCAGGCGATCATCGCGACCAACAGCTATTCTGATCTCACGCCCGCGACCCGCGAGTACCAGCACACCCTGATCCCATTCCGCAGCGCGATCATCGCGACCGAGAAGCTCTCGCCGAAACTCGCCGCCAGCGTGATGCCGACGGGCCGGACCTATACCGAGACCAAGCGGATGATGCGCTGGTTCCGCATGGTCGACGACCGGATCGTCTTCGGCGGCCGCGGCGCCTTCGGCAAGACGGATTCCGCCGCCGCCTTCGCCGCCCTGCATAAGGCGATGGTCGGCATCTTCCCGCAGGTCGCCGATGTGCCGCTTGCCTTTTCCTGGTCCGGCCTCGTCGCGATGACGCTCGATTCCGTGCCGCATGTCGGCCGCATCGACGAGCGGGTCATGGTGGCCATCGGCTACAATGGCGCCGGTGTCGCCATGTCCAGCCTGATGGGACGCTACCTCGCCACCTTTGCCCGCGGCGAGCGCCCCGATGTTGGGCTGCTGGACGTCGGCCGCATGCGGCCCGTGCCCTTCTACGCGCTTCGAGAACCGGCGATCCGTCTGGTCGCCGGCTGGTACCAGTTTCTGGATGCGATCGGACGGTAGGCCTCGAAGCTCCGATCCAAAACAACAGGGGAACAGGACATGGCCAAGAGCTTGAACTTCCGGACCACCTGCGCCGTTGCGGGGCTTTCCCTCGCGGCGCTGGGCTCAGCCAGCGCGGCCGAGCAGATCATGTTCGTCTCGCAGGGCGGTGCCTATCAGAAGGCGCAGACCATCGCGATCCTCGACCCGAGCGCCAAGAAGCTCGGCATCACCATCAACCAGGACAGCGTGCCCGACGCCTGGCCGATCATGCGTTCGCAGGTCGCGACCGGTAAGCCGACCTGGGACGTCGTCGACGTCGCCACCAATTTCTGCCTGCGCGGCGGCGAGCAGGGCATCGTCGAGAAGCTCGACTTCAGCAAGATCCCGAACGCGGCGGCGATGCCGGCCGAGTACCGCAGCGACTGGTCGGTGGCCTACGAGTTCTATTCGAGCGTGCTCGGCTACAATCAGAAGAAATTCCCGGACGCGGCCTCGGCGCCCAAGAGCTGGGCCGATTTCTGGGATGTGAAGAAGTTCCCGGGCCGCCGCTCGCTGCGCAACCACCCGCTGGCGACACTGGAAGCAGCGCTGATGGCCGACGGCGTCGCCGCGGACAAGCTCTACCCGCTCGATGTCGAGCGCGCCTTCAAGAAGCTGGAAGAGATCAAGCCGAACATCACGGTGTGGTGGACCTCCGGCGCCCAGTCGGCCCAGCTCCTCAACGATGGCGAGGTCGACATGGTGATGGCCTGGAACGGCCGCATCAGCGCGCTGACCAAGGAAGGCGCCAAGGTCACCTATACCTACAACCAGGGCATCCTGCAGAGCACCTCGCTCTGCGTGCTCAAGGGCGCGCCCAACCTGCCGACTGCGATCAAGTTCCTGAACGAGGCGGTCGATCCGGTGCACCAGGCCAATCTGCCGCTGCATATCGACTACGGCCCGGCCAACCCGAAGGCCTACGACACCAAGGTCATCTCCGAGGCGCGGGTCAAGGAACTGCCGAGCGCGCCGGAGAACGCCAAGGTGCAGGCGCTGATGTCTTATGCCTGGTGGACCTCGCCGGCCGGCGAAGCCGCCGAGAAGCGCTGGCTGCAGTTCATGCAGAAATAAGCACAGCGCAACCCCTGTCATTCCGGGGCGCCGCGAAACGGTGAGCCCGGAACCCAGAAACGATGCCCGTTCGGATCGGGAGCTCACCTCCCCTCTCTCGATCAAACCCATCGGCTCTGGATTCTGCGGCTCGATCCTTCGGGTCGCCCCGGAATGACACCGACCTCGTGAGAGCAGGAGCAGACGGCTCGTGAGCGCGATCGATCCATCCCTCGCACATCAGCGCCGCGAACAGGCGCTGATGACGCTGCTCGCGGCCCCTGCCGTGCTGGTGATCGTCGCGCTGGTGGTGATCCCGGTCGGCTGGCTCGCGGCCCAGTCGATCTACGACAACGGCTTCACGCTCGAGCATTACCGCCGCATCTTCACGGAAGAAGTCTACTGGCGCAGCTTCGCGCTGACCTTCCGCATCGCCCTGATGGTGACGGTTCTCACGCTGCTGCTCGGCTACCCGGTCGCCTATGCGGCCGCCCATGCCAAGCGGCCCTGGAACGTGCTGATCCTCGCCTGCGTGATGCTGCCGTTCTGGACCAGCGTGCTGGTGCGCGCCTATGCCTGGCTCGTGCTGCTGCAGCGCACCGGCGTCGCCAATCAATTGCTCGAACGCTTCGGCCTGATCACCGAGCCGCTCGCAATGGTCCACAACGAGCTCGGCACGGTGATCGCGACCGTGCACATCCTGCTGCCTTTCATGGTGCTGCCGCTCTACTCGACCATGCAGAAGATCCCGCGCGACCTGATGCTCGCCGGCGCCAGCCTCGGCGGCGGCCCGCTCTACAGCTTCCTGCGCATTTTCCTGCCGCTGTCGCTGCCGGGCGTCGTCGCCGGGCTCACCCTCGTCTTCGTGCTGACGCTCGGCTTCTACATCACGCCCGAGCTGCTCGGTGGCGGGCGCACCGTGATGATCTCGATGGTGGTGAGCCGCAATGTCGAGCTCTACGCGCAATGGGGCGCGGCGAGCGCGGTCGGCGTCGTGCTGCTCGCCTGCGTGCTCGCGATCTTCGCCGCGGTCGGCCGCATCATCCCGCTCGACAAGATGCTGGGGCAGAAATGAAGACCTCCCTGCTGCCACGCCTCGCCTTCGGCCTCGTCGTCGGGCTGGTCCTGATCTACCTGATGCTGCCGGTGCTGATCATCGTGCCGATGTCGTTCTCGAGCACGCGCTTCCTGACCTTCCCGCCCCCGGCGCTCTCGCTGCGCTGGTACCAGGAGTATTTCGGCAATCCGAACTGGATGCAGGGCACGCGCATGAGCCTGATGCTCGGCGTGCTGACCGTGCTGATCGCGACGCCGCTCGGCACCGCCGCCGCATATGCGATCAGCAACGCACAGAACCGGCTGATGCGCTCGCTCCACATGGTGCTGATGCTACCGCTGATCGTGCCGATCATCATCGTCGCGATCGGTATCTTCTTCGTCTACGCCAAGCTCGGCCTGATCCAGACGCTGACCGGTCTCGTGCTGGCCAATGTCATGCTCGGCCTGCCCTATGTCATCACCTCCGTGGTCGCCGGCCTGCAGAGCTTCGACAAGACGCAGGAGATGGTGGCGCGCAGCCTCGGCATGAACCGCCTGCGCGCCTTTCTCACCGTGACGCTGCCGCAGATCAAGGCCAGCGTCTTCGCCGGCGCCGTCTTCGCCTTCATCTCGGCGATCGACGAGACGATCATCGCCCTCTTCGTCTCCGGCGGTCAGTACCAGACCCTGACCAAGCGCATGTTCACCGCGCTCCGCGACGAGATCGACCCGACCATCGCCTCGATCTCGACCCTGCTGACAGCGGCCTCCTTCCTGCTCGTCCTGCTCGCCATGAGCGGGCAGAAGAAGGAGGCGTAGCGACGCGCGACGTCCGAGGGCGCTGTCGGTCGCGCTTTCCCGAATCTGGATCAGCGACGGCGAGCGCGGCGGATCAGGGGCCTGCGGCTCGTCGGTTCATGCCATGCACCAACTCGGCGGCCTTCTGCGCCGAGATTGTTTTTACCCCCGAGCTCGCAAGCTGTTCGAACATGAGCGCGACGGCCTCGACCGCGGTGTGCTCGGCGGCTGCGATGGTAAGGGTGGCCAGAGACAGGGCTTTGTCCCGACTGGCAATGACAATCCCGACGGGCGACTGGTAAAGCGTAGTCGTCAGCCCTTCGACAAGCTCTTTGGCTCGTTCTTCGGCAGTGTGATCCGACAGATGACCAATGTGTGTCATTTCAACGCAACTCGATGACCAGGCTGAGCTAGCGTTCAATCTCCATGCCATGGTTCATATCGATGGCCGGACCCGCCTCAGTGGCGCCAGTCCTGGTAGCGGTAATACATCCCGACGAAGGGCAGGAACCAGGGCGGGCCGAAATGGCCGGGCACCGCTGGCCAGTCGAGTGCGGCGAAGGGATTTGCCTTCGTCTCGCCGCCCATCACCCTGGCCATGGCCTGTCCCATATGCACCGACATCTGCGTGCCGTGGCCGCTATAGCCGAGCGCATAGAAGATGCCGTCGCGCTCGCCGGCACGCGGCAGCCGGTCGGCGGTCATGTCGACCAGCCCACCCCAGCAATAGTCGATGCGCGTATCTGCGAGCTCGGGGAAGAGCTCCAGCATGCGCGCCCTCAGGATCGCGCCGCTCTTGGCGTCCGAAGCCGGGCTCGACAGGGCAAAGCGCGCCCGCCCACCGAAGATCAAGCGGTTGTCGGGGGTGAGCCGGAAATAGTTGCCGATATTCTTGGTCGTCGTCGCCGTCCGCCGCGTCGGCATGATCGCCGCCGCGCGCGCGGGCGAGAGCGGCTCGGTCGCGATGATGAAGCTGCCGACCGGCACGATGCGCCGCCTGAGCCAGGCGAAGGGTCCTTGCCGTGAAGCTCCGGTCGCGAGCAGCACCTGCCCCGCCTCCAGCGTGCCACGGCTGGTGACGACACGGTGCGCCTGGCCGTTCAGCCGCTGGAGCCCGGTCACCACCGCGTTCTCATGGATCGCCGCGCCATTGCGCGCTGCCGCCTCGGCCAGGCCGACGCCGAAGCGGCCCATATGCATATGGGCGCTGCGCGGATAGACGAGGCCGCCGAAGAAGCCGTCCGTGCCGATCTCGCGTCGTATCTCCCGCGGCGGCACCACGGTCAGGTCCGGCTCGACCGTGCGCCGCAGCAGGGTGGCGCTCTTCTCCAGCTTGGCGAAATGCTCCGGCTTGGCGGCGAGCTTGATCTTGCCGGTACGGATGAAATCGCAATCGATCGCCTCGCGCGCGACCAGCGCCTCGACGGTGTCGACGGCACTGTCGAAGGCGCGATAGAGCGCGACCGCCCTCTCCTCGCCGAGGCTGGCGGCAAGGCTGCCGAGATCATGCGCGAGGCCGTTGTTGCAGTGCCCGCCATTGCGGCCGGAGGCCTGTCCGACAACGCGATCAGCCTCCAGCACCGCGACGCTCGCGCCGGACTTCGCCAAAGCGAGCGCTGCCGACAGACCGGTGAAGCCGCCGCCGACGATGGCGACATCGACCTTGCCGGCGATCGGAGCCGAGGAGCCCGCGGTGAATCTCGGCGCGGTCGCGAGCCAGTAGGGTTCGAGCTTCATGGGGTTATGGTCTCAGCGCTCTGGACAGGACGGCATGGGCCGCCCATCGCCGGACAGGCCGGCTCCGACCGTCGAGAATACCGCCTTGCGGAGCAGGTTCTTGGACAATTTTGCAGTTCTCGGCAGCCCGGCGCCTGCCTATAGTCACCCCGTATTTCGACGAACGAGGCCTGTAACTGTGGCTCACGGAACGGCTCGGCGTCGGCTCGATTACGAGCTGACCATCAGGCCGATGACAGAGGCGGATATCTCCCAGGCGCACCAGCTCTCCGTCGGCGTCAGCTGGCCGCATCGGCCGGAGGACTGGCGCTTCGTGCTGGATGTGGGCCATGGCTTCGTCGCCTGCGACGCGATCGACCGGACCCTGGCCTCGGCGATGTGGTGGCCCTACGGGCCGCATTTCGCCACCATCGGCATGGTCATCACCTCGCCGCGCCTGCAGATGCAGGGCGCCGGGCGGCGGCTGATGGACACGATCTTCGAAGAGGCTGGCGAGCGCGACCTCAGGCTCAACGCGACCCGGGCCGGCTACCGGCTCTACCGCTCGCTCGACTTCCAGCCGATCGGCCGCATCTTCCAGCATCAGGGCCGCGCCCAGGCGCCGGCCGGCGCGGCGTCTGACGAGTTCACCGTCCGCCCCATGATCGCCGCAGACGGCGCGGCTATCGCGCAGCTCGATGCCGATGCCTATGGCGCCGACCGCTCGCGTGTCATCGCCGCGCTGATGAAGCTTGCGACGGGAACGGTGATCGAGCGCGAAGGCAGGGTTGCCGGCTTCGCGCTCTGCCGCCGCTTCGGCCGCGGCCATGTCGTCGGCCCGATCGTCGCCGAGAGCGACGAGGCGGCGATCGCGCTGCTGCGGCCGCATGTGATCGCCCATGACGGGCAGTTCCTGCGTGTCGACACCGCCCAGGAACAGGGCAGGTTCGGCGGCTTCCTCGAGGAGTGCGGCATGACCGTCTACGACACCGTGACCACGATGGTCAGGGGTCACAATCACGGGCCGCGCGGCGAGGCGCGGACCTTCGGGCTCGTCACCCAGGCGCTCGGCTGACGCCCGTCAGATATCGAACAGCACCGGCAGCGGATAGCCGGGCTTCTGGATCGGCGACTTGATCACGATGTAGCTGAAGTATTTGGAGATGCCGATATTGCGGTCGAGCAGCGTCTCGATCAGCGACTGGTAGTGCGTGAGACCGCGCGTGACGAACTTGACGAGGTAGTCGTAGCCGCCGCTGACGAGATGGCATTCGACGACTTCGTCGACGCGCCGGAGCGCCGTCTCGAAGCGGATGAAATATTCCTTGGTGTGGTCGGTCAGGGTGATCTCGGTGAAGACGGTGATCGTCTCACCGAGCTTCTGCAGGTTGATGGTCGCGCCATAGCCGGAGATGAAGCCAGCCTGCTCCAGCCGCTTGACCCGCAGCAGGCAGGGGCTCGGCGAGAGACCCACCGCATCGGCCAGATTGACGTTCGTGATCCTGCCGTTGTTCTGCAGCTCGATCAGGATCTTCATGTCGATGCGGTCGAGCCGCACGCCCGGTGTCACGACGAAGGCCTCTTGTCCCTTGATGCCTCTTGCGGAACCGGGCCTGCAGAGCAGGCCCGAACCGGTATCAGACTAATCGTTTGATGCGGTCCGGGCCAAGCAAGGATCACGCCGCTTTCGCGGTTTTCAACGCGACCGACACATCCGGCAGCGCCAGCACCTCGTCGAGCGTGTTGCGCACCCTGGTGACGATCAGGTCGATCTCGGCCTCGCTGCAGCAGAGCGGTGGCGCGAGGCCGATGATGTCGTCGGCGAAGGCGCGGAAGATGACACCATTGGCATAGCCGCGGGCGAAGAGATGATCGGGCAGCTTCGCCTCGCGCGGCAGCTTCTCTTTCGTTGCCTTGTCGGCGACGAGCTCGATGCCGGCGAGCAGCCCGCGCGCCCTGACCTCGCCGACGAGCGGATGGTCGGCGAGCGTCGCCAGGCGGTCCTCGAAATAGGCGCCGACGCGCTGGCCGTTGGCGAGGATGCCGCCCTCCTCGTAGAGCCGCAGCACTTCGAGTGCCACGGCAGCGCTGACCGGATGACCGGAATAGGTGTAGCCATGGCCGATCGGGCCGCCGGCCGGGGCATTGTCGGCGATCGCGCGATAGACCTTCTCGCCGATGGCGAGAGCGCCGAGCGGCGCGTAGCCCGAGGTCAGCCCCTTGGCCATGGTCATCATGTCCGGCACGACACCTTCGGCCTCGCAGGCGAACATCGGCCCGGTGCGGCCGAAGCCGGTGATGACCTCGTCGGCGACGAAGAGGATGTCGAGTTCGGCCGTCGCCTCGCGCATCGCCCTGAGCCAGCCCTTCGGCGGCACGATGACGCCGCCCGAACCGATCACCGGCTCGCAGAAGAAGGCCGCGACGTTCTCGGCGCCGAGCTCCGCGACCTTGGCGCGCAGCGAGGCGACGCTGGCCGCGATCACCGCCGCGTCGCTCGAACCGGTCAGGTTGCGATAGGCATAGGGCGGGGCGACGTAGTGATGCACATGCGCCGGAAAGTCGAAATTGGCGTGGAAGGCCGGCAGCGCCGTGACACCGGCGCCGGTCGAACTCGAACCGTGATAGCCCCGCTCAAGCGAGAGGATCGCCTTCTTCGTCGGCCGACCGGTGACGTTGTAGTAAAACTGGATCAGACGCAGCGCGCTGTCGACGGCGTCCGAACCACCCAATGAGAAGTAGATATGGTCGAGATCGCCGGGGGTGAGCTCTGCGAGCTTGGCGGCAAGGCGGATGGCCGGTTCGCTGCCGAAGCTGAAATAGCCGGTGGCATAGGGCAGTTCGCGCATCTGGCGGGCCGCCGCCTCGACGATGCTCTCATGGCCATAGCCGACATTGACGCACCATAGCCCGGCGAAGCCGTCGATCAGCTCATGGCCGTCGCTATCGGTGATGAAGGCGCCCTTCGCCGATTTCATCACGGTGACGCCGCGCTTCTCATGGCCGGCCCAGTTGGCGACCGGATGGACCCAATGGCGGCGGTCGAGGGCTTCGAGGGAGTTGACGCTCATGGCGGAACCTCAGGCAGGACGGGAAGACGGAATGGATGAAAAGGCCACAGGCGCCGGATAGACGATCCGGCCGGCGCGCGACGGCGGGGGTTGCACCAGCTCGCGCAGATAACGGCCGGGCGTCATGCCGTAGACGCTCTTGAAGTGGCGCGAGAGATGGCTCTGGTCGAAGAAGCCGGCCTCCAATGCAGCCTGCGCGGCGGGGACGCCGTCGGCGAGCAGCGCCCGTGCATAGCGCACGCGCTCACGGCAGACGAAACGGTGCGGCGTCAGCCCGACCTGGCGGCGGAAGACGGTGACGAAGCGGCAGACGCTGAGGCCCGCCACCGCCGCCAAGTCGTCGAGATAGAGAGCCTCGGTGAAGTGCCGCTCGATATGGCTCAGCGCCCGTCGGATACCGGGGCTCGCCGGCTCCGCCGCGCGGGCGACAGGGCTGGAAACAGACTGGAGCATGGACCGCTTCGTCCTCCGCTGAACGCGAATAGTGCTAGCAAGGAGGCTAGGAGCGGCCGGCTGGACTGTGCGGTGGCTTTGGCGCGCCGCTTTGATATCCCCTGCCCTATTCGGGGGCGGGATCGGCAGATCGTGCTGCGGCCTCCGATCAGGCGGATTTCAACCCGCCGATATGGAAGCTCTTCAGCTCGAGATATTCCTCGATGCCGGTCGCACCACCCTCGCGGCCGATGCCGGACTGCTTGACGCCGCCGAAGGGTGCAACCTCCATCGAGACCGAGCCGGTGTTGAGGCCGACCATGCCGAATTCGAGCCGCTCGCCGACGCGCCAGGAGCGGTTGAGGTTCTCGGTATAGAAATACGCGGCGAGCCCATAGGGCGTGCCGTTGGCGATCTCGATCGCCTCGTCCTCGTGCTTGAAGCGGAACAGCGGCGCCACCGGGCCGAAGGTCTCCTCATTGGCGAGGCGCATCCGCGTGGTCGCGCCGGTCAACACCGTCGGCACGACGAAACGGGAGCCGTCGACCTCACCCTGCGCGCCGGCAAGGCGTGTCGCACCGAGCGATAGTGCATCGTCGAGATGCGCGTGGACCTTCTCGACCGCCGCGGCATTGATCAGCGGGCCGATGGTGACGCCGTCCTGCCGCCCGTCGCCGACCCGCATCGCCGCGACTGCCCTGGCGAGGCGATCGGCGAAGGCATCGTGGATGCCGTCCTGCACCAGGATGCGGTTGGCGCAGACGCAGGTCTGGCCGGCATTGCGGAACTTGCTGGCGAGGGCGCCGGCGACGGCAGCGTCGAGATCGGCATCGTCGAAGACGATGAAGGGCGCGTTGCCGCCGAGCTCCAGGCTGAGCCGCTTCAGCGTATCGGAACATTGCCGCATCAGCAGCGCGCCGACGCGGGTCGAACCGGTGAAGGAGAGCTTGCGGACGATAGGGTTCTGCGTCAGGGCCGCACCGACCCCTTGCGGCAGGCCGGTGACGATGTTGATCACGCCAGGCGGGAAGCCGGCGCGCTCTGCCAGCACACCGAGCGCCAGCGCCGAAAAGGGCGTCAGCTCCGAGGGCTTCACCACGATCGGGCAGCCGGCGGCGAGCGCCGGCGCGCATTTGCGGGTGATCATCGCATTGGGGAAGTTCCACGGCGTGATCGCGGCGGAGACGCCGACCGGCTCCTTCAGCACGAGGATGCGTCGATCGTTGGTTGGCGCCGGCACCGTGCTGCCATAGACGCGCCGCGCCTCCTCGGCGAACCATTTGATGAAGCCGGCGCCGTAAAGCACCTCGCCCTCGGCCTCCGCCAGCGGCTTACCCTGCTCGGCCGTCATAATGCGGGCAAGGTCCTTGCGGTGCTCCAGCAGGAGGTCGTGCCAGCGCTCCAGCAAAGCGGCCCGCTCGGCAGCCGGCCGTGCCTTCCAGGCTGGAAACGCAGCCTCGGCCGCCGCGATCGCGGCATTGGTTTCCGCCTCGCCGCAAGCCGGAATCGTGCCGATCTCGATACCGGTCGCGGGATCGCGCACCGGTAGTTCCTCGCCGGAGGCAGCACCCACCCACTCGCCGCCGATCAGGGCACGGCCGACGAGAAGGCTGCGGTCTTCGAGAGCGACAATCGACATGGGGAACCTCGTTCAGTAACCGCGATCGCGATCGATCAGGCCGATCAGGGGCTCGCCCGCCCGGTGGCGCCGCAGGTTCTCGAGGACGATGTCGAGCGAGGCCTCCGAGCGCGAGCGGCTGGCGATATGCGGGGTGAGCAGGACCTTGGGATGGCTCCAGAGCGGGTGCCCTTCCGGAAGCGGCTCCGGCGCGCAGACATCCAGCACCGCTCCCGCGATCTGGTCACTGCCCAGCGCCGCCAGCAGGGCGTCCTGGTCGAGATGGCCGCCGCGGCCGGCATTGACGATCATCGCGCCCTGCGGCAGCCGGGCGAAGAGCTCGGCGCCGAGCAGGCCGCGCGTCGCGTCGGTCAATGGCAGCAGGCAGACCAGGATATCGGTGCGGGCAAGGAAGGCCGACAGTTCGTCATCGCCAGCGAAGGTCTCGATCCCCGGAACCTCATGCCGCGAGCGGCTCCAACCGGCGACGCCGAAGCCGAATTCGGCGAGCTTCAGCGCGCAGGCCTTGCCGAGCATGCCGAGGCCGAGGACGCCGACGCGGCGCTCGGCCGCCGGCCTGATCCGGAGTGGCTTCCAGGCCTGTTCTCGCTGTGCTGCGATATAGGGCACGAGGTCGCGATGCAGGGCCAGCACCGACATAGTGACGTATTCGACCATGCTGTCGACGAGGCCGGGCTCGATCATCCGCACGATCGGCAGATGCGGCGGTATGCCCGCCAGATTGAGCTGGTCGACACCGGCGCCGACGGAGATCAGCAATTCGAGATTGGCGAGCTGGTCGAGCAGGCCATCCGGCGGAATCCAAGCGGCGAGATAGCGGATAGCGGCGGGATCGCCGATATCCGGCCAGATCCGGAAGGGTAGTTCCGGCGCCTTCTGCGCAAGAAGACGCGTCCATTCCTCGGCACGGGCGGAATCGGATTTGAGCAGCAGCGTCATCTGGTGAACCTCTGGGGCATCAGCCCAGCGCCTGATTGATCAGGGCGTGGAGGCGCGCCGGGCCGGGCGCGGCCGGCAGATCGCCGCGCACCATTGCCGTGACGTCTCCGGCGGGCGCAAGACCAACTTGCTCCAGCCACTCGCATAGTCCGGAGCCGAGCTGCAGATCGGCCCGCATGAACTGGCCGGTGCGACCGTGCAGCCAGCACGCGATCAGCCTGCGTGCATCGGCCTCATCGACCGCAACGACCGGGCCGACGACATGACCGCGGCCGAAGGCGCGCAGGATGCTGAAGCCGACGGGCTGCCCCGCCCTCTCCAGGATCAGGCATTCACCGCATTGCAGCAGCGCCGCGAGGGCCGGCCCGCGCGGCAAACCACTGGCCTCGCGATCGAGCCGTTCGAGTACGGGAAGATCAGCGGTGGTGGCCGGGCGTAGCCGCTCGCCCGCGCCAAGTTCCGGCGCGGCGACGGCAAGCACGTAGCCATGTTGCTGGCGCACGCCGCCGCAGGGTTTGAAGCCGAGACGGGCATAGAGCGCCTCGCCGGCGGCGGTGGCGTTGAGCATCAATGTGCGCTCGCCGGCTTGTGCGAGCAGGTCCTGCATCAGTCGCTTGCCGAGACCCGCCCCCTGCTCCTCGGGCACGACGATGATCATCCCCAGCGTGGCGTGGCTCTCGCCATAGGGCCACCACAGCGCCGAGGCGACGGGCTGACCCTCCCGCAGGCCGACGACGCCATGGCCGAGGCCGATCACGAACTCCCAATCCTCGCGGCGATGCGGCCAGCCGACACGCCGCGACAGCTCCGCACAAGAGGCTGCATCGTCGACGCCGATCGCACGGAGCGTCAGCGCCTCCGGGGCTTCGATCTCAGCCATGTTTCGTCCCGGCAACGGGAGCTACGGCGCTCACGCGTCAAACTCCTGGACGACATAGACCTTGGCGACGTGCTCGTCGCTGTCCCAGGCGCAGGACGTGCCATGAGCGACGAAGACGGTCTCACCCGCACCGACCCGGACCGGGCGCCCGTCCTCGCCGGTGAGCGTGACGCTGCCGACGAGGATGTGCATCAGCTCGTTGACGGGATGCGGACGCAGGACGCGGCGATATGGCGTCGAATCCCAGATGCCGGCCCGCAGGCGCGAGGCCTCGTCGGTGAAGGCGTTGAAGCTCCGGCATTGCGGCACAGGCCCTTCGAGAAGGTTGGCCGGGGGCGGCGACGACGGCGAAAGCGACGCATCGGCCGGCAGATCCGTCACGCCCGGCACCGCGGAGGTCGTGCCAGTGCCAGCGCAGAAGGCCCAGCGCGTCCCGGGCGCCGCTTCGACACGCAAAGCCGTGCCGCGCGCGATCACCACGCTCTCGCCGGCCTGGATCATGCGTCTGCCGCCATCCAAGGTCATATCGAGGCGCCCTGACCTGACGACGACGATCTCCGTGTGCGGGAAGGCCGCGCTTTCGGTCACGCCGGAGAATGCGACACTTCCCGCTGCGAGATCCTGCGGCCCGCTCCAGGCGATCTCCCGGCCGGCGGCGAACGGGTCGTTGTCGGAGAGCGGCCCGGCGCCGGAGCCTCCAGTGCGATTGGCGATGATGATCGGAACAGACGACATGGCAGCCTCATCCAGCGTGATGGTGCTGAGCTAGGGCGTTTCACGCGCGGAGGATTGGAGGAAATTCTCGGGACGGACCGCTGGCATCGTACGGGGCGTTGCAACACTCCTCCACTGCGAGGATCCAAATGCTCGCAATCGCAGTGGATGGCCCCTGTCCTGCCTGGGCGTGACCACCTCAGCAGCCCGACGGCTCCCGCGTCATGCGTCCGGTCCTCCGTCACCAATTCCATTGGTGGAAGGTTTTGCCACTGCTGCACCATCGTGGCTTGGTCAGGAGCGAGTACAGCGATGGGACGCTGCGCGACCCGCTGTGCCTCGACCTGGTGCCAAGCCGTCTTGTCGGGCTCGACCGCTATTGAGCTTGGCCTGGATTCCCTGCTTCGCGCTTTGAGGACATGTCCGCTTTCTGGCAGCAAGCCAATGTCCGGTAGCGGCGCATTTGAGACCGCAACAACAGTCGCAGCCAGCTAGCGGCTCGTCCGCGTTCGTTGCCCAGCTGCCAACCTCGCCTCCAGCCAGAGGCTGTAGCGAGACGCGCAGAAGCACACGATGAAATACACCAGGGCGGCGAAGACATAGGCTTCCCGGTAGAAGCCGAGCCAGCTCGGATCCGTAGCCGAGACCCGCGCCGTGTTCAGGAAGTCGAACATGCCGATGATGATGACCAGCGTGGTGTCCTGGAAGATGCCGATCGCCAGATTGACCAGTGGCGGGATCACCGCGCGCAGCGCCTGCGGCAGCACGACGAGGCGTATGGTCCGCCAATAGGACAGGCCCAGCGCCTTCGCCGCCTCGTATTGGCCCACCGGGACAGCCTGCAAGCCGCCGCGAACGACCTCGGCAAGATAGGCGGCGACGAACAGTGTCAGCGCGACCTCGGCCCGCAGGAACTTGTCGATCGCCGAACCTGCCGGAAGCATCAGCGGGAACAGCAGCGTCGCGGCATAGAGCACGGCGATGAAGGGGACGCCGCGCAGCACCTCGATGAAGACCACGCAGAGCAAGCGCACGCCGCCCATCTTCGAGCGACGGCCTAATGCCAGCAGGATCGCCAGGGGAAATGCGCCCGCGAATGCACCGATCGCCAAGAGGAAGGTGACCGGCAGCCCGCCCCAGCGCTCCGTCGGCACGAACTCACCGGCGGGCCAGCCGAGCAGGAGCAACGGCACGCCGATCAGCGCAGCGCCCCAAAGCAGGAGCAGGCGCCGTCCCCAGTTTGCCGGCCAGGCCGTAACGCCGAGCAGCGCCAGCATGACGAGCAGCGCCACGCCTGCCCGCCAATGCAGATGCGGCGGATAGAAGCCAAAGGTGATGAAGCGCAGCTTCTCGCCGATGAAGGCCCAGCATGCGCCTGTTCCCGCCGCGGCGCAGGCGGCGCCATCGCCCTGCCAGACCGCGTCGACGATGGCCCAGCGCAGGAAAGGCGGTGCGAGCCACAGCACGAGAAGGGCGACCCCGAGCGTGATCGCGATATTGGTGCGCGAGCCGACGAGGCCATCGCGCAGCTTGCGCCAGCGCTCGCTCCGCGGGGCTAGCGTACCGTCTTCTGCCGTGGCGCTCATGCCGCGGACCGCTCCCGCAACGCCCAGCGCCGGTTGTACGCGTTCATCGCGATGGAGACGGCCAGACTCAGCGCAAGGTACGCCAGCATCATCACGAGAATGGCCTCGAGCGCCTGGCCAGTGGTGTTGGCGGTGGTGTTGAGGATGTTGACCAGATCGGGGAAGCCGATCGCGACCGCCAGGCTCGAATTCTTGGTCAGGCTGAGATAGCTCGACGTCATCACCGGAATGATCAGGCGCAAGGCCTGCGGCAGCACGATCAGCCGCATGATCCGGCCATAGGACAGGCCGAGCGCCCGGCCCGCCTCCCACTGCCCTCCCGAGACGGACAAGATTCCGGCGCGCACGGTCTCGGCGATGCTGGCCGACGTGTTGACGACGAGCGCGATCAGCAGGGCCATGAACTCGGGCGAGAGCGAGATACCGCCCCGGATGTTGAAGCCGGACAGCCTCGGCAGATCGATTGCAGGTACCGCACTGAAGAACGCGGCGACGGCCACCGGCAGCATCGCCGCAGCAAGGATGAAGGCAATGCTGCGCTTGAGGTTCGAGCGGCCGGTCCGGCGGGCCCGCCATTTCAGCGCGACGCCGACCAATACGGCGAGCAGGAAGCTGCTCGTCAGGATTGCCGGAGTCGCACCATCGTCGGCGATGAAAGGAAAGAAAAAGCCACGATTGCTGAGCAGCACGCCCGGCAGCGGCGACAAGGCCTGCCGCGGCCCCGGCAAGGCGTGGAACAGCGCGTTCCAGAAGAATATCTGCAGCAGCAGCGGCGTATTGCGCACGATCTCGACATAGGCCTGCACCAAGCGTGACAGCAGCGGATTCGACGAGAGCCGGGCGATGCCGAGCGCGACGCCGAGGATGGTGGCGAGGATGCAGCCGACCAACGAAACGCGCACGGTGTTGAGCAGACCGACCGTGATGGCGCGCAGATAGCTGTCGCCGGCTGAATAGGCGATCAGCCCCTCGCCGATCTCGAAATTGGCGGCATGGCCGAGAAAGCCGAAGCCGGGCGTCAGGCCGACCCGCGCCATATTGTGCACGAGATTGTTGCCGAGCAGCGTGAAGCCGAGACCGACGATCGCGAAGATCGCCAGCTGTGTCAGCGGCTTTTCACCCCACCACTCAGAAAGCGCACGCAAAAGGCCGGGCCCTTTCCGGCCCGGCACGGCCGCCTGCAAGGATGCGGGAGAAGTCATCCCTGGGCGACAATGCTCAACGGAACGGCGGCGAATACAGCAAGCCGCCCTGCGACCAGGGCTGATTGTAGCCGCGCTCGAAGCCGACCTTGCTCTTCTTGCCGATATTGCGCTCGAAGATCTCGCCGTAGTTCCCGACCGCCTTGACGATGTTGTAGGCGAACTTCGGATCGAGCTCGAGCGCCTCGCCGAGCGACTTGTCGACGCCGAGGAAGCGTTTGACGCCGGGATCCTCGCTCTTCAGGAACTCGTCGATATTGGCCTGGGTGATGCCGTATTCCTCAGCCTGGATCGTGGCGTAGACGGTCCAGTTGACGATCTCGAGCCAGCGATCGTCGCCCGAGCGAACGGCTGGCGCCAACGGCTCCTTCGACAGCCGCTCCGGCAGCAGGACGTAATCGTCCGGCTTGCCGAGCTGGATGCGACGCAAGGCGAGGTCCGAAGCATCCTGGGTCAGCGCATCGACGCGGCCGGATTCGAGCGCGTTGACGAACTCCTTGGTCTCCTCGATTACCACCGGCTTGAAGCTCTTCTTCGTCTTGCGGAAGAAGTCGGCGATGTTGAGCTCGCCGGTCGTGCCGCTCTGGATGCCGATCGTGGCGCCATCGAGCTCGGCCGCCTTGCTGACGCCGAGCGCCTTCTTCACCAGCAGGCCCTGGCCGTCATAGAAGACGATCGGGCCGAAATGGAAGCCGAGCTTGAAGGAGCGCGTCGCCGTCTGGGTGACGCCCGAGAGCAGGATATCGAACTCACCGGCCTGCAGCGCCGGCAGCCGCTGCTGCGGCGAGGACGAGGTGAAGCTGACCTTCTCGGCATCGCCGAACACGGTCACCGCCAGCGCCCGGCCGAAATCGACGAAGAAGCCCTGCCATTTGCCGTTGCTGTCCGGAGAGAAGAAGCCCGGCGAGGTGCCGACGCCGACTTTGATCGAACCGCGCTGCTTGATGGCGTCGAGCGTCGGCCCGGCCCAGGCGGAGGTACCCGCCAGCAGCCCGGCAAGAATGATGGAGTAGCCCAGCCCACGTCCGAGCCTGTTGGATGTCACGAGCATGATGGTCCTCTCGATGTGAGCGCTCGCGAACGGACGTCGAGCCAGCAAAATAACTCACAATATCAATGGACTATTCAAAGGATCGTTCCTTATGTCAACGGGAACGTTCTTTTTAAGAAACGACACCAGCGAGAAGAAATTCTCGCAAAGCTAGCTCGCGGAGAAGACGTTTTTCGCATCGGCACCGTGAGACGGATTTCCTCAGCAAGGAACGGTCCGACTCGGAGCAGGCGCAGGATCGCTTAGGCCCGGAGAACAGGCTTCCCCAGCGGCTCGAATATATAGTCTATTAATTTAATTGACTAATTGCCCCCCTGCCCTAGCCTTTTTGGCCTGGAGGCGACCATGACCCGTACCCGACAGCTCCATCTCAACGTCAATATCCTGCATGGCGGCTTCTACGCCTCGGCCTGGCGCGTACCGCAAGCCGATCCGCGCGCCAGCATCGATGTCAACCACTATGTCCGCACCGCGAAGATCGCCGAACGCGGCAAGCTCGACGCGATGTTCCTCGCCGACCAGCCGGCGTTGGAAGACAGGGCGGAGGAGAAGAGCTTCAACGGGCTGGAGCCGACGATCACGCTGGCGGCGATCGCCGGGGCCACGAGCCATCTCGGGCTGATCGCGACGATCTCGACGAGCTACAACGAGCCCTACAACATCGCCCGCCGCTTCCAGTCGCTCGATCTGCTCAGCGGCGGCCGGACGGGCGTCAATCTGGTGACGACTGCCAACGGCGCCGCCTCCGCCAATTTCGGCCAGAGCGTGATGGAGCATGGCCGCCGCTATGCCCGCGGCCAGGAATTCGCCGAGGTGCTGCTGAAGCTGTGGGACAGCTGGGAGGACGGCGCCTTCGTCGGCGACAAGGCCAGCAACACCCTGCTCGACAAGCACCGGATTCACCGGATCGAGCATGAGGGCGAGTTCTTCAAGGTCGCAGGTCCATTGAGCCTGCCGCGCTCGCCGCAAGGCCACCCGATCATCGTGCAGGCCGGCGGCTCGGAGGACGGGCGCGACTTCGCCGCGCGCTATGCCGACGCCGTCTTCAGCGTCGGCGAGGATGAAGAGCTGGCGCTCGCCTATGTCGGCGATCTGCGCCGCCGCGCCGTCGCGAACGGTCGCGATCCCCGCGCGATCGTCGCGCTACCCGGGCTCGGCACGCTGATCGCGTCGACCGAGGCGGAAGTACGCCGGCGCGAGGAAGAGCTCGGCTCGCTGATCAACCTCGACTATGCGGTCCGCCGCATCAGCGGGACCTTCGGGCAGGACCTGTCGCATCTCGATCTCGATGCGCCTTTCCCTGATCTGCCGATCCCGCCCAATGGCGGCATCACCTTCGCGAGGGCAACGCTCAACTTCGCCCGCAAAGGCAACCTCACCTTCCGCCAGCTGATCTATAAGCTCGGCGGCGGCATCGGCCACCGCGTCGTCGTCGGCACGCCGGAGGCAGTCGCCGACGATCTCGAGGCCTGGTTCCGCAGCGGCGCCGCCGATGGCTTCAACCTGATGCCGGACGTGCTGCCTGACGGCCTAGAGATCTTCGTCGACGAGGTCGTGCCGATCCTCCAGAAGCGCGGCCTGTTCCGCACCGAATATCGCGAGACGACGCTGCGCGAGCGCTTCGGCCTGCCGCGCCCGACGAGCCGCTACGCCGAAATCGAGCGGCGCAGCGCCTGAATCACGCCATTCCGACGTCCACACCGAAAGCTGAGATCGATGGGTGCCTTTCAAACTCCGACCGCTGCGAACCTCCTGTCGCCGGCGCTCTCCCTTCCCGCCGCGGCAAGGCCGGACGAACTCGCTGCGGTCTTCGCCGAGATCGCGCTGACCTCGTCCGAGCGCGATGCCAAGCGCGAGCACCCTTTCGACCTCCTGGTCAAGCTGAGGGCCCTGCGCTTCGGCGCATTGCGCCTGCCCGAGAGCGCGGGCGCCTGCTGGCGCGAGGTGCTTGGCGCGCTCGTGCGCCTGGGCGAGGCCGATTCCAGCGTCGCCCATATCTTCCGCAACCATTTCTTCGTGACCGAGCGCTTCGTCACCGGCCGCGAGCCCGGCTACAATCCAGCCTGGCGCAAGGCGGTGGCTGCCGGCGCGCTGATCGGCCTCGCCACCACCGAGCTCGACCGCAAGCAGACCGGCGGGCGCGGCGACCTCAAGACCAGGCTGACGCGCGACGGCGACGGCTATCGCCTCGACGGCACCAAATTTTACAGCACCGGCACGCTCTATGCCGATCTGACATTGGTTCGAGCGACTTCCCCCGAGGGCGAGGACGTCTCGCTGATCATCCCGACCGATCGCGAAGGCGTCGAGCGGTTGGACGATTGGGACGGCATCGGCCAGCGCGTGACCGGCACGGGCACGACCAACTTCCATGGCGTACGGGTCGAAGCCGACGAACTACTGACCGATCCAACCCCTTACGTGCAGCCCTTCGCCAGCACGATCGCCCAGACGATCGTGACCGCAGTCAATGCCGGCGTGCTCCGGGCCGTATTGCGCGATGCCAAGTCCCTACTGCTGAGCCGGAAGCGGAATTTCTACTACGCGCTCACTGAAACGCCGCATGAGGACCCGCTGCTGCTGCAGACGATCGGCCGGATCGCCAGCGAGGCCTTCATCGCCGAGCTCGGCATCCTTGCCGTCGGTGATGCGCTCGATGTGGTCGCCGCGCTCAGGGCTGATAATCCCGACGATGCCCGCCTGCCCGCGCTCGTCCACGCGGCGTCGCTGACCGCCGCCAAGACCAAGGTCGTGGTCGACGAATTCGCGCTGCGCTCCTCGACTGCGCTGTTCGACGTCGGCGGCGCCTCGGCGGCGACCCTTCGGCAGAATCTCGACCGGCACTGGCGCAATGCTCGAACGCTCTCCTCGCATAATCCCGCGAGCTACAAGGCGCTCGCACTTGGGGCCTATGAGCTCAAGGGCACTCCGCTGCCGGCGCTGGGCTTCTTCTGAACCATCGTCCCGCGACCGGACCTTCCTTGCAGGCGAGCTCCGGCAGATCGATGTTCCCTTGCGAGTGCAATATTAGAACATCAATTCTATAGACTAATTATCGGCGCAGCGACATGCTCGGCTCAGCGATTTCCAAGAGGTCCTGATGGCATTTCCAACGCAGCATCGCGCGCTCGCATTAGCCGTTGCGGCCGGCCTGGCTATCGCCAGCGCGGCCGTAGCCGGACCGCTATCCGACAGCGCCCCGGTTCCAGATGCGGTCGCACCGGGCACCAGGCTCGTCGTCGGTGATCCCCAGACCCGTGTCGCGCTGACGCTCTCGGGCGAACTCGCCAAGCTGCCCTTCAAGATCGAATGGGCCAACATCTCGGGCGGACCGCAGACGATCGAAGCCTTCCGAGCCAAAGCCCTCGATCTCGGCTCGGTCGCCGACATTCCGCCCATCCATGCGCAATGGACCGGGCTCGAGACGAAGATCGTCGGTGCCAAGTTCCGGCTCGACCCGACCGCGCATCCGATCTACGTCATCGCCACCGCGCCGGGCTCCGGCATCACCAGGCTGGAGGAGCTCAAGGGCAAGCGCATCGCCTTCAGCCCCGGCCAGGCGCAAGGCGCACTCGTCCTGCGCGTGCTCAAGAAGCTCGGCCTCCAGCGCGGCGACGTCACCCTGATCGAATTGCCCAGCGTCGGCGATGCCTATGTCAACGCGCTCGCCAGCAAGCTCGTCGACGCCGCGCCGATCGCGGAGGCGAACAAGCAGCGTTTTGCGCAGAATTACGAACGCGACGGCGCCCGGCTGCTGGCGCATGGGCTGCGTGACGATCCCTCCTACATCTACGTCGCCAAGAGTTCGCTGGAGGATGCCGACAAGGCAGCCGCGGTCCGCGCCTATGTCGCAGCCTGGGGCCGCGCGGCGAAATGGATCGAGACCCATCCCGAGGAGTGGATCAAGGGCTACTACATCAAGGATCAGGGACTGAAGGAGGACGCAGGGCGTTTCCTCGTGAAGTCCAATGGCAGCCCGGACGTTCCCCTCGACTGGGCCGCGGCGATCGAGCGCCAGCAGGAGACGATCGACCTGCTCGCCGAGGAGCTCAAGAAGCCGGCGATCAAGGCCGAGACGCTGTTCGACCGGCGCTTCGAGCGCATCGCCGGCGCAACCTACCGCGAAGCGGACTGACGCCATGGCCGATCTCTCGATCCGCGCCTCGCGCGAAGCGGTCGGCGTCACCGGCTGGCTCTCCGGCCGTGTCGCGTCCCGGCCCGTCGGCCCATCGCCCCGCCGCAAGCGCAAGCTCGGCCCCGGCCGAACGCTGCGGTTCGGCCAGGCCCTCGGCCCGGCCATCCTGCTCCTGCTCTGGAGCATCGGCAGTGCGACCGGCTATATCGACGATCGCATCCTGTCGGCGCCGTGGACGGTGGTGGCGACCGGCTACGACCTCATCGCCGACGGGCGGCTGCAGGAGAACCTGTGGACGTCGTTCCAGCGCTCCTTCTGGGGCCTGTTCTGGGGCATCGTCGCCGGCGCCTCGCTCGGTGTCATCGCGGGCCTCAGCCGGATCGGCGAGTACCTCGTCGACGGGCCGATCCAGATCAAGCGAGCCATTCCGGCGCTCGCCCTGATCCCGCTGCTGATGCTCTGGTTCGGCATCGGCGAGGGCATGAAGGTCCTGACGATCGCGCTGATCACCTTCGCGCCGATCTACATCCAGACCCATGACGGGCTGCGTTCGACCGATGCGCGCTATATCGAGCTCGCGGAGACGCTGGACCTCTCCAACTGGCAGTTCCTGCGCCATGTCGTGCTGCCGGCGGCCCTGCCCGGCTTCCTGCTCGGCCTGCGCTTCGGCGTGACCTATTCATGGCTTGCCCTCGTCGTGGTCGAGCAGGTCAACGCCACGAGCGGCCTCGGCTACATGATCAACCTCGCGCGCACCTACGGCCAGACCGAAGTCATCATCCTGTGCCTCGCCGTCTACGCCGCCCTTGGGCTGAGTTCCGACTGGCTCGTCCGCTTCATCACGCGAAAGGCCCTGCCATGGCGCAAGATCCTGGCGGACTGACCACCCGGCCGGTCGTCGATGTCCGCGAGCTGACGCGTCGCTACGGCGAGCGCACGATCCTGGACAGCGTCGACCTCCAGATCGGGCGGGGCGAATTCGTCGCTCTGCTCGGTCGCTCTGGTTCCGGCAAGAGCACCTTCCTGCGCGCCCTCGCCGGGCTCGACCACGGCGTGCCGGGCTACGGCTCCTATGAGGTGCCGGATGCCGTCTCGGTCGTGTTCCAAGATGCCCGATTGCTGCCCTGGAAGCGGGTAGCCGACAATGTCGCGCTCGGCCTGAAGGTGCCGGCGCCGCACGAGCGGGCCCTGGCCGCGCTCGAGGAGGTCGGCCTGACGTCGCGCGCGCAGGCCTGGCCGACGCAGCTCTCCGGCGGCGAACAGCAGCGCGCCGCGCTGGCACGCTCACTGGTACGCGAGCCCGAACTGCTCCTGCTCGACGAACCCTTCGGGGCGCTCGATGCGCTGACGCGCCTGCGGATGCAGGCCCTGCTGCTGGATCTGTTCGCCAGGCATCGCCCGGCGGTGTTGCTGGTGACGCATGACGTCGACGAGGCGATCCATCTCGCCCAGCGCGTGCTGGTGCTCGATGGCGGCCGCTTCATCGTCGACCAGCAGATCGACCTGCCTAACGAGCCCCGGGCGCGCGAGCAGCGCTTCACCGAGATCCGCCTGACCCTGCTGCGGAGCCTCGGCGTTACCGAGACCGAGCTGCGCCGGGTCGCCTGAGCGCCCTGCCCTTCCCGCGAGCGCTCCCGGCAAGCCGGAGCGCTCGTACCTCCATGTCCACTCACGAGGTCGTCCATGCCTGACTATCGTCCGCTCGGACGCACGGATCTGCGCGTCTCCGCCATCGCGCTCGGCACCATGACCTGGGGCGAGCAGAACAGCGAGGCCGAAGGACACGCCCAGCTCGACCGTGCGCTCGATGCCGGCATCAACTTCATCGACACGGCCGAGAGCTATTCGATCCCGCCGCGGGCCGAGACTCAAGGCTCCACGGAGCGCATCATCGGCACTTGGCTGAAGGCGCATGGCAAGCGCGACAGGATCATCCTTGCCTCCAAGGTCGCCGGCCCCGGCGACCGCAACTATTTGCGCAAGGACGGCAGCCAGCCCCGCCTCGACAAGAAGAACATCGAGGAAGCCATCGATGCCTCGTTGAAGCGCCTGCAGACCGATTATCTCGATCTCTACCAGTTGCACTGGCCGCACCGGAACATTCCGCTCTTCGGCGGTGGCTCGCACGCGCCCAATCGCGGCGGCAACGGCTCTGAAGTGCCAATAGAGGAGACGCTGGATGCGCTCGACGGCCTGGTGAAGGCGGGCAAGGTCCGCCATATCGGCCTGTCGAACGAAACCGCCTGGGGCCTGTCGCGCTTCCTGCACCTCTCGCAGGCGCACAGCCTGCCCCGCGTCGCCAGCGTCCAGAACGCCTACAACCTGCTCAACCGGAGCTATGAGGTCGGGCTCGCCGAATTCCACGAGCGCGAGCAGGTCGGCCTGCTCGCCTATTCACCGCTCGGACAAGGCTTCCTCACCGGAAAATACCAGCGCGGCGCCCGCCCGACCGGAGCCCGCACGACCCTGTTCGAGCGCGGCCAGCGCTACCAGAAGCCCGGCACGGAAGCGGCGATCGACAGCTATCTCGCCATCGCCCGCGACTTCGGCCTCGACCCGGCCCAGCTCGCCATCGCCTACGTCGTGAGCCGACCCTTCGTCACCTCCGCGATCATCGGCGCCACCAGCCTCGGGCAGCTCAACAGCGACCTTGCCGCCCTGGAGGTGAAGATCACGCCAGAGATCGAGGCGCGGATCGATGCGGCCCACCAGCTCCACGGCAGCCCGGCGCCCTGAGCCGACACGCCGAAGATCTGGATCAGAAAGGGCGCGGATGCGATTGCATCCGCGCCCTTTTTTCGGTCTCGCTCGATTCAAGCCGGCGA
Organism: Allobosea sp. NPDC055332; assembly: GCF_053645455.1. NCBI lineage: Bacteria > Pseudomonadati > Pseudomonadota > Alphaproteobacteria > Hyphomicrobiales > Alloboseaceae > Allobosea > Allobosea sp. NPDC055332. The sequence continues at coordinate 212,338 of NZ_JBSHMO010000003.1, read as the reverse complement.
CGAGCGCCGGCGCTCAGATCGTGACCTTCGTGCCGTCGAAGCGGGTGAAGGAGAAACCGTCGAAGGGCTCGGCATAGGTCTGCTTCTGCTCGCGCAGCAGGCTGATCACCAGGTTTTCGCCCTGGGCAAACGAGACCGCGGCATCCGAACGCCAATGGATGCCGCCCCAGGTGCGCCCGCCGGCATAGTTCAGCGCCGCCTTGTTGAGCTCACCGCCGATGGTCAGCGGCGGTCCCTGATAGGGGATGAGGCGGGCCGGATCGGCCGGATCCGGCTGAACCGGGTTCGGCCATTCCTTGCTCTCGTCATAGAAGGCCTTGAGCAGCGTCACGGTCACCGCCGCGATGATGGCGGCGCCTCCGGGATAGGACGAGTGCAGGGGCGCGCCCTCCGGGAAAATGTGGCCGTGCAGATAGGTGCCGTGTTTGGCTCGGCTGCGCTCGAGCGCCTGCGATCCCAGGAAACTCTCATGGATCGGATAGTCCGCGACCCGGTTGGCGAGGCGCTGATGGACCAGCCCGGCGAAGGCCTCGGGGCGCAGAATGCGCTGCTCGTACCACTTCTGGTAATAGTTGATGCGGATCGCATGCGAGATGGCGAGATTTATGATCGCCTGGAAATAGGGACCGCTAAAGGTCCCTGCCGCACCGTCCTGGGTCTTCGATTTGAGATAGGGATTGTTCGCAGCCAGCGCCGAACGCCCCGGCAGGACGCCGCCATAGGCCGGATCGGCAGCGGAGGCGCCGGTGCCGAGCAACTGGTTCCCGATGAAGTTGAAAGCGGCGGCGCTGTGCGCATAGGCGCCAAGATCACGACCGCTCGCGATATAACGCGGCGACGCCTCGTGGACGATGCGTTCGCGCGGCGCATTGCCGTTCTGGACGTGGAGCCACTCCTCCGGCTTCGTCAGGAAATCCGGTATCGCCTTGTAGGCCCGAATCCGGGCCGACAATGTCTGGTTGCCGAGCGGCACGTCGCGATAGAGGAATTGCGAGACCACCGGCCCGTCGAGAACGCCGGGCGGCGTGACCCAGCGGGCGCGAGCCCCGGTCGGATCGGCCGGGTCGACATAGGCGACACGCCCGCGGAACAGCGTCTGCGGCGTGACCCGTCCATCGATCTTCGGCCCGTTGAAGCCCTCGACCCGGTTGAGCTCGTCGACCGCGGCGCGCAGGTCCGGATTGCTCGTGTCGTCGCGATAGTCGGAGAACGGCACATCACGCAGCAATGACTGCCAATAGATCTCGATCGCATCGGCGGCGCGCTCGACGCCGGCCAAGGCCGGGGCCGCCGGCAACTGGAACTGCGCCGCGTTCAGACCTTCGAGGCTGACCGCGAGCGTACCGACCGGATTGACCAGCCGGCGGGTGCCACCGAGGGGAATCTTCTCGAAATCGGCCGGGTCGCGCGAAGCGAAGGCCGTGGCAGCCGCGCGCCAGGCGGCAGGGTCGACCTCGCCCCGCTCATTGTGCGGCAGGCCGCGCGTGTCGCTTCCGATCTGGTTGGAATAGCGCCGCTCGTCTCCGTTGGTCGGATGGGCCGGAATCGTCACATCGGCCAGCGAGCTGGCGAGCTTGCTGCGGAGTTCGGCAGCGCGCCGGACAAAGGCCTCATCATAGCTGCGGGTGTCCGGTGCGGCTTCGGCTGAGCCATGCGCGGCAGCCGGCGCGGTTGCACCCACGCTCAAGACGGCCGCGGCCATCCCGGCGCCCGCGCCCTTCAGGAAGACACGCCGGCTCTCGTCCTCCGGCAAGGCGATCGAATCGGGATGGTGTGGCATGCTGCGGTCCTCGGATGGTGGTGCGGATGGAAGGCGCCGGGCACGCACGTCCCCGTCGGCGGCGCGCTCGGCGCCCCGCCTGGCAGAAGAGGATGGGTGGCGGGAACGTCCCGGCGGGAAAGGGGCTAGGCGCTCTTGCGCTGCTTTACGGCGAAGATGCTGTCGGGGCGCGGCAACCCGTAGTGTTCGCGCAGGGTCGAACCGGAATAGTCCTCGCGGAACAATCCGCGCTTGCGCAGGATCGGTACGACCTCGGCAACGAAGATCTCGAAGCCGCCATGGATCCAGGGCGGCATGACGTTGAAGCCGTCGGCAGCGCCCTGCTCGAACCAGGTCTGGATCTCGTTCGCGACATGCTCCGGCGTGCCGACCACGACACGGTGGCCGCGGGCACCGGCGAGCCGCTGGATCAGTTGCCGGATCGTCGGGTTCTCGCGATCGACGATGTCGACGACGAGCTGGAAGCGGCTCGCCAGGCCTTTCGGCCCGCTCGTGTCGATCAGATGGCGCGGAAACGGTCCGTCGAGATCGAAGCCGGTCAGATCGAGCCCGATCATGCGCTTGAGCTGGTCGAGCGAGGCCGCGGGCTGGATCAGGTCGTTGATTTCCTGCTCGAGCCGGTCCGCCTCAGCCTGCGTCGAGCCCAGGAACGGGCTGATCCCCGGCAGGATGCGGACATGGTCGGGCCGGCGGCCGAGCGCAACCGCACGGGTCTTGATGTCGGCGTAGAATTCCTGCGCACTGGCGAGGGTCTGATGCGCGGTGAAGATCGCCTCCGCGAATTGTGCTGCAAAGGAGCGGCCGTCCTCGGATGAGCCGGCCTGGACATAGACCGGCCGGCCCTGCGGCGAGCGTGAGACATTCAGCGGGCCGCGCACCCGGTAATGCTTGCCGACATGGTCGATGCGGTGGACCTTGTCGGAGTCGGCGAAGACGCCGCTCTGCGCGTCGGCAACGAGTGCGTCGTCCTCCCAGCTGTCCCAGAGCCTGGTGACGACGTCGAGGAACTCGCGCGCCTTCTCATAACGTTCGCCGTGGGGCGGATGCTCCGGCAGGCCGAAATTATGAGCGGCTCCGGCGTCGCTCGTCGTGACGATGTTCCAGCCGGCCCGTCCGCCGCTGATATGGTCGAGCGAGGCGAAGAGGCGGGCGAGATTATAGGGTTCGTTATAGGTGGTCGAGGCGGTGCCGATCAGGCCGATCTTCTGCGTCGCGGCAGCGATCGCCGTCAGCCAGGTGACCGGCTCGAAGCGCACGCGCGAGGAATAGCGGACGTTCTCGGGCAAGGACGGCCCGTCGGCGAAGAAGATGGCGTCGAACTTCGCCGCCTCGGCCTTCTGGGCGAGCTCCTGATAGTAGCGGATGTCCAGAACCCGCTCCGGCTCGGACTCCTTGTAGCGCCAGGCCGCTTCATGATGACCGCCGGGATAGATGAACAGATTGAGGGTGAGCTGGCGGCCGGTCTTGGGCATCGCGGACCTCGCATCTTTCGACGTTTCAGGCTCGCGAACGAGCCGCGGGCTATTGCCGCAACGATGCTGGCCGAGGCAGCATCGGGTCAAGAGAAGCGTTTTTTAAAGAGAACGATATCTGCAGAATATTCCGGCTCAGAGCTATATAGTTCGGTTCACCCCAGCCGTAATTGGCAGGTAAAGGTAATTTTTCTTCGCCAACAAAAGCGCAAGCAACAAATCACTCCAGGAAATGGTTCTCTAAAAAGAACATTCTTGTTGACGCTCTCGCAGCTGATCCGCAAGCTTCGGTCAATGGCTCGACCGGCCTTTGCATCGGCCGGCACAACATTTTCAGGAGTTCGGTATGGCGATTTCGAAGAAGCCTTTGTCGCGTCGGCAGGCCGCGGCCTTGATGGTCGGCACGGCGCTGTCCTTCGGCCTCGCCGGAGCGGCCTCCGCGGCGGAGGGACAGCTGCGCATCGCCAAGCAGTTCGGTGTCGTCTACCTGCTGCTCGACGTAGCCGCCGAGCAGAAGCTGATCGAGAAGCACGGCAAGGCGGCCGGCGTCGACATCAAGGTCGAGTTCACCCAGCTCTCCGGTGGGGCGGCGGTGAACGACGCGCTGCTCTCCGGCTCGATCGAGATCGCCAGCGCCGGTGTCGGCCCGCTCTTCACGTTGTGGGATCGTACCAAAGGCAAGCAGAATGTCAGGGGCGTCGCCTCGCTAGGCAACTTCCCCTATTACCTCGTCAGCAATAATCCGAATGTGAAGACGATCGCGGACTTCACCGACAAGGACAGGATCGCCCTGCCCGCCGTCGGCGTCTCCGTGCAGTCGCGCATCCTGCAATGGGCCTCGGCCAAGCTCTGGGGTGACAAGGAGTTCGCCAGGCTCGACAAGATCAGCGTCGCTCTGCCACACCCCGAGGCCGCCGCCGCGATCATCAAGGGCGGCACCGAGATCACCGGCCATTTCGGCAACCCGCCCTTCCAGGAGCAGGAACTGGCCGAGAACCCGAACGCCCGCATCGTGCTCAAATCCTATGACGTCCAGGGTGGGCCCGCCTCCTCGACCGTGCTCTACGGCACCGAGAAATTCTACAAGGAGGCGCCGAAGACCTATCGCGCCTTCCTCGATGCGCTCGACGAAGCCGCGAAGTTCATCACAGCAAACCCCGAGCAAGCGGCCGACATCTATCTCAAGGCCAATGGCGGCAAGGGCGACCGCAAGCTGCTGCTCCAGGTCATCAAGAACCCGGAAGTGACCTTCAAGGTCGAGCCGCAGAACACGCTCGGCCTCGGCCAGTTCCTGCACCGCGTCGGCGCGATCAAGAACGAGCCCAAGGCGCTGACGGACTATTTCTTCACCGATCCGCGCATCGCCGCGGGCAGCTGAGGCCGGCATGACGCTCGTCGCCGAGAGACGGCCACAGGGCGATCAGCTGCCCTCGCCTCGCGCTGCCGCAGGGACCGGCGAAGGACGGGCCTCGCCCGCCCTGCCCGCGCCGCTTCTGCAGGTCGACGGCGTCAGCCTCGAATACCGCACGGCCGAGACGATCGTGCGCGCCACCCACCGCGTCGGCTTCGACGTCTACGAGGCCGACCGCTTCGTGCTGCTCGGTCCGTCCGGCTGCGGCAAGTCGACCCTGCTCAAGGCCGTCGCCGGCTTCATCGCCCCGGTCGAGGGCGAGATCAGGCTCGGCGGCCGCCCGGTCACTGGGCCGGGGCCCGACCGCATCGTCGTCTTCCAGGAATTCGATCAGCTCCCGCCCTGGAAGACCGTGCTGCAGAACGTCGCGTTCCCGCTGACGGCCTCGCGCACCCTTGCGCGCCGCGAGGCGCTGGAGCGGGCGCGCCATTATGTCGAGAAGGTCGGGCTCGCCAAATTCGCCGACAGTTATCCGCACCAGCTCTCCGGCGGCATGAAGCAGCGCGTCGCCATCGCCCGCGCCCTGGCGATGCAGCCGAGCATCCTCCTGATGGACGAGCCCTTCGCCGCGCTCGATGCGTTGACCCGGCGCCGGATGCAGGAAGAGCTGCTGGCGCTCTGGGACGAGGTCCGCTTCACCCTGCTGTTCGTCACCCATTCGATCGAGGAGGCGCTGATCGTCGGCAACCGCGTCGCGGTGCTGTCGCCCCATCCCGGCCGGCTGCGGGCCGAGTTCAACAGCCACGAATTCGACCTCGCCAGCACCGGCGGCGCGCCATTCCAGGCCGCGGTACGGCGCCTGCACGAGCGGCTTTTCGAGCATGAACAGCCCGGCGCAGGAAGGGCAAAGTCGTGAGCCTCGCCCAGCCGCCGATCCGGCCGGAATATGACCGGCCGCTGCCGCCCTTCGTCGCAACCGTCGTCGAGCGCCCGCGCCCCTTGCTCGAACGCCTCGCCGGGCAAGTCTGGCTGCGCAAGGGCCTGATCCTCGTCGTGCTGGCGCTCCTCTGGGAGGCGCTGGCGCGCTGGCAGGACAACGAGCTCCTGCTCCCGACCTTCCTCGCCACTGTCCAGGCCTTGGTCGAGGGGCTGGCGAGCGGCGAGCTGATCGAGCGCGCACGGCTTTCGCTGATCGTGCTGGCGCAGGGCTATGCTGCCGGGCTGACGCTCGCCTTCCTGCTGACGACGCTGGCGACCTCGACGCAAGTTGGCCGCGACCTGCTCTCGACCCTGACCGCGATGTTCAACCCGCTGCCGGCGATCGCCTTGCTGCCCTTGGCATTGCTCTGGTTCGGCCTGGGCTCGGGCAGCCTGATCTTCGTGCTGATCCATTCGGTGCTCTGGCCGGTTGCGCTCAACACCTTCGCCGGCTTCCAGGGCGTGCCGGACACGCTGCGTATGGCCGGCCGCAATTACGGACTCACCGGCCTGCGCTACGTCTTCGGCATTCTCGTGCCGGCAGCGCTGCCGGCGATCCTGTCCGGCCTCAAGATCGGCTGGGCCTTCGCCTGGCGGACGCTGATCGCCGCCGAGCTCGTCTTCGGCGCCTCCTCGGGCCGCGGCGGCCTCGGCTGGTATATCTTCCAGAACCGCAACGAGCTCTACACGGACAAGGTCTTCGCCGGCCTGCTGCTGGTAATTCTGATCGGCCTTGTCGTCGAGAATCTCGTCTTCGCGGCGATCGAGAAGGCGACGATCCGGCGCTGGGGCATGGCCCGCTGATGCCGCTGTCGCTCGCTCTGACCCATGCCTTCCTGCACGGATCTCCATCCATGACTGCTGCCCTGCACTTCGCCGCCCCTCCGCCTGCCCCACTCTCGGAGGTTTCCGCTGGCGACGGCGCAGAAGCGCTGCTGCGGGCGCGCTATCGCGCCGAGGGTCAGCCGGAACCGGCGCAGTGGAACGAGGTCATCGGCCAGATTCTGGCGCATCGCTCGGTGCGCTCCTATAAGCCCGATCCGCTGCCGGACGGCACGATCGAGACCCTGGTCGCGGCGGGGCAATCCGCTGCCAGCTCCTCCAACCTGCAGACCTGGAGCGTGGTCGCCGTCTCCGACCCCGCCCGCAAGGCACGCCTCGCCGAGGTCACCGGCAACCAGAAGCACATCCTGCAGGCCCCGTCCCTGTTGGTCTTCCTCGCCGATCTCAACCGGCTGGGCGCGCTTGGTGCCGCGCGTGAGCATGCGGTCGATGCGCTCGACTATCTCGAGACGCTGTTCGTCGCGATCATCGATGCGGCGCTCGCCGCGCAGAACGCCGTGCTGGCCGCTGAGAGCCTCGGCCTCGGCACGGTCTATATCGGCGCGCTCCGCAACGATCCCGAGCGGGTCGCCAGGGAGCTCGGCCTGCCGCCGAAGGTGTTTCCTGTCTTCGGCCTCTGCGTCGGCTATCCCGCCCCCGAGGTCGTCACCGGCATCAAGCCGCGCCTCTCGCCCGCTCTCGTCCTCCATCGCGAGCAATACGGCACCGGCTACGAGCCGGAGCCGGTCGCGGCCTATGACGGGGCGATCCAGGGCTTCCAAAGCGAGCAGAAGATTCCGCAGGTGCCGTGGTCGCGCCAGGCGCTCGCCCGCGTCGCGGGGCCACAATTCCTGAGCGGGCGCGACCGGATGCGCGATGCGCTGGCTGCACTCGGCTTCGCGCTGCGCTGAGGTGCCTCCGCGACGGCGGCGCTATAATGGTGGTGTGAAACGGAATGGCGGAGCCCCGCCTCGGCGGGATCGACGATGAGCTGGATCGAAGTCACCTATCATCTGCGCGGCGCACCTGAGGACGTCGAGGTGCGGGCGAGAGCAATCGCCATCGAGCAGAGCATCGAGATGCCGCCGGAGGCTGTCGATGATCCCTTCGTCCTTGGCGAGATCCTCGGCCGTGTCGTCGCGGTCGAACCCAAGGGCAGCGGCCTGCATGCTATCCGCATCCTGCTCTCCGCCGCCACGGTGGGTGGCGATGCCGGCCAGCTCCTCAACATGCTGTTCGGCAATTCCTCGCTCCATGACGACCTGACGCTCGCCGACTTCGCCTTGCCGCCCGATTTGCGCGCCGCGTTCGGCGATGGTCCGCAAGTCGGGCTCGACGGCCTGCGCCAGCGGGTCCGCGCAGAGAGACGGGCCCTCACCTGCTCGGCGATCAAACCGCAAGGGCTGCCGCCGCAGGAACTGGCGCGGCTGGCGGAAGCCTTCGCGCTGGGCGGCATCGATTACGTCAAGGACGATCACGGGCTGGCGACGCAACGCTACAGCCCGTTCCCGCAGCGCGTCGCGGCCTGCGCTGCCGCGGTGCGCCGTGCCGTCGCGCAGACGGGTCATCCGACCCGCTACGTGCCCAGCCTCTCCGGCAGCCTCGATGCCGTGCGCGAGCAGTTGCGCATCATCGCGGAGGAAGGGCTCGACACCGCGATGGTGGCGCCGGCGATCCTTGGCCTCGCCAATGTCCAGCAGCTCAGGCGGGACTATCCCGATATCGCCTTCCTCGCCCATCCGAGCCTGGCGGGTGCGGCACGGATCGAACCGGCCTGCCTGACCAGGCTCTGGCGGCTTACTGGCGTCGATGCGGTGATCTTCCCCAATCATGGCGGCCGCTTCGGCTATTCGGCGCAGACCTGCGAGCGCATCGCGCAGGCTGCACTCGCGCCGGAGCCGGGTCTCGCGGCGATCGCCCCGGTGCCGGCGGGCGGCATGAGCGTGGCGCGCGTGCCGGAAATGCTCGACTTCTACGGTCGCGACGTCATGCTGCTGATCGGCGGCAACCTGCTCGCCGAAGGCGACCGACTAAGCGAAGCCACGGCCGAGTTCGTCGCGCAGGTTCATCACCACTCGCAAGCGGAAGCCCGGGCGGAATCCCATGCCTGACGCCACCAAGAACGAAACACCCAATCTGCGCCGCCACGAAGATGGCTTCGCCTGGCAGGGCGTCGAACGCCTCGCCTACAAGCAGGATGGCGACGCGCCGTTCCGCGACGTCTCACGCCAGATCCTGTTCTCGCGGCCCGACCTTGCCGGCGAGCTGCGCTATTTCGAGGTCGCTTCCGGCGGCCACACCACGCTGGAACGCCACGGCCATGTCCACGGCGTCATGATCGTGCGCGGCCATGGACGCTGCCTCGTCGGCTCGCAGGTGAGCGAGATCGGCCCGCTCGACCTCGTCACCATCCCCGGCTGGACCTGGCACCAGTTCAAGGCCGCGCCCGACGAGCCGCTCGGTTTCCTTTGCCTGGTCGACGCGGCGCGCGACCGCCCGGCTCTGCCGACGCCGGAGGAACTCGCGACCTTGCGCACCTCGCCGGAGATCGCCGCCTTCCTCGACGGCTGAGCTGCAGCCGAAGAACCATCGCTCCGGCAGCTTCCTTGTAATCGCCCTCGCCTTGCAGTTCCTGCAAAATAGATCGATATACTGTACTTCTAAGCAGGGGATGTGCAGTGCTGACCAACAAGGGCAAATACGGCATCAAGGCGATGGTGCACCTCGCCAGGCTCGACGCCGGCGAAACTGCACAGATCGCCGAGATCGCGCAGCGCAACAACATCTCGAAGAAGTTCCTCGACGCCATCCTGTTGGACCTGCGCAATGCCGGCATGCTGCGCAGCAAGAAGGGCCCTGGTGGTGGCTACGCATTGGCGAAACCGGCCCGGACCATCAAGGTCGGCGCCGTCATCCGCGCCCTGGAAGGGCCGATCGCGCCGATCGACTGCGCCAGCCAGTCAGCCTTCAGGCCGTGCCAGGACTGCGGCGACATCGAAGCTTGCGTCGTTCGCTCGGTGATGCGGGAGGTGCGCGACGCGATGGCGGCCGTGGTCGACAACACCACCATCGCCGACCTGGTCAGCCGCGCCGCGGCCCACAAGCCCGAGATCGACTTCGCGATCTAAAATCTATTTCTTTAGTAGACAAATTAACATCGACCCTTATTTTCAACCGGAGCGGAAACCGCATTCCGGTGAGATCATGAATCAGCAGTTCGCCCCACCTGCCGCCGATATCCACGCTGACGCGTTCAAGGCGGTGATGCGCAATGTCGCGGGTGCGGTCAGTATCATCACCGCCGCGCATGGTGGCGAGCGCGCCGGCCTGACCGCGACGTCGCTGACCGCCCTCTCGGCTGAGCCGCCGACAGTCATCGTCTGCATCAACCGCGGCGCCTCCGCCTGGCCGAAGATCGAGGCTGCCGGCCATTTCGCGATCAATGTCCTGGCTGCCCGCCATCAGGCCATTGCCGACCGCTTCGCCGGCCGCGGCGGCTTCAAGGGTGAGGCCCGCTTCGCGGACGGCGGCTGGGCCCCGCTCGTGACCGGCGCTCCAACGCTCGTCGGCGCACTCGCCGTCCTGGACTGTGAGACCGAGGAGGCGATCGAGCGTCACTCGCACACGATCCTGATCGGCCGGATCAAGGCGATCCGGCAAGCGCAGGACGAGGGTGCGCTGCTGTACTGGCGTGGAATTTACGGGAAACTCGACGAGACGCTGCAATACGGCGCCGGCATCTGAGCCTTGGGGCGACTATCCTATCTCCACCGATGAACGGCAGAGTATCGTTCTCTAATCAGGTCCAAATTTGCCAAGTCGTTTTATTGACCGAACAAGCGATTGGCATTGATGATGGCACGATGAAAGGAGGCGCCGCATGGCCATCCTCATCGTCCCCGGATCAAGGGTAAAGTCTACGGATTGGCAATCCCGTTGGGAAAGCCAGCTCGACTTTGTCCATCGTGTAGAGCAACCTGAAACGGCCCGCCCGCAGCTCGAGTTATGGCTCGAAACCTTGCGCGAGCATGTCGGGCATCGCCCCAATGCCGTACTCGTCGGCCATGGGCTCGGCGCGACCGTGATCGCTCATCTGGCGGCTCGATATCCCGATCTGCCGATCCGGAGCGCGATGCTCGTTGCCCCGGTCGATCCCGAGGCACGGACCGCCTCCGCCACCGGTCTCGCCTCGTTCGGTCCGTTGCCTTGCGAGCCGTTTCCGTTTCCGGCCTTCGTCGTCGCCAGCCGTACGGATCCTCATATGGCTATCGATCGAGCGCGCATCTTCGCCAATATGTGGGACGCCGCCTTCATCGATGTCGGCAATGCCGGACATCTCGATGCCGATAGCGGCCTTGGCGACTGGCCCGCCGGCCTCGACCTGCTCGAAAGGCTGACCGCTTTCGGCGCGCCTCCCGGCAGGTCTGGCGAGCGCTTTCCGACACGGCTCAGCCTGCACTAGGACCGGCGACAAAGCGGGCCTCGGCACCCTCAAATAATCTATAAAATTGATAGATAGCTTGAATGTCGCTTTCCCGCTTGTCCGGCGTCCTGCGCAAGACCCTGATCCAGGCCGTGCCGACAGTCATCGGCATCGTCATCCTCAACTTCCTCCTGCTGCAGCTCGCACCGGGAGATGCAGCCGATGTCATGGCCGGCGAGGCGGGCGCCGCGACCGAGGAGACGATGGCGATGCTGCGCAAGCAGTTCGGGCTCGATCTGCCCGTGCTCGATCAGTTGCTCGCCTATCTCGGCAATCTCGCACAGGGCAGCCTCGGCTTCTCGCCCCGCTACAACATGCCCGTCGCCGAGCTGATCGCGCAGCGCCTGCCGGGTACCCTGCTGCTCATGGGCCTTTCCCTGTCGCTGGCCCTCCTGTTCGGCATCACGCTCGGCACGGTGATGGCCCTCAACGCCGGGCGCTGGCCCGACCGGCTCATCTCCGTGGGATCGCTGATCTTCTATTCGGTGCCGGGCTTCTGGATCGGCCTGATGCTGATCGTGCTGTTCTCGGTCAAGCTAGGCTGGCTGCCGAGCGGCGGCGCGGAGACAATCGGGGCGGGTCTTTCGGGCTTGGAAAGCCTGCTCGACAAGGCCCGCCACATGATCCTCCCGGCTGCATCGCTGGCACTCTTCTATGTCGCGATCTACGCCAGGCTGACCCGGGCGACGATGCTCGAGGTCGCCTCGCAGGACTTCATCCGCACCGCCACCGCCAAGGGCCTGACGCCGTTCCACGTCGCGACCCGGCACATCCTGCGCAACGCGCTGCTGCCCGTGACCACGCTCGCAGGCATGCATTTCGGCGGCATTCTGGGCGGCGCCGTCGTGGTCGAGACCGTCTACAGCTGGCCCGGCCTCGGGCGCCTCGCCTTCGAAGCGGTGATGCGACGCGACTTCAACGTCCTTCTCGGCGTGCTGCTGCTCTGCTCGCTGCTCGTCATCATCGTCAACATGGTCGTCGACCTGCTGCAGGCATGGCTCGACCCGCGCATCGAGGTTCGCTGATGGGTGTGATCGAACGGTCCCTGAGCCATTCCGGGGCGATTGTCTGGGCGGGGCCGACCTCCGAGCCGCTCGTGTCACCGGCCGCCGTGCTGCCGGGACCAGGCTTTGCCCTGTTCGGGCGGCAACAAGACAACGTAAGCGCGCCGGCGTCGCAGACGGCTGCGCCAGCAATTGAGTCTGCACCAGCCGGCAACCAGCGGGCACTGAAGGCTTTTCTGCGCAATCCATCCGGCATGGTCGCGCTGATCTTCCTCGTGCTCGTCGCCATGATCGCCCTCGCCGCGCCGCTTCTCTACCCCGACGACCCGCTCTCGATGGTCGCCCGGCCGTTCCTCTGGCCGGGACAGAATCCGGAATTTCCGCTCGGCACGGATTCGCTCGGCCGCGATGTCGCGGCGGGGCTCGTCTGGGGCGCACGGATTTCGCTGCTGGTCGGCTTTACCGCCATGGCGCTCGGCGTCAGCGCCGGGATCGCAGTCGGAGCGACGGCGGGCTATTTCGGCGGCTGGATTGACGATGTGCTGGTGCGGCTGACCGAGGTCGTCCAGACCGTGCCGAGCTTCGTGTTGCTCGTCGTGCTCGTCGCCATCGCCCAGCCCTCGATCACCACCGTGACCTGCGCGATCGCGATAGTGACCTGGCCGATGGTTGCTCGCCTCGTGCGCGCCGAATTCCGGTCATTGCGCGAAAAGGATTTCGTCACCGCGGCGCGCGCGATCGGCTCCGGGCCGGTGCGGATCATCCTGCGCGAGATCCTGCCCAATGCGCTCTCGCCGATCATCGTCACCGCCTCCGTGCTGGTCGCTTCGGCGATCCTGATGGAGTCGGCCCTGTCCTTCCTCGGGCTCGGCGATCCCAATCTGGTGAGCTGGGGCAGCATGATCGGCGCCGGCCGCGAATTGCTGCGCACCGCCTGGTACCTCACCGCCATTCCCGGCTTCGCCATCGTCCTCACCGTGCTGGCGCTCAACCTCGTCGGCGATGCGCTGAACGACGCACTGAACCCACATCTCTCGGCCGGGCGCTGAGACAGCTCCCCTCGCCACAGACAAGGACACCAGACGTGACTGCCATCGATTATCGCCATCTCGGGCGCTCGGCCCTGCGTGTCTCGCCGCTGACGCTGGGCACCATGATGTTCGGCCGCGAGACCGATGAGGCCACCTCGCACCGTATCATCGACAAGGCACGCGACCAGGGCATCAACTCGATCGACACCGCCGACGCGTACAGCAAGGGCGAGTCCGAGCGGATCACCGGACGGGGTATCGCCAGGCAACGCGACCACTGGGTGTTGGCGACCAAATTCGCCAACGCGCTCGGCGACGGCCCCAACCAGCGCGGCATCTCGCGCAAATGGATCGTCGAGAATGTCGAGGCCAGCCTGAAGCGGCTCGGCACCGACTATATCGACATCCTCTATTTCCACCGCGCTCCGTTCGACGAGCCGCTCAGCTAAGCTGTGCGCGCCATCGCCGACCTGATCCGCCAGGGCAAGCTGCGCTATTTCGGCGTCTCGAACTTCCGCGGCTTTCGCATCAGCGAAGTCGCCCATCTCGCCGATCAGTACGGCATCGACCGCCCAGTGGTCAGCCAGCCGCTCTACAACATCGTCACCCGCACCGCCGAAGCCGAGCAACTGCCGGCTGCGGCCTTCAACGGGCTGGGCGTGATCTCCTACAGCCCGCTGGCCCGCGGCGTGCTCACCGGAAAGTATCAGCCGGGCGCCGACCCCGCCCCCGACAGCCGCGCCGGCCGCAAGGATCCGCGCATCCTCAACACCGAGTACCGCCCGGAATCGCTCGACATCGCCCAGCGCATCCAGCGCCACGCCGCCGCCCGCGGCATCTCCGCGCTCGACTTCGCTCTCGCCTGGGTGCTGCACAACCGGCTCGTTACCTCTGCCATCGCCGGACCGCGGACCGAAGCGCAATGGGACAGCTACCTGCCGGCGCTGAACTATCGCCTCACCGCCGAGGACGAGGCCTTCGTCGACAGCCTCGTGCCGCCCGGCCACGCCTCGACCCATGGCTGGAACGATCCGAGCCACCCGCCGGAAGGCCGGGTGCCGCGCCAGTTTGCCGAGGCGGCTGCGGCCGTCGCACAGAAGGCGGCCTGAGGCAGCGCCCATAACGAACGAAAGCCCCGCAGACCAGCTCTGCGGGGCTTTTTCAATGCGCGAGCGCCTGCCTCAGAGCCGCAGACCCCGCTGCTTCAGCAGCGGCAGGATGCGCTCCTCGAAATGGTCGAAGTCGGCCTTGAAGTCGTAGAAATTGATCTGCAGCCCGTCGATGCCAATCGCATGCAGCGCGGCGATCTTGTCGACGACCTGCTCGGGCGAGCCGATGATCTCGATATTGCCGCCGAGCCCCAGCCCCTGCTTGTTGGCAGCATCGGCTCGGCCGCGCCAGGCGTGGGCGTCGCTGTCATAGCCCTGGTTGGTGCCCTTGCCATGCGCGGCGAAGGTAGGCCCCGTCAGCACCGGCTTGTTGTCATGGATCGCCTGCGCATAGGCCTGCGCCTCGGCCTCCGTATCCCGCGAGACGATGATCGGGTTGATCAGCGTCTTGGCCTCGCGGCCGAAGGCGCGCGCCCGGTCCTTGATCGCGGCGATATGCGGCGGCAGCGTCGCCAGCGCGCTGTCGATATGCGAGCCGCCCGGCGAGGTGATGAAGACAAGGTCGGAATGCTTGGCGGCGAAGTCGATGCCGGCCGGCGAGCCGGTGGCGTTGACCAGGATCGGGCGGCCGTAGAGCGGCTTCGGCGTGATCCAAGCATCGTGCAGCCGCCAGGGGTTGAGGCGCCCCTCGTAGGAATAGTTCTCGTCCTCGCTCCACAGCCGGCTCAGCACGTCGAAGAGCTCGTCCGCCATCAGATAGCGCTTGTCGTGCTCGATGCGCTGGCGGCCGAACATCTCGTGCTCGACGGCGCGGTGGCCGGTGACGATGTTGATGCCCCAGCGGCCCTTGCTGATGTGATCGAGCGTCGCGCCGAGCTTGCCGAGATGCAGCGGGTGCCACGGCCCGTAGAGCACATGGATCGTCGAGATCAGCAGGATGTTCTTCGTGATCGCCGCCATGGCGCCGAGCGCGACGAAGGCATCGAGCGAGGCGTCGCCGTCATAGCCGCCCTTGGGCAGCCATTGCGTGCGGCTGAAGGCGATCTCGAAGCCGAGCGCATCGGCGCGCTTCACCACCTCGGCATTGTAGTCGAAGGTCCAGGTCGAACTCGTCGGCAGATCCGAGAAGCGGATGTCCTGCAGATTGAGAAACAGCCCGAGCAGCAGCGGCTGCTTCAGTGCACGCGAGAGCGGGCTGTCGGGATAGTCGGTCTGCCGGCGCAGTGGCGGGCCGGCCCGGTCTTCGGCGAGCGCGGTCATCAGCAATCTCCGATCGGCGTGAGGGATTAATCGAGCAGGCCGCTCCCCGAACCGAAGCTCAAAAATCAGCGACCACTGCCCTCCCGGCAGGCTATCACGGCGAGAAAAGCGCTTCTTTCCATATGCTCTCGTCAAATTAGTCTATTTTTCTAGTATACTATATTGCCTGCCAAACGACAGCCATCCTAGGCTTGGCCATTCCCCTCGCATCGCAGAGCAAGGCCATGTCCGCGCGCCTCCTGACCACGATCGTCGCCGCCGTCCTGGCGGCCGTCCTGCCCCTCTCAGCCGCCCTGGCGCAGCCCAAGCGCGGCGGCACGCTGAACATGCTGGTCGAGCCCGAACCGCCGGCGCTCTCCACCATCGCCCACACAGCCGGTCCCTCGACCAAGGTCAGCGGCAAGGTGCTGGAGGGGCTGCTGACCTATGACCACGACCTGACACCAAAGCCGCAGCTCGCAACGGAGTGGGCAATCAGCGAGGACGGGCTGCGCTACTCGTTCAAGCTGCGCGAGGGCGTGCTCTGGCATGACGGCAAGCCCTTCACCTCGGCCGACGTCGCCACCTCGATCGCCATCCTCAAGCAGTATCACCCGCGCGGGCGCGGCACCTTCGCCAATGTCGTCACCGTCGAGACGCCGGACCCGCTGAGGGCGGTGGTCGTGCTGTCGAAGCCGGCGCCCTATCTGATCAGCGCCTTCGCGGCTTCGGAGTCGCCGATCGTGCCCAGGCACCTCTATGAAGGTACCGATCCGTCGACCAACCCGAAGACCAATGCCCCGGTCGGCACCGGCCCTTACATCTTCAAGGAATGGGTGCGCGGCAGCCATGTCGTCTACGAGCGCAACCCGAACTATTGGGACAAGCCCAAGCCCTATGTCGACCGGCTGGTGGTGAAGTTCATTCCCGATGCCGCCGCCCGCGCCGTCGCCTTCGAATCCGGCACGGTCGATCTCGGCGGCGAGACGCCGGTGCCGCTCTCCGAACTCGACAGGCTGAAGAACGATCCGCGCATCGGCATCGAGGAGAAGGGCTATTCCTACAGCCCGTCGGTGCAGCGCATCGAGTTCAACTTCGAGAACAAATACCTCAAGGACGTACGCGTGCGCCGCGCCATCGCCCATGCGATCGACAAGCGCGTCATCCTGAACACCGTCTGGTACGGCTATGGCGAGCCGACCGCGACGCCGATCAGCGCCCGGCTCACCCGCTTCCACGACCCGTCCGTGAAGCCCTACGCCTTCGATCCGAAGAAGGCCGAGCAATTGCTCGACGAGGCCGGGTTCAAGCGCGGCGCCGATGGTGTGCGCTTCCGCCTCAATCACGACTTCCTGCCCTATGGCGACGGCTATCGCCGCACCGCCGACTATTTGCGCCAGGCGCTCTCGAAGGTCGGGATCGAGATCACCATTCGCTCGCAGGACTTCGCCACCTATATCCGCCGCGTCTACACCGAGCGCGACTTCGACTTCACCAACAACTCGATGGGCAACACCTTCGACCCGACGGTCGGCGTGCAGCGGCTCTACTGGTCGAAGAACTTCAAGAAGGGCGTGCCGTTCTCGAACGGCTCCGGCATCAACAACCCGGAGATCGACGCCCTGCTCGAGGCCGCGACCGTCGAGCTCGACCCGGCCAAGCGCAAGCAGCAATTCGCCCGTTTCCAGCAGATCGTCGCCGAGGAAGTGCCCTCGATCACGCTGCAGACCCTCGCCAACCTGACGATCTACAACCGCAAGGTTAAGGACCACACGGTCGGCGCCGACGGGCTCAATGGCAACCTCGCCGATGTCTGGATCGAGCAATGACCGACCTGCCTTCTTCCTCCGCCAGCGAAGCACTGCGCCTGCTCGGTCCCTTCCCCGACAACTGGGTCCCGACGCGGGACGGCATCGACCATGACGTCGTCATCGTCGGCGGCGGCCATACCGGCGCGACCTTCGCCTTCGCGCTGCAACGCGCCGGCATCCGCCGGATCAGCGTCATCGACGCCGCTTCCGACGAGGCCAGCTCCGGCGTATGGCTGACACGGGCGCGGATGAACCTGCTGCGGACGCCGAAGAACCTGGCGGGGCCCGAGCTCGGCGTGCAGGGCCTGAGCTTCCAGGCCTGGTACGAGGCCCGCCATGGCAAGCAGGCCTATGCCGACCTCGTCCGCATCCCGCGCCTCGACTGGGCGGAATATCTCTCCTGGTTCCGCGCGACGCTGGGCCTGCAGATCCGCTACCGCACGCGATTGCTGCGGATTGAGCCTGCCGCCGATCATCTGCGGCTGCATCTCGATATCGACGGGCAGCGGACGATCGAGACCGCCCGCAAGGTCATCCTCGGCAGCGGCGTCGCCGGCAGCGGCTACCCGTATCTGCCAGCGGTGCTGGAAGCCCTGCCGTCGCATCTGCGTGCCCATACATCGGAGGTCATCGACCTCGCCGCGCTGCGCGGCAAGTCCGTCGCGGTGCTCGGTGCCGCTGCTTCGGCCTTCGACGCTGCCGGCGCGGCGCTGGAAGCAGGCGCGCGCGAGGTCCACCTCTTCGCCCGTCGCGACCATATCGCGGCCACTCCGGTGTCGCGCGTGCGCGGCTATCCCGGCGCCTATGACAATTATCGGCATTTGCCGGACGCGACCCGCTGGCGACAAGCTTTCCGCTTCCGCGATGCCGGTTCGACGCCGACGCCGGACGCAATCGAGCGCGCCGTGCGTTTCGCAAACTTCCACATCCATCTAGCGGCGGGCTGGCAGCAAGTCCGTGAAGAGGATGACCGCATCGCGGTCGAGCTGGCCGCCGGCAAGTTCTATTTCGACTTCGCCATCGCCGGCACCGGCTTCCGGGTCGATCTGGCCCGCCGGCCCGAGCTCGCCGAGATCGCCGGCGACGTCCTGCTCTGGCGCGATCGCTATGCCCCGCCGGAGGCCGAACGGGACGAGGATCTCGGCGCCCATCCCTATCTCGGCTTCGGGCATGAGCTGCTGGAGAAGACACCGGGCGCGTCGCCGCAGCTCCGCAACATCCACGTCTACAATCCCGGCGGATTCGTCAGCTTCGGCTTGCCGATCGGCGACGTGCCCTCGATCCGCCGTGACGTGCCGGCCGTGGTCTCGGCGATCGGCCGCGACTTGTTCTTTGCCGATATCGAGCACCACCAGACGCGCTTTGTCTCCGGTATCGCACCGGAGTTCGGCGAGGAGACCTGGCGCTCGGCCGTCTGGAGCGGCGCGCGGCAGGCTGCCGAATAGGGCTACGATCTGGCACCGGGCTTTCTTCGAAAAGCCCGGTGCCTGCGATCAGAACACCCGCCCTGCCTTGAGAAAGGTCGTTTCGTCGTTGATGACATAGTCGCCGATGGCGCGCGCCTTCTGGCGCAGCGGATTATGCGTCGAGAGCGTGCGGATGTTGCGCCAATGGCGGTCGAAATTATAGCGGCTCGCCGTGGTCGAGCCGCCTCCCGTCTCGAACAGCGTCTCCGCCGCCTTCAACGCCTGCGGATAGACGGCGATCTGCGTGCGCGACACGGCCAGCGAACCCGCCAGCAGGAGATCGTCGAGCTCCGGCACATTGCGGGCGAGGCCCTCGGCCGAGCGGTCTAGCGCTGCAGCGGCAGCCGCGATGGCAGCGTCGATGGCGAAGGAGGCGGCGGAGAGCTCGCCGACCACCTGCTGCACGAAGGGGTCCTGGCGCCCGGTCTCGGCCGCGCTGTGCAGGGCCGCGCGCGCATCGCGCTGCGCATAGGCGACGGCATCGCTGACGATGTTGCGGACAATACCGGCAGCACAGGAGACCAGATGCAGCTGGCGCAGCGACGAGGTGTGCCGCCCGATCGCCAGGCCGAGTTGGCGGTAGGTGACCTCGCCTGGATGCACCACGACATCGTCGAGCGTGACGCTGCCGCTGGCGGTCAGGCGCTGCCCCATCCCGTCCCAGTCGTCATGGACAGTGATGCCGGCCCGGCTGGTCGGCACCAGCACGCCGACCGGCCTCTCCTGCTCATCCTGGGCGCTGAAGACCGCGTAGCCGGCAAAGGCCGTGCCCGTCGCGTAGAATTTGCGCCCGACCAGCCGGAAGCCATCGCCGTCGCGAAGGAGACGCGTCGTCACCTGCCCCGGCTTGGCGGTGCCGAGCTCGGTCGAAGCGCCCGCAAACAGCGCGCCATCCAGCACGAGACCCAGCAGCTCGCGCGAGCGCGGCGTGTCCTCGCCCAGGACGTGGGTCTCGGTGAAATTGAAATGCGAGCGCAATGCATGCGCCACGTTGGGGTCGGCCGCGGCGAGCGTGACGATGACTTCGAACAGGTCGCGCAGGCTCCCGCCGGGACCGCCGAGACGGGTCGGCACGCGCAAGGCACCGAGGCCGGATTCGCGGAACAGGCGGAAGCTCTCATGCGGCAGCTCGCGCCGCTGCTCGCGTTCGGAGGCTCCGATGGCGAGACGCCGCGCCAGCTCCGGCAAGCGAGCCAGCAACTCTTCCCGCCCTGGCCCGGCCAGCTTCTCGTCGCGCTTCAGGGCGGCGGTTCCCGCTCGCGTCATATCGGCAGCTCCATCTGATCAATGGACGACTGCAGCCGCCCCATCCCAGAGCGCATGCTGCACAGCGCGATGTCAATAGTCTACTAATTTAGAGATCAAACTTACGAATGCCGACCTTGGCTCGGGAATGCGGCACGTCTCGTTCTTACTGCTCGCGCGAACGGAAATTATCGATAGCACGAGACCGCGTCGATGAAATCCTATCCCAAGCGTGGCGTGAAATTAGATTATCTATTTTATAGACTAATATCGTCTCGCTGCTAGCCTAACGGTATTCGGCCTGCGGATCGGCAGGCCTGCGGTTCCGCCAGCACGCGATCGAGGCTCATGACGACCCTAGCCGACACCTCCCTCCATCTCCTGCGCGAGCGGCAGCAGCCACGTCCGCCCGCCTGGTCCGGCCTGAGCGCCGGATTAGCCTGGGCTGCGGTCGCCATCAGCGCCGTCGCCTGGCCCGATGTCAGCGATTGGCTGGAGACGCGTCGCTTCGCGCTCGGCGCAGCGATCTTCGCGGCCGGCTTCATCAGCCTGACCCTTGCCGGCCGCTGGCTGCCGCGGGCTGGCGACTGGATCCGCGAGGCCGGCCCCTGGGCGACCGCGTCGGGCGCCGCACTGACGCTCTGGCAGCTCGCCTCGGCCAAGTTCGGCTGGCTGCCCCTGCCGTTCTTCCCGCCGCCGCAGGCCCTGCTCGAGGTCTATACGGAAGACTATGCGACGCTGGGCGCCAGCGTCTTCGCCTCAATGAAGCTGCTGGTCACCGGCTTTGTCGTCGGCGCGGTGCTCGGCTTCCTCACCGGCGTCGCCATCGGCTGGTCGCGTCAGGCCGGCTACTGGGTGCATCCGGTGCTGCGCTTCATCGGGCCGCTGCCGGCCACCGCCTGGCTGCCGATCGCCTTCTTCGCCTTTCCGTCGAGCTGGAGCGCCAGCATCTTCCTGATCGCGCTGGCGACCGGTTTTCCGGTGACGGTGCTGACCTGGTCGGGCATCGCCAGCGTCAACAGCCGCTATTACGACGTCGCCCGCACGCTCGGCGCCAGGCCCGGCTTCCTGATCCTGCGCGTCGCCATTCCCGCCGCGCTGCCGCATGTCTTCGTCGGGCTGTTCATGGCGCTGGGCTCAGCCTTCTCGGTGTTGATGGTGGCCGAGCTGGTCGGGGTGAAGGCCGGCATCGGCTTCTACATGCAATGGGCCCAGGGCTGGGCTTCCTACGCCAATGTCTATGCCGCGCTCGTCGTGCTGGCCCTGCTCTGCTCAGGCTCGATCACCCTGCTGTTCCGCCTGCGCGACCGCGTCCTCTCCTGGCAGAAGGGTCTCGTCCAATGGTAGCGCTCGCTCTGCAGCCCGCGGCCCGGCCGATCGCCGGCGCCTCGCTCGCCATCGACAAGGTCAGCCACGCCTTCGATCTCGACGGCTCGGTCCTGCCGGTGCTCGACCATGTCAGCCTCGACGTGAAGCCGGGCGAGTTCATCGCGTTGCTCGGCCCCTCCGGTTGCGGCAAGTCGACCCTGCTGCGCCTCGTCGCCGGGCTTGAGCCGCCGCGCAGCGGGGCCTTGCGCGAGGACGGCAAGCCGATCACCGGCCCGCACCCCTCTCGCGTCGTGGTCTTCCAGGATCCGACCCTGTTCCCCTGGCTGACCGTTCGCGACAACGTCGCGCTGGGCCCGCGGGCGCAGGGCACGCTGAAGGAGCAGTGGCCGCGCGTCGACGAGACGCTGGCTCTGGTCGGCCTCAGCAAGTTCGCCAATGCCTATCCGCACCAGCTCTCGGGCGGCATGGCCCAGCGCGTCGCTCTGGCGAGGGCGCTGGTCAACGACCCCTCGATCCTCATCCTCGACGAGCCGCTCGGCAAGCTCGACTCGCTGACGCGCTTGACCATGCAGGCCGAGTTGGTCTCGCTCTGGCAGCGCAAGGGCTTCACCGCGATCCTCGTCACCCATGATGTCGAGGAGGCGCTGTTCCTCGCCACACGCGTCGTCATCTTCAGCGACCGGCCGGCCAGCGTGAAGGCCGATTTTGCGGTCGACCTGCCCTATCCGCGCCATCGCGGCGATCCGCGCCTCGCCGAACTGCGCCGCGAAAGCCTCGGCCTGCTCGGCCTCGACGCCAGCTGGTAGCCGCCTCACTCCCCATTTCCCCTTCGCCCACGGAGATTTCGCCATGTCCGACAACAGCCCGCTTCTCTCCCGCCGCACGCTCATCGCTGGCGGCTCAGCGCTTGCGCTCGGCGCGCCGATCGCCGCCGGCTTCGGCTCGGCGCCGTCGCTGGCGCAGGGCGCGCCGCATAAGCTCAAACTCGGCTGGAGCGGCACCGGCATCTGCCTGATCTCGGTGCCGGCGGCGGCCGAGAAGGGCTTCTTCACCAAGCACGGGCTCGACGTCGAGATCGTCAAGTTCGGCTCGAATTTCGACGGCAGCCTCGAAGCTGTCGCTTCCGGCAAGATCGACGCCACCGTCAACTTCATCCTGCGCTTCCTGAAGCCGCTGGAGCAGGGCATCAACATCCGCTTCACCGGCGCGCTGCATGGCGGCTGCATCCGGGTGATCTCGGGCGTGGGCTCGCAGGAGGTCGACTACAAGTCGCTGAAGGGCAAGTCGATCGGCGTCGTCGACATGGCGAGCGCCGGCAAGAACTTCCTCGCGGTCCAGCTCTTCAAAGCCGGTATCAACCCGGCCAACGAGGTCGACTGGCGCGTCTATCCGGTCGACCTGCTCGGCGAGGCCATCAAGAAGGGCGAGATCCAGGCAGCCGTCGATGCCGACCCCGGCATCTTCCTCGTGCTCAAGAACAATGAGGGCAGACTGCACGAGATCGGCGGCCTGCTCACCACCGATCCTTACAAAGACCTGTCCTGCTGCGGCATCGCGGTCCGCAAGGACTTCGCCGAGAACAACAAGCCGGCGAGCGCGGCCCTGACCCGCGCCCTGTTGGAGGCGGCCGACTGGGTCAAGAACAACCCCGACGAAGCCGCACAGATCTTCACCGCCTACAGCCCGATCGCCAAGCCGATCCTCGGCGAGATCATCCGCAGCCACACGCACGAACATCATTTCGGCTCGGGCAAGCGGCTGCGCGATGAAATCGCGCTCTATGCCGACGACCTGCGCTCGGTCGGCGTCATCCGCCCGCGCACCGATCCCAAAGCGCTGGCCGAACGCATCACCGTCGACGTCCTCAGCTGACGTCTCCCGAGGCGGATGCCAGCCCGGCATCCGCCAACCCTCCCCGTCATCAGGATGCCGACACCGTGACTGATCACGCGATCACGGACATGACCGTTACAGTCGCGCCGGCCGACATCAGCCAGCGCGACCTCACCCTCGTTTTCGCCACGCTCGCCTGGAGCGCCGCCGGCGCGATCACCCTGCTCTGGCCGAACATCCGCGACTTTGCCCTGACCGCGCATCTCGCCGCCGGCCAATGGCTGATCGGCGCGACATTGCTGCTCGGCTACGGACTCGGCGCCCGCCTGCGCGGTGTCGACCGCTGGCTCAGGAAGAACGGCCCCTGGCTGATCGCCCTGCCGGTGCTACTCTCGATCTGGCAGATCGCCTCGGCCAAGACAGGCTATTGGCCTCTGCCCTATTTCCCGCCAGCGCAGGGCTTGCTCGAGGCTTATGCCAGCGACTATCCGCGCCTGCTCGAAGGCATCCGGGCTTCGCTGGTACTGCTCTCGCTGGGGATCGCCTTCGGCGCGGTTGCCGGCTTCCTCACCGGCCTCGCCACCGGCTGGACACGGCGTGTCGGCTACTGGACAAGCCCGATCCTGCGCTTCATCGGCCCGATCCCGACCACGGCGCTGATCCCGCTGGTGCTGTTCCTGTTCCCGTCGAGCTTCAGCGCCGGCGTCTTCCTCGTCGCGCTTGCGACCTGGTTCCCGGTGACGATCCTGACCTGGTCGGGCGTCGCCGCCGTCGACAAGGCCTATTACGACGTCGCCCGCACGCTCGGCGCCAGCCAGCGCTTCCTGCTGCTGCGCGTCGCGATCCCGGCCTCGCTGCCGCATCTCTTCGTCGGCCTGTTCATGGGGCTCGGCCACGGCATCGCCGTGCTGGTCGTCGCCGAGATGATCGGGGTCAAGGCCGGGCTCGGCTACTACATCGACTGGGCCCGCGGCTGGACCGCCTATGGCCATCTCTATGCCGGGCTGCTGGTCATGGCCGTGCTGTTCTCCGGCCTCACCACCCTCCTCTTCCGTATCCGTGACCGGCTTCTCGTCTGGCAGAAAGGCGTCGTGCAATGGTGACCGAATTCCCAAGCGGAGAAGCCGCCGCTTCCCCCACGCGGCGCGAGGCCATGATCACGCTGGCGCTGCTGGCGATCGTCGGCTCCACGCCCGCGCTAGCCCACGCCCATCTCGTCAGCGCCAGCCCGGCCGTGGACAGCACCGTCCGCACCGCCCCGCGCGAGGTCTCGATCAGCTTCACCGAGAAGCTGGAGGAGAAGCTCTCCAGCATCACCGTGAAGGACGCCACCGGCCGCCGCGTCGACAGCGGCGCGGCCCGTTTCGCCGACACCAGCGGCAAGAAGCTCCTCGTCGCGCTGAGCGAGCTGGCGCCGGGCCGCTACACCGTCGACTGGGTCGCGGCCTCGGTCGACACCCACCGCACCAATGGCAGCTTCGCCTTCACCGTGAGTGCCTGACTTGGCCGGCGCCGCCCTCGACCTCCTGCTGCGCCTGGCGCGCGGCATCGAGCTGATGGCGGCGCTCGCAGCGTTCGGAACGCTCGCGATCGCGCTTCTCATCCCGCGCTCGTCCAGCGATGAGCGTCCCTTCGAATGGGTCCGTCCTGCCCTGCGGTCTCTGTTGCGTCACGCGATCATCGTCGCGCTGATCGCCTCCATCGTCTGGTTGCCGCTGCAGGCTCTGCGCGCGAGCGGCGGCGAGATCGACCTGTTCGCCGCGACCCGCATCATCGCAATGGATACGGTTTTCGGCCATGCGCTGCTGATCCGCTTCGCATTGCTGGCGCTCATTCTCGAAGCCGCAGGCGATCTGCGCTCACCCTGGCGAGCCGGCTTCGCCACATTGCTGGCGGCAGCGGCCGTGACCTTGCAACCCTGGCTCGGCCACGCCGCTGCGGCATCGACACCCGCCCTGCCGATCCAGATCGCGCTGCACACCGCCGCCGCCGGGCTCTGGATCGGCGCACTGCCGGCTCTGTTCATTACCGCCGCGCGGTTACCGGTTGTCGCCGCGGCAACGACGGTCCGTCGCTTCTCCTGGCTCGGCCTCGTCGCCGTCGGCACCATCGCGGCGACCGGGCTTCTGCAATCGCTGCCCCTGGTCGGCGATCTCGGCGGCCTGCTCGGCACGCCCTATGGCCTGCTCCTCCTGGGCAAGGCCGCGATATTCGCGGCGCTGCTGGCGCTCGCCGCCCTGAACCGCTTCGTGCTGACGCCCAGGTTATCGGCCGGCGCGCGTCGCCCGCTGCTGATCAGCATCGCGATCGAGCTTGCTCTTGGAATCGGCGCGATCGCGATGGCAGCATGGCTCGCCAACCAGCCGCCGGGAGCGCATGAGCAGCCGGCCTGGCCCTTCCCGCTCCAGCCCGACCTGTCGCGGATCGACGAAGCCTATTTCGCCAAGGAGCTATGGCGTGCAGCCGTGCTGGCAAGCGTCGTCGGTGCGGGCCTGCTGACGCTGTTCTGGCGCCGGACCCGCCTCGTCGGCCCCCTCGGGGCGGCCATCACCATCGCGCTACTGCCCTTCCCCAACCTGCCCTTGCTCGCCAAGCCGGCCTGGCCGACGAGTTTCCAGCGCTCCGAGACCGGTTTCACCGCCGCTTCGATCCTGCGCGGCGAGGCGCTGCTGAAGCGCTACTGCACGCCTGACTGCTTCCGCCCGCGCGACGATCCCTCCGACCCGACACCCTACGGGCTCTGGCAGCGCCCCGACGGCGATCTCTATGGCTGGCTGACGGACACCTTCGACAGGATCGGCCACAGCCCATTCCCGCATGGCACGATCGCGGGCCTCGGGCCGCGCGAGCGCTGGCAATTGATCGACTATTTCCGCGCCCGCGTCGCCGGGACCTCCGCCGGGCGCAGCGGAAGCTGGCGCCATCCGGTGCTGACGCCGGACTTCCCGATCTTCTGCCGCGACGGCAGCAGCACGATGCGCGACATCCTCGGCCGCTCCGGCCCGATCGAGATCACCATCGCCGACGAGCTTCGGACCCATCCGGAGCCCGCTCCGGAGAACATAAGGCTCACACGCGTCCTGCTGCTGTCCAGGGACAGTCAATCCGTTCCCGACGACTTCGACTGCCTGTCGAGCTCGCCGGACGCGCTCGCGGCGCTCGCTTTGATGGCTGGCCTCGACGAGGCGAAACTCGGTGGGGTGCGCCTGCTCGTCGACGCCAATGGCTGGCTGCGCAGCCGCATCTTGCCGGTCGATCCCGAGGCTGCTTCGTCCCCCAGCTGGCGGGACGAACTCACTCGCATCGTCGCCGAGCCGTTCGAAGCCGGTGGCATCGGCACCCACCGTCATTGATCATCCCAGCAAGGAGCACGCCGCCATGAACATCGCTGCGCCCAAGGACAATTTCGCGGCGGCAGACGCGCCCGTCGGACCGCGCTCGCCCGAACTGGCAGCGCTGATCGCGCGGATCGGCGAAGGCGCTTCCGAACGCGATCGCACCCGCACGCATCCTTACGCCGAGATCGACTTGATCCGCGCCGCCCGCTTCGGCGCCTTGCGGGTTCCGCTCAACCATGGCGGAGCCGGCGGCTCGCTGCGCGACCTGATCGAGGCGATCATCGCACTCGGCGCCGCCGATCCGAATGTCGCGCACGCTTTGCGCAATCATTTCAGCTTCGTCGAGCGTTTCGCCCAGCCGGCGCTCGATCCACAGAACGGCCGTTGGCTGGCCGAGGTCGTGGCCGGCAAGATCTTCGGGCTGGCCGCCGGCGAGTTGACCGCCTTGCCGGTCGGCGGGAGCCCACTCGAAACGCTGCTGACGGCCGATGGCGAAGGCTATCGGCTGAGCGGCGAGAAATACTACAGCACCGGCACGCTCTATGCGGACTATGTCGTGGTGCGCGCCCAGGACGAGGCCGGCCGGCTGGCCTCCGCCATCCTGCCGGTCGAGCGCGCCGGCATCACCCGCCTGGACGATTGGGATGGCGTCGGCCAACGCCTCACCGGCACCGGCACGACGCGGTTCGAGAATGTCCGGGTCGAGGCCGACGAGGTCGTATGGGACGAGGCCGGCGGCAGCTATGCCCGGCCCTATCACACGACCTTGCCGCACATCTTCGTCACCGCAGTCGTCGCTGGCATCATCAGGGCCGTGGCGCAGGACGCCATCGCCTTGCTCCACCGGCGCGGCCGCTCCTTCGCCCACGCGCCGATCGCGACGCCGGCGGACGATCCCCTGCTCCAGCAGGTCGTCGGCCAGGTTGAAGCTGCCGCCTTTGCCGCCGAAGCGACCGTGCTCGCCGCAGCCGAGGCGCTCGACCGGGCAACGGCTTCGGCCGAGGACGGCGTCATCGACGAAGCCCTCGCCCATGAGGCCGCCCTCACGGCTGCCAAGGCCAAGATCGTCGTCGATGAGCTTGCGATCCGCGCCGGCTCGCAGCTCTTCGATGTCGGCGGGGCCTCGGCCGCCAAGCGCGAGAGCAATCTCGACCGGCACTGGCGCAATGCCCGCACACTCGCGGCGCACAACCCCGGTTCCTACAAGGCACAGGCGGTCGGCGCCTATGTCGTCAGAGGCACCGCGCTGCCGAAGACCGGCTTTTTCTAGAGACCAGCGTAATTCCGGCGCGACCTGCCACGGCCGCGCCAATCCTCTTCAGTTCCCAGGAAGCCCATCCGATGAGCATCGCCCCTTCCCCGACAGCCAATATCCTGTGGTTCCTGCCGACGCATGGCGACGGGCGCTATCTCGGCACCGCCCAAGGCGGCCGCCAGACTGATCTTGGCTATCTGCGCCAGGTCGCGCAGGCGGCGGACCAGCTCGGCTATTACGGCGTGCTGCTGCCGACCGGGCGCAGCTGCGAGGATTCCTGGATCGTCGCCTCGGCGGTCGCGCCGACGACGCAGGAGCTGCGCTACCTCGTCGCCGTCAGGCCCGGCCTGCAATCACCGACGGTCGCGGCCCGCATGACCGCGACGCTCGACCGCGTCAGCAATGGCCGGCTGCTGATCAACGTCGTCACCGGCGGCGATCCCGTTGAGAACGCCGGCGACGGCATCTTCGCCGACCATGACGAGCGCTACGCCGTCACGCGCGAGTTCCTCTCGATCTATTCGGCGCTGCTGCGCGGCGAGACGGTCGACCATCACGGTGCGCATCTCAAGGTCGAGGGCGCCCAACTGCTCTATCCGCCGGCGCAGGAGAATGGCCCGCCACTCTATTTCGGCGGCTCCTCGCCAGCCGGCATCGCGGTCGCTGCCGAGACGATCGACAAATACCTGACCTGGGGCGAGCCGCCCGCCGCCGTCGCAGAGAAGATCGATATCGTCGACAAGGCGGCCAGGGCAGCCGGCCGCAAAGTCTCGTTCGGCATCAGGCTGCATGTCGTCGTCCGCGAGACGGAGGAAGAGGCATGGTCCGCGGCGAACCGGCTGATCAGCCATCTCGACGACGAGACGATCGCAAAATCGCAGGCGACCTTCGCCCGCATGGATTCCGAAGGACAGCGCCGAATGTCGGCTCTGCATGGCGGCCGGCGCGACAGGTTGGAGATCTCGCCCAATCTCTGGGCCGGGGTCGGCCTGGTGCGCGGCGGCGCCGGCACTGCGCTCGTCGGCAATCCCGAGCAGGTCGCGGCCCGCATCCGCGAGTATCAGGGCCTCGGCATCGACAGCTTCATCCTCTCCGGCTACCCGCATCTGGAAGAGGCCTATCGTTTCGCCGAGCTCGTCTTCCCTTTGCTCGACCTCAATCATGGCAAACCGCGCTTGCCCGGCGTCGTCAACAACGGGCCCTTCGGCGAGACGATCGCCAACGACGTCAAGCCGGCGCAGGCTCGCGCCACCGGCTCCTGAGGCGCCGCCTCAGTTGCGCAGCAAGGGCAGCAGCTGGTCGCCCTGCCGCCTGATCTCGGGCAGATAGGGCGTGTCCGACAGGACGAAATGGCGGATGCCGAGATCGCGATATTTGCGCAGCGAGCGCGCGACATCCTCGGCCGAGCCGACCAGCCAGGTGGTGCCGGCCCCACCGCCGCCGAACTTGCCGGGCGTGGTATAGAGGTTGTCGTCGAGCACCTCGCCCTGCGCGTGCAGGTCGAGTAGGCGCTTCTGTCCCACGGCCGTCGCGCGCTGATGGTCGTTCCAGCCTGCGCCCTTGCCCTTGGCCATCTCGGCGACCTTGGCTTCGGCTTCAGCCCAGGCCTGCTCGGCGGTGTCGCGGATGAAGGTCGTGATCCGAAGCCCGAATTCCAGCGGCGGCAGGTCGCGGTCGAGATCGCGGCTCAGCGCCTTCAGCCGCTCGATCCGCTCGCGAACGCCTTCGAGCGGCTCGCCCCAGAAGAGCTGGACGTCGGCCTCGGTCGCCGCCACCCGCTCCGCCGCCTCCGAGGCACCGCCGAAATAGAGTTTTGGATGCCGACGCTCACCGCGGACCTGGCTTCGCGGCACGACGGTCGATCCATCGACGCGGAAATGCTCGCCGGTGAAGTCGACATTCTCCTGCGTCCAGAGCTTGCGGGTCAGCCGCATGAACTCCCTGGTGCGACCATAGCGGTGAGCCTGGTCGCCCTCGCTGTCGCCATAGGCGGCGAGGTTGTCCTTGCCGGAGACGATGTTGATGCGCACGCGTCCGCCGGTCAGATGGTCGAGCGTGGCGGCGGCCGAGGCGAAGTTCGCCGGCCGCCAATAGCCCGGACGGATCGCGATCAGCGGCTCGAAGGTCGTGGTGCGGGCCGCGAGCGCGGCAGCGACCGTGAAGGTGTCGGGCCGGCCCCAGCCGGTGCCGATCAGCGCGCCCTTCCAGCCGTGCTCCTCCAGCGCCTTGGCGTGACTGGTCAGGGTCTCGAGGCTGTTATGGCCCTCGGCGGCGGAATCGCCGCGATGGCCGGGCTCGACGACATTCGGGATGTACCAGAGGTAGTCGGATTCAAGGCTCATGTCGTCGTTTCGCGATCAGGCAGGCGTAAGCAGGTTTCCGGCCTGCCGAGCGCAGGCATCACGGGGCGCTCCTCAGAGTGCGCTCCCCTCCACCACCACGTCAATGAAACGTTCTTTCAAAAGAACGCTTCAGATGAGATGACAATCTCCTCATCCTCACCAGAGGAGATTGTCATCCTCAAATTCCGAGAGACAATTTGTGCTCATAGGACCGCTGACCGACACGGCCGTTGTGCGCCGCGACCGGCAATGCGAGCGCCCCCTTGCCCAGATCGTTCGCTATTAAAAACAAGACAGCACAAGTCTGGTCGCGGTCAGCGAGCCGCCTGCAGCTTGATATGTCGCGCGAGCTTGGTGCATTGCTCGCGAATGTCGGGGATGGCGACGGTTTCCCAGAATGCTGCCCGCGTCAGCGGCCCGATTGCGAACAGGCGGCGGGAGGCCAGGCCCGACGTATTGAGGAGAGCGCACTCGGCCGAAACGTCAACACCGATCCGCAGGGCATCGACTCGAGCCAGCCCCTGCGCGAGCAGCGACTTCAGGACGGGATTGGCCGATTGACCGGGATCAGCCGTGATTCCCCGGCAATCGACGATGCTGCCGACCTGCAATGTCTCGAGCGTCGGCCGGCTACGGGGGCGATAGGAAACCTCCAGGCCGTGCTCGCCAGCTTCGTGCAAGGCGATCTTGCCCGACAGGATCTTCAGTTGCCCGCTGGCAGTCGCCTCTTCCAGCCGCTTCGCCGCCTGAGGGGCCATCCGGTGACGGTGAACATCCCAATGCGCTCGTGCGTGCTCCAGCAGGCGCCCTTTGGCCCGGACCGAGAGCTTCCACCAGATTTCCTGACTGAAGGGCCGAATGCCGTCGACGACGCTGCGCCAGTCGCCACCCTGCCTCGCATGCTCTGCCAGGGCTTGGCGGAACCAGCGCAGGAGGGCCATCGCACTGCCCCCGAAGGGAACGTCCTCCTTGCCAGGCCGAAGCACCGGGGCATCCTGATGAACCCGCGGCAGCAAGCCACGGCGCGACAGCGCATAGATCGGCCTCGAATAGCCCTTCTGCAGCAAGGTCAGCACATAGTCGACCATCGACAGGCCGGTGCCGAGAATGAGGATGGGCAGCGGCGAATGCGCCAGTGCGGTGGCTTCCGCCCCCCAGGGGCTCAGATACCGACCGGCCTGCTGCCAGTCATAGGCCTCGTTGCCGGTTGCAAGGACGGCAACTTGACCGAGATGCGTCGTGCCGTCGGCAAGGGTGACCGCGATTCCGTTCGGCCTCTCCTCGATGGCGCAGCATTCGCCACGGACGATGTGCAGCCGCTTCTGCCCTTCCGAGCCCGGAATTGCCCGCTCGACGAGATGGGAAACATAGTCTCCGTATAGGTGGCGCGGTGCGAAGCAGTAGGGGTCGGGACAGGGCTCGAACCTGTCGACGCTGCCTGCGCTCAGCCAGCGCCAGAAATGCAAGGGATCGTCCGGAAAGGCACTCATATTCGCCGCCCGGACGTTCAGCAGGTGCTCCGGGCGATCTGTCGAGAAGGCGAGCCCCGGCCCCACTTTTTCGCGGCGCTCGATCAGCGTCACCACGCAATCATCCGGCTGATCGCGCAGCAGATGGCAAGCCATCAGCACGCCGCTGGCGCCCCCGCCA
Organism: Allobosea sp. NPDC055332; assembly: GCF_053645455.1. Lineage (NCBI taxonomy): Bacteria > Pseudomonadati > Pseudomonadota > Alphaproteobacteria > Hyphomicrobiales > Alloboseaceae > Allobosea > Allobosea sp. NPDC055332. The sequence continues at coordinate 180,800 of NZ_JBSHMO010000003.1, read as the reverse complement.
ATGATGATGACCCGCGTTCCAGGCAGGCCGGTCATCGGCACGCCGCCGATTCATGTGGAGCAGTCTGGCGGACTCGGCCCGACAGGTGCAGATTCTGTCGCACGCCGTCTCCGTGAATGTTGGGTGTGCCAGCACCTGTGGCTGCTCAGAGGCAGCGGGACACTGATGGAATGACTTGCTCAGTCATTGAAGCCGATGATCGGACGGCCTCAAGCCGCTTCCAGGCCAATTCTGAAACAGACCCGACCGGTCGCGCAAGTCCCCTGTCAGCGCCGGTCCGAACTCCACAAGGCCCAGATTGGGCGAAAGGCGCAATACACTGCCACGATCCGCGCCCTTGGCAGCACAAATCGTAGCCGGCATTACGCCGTTACCGCCGTTTGTTATCCTTCATTCCCACTCGATCGTGCCGGGGGGCTTGCTGGTCACGTCGTAGACCACCCGGTTGATGCCCTTGACCTCGTTGATGATGCGGGTCGCGGTGCGGCCGAGGAAGGCCATGTCGTAGGGGTAGAAATCCGCTGTCATGCCATCGACCGAGGTCACGGCCCGCAGCGCACAGACATGGTCGTAGGTCCGGTAGTCGCCCATCACACCGACGGTGCGCACCGGCAGCAGCACGGCAAAAGCCTGCCAGATCACGTCGTAGAGCCCGGCCTTGCGGATCTCCTCGAGATAGATCGCATCCGCCTTGCGCAGGATGTCGAGCTTCTCCTTGGTGATCTCGCCGGGGCAGCGGATGGCGAGGCCCGGCCCCGGGAAGGGATGGCGGCCGACGAAAGCTTCGGGCAAACCGAGCTCGCGGCCGAGCACCCTCACCTCGTCCTTGAACAGCTCGCGCAGCGGCTCGACGAGCTTCATCTTCATGCGCTCGGGCAGGCCGCCGACATTGTGGTGGCTCTTGATCGTCACCGAGGGGCCGCCGCTGAACGAGACGCTCTCGATCACGTCGGGATAGAGCGTGCCCTGGGCGAGGAAATCGGCACCGCCGAGCTTGGCCGCCTCGGCGTCGAAGACATCGATGAAGAGCCGGCCAATGGTCTTGCGCTTGGCCTCCGGATCGGCGCCGCATTTGGCGAGCTCGGAGAGGAAAAGCTCTTCGGCCTCAACATGAACCAGCGGGATGTTGTAGTGGTCGCGGAACAGGCGCACGACCTCCTCCGCCTCGTTCATCCGCATCAGGCCGTGATCGACGAAGACACAGGTGAGCTGATCCCCGATCGCCTCATGGATCAGCACGGCCGCGACCGCCGAATCGACACCGCCGGAGAGCCCGCAGATCACCCGGCCCTTGCCGACCTGGTCGCGGATCTTCTTCTGCATCTCGGCGCGATAGGCCGACATGCTCCAGTCGGGCTTGCAGCCGCAGATATCGACGACGAAGTTGCGCAGCAGCTTGCCGCCATCGGGCGTGTGCACCACCTCGGGGTGGAACATGGTCGAGTAGAAGCGCCTCTCCTCGTCGCTCGCCACCGCGTAGGGCGCGTTCTCCGAGGTCGCCTTGACGGAAAAGCCCGCCGGCAGCTGGGTGACGCGGTCGCCATGGCTCATCCAGACCGGATAGCGCCCGCCCTGCTCCCAGACGCCTTCGAACAAGGCCGACGGCGTGACGATCTCGACATCGGCGCGGCCGAACTCTGCAGCATGGCCGCCTTCGACCGTGCCGCCGAGCTGATGCGCCATGGTCTGCTGGCCATAGCAGATGCCGAGCAGCGGCAAGCCGGAAGAGAACACCTCCTGCGGCGCGCGCGGCGAGCCTTCATCGGGCACCGAGGCCGGGCCGCCGGAGAAGATCACGCCCTTGGGCTTGAGCCGCTGGAAGGCCTCGGAGGCCGACTGGAACGGCGCGATCTCGCAATAAACCCCGATCTCACGGACCCGGCGCGCGATCAGCTGCGTGACCTGGCTGCCGAAGTCGATGATCAGGATGGAGTCGTGGGGCACGGGGTTCTGGGGCTGGGCGCTCATCGCGCCCGGTTACGCCATCGCGCGCGAGCGCGCAACGGCGCTGAGAGCGGATCAGACCGGCACCGCGAGAAGTCTCAGGACGAGACCCGGTCTAGGAAGATCAGCCGCAGGGGTTCAGCCAACACGTCTCCGGCCTTGGCTGCGAAGGCCTGGAAATGCGGCGTCGCCTTGTGGACTTCGAGCGCGGCCGGGCTGGTGAACGCCTCGCGCATGTAGAAGGTACCAGGCTCGCCCTGCAGCTCGAACAGCACATAGTCGAGGCAGCCCGGCTCGGCGCGCGTCGGCTCTATCAGCGCCAGCAGGCTCTGGCGCAAGGCTTCCCGCCGGTCGGGCTTCGCTTTCAGGACTGCGATGGAAACCAGGGTCTCGTCGATGGTCTGCGTCATGGTCGGCACCTTTTCCGATGAGGATGCCGAGGAGATGTCGGCGCGGCCGAGCTCTCGCAAGACGCACAAATCGCGCCCTTAGGGACAAGGCTGATACCAGCCGCGGGCTGCCGAGACGATCAGGCCGGCGCCGAAAGGCAGCTCAGATAGAACCCATCCGTCCCGGTGCGGCGCGGCGAGAGCTGCAGGCCAAAACGCGTGGCGAAGCGGCTGAGCAGGCCGAAATCGACCTCGCCGGTATCGAGCAGGGACCGCGTCGCCACCGGCCCGAAGCCGGCATGCCGTGCCAGGAAGGTTTCGACCGCGCCGTCGTTCTCCTCAGGCAACATCGAGCAGGTGATGTAGGCGATCCGCCCACCCGGCTTCACCAGGCTGGCGGCACGGTCGAGCACCTGCGCCTGTTCCTTGACGCGCTCCGCCAGTGCGCCGGTGCGCACCCGCCATTTCGCATCGGGATTACGCCGCCAGGTGCCGGAGCCAGTGCAAGGCGCATCGACCAGCACCAGGTCGATCGTGCCGGCGAGATCGGCGAGCGCATCATGGCCGCGGCTCTTGGGCACGCGCACCTCGACATTGGCGGCGCCCGAGCGGGTGAGCCGATCGTGCAGCGGCGCCAGCCGACGGCTGTCGAGATCGGTGGCGAAGATGCGTCCCTTGCCGTCGAGGACCGCGGCCAGGGCCAGTGTCTTGCCGCCGGCGCCGGCGCAGAGATCGACGACGGTCATGCCCGGCTGCGCGCCGGCGAGCAGGGTGACGAGCTGAGAGCCTTCGTCCTGGATCTCGAACTCGCCGTTAAAGAAGCCCGGCTCGCTCTGCAGCGACGGGCCACGGCCATCGGGTCCGGGCAGGAAGCGCAAGGCATCGGGCGACCAGGCGCCCGGCTCAGGCTGAAGATGGGCCAGCGCCGCACGCAGCTTGTCGCGGTCGGTCTTCAGGCGGTTGGTGCGGATATCGGCCGGCGCCCGGCCCGCCAGGGCCTGTCCTTCCGCGACCGCATCGTCGCCGAAACCGGCCATGAAGGACGGCCAGAGCCAGTCGGGGACATCGGCGCGCGCCCAGCCCGGCGCGGCGTTGAGGTCATAGGCGGCGAGCCCGGCGACTTCGAACTCGGTCAGCGGCGCCGGCGCGTGATTCTGCCCGTTGAAGAGCTCCGAAATCTCCTCGACGCCCATGCCGCGCTGGCTCACCAGCATGCCCAGCACCAGCGCCCGTGGCGTCTCCTCACCAAGCGCGTGCGCCGAGGAGGCACGGCGGCGGAGCGCGTCATAGACCAGAGAGGCGATGGCGGCGCGGTCCTTGGAGCCGGCAAAGCGGCGCGACAATCCCCAGTCCTTCAGTGCATCGGCCGCCGGGCGCCGACGCTCGATCAGGTCCGTGAGGACCTCGATGGCGGCGCTAAGGCGGGCGGCTGGGGTCATGTCCGGCAGTTCCTGTCTCGATCACGCGGGCCGGCGCGAACTGGAACGATTCCGAAGCGCGACAGGACCCTTGACGCCCTCGTCCCACAGGGCGCAAGACGATACAACTCCTTCCGCAACGCCAACCGCCTGGGGATTTCCGAAATGACCGCCTTCTCCCGCCTCGCGCTCGCCGGCCTGTTCTGCCTGTCGCTCGCGGCCTGCGCGACCCAGCCGGTCGACACCACGCCGCCGCCGTCCAAGCGCCTCGACGCCAAGACCACGCTGGAAGGCCGCCGCTGAGCCTCCCGCTCCGGTCGCTCGTCGCCAATGGCAAGCGAGTGGCTGGAGCCTTTAAAGCGCACCTTCGCGGTACCGGCAGGGACGATCTTCCGGCACTGCGAAGAGGCAAACGGGCCTTCACCGGCCTGTCATATCGACCGAGCAGTTTCGCGACCTTTCACAGGACACGAGGATCGGACGAAATGAAGCCCCTGTTCCAGCCGGCGACGATGCTGGCGACCTTTGCCCTCGTGCTGGCCGCGCCGGCCCTGGCGCAGAGCCCCGCCCCCACCCTCGACGGCAAGCCGGCCCTGATCGCCGGCCATCGTGGCGCCAGCGGCTATCTCCCTGAGCACACGCTCGAAGGTTACAAGCTCGCGATCGAGCAGGGTGCCGACTTCATCGAGCCGGATCTGGTCGCCACCAAGGACGGCCATCTCGTGGTCCGCCACGAGCCGATCATGTCGGGTACCACCGATGTCGCGACCCGGCCGGAATTCGCCGCGCGCAAGACGACCCGCAAGGTCGACGGCGTCGACACCAACGACTGGTTCGCCTCCGATTTCACGCTCGCAGAGCTCAAGACGCTGCGGGCCAAGCAGGCCTTCGCCGACCGCGACCAGTCGCATAATGGCAAATACGAGATCCCGACGCTGCAGCAGGTCATCGATCTCGCCAAGACCGAGAGCGCCCGCACCGGCCGCACAATCGGCATCTATCCCGAGATCAAGCACTCGACCTATCACTCGGCCCTGGGTCTTGCGATCGAGGACAAGCTGCTCGATCAGCTGAAAGCCGCCGGCTGGACCGAGAAGACCTCGCCGGTGATCATCCAGAGCTTCGAGACCGCCAACCTCAAATATCTGCGCGGCAAGACACAGCTGCGCCTGATCCAGCTCGTCGACGCCGACGATGTCGACAAGGATGGCGGCATCGTGCTCGCCGCCCCGTTCGACAAGCCCTATGACTTCGTCGTCACCGGCGACAAGCGGACCTTCAAGGATCTCGTCACCGCCGAGGGCCTGAAGGAGGTCAAGACCTATGCCGATGGCGTCGGCCCCTGGAAGCCCTATCTGATGCCGGCCAAGCAGGTGTTCGGCGACGATGGCAAGCCGCGCGACCTCAATGGCGACGGCACGATCGACGAGCGTGACCGCGTGCTGCTGCCGCCGACCGACGTTGTGAAGAACGCCCACGCCGTCGGCCTGTTCGTCCACACCTGGACCTTCCGCAGCGAGCCCAAGCGCCTCGCTTCCGATTTCAAGGGCGATCCGCAGGCCGAATACAAGGCCTATCTGGCGCTCGGCATCGACGGGCTGTTTTCGGATTTCCCGGACCAGGCCGTGAAGGCGCGCAACGCCAAGTAACCGCCCGACGAAACAAGACCGCCGCACCGACTGGGTGCGGCGGCCTCGTAGACACGACTAGACTGAACTCAACTTACGCTTAGTCGCAGACACGGACCGTGCGACGGATTTCCCCGCGCGGGGTCTCGCGAATCCGCGTCTCGGTGCGGCAGTCGCGCTCGGCGCGATAGGCGCGGCGGCGCTCCCAGCGATCACGCTCGCGCCAGCGATCCTCGCGATCCATCGCGCGTTGGTGCGGCGTGCGTGTGTCGATCCTGACGCCGCCCGGCCCGAGATCCACGGACTGTGCGAAGGCGCCGCTACCGGCGAGCAGCAGGCCCGCGGCAAGGGTCGAAGCAAGCAGTTTCATCGGCTTTTCCTCCATTGTTGGGGAAAGCAACGATGCGGGCCGGCAAAGGTTCCCTGCCGGCAACGCCTCCAAGATCATGTCACCAACGCAAACGGCGCCCGCAAGGGCGCCGTCGCGGAAGGAAGCGGATAGTCCCGCTCAGTGCAGGATCTGGGAGAGGAAGAGCTTTGTGCGCTCGTGCTGCGGGTTCTTGAAGAACTCGTTGGGCTCGTTCATCTCGACGATCTGGCCGGCGTCCATGAAGATGACGCGGTCGGCGACCTGGCGGGCAAAACCCATCTCGTGGGTGACGCAGAGCATAGTCATGCCCTCGTCGGCGAGCGAGACCATGGTGTCGAGCACCTCCTTGACCATTTCCGGATCGAGCGCCGAGGTCGGCTCGTCGAACAGCATGATCTTCGGGCTCATGCACAGCGAGCGGGCGATGGCGACGCGCTGCTGCTGGCCGCCCGAGAGCTGGCCGGGATACTTCGCCGCCTGTTCGGGGATCTTGACGCGCTTGAGATAGTGCATCGCGATCTCCTCGGCGTCCTTCTTGGGCATCTTGCGAACCCAGATCGGCGCCAGCGTCAGGTTCTCCAGGATCGTCAGATGCGGGAACAGGTTGAAGTGCTGGAAGACCATGCCGACATCGCGGCGGATCTCGTCGATCTTCTTGAGGTCGTTGGTGAGCTCGGTGCCGTCGACGATGATCTGGCCCTTCTGGTGCTCCTCGAGCCGGTTGATGCAGCGGATCATCGTCGACTTGCCCGAGCCCGACGGACCGCAGATCACGAGCTTCTCGCCGCGCGACACCTTCAGATTGATGTCGCGCAGCACATGGAACTCGCCATACCACTTGTTGACCGCGATCATCTCGACCGCCGTCGCCGTGTTCAGCGCCGTCTGCTTCAGGGCCGCCGGGCGCGTGCTGGTGGTTTCTGCCATAGCCATGTTCTTGTTCCCCTCAACGCTTCTGGCCGGCGGCAAGCCGCTTCTCGACCGCAATCGAGTAGCGCGACATACCCCAGCAACACAGGAAATAGAAAACCGCGGCGAAAGCATAGCCCGTCGCGCGGGTGGTCGGCGTCGCCCAGGTCGGATCGACCAGCGTCGCCTCGATGGTGCGCAGGAAGTCGAAGATGCCGACGATGGTGACCAGCGTCGTATCCTTGAACAACCCGATGAAGGTGTTGACGATGCCCGGGATCACGATGCGCAGCGCCTGCGGCAGGATGATCAGCCGCATCATGCTCCAATAGCCGAGGCCGAGCGACATCGCGCCCTCGTACTGGCCCTTGGGCATCGCCTGCAGACCGCCGCGCACCACCTCCGCCATGTAGGCGGCGGCGAAGAGCGCAACGCCGACCAGCGGCCGCAGCAGCCGGTCCGGGGAATATTCCTGCGGCACGAACAGCGGCAGCATGGTGTTGGCCATGAACAGCACGGTGATCAGCGGCACGCCGCGGACGAACTCGATGAAGATCACCGAGAGCAGCTGGATGATCGGCAGCCTGGAGCGTCGCCCCAGCGCCAGGACCACGCCGAGCGGCAGCGAGAAGACGATGCCGACCGCCGCGATCAGGAAGGTGACGGTCATGCCGCCCCAGAGCCCGGTATCGACCCGCGGCAGGCCGACACTGCTCGCCAGCAGGCTGAGGAAGACGAAGATGGCGAGCGCGAACAGCACGAGCTGCTTCGGTCCGAAGAAGCGCTTCCAGACCGGCAATTGCTCGACCACCCCAAGCGCCGCCTCGCCGATATAGAAGCGGACGAGCTGCGGCACGAAGGACAGGATGACGTAGAGCGCCGCAAGCGCCAGGGTCAGCGTCATGCAGATGCCGAGGAAGCGCTCGGCGCCGGGGCCGCCGAGCAGCAGCACATAGGCCGAGATCGGCAGCAGCACGAAGAAGAAGAAGATGCCGAGCTTCTTCTTCGGCGCGTTCGTCCAGAGCAGCCAGGCCACGCCGAGCGCGAACAGCACGAAGACGATGTTGACCCGCCAGCGCTGGCTGATCGGGTAGGAGCCGTAGATGAAGTACTGGAAGCGGTCGGCGATATAGGCCCAGCAGGCTCCGACCGGCCGTCCGACCTTATCTGCGAGGCAGGCGTCGCGGCTGGTACCGGTCCAGACCGCATCGAGGAAGTAGAAGCGGATCATCTCCGGCACCGTCGTCACGACGATGTACAGGCTGAGCAAGGTCAGCGCGATGTTGAGCGGACTGGAAAGCAGGTGCTGCCTGACCCAGGCAAGCGGCCCGGCGACGGAGAGCGGCGCCGGCTGCTGTTCCAGCGTCTCCTTGCGGACGAAGGCGTAGGGAGCCATTTCGGTGGTTGCGTCGGTCATCGGGGCGCCCTCACCGTTCCACCAGCGCCATGCGCTTGTTGTAGATGTTCATGAACAGGGACGTCACCAGCGAGATGGTCAGATAGACCGCCATGGTGATGGCGACGACCTCGACCGCCTGGCCGGTCTGGTTCAGCACCGTGCCGGTGAAGACCTGGACGAGATCGGGATAGCCGATCGCGACCGCCAGCGAGGAATTCTTGGTCAGGTTGAGATAGTTCGAGGTCAGCGGCGGGATGATCACCCGCATCGCCTGCGGGATGACGACCAGCTTCAGCGTCGGCCCGGCGCGCAGGCCGAGCGCATTGGCAGCCTCGGTCTGGCCCTTGGAAACGGCCAGGATGCCAGCGCGCACCACCTCGGCGATGAAGCCGGCGGTGTAGGTCGTCAGGCCGATCAGCAGCGCGACGAATTCCGGGAAGATCTGGATGCCGCCGCGCAGGTTGAAGCCGGCGAGTTCCGGATAGACGAAGGTGATCGGCCGGCCGGTGGCGAAATAGACCAGCGTCGGCAGGACCACGATCAGGCCGAAGCCGACCCAGCCGATCGGATACTGCTTGCCGGTCGCAGCCTGCTGCTTGCGGGCCCAGGAGCGGAAGACGAAGGTCGCGACGAGGCCGATCAGGAAAGCCCAGATGATCAGGTTGCCGCCGGGGCCGAATTGCGGATCGGGAACGTAGAGGCCGCGGTTGTTGAGCAGGGCGCCCGCCGGCAGCTCGATCGACTGGCGCGGATTGGGCAGCGGCTTCAGCACCGCATTGTACCAGAAGAACAGCTGCAGCAGCAGCGGCACGTTGCGGATGACCTCGACATAGATCATCGCGATCTTCGAGACGATCCAGTTGCTCGACAGCCGGGCGACGCCGACGAAGAAGCCGAGGAAGGTCGAGAGCACGATGCCGATCGAGGCGACGAGCAGCGTGTTCAGGAGGCCAACCCAGAAGGCGCGGCCATAGGTGCCACTCGAGGCGTCGTAGGGGATCAGCTTCTGGTTGATGTCGAAGCCCGAGGCGTTGTGCCAGAAGCCAAAGCCGGAGGCGATCTTCTGGGCCCGCAGGTTCTCGATCGCGTTCGAGGCGGCGGACCAGATCAGGAAGCCTACCGCGGCGAGCAGCAGGAACTGATAGACATAGCCCCGGATTTTCGGGTCGTAGAACAGCGAGGCTTTGCCTGGCCTGACCTCTGCGGAAGTAGTCGACACGTCTGACGCCCTTCTCAAATGTTGGCGACCGAGGGTCCGGCAGCGATCCGCGAGGACCACTGCCGGCCGGTATTGTTATCCGGTTCGCCGGAACAAGACAGCTTCAATGAGCGATGCGCGGCTTGGGCTGCGCACCGGTGGTTCTCAGCGAATCGGCGGCGCGTATTGCAGCCCGCCCTTGCTCCAGAGCGCGTTCTGGCCCCGCGCGATCTTGAGCAGCGAGCCCGCGCCGACATTGCGCTCGAAGCTCTCGCCGTAATTCCCGACGTGCTTGACGATCCGATAGGCCCAATCATTGGTCAGGCCCATCGGCTCGCCGAACTTGCCTTCGGTCCCGATGAAACGCTTGATTTCCGGGTTGTCGGATTTGAGCATTTCGTCGGCATTCGCCTTGGTGATGCCCAGCTCCTCGGCATTGACCATGGCGAAGAGCGACCATTTGACGATATCGAGCCAGACATCGTCGCCATGGCGCACAACCGGGCCGAGCGGTTCCTTCGAGATGATCTCCGGCAACACCATATGGTCGTCCGGATTCGAGAGCGTCAGGCGCTCGGCATAAAGGCCCGAGGCGTCGGTGGTGAAGGCGTCGCAGCGACCAGCCTCATAGGCCTTGACCGTCTCCTGGTTGGAGGCGAAGGCGACGACCTCGTACTTGATCTTGTTGCTGCGGAAATAGTCCGCGAGGTTGAGTTCGGTCGTGGTGCCCTGCTGGGTGCAGATCGAGGCGCCGGCAAGCTTCAGCACGGAATCGACGCCGAGCTTCTTGCGAACCATGAAGCCCTGGCCGTCATAGTAGTTGACGCCGGCGAAGTTCAGGCCGAGCGAGGTGTCGCGCGAGATCGTCCAGGTCGTGGTGCGCGACAGCAGATCGACCTCACCCGACTGCAGCGAGGTGAAGCGGTCCTTGGCCGAGAGCGGGATGAACTTGACCTTGGTCGGATCGTTGAAGATGGCCGAAGCGACGGCGCGGCAGACGTCCACGTCCATGCCGCTCCAATTGCCCTGCTGATCAGGAATGCCGAAACCGGCGAGACCGGTGCCGGAGCCGCAGAGCAGGATGCCGCGATTCTTGACCTGCGCCAGAGTAGCCGACTGGGCGAGTGCTCCGCTCGCGCATATGGCTGCGGAGGCGGCGATGAGCGCCGCGCCAATGATCTGTTTCATTGTTGTTCTGTCCCCTGTTTGGCGGAACGGGTTTTCCCGCTCTCGATTAGCTAGCAAGCCCCAGGCCAGCCCCTGCCGACCTCATCCTCCTCTTTCACTCCCTGACGAAAACCGAGTTGATCCCCAAAAAACTCACCGGATCGGCGGCGCGTATTGCAGTCCCCCTTTGGTCCACAAGGCGTTCTGACCACGCGACATCCGCAGCACAGAGCGGCTGCCGACGGTACGCTCGAAGCTCTCGCCGTAATTGCCGACATGCTTGACGATCCGGTAGGCCCAGTCATTGGTCAAGCCGAGGCCTTCGCCGAACTTGCCGTCGACACCGAGCAGGCGCCGGATCTCGGGGTTGGCCGACCTCAGCATCTGATCGACATTGGCCTTGGTCACGCCGAGCTCCTCGGCGTTGAGCATGGCGAAATGGACCCAGCGCACCAGCTTGAACCATTGCGAGTCGTTGTCACGCGTCAAAGGACCGAGCGGCTCCTTCGAAATGATCTCGACGAGGACCATGTGGTCGTCCGGCACGGTCAGCTTGAGGCGCTCGGAATAGAGCGACGAAGCATCCGTGGTGAAGGCGTCGCAGCGGCCGGCATCATAGGCCTTCAGCGTCTCAGGGCCGGTGTCGAAGGAGACGATGGTGTGCCGCAGGTTGTTGGTCTTGAAGTAGTCGACGACATTGAGTTCGGTCGTCGTGCCCCGCTGCACGCAGATCGACGCGCCGGCCAGCTGCATCGCCGACATGACGCCGAGCTTGCGGCGCACCATCAGGCCCTGGCCGTCATAATAGTTCACATTGGTGAAGAGCAGACCGGGCGGGGTGTCGTTCGTGATGGTCCAGGTCGAGTTGCGGACGAGCACGTCGATCTCGCCGGCCAAGAGCACCTTGAAGCGGTCATTGGCCGAGAGCGGAACGAACTTCACCTTGCCGGGATCGTTGAAGATCGTCGCGGCGATGGCGCGGCAATACTCGACATCGAGGCCGCTCCAATTGCCCTGCGCATCAGGCGCGCCGAAGCCGATCAGGCCGTTGTTGGAGCCACAGTTCAGGACGCCACGGCTCTTGATCTGAGCGAGGGTCTGCTGCGCCTGCGCATTCGCGGCGCCGAACACTGCCGCGACGGCGAGCAATGCCGCGCTGATGATCCTGATCATGCACGTCCCCTGTCCGGCGGAACGGGTTCGGCCCGTTCTCTGTCGGTGGCGTCTACTAGACCATGCCGGCCCGGAAACCCCACCGTTTCCAGTCGTCTAGAGAGAATCGGGGCGGGGGGGGGGAGCGCCCCCCCCCCCAAATCCATATCGCACCCGCGCGGCGTATTGCAGGCCGCCCTTGGTCCACAGCGCGTTCTGGCCGCGGGCGATCTTCAGCAGCGAGCCCTGACCGACGTTCTTCTCGAAGCTCTCGCCGTAATTGCCGACGTGCTTGACGATCCGGTAGGCCCAATCCGCCGTCAGGCCGACGCTCTCGCCGAACTTGCCCTCGGTGCCGAGCAGGCGCTTGATCTCGGGATTGCTCGACTTCAGCATCTCGTCGACATTCGCCTTGGTCACGCCGAGCTCCTCGGCGTTCAGCATGGCGTTATGGACCCACTTCACCAGGCCGAACCACTGCGCATCGTTGTTGCGGGTCGCCGGTCCGAGCGGCTCCTTCGAGATGATCTCGGGCAGGACCATGTGGTCGTCCGGAGCGGTCAGCTTCAGGCGCTCGGCATAAAGTCCCGAGGCGTCGGTGGTGAAGGCGTCGCAGCGACCGGAATCGTAGGCCTTGACGGTCTCGTCCGAGGTCGCGAAGGCGACGACTTCGTATTTCAGGTTGTTGGCCCGGAAGAAGTCGGCGAGGTTGAGCTCGGTCGTGGTGCCCTGCTGGGTGCAGACCGAGGCGCCGTTGAGCTGCAGCGCCGAGTTCACGCCGAGCTTCTTGCGGATCATGAAGCCCTGGCCGTCATAGTAGTTCACGCCGGTGAACTGCAGGCCGAGCGCGGTGTCGCGCGACATCGTCCAGGTCGAGTTGCGCACGAGCACGTCAACCTCGCCCGACTGCAGGGCCGTGAAGCGGTCCTTGGCCGAGAGCGGGATGAACTTCACCTTGGTCGGGTCGTTGAAGATCGTCGCCGCGATGGCGCGACAGAAATCGACGTCGAGACCGGTCCAGTTGCCCTGCGCATCCGGCACGCCGAAGCCGGCGAGGCCGGTGTTGGAACCGCAATTGAGCGTGCCGCGGCTCTTCACCTGAGCAAGGGTCTGCGGCGCCTGCGCTTGCGCACTCGCCGCCGCCAGCGCGAAGCCGAACCCGGCGACCGCGGCTGCCATGAATTTCTTCATTTTGATCTCTCCCATGAATGGCCCCGCCGGCGCCTGCCGGCCGGAACGTGCCGATCCCCCCGCATCGTCGCGACTTTTCATCCCGTTCGATGCCTAAACATTAGTCGAAGTGCGGCGCGCGCCGATTGCCAGAGCCGTGCATGAGCGTCAAGCAAAGGCGCCCCGTGCCCCCATCTCTTTTCACTGCGAGCATCACATGCGACTTTCCGGAGGTGGTCAAGTGCGACCACAACCCGCCCTGCCCCAATCCAGCTCGCGTTGATCCCCCGGCCCATGAAAAAGCTGTCCAAGCCTGAGTTCGCGCGGCTGCGCGAGAAGACCCGCCTCGCCCTCGCCGGCCGCGACCCATCCGACAGCTATGGCTTCGTCAACCCGCCGATCGTGCGCGGCTCGACGGTGGTCTATCCGAACACCGAGGATTTCCTCGTCCGCAAAGCGCGCTACAGCTACGGCACCTCGGGCAGCCCGACGATCGACGCGCTGCTCGCCGCCGCCGACACGATGGAGGGCGGCGCCGGCGTGCTCGCCTGCTCGTCCGGCCTGCTCGCCTGCACCTTGCCTACCCTCGCCTTCCTGAGGGCCGGCGACCACTTCCTCGTGACCGACAGCGTCTATCACCCGATGCGCAATTTCTGCGAGCGGATGCTGCCGCGCTACGGTGTCGAGGTCACCTATTACGACCCGCTCATCGGCGAGGGCATCGCCGAGCTGTTCAAGCCGAACACCCGGGCGGTCTGGACGGAGTCGCCAGGTTCCCAGACCCTGGAGGTCCAGGACATCCCGGCGATCGTCGCCGCGGCCCATGCCCGCGACATCATGGTGATGATGGACAACACCTGGGCGACGCCGCTTTTCTTCGACGCGCACAAATTCGGCGTCGACGTCTCGGTCCAGGCCGGGACGAAATACTACGCGGGGCATTCCGACGTGCTGATCGGCACGGTATCGGCCCGCACGCCGGAGCACTATGCCCAGCTCAAGCTGACCTGGGAGGCGCTCGGCGTCATCATCGCCGCCGAGGATGCCTATCTGACCTTGCGCGGAATCCGGACCCTCGCCGTCAGGCTGAAGGAGCTGCAGCCTGCTGGCCTGGAGATGGCGAACTGGCTGGCGGCGCGGCCCGAGGTCGCCCGCGTAATCCACCCGGCGCTGCCCAATGATCCCGGTCACGCCATCTGGAAGCGCGACTTCACCGGTGCCTGCTCACTGTTCTCGATCGAGCTCGAACCGGTCTCGATGAAGGCCGTCGCGGCCATGCTCGATGGCCTCGCGCTGTTCGGCATGGGCGCGTCCTGGGGCGGTTATGAGAGCCTGGTGCTGCCCTTCGACTGCAAGCGCTATCGCACCGCGACCACGCCCGGCTTCAAGGGCCCGACGATCCGCTTCCATATCGGCCTCGAGGACCTCGATGATCTGAAGGAGGATCTCGACGCCGGCTTCGCGCGGCTGCGGGCAGCGAGCTGAGCGCCACCCTGATGCCGGAAGGGCCGATCGTCTTCGCCTATCTCGACGAGCCGCCCTTCTGCTGGCCGGCGGCCAATGGCACCGCACAGGGCTGCGACGTCGAGCTGGTGACGGCGGCCTTGCGGATGCTCGGCATCGCGGAGTTCGAGCAGCAGCTGACCACTTTCGCCGAGTTGCTGCCGGGACTCGCCAGCGGACGCTGGACAGTGACCACACCGCTCTTCGTCACGGCAGAGCGCCGGCAGCTGGTGGACTTCAGCCGCTCCGTCTGGGCACTTGCCGACGGGTTACTGGTCCGGTCAGCCGATCAGGGACGGCTGACCGGTTATCGCGCCGTCGCGGCGGCTGGTGCCTGCCTCGTCGTCGTCGGTGGGCAGGTTCAGGAGCAAGCCGGGCTCGCTGCCGGCATCGCGCCGGAGCGGACGATCCGCGTCGCGACACAGGAAGAGGCCGTGGCAGCGGTCAGGACCGGGCAGGCCGACGCCTATGCCAGCGTCGCCATGGCCCATCGCGGCTATCTCGCCCGCCAGCCCGATGCGGCATTGGCCGTCGTCAGCGTGCCCGCCAGCGAGAGCGCTCCGGCCGCCGGAGCCTTCGCCTTCGGCAAGCAGCACGCCGCGCTGCGGACACGCTTCGACGCAGCGCTCGAAAGCCTCATCGGAAGCGGCTGGCATCGCGCGATGATGGCGCGCCACGGCTTCGCCGCAGGTGAAGACTGACGTCTCGCTTCAGCCCGGCCCGGAATTCGTATCTTCACCGCGCGCCCTTGCCCGCAGGACGAACTGCAGATTGCGCAGATAGACGAACACACCAAAACCTTGGCCAAGGATGAAGACCGGGTCGCGGCGGTAGAGCGCATAGACCAGGAGCAACATGCCGCCGCCGATCGAGAACCACCAGAAGGTCATCGGCACGACCGAGCGCTGGGCCTTCTCGCTGGCGAGCCATTGCACCACGAAGCGCATGGTGAACAGGCCCTGCGCGACCACGCCGAGCAGGACCCACCAGTCGACATTGTTGACGAAGACGTCGTGGAAATAATTCCCGATCATGTTCTGCAGGTCGATCAGCATCAGCGCGCCTCCGTCGCGATCTGCGGCACACGCTTGCGGCGCCGGATCAGCCACCAGACGCCGGCGAGGTCGAGGATGCCGACCCAGAGCCGGTCGAAGAAGCCGTAATTCGAGACACCGGTCAGGCGCTGGCGGTCGCGGACCTCGTGATGCAGGACGGCGAAGCCCTCGCGCACGACGAGCGCTGGCATGAAGCGGTGCAGCGCGTCGAAATAGGGCAGTGCCAGATACATCTCGCGCCGGAAGCATTTCAGGCCGCAGCCGGTGTCGCGCGTGCCATCCTTGAGGATGGCGCCACGGACCTTGTTGGCGATGCGCGATTGCATGCGCTTGAAGCCGGTGTCCTTACGGCCGACGCGCTGGCCCTGGACGAGGCCGGCGGATGGGCCGGCGGCCTCGAGCTGCGCCAGCATCGCCGGAATGAAGACGGGGTCGTTCTGACCATCGCCGTCGAGGGTCGCGACGATCGGAGCGTTCGCCGCCCTCACCCCGCTGCGCACCGCCGCCGACTGCCCGCAGGACTGCGCATGACGGACAACCCTCAGCCAAGGCCGCGTCGCGGCCAGCTCGGTGAGCGCCGCGGCCGTGCCGTCGCTCGAACCGTCATCGACATAGATCAGCTCGAAGCTGCCGACGGCTGCGCAGGCGCTCTCGATGTCGCGGACGAGCGGGGCGATGTTGCCCTCCTCGTTCCGTACCGGCACGACGATGCTGATGCGGGGCTGGCCGGCTGAAGGCACGGATTCGGTCACGGATAGAAGTCTTTCTGCATTGCGGCGCGCAAACTGCGTCAAGCGCCGCGGCTGGGCAAGCGCCGATCACTCGCGGACATAGACGCTCATCTCGATGCGCTTGCCGCCATTGAGGTTGAAGCCGGAGATCGTGGTCAGCAGGCGCGGCACCTGTCCCGAGGCGGAAAGCGTCTGGCGGAACCCGTCGAGGAAACGGCCCTCGACCAGCGCCACGCGGCAGCCGGGCTCGCGCAGGAAATTCGCCGCCACGCTTCCATCCGCCCCCATGCGCAGGTCCGTCCCAACCAGGAAGACGAGGCTCGGCTCGCGATAGCCGACGGTCATGACCTGCGGATTCGGGCAGCTCGCGGCCTGCACCGCCTCAGCCAGCCGTGGCGACAGCTTGAGGCCGCGCAGGCTTGGCGAAGCAAGGCCAAAGACACCGGCACTGAGCAGCAGGCTTGCGACCACACCGCGCCAGAGCGCGCCCTCGAACGCGCCCTGGCGGAAGGCCAGGAAGCCGCGGAAGGCGACGATCAGCGCCAGAGCCAGCACTGGCAAGGCGAGCCAGGGCAAGGTCTTGTCGAGCGTCCAGGTGCCGTAGAGCACCACACCGACGAGCGCTGCCGGCACCAGCACGACGAGGAAGGCGGTCAGGTCAGAGCCGCGGCGAAAGCGGTTGATGCCGCCATTGACCAGAGCAAGCAGCAACAGCGCCGTGATCGCCGGATAGAGCGGCAGCACATAATGCGGCAGCTTGGTCGGCACCGCCTCGAAGACGAGCCAGGACGGCACGATCCAGGCGAGCAGGAACAGGATCTGCGGCTCACGGCGCTTCACCCAGGCGAACGGAATCGCCATCGCCGCCATCGCCGCCGACGGCCAATAGGTGCCGAACAACAGCAGTAGATAGAGACCGGGGGGGCCCCAATGCTTCTCCTGGCCCTCCCCGACCTTGCCGAGCATGTCCTTGCCGACGCTCTCGGCGAAAAAGTCGCCGCCGGTCTTGAGCGCGATTGCGACGAACCAGGGCAGCACCACGACGAGGCAGAGGAGCAGCCCGCGGCCCGGCTTCAGCGGCACGAACCAGCGTAGCGAGCGCTCGCGAAGGCTGAGCACGAGCACCGCCAGCCCCCAGACCATCGGCACGATCGGCCCCTTGATCAAAAGCCCGAGCGCCGTCGCCGACCAGAACACCAGCCAGTTGTGACGACTCGGCACGAAGGCGAGCGAGCGGGTCCAGTCGAGCCAGGCACGGGCGAGCGCGCCCATGGTCGCGACCGCGCAGGCTGCCAGCAGGGCGTCGGTCTTGGCGATGCGGGCCTCGACGCCGAGCAGCACGGCGGCGGCCATCAAGGCTCCGCCAAGCAGGGCCAGGCGTGCGCCGACGAAGGCGAGCAACGCCCAATAGGTCAGCAGCACGGTCGCGATCGCGCCGACGAGCGAGGGCAGCCGGTAGAGCCAGATCGTCGTGCGCGCCTGCGGCACGCCGAGCGCCTCGCCCGCCGCAACGCTCGCCGCCTGCAGCCAATAGATGCCGACCGGCTTCTTGTGCCTGGCCTCGTCCTGGAAGCGGATGTCGACGAAATCGCGCGTCTCCAGCATCTGCTTGCTGGCCTGGGCGAAGCGCGGCTCATCGCGATCGAAGGGCTGCAGGCTGGCGAAGCCGGGCAGAAAGGCGGCAAGCGACAACAGGGCAAGCAGCAGGCAGGCGCGCCGATGGCTCGCGGACGCGAAGCTAGCGAGCCGGTCGAGACCGGAGCCGAGCGAGAACATCGACACTCCTTGCGGCCGAACCTTGCGAAGCCCGCATCCTGCGGGTGCGGGCTGGTGGACAGGCGATCAGGTTGGCCGCGGCGCGTTTACGGCCTCGCACCGTTCGCGGCAAGCGCACAGGTGCAATCCGCTTCGACGCAGGCATGGCGCGAAGGCATGTCGGGCCGGCAGTTGAGGCCTGTTTGCGTCCCAATCATGGCGGAACCGACCTGGGAACCCCACATCCTCAGCCGGGTTTGCCTATGCAGATCGCGCGCCGATGTCCGGCCGTTCCGGACAGGCACCAGAAAAGGCATAAGCACAATGAAGATGCCGATCGCCGTTCACACCGACGAAGACTATGAGCGGGCCCAGCAGCGCGTGGCCGAACTCAATGCCGCTCCGGACAGCAAGGACAAAGAACGCGAACTGGAAGCGCTGGCGGACGCCATGCTGGCATTCGAATTGCGCCGCGACGAAGCGCAGGAGTGACAGGGCCAGCCGAGAGGCTGCCGGCCCTCTTCGTGCTCACTCTACCGCTGCGGCTCAAGCCGCCAGCCGACGGCGCCGTCAACCATTCGTTAACCAGAAAATGCAAGCTTGCGTGTCATCCGGGACCTGGGAGACACGCCATGCTGGTGCTGTTGGGAGTATCGCTCGGGCTTGCCTTGTTCCTGTTCGACATGATCCCGGTGCTGGAGTTCGGCCAGCTCACAGGGCAGATCGCAGGAAGTCTCCTGCTCTCATCCACACTCAAGACATGCGCGCTGATCGTCGCCTTGAGCTGCCTCAACGAGTTGATCGCGGATCGCCGGCATGTCTCCGACATGTAGCCTGGTCGGCTGATAACCGGCCAAAACCTGCACTCGGCCAAGTGGCGGCCGAGACAGCGTGACGCCGCCGATAACGGAACCACTCAACCTGCCAGCATGCAATCCGCCAGGCTGTAGCAGTGGCTCGCCTGATAGGCGTTCCGACCCCGGTTCATATGCGTCAGATTGAAAGTCCGAATGGCCCCCAGGACGCGGGGAGCCGCCAGGAAACTGCGGATTGAGGCGGAGCCCCGCACATTGACGCCGAACATGTCGGCGCCGCGCGGGAAGAAATAGCTGACATCTTCCGGCGTCGTGACGCAGTGCTCGAGAAAGGCCTCGTCCACATGGCCCTGTGCGGGTGAACGGTCCGTGGTGAAATCCGAAAGGTGCACCAGGAATCTCGCGCGAATGCCCTCGCCGTCCGCATAGAGCGTGAACAGCTCCATCCAACTCGCATTGACGCGGGTTAGTGGCTTGTCGGACGTCGACGGCAGACAGGAAACCGACCAGTAGTGACGCTCGCTCCTGCGCGGGATGGGGATGCAGTTCTGGCCGTAGAGCCTGAGAATCTCCAGAACGTCCTGCGCCTGCGGCCGACGAAGCAGCTTCTGAAAACGCGTGACGTATTTGAACCGCAGTTCGAGCGACTCCGAGCGCTCGTCGGCGTCGCGCGGGTCGATCTTGCCCTCTATCCAGCTGCGCTGCTGCTCGGGATCCAGGAATTGGCGCAGGCCAGTGGTGCCGCGGCGAGGAAGCGTGCTCAGGTCAGGTGCCATGTGAGATCCATCTGTGCCGGACAGACGCAGCTTTCGGGAACGTTCTTTATCGCAGCGTGCCTGGTCGAGGCATGTCCGCAGCATCGCCCGGGCAGGTGGCGGATCCGAGCTACGCGACGTGCCGGCGCGCCAGAAACAGCTGCTCGAATTCACCCGCAGGAAGCGGCCGGCCGAAATGGTAGCCCTGCCCTTCCTCGCATCCCATGCCCTTAAGGCAATTGGCGGTTTCGATGTCCTCGATGCCCTCGGCGATGATCGACAGGCCGAGGGAACGGCCAAGATCGATCGTCGCCCGCACGATTGCGGCATCGCCACTGTCATTCAGCAGCTGGCGCACGAAGGTCTGGTCGATCTTCAGCGTATCGAGCGGGAACGCCTTGAGGTAGCTCAGGCTGCCATAGCCGGTTCCGAAATCGTCGAAGGCGATCTTGACGCCGCGTGCACGGATCTCGCGAAACGTCTTCCGGGCCGTTTCGGCATCCTCGATCAGAATGTCTTCGGTGACCTCCAGCTCGAGCAGATCCGGGGCGAGCCCGGTTTCGTCGAGCAGCGCGGCGACCGCGTCCTGTAAGTCGCTGCCCTGCAGCTGCGAGGGCGAGAGGTTGACGCCGACCCGGATCGGCGTGCCCGCCTTCTGCCATCGCCGGGACTGCCGGCAGGCCGTGGCAAGAACCCAGTTCGCGACCGCATCGGACAGGGGCGAGTTGTTGAGCACCGGGATGAATTGCCCCGGCGGCACCAGCCCGCGCACCGGGTGGCGCCAGCGGATCAGTGCTTCCGCTCCGATCACGCTCCGGTCCGACAGGAGCACTTGCGGCTGGTAGAACAGCTCGAACTGGTTCTTCTCGAGGGCGACACGGAGCTCTGCTTCAAGT
Organism: Allobosea sp. NPDC055332; assembly: GCF_053645455.1. Classification (NCBI taxonomy): domain Bacteria; kingdom Pseudomonadati; phylum Pseudomonadota; class Alphaproteobacteria; order Hyphomicrobiales; family Alloboseaceae; genus Allobosea; species Allobosea sp. NPDC055332. Next base: position 160,546 of record NZ_JBSHMO010000003.1, on the reverse strand, counting down.
GCCAGTTGCGACGCTATCCTGTCGCGCATGGTCGCTGCGAAGCCGATCGGCTGCTCCTCGCGGGTCGATATGGCTGCCTCGAGCGCCAGATGGGCGTTTCCGATCAAGTGATCGGCGCTCCAGCCTGGTTCGGCGACAGCATAGCCGATGCGCACCGTCACCCGCTGGCGCCATTCGCCAAAGACGAGCGCCGTGGAGCCAAAGTCACGCGCGACGTCATCCGCCACCGCTGCGGCAAGCTCGCTCGGCACGGTCAAGGCGAACTCGTCATCGGCAAAGCGGGCCGCCTGGGCACCGGGCGGCATCAGCACGCGCAGCCGCTCGGCGAATGCGACGAGGACCTGGTCGCCAAATTCGCGGCCATGAATGTCGCTGAGCTGATGGAAGCGGTCGATGCCGATCAGCAGCACCGCCGACGAAGGCGTACCGCCCTTCCCGAACTCCGTCGCAAGGCGCTCCGCGAGGGTATGGCGATTGAGCAGGCCGGTCAGGTCGTCATGCTCCGCAAGATAGCGGATTCGTTCCCGCTCCCGTTGCTTGACGGTGATGTCGCGCAGGACGAGGCCGAGCTGCCGCCCCTCGGTCCCTTCCCAGCTGGAGACGCTCGCTTCCAGGGCGAAGCGCTCACCGCTGCGCCGGAGGCCGACCAGGTCGAGGACGTGATCGTCCGCAGCTTGCATCGCGGCAGCATCGCGCAGACGAGCAAGCTGGGCCGGTGCGAGATCGCCGGAGTCGGCCAGGCAGGCGGTGAAGGGCTTGCCGAGCGCATCCTTTTCCGGATAGCCGAAAATCTTGGCCGCGCCCGGGTTCCAGAAGACGATACGCCCCTGATCGTCGAGGCAGACGAGCCCGTCGCCCAGCGACATCGCGATGCGTTGGAAGCGGCGCTCGGCGATGCCGCGCAGCAGCCCAAGCAGGTCGATTTCATGAAGCGCGATGGCGACCAGATAGGCGCCGAGCAGGAGGTGCCAGCTGCTCGTGTCGACGATGACCGGCCAGTTCGCCTGAATGAGCAGCGCACTGGTCTCCAGCGCGGTCGCCGCCCACAGCACGACGGCAACGCGCATCCCTGCGCTGGTTCGCCGCCAAAGCAGAACCATCCCCGCGAGAATGGCGAGCACTCCGGCGAGCGACAGCGGTAGGCCGGTGCTCTGCAGGTCGCGGCCCTGCAACAGCGATTCGGCTGCCAGAAGCTGCAGCATGGAGCCTGGAATGACGCGGCCATTGGGAACGTTGAAGCGGTCGCCCAATTCGACGGCCGTTCCGGCGACGATGACCTTGCGCCCCTTGAGCCGCGCCAGCGCCTGCGGCTCGCCATCGAGCACCGCCGCATAGGACACAGTCGGAACCGTATCGGTCCTGATGCTGAAATCGATACGGAACGGCGGCCCCTGCTCATCATGGCGACCGACCAGCATCGCGCCGAACGACGGCAAGAACTCACCGATGCGTGCGCCAAGGCCATAGCGGCGCACCAGCCCGTCCGTCTCGGGCAGGACGTTCACCACCGCCGGCCAGCTGTGAGCAGCGAACTCGGGCAGGGGCCGGTTGACGTGCAGTGTCAGCCCGCGATTGAGGTCGCCAGCCCTCTGCTGAAAGGTCGCCAGCACGACGGAGCCACCGGCCTTCGCCAGTGCCTCCGCGAAGGCCGCATCGTCGGCCGGATTGGAGCGGGCGCTGAAGTCGACGTCGAAAAGGATCTCAGTGGCGCCTGCCGCCTCCAGCTGCTCAATCAGCCTGGCATGGTGGCGGCGCGGCCACGGCCAGACACCAATCCGCGCCAGCGAAGGGGCGTCGATCTCGACCAGCGCGATGGTCTCGCTTGCCGGGCGCTTTGGCCACAGGAAACGTTTGTCACTGATAAGATCCGCGAGCGCTGTGGGCAGGCCGACGAGCCAGGCCAACCCAAGCAAGCCCAATGCAACGAGGTGGGGCCGATACAGGGTCACGTCCGTCTGCCACCCCACCGGGTATCGCGATAAATCGACCCGACCTTAGCGCAGAAATGCTGACGATTCCGTCAAGAGGATCAGCGCCCGCCCAGCCTCACTCCGGCGTTCAAAAGGCCGAGGTTCAAGCCGATATTCAAGCCACCATTGCCGTTGCCATTACCGCCGGCATTGCCGTTTCCGTTGCCATTGCCGCCGGCATTGCCATTCCCGTTGCCGTTGCCGCCGGCATTACCATTCCCATTGCCGTTGCCGCCGGCATTGCCATTCCCGTTGCCGTTGCCGCCGGCATTGCCATTCCCGTTGCCGTTACCACCGGCATTACCGTTTCCGTTGCCATTGCCGCCGGCATTGCCATTCCCGTTGCCGTTGCCGCCAGCATTGCCATTCCCGTTGCCGTTGCCGTTGCCGCCAGCGTTGCCGTTCCCATTGCCGTTGCCACCGGCATTGCCATTTCCGGCGCCGTTCCCATTGCCGCGGCCGTTGCCGGTAATCGTCGCAGGACCGCCGCCCCCGCCATTGCCGGAGGCCGCAACACCGTTGGCGTGACCGTTCGCCTGGCCGTTGATGCTTGCCGAAGCCTTCGCGCCAACCGCTCGGGCGGCCTCCGGATTCCCGGTACGCTGGCCATTGCTCGCGGTGCCGACGGCCGGAGACAGCTCTCCGGTCGACCAGAACGTGGCCTGCCCGCGCGCAGCAGAGGCGGCTCCCTCGCCGGCGTTACGGGCCAGCCCCTTGGTCACTGCATGGACGTTGACCTTGGCCTCGCCCAATGTCGCGCCGATGCGCACCGTCCCGCCACTGACGGAAACGGCTTTACCAGAACTTTCGCCGCCACCGGCCCGGCGCTCCTCCCGGCTTGCGCCCGCTGGCGCCGGCAGGCCGTCGCGCGGGACGGAAAGTGGGCGGATCGAGGGGTTACGCGGCGCACCTTGCTGGGTCGGGTTGAATTGTCCGGTGCCCGAGAGCCTGAGGCCGGCTACGCCGCTTCCGGCGGCGCTGGCGGCCTGGCCGGGCTGAACCAGCACGAACTGGCCTGAACGGAAGTCGCTCACCTGGACCTGGCCGCGCTGAACGTCGACCTTGGCGTTGCCCAAGGTCACCGTGACACGGAACTGCGTGCCCTTGACGACGGCGGCCAGAAAGGGGGTCTCGACCTCGAAATGCTGGACGTTCCGCTTTTCCACGTCGAGCAGGATCGAACCCGCCTGCTGGAGGATCGTCGAACGGCCCGAGCCGGCCGTCGTCGGCACCGCGACCTGCGAATTCGCGGAGATCAGCATGCTCTCCGCCCCGCGCACCAGGAGGACACGGCCATTGCGCCCGGTCCGGATCATGTCGCCTGGCTTCAGCGTCGTGGCCTGGCCGAGCGACACCTGCTGCACGCCGGAGCCGGCGATCCAGGCTTCGCCCGAGACCTTGCTGACCTGCCAGATATTGTCCTGGGCGGAAGCCTCGTTCGGGCCCAACGCATGCAAAAGGGCCAGAAGGCCCGCAGCGAAGAGGGTGCGGGTCGCTCGCAGCATGGGTGGGCGGTCTCCGTCCTGGAGGTCGTGCAAAGCCGGCTACCCTGCCTTCTAGCAGGCAGTTCTGAACGCTGGCTTAGCGCAATGCTCTGAAACAGGAGGAGGCGTTAAGTCCCGATTAACCATGTCTCTTTACGGTTTTTGAGCGGGGAAGGCTGGGCAAAAAAGCCCATCAGACGGATGCATGTTCGACATGGCATGGCGGCGAGTGGGCGAGCTGTCCGGCGGTAGTTTGCGGGAGGCAATGCTCCTGCTTTTCATGTGCTCTCCGGTCTTGATCGGGCCTGCTTATGCCCAGGGCGACCGCCGCCCTCCACCGATCCAGCCTGCCGATCAGGGTCTCGAGCAGAAGCGGGTCGAGCGGCTGCAGGAAACCCGGACCGAGATTTCCGTCCCGACGGCCAGATCCGCGCCCGATCAACCGGTCGGCGAAGAGCGGGCGCTGTTCACGCTCGCCGCAGTCAGGATCGAAGGCGGCAGCCCACTTGGCCCCGGCGATATCGAGGCCGCCTATCAGGACCGGCTCGGCAAGCCGATCTCACAAGCAGGTCTCGTCGCCCTCGCGGGCGAGATCAGCAAGCTCCATCGCAGTGCCGGCTATCATCTGACACGCGCGATCATTCCGCCCCAGGACATCAAGGGCGGCATCGTCACGATCCGGATCATTACTGGCACCATCGCCGAGCTCGTGGTGCAGGGTGACGAGGCCAACCGCTTCGGTACGCGCCGCATGCTGGCGCCGATCGCCGAGGAATCGCCGGCCAGGCTGGCGACGCTCGAACGCCAGCTCCTACTCGTCAACGACCTGCCGGGCGTGCGCGTCAAGGACACCACGCTGGAGGAGCTCGGCACCGGCACCGGGCGATTCCGTCTGACCGTGATCCTCGACAGCTGGAGCGTGTTCGTCTCTGCCGGCGTCGACAATGCCGCTTCGAATGCCGTCGGCCCCTGGCAGGCCTATTTCGGCGCCGCGCTCAATTCGCTGATCGTTCCCGGCGATACGCTGGCGGTGAACCTGTCGTCGGTGCCGAGCTCGACGCAAGAGCTCCGCTACGGCCGCATCTCCTATGACGCGCCGCTCGGCAGCGATTGGCTGCGGGTCGGCGTCTCGGCCTCGCGCAGCGTCGTTTGGCCCGGCGATCTGCGCCGCTTCGACCGCGTCCGGTCAGATGCGGAGAATCTGGAGGCCAGGGCGACGGTCGTCGCGCTGCAGACGCAGCGGCAGTCGCTCTCGCTGACCGCCAGTTTCGGCATCAGCAACATCGTCGAGGAGAGCGTCTTCGGCATCAACTATCGCGATCGCCTGCGGATCGCGAGCCTGACCGCCGATTACCGCCTCCGCGACGATTGGCAGGGCACGACCTACGCCACGCTCGGCCTGCGCAAGGGCCTGGGTATCGACGGCGCCTCACATCGCTACGACCCGTTGCTGTCGCGTTTCGACGGCTCGGGCGCCTTCTATGTCGTGCAAGGTGCGCTGACGCGCTATCAGGGCCTTGGCGACAGCTGGTCGATGAAGCTTGCAGCCTCCGGCCAGGTCAGCTCCGAGGCATTGCTGATCTCGCAGCAATTCTATCTCGGCGGCGGGGCTTTCGGCCGCGCCTTCCAGAGCGGCTGGCTTGCCGGCGACAACGGCATCGCCGGCTCGGCCGAGCTGCGCTACGATTACCGGCCCGGCCTGGCCTTCCTCAAGAACATTCAGCTCTTCGGCTTCGTCGAGGGTGGAGCCGTTCGCAGCTATGCGGCACCGAAGGACATCGTCCAGTCGCTCGCTGCGGCGGGTGGTGGTGTGCGCCTGCAGCTCAACGATTCGGTCGAAGCCGGCATCACCGTCGCGGCGCCGCTGAGCTACAACTCACCCAGCAAGGGCGCCCGTGGCGCGGCCGTCCTGCTCTCGCTCTCGACAGTCCTGAAGGCCTGTCCCGAGCGGAGTGAATGGCGCTGCGGGTAAGCGGCGGCCAATCGCTCAGGAAGCCAAGCTTGGGGCTGGGTCAGCGCCATGTGCTTCGCGAAAAGGCATCGTTTCCCCGAGCGCAGGGCGACGCACCGAGCGGCAAGGAAAGGGGTTGGAACGCAACAGCATGCCTTCCCACTCTCAAAGGATACGGAAAATCGCGTAAGCCTTTGATAGATATGGCGAGCCCGACAGGATTCGAACCTGTGACCAGCAGCTTAGAAGGCTGCTGCTCTATCCAGCTGAGCTACGGGCCCTGAAGGAAGCGGCAGGCTTTGGACCTGCCGATTCGCTAAAGCTTCAATGCGTCCACTGGCCAACGCGGTTGAACTTGAAATTATCGGAATAGGCCATGCCGCGGCGCTTGGGCGCGTGCGGCTGCTCGAGACGATAGGCAATGCCGTTGCGGGTCGCATAGGCGACGGCTTCCTCGGCGGTGTCGAACCAGAGCCGGAGCTGGCTCTTCATGTCGCCGGACGAGGTCCAGCCCATCAGCGGCTCGATCTCGCGTGGCCGCTCGGGCTCATACTCCAGCAGCCAGCGACCGGTCTTGGCCGTGCCGGATTGCATCGCGTTGCGCGCCGGCGAATAGATGCGTGCCGTCATGCTTCCCCTCGCCTTCCGGCAAAGCCCTGTCGAGATTGGTCGGGGCACCAGGATTCGAACCTGGGACCCTCTGCTCCCAAAGCAGATGCGCTACCGGGCTGCGCTATACCCCGCCGCCTCGCAAGTGCAATCAATCACTCGCAAATCGGTTCCGCCAGCCATCTCCGAGCCGGCGGATGCGGAACGCAATATCACCAACCGCCCGGTTTGGGAACACGCAGTTCCACTGGGATCGCCCCGGCCGCTCGAATGGACATCCGCGCAACCGCGATCGCCGGGCCGTGGCGAGGTGGCAGCTGTCGCGCAGTCTGCTTCAGCCCATCGCCTCGCGCTGCTTCAGGAGTTCGGTGAGCAGGTCCTGCTGCTCGTTGAGCCGGTTGGCGAGGCTCTCCTCGACGGCTGCCCCGGACGCTCCGGTCGCCTGCTCCATCAGTTCGGAAATGTTCCTGCGGACGATCGCGATTCGATCGTCCAGCGCCACCCGGTCAGCATTCCCCGGCATGTCCTAGTCTCCGTCCTGCCGCTCACAACGCGATCATAGCCGGATCGAGAACACTAGGCGACCGCTCGCGAGGGCGATCGCCGGTCAGAGCGCCTGTTCCCCGCGGCTGGCCGATGCTGCACGTTCCACTGTGCCCGAACGTTGCGGCAAGGTTTCGCCAGGCGATGACGGCGCTCCGAAGATTCGTGTGCCTGCCGCCTGCCCTGCCTCGAACAAGGGGCGCATCTCGTCAGGATCGAAGCGCAGCGGATCCGTCGCCTCCGGCACCGTCTCGGGCAGTGCGACCAGCCGAAACCGCGCTCCCGCCGCCGTGGCCTTGGCCTGCGCTTCCTGCACGGAGCTGTAGAGCAATTGCCGGATGAGCTGGGAGACGCCGCGGCGGGCCAGAGCCAGCGTCGTCGCAGCCGAGCTGCTGACGGCGGCGTCACGGCTGACATGACCGTTGGCGAGCACCCATATCACGCTGCCGCGCCCTGTCCTGCCGAGCATGAAGCTCTCGAATGGCACCGGCGCCTTGACGCCGCCGTCGCTGTGGATCGAAACGGCGCCGCTTCGCCTGTCGCGAATGCGCACCGGCTCGACCAGGCCGGGCACCGCGGCCGAGGCGACGAGGATGTCGACGTAGTGGCTGCGCCGGTCCCCATCGGAGGCCGCGATCGCGCCCATGTCCCAGAACATGGTCTTGCCCGCCGTCATGTCGGTGGTCGCGACATAGAGGCGACGGCCCTTACGGTGCTCGGCCGCAACCTGATCCAGCATGTCGTCGCTGATCAGTTCCAGCAGCAGGCGGCGCAATGGCGCCGGATCGTAGAGGCCGGTGCCGACCAGGGTCTTCAAGCCGTTGGAGCGGAAAACGTCGCGCGTCCGTGTCGTGGTGTAGACCCGCTCCAGCAGATGGTCCCAGTCCGGGCCGAGGAACGCTGCGCTAGCCTGGAGCGCACCTGTCGAGGTCCCGGTAACGACATCGAAGACAGGACGCCTGCCACTCCGGGACCACGCTTGGAGCACGCCAGCCCCGAAGGCGCCGTCGGCGCCGCCGCTGGTCAGAACCAGGACATTGCGGACCGGCGCCCGCCTGGCCGGTTCAGCCGGCGCCGAAGCGGTGGAGGCATAGCGCCCGGCGCTGACGACCGGCTCGCCGGCGTCGAGAACAATGTCGCCCTGGCGGCAGGCAGAGAGGGCGAGCAGAGCCAGCACGGCCGAACGTCGCAAGAGCGCCCTCGTCCAGTCCGCCATCGACAGCCTCCGAGAGCGATCATCTTGACACCGTCAGGATCACGGTTGTCCGCAGCAATTGCGGCTGCGTTGTGACGGATTGCAAAGCCCGTGCCGCTCAGCGCTTGAACAAGGGATGTTCGACCTTGTCGCCCGGCTTGATGCCGAGCTTCTCGGCGATGCCGGCATTGACCTCGAGCACCGAGAGCACCGGTTCGCCGGAGGGGATGGTCCGGGTCGAGAGCGGCTCGGCCCGCTCGGCGATGCGGGCGACCGTGCCGTCGGCGCGGATGAAGAGCATGTCGAGCGAGATGTAGGTGTTCTGCATCCACATCGCGACCGGCTCGACCTGCTTGAAGTCGAAGAGCATGCCACGATCGGCCGGCATGAACTGGCGGTGCATCAGCCCGCGCGCGCGCTGGTCCGGCGTGCGCATCACCTCGACCTGGAAAGCGTGGCGGCCCGAGGCGGTGACGATGGTCAGCGGCTCGAGACCGCCGGCGGGCACATTCTGCGCCTCCGCCGGCTTCGGCACGACCGCAAGGACACCCAGGGCCAGCGCGACGACGGAGGCCAAGCGCAGGAAACGTTCCACAACAGACATCATCGCGCCTCGCGCCAGACAAGCCACCCTGACGCCAGCCTTGCCGCGGCCTCGTGGCGGTTATGCGGCCAATGGCACGAAGCGGTACCGTTTCGTCAAGCTTTTCGCCCAACTCGCGCCTGCGCCATCTTTCTTTCGTCATCGCCTTGCGGCAGGGTCGGCGCCGACTTCCGGCCAAGGACGGGTCTGCTGCCCCATCAGCGAATCCGGCTCTGGCGCCGCCAATCGGAGCTTGGCCCCATTTTCGCCTTGCGGGCCTCGATGCATGCTTCAGGAGATCACCATGACGATTTCGCCCGGCCGACGCCTCGCCAGCTTCCGGCCGTTGTCCACGACCGCCCTGCTGCTTGTCCTCCTTGCCGGCCCTGCCTCCGCCGCCGATCTCCAGCTCGACAACATCAAGCTCGACCTCGGCAAGTTCGTGCTGTCGATCCCGAAGCTGGAGGTGAAGGGCACCTCGCTCGACCGCGACGGCTTCCTCGCCCTATTCCAGGGCGGTGGCGAGAGCGCGATCGCCCGGCTCGGCAAGCTCGACGCCAGTGAGATCAGCGCTCCGACCCTGGTGATGGAGCAGAATTTCGGCCCGCAGAAGCAGGTCACGACCTATCGCAACATCAAGTTCTCCGACATCCGCGAGGGCCGGATCGGGCGCGGCGAATCGAGCGACGGCGCGATCAAGATCGAAGGCGGCGCCACCGGCCCGGTCAGCGGGGAAATCAAGCGCACCAGCTTCGAGACGCTGGACCTGATGCAGATCGCGCGCGTCTTCGCCGAAAAGGCCAAGCCCGGCGAGACGGCGCCGCTGCAGCCGGTCATCGGCAAGATCGAGCAGGACGGCTATTCGCTGGACCTCGGCGAGCAGGGCAAGATGACGGCCGGCAAGGCCTCGCTGCGCGGCTTCAAGGCACGTGTCGCGTCCGAGCCGATGGGCGAGCTCATGACGCGCATCGCCGTGCTGAGCGACGAATCGGAGAAAGCCGCGCGCAATCTCAACAGCAAGGAAGACCCGGCGATCAGCGAAGCGCGCGATCGCAAGCTGCTGCTGGCGATGGCCGATATCTTCGACGCGTTCGACTATGGCAGCGGCGAGCTCCGCGACATCGTGATGGCGCTGAAGTCTCCGCCGAAGCCCGGCGCCAAGCCCGAACCGGTGGACATGCGCATCGCGCGTGTCGCTTTCGGCGAGGACACGCCGGAGAAATCGGGCGTGGTGATCGAGGGCCTGCAGTTCGAGGGCGGTGGCGCCAAGGGCGTGATCGCCTCGCTTGGCTATTCCGGCTTCTCGTTCGAAGGGGTGTTGCGGGAGGTCAAGGCTCTCGGTGACGCCGCCGTCGACCTCAAGACACTCGATTTCCGCCGCTTCATCCCGAAGCTCGGCACGGTCAAGATGAATGGCGTGCAGATGAGCGTGCCGCAGGACGGCAAGCGCGGCCGCCCGGCCGGCGCGCCGATCCAGGTCGGCCTCGGCAGCTTCGAGCTCAAGGCCGGCGACCAGGTCAACGGCATCCCGACCGACATGGCGCTGAGCCTCGACAAGATCACCTTCCCGATCGTCGAGAGCGCCGACAATCCCGCCGCCAAGGACCTGCTGGCGATGGGCTATCGCAATCTCGATCTCTCGGCGAAGCTCGCCCTCGCCTGGCAGGAGGCGAGCAAGGAGTTCGCCATCCGCACGCTCTCGCTCGGCGGCGTCGGCATGGCCAGGCTCGACGCCACCGGCATGCTCGGCAATGTCGGCAAGGAGGTCTTCTCCGGCGACATCGCCCTGGCCCAGGTGGCGCTGCTCGGCGCGACCGCCAAGAATGTCGAGCTCAAGCTGCAGAATCTCGGCCTGGCCGAGAAGCTGATCGAGAACGAGGCGAAGAAGTCCAAGCGCAAGGTCGAGGACGTGCGCCGCGAATACGGCATGATGGCGAGCCTCGGTCTCGCCGCCATCCTCGGCCCGTCGGACGGCGCCAAAGCGCTGGCGAACGCAGTCGCCCGCTTCGTCGCCAAGCCCGGCACGCTGACCGTCAAGGCGACGGCGAAGACGCCGGCCGGGCTCGGGCTCGCCGACGTGATCACGCTCGGCGAGCCGACCGAGATCTTCGAGAAGATCGACGTGCAGGCCACCTCCGAGTGAGGCGGACCGCTTGAGCTCCCGCGACATATCGAGCCCGGACGCCGACTGGCGCCCGGGTGCGCTCGCGATCTGGTGGGCCGGCCTGCCTGCCGGCCCACGTAGCTTCTTGCGGCGCTGGGTCAATCCGAACAATCAGACGCGCATCCATCTGGCGAAGCTCCTGGCGCGTCGGCCCGGGCAGGTCACGGTCGGTGCCTTCACCTATGGCCGGCCCAAGGTCCGCTTCCCCGAGAGCGGCGCGCGCCTCTCGATCGGCCGCTACGGCTCGATCGCCGACGGTGTCGAGATCCTGCTCGGCGGCAATCATCGCACCGACTGGGCGACGACCTATCCCTTCCCTGCTTTGCCGAATCTCTGGCCGGCAGCGCGCGAGATGAGCGGCCACGATGCGACGCGCGGCGACGCCACGATCGGCCACGATGTCTGGCTCGGCTCGCAGGCGATGATCATGTCCGGCGTGACGATCGGCCATGGCGCGGTCGTCGCAGCCCGCGCCGTGGTGACGCGAGACGTGCCGCCCTATGCGATCGTCGCCGGCAACCCGGCCAGGGTCGTGCGGCTGCGCCTGCCGGAGGCGCAGGTCGAGGCCCTGCTGGCGAGCCGCTGGTGGGAGCTCCCGCCGGAGCGCGTCTCCCAGCTTCTGCCGCTGCTGATGTCAGAGCGCATCGACGAGCTCGCAGCGGCGATCAGGCCGGCTTCAGCAAGCGGCGCTTGAGACCGAGCGCCGGCTTCTCGACGAGATACCAGGACAGCGCCGCGACCAGCAGCGTCACGATGAGCGAGGGCGCGAACAGCGTCAGCGCCCCGACCGTCGGAAAGAGCGCGACGAAGGCCTGCTGCACCGGCCAGCCATAGAGATAGACGCCATAGGACAGGTCCGCCGGCGGCTCGCTGCGCCAGCGGGCGAGCGGCGGCGCCAGCGCCAGCACCAGCACGCCCCAGGCGGTGACGAGATAGAGCAGTGCCTTGTAGGCCGGCGTCGCCTGGGACAGGGCCACGACGACGAGCGCGGCGACGAGCCCCGGCAGCGACAGCGGCACCTTCTCGCGCCAGAGATAGATGAGGCCGCCGGTCAGGAAGATCAGCGGCAGGCGCAGCGCCGTCTCGATGCCCTTCGGCCCGTCCGGGGTGAGAATCTCGCGCAGAACCGTCGCGACGACCAGCGCCGCCCAGAGACCGAGCACGATCCGGCGATGCGCCAGCAGGCCGACGAGCCCGATGACCAGCACGCCGAGATAGCAGAGGGTCTCGTATTTCAGCGTCCAGACCGTCCCCATCGGAAAGGTCAGCGGGTTGTCCGAGAAGACGCCGGGCAGAGGCGCCGAGCTCTTGAAGCTGGTCAGCGTGCCGTTGATGAAGCGCCAGAGCTGCGGGTCGGCGAGATAGCTGCGCAGATCAAGCTTGGTCAGCGCGCTGCCCATCAGCAGCGCGACCACGAGCGTCGCCGCGATCAGCCCTGGCGCGATGCGCAAGCTGCGGGCGACGACATAGTCGCGCCAACCGCGCTGCTCGTAGCTCATCGTCACCAGGAAGCCGGAGATGGCGAAGAAGCCGTTGACCGCGTGCTCGCCGAGCGTGAAGCCGGTCGAATGCGCCAGCAACTCGTCCTCGACCTTGCCGGTGGTGACGCTGAGCGCATGCGAGACGACGACCGCGAGCGCCAGCAACAGCCGCAGCAGGCCGAAATGGTTGTGGGGGAGGCTCAGCCCGTCGGCGGCGCTGGCGGCACGCAGGAAGCCCGTCACGCGATGATCTCCGCCTCGTTCAGCCCCTGCCGGGTGAGCGCGCTATGGCCGGCGCGCGCAGCGAGCGCACCGGCGACCGAGCCGGCATGCGCATGCATCTTGTCCTGATTCAAGATCAGGCCATAACCGATTGCCTTGGCGGCGTTTTCGATGGTCTTGCCCAGGCCCGGCACGGGCAAGCCCCATTTGCGCGCCATGTGGTATTCCGACCAGGCGAGGTGCCAGCGCGCCGTAAAGCGCCGCTGCGGCGACGGTGCACTGGAGCGGCCGCGGCCATGGCGGGCGCTGGCACCGTCGACATGGACCAGCGCATGCCCAGCCTCGCGCAGGCGTCGGCAGAGATCGTCGTCCTCGTAGAACAGGAAGATCGCCGGGTCGAAGCCGCCGAGCGCCAGGAAGACCTCGCGCCGCAGCAGGAGGCAGGCACCCGACAGGAAGGGCAGGCAGGCATCGCCTTCCGGCAGCACGATCCGCGAAGCCCGATTGAGGTGGGGCGGCGACAGCAAGGAGCGCGGCTGCAGGAAGACGCGCCCCGAGGGCTCGACGAGACGCGGCGCAAAGGCGGCCGCATCCGGATAGGCTTTGGCCGCCGCAAGCAGGGCCGCGACGGCACCCGGCTGCACTTCGAGGTCCGGGTTGACGATCAGGACGAAGGGTGTCGTCGCGGCGCGTGCACCACGGTTGTTGGCGCGGCCATAGCCCTCGTTGCGCACATTACGCAGAACCTTCGCACCCTGCTGCGCCGCGACCTCGGCGGAGGCATCGGTGCTGGCATTGTCGACGACGACGGTCGCGACCCCCTCGCCCACCAGCGCGGCGAGGCAGGACGGCAGCACCCCGGCGCTGTCGAAACTGACGACGATGGCGGTGACGTCGGCGGCAGAAAAGCTCATGGCCTGCATCTGCGCGGGATGAGCGGCGCGAGGCAAGAGGCGATCAGCGCCGAGCTCCAAGGCGAAGCTCCTGCTGGAGCCGCTCACGCTCATGCGCCTCGCAGCGGCGCGGCGCGTTATAGGACTTCACCGCATAGCTCGCATTGGCAGAGACGAAGCGGCCGCGCTGCTCGGCCGGCAGCCGCGCGATGATGCGGCCGCGATCGACCCTCAGCCCGCAATCATAGGCGCGAGAGACCTGCGCCGCCGTGAACTCGGGCGTGCCCGGCACTGGCCCTGCGGCGACGCAGCCGGCGAGGCTCGCAGCCGCGAACGCGACGAGGCTGGGCTTCAACGCGGTCATGGACGATCAAGGTTCCTCGAAGCGGCCGGCGCGGACATCCTTCATCCTGCCGCGCAGTGCCGCCCGCTCTTCGGCGGTACAGGGCTGCGGACGGACGCCCTGGTTGATCATCTCGGCCTCGGAGACAGAGACATAAGCCGAGCGGGCAGCCGCGAGCTGCTCATCGCTCGTCCCACGCTCTTTTTCGGAAGCGAGGAAGCGGTCAAGCGTCGTGCGCTGCGGCGCGCCGGCCTTACAGGCGATGGCGCGCGAGACCGTCGTCGCCAGCACGGAGGCGCGGCCCGCGGCGGAATCGGCATGGCCGGCGACGCAGGCGCCGAGCGGCAGCGCGACGAAACAGGCGAGCAGCAGCGCTCGCCCGGCAGGCAGGAAGGCCATGGGTCGCTCAGCCTTCCTTTTCGGACAGGTTCACGCGCAGATGCGCTTCGCGCAACTGCTTCGGCGTCGCCGGCGACGGCGCGCCCATCAGGAGGTCGACGGCCTGCTGATTCATCGGGAACAGCGCGACCTCGCGCAGGTTGGTCGCCCCGGCGAGCAGCATGATGATGCGGTCAACACCGGCAGCCATGCCGCCATGCGGCGGCGCACCGTACTGGAAGGCCCGGTACATGCCGCCGAAGCGCTCGATCACCGTCTCCTCGCCATAACCGGCGATCTCGAAAGCCTTCACCATCGCCTCGGGGCGGTGGTTGCGGATGCCGCCGGAGGCGAGCTCGTAGCCGTTGCAGGCGATGTCGTACTGGAACGCCTTGATCGTCAGCGGATCATCTTCGACCAGCGACTTCAGGCCGCCCTGCGGCATCGAGAACGGGTTGTGCGAGAAGTCGACCTTCTTCTCGTCCTCGTTGTACTCGAACATCGGGAAGTCGACGATCCAGGCGAAGGCGAAGGCGTTCTCGTCGATCAGCCCGAGCTCGGAACCGACCTTGTTCCGGGCGCTGCCGGCGAACTTGTAGAACTTGTCGGGATCACCCGCCGCGAAGAAGCAGGCGTCGCCAGCCTTGAGGCCCATCTGCTCGACGATCGCGGCAACGCGCTCGGGGCCGATGTTGTTGGCGATCGGGCCCTGTCCCTCGCCGCCGTCCTTGACCATAAGATAGCCGAGGCCGGGCTGGCCCTCGCCCTGCGCCCAGGAGTTCATCCGGTCGCAGAAGGCGCGCGAGCCACCGCCCGGCGCGGGGATCGCCCAGACGCGGTTCTTCTCGCCCTCGAGGATGCGGGCGAAGACCTTGAAGCCCGAACCGCGGAAATGCTCGGAAACGTCCTGCATCTCGATCGGGTTGCGCAGGTCCGGCTTGTCGGAGCCATACTTGCGCAGCGCCTCGGCATAGGGAATGCGCGGCCAGTTGCGGGTGACGGACTTGCCCTCGCCGAACTCCTCGAAGACACCGGCGATCACCGGCTCCATCGTGGCGAACACGTCCTCCTGCTCGACGAAGCTCATCTCGACGTCGAGCTGGTAGAACTCGCCCGGCAGGCGGTCGGCGCGTGGGTCCTCGTCGCGGAAGCAGGGCGCGATCTGGAAATAGCGATCGAAGCCCGCCATCATCATCAGCTGCTTGTACTGCTGCGGCGCCTGCGGCAGGGCGTAGAACTTGCCCGGATGCAGGCGGCTCGGCACCAGGAAGTCGCGCGCGCCCTCAGGCGAGGACGCCGTCAGGATCGGCGTCTGGAACTCCGAGAAGCCCGACGACTTCATGCGCTGGCGCAGCGAGTCGATTACCCTGGTGCGCAGCATGATGTTGCTGTGCAGCTTGTCGCGGCGCAGGTCGAGGAAACGGTATTTCAGGCGGGTGTCCTCGGGATATTCGAGGTCACCGAAGACCGGCAGCGGCAATTCGGCCGACGGACCGAGCACCTCGAGCGCCGTGGCGAAGACTTCGACGGCGCCGGTGGCGAGGTTGGCGTTCTCGGTGCCGGCGAGGCGCGGCTTGACCTTGCCGTCGATGCGGATGACCCATTCCGAGCGGGCCTTCTCGGCATCGGCGAAGGCGGGCGAATCCGGATCGACCACGACCTGGGTCAGGCCGTAATGGTCGCGCAGGTCGATGAAGAGCACGCCGCCATGGTCGCGGATGCGATGGCACCAGCCGGAGAGGCGCACGGAGGCGCCGATGTCGCTCTCGCGGAGCGCGCCGCAGGTGTGGGAACGGTAGCGATGCAGGGTCACGGGTTCAGCTTTCCGGGCGTCCATGCGGCCGAAGCGGGCGCGCAAGCGATTTGGCGCCGTAACCACACGCGCGCGACGCGGTTGTCAAGAACGCCCGCGACATGGCGCATCGTCATCTGCTAAGAGCGCCGGCCATGAACCTGATCAACACGACCGAAGAGCTGGCCTCGGCCTGCTCCCGTCTCGCCACGCACCCGTTCGTCACGGTCGACACCGAGTTTCTGCGCGAGACGACCTATTATCCGAAGCTCTGCCTGATCCAGATCGCTTCGCCGGACGAGGCCGTGATGGTCGATCCGCTGGCGGAAGGGCTCGATCTCGCTCCGTTCATGGCGCTGATGACCGACCAGAACGTGGTCAAGGTCTTCCATGCGGCCCGGCAGGACCTAGAAATCGTCTGGATGCTCGGCCGCGTGCTGCCGACGCCGCTGTTCGACACACAGGTCGCGGCCATGGTCTGCGGCTATGGCGACTCGGTCGGCTACGAACAGTTGGTCAACGACCTCGCCAAGGCGCGCGTCGACAAATCCTCGCGCTTCACCGACTGGTCGCGCCGCCCGCTCAGCGAGGCGCAGCTGGTCTACGCCGAATCGGACGTCACCCATCTGCGCGACATCTACCTCGCGCTGCAGGCTGATCTCGCCGCCAGCGGCCGCGAGAGCTGGGTCGCCGAGGAAATGGCGGTCCTGAATTCGCCGGGAACCTATGAGGTCAAGCCCGAGAACGCCTGGCAGCGGCTCAAGGGACGCTTGCGCAAGCCGAAGGAGCTGGCAGTGCTGATGGAGCTCGCCGCCTGGCGCGAGCGCGAAGCCCAGCATCGCGACGTGCCGCGCCAGCGCGTGCTCAAGGACGATGCGCTGATGGACATCGTCCAGCGCGCCCCGCGTTCGGCCGAGGCGCTCGGCGAACTGCGCTCGGTGCCGAACGGTTTCGAGCGTTCGCGTGCCGGCGGCGAGGTGCTGGCCGCAGTCGAGCGGGCGCTGGCGATCGACCCGCGCAGCCTGCCCCGGCTGGAGCGCGAGCGCGGCCGGCCGGGCAACGGCGCCGTGCTCGACCTGCTCAAGGTGCTGCTCAAGGCGACCGCCGACGCCGAGCGCGTCGCGCCGAAGATCATCGCCTCCAGCGACGATCTCGAGGAGATCGCCGCCAATGACGAAGCCGACGTGCCGGCGCTGCACGGCTGGCGCCGCGAGATCTTCGGCGAGAGGGCGCTGGCGCTGAAGAACGGCTCGCTGGCGCTCCGGATCGTGCACGGGCGGGTGACGGTCGGCTAAGGGACCGCTGCCGAGGCGGTTGTCCTCGGCTATTCCGCAAGCGGGACTTGTCCGCCTGGAGGGAGCTGGGGTCTGCTGCGGTCGTTTGAGCGCTGGCAGGTGGCTGGCAGATTCTCGGGGGCGACGTGTTCATCCTGTTCCATCAATTGCCGCTGACGGCGATGTTCCTCGCCGTTCTGGCATTGAGCGTCGCGGCCTGCTGGCTCCTGATCGGCCTCGTGCGCTTCGCCGTTCCGCGTCTCGGCTACCGGCTCGGCGAGCCGCTGCCGATCCGCGATTCGATCATCAACACCTGCGGAGCGCTGTTCGCGCTGATCGTCGCCTTCTCTGCCGCCGGCATCTGGAACGACGCCGTGTCGGCGCGAACCGCCGTGCAGCGCGAAGCGGATGCGGTCGAGACCGCGCTCACCTTGTCCGTGGTGCTGCCAGAGGAGACCCGGTCCGAGTTTATCGGCGGGCTGCAGGCCTATCTGCGCGAGGTCGTCGCGGTCGACTGGCCGGCGATGGCCAGGAGCATGCCGCTCAGCGATGTGGTTTTCGACCAGTCGGAGAAGCACTTGCTCGGCGCCATCCAGCTGGTCTCGCGGCTGAATGTCACCGCCGCCTACTCGCCGTTGCTCAACCAGCTCCTAGAGACCCGCCACGCCCGGCTCGCGCGACTGTCCGCCTCGGTCGCCGGCGTCACCTGGGCGCAATGGTGCGCGATGTGGCTGATCTCGACGACGACCCTGCTCTCGATCATCATCTGCAACAGCCACGCCTTGCGCATGCAGATCGTGGCCGCGCATCTCTATGTGCTGGTCGTCTCGGCCGCCTATTTCGTCATCCTGGCGCATGACCGGCCGTTCGTCGGCCGGATCTCTATCCAGCCGACGGCGTTCCAGAGTTTGATCACGCGCTAGATCGGGTCCTGGCGTTCAGCGGATATCGATCTCGCGCCCGAGCAGCTTGGCGAGCTGCTTCAGACGCCCGGTCACACGCTCGCTCGCCAGCGACTTCAGATCGTCAGGCAGGCGCAGGACGAGCCGGCTGTCGATGCAGGTCAATGGTGCCCGCGGCAGGATGCCGGGCATGCCGGCCGAGATCAGATAGGCGACCCTGAAGGCCGCTGCGAGGATGTGGATGCGTTCGAGCAGGCGCGTCGTCAGGAGCCGCCGCAATCCTTCCGCCGCCGGAGCCGAGGCCTTCAGGCCGGCATAGCGATAGAACGCCGTCAGCGCGAGGAAGGCGCGGCCGGCGTGGTCGACGCCGCTGAACGAGGCATGGGCGATGACGTTAAGCGTCTGCTCGCCGCGATAATCGGGATGGGCGCGCCAGCCGATATCGGAGAGCAGGCAGGCGGCGAGCTGCAGCCGCTGCAGCACCGGATCGTCATGCGGATAGGCGCCGGCGACGAGCTTCTCGGTCCAGGCGATCAGATCGGCAGCATGGCGCGGGTCGCGGGCGCGCAGCTGGTTGTAGTCCTCGGCGCCGCGCAGCAGCGCGTCGGCGGTGCGCTCGCTTTCGTCGAGCTGTTCGTGCAGCAGGCCTTCGCGGACGCCGTTGGCGGAGATCACGACATTGCGCGGACGGCCGCGCTTGATGATCTGGTCGAGCACCAGCGCGCCATAGGCGAGCAACGGGCGGCGGGCGGAGGAGACCGCCTCGATCGCCTCCAGCATCGACGCGTCGGCGCGCTCGACCAGGCGGACAAAGTCGCTCGCCTCGCGGGCCGGCACGATGTAGCCGTGCATGACGTTCAGCGGATATCCGGACTGGCGCTGATGCAGGGTCGCGAGCGCGCGCCAGGTGCCGCCGACGGCATAGAAATCGCGCCCGCGCATGGCGGCGAGCTGCGGGTGATGGTCGAGATCGTCGCGGACGATCTTCTCAGCCGCCTTCATCGAGTTCTTTGAGCGGTCAATCAACGCCAGGCCGCCAAGGGGCAGGCTGATCCCCTCCCCGACCTTGCCGCCGTCGACCGCGATGAGTTCGAGCGAGCCGCCGCCGAGGTCGCCGACGACGCCGTGCGGCTGATCGAAGCCGGAGATCACCCCGAGCGCCGAGAGATAGGCCTCGCGATCACCCGAGATCAATTCGATCGGCTGGCCGACCGCGGCCTCGGCGCGCGCGATGAAGTCGGGCCCGTTCGAGGCATAGCGGGCTGCTGCCGTAGCGATGACCCTGAGCTGCCCGACATGCATCGCCTCGCAGAGGATGCGGAAGCGCACCAGCGCCGACAGCGCCTTGTCGATCGCATCCTCAGCCAGCATGCCGGTCGAGGCGACCTGCCGGCCGAGCCCTGCCATCTCCTTCTCGTTGAAGACCTGCGCGGGAGCCCGCGACAGATCCTCATAGACGACGAGACGGACCGAGTTCGAGCCGATGTCGATGATCGCGACGGTGTCGCCGACGCTCAGCCGGCCGGACGCCTGTTCAGGCCTTCTTGCCGGCGCGACGGGAGAGGCTTCGCGGGCTCGAACTCGAGAGAGATTTTCCACGACCAGACAGGCTCGGATTCGTCATGAAATACTTGTGGGCGTTGAACGACTCTTCGGCCGATGGCGGGACAATGCGTCGCGAGCCGCCATCGGGCAAGATGGTCCAGCTCTGTTCGTTGTCGAGAAAGTTCGCCAGCATGATCTGCTCGAGCATCTGCTGGTGGACCGTCGGGTTCAGGATCGGCGTCAGTGCCTCGACGCGGCGGTCGAGGTTGCGTGGCATGAGATCGGCGGAGGAGATGTAGAGCTTGGCCTTGGCCGAGGGCATGCCGTGGCCGGCGCCGAAGGCATAGACGCGGGTGTGCTCGAGGAAGCGCCCGACGATCGACTTGACGCGGATATTGTCGGAGAGACCCGGCACGCCCGGCCGCAGGCAGCAGATGCCACGCACGACGAAATCGATCTGCACGCCGGCCTGGCTGGCGTCGTAGAGCGCGTCGATGATCTCGGGATCGACCAGCGAGTTGCACTTGCCCCAGATCGCGCCCTTGCGGCCGGCCTTCACATGCGCGACCTCCTCGGCGATGTCGTCGAGCAGGCGCTTCTTCAGGTTCACCGGCGAGACCGCCATGCGCTCCAGCTCAGCCGGCTCGGCATAGCCGGTGATGAAGTTGAAGATGCGGGCGACGTCCTGCGCCATCACCGGATCGGCGGTGAAGAAGGAGACGTCGGTGTAGATGCGCGCCGTGATCGGGTGGTAGTTGCCGGTGGCGATGTGGCAGTAGGTCACGAACTGCCCGGCCTCGCGGCGCACCACCATCGAGAGCTTGGCGTGGGTCTTGAGCTCGATGAAGCCGTAGACGACCTGGACGCCGGCGCGTTCCAGATCCTTGGCCCAGCGGATGTTGGCCTCCTCGTCGAAGCGGGCCTTGAGCTCGACCAGCGCGGTCACCGACTTGCCGGCCTCGGCCGCTTCCGCCAGAGCCTGGACGATCGGCGAGTTCGAGGAGGTGCGGTAGAGCGTCTGCTTGATCGCGACCACATTCGGGTCGCGCGCCGCCTGCTGCAGGAACTGCACGACGACGTCGAAGCTCTCATAGGGGTGATGGACGATCAGGTCCTTCTGGCGGATGGCGGCGAAGCAGTCGCCGCCATGCTCGCGGATACGCTCGGGAAAGCGGGCATTATAGGGCTTGAACTTCAGGTCCGGCCGGTCGGCGCCGACGAGCTGGGACAATTCGTTCAGGGCGATCATGCCATCGACGACCACGACCTCGTCGGGATCGACCTTGAGCTCGCGGATGATCATGTCGCGCAGATGCGCCGGCATGTCGGCATGGAGCTCCAGCCGGATGACGACGCCGCGGCGGCGCTGCTTCAGCATGGTCTCGAAGACGCGGACGAGATCCTCGGCCTCCTCCTCAATGTCGAGATCGGAGTCGCGGATGATGCGGAAGGAGCCGGTGCCCTTGACCTCGTAGCCGGGGAAGAGCTTGCCGATGAAGAGCGCGACCAGGTCTTCCAGCATGATGAAGCGCTGGACACCCTCACGGGCGAGGTCGGGCAATTCGATGAAGCGGTCCATCTTGACCGGGACACGGATCAGCGCGTCGAGCGCGCGCCCGTCGCTGACACGCTCCAGCGCCAGCGCGATGGTGAAGCCGAGATTGGGGATGAACGGGAAGGGATGGGCCGGATCGATCGCCAACGGCGTCAGCACCGGGAAGACATAGTGCAGGAAGCGGTCTTCCAGCCAGATGCGATCCTGCGCGCCGATATCGGCCGGCCGCAGCAGCACGATCCGGTTCGCCTCCAGATCGTGCTTGAGCTCGGTCCAGCGGGTCTGCTGGTCGCTCGTCAGAGCGTGAACACCCTCGCCCAGCGCCGTGAGCTGCTCGGCAGGGCTAAGGCCATCCTGGCTCGGCGTCACGACGCCGGCCTTGAGCTGCTCGCGCAGGCCGGAGACGCGGACCATGAAGAACTCGTCGAGATTGTTCGCCGAGATCGAGAGGAAGCGCAGCTGCTCGAGCAGCGGATGGTTGCGGTTGGAGGCCTCCTCCATCACGCGCCGGTTGAACTGCAGCCAGGACAATTCCCGGTTCATGAAGCGCTTCGGCGACTGCCGCAGCGCCTCGTCGAGATGAAGGACCACTTCTGCCGCCACCGGGGCCGCAGCCTTGAGGACCGGTGCTTCCGCCACATCCTGGGTCATGCGCTTTGCTCTCGCTGTCGACGCTGCTCGTGCCACTGCCGATCCTGTAGCTCTGCTCTGTGTCGTTTTGCTTGCAGCCGCAGTAGCCGCGCCGATCTTGAAGCCACCGTAGCGTGACGGTTCGATGACAAGCGAGACGCAAACGTCATGAACGACCCGCGTCAGCGGATGCCGGGGCCTTCAGCAGGCCGGTAAGGAAAAGATCGAGCGACCGCTCCATTACGTTCTCGGCCTCGTCTTCCGTCACGCCCCAGCTCGGGAACTGGCCGTCGATCAGCATGCGCGCCAGGCCGTAGACCAACGCGCGACCGGTGATCTGGATCAGAGCGGGATCGTCGACGCGCAGGAGCCCGCGCCGCGCCGCTTCCTCGAGCAAACTCACCATCTGCGCCTGGATCTGGGCGTTGTCCGCACCCAGCGAGGCCGAACCGGCAAAATCGATGGCGCGGCGCGAGGAGATGATCTCGAAATGCGTCGGGTTTCGCCGGGCCCAGTCGAGGAAGGCCTTGCCGATGGCGCGAATCCGCCGGATCGGATCGTCGCTGGTCTCGCGTTGGAGCGAAGCGGCGATCTCGGCCCGGAAGCGTGCCATCGCCTCCTCGGCTACCGCAGTCATCAGCGCCACCTTGTCGGGAAAGTGGCGGAACGGGGCTGCGGGCGAGACCCCGGCACGGCGCGCCACCTCCCGGATGCTGACGGCGTCGAGCCCGCCTTCGGCCGCGAGCGCCAGGCCCTCCGCGATCAGCACCTCGCGCAGATTACCGTGATGATAGGTCGAGGCGCTCGCCGCGCTCCCGCCCGCCCCTGTCCGACTCGCTTTCGTCGTGCCCATCGCCGCGACCCTAGACCAGTTTCCCGGCCGGCAGCAGCCGCGCCGGGCCGCCAGGCATCGTCATCACGATCATGTAATCGCCGATTACATTCCATTGCCCCACCGTTCTCGATATGTAATCACTGATTACATATCGAGCCACTCAGGGGAGAAGCGTGATGTCGAACGAAAACAGGCGCAGTCCGGCTCTTCCGGCCGGCCTGGAAGGCTGGCCGCTACTGGGCGCGCTCGCTGCGATCCTGACCATCGCAGCCCTCGCCGCGTTTGCTTCCGCCGGCGGCAGCGAAGGCATCCGCATGGCGATCCGGCTGACGGCGCGGACCTCGCTCGCCCTCTTCCTCCTCGCCTTCACTGCCTCCGCCCTGTTTCGCATCTGCCCGAATCCGTGGACCCGCTGGCAATTGCGCAACCGGCGACAGCTCGGCCTCGGCTTCGTGGTCTCGCACCTGCTGCACGCCATCGCGATCATCGCGCTCGCCGTGACCGACCCGACGCTGTTCGCAGCGCTGGGCGGGTCGAGCATGCTCGTCGCCGGCGGCAGCGCCTATCTCGTCATCGCGGCGATGGCAGCGACCTCCTTCGACCGGACGGCTGCGCTGATCGGCCCGGCCGCCTGGCGCCGGCTGCATCTGTTCGGCGCCTGGTACCTCTGGCTGAGCTTCATGGTCACCTTCGGCAAGCGCGCCCAGCTGGACATGGCCTACTGGCCTTTCATGTCCGCGCTGCTCGGCGCCTGCGCGCTGCGCCTCATCGTCAATCGCCTGTCATTTCCTGTGCTGCGGCGCTGAGGGCGCTTGCACCAGCCCCGCCCCTGCTGTTTGGTCGGCATGCGAATCCCGCATGCCTTCAAACCGGTCCAGAGAGCCAACTTGTCCGAGCACCAGCACGCCGACCATGGCGATATCGTCTATCCCTCCGCCATCCCCTTCGTGCTGGCCCATCTCGCTTGCTTCGGCGCACTCTGGAGCGGCGTCAGCGCGACCTCGCTCTGGCTCGCCTTCGGCCTCTACTGGCTGCGCATGTTCGCGGTGACCGGCGGCTACCACCGCTATTTCTCGCACCGGACCTACAAGACCAGCCGGATCGGCCAGTTCGTGCTCGCCCTCCTCGCCCAGTCGACGGCGCAGAAGAGCGTGATCTGGTGGGCCTCGAAGCACCGGCACCATCACCGTTTCTCCGACACCGAGCACGACGTGCACTCGCCGGTGCTGACCTCGTTCTTCTACTCCCATGTCGGCTGGATCTTCAGCAACGGCCACGACCGTTGCGACACCTCGACTGTCACCGACCTGACGCGCTTTCCCGAGCTTAACTTCCTGCACCGGTTCGAATTGCTGCCGGCGGTCGCGCTCGCCCTGATCTGCTTTGCCATCGATGGCTGGAGCGGCCTGTTCGTCGGCTTCTTCTGGTCGACGGTCGCGGTCTACCACGGCACCTTCTGCATCAACTCGCTGGCCCATGTTCACGGCGACAAGGACTATGTCACCGGCGATGAGAGCCGGAACAACTGGTGGCTGGCCATCATCACCATGGGCGAAGGCTGGCACAACAACCACCACGCCTATCAGTACAGCGTCCGCCAGGGTTTTCGCTGGTGGCAGTGGGATCCGACCTACTATCTCATCCTGGGTCTGTCGAAGCTTCGCCTGGTCTGGGACCTGAAGGCGCCGCCGCAGGCAGTGGTCGAGCGCTCGCAGGCGCTGCCGCCGCGCGTGATCGAGCGTTCGGCCGAGCGGCTTGCCGCATCCGTCCCGGTGGAGCGCATCGTCCAGTCCTTGCGCGACGCCTATGCCAGCGCGCCCGGCCTGCCGGAGCTGCATCTGCCTGAACTGCATCTGCCGACGCTGACGCTGCCGGAGTTCCGCGAGGCCCTGGCTGCGATGCAGGCCCGCGCCGGCGAGCGCCTGCACGCCGTCCAGGCGCAGGCGCAGGACGCGATCGCGCAGTGGCACATGCCGAGCCTGCCGAGCCGCGAGGAGCTGGCCGAGAAGGCCGCCGCCATGTTCGTCAAGACACCCTCGCTCGATGCGATCGCGGCGCGGGCGCACGATCTCCTGATCGAGACCATCCATGCCCGCCTGACCGGGACGGCGGCTACGGCAAAGGCCTAAGGCCTCACTCCTCGGGGAATAGCGAGGCGACGACCTCGGTGGCCATGGCGCGGGTGACGCGCCGGCCACGCTCGAGCGAGAGCTTGTCGATGGCGTCGACGAGATCGCGCGCCGCGGCGAAGGAGCGCTCCATCCGGAGCGCCAGCGCCTCGATCGTGCCGGTGTCGACGATGAGCTGGCGGTCGACGAAGAGCTTGACCAGCAGAGCGCGCAGGAGCGCATCGTCCGGCGGTGCGATCTCGGCCTGCGGCGCTAGGCGCAGACGCGAGAGCAGGTCCGGCACCTTCAGCCCCCATTGCCCCGGCTCGGTCCGCGCGGTCAGCAAGACGGAGGCGCCGCGCGCCCTGGTGGCATTGAGCAGATGGAACAGCGCCGGCTCGTCGAGCGGAGCACGGTCGCAATCCTCGATCACCAAAGCGCCGCCGGAAGCCAGATGCGGCACCTTGGCCTCGTCCAGCTCGTCTGCGGACAGCGTCCAGGCATGGGCGCGCGCCGCCCAGATCGCGGCCAAATGGGTCTTGCCCGCCCCTTCCGGGCCGACCAGGCGCAGCCAGGAGGCGGGCCAGCCCGGCCAGCTCTCGATCAACCCGTAGGCCTGCTCGTTCGAGGGACCGACGAGGAAATCCTCGACGCCGTGCCGGCTGTCGACCGGCAGGTCGAAGGCGAGCTGACGAGGTTTCACCGGCGGCTCACGGCTCGACATGGGTCTTGGTCGCCGGGCCGGTCTGGCCACGGTAGTAAGGGCTGGCGAGGTACTGCCGCAGCACGAAGCGGGCGAGCACGCCGATGATCGCCGCCAGCGGCACGGCGAGCAGCAGGCCGACGAAGCCGAAAAGCGAGCCGAAGGCGAGCAGCGCGAACATCAGCCAGACCGGATGCACCCCGATCGAGTCGCCGACGAGCTTGGGCTGCAGGATGTTGCCCTCGATGAATTGGCCGATGGCGAAGACGGCGAGCGTCAACAGCGGCATCGTCCAGTCCGGCCAGAACTGCACGGTGGCGACGCCGACCGAGAGCACGAGCCCGGTCAGCGAGCCGACATAGGGGATGAAGGAGAGGAAGCCGCTGATGATGCCGATCAGCGCACCGAAATTGACGCCAACCAGCGACAGGCCGACCGCATAGAACGTCCCGAGCAGCAGGCAGACCAGCGCCTGCCCGCGCAGGAAGCCGGCGATGGCCGTGTCCATCTCGTGGAGCAGGCCGCGGATCGTCTCGCGATGGTCGAGCGGCAGCCAGCTGTCGACCGTCGCGACCATGCGGTCCCAGTCGGCCAGCAGATAGAAGGCGATGACGGGGGTGAGCACCAGCAGCGAGAACACGCCGATGATCGCCGTACCGCCCGACCAGAGCGAGCCCAGCAGCTTGCCGACCCAGCTGGTCGCCTCGCCGACGAGGTTGCCGAGCGAGCTCTGGGCATCCTGGGCCAGCTTGGCGCCACCGAAGCGCTCGATCAGCGGCGCTCCGCGCTCCATGATCAGCGCCTGGAGCTTTGCGGCGTCACCCGGCAGGCGCGCGACCAGGCCAGCGAGCTGCTGGCTCAGCAGCGGGGCGAGCAGCACCAGCCCGGCGATGAAGACGAGCAGGAACAGGCAGAGGATGGCGATCGTCGCGGTGAGGCGGCTGAGGCCCCAGCGCTCCAGCCGGTCGGCCAGCGGATCGAGCAGATAGGCCAGCGCCAGCGCCGCGATGAAGGGCAGCAGCACGTCCCGGAACAGCATCAGCGCGAGCACGAGGACAGCGAGGGCAAGCAGCCAGAAGAGCAGTTGACGCTGAAGACTCATGCACTCGCCTCTACATGACCTATGGCGCCTGATTATGGTGATCCACCCCGGATCATCCAAGCTTCTGGATCAGCCCGCCATGTGCCGCAGCCAGAGCGCGAGGTAGGCGCCCATCGAGGCGAGCGTCAAGGCCGCGACGACGATCTGCGCCGCCGGCATGATCGCACTAGCGTCGATCTCGAAGGATTTCGAGCCGAGCACGAGAGCGGCAAAGACGAGCTGGGCCGCAGTGTTGAGCTTGCTGACGACGATGGGCGCAATCGTCACCGGCTTTTCCATCAGCCAGGACAGGATCACCGCCGTGACGATCATCAGGTCGCGCGAGACGACGACGATCACCAGCCAGACCGGGATGATACCGACAATGGCGAGGGTGATGTAGATCGAGACGATCAGCGCCTTGTCGGCGAGCGGATCGAGATAGGCGCCGAGCTCGCTCTTCATGTCGAAGCGCTTGGCGATGAAGCCGTCGATCGCGTCGGAGACGCCGGCCGCGACGAAGAGGAAGAAGGCCTCGTCCCAGCGGGCATTGACGATCATGACGATCACCAGCGGCACCAGTATCAGCCGGGCGATGGTGATCAGGTTCGGAAGCGTCATCGCGGGAGACCTGCCGAAAGAATCGCAGCTCAGGGTAGAACATGGGCGGGAGAAGTGCGAAACGCTTTCGCGGAAGGGCTTGCCCCCCGCCCTGCCCTTGCCTATTCGCTCGCGCAGCATGAGCAGTATCTGGTCAGGTCGAAGCGACCTGATCCGCAAAACAGGCTCTAAGGAGCGAAGCCGATGACCAAACCGGGCGCCAACGGGCTGACCTATGCGCAGGCGGGCGTCGACATCGATGCCGGTAATGCGATGGTTGATGCGATCAAGCCGCTGGTGCGCTCGACGCGCAGGCCCGGCGCCGACGCGGAGATCGGCGGCTTCGGCGGATTGTTCGACCTGAGGGCCGCCGGCTTCAGCGACCCGATCCTGGTCGCGGCCAATGACGGCGTTGGCACCAAGGTCAAGATCGCGATCGAGAGCGGCCGGCATTCGACCATCGGCATCGACCTCGTCGCCATGTGCGTCAACGACCTCGTCGTCCAGGGCGCCGAGCCGCTGCTCTTCCTCGACTACTACGCCACCGGCAAGCTCGACCCGAAGGCCGGCGTCGAGATCGTCCGCGGCATTGCCGAGGGCTGCCGCCAGGCCGGCTGCGCCCTGATCGGCGGCGAAACCGCCGAGATGCCGGGCATGTATGCCGGCAACGACTACGATCTCGCCGGCTTCGCCGTCGGCGCCGCCGAGCGCGGCACGTTGCTGCCGCGCGCCGATGTCGTCGCTGGCGACGTCGTGCTCGGCCTGCCCTCCTCCGGCGTGCACTCGAACGGCTATTCGCTGGTCCGCCGCATCGTCGCGCTCTCGGGCCTCGCCTGGGATGCGCCCGCCCCGTTCGCTTCGAACAAGACGCTGGCCGAGGCGCTGCTGGAGCCGACCAGGATTTATGTGAAGAGCCTGTTGCAGGCGCTGAAGGCGGCGCCCGGCATCAAGGCCCTCGCCCACATCACCGGCGGCGGCTTCCCCGACAACATCCCGCGCGTGCTGCCCGATGATCTCGGCGTCGCGATCGACTTGCCTGCGATCAGCGTGCCGCCGGTGTTCGGCTGGCTCGCGAAGATCGGCGGCGTCGCCGAGCGCGAGATGCTGCGCACCTTCAACTGCGGCATCGGCATGATCGTCGTGGCCCAAGCCGCGCAGGCCGATGCGGTCATGGCAGCGCTGACCGAGGCCGGCGAAAAGCCGGTGCGGCTCGGCGAGGTCACGGCGCGCGGTGCCGACGAGGCCGTCACCTATCGCGGGAAGCTCGCCCTGTGAGCACGGCAAGGCGGGTTCGGACCGCGATCCTGATCTCCGGGCGCGGCTCGAACATGATCGCGCTGATCGAGGCGGCCAAGGCTGCGGACTTCCCGGCCGAGATCGCGCTGGTTGCAGCCAACCTGCCGGATGCAGGCGGGCTGGAGCGGGCGGCAGCTGCCGGCATCGCCACCATCAGCGTCGACCACCGCCCCTTCGGCAAGGACCGCGAGGCTTTCGAGCGGGCGCTCGACACGGAGCTGCGGGCGCACGGGATCGAACTCGTCGTGCTCGCCGGCTTCATGCGGGTGCTGACGCCCTGGTTCGTGACGCGCTGGCAGGGCCGGATGATCAACATCCACCCTTCGCTGCTGCCCGATTTCCGCGGCACCCACACCCATGCCCGCGCGCTCGAAGCGGGCGTCGCCGAGCACGGCTGCACGGTTCACTTCGTCGTGCCCGAGCTCGACGGCGGCCCGACCATCCTGCAGGCGAAAGTGCCAGTGCTGCCCGGCGACGACGAGGCGAGCCTGTCGGCCCGCGTGCTGGAGCAGGAGCACAGGATCTATCCGGAGGCGCTGGCGCTGGTGGCATCGGGGGCAGCCAGGCTGGAAGACGGGGTGGCGGTCGGCGCCTGAAATCCAAGCGTCATTCTCGGGCGCAGCGAAGCGCAGACCCAAGAATCTCATGACGAAAAGACGCTGACCAGAGCCTCCGCGGGCCTGCGATGCTCGGGGCAAGCCCGAGCTTGATGCGTGCCCTATGGCTACTGCACCACCACCGCCTCTCCCTGCAGGGCCTGCTGCTCCATTGCCCGCCTGGCCGCGGCCTCCTGCTCCTCCTTCTGCCAGCGCCGGAACAGGTCGGCACGGCGGGCCGGATAGCGCTCCTCGCGGGCGGTGAGCTCGGCGATGCGATCGGTGCGGAAATGGCGGAAGGCCTGCCGGAGCTCGCACCAGGCGATGACGACACGGACCCGGTCGAAGAAGGTCATGCCGATCGGCCAGATCATCCGCCGCGATTCGGCGCCGGCCTCGTCGCGATAGGCGATGTCGAGCTTGCGGCCATTGCGGATCGCGGCCCGGATCGCGGCAGCGTCGACCTGGTCGACGATCGCCGAATCCTTGCAATAGGCCGGCGCGAACAGCGCGCCGTCGAGCAGGATCGGCCGCAAATGCGGTGGCAGCACCGCCGCGACCTTGGCGACGACGTCCTCGGCGGCGCGCGCCAGCGTCGGATCGGCGCGCTCGGAGAGCCAGCGCATGCCGACGAGCACTGCCTCGATCTCGTCGGGCGAGAACATCAGCGGCGGCAGGTCGAAGCCGGCATCGAGGACATAGCCGATGCCGGCTTCGCCGCGTACCGGTACGCCCTGGCGCAACAGCGCGGCGATGTCGCGATAGACGGTACGGACCGAGACATCGAGCTCGGAGGCAAGTGTCTCGGCCGTGACGGGGCGACGCCGGCGGCGCAGTCCCTGGATCAGATCGAGCAAGCGTTCAGCGCGCTGCATGGCGTAGTTCCGCTGATAGGAAGATGGCGTAAGGTGATCTTGCTCTACTCGCCCTGACATCAAATGTCAGGAGTGTGGCAGCAGCATTCTGCATACCGAACTCATAATTAAGCGGGGCGACATGCTGGAACTTCACGTATTCGGGCCCGCTTTCGGTCAGCCCGACCCGAGCCCGTTCTGCATGAAAGGCATCATCCTGATGGAGATGTCCGGCCTGCCCTACACCCGTGTGCGCGGCAATCTGCAGAAGGCGCCGAAAGGCAAGTTCCCGGTGCTGCGCGACGGCGACAAGATCGTACCGGACACGACCTTCATCCGCATGCATCTGGAACAGGCGCACGGGATCGACTTCGACAAGGGCCTCTCAGCCGAACAGCGCGGCACCGCCTGGGCAGTCGAGAAGATGCTCGAAGACCACATGTACTGGATGGTGGTGCAGGAGCGCTGGGCCAATCCCGCCAATTTCGACCGCGGACCGCGCCGCTTCTTCGATCCGGTGCCGGCGCCGCTCCGGCCGCTGGTCGTCGCGATGATCAAGCGCAAGATTCAGCGCAATCTGCAGGGCCATGGCATCGGCCGGCACAGCGACGCCGAACGGCTCGTGCTGGCACGGCGGGCGCTCGATGCGCTCGCCGGCATCCTCGGCGGCAATCCCTATCTCACCGGCCCCGACCCGAGCGGCGCCGACGCGACGCTCGGCGCCTTCATGATCGCCGGGCTCTGCGAGATCTTCGATTCGCCGATCCGGGGCGCGCTGCAGGAGCACGCCAACCTTGTCGCTTATGCCGGCCGGATGCGCGAGCGCTATTTCAAGGACCAGGCAATAAAGGCGGCGTGAGCCGCCCGTCGCTCAAGGCCGCTTCAGCTTGCAGCGGTCGATGAACTCATAGCCCTTCTCGCGGGCCGTGTCGTTGAAGTAGCCGGTGTCGCGGAAAGCCTGGAGCTCGTCCTTGGTCATGGCGTTGACCGTGCCCTTGGCGTAGCAGCTGCACGGGGTGTGCACCGCCTCGCGGGTCGTGTTCATCAAGCGCGACTGGGTGATCAGGCAGGCGTCGAAGGCGCGCAGCTGGATCATATAGGGCGTCAGGTTCTTCGCCGTCGGATCCGGTGGCGGCAGCGCGCTCGTGCTGCCGGCAGCCAGCGCCGCACCGGCGGACATCAACAGGGACAACCCAGCGGCCCAGACGACCGCACCAACCCGCCGCTTCATCATTGTTCGCACTGTCCGTTTCCGCGGCTCGAGCCCGGGAGACCCGAATCTCCCCTCGACAGGCCATGCCGTCGCCCGAGCCCGGATGGTCCATAGGCCCGGTGAAAAAGCAATGACGCAAAGGTCACACCGCCTTGCGAATCCAGACCTTATTGTCGTGGAAGGCGGCGCCGCCATAGGGCGCGGGCGAATCCGCGCCGGTAATGGTGTTGATGCCGCGCCCGCCGCGATGGGCGCCGTTCGGCCAGATCGATTCGGCGATGACGACCCCGCGCACCAGCCCGTCGAACAGCACCGCATCGAGCTCGACCGTACCGCGCCGGTTGCCGACCGTGACATGGTCGCCGGCGGCGACGCCGAGCGCCGCCGCATCGGCCGGATGCAGCATCAGTGTCGGCATGCCCTCCTTCTTCTGCGAGGTCGGTGTCTCGGTGAAGCTGGAGTTCAGGAAATTGCGCGCCGGGCTGGTGGCGAGCCGGAACGGATGCTCGGCATCGGCCTGCTCGATCACGGCCCAATGATCGGGCAATGAGGGCAGCGTCTCGTGCGGGCCGACGAGGCCGGCATTGCTGTTTGGCACCTTGGTCCAGTCCGGCTTGAAGCGGAACTTGCCATCCCGCCAGCCGAAGCCCTTGAGATAATGCGCCGTCTCGAAATCCGGCTGGATGTCGATGAAATCATTGGCGACCAGCTCTTCGAGCGTACCGCGGCCGGTCTCCTGCAAGGTCCAGTCGACGATCTCGCGCGGGCTCATCGTGAAGCCGCGATGCTCGGCGCCGAGACGCTGGGCCAGCGCGCAGATCACCTCATGGTTCGAGCGGCATTCGCCGGGCGGGTCGACAAGCTTGCCGCCCCACATGATGTGCTGGTGGCCACCGCCCTGGTAGAGGTCGTCATGCTCCATGAACTGCGTGGCCGGCAGCACGATGTCGGCCATCTGCGCGGTCTCGGTCATGAACTGCTCGTGCACGACGGTGAAGAGATCGTCGCGGGCAAAACCGCGCTTCACCAGCTCCTGCTCGGGTGCGACCGAGACCGGATTGGTGTTCTGGATGAACAGCGCCTTGACCGGGCCGCCCTGGCGCAGCGCCTGCGCATCGCCGGTGAGCACGCGGCCGACCTGCGACTGGTCGAGCTGGCGGACATTGCGGTCGATCTTGTCGAGCCCCTCGATCAGGCCCTTGCGCCATTTGTAGATGCCGCTGTTCGAATGGAAGGCGCCGCCGCCCTCATACTGCCAGGCGCCGGTGACGGTCGGGATGCAGGAGGCGGCGTGGATGTTGACCGAGCCGTTGCGCTGGCGGGCGAAGCCGTAGCCGAGCCGGAAGAAGCTCTTCTTGCGAGTACCGACGAGCGTAGCGAACTCCTCGATCTCGCCGACGCTGAGGCCGGTAATCGCCGCCGCCCATTCCGGCGTCCGGGTGGCGAGATGGGCCTCGAGCTCCTCCGGGGCATCGGCGAAGCGGGCGAGATAGTCGCGGTCGGCATGGCCGTCGCGGAAGAGCACATGCATGACCGCACAGGCGAGCGCGCCGTCCGTGCCGGGCTTGAGCACGAAAGGAAGATCGGCCTGATCGAGGGTGGCGTTGCGATAGATGTCGATCGCGACGATCTTGGCGCCCCGCTCCTTCCGCGCCTTGATGGCGTGGTGCATGACGTTGACCTGGGTGTGCACCGGGTTGGTGCCCCAGATCACCACGCAGTCCGACTTCGCCATCTCGCGCGGATCGGGCCCGGCGAGCTTGCCGGTGCCGGCGATGAAGCCGGTCCAGGCCGTGGTGGTGCAGATCGTCGAGTACTGGCCGGAATAGCGCTTGGCGTGGCGCAGGCGGTTGATGCCGTCGCGCATCACCAGCCCCATGGTGCCGGCATAGTAATAGGGCCAGACCGCCTCGGCGCCATGCTCGGCCTCGATCGCCAGGAAGCGCTTGGCGATCTCGTCCAGCGCCTCGTCCCAGGAGATCCGCTCGAAGGCGCCGGAGCCCTTCGGCCCTGTGCGGCGCAGCGGGTGCAGCAGCCGGTCGGGATGATGGATGCGCTCGGCGTAGCGGGCGACCTTCGCGCAGATCACGCCGTCGGTATAGCTCTGGCGCTTGTTGCCGCGGACCCGGCCGATCGTCTTGCCGTCGATGACCTCGACCTCGAGCGAGCAGGCCGAGGGGCAGTCATGCGGGCAGACGGAAGGCCGGCGCGCGATGAGGGGAAGCTCTGTCATGTCCCTTTCCTAGAACAGGTCCAGGATCGGCGGAAGCGGCGCGGTTGCATTGCTCTGCTGCGACGAGGCAGGGTGCTGGTCACCGGCGGCTGGGGATTCGGCCGGGCGATCAGCCATATGGGTAGCGTTGTCGCAGGCAGCGGCCCGTCAACTCCGGGTTAAGACTAATGATTCAGTTTGCACGTATCCGAGTAGTCCAAGGCGCTCTGGCGCCGGAGTTCTGACGATGCGTTGCGTTGCGTTCCTTGCCGGCCTTGCGGCCGCCTGTCTTTCCCTGGCGCTGGGCGCGCCGGCGAAGGCCCAATCCTCGCAGTACAGCCAGTACACCTCGCCGGAGCCCGTGCAGAACTGGCATCTGACGCTCGGCGCCGGCCTGCGCTACCAGCCCGACTATATGGGCTCGAACGACTATGTCTTCCGGCCGCGACCGATCATCTCGCTGGCACGCGGCACCAAGAGCACCTGGTGGACCTCCGAGGACGACGCGATCAGTATCGGCTTCTTCTCGGGCAAGGCCTGGCGCGTCGGCTTCTCCGGCAACCTGCTCTGGGAGCGCAAGGCAGACACCAATCCGGCGCTGCTCGCCATGGGCGTGCCGAACACCAAGTTCGGCGCCGAAGCCGGCGCCTTCGTCGAGTTCTACCCGACATCCTGGCTGCGCACCCGCGTCGATCTGCGCCGCGGCATCGTCGCCCATGAGGGCTTGGTGGCGGAGGCCAAGGTCGATGTCTTCCAGCGCATCGGCGCCTGGTCGCTCGGTATTGGCCCGCGCATGACGGTCGTGAGCTCGGACTATGTCCGCACCTATTTCGGCGGCACCGTCGCCGGCAATGGCGGGCTCCTGCGCCGCTACAATGCCGGCGTGCTTTCGGTCGGCGCGATCGCGCAGGCGACCTATCACTGGTCGGACAAGCTGCAGACCACCGCCTATGTCGAGTACAAGCGCCTGATGAGCGACGCGGCCAGCGCGCCGATCGTCAAGGCCTTCGGTGACCGCGATTCCGTCACCTTCGGCATCTCCGCGAGCTACGCCTTCGACCTCGGCTTCTGAGGCGCTTCGGCCGGGCAAAGAAAAGGGCGGGCCCATCGGACCCGCCCTTCCTGTTTCCGGAATGCGGAAATCGGCTCAGCCGACGATCTCGTTGCCAGCGAAGAACTGCGCGATCTCGATCGCGGCGGTCTCCGGCGCATCCGAGCCGTGCACGGTGTTCTCGCCGACCGACTGGGCGAAGAGCTTGCGGACGGTGCCGTCGGCAGCATTGGCCGGGTTGGTCGCGCCCATCACCTCACGATACCTGGCGATCGCGTCATCGCCTTCGAGAACCTGCACGACGACCGGGCCGGAGGTCATGAACTCGACGAGCTCACCGAAGAAGGGGCGCTCCTTGTGGACGGCGTAGAAGGTCTGCGCCTGCGCGGTGGTCATCTGGATGCGCTTCTGCGCGACGATGCGCAGACCGGCCTTCTCGATGACCGCGTTGACCGCGCCGGTGAGATTGCGCTTCGTCGCATCGGGCTTGAGAATGGAGAAGGTACGCTGGACAGCCATCGTTGAGATCCTTGCGGGAAAATCGGGGAATGCGGCGCGCTTATAGCGGCGCCCTCCCCGGGCCACAAGGCTGCGAAGACCTTGTCGGCGTACGATCCGCCGCTATGATCCGCGGCATGATCACCGCGACCGCCCTCGTAATCCTGATGTCGACGCACCTGGAAGGGTGTGCGGGATCGGCATTGCGCTAAGCGCACCGCGATCATCCCCCACAAACCCTGCCGCGGCGAGCAGGGTTCGATGGAATTCCGCTCTCCCGGTTGTCTCGGAGAGCAGACATGCCACTGACAAGAGCCGATCAACCCGACAATGCGAAACAGCCACCTGGCTCCAGCCGGCTGCTGATCCGGGCTGCGCACAGCGATGACCTCGCGGCACTGACGGCGCTGGTCAATCTGCCGCGCTTTCGTGCCGGGACTTTGCGCCTGCCCTATCAGCGGACCGAGGTGACGCGGCGCTGGCTGGAGGATCCTGATGCCGACGGGCTCAACATTGTCGCGCTCCGCGACGGCGAGCTGATCGGCCAGGCCGGCTTCGCGCGCTATCGCGGCCGCCGGGCACATGTCGCCTATATCGGCATCGGCGTGCATGACGATCATCATGGAGCCGGCGTCGGCACGGCGCTGCTCGGCGAACTCGTCGACGCCGCCGACAATTGGTTCGGCCTGAAGCGGCTCGAACTGACGGTCTATGCCGACAATGCGGCGGCGATCGCGCTCTACCGCAAGTTCGGCTTCGAACCGGAAGGGCTCCTGCGCGCCTACGCCTTCCGCGCCGGCGCCTATGCCGATGCGCTTACGATGGCGCGGCTGCGTGCCTGACCCTCAGTGCCGGGTCAGGAAGCGGCGCGCCTCGCGCAGGGCTTCGGCTGCCTCGTCGCGGCTCATCTCCAGTGCCAGCTCGCTGCGGTGAGCGGCGGCACGGACGCAGCCCTTGGCGAAGGCGACGTTGAACCAGGTCTGCGCGGCGACCAGATCGACCGGCCCGGAGCGGCCTGACGCATGCATCAGCCCGAGCTCGTAATATGCATCCGCCGAGGCTTCCATCGGGATCGCCAGCGAGGCCGGGATCGCGCTCATTTCCATGCGTGCCATGACAAACTCTCCCTGTTTTCCTTCGATGCCAGCCCGTTTGGAGGCCGCGGCTTGTGAGGAGAGGTTCAGGCCGGGCGGTAAAACAACCCGCTAAATTTTGAGATGAATCGAAGCTCAACGAGTCGCAAACGAGCGGTTAAAGCAAGATTCGATTCAGGCTCCCGCGTCGAATCCGACAATGATTTCAAGCGATTCCGAATTCGACGCCGACTGGTGCGTCAACTTGCGATTCACCTTGCCCCAAGGTCAGCATGGCGAGCGGGCCTTCACGAAGAGCCATCTTGGAAGCTGGCGCGGCTTCGGATATGGTTTACATCTGAACCATCTGAGCGACGAAGATCGCCAGCAACGAGGAGGAACGCCATGGCCATTCGCCTGACCATTACTGCCGCCGGCCTGCTGCTCGCTTTCGCCGTGCCCGCTTCGGCGCAGGACGTCACCGGCACCTGGTTGCGCGACAGCGGCGCATCCAAGGTCCGCTTCACCAAATGCGGCGAGGCGATGTGCGGGACGATCTCCTGGCTCAAGGATGCGAGCGGACCGGCCAAGCTCGGCCAGCGCATCTTCTACGACATGAAGCCGGCCAGCGCCGGCAAATGGAACGGCAGCGCCTTCAACCCCGAGGACGGCAAGACCTATTCCGGCACGATGTCGCTCTCCGGCGACACGCTGACCACCGCCGGCTGCGTCATGGGTGGGCTGATCTGCCGCTCGGTGAAGTGGTCGCGCAGCAACTGAGGCGCGCCTCAGATATTGCTATTCGTCATGGTCGGGCTTGTCCCGACCATCCATGTCTTCGCTCCCAATAGCGAGTGCGGTGTTCAAGGCGTGGATGCTCGGCACAAGGCCGAGCATGACCGACCGTGCACCGTCTGATCAGCGCGCCTTCTGGCCGAACAGAACAGCCTTTTCCTCGGGCGTGCTGATCCCGGCGGGATTGCGCAACTCCTCGGCGACGGCAATGCCGCGCTTGACTGCGGGGCGAGCCAGAACCGTATCGAGCCAGCGCCCGACATTCGGGAACTGCTTGATGTCCTGGCCCTGGCGCTCCCAGCCACGGGCCCAGCCCACGCAGGCCATATCGGCGATCGAATAGTCGTCGCAGATGTAGTCGCGGCCTTCGAGGCGCTTGTTCAAGACGCCGTAGAGCCGATTGGCCTCATTGGTGTAGCGCTCGATCGCGTAGGGCACCTTCTCCGGCGCATAGATGCGGAAATGGTGGGTCTGGCCGAGCATCGGGCCGAAGCCGCCCATCTGCCAGAACAGCCATTCGTCGACCGCGACGCGGCCGCGCTCGTCCCTGGGATAGAACTTCCCGGTCTTGCGGCCGAGATATTGCAGGATCGCGCCGGATTCGAAGACCGAGATCGGCTTGCCGTCCGGCCCATCGGGGTCGACGATCGCCGGCATGCGGTTGTTCGGCGAGATCGCCAGGAATTCCGGCTTGAACTGGTCGCCCTTGCCGATGTTCACCGGGATGACGGTGTAGGGCAGTCCGGTCTCCTCGAGCATGATGGTGATCTTCCAGCCGTTCGGTGTCGGCCAGTAATGGAGATCGATCGGCTTGCCCTGCACTGCTGACATGTCCCAGTCCTCGCGGGTTATTACGGGTCGCCGGGACATCTAGGTCTCGACCGGCACTCCTGTAAGAACCAGTCCCGCGCGCTCCACGCGGACGCGGCATGCAGACTGCGCGGTCACAGCTCCAGCTTGAAGCCCTCATGGCTCTGGTCGAAACCGAGGCGGCGATAGAAGCGGTGCGCCGCCTCGCGCGATTTGTTCGAGGTCAGTTCGACCAGGCCGGCGCCATTCTGGCGGGCGAACTCGACGGCGTGGGCGACCATAGCCTCGCCGATGCGCCGGCCGCGCAGAGCCGGATCGACATGGACGCTTTCGAGCTTGGCACGCTTGCGGCCACGGTTGATCAGTCCGGGGATCAGCGTGACCTGCAAGGTCCCGACGACCTTGCCCTCGAGCTCGGCGACGAAGAGCGTGTTGTACTGGCTGGCGGCGACCTCATCGAAAGCATCGAGATAGGAGGGGTGAGCCGCCTCCTGCGCGATCTCGTCATCACTGCGGGTCTGTTTGGCCGAGCCCTGCATGATCAGCCAGGCGATACGCGCGGCGTCCTCACGGTGCGCCTCGCGCATGGTGACGCCGGAAAGGGCGGCGGTCTCGGTCATCGTCGTCTCCGTCGGGAATTGGCCAGGCAAGCCCCTCAGATCATCACCAGGCGCTTGGCCATGATCAGGGTGTTGGGGGTATCCTCGCGCCCATCGAAGCGGGCCTGGCGCTGCAGGAAGAAGCCCATGCGCTCGTAGAAGGCGATCGCCAGCTCGTTCTGGCTCTCGACCTCGAGCCGCGCCACCGGTGCCTCGGGAAAGCAGGCGAGTGCGACCTGCAGCAGGGTACGGCCGATGCCCTCGCCCTGTCGCGCCGGCGCAACATAGAGCCGCGTCAGCATCGCCGCCCGGTCGGGCTCGCGGCGGGCCGAGGCGGTGCCGACGATCTCCTCGCCCAGGAGCGCGACCAGGAAGACGCCGCTGTCGCGACCGAGCTGAGCCGCGAGCGCATCGAGCGAATGCCAGGCATTGGTGATCTGCGCGACCCGCTGCCAGCCATAGATGCCGTCATAGGCATCGTGCCAGGTCTCGACCAACAGCGAGCGGACCGCCGGCAGATCGGCGGCGAGCGCATCGCGGATGATCAAGTCCTTTGGCGTCACTCGATTCCCAGCTTCTTCTTCAGGATCTCGTTCAGCGCCTGCGGGTTGGCCTTGCCGCCCGAGGCCTTCATCGCCTGGCCGACGAACCAGCCGAGCATGGTCGGCTTCAGCTTGACCTGCTCGACCTTGTCCGGATTGGCCGCGATGATCTCGTCGACCGCCTTCTCGATCGCGCCGGTGTCGGTGACCTGCTTCATGCCGCGGGCCTCGACGATCTCGCGGGGATCGCCGCCTTCGGTCCAGACAATCTCGAACAGATCCTTGGCGATCTTGCCGGAGATCACCCCCTCACCGATCAGGTCGACGAGGCCACCGAGCTGCGCTGCCGAGACCGGCGAGGCCGAGACGTCCTTGCCTTCCTTGTTGAGGCGACCGAACAGCTCGTTGATCACCCAGTTGGCTGCGGCCTTGCCGTCGCGCCCCTTCGCCACCGCCTCGAAATAGTCGGCCTGATCGCGCTCGGCGACGAGCACCGAGGCGTCATAAGGCGAAAGCCCGTACTGCGCGATGAAGCGGCCCTTCTTGGCGTCGGGCAGCTCCGGCAGCTGCGCCTTCAGCTCGGCGATGAAGGCATCGTCGAATTCGAGCGGCAGCAGGTCCGGATCGGGGAAGTAGCGATAGTCGTGCGCCTCTTCCTTCGACCGGAGCGAGCGGGTCTCGCCCTTGCCGGGGTCGTAGAGGCGGGTCTCCTGGTCGATCGTGCCGCCATCCTCGAGGATGCCGATCTGGCGACGGGCCTCGACCTCGATCGACTGGCCGATGAAGCGGATCGAGTTGACGTTCTTGATCTCGCAGCGCGTGCCGAAGGGCGCGCCCGGCTTGCGCACGGAAACGTTGACGTCGGCACGCAGGTTGCCCTTTTCCATGTCGCCATCGCAGGAGCCGATATAGCGCAGGATGGTGCGCAGCTTGGAGACATAGGCCTTGGCCTCGTCGGCCGAGCGCAGGTCCGGCTTGGAGACGATCTCCATCAGCGCCACGCCCGAACGGTTGAGGTCGACGAAGCTCATGGTCGGATGCTGGTCGTGCATCGACTTGCCGGCATCCTGCTCGAGATGCAGGCGCTCGATGCCGACGCTGATCTGCTCGGTCGGCGAGAGATCGACCGCGATCTCGCCCTCACCGACGACCGGATGCTTGTACTGGCTGATCTGGTAGCCCTGGGGCAGATCGGGATAGAAATAGTTCTTGCGGTCGAAGACCGAGCGCTTGTTGATCTGGGCGTTGAGGCCGAGCCCGGTGCGGACCGCCTGACGGACGCATTCCTCGTTGATCACCGGCAACATGCCCGGCATCGCCGCGTCGACCAGACTGACATGGGCGTTCGGCTCGCCGCCGAAGGCGGTCGAGGAACCGGAGAACAGCTTGGCGTTGGAGGTGACCTGCGCGTGGATCTCGAGGCCGATCACGATCTCCCAGTCGCCGGTCGCACCCTTGATCAGCTTCTTGGGGTCGGCGGGGCGGACATGCGCATTCATGAGACGACTTCCACGAGATGTTGCTGCTGACGCTGGCGCGCGCGTCCTTCAGGTAGAGCTTCGGCCCGCCGCCAGCAAGCATCCGTTGCGCCGGTTTTGCGTGGCCCACGGCGACAATGGGCGGCTGAGGAAGAAAATAGCATCGAAATTGTCGAGTGAAGAAACTTGACAATCGTCAGTCCGATGGAGTTGTTGCGCATTGGCCGGAAACCGTGAAGGTTGCGCCGCGCCCGCATTTTCGGAGTTTCACATGATCCGCCGCTCCAGCCGGGCCCTCGTTGCCCTGGCGGCCCTGCTTCCGGTCCTCTCAACCGAGGCCCTCGCCCAAGGTGCGCCGCCGGCTCCGCCGGTTACCGTCGCGACCCCGCTCGCCAAGCGCGTCACCAACTGGGACGAGTTCACCGGCCGCTTCGAGGCCAGCGAACAGGTCGAAGTCCGCGCCCGCGTCTCCGGCTTCCTCGATTCGGTGCATTTCCGCGACGGCGACCTGGTCAAGGCCGGCGACCTGCTCTTCACCATCGACCAGCGGCCCTACAAGCTCGCCGTCGATGCCTCGCGAGCAGAAGTCGCGCGTGCCAAGGCGCAGGTCGACCTCAACCAGAACGAGGTCGAGCGCGCCGAGGCGCTGACGCAGAACCGCACGATCACCGCCCGCGACATCGACCAGCGCCGCGCCAACCTCAACGGCGCCATCGCCAGCCAGCAGGCGGCCGAGGCCAATCTGAAGACGGCCGAGCTCAACCTCGAATGGACGCAAGTTCGCGCTCCGCTTGCCGGCCGCGTCTCGAACCGGCGTGTCGACCAGGGCAACCTGATCGCCGGCGGCCAGTCGGGCGCGACGCTCCTGACCACGATCGTCGCGGTCGACCCGATCAAGTTCGTCTTCGACGCCTCCGAGGCCGACTATCTGCGCTATACGCAGTCTCAGGATTTGCGGAAGCCTGGCACGCCGGTGCGCGTGCGGCTTTCGAGCGAAACCAAATGGGACCGGGAAGGCAAGATCGACTTCGTCGACAACGCGCTGAATGCGCGCTCGGCGACGATCCGCACCCGCGCCGTCTTCCCGAATTCCGACGGGCTGCTGACGCCGGGGACCTTCGGGCGCCTGCGGCTCTTCGCCGGCGAGGCCGACGCCTTGCTGGTGCCGGATGCGATCATCGTCTCGGACCAGGCCAACAAGATCGTCCTGACGGTCGGCGCCGACAACAAGGTGGTGCCGAAGCCGGTCCAGCTTGGCGCGATCAGCGACGGGCTGCGCGTCATCACCAAGGGCCTGACCCCGGCTGACAAGGTGATCGTGACCGGCATCGCCAACCCGATGGTGCGGCCGGGCGTGGCCGTGACCCCGCAGCCGACCGAAATCAAGGCGGCCGCCGCCAACTGACGGCCTGAGAAGGTCGTAACGAGCGCGGACGGTATCCTCCGTCCGCCCTGCCCTTTTTGGCCAGGACCAGAGCATGTTCCGCTTCGCCCATTTCTTCATCGACAGGCCGATCTTCGCGACCGTGCTCTCGGTGCTGCTGACGATCGCTGGCGCCATCACGCTGCGCACCCTGCCGATCGCCGAATACCCCGAGATCGCGCCGCCGACCGTCACGATCACCGCGAGCTATCCGGGCGCCTCGGCCGAGGTCGTCGCCTCGACGGTGGCCGCGCCGATCGAGCAGGAGGTCAACGGCGTCGACGACATGCTCTACATCTCGTCGCAGTCGACCGGCGACGGGCGCGTGACGATCAACGTCGTCTTCAAGGCCGGCACCGACGTCGACCAGGCCCAGGTGCTGGTGCAGAACCGCGTCTCGGCGGCCGAGCCGCGCCTGCCGCAGGAGGTTCGCACCCTCGGCCTGCAGGTCCGCAAGGCCTCGCCGGACTTCCTGATGGTCATCCACATGCTGTCGCCGGACGGCTCGCGCGACCAGCAATACGTCTCGAACTACACGACGCTCAACGTCAAGGACGTGCTGACCCGCGTCGAGGGCGTCGGCGATGTCCAGGTCTTCGGTGCGCGCGACTATTCGATGCGCGTCTGGCTCGACCCGGCCAAGGTCGCGGCACGTAACCTGACCGCCGGCGACGTCGTCGCGGCGATCCGCGCCGCCAACATCCAGGTCGCGGCGGGCGCGATCAACCAGCCGCCGGCGAAGTCGGACGGGGCTTTCCAGCTTTCGGTCAACACGCTCGGGCGCCTGACCAGCATCGACGAGTTCTACAACATCGTCGTGCGCTCGGATGCCGATGGCGGCACGATCCGCGTGCGCGACATCGCCCGGGTCGAGCTCGGCGCGCAGGACTATCTGTCGAACTCCTATCTCGATAACAAGGAGGCCGTCGCGATCGGCGTCTTCCAGCGCCCGGGCACGAACGCGCTGGCGGCCTCCGAGGCGCTGATCAAGACGATGCAGACGCTGTCGAAGAGCTTCCCGGCCGGCGTCGAGCACACCATCGTCTACAACCCGACGGAGTTCATCAGGGAATCCGTCTCGGCCGTGGTCACGACGCTGCTCGAGGCGATCGTGCTCGTCGTGATCGTGGTGATCCTGTTCCTGCAGACCTGGCGCGCCGCGATCATCCCGATCATCGCGATCCCGGTCTCGCTGGTCGGCACATTCCTGATCATGAGCGCGGTCGGGATCTCGTTCAACACGATCTCGCTGCTGGCGCTCGTGCTCGCCATCGGCATCGTCGTCGACGACGCGATCGTCGTGGTCGAGAACGTCGAGCGCTACCTGGCGCAGGGAATGAGCGCGGTCGATGCGGCGCACAAGACCATGGACGAGGTCGGCGGCGCGCTGCTCGCGATCGCGCTCGTGCTCTGCGCCGTGTTCATCCCGACAGCCTTCATCACCGGCCTGCAGGGGACCTTCTACCAGCAGTTCGCGGTGACGATCGCGGCCTCGACGGCAATCTCGTGCTTTGTCTCGCTGACCCTGTCGCCGGCTCTGGCGGCGATCCTGCTGAAGCCGCACAGCCATGAAGAGCCCAGGGGTTTCCTGGCGATGCTGAGCGCGCCGCTGCGCTGGTTCTTCAAATACTTCAACAAGGGCTTCGACTGGCTCTCGCACGCTTACGGCTCGGTGACCTCGCGCCTGATCCGTTTCGGCGTCATCATGCTGCTGGTCTATGCCTGCCTGATCGCGGTGGCGGGACGGCAGCTCGCCGTTGTTCCAACGGGCCTGGTGCCGCAGCTCGACCGCGGTTACTTCATCGCCGTCTTCCAGCTGCCGCCCGGCTCCTCCTTGCCGCGCACCGACGCGGTCATCCGCAAGGCGACCGATATCCTGCTGTCGCGGCCGGGCGTCGCCCACGCCGTCGCCTTCGCCGGCCTCGACGGCGCGACCTTCACGCTGGCGCCCAATGCCGGCGTCGCCTTCGTCACGCTCACGGACTTCAAGGAACGGGCGAAGCAGGGGCTCACCACCCAGGGTATCCTCAACGATCTGCGTACCCAGCTCTTCGGGATCGGCGAAGCATTCGCCCTGATCATCGAGCCGCCGGCGGTTCCCGGCATCGGCAATGGCGGCGGTCTCAAGGGTTATGTCCAGGACCGCGGTGGCAAGGGTCTGGCAGCGCTGGAAGGCGCGACCTGGGCCGTGGCTGGAACCGCCGGACAGTCTCCCGGCATCCAGCAGCCCTTCACCCTGTTCTCGACCAGGACGCCGCAGATCTACGCCGACATCGACCGCACCAAGGCCGAGATGCTCGGCGTCCCCGTGACGCGCGTGTTCGAGACGCTGTCGGTCTATATGGGGTCGGCCTATGTCAACGACTTCAATATCCTTGGCCGTACCTTCCGGGTCACGGCCCAGGCCGACAACCCCAACCGCCTCGACATCCGCGACGTCGCCGATCTGAAGACGCGCAATGCCGATGGCGAGATGGTGCCGATCGGCTCGGTCGCGACCTTCTCCGATACCACCGGCGCCTATCGCGTGCCGCGCTACAACCTCTATCCGGCAGCCGAAGTGCAGATGTCGATGGCGCGCGGCTACTCGACCGGACAGGGCATCGCGGCGGTTGAGAAGATCGCGAGCCAGGTTCTGCCGGCCGGTTTCGGCTTCGAATGGACCGAGATCGCGCTGCAGGAAAAGCTCGCCGGCAACACCGCGATCATCGCCTTCGGCCTCGCCGTCGTCTTCGTCTTCCTCTTGCTGGCGGCGCTGTACGAGAGCTGGACCTTGCCGCTGGCGGTCATCCTGATCGTGCCGATGTGTATCCTCGCGGCGATGATCGGCGTCGACTACAAGAACTTCGACCGCAACGTTCTGGTCGATATCGGCCTCGTCGTGCTCGTCGGCC
Source organism: Allobosea sp. NPDC055332 (assembly GCF_053645455.1). NCBI lineage: Bacteria > Pseudomonadati > Pseudomonadota > Alphaproteobacteria > Hyphomicrobiales > Alloboseaceae > Allobosea > Allobosea sp. NPDC055332. Next base: position 116,371 of record NZ_JBSHMO010000003.1, on the reverse strand, counting down.
TCGCGGCGAAGAACGCGATCCTGATCGTCGAGTTCGCCAAGCAGGCCGAGGACGAGGGCATGAGCAGGCGCGATGCCGCGATCGCCGCGGCCAGGACCCGCCTGCGGCCGATCCTGATGACCTCGCTCGCCTTCATTCTCGGCGTGCTGCCGCTGACGATCTCGATCGGCGCCGGCGCGGAAATGCGCCAGGTGCTCGGCATCGCGGTGTTCTCGGGCATGATCGGCGTCACCCTGTTCGGCCTGCTGTTCACCCCGGTGTTCTACGTCGTGGTGCGCTGGCTCGCCGCGCTCGGCGGCGAGAAGAAGCCGGCCGAGCCGAAGCAGGCCGCGCCGCAGGCGCATCACTGACAGGTCAAAACAAGGCCCCGCCACCAGGCGGGGCCTTTTTCTTCGCCATGCCGGGTCGGGGCGAGCCTCGCCAGTCGGGGTTGCGTCGGCAACCGCTCAGTTCTGCCTGATCTTCGAGCCCTTGATCACGACGTCCGAACTCGCCGTCGCATTGATCTTGCCGCTCGCCCGGATCGTCACGTCCTTGCCCTTGAGATCGACGGAACCATCCTTCTTCAGGTTGAGCGCCGCCGACCCTGCATCGAGCAGGATGCTGTCGGCCGCCTTCACCACCAGCGCCTTGCCACTGGCAATCTCGAAATCCTTGCTGCTGTCGAGATCGATGCTGACGGCGGCGGCGACTTCGAAGGCCCGCGTCGCCAGGCTGATCTCGCGGTTGGCAGCCATGCTGAGCGCAGTTCCGGCAATGAGGCCGATGCCGGTGCCGGCCGTCGTCCGCATGCCGGCCCCGACATTGACGACATAAGCCGCGCCGACCGCCGTGCGGAAATTGCCACCGACCGTCAGGGCCAGCTCGGAGCCGACGTTGACGGTGCAGGTGCCGCCGACGGTGATGGATAGCCCGGCCGGGGCCGTGATCGCGACCGCACCGCCGCGCCCGACATTGAAGGCCTGCAGCAGGGCTGCGAGTTGCGCCTCGAGTGCGGCGACCCGCCGGCTCAAGGCCTCGACGTCCGGCGTAGCCATGAGCGCGTTCCCCTTCTTTTTCGCGCGACCGACACAATCTACCACGAACCTCTGCGGCGCGCGGCGCCGCTATCCCTTTGCGCCATGCAACCAAACTGGCTCCATCGGCGTATCAGGACATCGCATCGACAAGGCCCGATCGAGTGACTGCACGCCCTGCCCTGCTCTGGTTCCGCGATGATCTGCGCCTCTCCGACAATCCAGCCCTGAGAGCTGCGATCGACCATGGCCCGCTGGTTTGTCTCTACGTGTTCGACACCTCCACGGATCGCCGGCCGCTCGGCGGAGCCGCGCGCTGGTGGCTGTCGCGCTCGCTGCGGGCACTGTCGGAGGCCATCTCGGCGAAAGGCGGCGAGCTGCTGATCCTGCGTGGCGATCCGGCCGAGCTGCTGCCTCGTATCGTGCGCGAGGCCGATGTCGGACACGTCGCCTGGAACCGGCGCTATGACGGCGCTGCGGTCGCGCTCGACAAGGCACTGAAGGCCGCGCTCACCGAGGCAGACGTCACGGTCGAGAGCTTCAACGCCAACCTGCTCAACGAGCCCTGGCAGGTGAAAACCAAGGCGGATGGCCCGTTCAAGGTGTTCACGCCCTATTGGCGCGCGGTGCGCGAAAACGGCGAGCCGGCAGCGCCGCTTCCTGCACCCACCCGTCTGAGCAAGGCGACGCTCCCGGCGGCGCTGCGCCAGCAGGCACTCACGGTCACGGATCTCGCTCTGGAGCCGACTGCACCCGATTGGTCGGGCGGGCTGCGCGACGCCTGGACGCCTGGTGAAGACGGGGCGCAGGAGCGACTAGCCTCCTTCCTCGATGAGACGCTCAAAGGCTATCGCGACGGGCGCGACCGACCGGACAGGCGCTCGACCTCGCAGCTGTCGCCGCATCTGCGGTTCGGCGAGATCAGCCCCCGCCAGATCTGGCACGCGACGAAAGCAGCGCTGGAGACTGGCAACACGCCGGGTTCGGCCAGCGATGCCGAGAAATTCTTCAGCGAGATCGGCTGGCGCGAGTTCTCCTACCACCTGCTGTTCCACAATCCCGGCCTCGCCAGCGTCAACTATGATCGCCGCTTCGATGCGATGTCCTGGGAGAAGGACGAAGCCGGCCTGGCAGCCTGGCAGAAGGGAATGACCGGCTATCCGATCGTCGATGCCGGCCTGCGCGAGCTCTGGCAGACAGGCTGGATGCACAACAGGGTGCGGATGATCACGGCCTCCTTCCTGATCAAGCACCTGCTGACCGACTGGCGCGCCGGGGAGGCCTGGTTCTGGGACACGCTGGTCGACGCCGACCCGGCGAACAATCCGGCAAGCTGGCAATGGGTCGCCGGTTCCGGCGCCGATGCGGCGCCCTATTTCCGCGTGTTCAATCCGGTGACCCAGGGCGAGAAATTCGATCCCAAAGGCGCTTACGTGCGGCGTTTCATCCCCGAACTGGCAGAGCTCGACGACAAGTTCATCCATCGTCCGTGGGAAGCACCGGCGAGTGTACTGAAGCAGGCTGGGATCGCGCTCGGCCAGGACTATCCGAAACCGATCGTCGCGCTCGATTTCGGCCGCCGGCGCGCTCTCGACGCCTTTGCCGCCCTTCGATCGGAACAGCCTCCGCAATGATCGCCTCCACAGCCTCCTTCGTCACGCGTGCCTCGCTTGCTGCCGATCTCGCCGCACTCGGCCTCGCCCCAGGCGACGCGGTCATGGTCCATGCCGCCGTAAGCAGGGTCGGCCGCCTGCTCGATGGGCCCGACACGATCATTGCCGCCCTGTCCGAAACCGTCGGGACGAGCGGCACCGTCCTCGCCTATGCCGACTGGGAAGCGCGGTACGAGGATCTGGTCGACGAAGACGGCCGCGTTCCGCCGCAATGGCGCGACCATATCCCGCCATTCGACCCGCAGCGCTCGCGCGCCATCCGCGACAATGGCGTTCTGCCGGAGTTCCTGCGGACGACGCCGGGCGCGCTGCGCAGCGGCAATCCCGGCGCCTCCATCGTCGCACTCGGGGCGAAGGCGGAGTGGTTCACTGCCGATCACCCGCTCGATTACGGCTATGGCGAGGGCTCGCCGCTCGCAAAGCTGGTCGAAGCCGGCGGCAAGGTGCTGACGCTCGGGGCTCCGCTCGACACGCTGACTCTGCTGCACCATGCCGAGCATCTGGCTGATATCCCCGGCAAGCGCGTCCGGCGGATCGAGGTACCGCTGGCGACGGCGACGGGTGTCCAATGGCGCATGGTCGAGGAATTCGATACCGGCGACCCGATCGTGGACGGGCTGTCGGAGGATTATTTCGCGGAGATCGTCACGGAGTTCCTCGCCGGCGGCCGGGGCCGGCGGGGACTGATCGGCGCCGCTTCATCCGTGCTGGTCGACGCGGCGGCGATCACCGCCTTTGGCGTCAACTGGCTCCAGGCACGGTTCGGATCGCCCTCGCCTCGAGTCTGAGCTTCATCACCCAAGCCGTTGGAAAAGAGTCGTCCCCGGCTATACCGCCCCATCGCGGCGACCGCCGCGGTGATCGCCGGCCAGCCTGCGCATCGCCCAGAAATAGACCGGGTAAGGCAGCAGCCGCATTCCTTTCATCAGCCAGGCGAGACGGCGGGGGAAGACAATCTCGAAGCCGCCCCGGGCGAAACCATCGGCGATGCGGATCGCCGCCTCTTCATGCGAGACCATGAACGGCATCGGGAAACTGTTGCGCTGGGTCATCGCCGTGTCGACGAAGCCGGGATTGACCAGTTGCAGGCGGATGCCACGCCGCTCGCAATCGAACCTCAGCGCCTCGCAGAGGTGAATGGCCGCAGCCTTCGAGGCGCCGTAGGCCGCTGCGCCCGGCAGACCGCGATAGCCCGCCAGCGAGGCATTGACCGCGATCTGGCCCTTGCCGCGCGACGCCATGCGCTCGGCGACAGCCGCAGCACCGCGCACGACACCGAGAAAGTTGACGGCGAAGACCTGCTCGAAAGCCGTGACATCGACAAGGCCCGGCCCATTGCGCGGAGCGATGCCCGCATTGAGAAAGGCCAGCGCGATCGGCCCATGCACGCTCTCGATCCCGTCGACGACCGCTGCCATCGCCGCCGGATCCGCGACATCGCCGGCATGGGCGACGATCCGGCCCGGCAGCCCATCCGCACCGAGCGCCAGCGCCTCCAGCCTGTCGAGCCGGCGCGCGGTTGCGGCGACCGTCCAGCCACGCCGCGCCAGCTCGAGCGCCACGGCCGCGCCGATGCCGGAGCTCGCCCCGGTCACCCAGGCGACACCGTCCTGCGGCTCGATGCGCGGCATGGTCATGTCTTGATCGGGCCTCCTTGCCGCGGCAGTCCTGCGCCGGACCCTAGTGATGGGAAGCCCGCAGCGGAAGCCCCGCCGGCAGCGCACCCGCTTGGCTACCCACCGTCTTTTCCGCGCCGGCCTCGCCTGCGATAGTTCGGGCGATGAAGGAGATCGCGATGCCGACCGAGTTGCTGTTCCGAAACGACGCCTATCTGGCCGAGACCCCCGCAACCGTCGTCGCGATCAACGAGCGCGGCGGCATCGAGCTCGACCGGACCGTATTCTACGCCACCGGCGGCGGCCAGCCGGGCGATGCCGGCATCCTCGTCCGCAATGACGGCACCGAGATCACGATCGGCACGGCGATCTACAACCCCGAGGACAAGAGCCGCATCCTGCATGTCCCGCTCGAAGGCCAGATGGCGCCCGCCATCGGCGAGGCACTGCTCGCCAGGCTGGACTGGGAGCGTCGGCTGAAGCGCATGCGCATCCACACCGCGCTGCATCTGCTCAGCGTCGTCCTGCCCTATCCCGTCACCGGCGGCGCGATCGGGGACGGCGAAGGGCGGCTCGATTTCGACATTCCCGAAGGCGGGCTCGACAAGGCGGAGCTGACCGAGAAGCTCTCGGCGCTCGTGGCGAAGAATGCCGCGATCACGGAACGCTGGATCACCGACGAGGAGCTCGATGCCAATCCGGGCCTGGTCAAGACGATGTCGGTCAAGCCGCCGCGCGGCTCCGGCCGGGTCCGGCTGGTCTCGATCGAAGGCATCGACCTGCAGCCCTGCGGCGGCACGCATGTACGCAACACCTCCGAGATCGGTGCGGTCGCCGTCACCGATGTCGAGAAGAAGGGCAAGCAGAACCGGCGTGTGCGCATCGCACTCACCTGAGCTTTCCGTCATAACACCCTGAAAACAGAATCTTTCGAGGACGCGCCCATGGCCCGCAACGACATCTTCGTCTCCACGCAATGGCTGGCCGAGCGGCTCGACGCACCCGACATCGTCGTGGTCGAGGGCTCGTACTACCTGCCGGCCCAGAAGCGCGACGCCAACGCCGAATATCTGCAGCAGCGTATCCCGGGCGCAGTGCGCTTCGACATCGACGTGGTGAAGGACAAGGATTCGAGCTTGCCGCACATGTTGCCGCGGCCGGATGCCTTTGCCGCCGCGGTCGGCGCCATGGGCATCGGCGATGGCATGCGCATCGTCGTCTATGACGGGCTCGGCCTGTTCTCGGCGCCGCGGGTGCGCTGGACCTTTCAGACCTTCGGCGCCAAGGACGTGGTGATCCTCGAAGGCGGCATGCCGCAATGGCTGGCCGAAGGCCGGCCGGTCGAGGACGGCGCACCGCGACCACGCGCACCGCGCAGCTTCACCGCCAGGCTCGACCATTCCGCCGTCGCCGATGCCGCCGACATCGCACGCGCCATCGAGAACAATTCGGCCCAGGTCATCGATGCGCGCGCCGCCGATCGCTTCCGCGGCGAGGCGCCGGAACCGCGCGCCGGCCTGCGTTCTGGCCACATCCCCGGCTCGCTCAACGTGCCTTCGTCGGCTCTGGTGGCGGACGGCAAGCTCAAGTCGCCCGAAGAGATCGTCTCGGCCTTCCGGAGCGCCGGCGTCGATCTCGACCGGCCGGTGATGACGACCTGCGGCTCCGGCGTCTCCGCCGTGATCCTGTCGACGGCACTGGAATCGATCGGCAAGTCGACCCGCGCGGTCTATGACGGCTCCTGGTCGGAATGGGGCGCGAGCGAGCGGCCGATCGCGACCGGGCCGGCGAAAGCCTGACCTTCAAAACACCGACCAGCCGGTGCGCTCGACCAGGCGTTCGAGCGCGATCGCACCGACATGCGAGGTTCCCGCGGCATTGAGCCCGGGCGACCAGACCGCGATCGCCGCCTGCTTCGGCACGATGGCGAGGATGCCACCGCCGACGCCGCTTTTGCCGGGCAGGCCGACCTTGAAAGCGAACTCGCCCGAGGCGTCGTAATGGCCGCAGGTCATCATCAGCGCCTTGACGCGGCGGGCCCGCGCCGGGCGGCAGACCATGTCGCCGGTCAGCGGGTCGACGCCGTCGCCGGCAAGGAACAGGCCGGCACGCGCGAGCTGGGCGCAGCTCAGGCTGAGCGCGCATTGGTGGAAATAGACGTCGAGCACCTGGGCGACCGGGTTCTTCAGGTTGCCGAAGGCGCGGATGAAATTGGCCAGGCTGGCATTTCGGAAGCCGGTCTGCGCCTCCGAACCCGCAACCTCGTCATCGATCGAGACTGAGCGGTCGCCCGAGCGCTCGCGCAGGAAGGCGAGAATCTCGGCCACCGTCTTCTTCGGCGTCCGGCCGGTCAGCAGCGAATCGGTGACGACCAGCGCCCCAGCATTGATGAACGGATTGCGCGGCACGCCGCGCTCCTGCTCGAGCTGGACGATCGAGTTGAAGGGCGAGCCTGAGGGTTCGCGCCCGACCCGGTGCCAGAGCCGGGCACCGACCCGCTCCAGCGCCAGCGTCAAAGTGAAGACCTTGGAGATGCTCTGGATCGAGAACGGGACATCGGCGTCGCCAGCCTGCGCGCGCTCGCCGGCGCAGGTGATGACGGCAAGGCCGAAACGGCGCGGATCGACGCGCGACAGCGCCGGAATGTAATCCGCCACCTTGCCGGCGCCGATGTGCTCGGCGACGTCGTCATGAACGGAAGCGACGATGTCCGACAGGTTGCGCATGCCCGAACTCCGCCACTGCCCAAGTCGAGGCGACCTTGGCATTCGGCCGAACGTGTCGCAATCGCGTCAGCGAGAGCTTGGCAAAGTCCTCGCTGCTACGCATGCTGTCCGGCGCTGGGGAGCCGCCAATGACCTATTGCCTCGGGATTCTGTTGCCGTCAGGGCTGATCCTCGCTTCCGATTCCCGCTCCAGCGCCGGCGTCGACCAGATCGCTGTGGTCAAGAAACTCGCTCTGTTCGAAGTGCCGAACGAACGGGTGATCGCGATCCTCTCGGCCGGAAACCTGGCGACGACGCAAGCCGTGATCACCATGATCCGGCAATACACTAGGCATAAGCAGGATCTTTCGACCGGGGCAGAGAACCGCGACATCCTGGCGGCGCGCACCATGTTCGACGTGGCGCAGATCGTCGGCGGCGTGCTGCGCGAGGTGCTGCGCGCCAATCGCGCCTTCGTCGAACCCTATGGTGACCCGAACGGCTCCTTCATCGTCGCCGGCCAGATCGCCGGCGAACCGCATCGGCTCTTCCAGGTCTACTCGGCCGGCAATTTCGTGGAGGCCTCGGGACGCACCCAATTCCTCCAGCTCGGCGAGACCAAATACGGCAAGCCGATCCTCGACCGGGCGCTGCAAGAGGCAAGCGGGCTCGACGAGGCGGCCAAGCTCACCTTGCTCTCCTTCGACGCAACGGTGCGTTCCAACCTCTCGGTCGCGCCGCCGATCGACCTGCTGCGTTACGAGGCCGACAGCTTCTCGACCCGGCATCTCGCCAAATACGACAGCAATCACCCCTATTGGGCCGATCTGCGCCAGCGCTACAGCGACGGGCTGACGGCGCTGGTCGCGAGCTTGCCGGCGCCGGATTTCCCGGCCTGACTACTGCAGCAACGCGACCATCGCCGCATAGCCGCGGCGGCGGGCATGTTCGAGCGGCGTCGTGCCCTCGCGGTCGGCAAGGTCGCGACGCGCGCCCGCCCCGACCAGCGCCCGCACCGTCTCGACATGGCGCGGCCCGCCATTGCCGAGGATCACCGCCTCGATCAGGGCGGTCCAGCCGAGATTGTTGACATGGTCGAGCGGCGCACCGGCCGTGATCAATTCGCGCACCACGCCGTCATGGCCAAGATGGGCCGCCGCGATCAGCGCCGTGCCGCGATAGGGACTGGTGATCGCACGTGGGTTTCCGCCGATGGCCAGCGCAGTGCGCATCGTCTCGATGTCGTCAGCGACGCCTGCAATCGTGATCGCGTCATAAGCCTGACCGTCGAGGGCGCGAGGATCGGCGCCGGCCTTGACGAGTTCGCGCATCGCCTCGCGCTGGCGAGCATGGGCGGCGACATGCAGCGCGGTGCGGCCCTGGCTGTCCCGGGCATCGAGCCCGCCGCCGGTCGCGGCCGCTTGCCGGAGAGCCGCGAGATCGCCGCGATAGGCCGCAAGATGCAGCCCGCCATAGGCGGACACTTCGGCCGCGGACGGCGGAACCTGGGCAGTCGCGGTCCCGCTCACGCTCAGAACACCAGCGACGACCAGACTCAGAAACGCGCCTCGGCAAACGTTCTCCCCGCGTCGTTTCGTCTCAGCCATCTGCTGGCGCCCCTCAATTTCGCTCGATCGGCGCGAAAAAACGCAACCTGCTCAAAATAGGGTCAGCTTTGCTGTCCCTTCCCCCTTGCGGGCTGAGCCGGGTCGCCCTATCTCCTGTGCACCGCAGCAGAGATGCTGTGGCGCCCTCCTTGGGCGTTTCCTCCCTAGACTTGGGCCTGCGCTCCGGCGTGGGCCTTTTTCTTTGCGCGGAAGGCTAGCGCGACTTACCTCCGCCAGACAACAGCGGCTCTTCGTCAACGGGAGCGAATCTCCAGATCACCATGCGCCCGACGGCCGCAGGATGCTCTAGCGAAACTCGATTCTCGCCAGCCCCCCGCACGCTCCGGGCGCCGCGCTTGTCACCGGGCACGATGAGGCGCAACCCATCCCGATCGGACAATGTGCGCCCGTCAACCCGCTCGGCCACCATCACGGCCCTGCCTCCCAGGTCAGGGATGATCTCGCCCAGCGAGAACGCGACGGAATAGCCGTCTCGACCGGTGACGACGAATGTGCGCTGAAGATCAGCGTGGGACGATGGTTGCTTGGCAAGGCCAAGGCTCAACAGGAGCTCCCACAGCAGGACACCTTCGAAGCGGCCGCTCTGCTCGCCCTTCGACGACAGGAAAGCGACGGACTGCTCGATGCGAGGGAGCCTGTCGAGACTGGCCGGCCCGAGCTGTACCCTCGTCCCTCCCGAACCCGTGATCTCCAGGCTTGGCCCTGGGCCCGGCCTGTCACCCGAGCCTGCCTCCTGCCCGGACACCGGCGCGCAGAAAATAAGCGCGAGGCCGATCATGATGACGCCGCAACGCCGAATGAGCATATCAACACCTCGTAATATCCGTTCGGATATTACGCTAGCGGCTCGAAACGGCATTTCCAATAGCCACGCCGACGCCGGGCCGCGGTTGGGCAAGCCCGGTCCCAAACCCGAATCCGAGGCTAACCGACCTCGTAGTCACCCGGTTGCGGCGGGGCGATTGGCGTGAACAGGCTTCGGTCGGGCTTCAAGTCGAGCAATGGCGTGCCGTCGAGGCAATCGAGGCCGCGGACCGAGAGGATGGGCCCCTCGCGCGAAACGAAGGTCGCTATCGAGGTCCCGATCGGGTTCGGCCTGACCGGCGTGCGCAAGGCGAAGGTGCCATGGGTCTCGCCATTGTTCGCCGGGCTCTGGCGCACGAGATCACGCCGCGATTCGTGCAGCCAGTAGAGCACCTCCAGCCGTTCGAAAGCCTCGACGCCATCGAGCGCGGCATCCCAGGGCGCGAACAGCTCGATCGTGCAGATCGGCCCGTCCGCCCTGCCCTGCCGCGGGCAGGTCAGGCGCGAGGTCCAGGGCGTATGGATGCGGCCGATGAAGACGAGACCCGCATCGGTCGCCGCTGGCGGCTCGACTGCGACCTCGGCTCGGCGAATCTCGTTCTCGCGGACCATCGCAGCGGTCAGTCGATCGCGATCATCACATCGGAGGCCTTCACCACGGCATAGGCCTTCTGCCCGACCGCGAGCTTGAGCTCGTCGACGGCGGCATTGGTGATCGCCGAGGTGACGATGACGCCGCCGACATCGAGCTTCACATGGGCGGTGGTCGCGCCCTTGACGATCTCGGTGATGGTGCCTTTGAGCTGGTTGCGGGCGGAAATCTTCATGCTGGTCTCCCCGATCTGACAAGCTTGCGAGCCGGCCTCCGCCGGACTCGACCTTTGGTCGCTCGCCGTTATATTCGGCTGCACATAGCGACAGCAACCGCAGCGAGGACCCTCATGCCGTCGAACCGCCGAAACGTTCTGGGTTTCACCGCCGCGCTGCTGATCGGCGTCGCGTCCTTCACCGGCCCTGCCCTCGCCCAGAGCAAGGAACTGGTGATCTTCGCCGCCGCCAGCCTGAAGAACGCGCTCGACGAGGCGGCGGCCAACTGGGTCAAGGAGAGCGGCAAGCCGGCGCCGAAGATCTCCTATGCGGCAAGCAACGCGCTGGCGAAGCAGCTCGAACAGGGCGCGCCGGCCGATCTCTTCCTCTCGGCTGATCTCGACTGGATGGACTACGCCCAGCAGAAGAACCTGATCATCAAGGAGAGCCGGGTCAGCCTGCTCGCCAACCGGATCGCGCTGATCGCGCCGTCCGATGCCACGACCAAAGCCACGTTGGCGCCGGGCGTCGACCTCACCGCCGCGCTCGGCCAGGGCCGGCTCGCCATGGGCAATGTCGATTCGGTGCCGGCCGGCAAATACGGCAAGGCGGCGCTGGAGAAGCTCGGCGGCTGGGACAAGGTCAAGGACAAGATCGCGCAGAGCGACAATGTCCGCGCCGCGCTGCTGCTGGTCTCGCGCGGCGAAGCGCCGCTCGGCATCGTCTACACCACCGACGCTGCCGCCGACCCCAAGGTCAAGGTGATCGCGACCTTCCCGGAGGACACGCACCCGCCGATCATCTACCCGGTCGCCATCACCAAGGATTCCGCCAATCCCGATGCGCAGGGCTTCCTCACCTATCTGCGCGGCAATGGCGCCAAGGCCAGCTTCGAGAAGCAGGGCTTCACGGTGCTGAACAAGCCCGCCAGCTCCTCATAAGGGACTGCTCGTGAGTGACTGGCTGACGCCGGAGGAGTGGACGGCCGTCCGCCTCAGCCTCGTCGTCGCCACCACCGCCATGCTGGCGAGCCTGCCTCTGGGGCTCGCCATCGCCTGGCTGCTGGCGCGCGGGCGCTTCTGGGGCAAGTCGCTGCTCGACGCCGTCATCCATCTGCCGCTGATCCTGCCGCCGGTCGTCACCGGCTATCTCCTGCTGATCGGCTTCGGCCGGCGCGGGCCGATCGGCCAATTCCTCTATGACTGGTTCGGCATCGTCCTCTCCTTCCGCTGGACGGGCGCCGCGCTCGCCTGCGCGGTGATGGGCTTTCCACTGATGGTCCGGGCGATCCGGCTCTCGATCGAGGCGATCGACCGCAAGCTCGAGGATGCCGCTGGAACGCTCGGCGCCGGCCCGTTCTGGGTGTTCCTGACCGTGACGCTGCCGCTCGCTCTGCCCGGCATCCTCGCGGGCATGATCCTGTGCTTTGCCAAGGCGATGGGCGAATTCGGCGCGACCATCACCTTCGTCTCCAACATCCCAGGCGAGACGCAGACCCTGCCCTCGGCGATCTACACCTTCACCCAGGTGCCGAACGGCGATGCCGGGGCGATGCGGCTGACCCTGATCTCGATCGCGATCTCGGTCGTGGCGCTGTTCGCCTCGGAATTCCTGGCGCGATTGGTCGGCCGGCGGATCGCCGTCGAATGAGCGCGGTCATCGAGGTTTCCGTGGCGCATCGGCTCGGCGCCTTCGCGCTCGATGCCGCTTTCGCTTCGGATGGGCGCCTGACGGCGCTGTTCGGCCGCTCCGGCTCGGGCAAGACCTCGCTGGTCAACGTCATCTCCGGACTGATCAGGCCGCAATCTGGCCGCGTCGTCATCGACGGCCGCGTGATGGTCGACAGCGCCGCCGGCATCTTCGTGCCCAAGCACAAGCGCCGCATCGGCTATGTCTTCCAGGAAGCGCGGCTCTTCCCGCATCTCTCCGTCAGGCAGAACCTGCTCTATGGCCGCTGGTTCGCGCCGAAGGCCGAGGATGGCGGCAGCAAGCTCGACGACGTGCTCGACCTGCTCGGCATCGGCCATCTGCTGCAGCGGCAACCGGGCGCGCTCTCCGGCGGCGAGAAGCAGCGCGTCGCGATCGGCCGGGCCTTACTGGCCAAGCCGCGCCTATTGCTGATGGACGAGCCGCTCGCCTCGCTCGACGAAGAGCGCAAGGCTGAGATCCTGCCCTATATCGAGCGCCTGCGTGACGGCTTCGGCATTCCGATCGTTTATGTCTCGCATTCGATCGCCGAGGTGGCGCGGCTGGCGACGCATCTCGTCATCCTCGACCAGGGCAAGGTGTCGATGAGCGGGCCAACCGCCGAATTGATGTCGCGCCCCGACGTGCCGATCCTCTCCCCTTCGGCGGAGGCCGGCGCGATTCTCGACGCGCGCGTGCTGCGCCACGAGCCGGAGCACGGCCTGACGATTCTGGAGACCGCAGCCGGGCCGTTGCAGATCGCCCGGCGCAATGTGCCGGAGGGGGCGGCGCTGCGCGTGCGAATCCTCGCCAGCGACGTGATGCTGAGCCTGAAGCCGCTCGACGGGATCAGCGCGCTCAACGTCCTGCCGGGACGGGTCTCGGCGATCGGCGCGCCCCACGGCGATGGTGGCGCATTGGAAGTCAGACTCGACTGCAACGGCGTCGGCCTGCTCGCCCGTCTCACCGTGAAATCGGCCGAGCAGTTGCGCCTGGCCCCCGGCAGCGCGGTCTATGCGGTGATCAAGAGTGTCTCGATCGATATGCCGTGAGCGCTCAGGCCTTCCTGCCGGGCTCGCGCGCCGCAGGGGCCGTTGGTGAAACCGCGTCGCGCAGCGCGGCGATTTCCTTCTCCCCCGCTGCCAGCGCCTTCGCCTCGATCGCGCGATAATTCGCGACGATCTCTCGCCCGAGCGCCGTCAGATGGGCGCCGCCGCCCTTCGCCCCGCCCGGCTGCGCCTCGACCAGCGGCGCGCGGAAGATGCGGTTGAGATCGTCGACCAATAGCCAGGCACGGCGATACGACATCTTCATCGAGCGGCCGGCAGCCGAAATCGAGCCGGTCTCGCCGATTGCCTCCAGCAACTGCACCTTGCCCGGACCGAGGCGACCGCCCGGCGCGAAGTCGAGCCGGAAGCTGAAGCGCGTCGCCGGCAAGGACTGGTCAGCCTTCGGCATAGCCTGCTCTCCGCGGCCGCGCGCGCTCAATAGAGCCGCGAGCGGTAGGCCTCTTCCAGATTAGCGTCGGCCTCGGCGGCATCGACCGCCCTGGTCTGCTCAGCGACGATGCGGCCGAGCGTCGGGAAGCTCGAGCGCTCGACCTGCGCCTCCTGCGCCCAGAGCTTCGAGCGGAGCAGCGCCTTGCCACAATGGAAATAGGCTTCGTCGACCTCGACGATCAGGCCGAGCTTCGGCGCCTTCTCCTGCATGGCCATCGGCTCCAGCAGCGCAGCGTCCGTCGTCATCCGGGCCCTGCCGTTGACGCGCAGCGTCTCGGTGATGCCCGGCACGAAGAAGACCAGGCCGACGCCCGGCGAACTCAGCACGTTGCGGAAGGAATCGACCCGGTTGTTGCCGCGCCGATCGGGGATCAGCAGCGTCCGCTCGTCGAGCACCTCGACGAAGCCCGGCCCGTCGCCGCGCGGGCTGGCATCCACGCCGCCCTCGCTGTCGGCGGTGGCCAGCACGAGAAAGGGCGAGAGCGCGATGAAGTCGCGGCAAAACTTGTCGAGCCGGTCGAGCACCTTCTTCTGCACGACCAGGGACTCTTCGCCAACGATCGCGCGCAGTTGAGCTGCATCGTCGACCGTCGTGCCCGGCTTCTGGCTGATCGCGCTCATTTCATGTCTCCAAAAGCATGCCGACCCGGCCGGCGAAGCAGGCATAACATGGCTTCGAAATCGACCGAAGCCTCGCCGCACAACCTCAGGTGATGCGCCGGACGCTGTCGGCGATCTCCTGCGGCTCGAACAGGCGCTTCCAGTCAGGTTTCAGGATCGTCTCCTTGCCGAAGACAATCGCCTTGTTGCAGGCGTCGGAGAACACGCCCTGGACTTCGCCGAAGGTCACGGCCGCCAGGATGTTCATATGACCGAGCAGGAAATCGCGCGCCGCCTCGCGCGGCACGCCGCGGGCGATCGCCTCCTCCATCGCCTCGCGCATCGCGTCGAGCAGCGTGGCGCAGACGGTTTCCGATAGGCCGGGCTCGAGGATCGCCATCTGCTCGACGGTAACGCGGTGCGAGCGCATCACCGGCGCCCAGATCGCCCGCGCCACCTCCTCGCCGAGGGCGTAGTGCGCCTCCGGCCCCTGCATCAATGCATTGACGATGTGCTGCTTGGCGGCGATGCCGCCGAAATGATCGGCGCGCGCCGCCTCCTCGGTCTCGTCATTGAAGATCGGCGGATGGCAGGGATGGGTGACGAAATAGGTGATGTCGGCCCGCTCAGGCAGATGACCGGCATGGGGTGCCGCGGCGTCGAGGATGATAACGATCGTCCCGGCCGCCAGCTTTGGCACGAGACCGGCGGCCACCGCGCCGACGGCTGTATCTGGCACGGCCAGGATCACGACGTCAGCCCCGTTGATCGCCGCATCCGGCGCGGTGCAGGCGGCGCCAAAAGCCTCACGAATGCGCTCCTGGCCAGCCGGGCTGATCTCGACATGGCGCGTCTCGAAGCGCGAACGGGCGAGATTGCGGCCAAGCCGCATGCCCATCTTGCCGCCGGCACCGAACAGTGCGACCACCGTCATCGTCGTTCTCCTGCGTGCGCGCGTCCGTTGCCGACGCTGTCCGACAAGCTCGCAAGGCTTTCCGCCGGACGTCAACGCCGGTGTTCCAACGCTCGTGTACTCCCGTTGTCCGGCTGACGCATGGGTCGCCTGCCGATCTTGCATGCAAGATGGCGTCAAAGATTGACGCCCCGGAACGATGACGGGATAGTCGGCCCCCTCGTCACGCATCCGGATCATCATGCCTCGCCCGACGCCGTCCACCGCCCTCGAACGCTTGCGCGTGCTCGACCTGACGCGCGTGCGCGCCGGGCCGACCTGCGCCCGCATCTTCGCCGATTTCGGCGCGGACGTGATCAAGATCGAAAGCCCACCGGGGCTCGATCCGAACGAAAACATGAGCGGGCCGCGGCATGGCTACGACATGCAGAACCTGCACCGGAACAAGCGCTCGCTGACGCTCAATCTGAAGACCGAGTCCGGCAAGGCGATCCTGCGCAAGCTGATCGCCGATGCCGACCTGCTGGTCGAAAACTTCCGGCCGGATGTGAAGGAGCGGCTCGGCCTCGATTTCGAGACGCTGCATGCGCTCAACCCACGCCTGATCCTGGTCTCGATCTCGGGCTTCGGCCAGAGCGGGCCCTATCGCCTGCGCGCCGGCTTCGACCAGATCGCCCAGGGCATGGGCGGGATGATGTCGGTGACCGGCCTGCCCGGCCAGGGGCCAGTGCGCGCCGGCATCGCCGTCGCCGATTCCGCCGCCGGGCTCTATGGCGCGATCGGGGCGCTGGTGGCGCTGCAGGAACGCGCCATCTCCGGCAAGGGGCAGTGGGTGCAGACCTCGCTGCTCGAAGCGCAGATCGGCATGATGGACTTCCAGGTCGCGCGCTATCTGGTCGAGGGCAAGGTGCCGCCGCAGGCCGGCAACGACCATCCCTATGCGACGCCGATGGGCGTCTATGCGACGCGCGACGGCCACATCAATCTCGGCGTCGGTGCCGAGGGCCATTGGCGCTCCTTCTGCGGCGCGCTCGGCCGGCCGGAGCTCGCGACCGATCCGCGCTATGACAGCATGGAGAAGCGCTTCGCGGCGCGGCCGGAACTGCGCGTGCTGCTCGAGGAGATCATGTCGACGCAGGACAGCGCCTACTGGCTCGACGCCTGCGAGAAGGCCTCGGTGCCGGCCGGGCCGATCTATGCGGTCGATGCCGTCTTCGACGATCCGCAGGTGCAGCACCTCGGCATCGCGCAGCCGGTCAATCATCCCGCGATCGGCGACATCCGCGTCGTCGGCCAGCCCGTCAGCCTGTCACGCACGCCCTCCAGCATCGCGACGCCGACGCCTGACGCCGGCGACCACAACCTCGAAATCCTCACCGAGCTCGGCTTCGACGAGGCGGCCATTGCCGGCCTCAAGGCCGAAGGCGCGATCTGAAAGGCATCCGATGAACGACGAGATTCTCTACGACGTCGCCGATGGCGTCGGCACGGTCACGCTCAACCGGCCGCAGGCGCGCAATGCGCTGACCTTCGCCATGTATGAGGGGCTGGCCGAGATCCTCGGCAACCCCGAGAAGCATGGCGCGCCGAAGGTGTTCGTCGTCACCGGCGCCGGCGAGAAGGCCTTCGCCGCCGGCACCGACATCTCGCAGTTCCGCGAGTTCAAGACAGCGGAGGACGCCCTCGCCTATGAGAACCGGATCGAGCGGGTGATCACCACGATCGAAAGCTGCATGGTGCCGACCATCGCGGCGATTGCGGGCGCGGTCACCGGCGGCGGCGCGGCAATCGCCTGCGCCTGCGACCTCCGGATCGCGACACAATCGGCCCGTTTCGGCTTCCCGGTGGCGCGCACGCTCGGCAACTGCCTGTCGATGGCGAACTATGCCCGGCTCGCCAGCCTGCTCGGCCCGGCCCGCGTCAAGGACATCATCTTCACCGCAAGGCTGGTCGAGGCCGAAGAAGGCCATCGCATCGGCCTCTACAACGAGCTTGTCGCCGACCATGCCGCGCTGATGACGCGGGTGAAGGAGCTGGCGGAGACGATCCGCGGCCACGCCCCGCTGACGATGCGCGCCACCAAGGAGGCGCTGCGCCGGCTCACGGCCGCGGCGAGCGCCGATATCCACGGCGATGACCTCGTCACACTCTGCTATACCAGCGCCGATTTCCGCGAGGGCATGGAAGCCTTCCTCGGCAAGCGCACGCCGAACTGGCAGGGCAAATGAGCGAGACGATCGGCTTCATCGGCCTCGGGCTGATGGGCGCTGGCTTCTGCAAGCGCCTGATCGCGACCGGCCGCAAGGTGGTCGGCTACGATCTCGACCCGGCCCGGCGGGCTGAAGCCGAGGCGCTCAGCGTTACCCTCGCCGCCTCCCCGGCCGAGGTCGCCGAGCGCGCCAATCCCGTCTGCATTGCGGTCACCACCACCAAGGCGGTGCAGATGGTGGTAACAGGCGAAGGCGGCATCCTCTCTACGAAGCCGAAGCCGGGCGCGATCGTCATCGACTTCTCGACGACCGAGATCGGCGTGACCAAGGCACTCGGCGTGGCGCTGGCGGAAGCCGGCATCGGTTTCATCGATGCGCCGGTCTCGGGCGGGCCACCAGCAGCGGAAGCCGGCAAGCTCGCGATCATGGCCGGCGGCGCGCCGGAGACGATCGAGGCTGTGCGGCCGCTGGCCGAGAGCCTCGGCCTCTTCACCCATATGGGCGCGGTCGGCGCCGGCCAAGCCACCAAGCTGGTCAACCAGGCGCTGTGCCTGACCAACTATGTCGTCGTGGCGGAATCGCTGCGGCTGGCCGAGGCCTATGGCGTCGATGCCGACAAGATCCCGGCGGCGCTGGCGCCGGGCCTCGGCAATTCGGCGGTACTGCAGGCGATGATGCCGCGCATGGTCGCGCGCGACTTCGCGCCGAAGGGCTATGCCAGGCAGGTGCTGAAGGACCTGGAGATGCTGATGGAGGCCGGGCGCGAGCAACACCTCGCCATGCCGATGGTCGCCCAGGCAACGACGCTCTATCGGATGCTGGTCGCGCAGGGCGATAGCGAGCTCGACGCGATCGCAGTGCTGAAGCTGCTGCCGGAGGTCGAGCAGCCTCCACACTGACCTGCGATCAGGCGCCGTCCGGCTTGGCGGCCTTGTCCTTCAGCGCCGCGACGAGCCCGGAGAGACCATTGCGGACATGCTCGCGCAGGCGCTGGCTCGCCAGCGCGGCATCGCCGGCGGTGAGCGCTGCCAGGATCTGCTCATGTTCCTGGATCGCCATCTTCCAGCGCTTCGGCCAGAGGTTCGAGGAGTAGCGGGCGCGGTCGACCCGGAGCGCCAGCAGTTCCCAGATCCAGAGCAGGACGGGATTGCCGGAGAGTTCGACGATGCGGCGATGGAAGGCCTTGTTGGCCTCGAAATAACCCGGCAGCTCGTCGCGGGTGTGATGCAGCATCATCCTGTAATGCAACATGCCGATCTCGGCGACGGCTTCGTCGGTGGCGCGCGCCGCGGCGAGTTCGCCGGCCAGGCCCTCGATCGTCGAGACGACATCGATCAGCGCCTCGATCTCGCCGACATCGAGCTCGGCTACCACCGACGACTTGTTCGGCAGCGCCCGCAACAAGCCATCCTGGGTCAGCGTCTTGATCGCCTCACGCACCGGCGTGCGTGAGACGCCGAGCTGCAGGCAGAGCTCGCGCTCGTTCAGCTTGGCGCCCGGCGCCAGCGCCCCGGTGACGATCAGATTGCGTAGTTTTGCGACCGTGCTGCCGTGCAGGGCGCCCTTGCGCCGGCCCGGCTCGGGCTGCGGAACCTGAGCGAGAAGCGCTGCGAGCGGGGTCGTGTCGGCCGGACTATCCATGACGCTCTGTATATCGCGTGGCCGCTCCGCTGTCGAAAAATTCTTGCATACAAGAATTCAGGCACCTAGAACGGAGCCGCCGGCGAGCCGGCATCCCTTTCCGCAATCCGGACAGCGCCATGCACATCGTCGACCTTTCCATGCCGATCGCGCCGCATTTCCGCTGGCCGGTGGAGCTTTCGATCAAGGGCGACATCGCGGCGGGCGACCAGTTCCGGGTGTCGAAGATCAACGGCCCCTGCCATGGCTTCTCGCATGTCGATGCGCCCGCCCATTTCGTCGCCGGCGCGCCGACGATCGAGGCGACGCCGCTGAGCCGGGTGGTCGGCCCCTGCCGGGTGCTCGATTTGAGCGGGCGCCCCGCTAACGAGCCGATCGGCCCCGAGCACCTCGCCGCTGCCGATGCCGGCGGGGCCGATGGCGAGATCCTGCTGCTGGCGACGCAGTGGAACGACCGGCGCGACTATCATGACAAGAGATTCTGGACCGAAGCGCCCTGGCTGACGCTGGAGGCGGCGCAGTGGCTGGCGGAGCGCAAGCCGACCGCCGTCGCCTTCGACTTCCCTCAGGACTATCCGATCCGCCTCCTGCTCGAAGGCAAGGAGGTGCCCAAGCCCGAGCATGTCACCCACCACGTCCTGCTCAGCCACGGCGTCACGCTGATCGAATACGTCGTCAACACCAGCAGACTGACGGCGCCGCGCAACCTGTTCTCGGCAGCGCCGCTGCTGATCCCCAACGCCGACGGCGCCCCCGCCCGCATCTACGCCATTGAGGGCCTGGCCGTCTGACGGCCGCCGCCCTGCCCCAATCGAACGAAAGCGACCCCAGTGAACATCGAGAACCTGTTCGCGCTGAAGCCCAGCGCGCCCGATCGCGTGATCTCCGCCGCCCTGGTCGGCGCCGGCGAATTCGGCGCGAGCTTCATCGGCCAGGCCCGGCGGGCCCCGCATATCGAGCCGCGCGTCGTCTGCGACCTCGACATCGGCCGCGCCCGCAAGGCGGCGCTCGCCGGCGGCCTGAGCGAGGGCGAGATCATCGCCTGCCATAGCACCGCCGAGGCCAAGGCCGCGCTCGATCGCGGGCTGGTCGCGCTGATCGGCGATGCCGCCCATCTCGAAGGGTTGCCGGTCGATGTCGTCGTCGAGGCGACCGGCGATCCGGAAGGCGCAGCGATGACCGCACTCGCGGCGATCGAAGCCGGGCGCCATCTCGTCATGGTGACCAAGGAGGCCGAATGCATCATCGGCCCGATCCTGGCGCATCGTGCCAGGCAGAACGGCGTTGTGCATACCCCGGTCGACGGCGACCAGCCGAGCCTGCTGATCGGCCTGATCGGCTGGGCCCGCGTACTCGGCCTGCCGATCGTCGCCGCCGGCAAGTCATCTGAATCCGATTTCGTCTGGGATCCGGAGGCCGGCACTGTGACGGCCTGGGAGAAGGCCGTGCCGGCAGCCGATTTCGCCGCGGCCTTTGGCAAGCTCGGCAGCGATCCGCGTGGCCTGCTCGACGCCCGCGCAAAGCTGCCCTTCCCGCGCGCCACCGTGCCCGATCTCTGCGAGATGGGCATCGTCGCCAACCATACCGGGCTGATGCCGGACGTGGCCGCGATGCATGCACCGATCGCGCGAACCACCGAATTGCCGAGCCTCTTCCGGCCGGCGGCCGAAGGCGGCCTGCTCTCCGGCACCGGCCGCGTCGACATGTTCAACTGCCTGAGAAGGCCGGACGAGCTCTCCTTCGCCGGCGGCGTCTTCGTGATCGCCGAGACGCCGGACCTCGCCACCGGCAAGCTCTTTGCCGGCAAAGGCATCCCCTGCTCGCCGGATGGCCGCTACGTCCTGCTGCACAATCCGGTGCACCTGCTCGGGGCAGAGGCGCCGATGTCGGCGCTGTCCGCCGCGCTGCTCGGCCAGTCGACCGGTGGCGCCGAGGTGCTGCCGCGCGTCGACCTGACGGCACGGGCGAGCCACGACCTCGAACCCGGCGAGACGCTGACCATGGGCTATCGCCATGTCATCGAGGGGCTGGAGCCGCAATTGACCCCTGCCCGACCGCTCGGGCCGAGCGAGCCGGTTCCGTATTACCTCACTGCCGGCCGGCCGGTGGTGCGCAAGGTGGCGCGCGGTGCCGTCGTCACCTGCGCCGACATCGCACTCGACGAAAGCACCACACTGGTTCGCCTGCGCCGCGAGCAGGACGCGCTGTTCAACCCCGGCGCGCTTTGACTTTGCGGCAACATTCTGTATGCAGCATACAACACTCAGATAAAACTAATCGAAAGCGGGCGACCGCTGAGGAAACCATCGGGAGGCAGGGATGACGGGCGCGAGCACCGGACCGGCCGGGCACAGCCCGAACCACACCTGCCTTCCGCCGCAGCGGAGCTGAGCCATGGTCGCCAGCTCCGACCAGCGCGCCCGCTTCCTCGCCTCCGGCGCCGATGATGATCTGCCGATCATCGACGCCCACCACCATTTCTTCGATCTTGCGCGCAATTATCACCCCTGGCTGAGCGACCACCCGGTCGCCTTCCGCTATGGCGACTACAGCGCGATCAAGCGCGACTTCATGCCGGCCGATTATCGCCGCACCATCGACGGACATCTCGTCGTCGGCAGCGTGCTGATGGAAGGCGAATGGGACCCGCGCGATCCGATCGGCGAGATGCGCTGGGCTTCCGAGGTCGCGCTGGAGCACCGTCTGCCGAGCGCCGCGATCGGCCAGATCTGGCTCGATCGCGACGATGCCGCCGAGGTCGTCGCGGCCTATCGGGAGATGCCGCTGGTTCGCAGCGTCCGGCACAAGCCCAAGGCCGTCGCCCGCGCCGATCACCGACCGGATTTCGCCGCGCCCGGCTCGATGCGTGATCGCAGATGGCGCGACGGCTACGCCCTGCTAGCCGGCGCCGGGCTCAACTTCGACCTGCAGACGCCGTGGTGGCATCTGGACGAAGCCGCCGAGCTCGCCCGCGATTTCCCCGAGACCACCATCATCCTGAACCATGCCGGCCTGCCTGCCGATCGCAGCGCCGAGGGGCTAGCCGCCTGGCGCGCAGCCCTGGACCGGCTGGCGCACGAGCCCAATGCGGTCGCCAAGATCTCCGGCATCGGCGTACCCGGGCAGCAGTGGACGTTGGAGTTGCAGGCGCCGGTGATCGACGGCGTGATCTCGGCTTTCGGCATCGAGCGCTGTGCCTTCGCCAGCAATTTCCCGGTCGACAGCCTCTGCGCTCCGTTCGGCACGATATTCGACGTGTTCAAGGCGGCGGTCCATGAGCGGCCGGCCACTGAGCGCCTCGCTTTGTTCCACGACAACGCCGCGCGCTGGTACGGGCTCGCCGCCAACGGAGCCGCCTGATGAAACTACGCGCCTTGCTCCTGCGCCTGACCGAAGACGTACTGATCGCCGGCTTCGTCGTGATGATCGCGATGGTCTTCGGCAATGTCGTGCTGCGCTACGCCTTCAGCTCCGGCATCATCTCCTCGGAGGAATTGTCGCGGCTGATCTTCGTCTGGCTGACCTTCGGCGGCGCGTTCCTGGTGGCGAAGGACGGCCAGCATCTCGGCATGACCACCGTCGTCACCATGCTCGGCCGCAACGGCCGCTGGTGGTGCCGGCTCGCGGTCGAGGCGCTGTCGCTGCTCTGCATGGGCATGCTGATCGTCGGCTGTTGGCAGCAGGGCGTCATCAATATCGAGAACCACCAGCCGGTCACCGGCGTGCCGGTCGCGGTGACCTACCTCGCCGGCCTCGTCGGCGGCATCGGCATCGGCGCGCTCAATCTGATCGCGCTGACGCGTCTCCTGACCGGCCGCATGCCGGATGACGAGCTCGTCGTCGGGGCGGAATCGGAAGAGCTCACCGCCTTCGAGAACCAGCAGGCGGCGGAGAAGCGCTGATGACCGTCTTCATCTTCCTGGGCTCGCTGATCGGGGCGATGGCGCTCGGCATGCCGATCGCGATGGCGCTGCTGGTCTGCGGCGTCGCGCTGATGCTGCAGCTCGACACCTTCGACTCGCAGATCCTGGCGCAGAACCTGATCGGCGGCGCCGATTCTTTCCCGCTGATGGCCGTGCCCTTTTTCATGCTCGCCGGCGAATTGATGAATGCCGGCGGCCTGTCGCGCCGGATCATCGCGCTCGCGGTGACGCTGATCGGCCATGTCCGCGGCGGGCTCGGCTACGTCGCGGTGCTGGCGGCGCTGGTGATGGCGAGCATTTCCGGCTCGGCCGTCGCCGACACCGCCGCGCTCGCCGCGATCCTGCTGCCGATGATGAAGCAGGCCGGCTACAACCTGCCGCGCGCCGCCGGACTGATCTCGGCCGGCGGCATCATTGCGCCGGTGATCCCGCCCTCGATCGGCTTCGTCGTCTTCGGCGTCGCCGCCGGCGTCTCGATCACGCGGCTGTTCATCGCCGGCATCGTACCCGGCATCCTGATGGGCGTCGCCTTGCTGATCACCTGGTACATCGTCGCCCGCGACGAGCCGGCCGCCCGCGTCAAGCGCGCATCCTTACGCGAGATTGGCCAGGCGGTCCTCGACGGGCTCTGGGCGCTCGGCCTGCCGGTATTGATCATCGGCGGCATGAAGGCCGGCGCCTTCACGCCGACCGAAGCGGCTGTGGTCGCTGCGGTCTATGCCGCCTTCGTCGGCGGATTCATCTATCGCGAGCTGAAATTCGAGCATCTGCGCCCCGCTTTGCTCGCGGCGCTGAAGACCTCGGCGGCTGTGATGTTCCTGGTCGCGGCGGCGATGGTCTCGGCCTGGCTGATCACCATCGCCGACATTCCCGCCCAGGTCTCGGCCCTGCTCGGCCCGCTGATCGACAACAAGACCCTGCTGATGCTGGCGATGATGCTGCTCGTCGTCGTCGTCGGCACCGCGCTCGACTTCATCCCGACCGTGCTGATCCTGACGCCGGTGCTGATGCCGATCGTCAAGCAGGCCGGCATCGATCCGGTCTATTTCGGCGTGATGTTCATCATCAACAACGCCATCGGCCTGCTCACACCGCCAGTCGGCACGGTGCTCAACGTCGTCTGCGCCGTCGGCCGCATCCCGATGGACCGCGTCATCAAGGGCGTCATGCCGTTCCTGCTGGCGCAGCTCGCCGTGCTGCTGCTGCTGATCTTCGTGCCCGAGATCGTCACGGTCCCGGCGCGCTGGCTCTACGGGCGCTGAGGCGCCCGCCCCCACAACAAAACAGGGAGGACAAGCTCATGACCATCACCCGCAGGACCGCTTTGACCGGCGCTGGCGCCGGCATCGGCCTCTTCGCCATCGGCCACCCGGCCTTGGCGCAGGCGGTGAAGCTGCGCTTCGCCCACCCGCACCCGGAAGCCGACAGCTGGCACAAGGCCGCCCTGCTCTTTGCCGAGCAGGTCAAGGCCAAGAGCCAGGGCCGCTATGAGGTCCAGGTCTTCCCGAACGGTGCGCTCGGCTCCGATGCCCAGACGATCAGCGCGGTGCGCGGCGGCTCGCTCGACATCTGCCTGACCGGCAACCCTTTCTTCACCGGCCTGGCGCCCAAGCTCAACGTGCTCGACCTGCCCTTCCTGATCCAGAGCCGCAAGCACGCGGCCGCCGTGATGGACGGCCCGATCGGCGACGGCCTGCGCAAGGAGCTCGAAGGCTCGAACCTCAAGGCGCTCGCCACCTGGGAGATCGGCTGGCGCAACCTCACCAACAACCGCCGTCCGGTCGCGGCCGCCCCCGATCTCAAGGGCCTCAAGATCCGCACCACGCCGAACCCGGCCCATATCAAGGCCTTCCAGCTGCTCGGCGCGATCCCGACCCCGATGGCCTTCACCGAGCTCTTCACCGCGCTGGAGACCGGCACGGTCGACGGCCAGGAGAACCCGGTGACACTGATCCTCAACGCCAAGTTCAACGAGGTGCAGAAGCATCTCTCGCTGACGCGCCATGCCTTCACCACCGGCCCGGTCGTGATGAACAGGAGCAAATTCGACGCGATGCCGGCCGATATCCAGCAGATGCTGGCTGCCATCGCGCTGGAATGCGCCGGCATCCAGCGCAAGATGAACGAGGATACGGAAGGCTCGAGCCTCGCCGAATTGAAGAAGGCCGGCATGCAAGCGGTCGAGACCCCCGATCGCGACTCCTTCGCCAAGATCGTCACTGCCGAGGTCGAAAAGGAGTTCGTCGGCAAGTACGGCAGCGACGTGCTGGACGCGATCAAGAAGGCGGCTGTCTGAGGGACGGACGCCAACGCCGTCATGCTCGCCCTTGTGGCGAGCATCCACGTCTTGAACACTGCGCTGGCCGAGTGAAGACGTGAATGGTCGGGACAAGCCCGACCATGACGCGAATGGCTCCGCCGAAGGGAGAGCAATTCTCCCTATCTCTCAGCCCAGGAAGACAATTTTGGCGTAGCTGCTGATCCAAAGAGAAGATTCTTGGCTTTTTGCGCGAAGCCATGGCGCAGCGGCGGACACAGGCATAGCTCAGCCTCCACTGAGCAACCGCCTGCCGAGGCCAGCCATGACGACCGCGCGCCAGCTTCACTTGGGGGCCTTCATGCGCCCCGTCAGCATCCATACCGGCGCCTGGCGCTATCCCGGCGCCTATCCCGATGCGAACTTCAATTTCGACCACCTGAAGCGCTTCGCCAGGAAGCTCGAGGCCGGCAAGTTCGACGCCTTCTTCATGGCCGACCATCTCGCCGTGCTGAACATGCCGGTCGAGGCGCTGAAGCGCAGCCACACGGTGACCTCGTTCGAGCCGTTCACCCTGCTCTCGGCGCTTGCCGGCGCGACCGAGCGCATCGGCCTCGTCGCCACCGCCTCGACCACCTTCGACGCGCCCTATCACATCGCCCGGCGCTTCGCCTCGCTCGACCATATCAGCGGCGGCCGCGCCGGCTGGAACATCGTCACGACCTCGAACCCGGACGCGGCGCTGAACTTCGGCCTCGATGCCGAGGTCGACCACGGCGAACGCTATGACCGGGCGCGCGAATTCTACGATGTCGTCACCGGGCTATGGGATTCCTTCGCCGACGACGCCTTTATCCGCGATCGCGAGAGCGGACTCTATTTCGACCCGGATAAAATGCGGCGCATCGATCACAAGGGCGAACATCTCTCGGTCCGAGGGCCGCTCAATATCGCAAGGCCGCCGCAGGGCTGGCCGGTGATCGTCCAGGCCGGCGCCTCCGAGCTCGGCCGCCAGCTCGCGGCCGAGACGGCAGAGGTCGTGTTCGCGGCGCATGGCACGCTCGCTGCCGGCCAGGCCTTCTACGCCGATGTGAAGGGCCGGATGGAAAAGGTCGGCCGCAATCCCGATCACCTCAAGATCCTGCCGGGCGTGCTGACCGTGGTCGGCGACAGCGTCGAGGAAGCCCGCGAGAAGCGGGCGCTGCTCGATTCCTTCGTGCACTATGACAGCGCCATCGCCTCGCTCTCGATCGCGCTCGGTCATGACGCGACCGGCTTCGATCCGGACGGCCCTCTCCCCGAGATTCCAGAGACCAACCACAGCAAGAGCGGCCGCGAGCGGACGATCGCGCTCGCCCGCCGCGAGAACCTGACCGTGCGCCAGCTTGCCCAGCGCCTCGGTGGCTATGGCGGGCTCGCTTTCGTCGGCACGCCCAAGACGATCGCCGACGAGATGGAGCAATGGCTCACCGAGCGCGGCAGCGACGGCTTCAACGTGATGTTCCCCTATCTGCCGGAAGGGCTCGACGACTTCGTCGACAAGGTCGTGCCGGAATTGCAGCGGCGCGGCCTGTTCCGCCGGGAGTATCAGGGGCCGACGCTGCGCGACCATCTCGGCCTGCCGCGGCCGGCCAATCGCCATTTCGCCTGAACCTTCCCCGGCGAGACGCCGCCGCGGACGATTTCGCCAATTGTCATCAAACCTTTGAACAGCCGTTTCATTGACCCCGGAGCGGCGATTGCGAATGATCTGAACATCGAACCGCAGCGATGCGGGCCGATCGCGGGATTTGCCGGAGCAGCTTGCACCGCGTCACCAAAGCTAAAAGCGCCACGAGATTGTCGTGGGCTCCCGATCTGGAGACGCATGATGGTCTACGTGCTTTACTTCGCCAGGCGGCAGTTGCGGCGGCTCTCCGCCTTCCTGCTCTGGACGCGCAGCTGCCCCCCGCCCTCCGGCCGGCAATAGCCCTCGCAAAACCCGCTCCGGCGGCGCATATCCAGCCGCGACTTTACGGAGGCGACGATGTTCCAGGCGGCGACGATCTCGGCCAGCGACAAGCCGGGCTTCTACAGGGATCTGGTCCAGCAGCTCGAAGGCCTGCTGCATGGCGAGCGCGATGCGATCGCCAACGCCGCCAACCTGTCGGCGCTGCTCTATGATGCGATGCCGCGGCTGAACTGGGCCGGCTTCTATCTGATGCGCGGCGGCGAGCTGGTGCTCGGACCTTTCCAGGGCAAGCCGGCCTGCGTGCGCATCCCGGTCGGGCGCGGCGTCTGCGGCACGGCGGTGGCGCGACGCGAGTCAGTGCTGGTCGAGGATGTGCATGCCTTCCCCGGCCATATCGCCTGCGATGCCGCCTCGCGTTCCGAGCTGGTCGTGCCGCTGATCCGTGATGGCGAGGTCATCGGCGTGATCGATCTCGATAGCCCGGAACCCGGCCGTTTCGACGCCGACGACCAGGCCGGCATCGAAGCGATCGCCAGCCTCTATCTCGAAGCCAGCGACCGCTTCTGACGGCTCAACCCACCCGGCGCGGATCCGGTTTGCTGCGGTTCGCGCCCTGGCGCTCCAGCATCCAGCCCGGATATTCCTTCGGCAGAGCACTGACGGCGTCGAGCTTCGCCAGCTCTTCGGCCGTGAAGGTGATCTCGCTCGCGGCAATGTTCTCCGCGAGCTGCTCGGGCCGCTTGGCGCCGACGATCACGCTGGTCACGGCCGGCTGGTGCAGCAGCCAGGCGAGCGCGACCTGCGCGACCGAGGCCTTGTGCGCCTCGGCGATCGGACGCATCGCGTCGATCACGTCATAGCCGCGCTCGCGATCGACCGGCGGGAAGTCGAAGCTGGCGCGCCTGCCCTCACCGCCCTGCTCGTTGCGGCGATCGTATTTGCCGGAGAGCAGGCCGCCGGCGAGCGGGCTCCAGACCATCAGCCCGACCTTCTCGGAGAGCAGCATCGGCGCGATCTCACGCTCGAGGTCGCGGCCGGCGATGGTGTAATAGGCCTGCAGCGAGGCGATGCGGGCAAGGTGCCGCCGCTCGCTGATGCCGAGCGCCTTGGCGACCTGCCAGGCCGCCCAGTTGGAAACGCCGACATAGCGCACCAGCCCCTGCCGGACGAGCGCGTCGAGCGCTTCCAGCGTCTCCTCCATCGGCGTGACGCTGTCGAAGGCGTGGATCTGGTAGAGGTCGATATGGTCGAGCTGGAGTCGCTTCAGGCTGGCCTTGGCCTGTTCGAGGATGTGGTAACGGCTGGCGCCGGAGCCGTTCGGCCCCTGCCCCATCCGGCCGTAGACCTTGGTGGCGACCACGACCTCGTCGCGGGCGATGCCGAGATTGCGCAGGGCCTGCCCGGTGATCCGCTCGGAATTGCCTTCGGCGTAGACATTGGCGGTGTCGATGAAATTGATGCCGGCAGCGAGCGCGGTCTTCACCAGCGCATCGGCCTCCTGCTGGTCGAGCCGGCCGATATTGCCCCAGATGCCAGTGTCACCGCCCCCGAAGGTCATGGTGCCCAGGCACAATTCGGAGACGAGCAGGCCGGTCTGGCCAAGCGTTTGATAGCGCATGACGTGTCTCTTTCGACGATAGGATTTTTCGACTGACGAGGCCGCGGCGGGAAGCGCCCATATGGCGCGGGGCGGCCTGCACATAGGATAGGAGCCCGACCTGCCAACGCGCAACGCGCCGGCGCTCACCGTTGCGTGATCAGCCGGCTACAATCAGTTCGCAACGCGCATCGCGGATCATCTGCGCCGTCGCCGCTGCCGGCTGCCGATCGGTCACCAGCGTCGAAATCTCGCTGAGATGCGCCAGGCGCGACATCGCCACCCGGCTGAACTTGGTGTGATCGGCGAGCAGGACCGAGCGACGGGCATTGCGCAGCATGGTGCGGCCGACCACCGCCTCGTCGTCGCGATATTCGAGCAGGTTCCCGGCCGCATCGATGCCGCCGATGCTGGTCATGTGCAGGTCGCAGCGATAATTCTCGATGAAGGCGGCGGCGTGCATGCCGCCGCAGGCGCGGTTCGGCCCGAGCCAGTGGCCGCCGGTGATCAGGATCGAGATCTCCGGGCATTTGTCGAGGATCGCGGCCGCAGCCGTGCTGTTGGTGACGACGCGCAGGCCGCGCGGGCGGCGCTCGGCGATCGCCTTGGCGAGCGCGTCCATGGTGGTGCCGGGCGTCATGAACAGCGAGGTGCCCGGCGTCACCAGTTCGGCGGCCGCCTGGGCCATCGCGGCTTTCTCGCTTGCCGTCTCGACAACCCGCAAGCCGTAGTCGGTGTTCGCGGTCGAGAGATTGGCGCTGGCGCCGCCATGATGGCGGCGTAGCAGGCCACGGTCGGCGAGGTCCTGCAGATCACGCCGCACCGTCTGCGGCGTGACATTGAAGGCCGAGACGATCTCCTCGATCGCGACATAGCCGCGCTTGCCGAGGATATCGAGAATGTCAGCGTGACGTTTGCTCAGCGGTTCCATGGCAGGCCTGCTTCAGAGCCGAACCCGGGCGGGTTGCACAACCTGATCGTTGAAACCGTCTCTACGACCACTCGCGCCCTTCACGCAATGCGCGTTTGCGAAAATGGTGTTGCGAAAGTGAAAGCGTCGGGCATCATCTCCTTCGCCGCGCAACCGGATCCTGCCGGCACGACAGAAAACGAGATCCGGCCGGGACGAAACATGCTCACCAAGCGGCCAGGACGCCGGCGGATACGCCGCATTGAATCGATCGTCGTTCCCGGCAAGGGATGCCGGGCATGAGCGGCCGCCTGATCGTCTGCGTCGGCAATCTCGTCCAGGACGAGGTCTTCGAGGTCGAGGCCCTGCCCTCCGCCGGTATCAAGACCGGTGTGCTCGGTTATGTCGAGCGCTTCGGCGGGCCGGCCGCGACGGCCGCCGTGGCGATCTGCCATCTCGGCGGGCAGGCCGCCTATTGGGGTCGGGTCGGCGCCGATGCGGCCGGCGAAACTGGCCTGCGCCTGCTACGCGGCCATGGCGTCGATTGCAGCGGCGTCGCCATCCTGCCCGAAGGGCGCACGTTGCGGGCGATCGTCCTGGTCGACAGGCGCGGCGAGCGCAGCATCGTCTCGAACCGGCGCAGCCTGTCACAGGATGCGAGCGTGCTGCCGCAGGACGGGCTGGACCAGGCTGGCGCCGTGCTGGCCGACACGCGCTGGCCGGGCGGGGCGGCGATCGTGCTCGATCGCGCGCATGCTGCCGGCATCCCGAGCGTGCTCGATGTCGACGGCGGCACGCCGGAGGACAACCGCCGCCTGATCGCCAAGGCCGACCATATCGTCTTCTCGGCCGAGGGCCTGCGCGATTACGCTGGCGACGGCCCGGCCGACGAACTGCTGCGGCGCTGCGCCAACGGCTCCGGCAAGGTCTTCGCTGTGACGCGCGGCAGCGCCGGCAGTCTCTGGCTGATCGGAGGCGAACTCGTCAGCGTCCCTGCCTTCAAGGTCGCAGCGAAGGACACCACTGGCTGCGGCGACGTCTTCCATGGCGCCTATGCGCTCGGGCTGTGCGAGGGGCAAAGCCCCTTCGAAGCCGCACGCCTCGCGGCCGCTGTCGCGGCCCTCAAGGCCGAGCGCGCCAATGGCTGGGACGGCATGCCCGATCGCGCCGCCGTCCAGGCCCTGCTGACGACCGGTGAAACGCATCCGAACTGAGAGCCGAACCGATTGCGCATTGCAACATAGCTTATGCTGCAATGCGCGAAAACGATAATATTACTTGCGATAACGAAAACAACATGCATTGATTGCGAATGTGATGAGGCGGCTCCCCAGCCCGCCCGCCGGAAGCCCGGAAGCCCGCCGGCGCTGTCCGTTTCGAAGCCGTTTTCGAAGGTATGACCCATGGCATGCGCCTCGCTCGCTGAGCTGACCGACGACCTCAAGACGATCGGCGTCGATCTTGCCGGCTCCTCGCCCGACTTCAGCAAGAGCAAGCGCCCGCCGGATGCGATGCTCGACCGGTGGGCTGAAACCGCAGCCCTCGCAGAGCCGGAAGCGCGCGCGGTGGCGATCTGGGCGATCCGCGAGGCCGCCCATGCCGCGGGCATCGTGCCGGCCTCGATCCAGGAGCTCTATCTCGCCTGCGCCGCCGGCAAATGGTCGGGCAAGACCGTACCGGCGATGAACCTGCGCGGCTGGAGCTATCATACCTGCCGCGCGGTCTTCCGCGCCGGCAAGGAGCTCGATTCCAAACTCTTCATCTTCGAGCAGGCGGTGGGCGAAGCGCTTTACGCCCAGCAGCCGCCGCTGGAATACGCCGCGGCGGTGCTGGCCGCAGCGCTGCGCGAGGGCCATACCGGCCCGGTCTTCCTGCAGGCTGACCACGACCAGATCAACGCCAAGGCCTATCTCGCCGACCCGAAGGCGGAAGTCCGCAAGCTCGAGAACATCATGCGCGAGCAGATCGCGGCCGGCATGTACAGCATCGACATCGACGCCTCGACGGTGGTCGACCTGTCGCTGGCGACGGTCGAGGACCAGCAGCGCGTCAATGCCGAGCTGACCGCGCATTTCACCGAGTTCGTGCGCGGGATCGAGCCCAAGGGCGTCTCGATCTCGCTCGGCGCCGAGATCGGCGAGGTCGGCCACGAGAACACCACGCCGGAAGAGCTGCGCGCCTTCATGAAGGTCTATCTGGCGGAGATGGCCAAGCGCGCCGCCAAGCTGCCGATCGTCAGCAAGATCTCGATCAATTCCGGCACCTATCACGGCGGCAAGGTCCTGCCGGACGGCACGCTTGCCGAGGTCAACGTCGATTACGACCTGCTGAAGACGATCTCGACGATCTGCCGCAAGGACTACAACATGGCGGGCGCAGTCCAGCACGGCGCCTCGACCCTGCCCGGCACGCAGCTCGCCAAGCTTCCGGTGGCGGAAGCGGTCGAGGTCCATCTCGCGCTCGGCTTCAACAACCTGATCTTCGACCACCCTGCCCTGCCGCAGGCGATCAGGGATCAGATCAAGGAATACACCTTCGCCAATCACCTCTCCGAGAAGGGGGTGGGCGAGACCGACGCGCAGTTCTTCTACAACACCCGCAAGAAGTCCTGGAAGGTGATGAAGAAGCCGTTCTGGGAGATGCCGAAGGCAGCCGAGACCGCGATCATGGCCTCGCTGCAGGAGATGTTCCGCAACATGTTCACCTGGATGAATGTAGGCGGGACCAGCAGACTGGTCGATGAGAACACCACGCTGGTCAAGGTCGCCCCGCCGGTGCCGGAAGCCCTGCTCAAGGCGCGCGCGGCCTGAAGCCGCCGGACCACGCATCCGCAGAAAGCGGAGCGACAATAAAAAGATCGAACAAAATCAACGATCAACGGGAGGAAACGCATATGGATCAGCATCGCAGGTCTTCCTTGCTGACACTCGCGGCGATGGCGCTCGCCTCGGCGATCAGCCTGCCGACGCTCGCCCTGGCCCAGCAGAAGGAGGTTCGCTGGGGCCAGTGGAAGGGCACCGAGGTCGGCGAGAAGTTCATGGGCGAGCTCAAGGCCGCCTTCGAGAAGGACCATCCCGACATCAAGCTGACGCCGGTCGACTCGCCGTTCACCGGCTTCCACGACCGCGCCATCGTGCTGCACCAGGCCAAGAAGCTGCCGGACGTGCTGCTGGTCCAGGTCGACTGGGTGGCCGAGTTCGCCGATCTCGGCATGATCGAGCCGATCGATGCGCGCATCGCCAAGGAGCCGAAGGAGTTCTTCGCGAACATCCCGGAGACCTTCCACGCCAAGTGGAAGGGCAAGCAGTACTACCTGCCGATCGAGAGCGGCGCGGTCGCGCTGTTCTGGAACACCGACCTGTTCAAGGCCGCCGGCCTCTCCGGCCCGCCCAAGACCTGGGAGGAGTTCGCCGAGTACTCGCGCAAGCTGACCAATCCGGACAAGCGCCAGTTCGCGGTCACCGGCACGCTCCAGGCCGAGCCGCCGACCAACATGACCTACGACATCTATCCGCTGCTGCTGCAGGGCGGCGCGACGATCATGGATCCGGCGACCAGCAAGGCCGTGTTCAACAGCCCCGAGGGCGTCGCCGCGATCGAGTGGTATATCGAGCGGATGAACAAGGACAAAGTCTCGGTGCCCGGCGTGCTGAGCAATGGCGAGAAGGAGAAGCGCGCCAACTTCGCCTCCGGCAATGTCGCGATGATGTTCGAGGGGCCCTGGGGCGTCGCCATCCAGAAGCAGCTCAACCCGAACCTCAATTACGACATCGCCCCGCTGCCGAAGGGCAAGAGCACCGGCACCATGGTGCGCGGCTCGCTCAACACCATCAGCAGCCAGGCGCAGGACAAGGACGCGGCCTGGACGTTCATGAAATGGCTCTCGGGGCCGAAGGGCATCGAGATGTGGGCGAAGGGCACCGGCGGCTTCCCGGCCCGCACCGATGTCTCCAGCCAGGACTGGTTCAAGGAGCGCAAGCTCTTCCAGGCTTTCGTGACGCAGATGGCGCAGCCGAACGCGCAGTCGCCGTTCCTGTCGATGCCCAACGCCGTGCAGATGAACAAGGTGATGACCACCGAGATTCAGAACGCAGTGCAGGGCAAGAAGACCGCCAAGCAGGCGCTGGATGACGCCGCGGCCGAATGGAACAAGGTCCTCGCCGCGGCGAAGTGACATCGAAGCACTCGTCGTCCCGGGCGACCGAAGGGAGACCCGGGACCCACGCCTGAGCCTTTCGTCCGTGGGGCTCGGGCACGGATCCCGGATCGGCGCGGCTACGCCGCTTGTCCGGGGTGACCCCGATTTTCTGACAGGCCGGCCGTAAGCCGCCCTTCCGCAACGATCGGCGAGTCATGCTGCTGACGCTCAAACGCAAATACCGCGAGGAATTCCTGGCCGCGTCCTTCCTGTGGCCGTCCTTGCTGATCCTCGTCGCGCTTCTGATCTACCCGCTGATCGACGTGGTCCGCCTGAGCTTCCACGACAGCAACCTCCAGCGCGAGGTCTGGGTCGGCTTCGGCAACTATATCGCGCTCGCCAATGACCCGCTGTTCTGGCGTGCCTTCTGGCAGACCGTCGTCTTCACCTTCTTCAGCGTCGTGTTGCACCTCGTGATCGGGCTCGGTCTCGCGCTGCTGCTCAACATGAATCTCGACCCGGCCTTCCGCACCCTCGCGCGTGGCCTGCTGATCGTGCCCTGGCTGCTGGCGCCGACCGTCGCCGGCATGATCTGGGTGCTGATGCTGCAGCCCTTCGGCGTGCTCAACGGCCTGCTCGCCTCGCTCGGCATCATCGACGCCAACTTCACCATCTCCTGGCTCGGCGATCCCGCGACGGCGCTGGGATCGGTGACGGCGATGAATGTCTGGCGCGCCTTCCCCTTCTTCATGGTGATGCTGCTCGCCGGCCTGCAGGCGATCCCGAAGCAGCTTTATGAGGCCGCGGAGATCGACGGCGCCTCGCTGTTCCGGCAGTTCTGGCACATCACTTTGCCGCAGCTGCGCGGCGTCATCACTACGATCGTGCTGCTCGACTCGATCTGGACCTTCCGCGCCTTCGACCCGGTCTATGTGATGACTGGCGGTGGCCCGGCACACGGCTCGGAAGTGCTGGCGACGGCGATCTATTTCGACGGCTTCCAGAAGCTGAAATTCGGCTACGCCTCGGCCGAAGCCGTGGTCATGTTCATCGTGCTCTTCATCGTCAGCGCCATCTATGTCCGCCGAACCATGAGCAATCAGCAATGACCCTCGCCCAGCCTATCGCCGCGGCGCACCCTCGCCCCTATCTCGGCAAGATCGGCATTCGCGGGCGTGAGCGACTGATCAACGCCGCCTCCTATCTCCTGCTGCTGATCGCGATCGGGATCGTGTTCTTCCCGCTCGCCTGGATGCTGACGGTCTCGGTCAGGCCGAACATCGAGGTGATGCGGATGCCACCGACATGGCTGCCGCAGGTGTTCACGCTCGAGGGCTACCGCAAGATCTTCGCCAGCCCGCGCTATCTCCTCGTCTTCGCCAACACGATGGTGATCTCACTCCTGCTGACAGTGCTCTCGCTGATCCTCGGGGCGATGGCGGCCTATGCGCTGGCGCGCTTCAAGTTCGCCGGGCAGCGGGCGGTGCTGATGTTCCTGATCACCACACAGATGTTCCCGCTGGTGCTGCTCTGCATCCCCTATTTCCGGATCTTCATCACGCTCGGGCTCTACGACACCCGCACCTCGCTGATCGTGGTCTACCTGACCTTCACCTTGCCCTTCTGCATCCTGATGCTGCGCAGCTACTTCATCAACATTCCGCGCGACATCGAGGAGGCGGCGATGGTCGACGGCTGCTCGCGGCTGGGGGCGATCTTCCGGACGCTGGTGCCTATGTCCTATCCGGCCTTCATCGGCGCCGGGCTCTACACCTTCCTGCTCGCCTGGAACGAATTCCTGTTCGCTGTGGTGCTGATCGAATCCTGGGAGAACCGGGTGCTGACCATGGCGATCTACAGCCTGATGGCCGAGTTCGTCACCGACTGGAACACCATGATGGCCTTCTCGGTGCTGGCGAGCCTGCCTCTGGTGATGGCCTTCATCTTCCTGCAGAAGTTCATGGTCCAGGGCATGACCGCAGGCGCGCTGACGTCTTAGCGGAGGCTCGCCGCCT
Organism: Allobosea sp. NPDC055332; assembly: GCF_053645455.1. Lineage (NCBI taxonomy): Bacteria > Pseudomonadati > Pseudomonadota > Alphaproteobacteria > Hyphomicrobiales > Alloboseaceae > Allobosea > Allobosea sp. NPDC055332. The sequence goes on along the minus strand of NZ_JBSHMO010000003.1, from coordinate 80,782 downwards.
TCCATCTCGTCATGCTCGCCCTTGTGGCGAGCATCCACGTCTTGAACACCGCCCAGCCCGAAGCAAGACGTGGATGGCCGGGACAAGCCCGACCATGACAGGGAGGCTGCGTTTTACCCCACCGGCACGCAGAGCCCCGCCTTGACCCGGTCCATTGCGACGAAAGTCCGGAACTTGCGGATATTGGCGTCGGCGAAGAAGAGCCGGCGGGTCAGCGCCTCATAGGCCGTCATGCTCGGCACCAGCACGACCAGCATGAAATCGACCTCGCCGGTGACGTAGTAGCATTGCTGTACCTCAGGCGCGGCGAGGAAGGCGCGCTTGGCGGCGTCGATGTCTTTTGCCGTCTCGCTGACCAATTCGATCTCGACGAAGATGGTGATCGGATGGCCGAGCGCCGCCGGCTCGACCACCGCGACATTGGCGGTGATGACGCCGTCCTTCTCCATCCGGCGGATGCGGCGCTGCACGGCCGGCGCAGACAGATTGACCTTCTCGCCGATCACGCGCTGCGGCGTCGTGTTGTCCTGCTGCAGGATGGCGAGGATCGCCCGGTCGAAGGCATCGAGGGCGGAAGCGGACGTTTCACTCAAGCGCAGCTCCAGGGGCAATGATCGTGAAACAAACTTGCAAGGCTGACGGGTGATTGCAGCGCCTTTTTCGCGACGCTTGCAATATCTCTTCACCTGGACATCTCAATGAGGCAAGCCGTGCTCCTGCTCAACCAGCTCCCGGACTTCCGCCAGCCGCTCCACCCCGTCGATGCGGAAACGCTCGGCCCCGCCGGGGCCGACGCGATCGAGCGGCACCTCGCCTGGCGGGCCGAGCATGTGCAGACGCCCCTGCGGGCCCTGCCCAATCTCGCTTCGGAGCTCGGCATCGGCGCGCTGCATCTCAAGGACGAAGGCCAGCGGCTCGGCCTCGGCAGCTTCAAGGCTCTGGGAGGCGCCTATGCGGTGACGCGCCTGGTACTGGAGGCGGAGAGCGAACGGCTCGGACGAACACTCGACGAAGCTGACCTGAACTCGCCCGAGGTCCGCGCGATCGCGGCCGGGATGACCTTCGCTTGCGCCACCGACGGCAATCACGGCCGCTCGGTCGCGCAGGGCGCGCAACTCGTCGGCGCGCGCTCGGTGATCTTCATGCATGGCGGCGTTAGCGAGCCGCGTGCCGCGGCGATCGCCCGCTTCGGCGCGCAGATCGTGCGCGTCCCCGGCACCTATGACGACTCCATCGTCGAGGCCGCCCGCGTCGCTAATGAACAGGGCTGGACCACCGTCTCCGACACCTCCTGGGACGGCTATGAGCGCATCCCCGGCCTCGTCATGCAGGGTTACACCGCAATCATCCGCGAGGCGCTGCGCCAGTTGCCGGAGCTGCCGACCCATGTCTTCGTCCAGGCCGGAGTCGGCGGCATCGCCGCGGCGATCGCGGCGCAGCTCTCGCTGGTGCTCGGCGACAAGCGGCCGGTCTTCACCGTGGTCGATCCGGCCCGCGCCGCCTGCCTGTTCGAGAGCGCCCGCGCCGGACGGCCGACCAAGATCGCCCATGGCGCGCCGACGGTGATGGCGATGCTCGAATGCTATGATCCCTCGCCGCTCGCTTGGCGCGTGCTGTCGCGCACGGCCGATGCTTTCATGACGGTGGAGGACGAGGTCGCGGTCGAGGCGATGAACCGGCTGGCGCGCCCGGCCGGCGGCGACCCTGCGATCGTCGCCGGCGAGAGCGGCGCGGCCGGTTTCGCCGGTTTGCTGGCAGCGTTGCGCGATCCGCAGGCGCGCGCGGCGCTGAAGCTCGACGCGTCCTCGCGCGTCTTCGCGGTGATCACCGAGGGCGCGACCGATCCGGAGCGCTATGCCGAATTGGTCGGGCTGACGCCGGCCGAGGTCACCGGGAAGACCGCGTGATGTCCGGCAAGCTCACTTTGCTCTACCAGAGCCACTCGCCCTATGCCCGCAAGGTACTGGTCAGCGCCCATGAGCTCGGGCTGGCTAACCGTCTCGACGTCGTCCATCACGAGACCAGCCCGACCAATCGCAACGACGCCGTCTTCGCGCAGAACCCGCTCGGCAAGGTGCCGGTGCTGCTGACGCCCGATGCCGGTGCGCTCTTCGATTCCGTGGTGATCTGCGACTATCTCGACCGGCTCGCCGGAGAAGGCACGCTGATTCCGCGCGAAGGGCCGGCGCGTTACGAAGCCTTGCGGCTACAGGCGCTGGCGCAGGGCCTGTGCGATGCCGGGATTGCGGTACGCTGGGATACCGAGCGCCGACCCGAGGCGTTGCGCTACCCAGCGCTCGCGGCGGGCCAGACGACCAAGCTGCTCGAAGCCTATGACTACCTGGAAACGCTAGCCGACCTCGACGGCCCGGTGACCGTCGGCGAGATCGGTCTGGCGACGGCGCTGGCCTGGGTCAGCTTCCGGCGCCTGCCGGATTTCCGCGAGCGGGCGCCGCGTCTCGCCGGCTGGTATGACCGCTTCAACCAGCGCCCGTCGATGCGCGCCACGCCCTATGAAGGCGAGACGCACGACTGAACACTTCAGCCCTCGGTCGGCACCATCGCCGCAACAGCCAGGTCGCTGGCGCGCTCGCTCGTGGATAGCCCCTCGGCAACGCCGACGCGATCGGCCAGCGGGCGGTTCTGGCTCATCTTGCGCTTGCCTTCGAGCCGGGTGATCGGGATGCGCAGGCCGACGATGCCGCGCAGCTGCGCCCGCACGAAGTCGGGCGGCGCGTCATCGACTGCCCAAGGCTCGGAGCGCGGACCCTCGTGCAGATTGGTTAGGCGCGTCACCGCATCGAGCAGGCGCTCGGGATCGTCGAAGAACTCGGCCGGGCCATAGGCGTGGACCGCCTGGTAGTTCCAGGTCGGCACGACCTTGCCGGTCTCCCGCTTGGTCTCGTACCAGGACGGCGTGACATAGGCATCGGGCCCGCTGAACAGGACCATGGCCTCGCCGATCGCCGCGGCCTTCCATTGCGGATTGGCGCGGGCGAGATGGCCATGGAGCACGCCGAACTCACCCTCCTCCGCCGCCAGGATCAGCGGCAGCGGCGTCGCGAGCAGTCCCTCAGCCGTGGCGGTGACGAGGGTGGCGAGCCGGCAGGCACGCATCATCGCGTGGATCTCGGCGCGGTCGTCGACGCGGAAGGCCGGCGGCGTGTACATCGAATGGTCTCCTTGCGGTCGCCGCCGTCATGCCGCTAATCTGGCCTGTGTGAAACGACCAGTTTCGAGCAATATGACCGGACCAGTTGGAGCTGAGATCGGCGCCCAACGCCAAGTCGTCGCAGCGATCAAGCGGGAGATCGCGGCCGGTGTCCATGCACCCGGCTCGTGCCTGCCCTCGACCCGCGCGCTCGCGGCCGAATGGGGCCTGTCGCGCACCACCGTCACCGCCGCCTTCGAGCAATTGGCGGCCGAGGGCTATCTCGAGACCCGGCCGGGAGCGCGGGCCCGGGTCGCCACCGGCCTGGCGCAGCCGGAGCCGGCTGGGGGAAGCGCGCCGGCATCGCGCCCGACCGAACTTTCCGCCTATGGCAGGCGGCTCGCAGCCGCCGCACCGATTCCGTGGAATCCGCAGCCCTTCGCGCTCGATTTCCGCTATGGCGAGCTCGCCGGCGGCGACTTCCCGACGCTCGCCTGGCGGCGGGCGCTGGCAAATGCAGTGACCAGGCGGCCGGCCCGCCTGCGCTATGGCGATCCGCGCGGCCTGCCGGAGCTGCGCGCGGCGCTGCAAGGCTATCTCTGGCGTGCCCGCGGGATGCGCTGCGAGGCCGACGACATCCTCGTCGTCAACGGCTCGCAGCAGGGCTTCGACCTCTGCACCCGACTGCTGCTCGATCCCGGCGACCGCGTCGTCATCGAGGATCCCGGCTACAATCTGGCGCGCCAGGCCTTTCTGACAGCGGGCGCCGAGCTTTCGCCGCAGTCGGTCGATCGCGAGGGCATGCAGACCGCTACGTTGCCGCCGGCACGGCTCGCCTTCGTCACGCCCTCGCATCAGTTGCCGCTCGGCAGCATCCTGTCAGCGCCGCGCCGGCAGGAGCTGCTCGCCTGGGCGGCGCGCCATGGCGCCTTCGTCATCGAGGATGATTACGACGCCGAATACCGCCACGGCGTCGGCCCGGTGCCACCGCTGCGCTCGCTCGATCGGGCCGGCAGCGTGATCTATCTCGGCACGGTGTCGAAGACGCTCTCGCCGACCTTGCGGCTCGGCTATCTCGTGCTGCCGCCGGCGCTGCGCGAGGTCTTCGCCCGGGCCAAGCGCATGATCGACCGGCACACGCCCGAGCTCGAACAGGCGGCCCTGGCCGAGCTGATCGCAAGCGGCGCCTATGAGCGGCATGTCCGCCGTATCCGGCGTCGCAATGGCGAGCGGCGAACTGCCTTGCTGAAAGCGCTGCGCGAGCGGTTGGGCGAGCGCGTCACCATCACCGGCACCGATGCCGGCCTGCATGTCCTCGTCTGGATCAATGGGCTGCCGCAAACACGCGAGGCGGAGCTGACGGAGCGGGCCGCAGCGGCCTCGCTCGGCCTCTATGGCGTCAGCGGGCTCTATGACCGGCCGGACGATCCCGAACGCCGCGCCGGCCTCGTCATCGGTTACGCGGCGCTCGACGAGGCGCAGATCGCGGCCGGCATCGCGCGGCTGGATGGCTTGCTGTTGGAGCTGGGCTCCTAGAGCACCTAGACTGCTTGGCACCGCCAGGTGGTCAGCGGCAGCGGGGGGCAGGATGTCGTCATGAGCGCATCCATTGAACGAGCGCTGAAGCTGGCGGGCGCGTTCGCGGCGCTTTCAGTCGTCTGCTGGTTTGCCATGGAATGGTGGGTGACGCGATCGGCTGACATCCTCGTCATCGAGAAAGGCTCCGGCACCCTGCAGCCCAATGGCCCGCATTTCGTCGTCGTCGATGGCGGCCAGGCATTCATGGTCGGCATCTCCACCTTCGGGAGCGAAGATCGCAACGCGCTTTGGGAAAAGCTCAAGCCGGGTTGCCGATACAGCATCCGCTACATCGATCAGAGCCGCTATCCCATCCCCCGCGGGAAGAGCGGGATGAGTGGCGACTTCATCGCCAGCGCATCGCCGCTCGATTGCCCCGGCCTGTCGGTCGAAGCTGAAAGGAAAGCGCCCTCCGCGGAAAAGCTGCTCGACGGGCTGATCCGCGCTCGAAAGGCTCCTCAGCCCTAGCGGCGCCAGGCCTCAATCGCGATAGACCGGCTCTTCGGTATCGAGCTGGCGGCGGATCGAGGCCAGATGCAGGCGCGCCGATTCCGGATCGCCCTCGCGCATCTGTTGGTAGGCCGCCTCGGCAATCTCCGGCTTCACCGGCAGCACCTTGCGGCCGGTCGAAAGCGCCAGGGTCTGCACCTCGCAGGCGCGCTCGAGATAATAGAGATCGTCCCAGGCCTCGGCGATGTTGGGGGCCAGCACCATGACGCCATGGTGCTTCATGAAGACGATGTCGGCTTCGCCGACCGCACCGGCAATGCGGTCGCCTTCGCGCTCGTCGAGGGCAAGGCCGTTATAGTCGCGGTCGAACGCGGTGCGGCCATAGAACTTCAGCGCGGTCTGGCCGGCGAAGATCAGGGGGTCGCCCTCGGTCATCGAGAGCGCCGTCGCATAGGGCATGTGGGTGTGGAAGGCGACGCGGGCGCGCGGCAGGTTCTTGTGAACGCGCGCGTGGATATAGAAGGCCGTCGCTTCAGGCTGGCCCTCGCCGGCGACGACATTGCCGTGGAAGTCGCAGATCAGCAGCTTCGAGGCGGTGAGCTCGCGGAAGGCCCAGCCATAGGGGTTGACGATGAAGAGGTCGTCATAGCCCGGCACCAGCGCCGAGAAATGGTTGCAGATGCCCTCCTCGAAGCCATAGCGCGCCGCCATGCGGAAGCAGGCGGCGAGATCGCGCCGCGCCTCCCAGACCGCATCGGAATCGAGGTTCGGCTGGTTCAGGCCGGCGGGGATTGCCGGCGCCGCGCCGGCTTTGAGGGAGTGTGCCATGGCGTTAGTCTAGGGCCGCATCGACGCCGGGCAAGCGGGCCGCCCTGCACCAGGAGAACAGGCCTGCGGTGGTCGCCGCATACCGGCGATGATCTCGCCAGGCTCGTTTTGCGCGGCGGCATGATCGCCAGGACTGTCGGCGCTTCTGCCTTGACCCGGTTTTACCTCTTCCCCTTATATCCGGGCGGGGGGCCTTCAGAGGCCTATCATGCTACGCATCACCATACTCGCCGCCACATGTCTCGCTTTCGCGGCGCCTGCCCAAGCCTACAACAACCCGATCAGCCGCGGTCTCGCGGACTTCCTCAACATCTTCAGCGAACAGCCGATCCCGCGTCAGGTCGTGCCCTGGACCGGCAGGGAGGCGCCCGGCACGGTCGTGATCTCGACGAGCCAGCGCCGGCTCTACTACGTGCTCGGCCGTGGACAGGCGCTGCGCTATGGCGTCGGCGTCGGACGGCAGGGCTTCAGCTGGTCAGGCACCAAGACCGTGACGAGGAAGCGCGAATGGCCGGACTGGCGCCCGCCTGCGGCGATGCTCAAGCGCCGCCCAGACCTGCCACGCTACATGCCCGGCGGCATGGAGAATCCGCTCGGAGCCCGGGCGATCTATCTCGGCTCGAGCCTCTACCGCATCCACGGCTCCAACGAGCCCGACACGATCGGAGCCGCCGTCTCGTCGGGCTGCATCCGCATGACCAATCGCGACGTCATGGATCTCTATGACCGCGTCAGGCCAGGCACCAAGGTCGTGGTGCTGCGGTGACCCGGTCATCCCGCGCCATTAGGCCTCGGCTGCCACCGCCCTGACGCGCCGGAACGAGGGCAGCAGGATCATCGCCAGCAGCGCCGCCGCCATCATGAGCAAGGCGATGCAGACGGGACTGGCGAAGATGTCGACGCTGCCGTTCGACAGCAGCATGGCGCGGCGCAGGTTCTCCTCCATCGCCGGCCCGAGGATGAAGGCGAGGACGAGCGGCGCCAGCGGACAATCCAGCAGCGAGAGGACGATGCCGAGCACCCCGAACAGGGCAAGGAGCGCGACCTCGAAGGGGCTGTAATTCACCGAATAGATGCCGATGCAGCAGAACAGCAGGATCGCCGGGAACATCAGCCGGTAAGGCACCTGCAGGAGCCTGACCCAGAGGCCGATCAGCGGCAGGTTGATGACGAGCAGCATCAGATTGCCGAGCCACATCGAGGCGATCAGCCCCCAGAACAGCCCGGGTTGGACGGAAGCGAGGTTCGGGCTCGGCGCGATGCCGTGGATCAGCATCGCGCCGGCCATCATCGCCATCACCGAGTTGCTGGGGATACCGAGCGCAAGCATCGGGATGAAGGAGGCCTGGGCGCCGGCATTGTTGGCGGCCTCGGGGCCAGCAACGCCTTCGATCGCGCCATGGCCGAAGCGCTCGGGCGATGATGACAGCTTCTTCTCGGTCGAATAGGAGGCGAAAGAGGCCATCATCGCGCTGCCGCCCGGCAGGATGCCGAGCAAAGCGCCGATGCCAGTGCCGCGCAAGGCAGCGGGCCAGGCCGCCCGGAAATCAGCCGCGGTCAGCCGCAGCGTCGAGACGGCCTGGGCGCGCTCGCCGCCCTGCTCCGGCCGCGCCAGGTTGAGCACGATCTCGGCGATGCCGAACACGCCCATCGACAGGGCGGCGATGCCGATGCCGTCGCGCAGTTCGGCGACGCCGAAGGTGAAGCGGTCGAGGCCGGTGTTGACGTCGGCGCCGACCAGGCCGAGCAGCAATCCGACCAGGATCATGCCGAAGGATTTCAGCAGCGAGCCCTGCGCAAACACGATCGCCGCGATCAGCCCCAGAACCATCAGGCAGAAATACTCCGCCGGGCCGAAGCGCTGCGCTACGGCGGTCAGCGCCGGGCTGAAGAAGGCGATCAGCAGGGTCGTGACCGTGCCGGCGAGGAAGGACGAGAGAGCCGCGGCAGCCAGGGCCGCCCCCGCCCTGCCCTGGCGCGCCATCTCATAGCCGTCGAGACAAGTGACGACCGAGGAGGATTCGCCCGGCAGCCGCATCAGGATCGCTGTGGTCGAGCCGCCATATTGCGCGCCGTAATAGATGCCGGCGAGCATGATCAGCGCCCCGGTCGGCTCAAGGTAATAGGTCAGCGGCAGCAGCATCGCCATGGTGGCGATCGGCCCGAGCCCGGGCAGCACACCAATCAGCGTGCCGACCAGGGCGCCGAGGAAGCAGTACCAGAGGTTGATCGGCGTCGCGGCGACCGTGAGCCCGACGCCGAGCGATGAGATGATCTCGCTCACAGCGGCCAGACCCGGACCGGAAGCTTCAGCAGATAGCCGAACAGCAGCGCGCAGAACCCGGCGAACAGCACGGCGACCACCGGCACCTCGCGCCAGCGCGGCTGCGGATCTCCAAGCGCCGCCACCAGGATGCAGACGAGGCAGGCGAGGAACAGACCGGTCCGCTCGACCAGGCCGGCGAAGAGCAGGATCGCGGCGGCGATCCAGCCCATCGCCCGCAGCGGGAAGTCCGGCCAGCGAAAGGCCCGCAGCCGCATGCCCCTGATCATCACGACGAGGCCGGTGAGGACCAGAGCACCTGCGACGACGCGCGGCAGATAGCCGGGCCCCATATCCAGCGAACTGCCGACCGGATAGGCGCGGCCGATGAGAAGCGCGGCGATGCCCAGAGCTGCGAACAGCAGGCCTGCGAGGATATCACCGGTCGCGCGCACCGCCTGATCGTCGGCAACGATCTCTGCCGGCCCCGTCGAAGGAGCCTGATCCCCGTCCTGCATTCAGCCTCCCGCCGCACAACTGGCGGCCTTGACCGGCCGCTTATGTCATTAGGTCAGTTTTATATACTATTGACCTGATGACAAGCTCGGTGTGATAGGGTCAGCTGCATCGATCAATCACAGCCTGGGAATCTCGATGGCCATCAGCGCAGTCAGGACGGTCGCCATCGACCAGACGCTGTCGGATCCCGAATGGCGCTTCGCGCAGGGGCCGCTCACGCGCATCCGGGGCTTCGCCGTGATCGTCAGCGACGAGCAGGGCATCGAAGGACATGGCTATGTCCGCGCCATGCCACCCTGGACCGAGCCGCTGGAGGTGGTGAAGGCGAGCTTCGACTATCTCTGCGACGGCCTGGTCGGCCAGGACGAGACGGCGATCGGGGCGATCAGGGACCGGCTCGACCGCCGGCTGCACGGCGCCCTGCCGGTGAAGGCCGGGATCGAATGCGCCCTGCTCGACTTGAGGGCGCGGGCGCTCGGCGTGCCGCTGCACGATCTCTATGGCGGCAAGCGCCAGGACCGCTTCGCCAATACGCGGATCATTCCGCTGAAATCGCCGGAGCGCATGGCAGAGGTCGCCGAGGGGCTGGTCGCCGCCGGCTTCCGGCATCTGAAGGTCAAGGTCTCAGGCGAGCCGCAACTCGATCTCGACCGTGTTCGCGCCGTTCGAAGCGCGGTCGGAACCGAAATCGCGCTGATGATCGATGCCAATGAATCCTACACGCCGAAGGCGGCGGTGAAGGCGATCAACGCCATGGCGCGCTTCGGCCTGGAACTCGTCGAGCAGCCGACGGCCGCCACCGATTTCAAGAGCTTCATCGCCGTCGCGAAGGCGCTCGATGTTCCGGTCGAAGCCGATGAGAGCGCGCAGGACCTGCCCTCGATCCTGCAGATCGCCGAGGCCGGCCATGTCGAGTCGATCAATCTGCGCATCCTCAACCATGGCGGCCCGAGCCGAACGGCGCAGGCGGTCGCGATCTGCCGCGCCGCCAATCTCGGCTTCCGCTTCGGCGCGGTGTTCGGCTCGAGCATCATCCACGCCCACACCGTGCATCTGGCGGCGAGCCTGCCGGCGCCGCGCTTCCCGCACGAGTTCTCGGAGATGGCGCTCCTGAACGACGACCGCTTCTCGGGCCTGAGCCTGGAGCGAGGCGAGGTCGCCGTACCGGCCGGAGCCGGTACGGGCCTGACGCTCGCGGACTGAGGCCGGCCTATTCGAACTTGAGCCCGGCCTTGGCGATGATCTCGGCATAGATGGCGATATCGTCCGCGATGATCTTGCCGAACGGGGCTGCCGGGAGATAGGCCGGCTCGCCGCCGAGCCCGCGCAGCTTCTCCTGCGTCGCCGGATCGGCCATGACACGGGCGAGCGTCACGTTCAGCTTGTCGGATATCGCCGACGGCAGCTTGGCCGGCCCGACCAGCCCGACCCAGGAATGCGCGACGAACTGCGGAAAGCCGCTTTCCTTCATGGTCGGCACGTCCGGGAACTCGGGCGAGCGCTTCTCGTTGGTGGTCGCCAGGATGCGGATCTTGCCGGCCTTGGCGAGGTCGCCGAGCTCGCCGCCGATCATCAGCGGCACGTGTCCGGCGACGATATCGTTCAAAGCCGGCCCACTGCCGCGATAGGGGATGTGCTTGATCGGCGCGCCCGAGGCGATGGCGACGAGCTCGCCCGCAAGATGGCTGTAGGTGCCGATGCCGCTGGAGGCATAGCCGAGCGTGTTCGGCTTCTGCTTGGCCAGCGCGACCATCTCCGCGATCGACTTCACCGGCAGGCCGGGATAGGCGCCGATGAAAGTGAAGCCCTCGATCAGCCGGGCGACAGGCGTGAAGTCCTTGACCGAGTCATAGGGCAGCTTCTTGTCGACATTCGGCAGGATCGCCAGCACGCCGGCCGAGGAGAGCAGCAAGGTGTGGCCGTCGGGCTGGGCCTTTGCGACGAAATCGGCGCCGATCGCCCCGCCGGCGCCCGGGCGGCTTTCAACCAGGAAGGGCTGGCCGAGATCCTTGCTCAGCGCATCGGCGATCAGCCGCGCGACCGCCTCGACGCGGCCGCCCGGCGCGAACGGCACGATCATCCTGACCGGCTTGGTCGGATAGCTCTGGGCGGCGGCTCCGCCAAGGCTCAGCGCGAGCAGCCCGAGCGCAGCGGCAAAACTTCGAAAGCGCAGTGATTTCATGGTCGTCTCCCCTTTTTCTATTGTATTGAATCGGCCCGCTCCCGGTCGGGCGGGTCGGTCCCGCCCGGGTGGATCAACTCTCCTGCGCCGGCGCCATCAGCCCATCGACCCGCGCCGCCTGCGCATCGAGATGGTCGAGCAGCGCCTTGATGTGGGGCACGCGCTGCCCCGGCCCGGCATAGGGGACCGCCTCACGCACCAGGGCGAAGAGCCGGCCCGTGACCGCACCCAGCGGCGAGACCTTGCGCATCTCGACCGCCTGCGCGGCGACGAGCAGCTCCATCGCGAAGATCGAGCGGCACAGCGTCGCAAGATCGCCGGCGCGGCGGGCGGCGAGACCGGCCATGCTGGCACGGTCGAGGTTGCCGTTCGAGTGGCTCGAGCTGGCGAGCTCACTCACGACCGGCGCCGCCAGCAGGCGCGCCTCCGAGGTGATCGACTTGTGGAACTGCGCGAGGCCGTTGAAGCCGGGCAGCCCGACCCCGTCTTCCTCGATCAGGCCGACGCTCAGGCCGGACCAGAAGGAATCGGCCTGCTTGGCGAGGCGCTCGGTCGAGCTGGTGACCACCGGCGACAAGGCGAGCCGCGCGACGTCGAGCGCCATCGCCAGCGCGACCATGTCGAAATTGGCGACCGAGACCAGTTCGCCCTGCTCGATGGCGACGACCGGGTTGTTCTGGCTGGCGCGCAGCTCTATCGCGATCTGCCGGCCGGCGAAAGCGAGGCTGTCGGCAGCGGTCCCGTGGATCAGCGGCAGCGAGCGGAAGCTCAGCGGATCCTGCAGATGGCGGGGACCGCCCGGCTTCGCGATGTAGCTGCCGGCGAGATAGCGCCGGATCGCGCCGCCATGGCTCAGCACGCCGTCGAACGGCCGCGACGCCAGGGCAGCGTCCGAGACCACCGACGGGTTCGCCGCGAAACCTTCCATGCTGAGCGCGCCGACCAGGGTGGCGAAGTCCAGCATCCGCGACAGGTCATGGTACGCCATTGCGCCCATGCCCAGCGAGAGCGCGCTCGAATTCAGCAAAGCAAGCGCCTCGCCGGCCGCGAAATCGTGGTCGCGGTAGAGCTCGAGGGCGAGATCGGAGATCGGCGACATGTCGCTCTCGCCCATCGAGCCCCAGAGATGCACCGGGATCTGGCGGTTCGTGTTGAGGGCATCGACGAGCCGGTCAGCGAGCACGCGCCGGACACCGAGATAGCCGCTCGCCATCCCGTTCAGCAGCACGGCCATCATCGCCCTCACCGCCTCATGCGAGGCGAGCGGCCCGTGCCCCATATTGTGGGTGAGCAGCAGGCGCCGGTTGAACTCGGCCACCCGCTCCGGCGCGAGCATGACCCCGGTCTTCGCGCCGACGCTGCTCGTGACGCCATAGACCTTCTCACCGCGACGCACGATGTCGTCGACGACCTTGCGCGAGGCCTCGATCCGGCTGAGGGCCTCGGCACTGAGCGCGACTTTCGCGCCCTGGCGCGCGATCCGTACGATCGTCGCGGGGTCGAGATCCCGCCCGGTGATATCGATCGTGCCAGACATTCCACTCTACCCTTCCAATCAGCCAAGGCCGCCAGGCGCCATCGCGGGCCCGATCATGCGCATTCGAGACATAAAGGGCAATAAGCTAGTTGATTATGTTTTATGATCGAAAGCCGGCCACCGGGCTTACATTTGGCGGGAGGATGAGCTAACTTGTCTGGCTAGCCGGGCAGTCGCGCCGGCGAAGGGAGCCGCATGACCGTCAGCCGCGCCGCAGCGAAGCCGCTGGATTTCAGACGCACCGGGGTCTCCCGTTACAATCAGCTCGCGACCCTGTTCCGCCGGAGGATCGAAGCCGGTCAGTGGCCGGTCGGCGGCCAGATCCCGACGGTCGACGATCTCGCCGTCGAATGCGGTGTCGCACGCGCGACGATCCGCCAGGCGCTCGACCTGCTCGAGGCGGAGCAGTTGATCGAGCGCTACCGCGCCAGAGGCACCTTCGTCCGCAAGCGGCCTACCGAGGATCTATGGTGCGAGGTCGGCACGGACTGGTCCGGCCTGCTGCGGCCGAGCTACAGCGCCACGATCGAGATTCTGCGCGACGTACCGGACCGGATCCTGCACCCGTTCGAAGGACAGATCGGCGAACTCGCGCCAGCCTATCGCGAGGTCAGGCGCCGGCATTGGCGGCATGGCCAGCCCTTCCTCCTGGCTGATCTGCATATCGACGAATCCCTGCGCGAGCGGATTTCGCAGCACGACCTCGAATCGAAGACGGCGCTGCGCCTGATCTCGGAGGTGCCCGGTGTCGAGATCGCCGACGCACGCCAGACGCTGACCGTCGGCACCGCCGATGTCGAAACCGCCGAGGCCCTGACGATCTCGCTCGATGCGCCGGTCGCCTTCGTGCATCGTCAGGCCGTCGACCAGCGCGGCGTGCTGGTCCTCAGTGCGAAGGGCCTTTACCGGGGCGACGTGGTCAGGTTCGACGTCAAGCTGAAGTGACGCGACTGCCCGCGGGCGGCGATCAGCGCCCGGTGAAGACCGGCTTGCGCTTCTCGGCGAAAGCGCGCTGCGCTTCCTTGGTGTCCTCGGTCTGTGCCAGTGCGACGGTCTGTGACTGCTCGAAGCGATAGGCATCCCGCAGCGCCAGCCCCTCGGTCACGTTGAACGAGCGCTTGGCGGCCTGGACCGCGAGCGGGCTCTTGCTCGCGATATCGCGCGCCATGTCCTGCGCGAAACCGAGCAGCTCCGCTGCCGGTATGCAGGCCGAAGCGACGCCCATCCGGTAGAGGTCCGGGCCATGGATCCGCCGCGCCGTGTAGATCAGCATGCGGGCGTCGGATTCGCGGAAGAAGCGGCGGATATGGCTGACGCCGCCGGCGAGGCCGACATCGACCTCGGTCATGGCGAAGAAGCCCTCCTCCGCCACGAGGATGATGTCGCAGCACAGCGCCAGCACGCAGCCGGCGCCAATCGCGGCGCCGTTGACGGCGGCGATCACCGGCTTGCCGCACTCCATCACAGCGTCGAAGGAAGCGCGCACCAGCCGGTTGTGGCGCGGATAGGCTCCGGCTTCGTCCGCAAGGCCCGGCCGTTCCTTGAGATCGGCGCCGGCCGAGAACGCTTTGCCAGCACCTGTCAGCACGATGGCCCGGACCTCGGCACTGTCGTTCAAGCGGTCGAAGATGGCGACGATCTCCTCCCGGAACCGGCGATTCTGGGCGTTCACGGGCGCACGATCGAGCGTCACGGTCGCGACGTGGTCGGCGATCTCAACCTTGAAGCACTCATAGCTGTCGGTCATGTCGGTCTCCTTCGTCCGCGCTGGCTCAGAAGCCGTAGAGCGCGCGGGGATTGTCCACGAGAATGCGCTGCCGGAGCGCCTCGTCCGGAACCCAGTCCCGGAACAGGTCGAGCAGATGGCCGATATCGGGCGCCTTGTCGGCGAGGCGCAAGTGCGGCCAGTCCGAGCCCCAGACCATTCGCTCCGGATTGGCGTCGATCAGCGCGTCGTGGAACGGCCGCAGGTCGGCATAGTCAGGAAATGCCTGCGAGCAGCGGCAGAGCACGAGCTTGACCCAGAGCCAGCCCTCGCGGACCGCCGCCAGGATCGCCCGGAAGGCAGGGTCGTCGACACCGCGCGCGACGACGAGGCCGGCCATGTGATCGAGCGCCACCGGCAGGCCGGCAGCCCGATAGAGCGGCAGCAGCGCGACATGCTGGTCGACGCTTGCCCAAACCTCGGCATGCCAGCCGCGTGCGCCTAGCCGAGGCGCCAGCTCCATCAGCGCATCGCTGCCGACGGCACCCGGAAAGCGCCCGGTGCCACCCGGCACCGTCATGTCGTTGAAGCGCAGGCCGCGCACGCCGAGCTCGTGCCAGTCGTCGAGCTGGGCGTCGGTCACGCTGGCGTCAGCCGCCGCCACGCCCCTGATCCGCCCGCCCGATCGGCCTGTCGCATCGAGGATCGCGGCGGGATCGCTGCCATAAGCGCCGGGCTGGACCAGGACGCCGCGGGCGAGCCCGATCTCGTGGAGCATGTCGCGATGTGCCGCCGCCGGCGCCAGCGGCGGCACATAGTGCATCGCATGAGACACCGGAAAGGCGTCGTAGGGGCCAAAGACATGGGCATGGCAGTCGCTGGCGCCGTCAGGTAGCGCCCAGCCCGGCGCCCGATGCGAGCGCGGTGTCGTGGTCTCGCTCATCACACCTGCACCGCGCTCTCGGCCTGCCGCGGCGCCGGCAGTATCGTCGGACCGGCTCCCTCGACCGCCAATGGCGGCTGTGCGCCATCGGGCAGCGGGATCTCATGCGCGTTCAACGTCAGCGACACCATGGTGTAGTAGCCGATGACGCCGGTCAGCTCGACCGCTCCGCGCTCGCCCCAGCGCGCCACGACGGCCGCATGAACCGCATCGGGAAGGCGCCCCGTCTGCAGCAGCAGCCGGGCGTAATCGTAGATCTCGACCTCGGCCGCCTCCGCGAAAACGGGGCTCTCGCCGAGCCGAATCGCCTCGATGCACGCAGGATCCAGCCCGGCCGCACGCGCCGCCTCGGCATGGATGTGGAATTCGAGCTGGCTGTTCCAGTAGCGGCCGACGACGATGATCGCGAGCTCGTTTAGCTTTGCCGGGAGCGAGGTCGAATAGCGCAGGAACTCGCCCATGCGTGACCAGCGCGTCGCCAGCTCGGGGCTGTGGATGACTGCGCGCAGCGGCCCGACGAGCCGGCCGCGCGGGCCCGAGACGACCTCATCATAGACCTTGCGCTGCTCGTCGCTCAGTTCGTCGGGTGTCGGGAGGTGAAGGCGGGCCATGCTGATCTCCAGGGGCCGGCCTCAGGCCAGCCCGATCTCCTGCAGGATCTCGTCGGTGTGCTGTCCGAGCAGCGGTGGCGCCCGGTCAAAGGCGAGCGGCTCGTTGCGGAAGTTCAGCGGGCTGATCACCTGCGGAACCTGTCCGGCGCTGGGATGCGGCAGTTCCCGCAACAGGCCGCGATGCTTGACCTGCGGATCGTCGAAGACCTCCGGCACGGTATTGATCGGTGCGCAGGGCACACCGGCCGCGTCGAGAGCCGCGATCAGGTCATCGCGATTGCGGCCCGCAAATGCTGCCCGCAGCATCGGATCGAGGAGAGCGTGGTTGCGGACGCGCGCCGGGTTGGTGGCGAAGCGCTCATCCGATGACCAGCCGGGCTGCTCCAGGATAGCGGCGAGCTTGGCGAACTGGCCGTCATTGCCTACGGCCAGGACGATCGAGCCATCGGCGCAGGGAAAAACGTCCTGCGGCTGAATGTTGGGGTGACGATTACCGCCGCGCGACGGGGGCTTGCCCGAGAGCAGCCAGTTCATCGCCTGGTTGGCGAGAAAGGCCGTCTGCACGTCGAGCATGGCAAGATCGATATAGTCGCCCTGCCCCGTCTCGCTGCGCCGCGCCAGCGCCGCCAGCACGCCGATGGTCGTGTACATGCCAGTCATGATGTCGACGATCGGAACGCCGACCTTCTGCGGCCCGGCACCGGGCATGCCGTCGCGCTCACCGGTGATGCTCATCAGGCCGCCCATTGCCTGGATCGCGAAATCATAGGCGGCAGCCTCCCGGCGCGGGCCGCTCTGCCCGAAGCCGGTGACCGAGGCATAGATCAGGCGCGGATTGACGGCCTTCAACGCGTCGTAATCGAGCCCGTAGCGCTTGAGGGCACCAACCTTGTAGTTCTCGACGACGATGTCGCTGACGGCGGCGAGGCGGCGGATCGCCTCCTGGCCCTGCTCCGTCGCGATGTCGAGCGTGATCGAGCGCTTGCCGCGATTGACCGAAAGATAGTACCCGGCCTCGCGCGTCGACTGCCCCTGCTCATCCTTCAGGAAAGGCGGGCCCCAGGAGCGCGTGTCGTCGCCGACATCCGGGCGCTCGACCTTGATCACATCGGCGCCGAGATCGGCGAGGATCTGGGTCGCCCACGGCCCGGCCATGATCCGGCTGAGGTCGAGCACGCGGACATGGCTCAGGGGCCCCTGCCGGGAGTGGCCAGCGTCAGACATCGTCGACGATCTCGGTTGCGATTGCGGAGGGGCGCTTGCGGAATTCCTCGTGCCAGGCGGCAAGCGCCGGGCGCCCTGCCCGCCAATCGAGATCGGTGAAGCGGAAATCGAGATAGGACAGGCAGCAGCCGAGCGCGATGCCGGACAATCCGAGCGGGCCTGGCGCGATCGGGCCGGCCTCGCGCTCCAGACGTGCGAGCGCTGCCAGGTACTTGGTCTCGAACGCCGTCAGCCACGCTGCGGTCTGCGCCTCGCGCGGCTTCCCGCGCTCGTTGCGCCAGAGGATCATGACGTCGAGGAGACCGGTTGCCAGAGCATGCCGGCTCAGTTCCCGGAAGCGCTCCAGACCACTGGCCGGGATGATGAGCCCCCCGCCCGCGAGCGAGTCGAAATACTCGCAGATGACGCCGGAATCGATCAGGACCGTGCCGTCATCGAGCACCAGCGTCGGAATCTTTCCCAGCGGATTGTGGGGGAGCAGATCAGGATTCGGCGCCGTCATCGCCGCCACCGTTCGCCGCAGCGTCAGCCGGTCGACCAGACCGAGCTCATGCGCAGCGACCATCACCTTGCGGACGAAAGGTGATCGCGGCGACCAGTGAAGCAACATCTTGCCCAAGCGAGGCCTCTCCCATTTAGCTTATCAGCTAGTTTTATGGCCTATATCAGCCGCCCCTCCCCTTGTCGAGGCGGCAGGAAAGGCCTCCACAACGGCAAGAGCTGAATAGAACCCTTCACGAGACCGGCCTGAGACCGCTGTCTCCGCACAGCCATGGCGGCCATGTCGAAACTGCAAGGTCCTGCGATTGACCCGATCATGAACGGAATATAGGCTAGTTTAATGACCTAAAAACAATCGGGAGGAGAAGCTATGAAACTGGCATGGGCTACGCTGGGCGCGCTGAGCATCGCGATTCCGTTGACGACGGCCGGGGCTGCGACATTGGACACGGTGAAGTCGCGTGGCCAGCTGATCTGCGGAACGAGCCCGGGCGTGCCCGGCTTCTCCCTGCCCGATGGGCAGGGCCAATGGAACGGGCTCGACGTCGATCTCTGCAAGGCGGTCGCGGCGGCGATCTTCGGCGACCCGGCCAAGGTCAAATATGTCCCGCTGAACCCGAAGGACCGCTTCGCTGCGGTCCAGTCGGGCGAGGTCGACGTCCTGTCCCGGCAAGCGACCTGGACGCTGTCGCGGGACAGCTCGCTCGGCCTCTCCTTCTCGCCGATCACCTATTTCGACGGGCAGGCCCTGATGGTGAAGAAGGCGCTCGGCGTCAAATCCGCCAAGGAGCTGAACAGCGCCACGATCTGCGTCCAGGGCGGCACCACCACCGAGCTCAACATCGCCGATTTCTTCCAGAAGAACGGGCTGAAATACGACCCGGTCTCCTTCGCCTCCGGCGACGAGGCGATCAAGGCTTTCGAGGCCGGACGCTGCGACGCCTTCACCACCGATGCCTCGGCCCTCTACGCCTACAGGCTGAAGGTGGCGAACCCGCAGGACTTCGTCGTCCTGCCCGAGCTGATCTCGAAGGAGCCGCTTGGCCCGGCGGTGCGCCGCGGTGACGAAGCCTGGGCGAACATCGTCAGATGGACCCACTACGCGATGGTCAACGCTGAGGAATTGGGCCTGACCTCGGCCAATGTCGACCAGCAGCTCAAGTCGGACAATCCAGAGGTCAAGCGTTTCCTCGGCGTCGACGGCAAGCTCGGCGAAGGCCTCGGCCTGTCCAACGACTGGGCCTACAGAATCGTCAAGCAGGTCGGGAACTACGGCGAGAGCTATGAGCGCTCGCTCGGCCCGAACTCGCCCCTCGGCATTCCGCGCGGGACGAACAACCTCTGGACCAAGGGCGGGCTGCAATACGCCCCGCCGCTCCGATAGGAGCGGCCCCCGCGCAAAAGCGCCCGCGGGTCGATGGTTCGGTGAACAACCGTCAACAATCTGGCCCGCAGCCGCTTGCAGTACATCGATCCCTGTTGGATCGTCCGCTCAGCCGGAATCCCGGAAGGCCCATGGAAGCGGGCCCGGCTGGCCAGGAAACCAGAGCTGATGAATGCGACACCTCGCGAGCGGCTCGTCATCGTGGAGGACGATCCCGTCACCCGCGCGGTGATTGCGGGGTACTTCACGGATCAAGGCTTCCATGTCGAGGAAGCGGAGACCATCGCGCAGGCGAAGCGCGCCGTCCGCAGCTTCAAGCCTGAGCTGGTCTTCATCGACGTCGTCCTGCCCGACGGGGATGGGTTCGACCTGGCCCGCGAGCTGCAATCGTTCTCGGACGCCGGCATCATCTTCGTGACGCACCGCGATGCCGACACCGACCGGATCGTCGGCCTCGAACTCGCCGGTGACCATTATGTCAGCAAGCCCGTCGACCTGCGCGACCTTCTCGCCAGGACCCGGTCATTGCTGCGCCGGCGCAGGATCGAGCGCGACACGGCACGCCGCAACACCACCGCCACGTTCGGCCCGTTCCATATCGACCTGTTGCGGCGCGAGCTCGCGACGATCAACGGCGAACCGATCCGCCTGACGCGCGGGGAGTTCGACCTGCTCGCGGCGCTCGTCGAGAGCGACAGCCACCCCCTGACCCGCGACTACCTGATCGAGGTCGTCAGCAATCGCAACACCAATGTCGACGCGCGCAGCGTGGACGCGTTGATCGCACGCCTGCGGAAGAAGCTGCGCGATGCAGGTGCGCCAGGGCTGATCGTGACCGTCGGCGGGATCGGCTACAAGCTCGGCGTGCCCGCCGAACGAGACGTCTAGGGCGCGGTCGCGGCGATAGGCGCCTGCTCCAGCTTGGCGAGGACTGCGAAGGCGTCGCTCCGGGCCTCGTGGAGCGCCTCGATCGCCAGCGCCAGCGCCTCGAGGTCGGTGCCGACCGCATCGCGTTCCAGCGCAGAGGCCAGCGCGAAGACCCGGCCGAAACCGACAGCCCCGGCCGAACTGGCGAGCTGGTGCGCCAACCGCCTGAGCTCGGCCCGATCCGGCGCCGCCAGCGCCGCCTGCATCTCCCTCAGGATCGCCTCCGACACGCTCGTGAACAGAGAGACCAGCTGCCGCGTGCGCCCCTCTCCGATCAGGCGGCTCTGGGCCTGAAAGAAGACCAGGTCGACGGATTGGTCCGCCGACAGGGCCGAGACCGGCCTCGGGCCGCTACGCCCCCGCCCGATCACCTGCAGGAGGGCCACGGAGGTGATCGGCTTGGACAGGATCGTCGTCAGCCCCGCCGCCCGCATCCGCCGCATCGTCTCCGGGGAGACATCGGCCGTCAGCGCGACGATCCGCGGCAGCGCGATGCCGGGCAAGGCGCGGATCGCCAAGGCAGTTTCGATTCCGTCGATCCCGCTCATGTGCATGTCGAGCAGAACGAGGTCGAAAGCGCTCTTGCGCAGCGTTTTCAGCGCCGCCTCACCCGAGGGCACAGCCTGCACCTTGTGCCCGGCCTTGCCGACCATGAGCCGGGCGACCTCTCGCGTCACAGGATCATCATCGACCACGAGAATCCGTTGCAACTGCCCGATCGCCATCTTTCCCGACTGCGCCGCAGCCTTCGCCGCAGCAATCGGCAGGTTGACCGAGAAGGTGCTGCCTTGCCCACTGGCGCTGACGACCGAGATCGAGCCGCCCATCAGCTCCGCCAGCTTGTTGCAGATCGCCAGACCAAGCCCGACGCCGCCATTGCGGCGACCGGTTTCCGGATCGACCTGCACGAAATCCCGGAAGATGGCGCCCTGCATTGCCGGATCGATGCCGATGCCCGTGTCGCGCACCGTCAGCATCAACTCCCCGCCCTTCCCCGGCTGCGCGGACTGCAACTCGGCGCCGAGCTCGACCTCACCCCGTTCGGTAAAGCTGATCGCGTTGCGCAACAGGTTGACCAGGATGCGGTGGATCTTGCCGGCGTCGCCGTGGAGGCGCATGCCATCGGGCGGCCGGCGTAGCGTCAGGGCCAGCCCCTTCTGCTCGGCCAGGGGGCGCATCAACGCCGCGGCACCACCAAGCAGGACCCCCAGCTCGAAATCGCGCGGATCCAGCCCCTCGGTCCCGGCCTCGAGCCGCGACAGGTCGAGCGTCGCATTGGCCAGGTCGACCAGGGCCTCGCCGGAGGCCGCAGCCATGGTGACGAGGCGTCGGTCGCGCTGGCTCAGGCGGCCTCGGTCGATCAGCTCCAGCACGCCGAGCACGCCCGCGAGCGGGGTGCGGATGTCGTGTCCGACCACGGCGAGGAACCGGGACTTCGCCCGCGTCGCTTCCTCGGCCGCCTTCTGCCCGGCGGAAGCGAGTTCGAGCGCCTTCGCCAGAGCCTCGGTGCGCACGGCGACCCGGTCCTCCAGAACAGTGCGGCTCTCAGCGAGGCGCTGGGCCATCAGGTTGAACTGTTCCCCGAGCTCCTGCAGCTCGTCGCCGGTGCGGATGTCGATCCGCTCGTCGAGCTGCCCCTGGCCGATCCGCGCTGCGCCTGCGCCGAGGGCCTTGATCGGAGCGACGAGCTTGCGGCTCAGCACGATGCCGGCCAGGACCGCGATGACCAGCGTGATGGCAAGAAGCGCCAGCGAGCGCAGGATCGAGGCGTATATCGGCGCGAAGGCCTCGCTTTCCGGGAGGTCGACCACGACATTCCAGTCCAGAGCCGGGACGGCCGCCATCACGGACAGGACCCTTCGGCCCTCGACATCCGTCACCAGAAGCCCGGCGCCCCGGTCACCCGCAGCTCCATGCGCGTTCACCAGATCGGCGAGGTTGGTATTGCGGAGGACGAAGCGAAGATCCGGATGCGCGATCAGCCGTCCGGATCGCGTGACGATATAGGCGCGGCCCGCCTCTCCAACCTTGAGCCGGGACACCAGATCACGAATGAAGACGAGATTGACGGTCGCCTGCGCTACCCAATTGGGCGCGGATGCTGAGCGCCTGAGCAGCACCATATGAGGCTCGGAGCCGCGCCGGAACTCGACATCTCCATAGAAGCTGCCTTGCTCGCGCGCCGCCAGAACGCCGGGGTCAGCCGACCAGTCGATGCCACTGCCTGTCCGGTCCTTCGCGAAACGCGAGAGCAGGAGCTGTTCGCGTCCCGCCGGATCGATCAGACGCAGCTCGAGGATGGCAGGAACCTGGCGCAGCAGCCGCAGGCCGTCGAGGCGGCGCTCCTCAGATGAGCTGTTGCCGGCACCGCTCTGGGCCGCCCAGTCGAGATGCCCCATGATCTCGGCAACGAAGGCGCCGATCCGCTGCGCCGCGGCGCGGGCCTGCTCCTGCTGGACCCGCACCAGGAGCGCCTTCTGGTCCGAAAAGGCGGAGAAGGTCGTGACGGCGGCGTTGAGCCCGAGGGCAAGACAGATCGCGATGCCGACGAAAATCGCATACTTGCGGGCAAGGCCGCCGCGCGGATGCGGTCCCCTGCTGCTTGCGCCCGTGCCGCGCTCGATCACGAGATGATCCGATTCGCGCGGATGCGCAGCGATGGCGGCAAGCTCAATCCCAGGGCGGCGGCAGCGCCTTCATGGATGACCAGCTCGAAGCTGCGCGAAAACTGCACCGGCAGCTCGGCGACATTGGCGCCGCGCAGGATGAGATCGACATAGGATGCCATCAGCCCGGCCGCTTCCTCCCGCGCACCGGTATATGACATCAATCCGCCCTGCAGCGTGAACGTATCGAACGGGTAGATGGCCGGCAGCGCCTCCCGCGCGGCGGCGGCTGTGCAGGCAGCAGCATGACGGAATGTGAAGCTGTCCGGCAGGAACAGCAGGCCGCCCCCTGCCCCTGCGGCGGCGAACCGGCCGATCTCGCTCCCGATCGCGGCCGGCTCGGTCACGTGAATGATCTCGACGGCGAGCGCCTCTCCCGAAGCGCCGGCCCGCAGGCTGGCCAGATAGGTCTTGCCGGCGGCCGGCGTCGTATGCGGGTTGAAGACGACGCCGATGCGGCGCGTCGCCGGCGCGATCTCGGCCAGCAGCTCGACCCATTTTTCCGACATGGCGGGCGCGTTGTTGCTGAAGCCGGTGGCATTGCCGTCCGGGCGCTCGAGCGTGCGTACGAAGCCGCTGCCGACGGGATCGGATGCCGTGGAGAACAATACGGGGATCTGCCGGGTTTCGGCCAGGACGGCGGCAGTCTCGGCGCTGGAGCCGACGAGGATGATATCGGGCCTGTCGCGGACCACCTCGGCGGCGGCCCGGACCAGATCATCGTCGCTCGGACCCGAGAAGCGCCAGGTCACGCGCAGATTGCGTCCCTCGACCCAGCCCCGCTCGGCCAGCAACTGTTTGAATTCGATGATCCTGGTACGCACGAGCGGATGATCGAGCGGGACTCCGACCATGACCGAGAGCCGCCTGACCGGCTCAGCCGACCGGGCCAGACGAGCGGGCATGGCGAGCCCGCATGTTGCCAGAGCAACCAGAAGGGAGCGGCGACGCATGAGCAAACCAGGATGGACGAGGGGCGCCCCAGCCGCGCCCCTTGCGCCAAGCTTCGCATGCTCCGCCGGGGCGCGTCGAGAGAGTCGCGCCCCAGCTTCCTCAGCGGGCAAGTTCAGCGCGCGCGGCTGACGTTCCAGTAGACCGGCACGCCCGGTGTGAGCAGCCCGGCCAGGTTCGCCTGATGGCCGCGGACGAGCCAGAACTGGCCGACCGGGACGTAAGGAACGGTCTCGACGGCGCGTTCCTGGATCTGGCGCGCGATCGCCTTGCGGCCATTCAGGTCCGGTGCGGAGGTGAAGGCTTCGCGCAGCTTCTCGATCGCCTCGTCGCAAGGCCAGCCGAACCAGGCCTTGTCGCAGTTCGAGCGCAGAGCGAGATGCCCGACCGGCTCCGACATGTCGGGCGCAGCCGGGCCGGACAGGAAGGCCGACCAGCCGCCCTGCTCGACCGGATTCTTGCTGGTGCGGCGGCTGGAGAGCGTGCCCCAGTCCATCGCCTGGTAATCGACGTTGAGGCCGATATCCCGCATCATCTGCGCCACCACCAGCGTATGGGGGCTGAGTGCGGTTTCGGTCGCATCGAGAAGCACTATCTTCTCGCCCTTGTAGCCGCTTTCGGCGATCAGCTTCTTGGCTGCCACCGCATCGGGCTTCGGCCAGGCGGCATCGGTGAAGTACGGCGAGTCGCACATGTAGACGGAGGGGCAATTGGCATAGAGCGCCTTGTCCTCGACATAGGCGCGCAGGGTCAGCTCCTGATCGACCAGGCGCAGGATCGCCTGGCGCAGCTTGGGATTGCTGAAGGGCGGCTGCAGCTGGTTCATCCGGAAGACACCCTGCAGGGCCGAGAGCCTGGCGATCTTGACGCGCGCATTGCCCTTGACCAGCGGGATCATGTCCGGCGGCAACTCCTCGAAGATGTCGATCTCGCCGGCCTGAAGGGCGTTCAGGGCGGTCTGCGCATCCGGCATGATCTGCCATTCGACCCGATCGACCTTGGCGACCTTGCCGCCGGCGAGCCCGTCCGGCTCCTCGCTGCGCGGGAGATACATCGGGGCCTTCGCGTAGACGATTTTGGCGCCGGGCGACCATTGTTCCTTGACCAGCATGAACGGCCCCGACCCCGTCGCATCGGTGATGTTCTGGCTGGAGGGCGTCGCGGCGATCCGGGCCGGCATGATCACCGGCAGCATCGAGCTCGGCTTGCCGAGCGCCTCGAGGACGAGCCCCCAGCGGTTCTTCAGGACGAGCGTCACCGTCCTGGCGTCGGTCGCGCTCAGCGAAGCCGTGTTGGCGAAGAGCTGCTGGCCGAGCCCGTCGCGCTCGCCCCAGCGCTTCAGCGAGGCGACGACGTCATCGGCCGTCACCGGCTGGTTATCGTGGAACTTCAGCCCGTCGCGCAGCACGAAGGTCCAGGTCAGCCCGTCCGGCGAGGCCGTGTAGTTCGCGACCATCTGCGGCTTGATCAGCCCGGCCGAATCCTGCGCGAACAGCATGTCGTAGACCATGTAGCCATGGTTGCGGACCATGTAGTCCGAGGTGGTCATCGGATCGAGCGTGCGCAGGTCGCCGAAGGGCCTGACCTTGAGTACGCTCTGCGCCGCCGCCGGCAACGCGGCGAGCGTCAATGCCAGCGCCGCCGAACCGAGCGCCATTCGCCTGATGAAACCCGTCATCCTGTCCTCCCTGATTGCAGCCTGTCCCAGCCCGCCTGAGCGGCGGCGTTCTTCTTGATGTCTCCCAGGCGCCTGCCGGCCAGCTCAACTCCTGAGCTTGCGGGCGAGGCGCGGGTCGATGGAATCGCGCAAGGCGTCGCCGAGCACGTTGACGGTGAGCACCAGCAGCGCGAGCGCGATCCCGGGAAAGGCGATCATCCAAGGCGCGCGCTGCATGAAGGGCCTGGCCTCGGCCAGCATGTTGCCCCAGCTCGGTATGGTCGGCGGCGTGCCGGCGCCGAGAAAGGACAGGATCGATTCCACGATCATCGCCGAGGCGAAGACATAGGTCGCCTGCACGATGATCGGCGCCGCGGCGTTGGGCAGGATGTGGACGAAGAGCATGCGCGGCAACCGCACTGCGCTGGCGGTGGCCGCCTCGACATAGGCGTGCTCGCGCACGACGAGCACGGATGCGCGCACGATCCGGACCATGCGCGGGGTCTCGGCGACGCTGATCGCGATGACGACATTCGTCACGCTCGAGCCGAACAGCGACATCAGGGCGATGGCGAGCAGGATGCCGGGAATGGCCATGATCCCGTCCATGACCCGCATGACGATGCCGTCGAGCCAGCGGACATAACCGGTGACGAGCCCGACCAGCAGGCCGACGACGACCGTGACCGCCATGACGAGCGCCCCGACGGTCAACGAGATCGCCGCCCCGTTCATGGTGCGCGAGAAGGTCGAGCGCCCGACCTGGTCGGTGCCAAAAAGATGATCGAGGCTGGGCGGGCGCAAGCGCTGCAGCGGGTTCAATCGCACGGGATCGACCAGCAGGACCGGCGCCAACAGCGCGACTAGCACGAAGAAGGCCACGACGCACAGCCCTGCAAGGATGACCGGGTTGGCCCGAACGAAGCGCCAGGCCGCAACCGCCAGCGCGGATTTGTTCGGCGCTACCGCGCCTGGTCCCGAGTGCTCGGTTTCCACCATCGCCATCGCTCGCCTCAATAGCGAATGCGCGGGTCGAACAGCGCGTAGCTGAGATCGACCAGGAAGTTCACGACGACGTAGATGACCGAGAAGACCAGGATCAGCCCCTGCACCACGGGGTAGTCGCGGCGCAGGATCGCATCCGTGGTCAATCGGCCGAGGCCAGGGATGTTGAAGACCGTCTCGGTGACGACGACGCCGCCCAGCAGCGCGGCGATGCCAACGCCGACCACCGTGACGATCGGGATGGCGGCGTTCTTCAAGGCGTGCCGGATGACGATGCGGCGCGGCCCGACACCCTTGGCCCGGGCCGTGCGGACATAGTCATCGGCCAGCACCTCGAGCAGGCTCGCCCGGGTGATCCTCGCCAGCAGCGCCGCATAGAGCATCGCCAGAGCCGTCCCGGGCAGGACGAGGCTGTGCAGGCAAGGCAGCAAACCTTCGGCGAGCGGCACATAGCCCTGCGTCGGGAACCAGCCAAGCGTCAGCGCGAAGACGTAGACGAGCAGGAAGGCGACGACGAAGACCGGCGACGAGAAGCCGAGCATCGCGAAGGCCATCACCGCCCGATCGAAGCGGCTGCCCGCCTTCACTGCAGCGATGGTACCGAGCGGCAGCGCGATCACCAGCGCCATCACGATCGCGACCAGCGCCAACATGGCAGTCGGCTCGGCCCGCATCCGGATCAGTTGCGTGACCGGCATGTCGGAGAAGACCGAGCGCCCGAGATCGCCGCGCGCGATCTGACCGGCCCAGGCGGCAAGCTGGTCGATCAGGGGCCGGTTGAGGCCGAGCTGCTCGCGAATGGTCTCTATCTGCGCCGTCGTCGCCTGATCGCCCGCGATCAGGATCGCAGGATCGCCCGGGGTCAGGCGCAGCAGAAAGAAGACGAAGAGCGCGACGAAGGCGAGGACCGGCACGGTGGCGGCAAGGCGGCGCAGGAAGAACGGCATCATGATGCGCGTCTCCCATTTCCGCGCCGGCGGCAGCACGGCTTCGACACGTTAGCCTCCCTAGGCAGCATTCACATTTTGAAACGTTTCAATGCAAGCTCTCACACCTTATAACCAGTCGCAAGCCCCGCACTACGGCAACTTGCGTCAAAAATGCTTGGCCTCTAGAAGTAGTTTGAACCGTTTCACAGAGAGGCTCATGGCGACGATCCGTGACGTGGCTCGCTTGGCCGATGTGTCGGTGGCGACCGTCTCGAATGCCCTGAACAATGCCGAGCGCGTCAGCCCGGAGCTGCTCGGCCGCGTTCGCGCTGCCATGGCGAAGCTGAACTACGCCCCGCATGCCGGCGCACGCTCGCTCAGGAAGCGCTCGAGCGGGCTGCTCGGCCTGATCGTCGCCGACATCACCAACCCGTTCTTCTCCGACCTGTTCGAGGCGATCGAGGACGCGGCGGCGGCCCGCGGCTATCTCGTCCTGCTCTGCAATTCGAGCGAGCGCAGCGAGCGGGAGGAAGCCCATCTGCGCATGCTGCGGAACCAGCGGATCGACGGGCTGATCCTGGCGCCGACCGGTGCGGTCTCGATCCATCGCGCCTCGCTCCTCGCGCAGCTCGAAGTACCGATCGTGCTGGTCGACCGGGCGATGGACGGGCTCGGCTACGATGCCGTCACCCTCGACAACCGCAAAGCAGGCTTCGAAGCGACGAGCCAGCTGATTGCTTGCGGACACGGGCGCATCGCGCTGATCAATGGACCGGAGATTCTCAGGACCGCGGCCGATCGCATGCAGGGCTATCGAGAGGCCCTGCTGGCCAATGGCCTCCCCTTCGATCCGGCGCTTGTTCGCGATGCCGGCTTCCAGGAGCAGCCGGCCGTCGAGGCGCTCTCCGACCTGCTGGCGCAGGACGACCCGCCGACGGCCGTGCTCGCGACCAACAACCTCATGACCATCGGCGCGATGAAAGCTTTGGCCGATCGCGGCCTGGCCTGCCCCGACGACATATCGCTCGTGGGCATCGACGACCTGCCCTGGGCCGATGCAGTGCAGCCGCGACTCACCGCCATGGTCCAGCCGGTTCGCGCCATGGGCGAGGCAGCCTTCGACATGCTGGCCCAGCGGATCGCCGGGACGCGGCTCGGCCCGGGCAGCACCGTCGTGATGCCAGCGGATCTCATCGTCCGCCGCTCCTGCGGTGCGCCCCAGCCCATCCGGAGCTTCCATGGCGAATGATCTGACGTCGCTCAGTGCCGTAGCCGTGCGTGGGCTGCTGCAGGCCGGCAAGGTGAGCTCGGTCGAGCTCGTCCAGGCGGCGCAGGCGCGCCTCGCCATCGTCGAGCCGCTGGTCAACGCCGTGCCAACGCTCTGCATCGAGCGGGCCCTGGCGCAGGCCACAGAACAGGACACTCAGCGGCGCGCCGGCCAGAGCAGCGTTCTGGGCGGCATCCCGATCGTCGTGAAGGACAACAACGACGTCGGCGGCGTGCGCAACACCGGCGGAACCTCGATCTTCCGCGACCGGATCTCTGAAGCTTCCGACCGCACCGTCGCCTTGATGGAGACCAATGGCGCGGTCGTGCTCGGCAAGTCGAACCTGTCGGAGCTCGGCGGTGCGCAGACCACCAACAGCGTCCACGGCACGACGCGTAACCCTTACGACATCCGCCTCACCTGCGGCGGCTCCTCCGGCGGCGCGGCCGTCGCGCTGGCGACCGGCGAAGCCTGGCTGGCGCATGGCAACGATTATGGCGGCAGCCTGCGTATCCCCGCGGCCTTCTGCAACGTCACGGGTTTGCGCCCCACCCCCGGGCGTATTCCGCGCAAGCGCCTCGCCGATCCGTTCGACACCATCGCCGTCGAAGGACCGATGGCGCGCGACGTCGCCGATCTTGCGCTGTTCTTCGACGCGATGACCGGCTTCGATCCCGGCGACTTCCTGACCAGTCCATCGCACGAGCCGCTCTTCCTCGCCGCCGCGCAGGACCCGAGGCGACCGGCCCGGGTCGCCCTGTCCGCCGATCTCGGCGAGCTACCTATCGCTCCGGCGATCCGGAATGCCCTGGACCGTTTCGCGGTGCTGCTGGAAAAGGCCGGAACCATCGTCCATCGCGGCGCTCCCTCGGTGGCCGGAGCGATGGACGCGTTTCGGGCGCTGCGCGGCGAAGGCTTCTTCGCGACCTGGGAGCCCCTGCTCGATACCCATCGCGAGCAGTTCCCGGCGCCGGTGATGGCCGATCTCGTTCGCGGCCGCGATCAATCCGGAGCGGCGATCGTCGCGGCCAATCGCTATCGCAGCGAACTCTACCGCCGCACCGTCGATCTCCTCGACGAGCACGACTTCCTGGTCTGCCCGGCAACACAGGTCCTGCCCTTCCCGGCGCAAACGCTGTTCCCGACCGAGATCGAAGGCCGGCCGATGCAGGACTATCTCGACTGGATCTCGATCACCGCGATCTGGTCGCTGACCGGGCTTCCGGCGATCGCAATCCCGATCGGCTTCTCGCCGGAAGGCCTGCCGATCGGCATCCAGATTTTGTCGCATGGCCGGCGCGAAGCGGACCTGTTCAGGCTCGCCGCCTGGATCGAGCGCGAGCTCGCACTGCCGACCGCGCCGATCGATCCGCACTGAGCCGAGCGCGACAGTTCACAGGAGATCGATCGGCGCCGAAGATCGCCTCGCCGTGGCGCCGATGACGGCTCCGTCAAGACGGCCAGGGCTTGAACAGGCCACGAGACTACCCAAATCGCTACTCGAAAGGGGCCCTCGCCGCATCGCGCAACGGAGCTTCGCCATGGATACCGAGAAGCTGAAGCAGTTTCGTAAGCAATCGATCGAGAAGGCCCTTCGTGCCGGGCTCCCCGCCTATTTCCTCGACGAATGCGCCGATGACGGGGTGATCCGCGTCAAACCCAATGGCGTCGCGGAGCGGATCGTCGTCCTGCAGGGCCAGGCCCGGATCAGCCCGTTCGAGTGCCGATCCTGCTGAGCTTTGGCTCCGGCCGACCTCGCCGTCGATCGCGGTGAGGCCGGACCATCATCGTCATCCGGAGAGGCCGGTTCGCGACGATCCAGCTGGCTTGCGGGGCGGCTCGCTCCTGGCCTGGCAACCGCCCGAAACACGGCCAGGACCTTGCGATCCCCGACACCGGCGTCACGACGGCGATCACCAGCGGCGCTTGACGGTTCGGCCCGGCCCTATAGGTTGAGCCGCGATCGAGGTTCTCCGGGCTGTCCCCCGGAGCTAAGAGGGAATTCGGTGGGGCGCCCAGCGCCGAAGCCGAGGCTGCCCCCGCAACTGTAAGCGGCGAGCTCTCTGTCCATCGTCCACTGGCGCATCTGGCGCCGGGAAGGCCGGGCGGAACCGGCATCGACCCGCGAGCCAGGAGACCTGCCCCGGTCGTCGAAGACGTCTTTCGGACGGGGTGTTCCGGAGCTGTGTGTCGATGGCGGCCTTGGCCTCCATCCATCCACGCCCCTGCGCAGCTCCTCGTTCGTCATCTCGGGGAGCGATGAAATCCATGTTCATGCAGATTGCCGCCCGCGCCATCGCGGAGACCTTGACGGCTGAGCGCAGCCAGTCCTATCAGAAATGCAACATTGTAACAATCAAGGTTGCTTCTGTGCCGACCCCGCACCAGTTCGCTCGCCGTCTCCGCCTGCCGATCGCCGGGCTCCTCGGCTTCCTCGCCGCGGGCGCGGCCTGCGCCGCACCGACGCAATACCCGCTGACCCTTGAGAATTGCCGCGAAAGCGTGACCTTTACCGCTCCGCCCAAGCGCGTCGTCGCGATCGGCCAGACCCAGACCGAGATCCTCTACGCACTCGGCCTCGGCGACCGTGTCGTCGGCACGGCGGTGTGGTTCTCGCCGGTCGCAAAACCCTATGAAGCGGTCAACGCCAAGGTGAAGCGCCTCGCGGACAATGATCCGAGCTTCGAGGCGGTGCTGGCGCAGGAACCCGACCTCGTCACCGCGATGTTCGAATGGCATGTCGGGCCGAACGGCATCGTCGGCAAGCGCGCCCAGTTCGCGGGGGTGAAGGTACCGACCTATGTCTCGCCGACCGATTGCATCGGCAAGGACAATTCCGGCGCGGGCGACGGCGTGCGCACCCAGATGTTCACGATGGAGCTGGTCTATCGCAACATCCGCGAATTCGGGCAGATCTTCGACGTCGCCGAGCGGGCCGAGACGCTCGTCGCCGAGCTGAAAGCGCGCGAGGACAAGGCGGTCGCGGCCGTCGCCAGCCTCAAGGCCAGGGACGTGCCGGTCGTGGTCTGGTTCTCCAGCCGCGACATCAAGGGCGACGGTTTCATGGCCGGTAAGAACGGCGTGCCGGCCTATATCCTGTCGAAGCTCGGCGCCCGCAACATCATCAGCACCAATGAGGAATGGCCGCTGGTCGGCTGGGAGAGCATCGCCGGCGCCAACCCGGCGGTGATCGTCACGGTGAAGATGGATCGCCGCCGCTTCCCGGCCGACGATATCGAGAAGAAGCTCGATTTCCTGAAGACCGATCCCGTCGCCAGCAAGCTCGATGCGGTGAAGAACAACCGGATCGTGATCCTCGATGTCGGTGCGACCCGCGCCGGGCTCGACACGGTCGACGGCATCGAGACGCTCGCCAAGGCGATCTCCGGCTTCGGCCTTTCCCCTTGAGCCACGCCGCCCACGGCCCGAACTGGCCGGCGCGGATCGCGATCGCGCTGGCCTCGCTCGTCGCGCTCACCATCTCGGTGGCGCTGGCGGTGACGATCGGCGAGATGCGCATTCCTCTGGGCACCGCGCTGCGGGCGCTCGGCAACGGGCTGTTCAAGCTCGATTTTCCGGTGAGCGCGATCCAGCAGGGCGTGATCTTCGATTATCGCCTGAGCCGGGCGCTGATGGCCGGGCTCTGCGGCGGCGCGCTCGCGCTCTCGGGCGCGATCCTGCAGGCGCTGCTGCGCAACCCGCTGGCAGAGCCCTATGTTCTCGGCATCTCCGCTGGCGCCTCGACCGGCGCCGTCGCGGTGCTGATCCTCGGCGTCGGCATTGGCGGCACCGCGCTGACGCTCTCGGCCGGCGCCTTCATCGGCTCCTGCGCCGCGCTTGCCGTGGTCGCCCTGCTGGCGACGGGTGCGGGCGGGGCGAGCGATCGTGTCATTCTTGCCGGCGTCGCCACCTCGCAGCTCTTCAATGCGGCGACGGCGACGATCGTCACGACGATGGCCAGCGCCGAACAGGCACGCGGCGTGATGTTCTGGCTGCTCGGGAATTTCGGCGGCGTGCGCTGGCCGGATCTGTGGATCGCGGCGCCGGTCGCCTTCATCGGCTTCGGCATCTGCATGCTGCACGCCAAGGCACTCGACGCCTTCGCCTTCGGCGTCGATGCCGCCGCCTCACTCGGCGTCGCGGTGACGCGGGTCAAGGTCGTGCTCTTCGCGACAACCGCCGTGATGACCGCAGTGATGGTCTCGATTGTCGGCACGGTCGGCTTCGTCGGTTTGATCATCCCCCATGCCGCCCGTTTCCTGGTCGGCTCCGGCCATGCCCGTCTGCTGCCGGCCTGCCTCGTTGTCGGCGCGATCTTCATGATCCTCGCCGACATCCTGTCGCGCGTGCTGATCCCGCAGCAGATCCTGCCGATCGGCGTGGTGACGGCGCTGTTCGGGGCGCCGGTCTTTGCGCTCATCCTCTATCGGGCAAGGCGGCCGGCATGACGCTCGCCACGCGTGAGGTGCGCTGGGGCGCAGCCGGCCGGATGATCGTCGACGGGGTGACGCTGCAGGCGGCACCCGGCCGGGTGCTCGGCCTGATCGGGCCGAACGGCTCGGGCAAGTCGAGCCTGCTGCGATTGCTCTGCCGCCTGCGCAATGTCGCGAGCGGCGTCGTCACCCTCGACGAGCGCAATATCGCTGCCGTGCCGCGCCGCGAGCTCGCCCGGCGCCTGGCCTTCGTCGAGCAGCAGGCGACGACAGAGATCCAGCTCTCCGTCTGCGACGTCGTCCGTCTCGGCCGCACACCGCATCGCGCCGCGCTCGCCTCCTGGAGCGACGCCGACGAGGCGGCCGTGAACGAGGCGCTCGCAAGGGTCGGGCTCAGCGAGCGGCACGACCAGTTCTGGCACACGCTCTCAGGCGGCGAGCGCCAGCGGGTCCATATCGCCCGCGCGCTGGCGCAGGAACCGAGCGAGCTCATCCTGGACGAGCCGACCAACCATCTCGACATCCAGCACCAGCTCTCGATCCTGAGCCTGGTCCGCCGCCTCGGCATCACCTGCATCATGGCGCTGCACGACCTCAACCTCGCGGCGATGTTCTGCGACGAGATCGCGCTGCTGCACGAAGGGCGGCTGCAGGCGGCCGGGGCACCGGACGAGGTGCTGACCGCCGAGGCGATCCAGCGCATTTTTGGCGTCGCAGTCTCGATTCGTCAGGGCGCGTCGGGACGCCGGCACATCGAATATCTGATCGAACCGGAACGGAGGCAGTCATGAAGCCGGCCGAGGCACAGACCCAGGTTTCCGATTACTGGACCCGGCGCGCGCCGGCTTTCGACGGCGTCGCTTCGCATGTCGCCCAAGCTTCGCTCTGGCGCGACGTCCTCGCAACCGCCTTCGAAGCCGAGGAGGCGAAGGACGTCGTCGATCTCGGTACCGGTACCGGCGCCTGTGCGTTGATCGCCGCATCGCTGGGACATCGCGTGCGGGCCTGCGACGGCTCGGCCGGGATGCTTATCGTTGCTCGGCAGGCCGCCGCGGCCTCCGGACTCGACGTCGCCTTCGAACAGGCCCTGATCGAGGAGGCTTCGTTCGCCCCAGGTTCGGCGGACATCGTGACCCTGCGCAATGTGCTCTGGACGCTGCCCGAGCCGATGGCAGCGCTGCGCAAGGCCCACCTTGTCCTGCGCGCGGGTGGGCGGGTGCTTGTCTCCGACGGGCTCTGGTCGATCGCACCGCAATACCGATCGACCTATCCGGACGCGCTCACCGCCAGCCTGCCGCGCCATGACGGGCTGACCGAAGACGATGCCAGGGCGATGCTGAGCGAAGCCGGCTTCGGCCCGGCGCGAAGCTGGCAGCATCTGTTCCCGGCCTCGCCCTATCCCGGCGACGTGCCGATGTTCGTGCTGACGGCGACAAAGAGCTGATCCGCGCGTCGCGCTAGCGGCGCCGGCTTTCGATCGCAATTTCGCTGCGGCCAGGGCGGAAGCGTCCTGGCGGCCGAGGCAATCGCCCCGACGATGGCAACGCTTGACGCTATTTGGCTTCTTGGCGCCACCGGAAAGTGGCTGGGGGACTAGGATTCGAACCTAGACAACCAGAGTCAGAGTCTGGGGTCCTACCGTTAGACGATCCCCCAACGGGCGCGTTGTCTGCGACGCGTCGGATGGCCGCGATCTAAACAACCTCGCGCCGGGTTGCAAGCCTTCTGTGACGATTTCGACATGCAAGCTGGTCACGGCGCCCTGCGCGACAACCTGGAAACAATTGCCAGCGCCGGCCGGACGGGCATCGGCCTGCAGAAACGCTCAGCCGGCGCTGAGCGTGCGCCTGACCGCATCGCGCCAGCCGGCGACGTGGTTGCGGCGTGTTTCCTCGGCGAGGCCGGGCGAGAAGCGCCGCTCCAGCCGCCAGCGATCGGCGAACTGCGTCGGCTCGGGTAGCAGGCCGGCGTCGAGGCCGGCGAGATAGGCAGCACCCAGTGCCGTCGTCTCCAGAACCTGCGGCCGGTCGACCGGGGCGGCGAGGATGTCGGCGAGGCGCTGCATCGTCCAGTCGGAGGCGACCATGCCGCCATCGACGCGCAGCACCGTCTCGGCGCCATCAGCCTCGGGCCAGTCCGAGCGCATCGCCTCGAGCAGATCGAGCGTCTGGAAGCAGACCGAATCAAGCGCGGCGCGGGCGAATTCGCGCGGGCCGGTGTTGCGCGTCAGCCCGAACATGGCGCCGCGGGCATGGGCGTCCCAATGCGGCGCGCCGAGGCCGGTGAAGGCCGGCACCAGATAGACCTGCTGACCGGGATCGGCATTGGCCGCGAGCGGGCCGCTGTCGGAGGCCTTCTCGATGATGCCGAGCCCGTCACGCAGCCATTGCACCGCAGCGCCGGCGATGAAGATCGAGCCTTCCAACGCGTAATGGCGCACGCCCTTGAGCTGATAGGCCACGGTCGAGAGCAGGCGATTCTGCGAGGTGACGGCCTTGGTGCCGGTGTTGAGCAGCGCGAAGCAGCCCGTACCGTAAGTCGATTTCAGCATGCCGGGCTCGAAGCAGGCCTGGCCGACGGTCGCCGCCTGCTGGTCGCCGGCGATACCGCGAATCGCGATTGGCCCGCCGAGCAGGCCGGGCTCGCTGTCGCCGAAATGGGCGGCGCAGTCGCGCACCTCCGGCAGCATCGCCGCGGGAATGTCGAGCAGCGCCAGCAACTCCTCGTCCCAACGCCCTTTGTGGATGTCGAACAGCATGGTGCGCGAGGCGTTGGTCGCATCGGTGGCGTGGACGCGTCCGCCAGTCAGGCGCCAGAGCAGGAAGCAATCGACCGTACCGAAGGCGAGCTCGCCGCGGCTCGCGCGCTCGCGGGCGCCGGGGACATGGTCGAGGATCCAGGCGATCTTGGTGCCGGAGAAATAGGGATCGATGCGCAGGCCGGTACGCTCGGCGACGAGCTTGCCATGGCCTTCCGCCTCCAGCGCAGCGCAGCGCTCGGCGGTGCGCCGATCCTGCCAGACGATGGCGCGGTGGATCGCCTGGCCGGTCGTGCGGTCCCAGACCAGAGTCGTCTCGCGCTGGTTGGTGATGCCGATCGCGGCGACCTCCCCTGCTCGCGCCTGCGCACGAGCGAGCGCCTGCCGGCAGACTGCGAGCGTGCTCTCCCAGAGATCCTCGGCCTCGTGCTCGACCCAGCCCGAGGCAGGATAATGCTGCGGGAATTCCTGCTGGGCGCTGGCGACCGGCTGCAGATTCTCGTCGAACAGGATGGCGCGTGAGGACGTCGTGCCCTGGTCAATCGCCAGAATCATGCGCCGCGCCGCCATGCCGTTTCTCCCGAATTGGTCGTCGCCGGCTTCAAGAGGCCAGCCGGCGCCGAGCTTTGCCGCGAAGACGGGATGCAGGCAAGCTCGGCCGAGCCCCGCCGCAGTTTCGCCACAGGTTCTGCTTGGCAGGGGCCGCGTGCTGTTGTTACGCTGCCCTTCGAATGGAAACGTTCCAGCTTCATGCTGGACTCCGGTAGGCCACCATGACGGCCCTGGCCGGCGAAGGGTTAGCAAGTGACGGTCGAAGACCGCCAGGATTCCGACCGCCCCCTCGTGGCGGCGGTCCCCCTACCGGGCGAGCGGCCCGCGCCGCCGGACGCCGTTCGGTTTGCTCCGGCCCCATTCCAGCGCCCTCACCCCGCCACCTATGCCGCGCTCGATCTCGGCACCAATAACTGTCGCCTGCTGATCGCGCGGCCGGCGCAGCACGGCTTTCGCGTCGTCGACGCCTTCTCGCGGATCGTGCGGCTCGGCGAGGGGCTGAGCGCCAGCGGCCGGCTCTGCGACGACGCGATGGACCGCGCCGTCGAGGCGCTCAAGGTCTGCAAGAGCAAGATGGACCATCGCGGCGTCACCCGCGCGCGCCTGATCACAACCGAGGCCTGTCGGGCGGCGACCAACGGGGTCGAGTTCGTCCGGCGCGTCGGCGAGGAGGCGCTGCTGAACCTCGAGATCGTCGACCAGCGCACGGAAGCTTCGCTCGCCGTCACCGGCTGCGCTGCGCTGGCGGCGCCCGAGGCCGGTGCGGTGATCGTCTTCGACATCGGCGGCGGCTCGACCGAGATCGTCTGGCTCGGCGGGCGCGAGGCCGGGCGCGACCCGGCCCAGCGTATCCGTGAATGGGCCTCGCTGCCGATCGGTGTCGTCTCGGTGGCGGAGCGCTATGGCGGCGTCGAGGTCGGGCGCGAGAAGTTCGAGCGCATGGTCGACGATTGCAGCGAGGCCCTGGCGCCTTTCGCGGCGAAAGCGGCGGCGGCCCGGAGCGCGCCGAATTTCCACCTGCTCGGCACCTCGGGCACGGTGACGACCGTCGCCGGCATCCATCTGCGCCTGCCGCGCTATGACCGGCGCCAGGTCGACGGGCTGTGGATGCAGGATGGCGACATCTGCAGCGTCATCGACGAACTCGTCGCGATGGACTATGCCCAGCGTCAGGCCAATGCCTGCATCGGCCGCGAGCGGGCCGATCTGGTGCTCGCCGGCTGCGCCATCTTCGAGGCGATCCGGCGCGCTTTCCCAAGCCCGAAGGTGCGCATCGCTGACCGCGGCCTGCGCGAGGGCATTCTGCTCAGGATGATGCACGAGGACCGCGCCTGGTGGCGCCGAAGGCAATGACGACGACGAAATCAGGCGGCGGCGCACGCGACCTGCGCATCAAGGTCAAGAAGCCCGCCAAGCGCAGCCATTCCTCGCAGCTCTGGCTCGAGCGCCAGCTCAACGACCCCTATGTGAAGCGGGCGCGCGAGATGGGCTATCGCTCGCGCGCGGCGTTCAAGCTCGCCGAGATGGACGAGCGCTACAAATTCCTGAAGCCCGGCCAGAAGCTGGTCGATCTCGGCTGCGCGCCGGGCGGTTGGTGCCAGGTCGCCGGCGTCAAGGTCGGACTCGAGCACGGCAAGG
Organism: Allobosea sp. NPDC055332; assembly: GCF_053645455.1. Taxonomy (NCBI): domain Bacteria; kingdom Pseudomonadati; phylum Pseudomonadota; class Alphaproteobacteria; order Hyphomicrobiales; family Alloboseaceae; genus Allobosea; species Allobosea sp. NPDC055332. Next base: position 43,123 of record NZ_JBSHMO010000003.1, on the reverse strand, counting down.
GCAAGATCATCGGCATCGACCTGCTGCCGGTCGATCCGATCCCGCATGTCGATTTGATCCAGCTCGACTTCATGGCGGAGGAAGCCCCTGCCCTGCTGATGGAGAAGCTCGGTGGCAAGGCCGACGGCGTGATGTCCGACATGGCCGGAAACACCACCGGCCACAAGAAGACCGACCACCTCAGGATCATCGGCCTCGCCGAAGCGGCGGTGGAGTTCGCCAACGATGTGCTGGCGCCGGGCGGCTTCTTCCTGGCCAAGCTGTTCCAGGGCGGCGACTCGGCCGGGCTGCTGACGCAGCTCAAGCGCGACTTCACCCAGGTCCGCAACATCAAGCCGGCGGCGAGCCGGGCCGATTCCTCCGAGCTCTACGTTCTGGCGACAGGATTTCGGCGCAAGGCCGAGCCGGACGCGGAAGACTGACCGCTTCAACCCTCGGCCAGCCGGCCGTCGACCAGATGGATGCGGCGGCTCGCCTTGGCAGCCATGTCCGTATCGTGGGTCACGGCGATCACCGTCTTGCCGCGCTCGCGCACCAGGGCATCGAGAATCGAAAAGACCTGTTCGGAATTCCTGCTGTCGAGGCTGCCGGTCGGCTCGTCGGCGAGGATCAGCGGCGGATCATTGGCGAGGGAGCGGGCGACGGCGACGCGCTGGCGCTGGCCGCCCGAGAGCTGGTCGGGCCGCTTGTCGAGATGGTCGGCGAGTCCGAGCGCCGTCAGCAGCTCCGTCGAGCGCTCGTGCATGGCGGCGGCGCCGAGCCGGCCGAGGCGGCGCATCGGGATCTCGACATTCTCCCGCACCGTGAACTCCGGCAGCAGGAAGTGGAACTGGAAGACGAAGCCGAGCGTCGCCAGCCGGATCGCCGCGCGCTCGCGCTCGCTGAGCCCGGCAGTATCCCTGCCCTCGATGGCGAGCGTCCCATCGCTCGGCCTGTCGAGCAGCCCAAGCAGATAGAGCAGCGAGGACTTGCCCGAGCCGGAGGGACCGGTGATGGCAACGAACTCGCCCGCGCCGATCATCAGGCTGATGTCCTCGACCAGCGTCACCGGCACGGCGGCCGGCAGGACGCGGGTCAGCCCCCTGGTCTCGATCAGCGGGCTCATGTCGCGCCCCGGATGATATCGACCGGGTTGAGCCGCGCCGCCTGCCGGGCCGGCAGGTAACCGGCGACGCCAGCCGAAACGAGGGCGAAGCCGGCGGCGATCAGGTAGTGCCAGATGCTCCAGGCCAGCGGCAGGCGTGTGATCTCCTGCGCCACATTCGCGCCCGACAATTCGAAGCGGACCAGCGAGAGCGCAAAGCAGAGGAGGAAGCCGAACGCCCAGCCGATCAGCGAGCCGCCGGCGCCGAGCGCCAGCCCCTCAAGCAGGAAGAGGCGGCGCATGTCGGTCTCGGTGAAGCCGAGCGACTTCAGGATGGCGATGTCGCGCGCCTTCTCATGGGTGATGGTCGAGATGATGTTGAAGATGCCGAAGCCGGCCACCAGCAGGATCGCGCCGACGACCGTGTACATGATGACATTGCGGATCACGAGCGCTTCCAGCAACGACTCGTTCGCCTCCTGCCAGGCCATCGCCTTGTAGCCGAGCTGCGCCTCGGCCCGGCGCGCCACCTGCGGCGCGGCGTCGGGATCGTCGAGCTTCAGCCTGATCTCGTTGATCGCATTCGGGCGCTCGCTGAGGATCTGGGCGTTCTTGAGCAGGACATAGCCCTCGCCCTCGTCGCGGGCGGTGGTGCCGGTGTGGAACAGGCCGACGATCTTGAAGGCGCGGCTCTGGCCGGTGGAGGAGACGACCGTCACCGTGGTGCCGGGTTCGGCGCCGAGGCGCTGAGCCAGCTTGTCGCCGACGACGATGTTGTTGCCGCCGGCGATCAGCGAGGTGAAGCTGCCCTGGCGGAAATCCTTGGCGAGCGAGGAGACCTTCATCTCCGCCTGCGGCTCGATGCCGATGATGGCGATGCCGACATCGCGGCCGGAATAGCGCACCACCCCTTGCGTCTTCAGGCTGAGCGCCAGCCGCCCCGGCACCCAGGCCCTGAGCATCGCCACCGCCTCGGTCGGGTTGAGGATACCGCGCCGATCGTCCTTCGGCCGCAAGCCAGCGATCTGTACGGAAGCAAAGGCGTCCTGCGCCGGCTGGCGGCGGGCGTTGCGGTACTCGTCGGTGATGTCGACATGCGGCATGGTGTCGACCAGCCTCGCGACGAAATCGTCCTCGCCACCCTGCATCAGCGACGCCATGGCGATCGAGAAGCCGACGCCAAGCGCGACACCGATGATCGCGACCAGGGTCTGCCGGCCGCGGCCACGGATATGCGTCAGCGCCAGGGCCAGGATCAGGCGCATGGTTCAGCCGCCTTGCGGCGCGACGCGAGCACCATCCGAAAGCTTGTCCGGAAAGGGCGTGATCACGCGGACCTGCTCGGGCAGTCCCGAGAGCACCTCGACATCGCCGGTGCCGCGAATGCCTATCGATAGCTCGCGGCGGCGGGCACGATCGCCGTCGAGGACGAAGACGGCATTGCCCTGAACGGCGGCGACCGGCAGCAGCAGCGCCTGCTTCGCGACCCGCACGATGATGTTGAGCTCGACCGTCATGCCGATCAGCAGCAGCGTGTCGTCCGGCAGAGCAAGATAGACGCGGTAGGTCTTGGCGACGGGATCGCCCTTGGGCGTGATGCTGTCGACGGTCCCCTCCAGCGTCTTTCCTGGAAAGGCGTCGGCCCGGATCAAGGCGCGCTGGCCCGGCTTGACCTGGGGGATGTCCTCCTCATTGACCTCGGCGACGACGCGCAATGGCCTGGCCTCGCCGATCCAGAACAGCACGGTGCCGGGCTCGGCGATCTCGCCGACCTCGCCGTCGCGGCGCAGCACGGTGCCGCGCATCGGGGCGCGCAACACATAATTCTCCAGACGCGCGGTCTGGCCGGCGATCAGGGCCGAGGCCTGGCCCATCTCGCTGCGCGCCCGGTCGAGCGCCTGCTGGCTCATGACATTGCGCTCGACCAGCACGGCGAGCCGGTCATGCTCGGCGGTGGCGAGCTTCTGGCGGGCCTTGAGCTCGGCCAAGGTCGCCTCGGCCTGAACGCTGTCGAGGCGGGCGAGGACATGCCCCTGCTCGACGCGCTGACCTTCACAATCGCAGCGCTCGACGATGCGCTCGCGCACCAGCGCGGTGACCTTGGCCCAGTTGCGCGGCTCGACCGTGCCGGTGGCATAGACGATCTCGGCAGCATCGCCACGTTTGGGCGCGACGGTGGCGACCGCCATCGGCTTCGTCACGAACCAATAGCCGCCGCCAGCAGCGGCGATGGCCGCAACGACGAGAAAACTGCGAGCGAACTTCACGGCATCCTCCGCAGGAGCCATCACGCCGGCGGCCTCTGCCCGGACGATTCACCCTGGCAGGACGCGTTGCACCGGCAGCGTCTTGCGCGCACAATCACGAAAGACCGACCGTCGGTCATTATACAGACCGACGGTCGGTCGTCAAACGAGAGCGAGTCGTATGCCCCGTGTCGTGAAGTCCGCGGATGATCGCAGGAACGAGATTCTCGACGGCGCTCAGGCGCTGTTCTTCGAGCGCGGCTACGAGCGGACGACGGTCAATGACGTGATCGCCAGGATCGGCATCTCGAAGGGCGGCTTCTACCACCACTTCACCGCCAAGGAGGATCTGCTGGAGGCGATCACCGCCCGGCTGGCGCAGGATGCCGTCGCGCGCGTCCGCGACATCCTCGACGATCCCGCGCTCAGCGCCCTGGAGCGGCTGAACGGCTTCATGGCGCGCTCACGCAGCATGAAGCTGGCGGATGCGCCGAAGTTCAGAGCCGCCTTCGACGTGGTCTTCCGGCCGGAGAACCTGTTGCTCTATCACCGGATCAACGCCGCCTCGATCGCGGTGATGCGGCCGGTCCTGGCGAGGATCATCGCCCAGGGCAAGGCCGAGGGCGCCTTCACCGTACCCGATCCCGAGGCCGCGGCGGACATCCTGCTGCATCTCAACGCCAGCACGCACGACGCCGTCGCGCGCACGATCGAGGCGATGGGAACCGCCGGGGAAGACGCCGCGATCGACGCGCTGGATCAGCGCTTCCAGTTCCAGGGCATCGTGATGGACCGCATCCTCGGCCTGCCCGATGGCAGCCTGACCATCGTCGAGCCGGGCTTCACCCGCGCGGTGATGACGGCGCGCTGACGGAAGTCAGTCGGCGCGTTCCACCATATCGATCGCCGCCTTGACCGCCACCGCATAGCCCTGCGGGCCGAGCCCGGCGATCACCGCCGTCGCGGCGAGCGAGACATAGGACTTGTGGTAGTGCGGCTCGCGCCGATGGATGTTCGAGATGTGCAGCTCGACGATCGGCCCCGGGAACATCTTCAGCGCATCGAGGATCGCGATCGAGGTGAAGGAATAGGCGGCCGGGTTGATGATGATCGCCGCACCCTCGTCGATCGCCTCATGGATCCAGTCGATCAGTTCGTATTCGCGGTTGCTTTGGCGGAAGACGACCTCGCGCCCACCGGCGGCCTGCCGGCAGAGCACCTCGACCTCGGCGAGCGTGGTCGAGCCGTAGATCTGCGGCTCGCGCGTGCCGAGCCGGTTCAGATTCGGGCCGTTGAGGACATAGATCGGCTTGCTCACGGGAACGGTCCTCTCCTGTCAGCCCTGGTAGCCCATCAGGCGCGGCAGCCAGAGCACGAGGCTCGGGAAGAAGGTGATCAGCGCCAGGGCGACGATCATCGCGCCGAGGAACGGCATGCATTCGCGCACGATCTGGCGCAGCGGCACCTCGGCGATGTTGGTCATGATGAAGAGCAAGAGGCCGTAGGGCGGCGTGATCAGGCCGAGCATGATGTTGACGGTCACCACCACGCCGAAATGCACCATGTCGATGCCGAGCGCCTTGGCAGTCGGGATCAGCACCGGCACGACGATCAGCAGGATCGCGGTGCCCTCGAGCAGGCAACCGAGGATCAATAGCAGCACGTTGACCAGGATCAGGAAGCCGAGTGGCGACAGGTTCCAGCCGGCCAGGAAGGCGCGCAGGCTGTCGGGGATGTTCTCGATGGTGACGACGTAGTTGAAGACCAGCGCGCCGGCGATCAGCATGCCGATCGAAGCGGTGGTGCGGGCGCTGTAGGCCAGGGAGTTGTAGAAGGCCTGCAGGCTGACGCTGCGATACAGCAGCACCGAGACGGCGAGCGCATAGGCGGCGGCGACCGCCGCCGCCTCGGTCGGCGTGGTCGCGCCGCCATAGATGCCGCCGAGCAGCACGACCGGCATCATCAGCGCCGGAAAGGCGCGCCAGGTGATGCCGGGCCATTGCCGCAGCGGGATCGGCGGCTCGACCGGGAAATTGCGGCGCTTCGCAGCCGAGGCGACGATCACCATCTGCGCCAGTGCCATCAGCAGGCCGGGAATGACGCCGCCGAGGAAAAGGAAGCCGATCGAGGCGTCGGAAACCAGCGCGTAGATCACCATCGGGATCGAGGGCGGGATGATCGGCCCGATCACCGAGGAGACGGCAGTCAGCGCCGCGGCGAAGGCCGGCGGGTACTTGCCGTCCTTGGTCATCATCGCCTGCATCATCCGGCCAGTGCCGGCGGCGTCGGCGATGGCCGAGCCGGACATGCCGGCGAAGATCACGCTCTGGACGATGTTGACATGGGCGAGCCCGCCCCTGAAGCGGCCGACCAGCGCATCGCAGAAGCGCAGCAGGCGCTCGGTCATCGAGCCGATGTTCATCAGCTCCGCCGCCAGGATGAAGAGCGGCACGGCGAGGATGACGTAGTTGGTGTACATGCCGTTGAGCAGCTGCTCGGCAGCGATCGAGAGATCCTGCCCGGCGACGAGCAGATAGAGGATCGAGCCGGCAATCATCGCATGGCCGATCGGCAGGCCGAGCAGCGAGAGCGTGACGATCGCGAGGATGGCGAGGGAGAACGGCGTGCTCATACGCCAGAGCTCGCCTTGGTCGGATCGAAGGCCTCCGGCGCCTTGCCGCGCAGTGCCCGGAAGCCGAGCCAGAGATAGCGGATGATCGCGCCGACCGCGAAGGCGATGTAGATCGCGTAGACCCAGTTGAAGGGCAGCTTGAGATAGGCGGTGCGCTCGACCTTCATGAAGCTGACGTAGTCGACCATCGCGGGCAGCGAGATCACGTAGAGGACGACGAGCGCAATCGCCGTGATCAGCGCCATCACGCGCCGTGGCCCCGGCCCGACCGCGCCATAGATGATGTCGAAGCGGATCTCCTCGTTCTCGCGCAGCACGAAGCCCGCCCCGAACAGCACCAGCCAGAGCCAGAGGATGACACTGATCTCGTGCGTCCAGCCGATCGGGAAGTTGAGCAGATAGCGGAAGACGATCTGCACCAGGAAGACCAGGAACATCGCGCCAAGCATCAGCGCGAGCAGGTTCTCGGCCCGGCGCGCCATGAAGGCGCCGAGAGCTTTCAGCGAGTTCGGCATTGCCCCTCCGGTGAAATTCGGCCCGCCGGCCCCTCCATCGGCGGGCCACGCCAGCCCCGAAGGGCCAGCGCTAGACCTCGTTTGCGCCTTAGAGCGCGTTGATCTTGTCGAGCATGCCGGGCACCCAGCCCTTGGCCAGCTCGGATTCCAGGTACTTCTTCTGGGCGAAATCACGGAAAGCCTTGAGGTCGGGCGTATAGACTTCGAGCCCCTGCTTCTTGAAGAAGTCGACCAGCTCGGCCTCCTTGGCGAGATGCTCCTTTGTGCTCCAGTCGATCGCAGCGTCGGCCGCAGCCTGGAAGGCGGCCTGCTTCTTGGCATCCATCCCGTCCCAGATGCGCTTGGTGACGCAGAGCAGGTCGAAGCCGACGAGATGCGAGGTCAGCACGATCTGCGAGGAGACCTCGTAGAACTTCATGTTCTGGACGTTGGGCAGCGGGTTGTCCTGGCCGTCGATCGCGCCGCTTTGCAGGCCGGTATAGACCTCGGCATAGGCCATTGGCGTCGGATTGGCGCCGAGCGACTGGCCGAGGAACTGCCAGGCGTCGCCGCCCGGCATGCGCAATTTGACACCGGCGAGATCGGCCGGGGTGCTGACCTTCTTCTTCGGCTTGAGGCCGACCTGGCGGGCGCCGAAATAGGTCGGCCCGAGGATTTTGATGTTGAGCTTGTCCTCGGCCATCTTCTTGAGTTCGGCGCCGACCGGGCTGGCGAAGACCTTCTTGAGATGGTCGGCGTCGCGGAAGAGATAGGCCGAGGTGACGATCGACCAGGCCGGGATCTGGTTAGAGACGTCCTGCGGCGCGATATTCCCCATTTCGAGGTTGTTGCGCTGCATGGCGACGAGCTCGGTGCCCTGCTTGAACAGGTTGCCGCCGTAATAGGGCTGCAGCGTGAAGTCGTCTTTGATGGCCTCGCCGAAGCGCTTCATCATCTCGGCCCGGATGTCCTGCTCCGAGAACACCGCCGAGAAGCGCAGGTTGGGCTTGGCCTGCGCCAAGGCCGCACCACCCGTCAGCGCGAGTGTGCCACCGGCGGCCAGCAGAGCGCGCCTGTCGATACCCTGTTTCATGCCGTTCCTCCCCGTGCGGGTTGGCCCCGCTTCGTAGCAAACCATGCCCAATGGAAAATCATCAATCAACTGGTATTTTGAATTTCCTATGATGATTTTGATTTCACCATAGCGATTGTACCTCCCCTGCTCCACCGCTAAGCTGATGTCGCCAGCCGCTGTTCCGGACGGACCCACGCATGTTGAATTACGCGCCGCCGACCGCATCGATCGGAGAGCTCGCCTATCGCCGCATCCGGGCGGACATCGTCTTCGGGCGCCTCGCACCGGCGCAGCGGCTCAAGCTCGATGACCTGCGCGAGACCTACGGCACCAGCGTCAGCACGCTGCGCGAGATCCTGAACCGGCTCTCATCGGAGGGCCTCGTCGAGGCGGAGGGGCAGAAAGGCTTCATGGTCGCGCCGGTCTCCGCCAGCAATCTGAGCGAGATCGCGGCGCTGCGTCTCCTGCTGGAGGGGCATGCCCTCGCCCAGTCCTTCACCGCCGGCGACATGGAATGGGAGGGCCGCGTCGTCGCTGCCCACCACAAGCTGGCGCTGATGGAAAAGCGCATGCTCGACAGTGACCGGGCCGATCCCGAGCTGTGGAAGCGCTATGACTGGGAGTTCCATCACGCGCTGATCTCGGCCTGCGGCTCGCAGGTGCTGATGGAGACGCATGCCTCGGTCTACGACCGCTATCTGCGCTACCAGATGGTCGCCGTGATCTTCCGCGGCGAAGTGGCGGCGCAGGAGCACCAGATCCTGCTCGACTGCGCGATGCGGCGCGACATTGCGCGCGCGACCGAGGTCCTGGCGACGCATATCAACGCCTGCGTCGAGCACACCCTCGCCGGCGGCAGGTTGCAGGACTGAGCAAGCCAGCAAAGAAGAAGGCCCGCTCCGCCTCTGCGCGGAACGGGCCTGCCTGTCACGACAAGCTGTAGGCTCAGTCGAGCTTGAACTTCGAGAGCTCGCGGTGCTCGCCATAGATGCGGCGGACCGTGCCGGTGATCGAGCGGTAGACGATCGTCTCGGTCTCGATCACCTCGGGCCCGAAGCGCACGCCCGAAAGCATGCCGCCATCGGTGACGCCGGTGGCGCAGACGATGACGTCGCCCGAGGCCATCTCGGCCATGTCGTATTTGTGGTTCGGATCCTTGACGCCCATGGTCGCGGCGCGCTGGCGCTTCTCCTCGGTGTCGAGGATGAGGCGGCCCTGCATCTGGCCGCCGACGCAGCGCAGCGCCGCCGCGGCGAGCACGCCTTCGGGCGCGCCGCCGATGCCGAGATAGAGGTCGATGCCGGTCTTCTCCGGCTCGGTGCAGAAGATCACGCCGGCGACGTCGCCATCGGTGATCAGGCGGATCGAGGCGCCGGTCTTGCGGACCTCCTCGATCAGCTTGGCGTGGCGCGGCCGATCCATGATCAGCGTCGAGATCTCATGCGGCTTGACGCCCTTGGCGCGGGCGAGCGCGTTGACGTTGTCAGCCGGGCTGGCGTCGAGATCGACGATCCCCTGCGGATAGCCGGGGCCGATCGCGATCTTATCCATGTAGACGTCGGGGGCGTAGAGCAATTGGCCGGCGCCGGCCATCGCCATCACCGCGATCGAGCCGGGCATGTCCTTGGCGCAGAGCGTCGTGCCTTCGAGCGGATCAACGGCGATGTGGACCTTCGGGCCAGTGCCGAGGCCGACCTTCTCGCCGATATAGAGCATCGGCGCCTCGTCGCGCTCGCCCTCGCCGATGACGATCTCACCGTTGATCGGCAGGCGGTTGAGCTCGCGCCGCATCGCATCGACCGCCGCCTGGTCGGCCGCCTTCTCATTGCCGTGGCCGCGCCAGCGCGCGGCGGAGACGGCGGCGCGTTCGGTGACGCGCACCAGTTCCATCGAGAGGAAGCGCTCGATGATCTGATCGGGCGAAATGCGAAGGTCTTCGGACATGGGGACTCCCTAGCGCGTTTAGCGGATGGCCGAGGTGAATAGCGAACGGATTGGCGAGGATATGGCGAAGCCGTGGACGACCGCGCCTTCCATGCTCATTCCCGCTCGATGCGGATGACTTGCGGCGCCTCGGCGATGTGACCGTCGGCGCTGACCTTCTCCAGCGCGTCACGGATCGCGTGCTCGCTGGTGGCGTAGGTGATCAGCACGACCGGGACCGGCGCGCCCGAGCGTCCGCCGGGATCGCGCTGGGCGGCGATCTCGGAACGGCGCTGGACGATGCTCTCGAGCGAGATGTCGGCTTCCGCCATGCGGGTCGCGATCGCGGCCGCAGCGCCGGGACGGTCGGCAACGGCGAGGCGGATATAGTAGCCGCCTTCATGGCGCTGCATCGGCGCACGGGTCGGCTGCTCCAGCCGCGCCACCGGCATGCCGAAGGGCTGGCCGGCGGTGCCGCGGGCAACGTCGGCGATGTCGGCGATCACGGCCGAGGCAGTCGGGCCGCCGCCAGCACCAGGACCGACCAGGGTGATCTCGCGGACGGCATCGGCGTCGATGGTGACGGCGTTGGTGACGCCCATCACCTGCGCGATCGCCGACGATTTCGGCACCATGGTCGGGTGCACGCGCTGCTCGATGCCGGTCTTGGTGCGCTCGGCGACGCCGAGCAGCTTGATCCGGTAGCCGAGTTCGTCGGCCATCTTCAGATCGAGGGGCGTGATCGAGGAAATACCTTCGACATGAATCGCTTCGGCGTCGATCTTCGTACCGAAGGCGAGGCTGGTCAGGATGGCGAGCTTGTGCGCGGTATCGAAGCCCTCGACATCGAAGGTCGGGTCCGCTTCGGCATAGCCGAGGCGCTGGGCGTCCTTCAGGCAAGCCTCGAAGGTCAGGCCTTCCAGCTCCATGCGCGAGAGGATGTAATTGCAGGTGCCGTTGAGGATGCCGTAGAGCCGGGTGACGTTGTTGCCCGAGAGCGCCTCGCGCAGCGTCTTCACCACCGGGATGCCGCCGGCCGAGGAGGCCTCGAAAGCGAGCGCTGCTCCGTTGCTCTCGGCGAGCTCGGCGAGCGCGACGCCATGGGCGGCAAGCAGCGCCTTGTTGGCGGTGACGACATGCTTGCCGGCGGAGAGCGCGGTCTCGACCGCCTTTTTGGCCGGCCCGTCAGAGCCGCCGATCAATTCGATCAGACAGTCGATCTCAGGCGAAGCGGCGAGCGCGACGGGATCGTCGAACCAGGTGAAGCCCGAGAGATCGATGCCCCGATCGCGATTGCGGTCGCGAGCCGAGACCGCCGTCACCCGGATCGGCCGGCCGCAGCGGGCGGCGAGCGCGTTCTCCTGGCGCTTCAGAATGCCGGCGACCGCCGCGCCGACTGTTCCCAGGCCGGCAATGCCGACGCGCAGGGGCCTGATCTCGGAGGGAGCAGCGTGCATGGTCATGAGCGGCGGGGTCGCATGAGGCGCGCGGGGAGTCAACGGCGAAGGGGTGGAGGGAACCCCTTCGGAAATGCCGGATTGAGTAGGCAACGAAGAGGTATCGCGATGCTGAAGGTCGGCTCGATCGTCTGGGGCGTGCGCGACGTGCCGCGCGCCATCGCCTTCTGGACGGAGGCACTCGCCTATGAGCCGCTGCGACCGCCCTCACCCGACTGGGCGATCCTGGTGCCGTGCGCAGGCCCCGGCGTGCAGCTCGCGATCACGCAGGTCTCTTCTGAGGCGCCGGATCATCAGCGCCACCATCTCGACCTCTATGCCAGCGATCGCGAAGCCGAGGTCGAGCGCCTGCTGCGCATCGGCGCGAAGCGCGCCGACTGGCGTTATCCCGAGGGCGCCGACTACATCGTGCTGGAAGATCCGGACGGAAACCGCTTCTGCGTCATCGAGAAGTGACGAGGCTCGCCGCCTTCACTCGAAGCGGCAGACGACCTCGGCGGCGAGCTTGTGGACCTTGCCACCCTCGAAACCGAGATAGATGCGCAGGAGCTGGTTGCCGAAGGCCGTGATCTTGATGGTGCGCAGCGCCTCGACGCTGTCGCCATCCGCCTGGGTGGAGTTCTCGTCGACCGGCTTCCAGAACCAGGGTTTTGGCGCCTTGATCACGGTCTGCGCCAGCAGCTGTTCGGCCTCGGCCCGTCCCATGCCGGCCGGGAAATACTTCGCCACGATCTCGGTGGCGTCGCGGCCGCATTCCTTGGCGCGCGAGGCGGTCAGCACCTCGGCGATCAGCGCCGAGTCGGTATCGGTCGTGCGGCCGCGCGAGAAATCATAGGTCGCGAACAGGCAGACCAGCGCGAACAGGCCGAAAACGATCCCGATCAACCGACCTTTCGAGATCATGGTGCGCTCTTCGTCCCTGCTATCCGCCCGGGCGCTTGGGTTCCCATGTTTCGATGGTCCGGTCCAGTGCCGGCGCGCAACACCGCCACCCGTCTTTTCCGGAATGGCTACCCACGCCCTTAAGCGCGCCCTCCCCGTCATGGTCGGGCTTGTCTCGACCATCCACGTCTTCGCTTTACTGATCGAGAGCGGCGTTCAAGACGTGGATGCTCGCCACAAGGGCGAGCATGACGGGCTGGAACAGCGTGATGGTTATCGAGCGGGCCTGCGCCCTACCCCGCCTTCGGCATCTGGATGACGTTGTGCAGGGTCTGGTCGGCGGTCTTCAGGAAGCGGCCGATATTGCGTGCCGCCTGGCGGATGCGCTGCTCGTTCTCGACGATGGCGATGCGGACATAGTCGTCGCCATGCTCGCCAAAGCCGATACCCGGCGCGACTGCGACCTCGGCCTTCTCGATCAGCAGCTTGGAGAACTCCAGCGAGCCGAGATGGCGGAACTTCTCCGGGATCGGCACCCAGGCGAACATCGAGGCCTGCGGCGCCGGAAACTCCCAGCCGGCCTTACCGAAGCTCTCGACCAGCGCATCGCGGCGCTTGCGATAGATCTCGCGCATCTCGCGGATGCAGTCGTCCGGGCCGTTCAGCGCCGCCGCCGCCGCGACCTGGATCGGCGTGTAGGCGCCATAGTCGAGATAGGACTTCACCCGCGCCAGCGCCGCCAGCAGCCGCTCATTGCCGACGGCGAAGCCCATGCGCCAGCCGGCCATGGAGAAGGTCTTCGACATCGAGGTGAACTCGACGGCGACGTCGATCGCGCCTTGCACCTGCAGCATCGAGGGCGGCGGGTCGTTCTCGTCGAAATAGACCTCGGCATAGGCGAGATCGGAAAGCAGGATCAATTCGTGCCGCTTCGCGAAGGCGACGAGATCGCGATAGAAATCGAGCGAGGCGGTATAGGCGGTCGGGTTCGCCGGATAGCAGGTGACGAGCGCGATCGGCTTCGGCACCGAATGCGCCATGGCCCGCTCCACCGCCGGGAAGAAGGCCGGGGTCGGCTCAGCCGGAACCGAGCGGATCACGCCGCCTGCCATCAGGAAGCCGAAGGCGTGGATCGGATAGCTCGGATTGGGCACGAGCACGACGTCGCCCGGGCCGGTGATGGCCTGCGCCATATTGGCGAAGCCTTCCTTCGAGCCGAGGGTGGCGACGACCTGGGTGTCGGGATTGAGCGTCACGCCGAAGCGGCGCTGATAATAATGCGCCTGGGCGCGGCGCAAACCGGCGATGCCCTTCGAGGCGGAATAGCGATCGGTGCGCGGCTTGCCGGCGGTCTCGACCAGCTTTTCGATGACGTGCTTCGGCGCCGGCAGATCGGGATTGCCCATGCCGAGATCGATGATGTCGACGCCCTTGGCGCGCTCGGCGGCCTTGATCTTGTTGACCTGTTCGAAAACGTAGGGCGGCAGGCGTTTGATGCGGTGGAAATCGGTCATTTCGAGAACAGGTCCTTGCGGATCGCTGCGCCGGAGCGCAACAAATCACATTCTTGCGTTGCGATGCCTTACCACCGCAGCTTTCGTCCCGACAGTTCAAAAAACGCAAGATTCAACGAAAGCCGCCGCATGCCACCTTGGAGCAACGCCTCAGGCCGGCGGAATGAAGGGCTGGCTGATCGCCTGGAACGCATCCAGTGCCTCGCAGCGGGCCGAATGTGCCTGCAGGGCCGGATAGTCGCTTAGAACGACGAGATCGGGATGCGCATCGCCGGCGAACCGCAGCGCGCAAGCGAGCGCGATGTCGGCATGGCCGATGCGGTCACCGAACCACCAGTCGCCGCTGCGCTCGGCCCTCTCCCGCTCCAGGGCGGCGAGGACGCCTGTGATCTGGCTGCGGCAGCGCCCGGCCCAGATCTCAGAGACTTGGTCGTGCAGCCGCAATTCGTAGAACAGACTCACTGCCTTCTCGGCCAGCCCCGTCGCCAGCGCGGCGACGCGCAAGGCCCGATGGCGTGCCGGCTCCCGGCGCGGGAACAGGGCGCTTTCGGAAGGAACAAGACTGTCGAGATAGTCGAGCATGGCATGGCTCTCGACCAGCACGAGCCCATCGTCGAGCTCGAGCGTCGGCACGCGAACCAGGGGATTGAGGGGCGCGATCCTGTCGCCGTCGCCGAAGACCGACCAGGGCCGGTGCTCGAAAGGCAACTCGTAGAGCGTCAGCGCGATGCCGACGCGCCGCACGAAAGGCGAATCATACTGGCCGATCAGGATCATCGCTGGCGCTCCGCTGCGGAGCCGTCATTGGAACGGCCGGGGAAGCCTCAGGCAAGCGATCTGCGCTCCGCCGCGCCTGCTCCGTCACTCCTTGGGCAGCGTCGGCGCGACCGGCGGCGGCAGGACCTTGCCGAGATCCTGCGCCTGCGTGCCCGCCGCCTCATTGGAGATTCGCTTGGCGTCGAGCTCCGCCTCGAGCTTCTTGAACTCGTCGACGGTCTTGCGCTTGGCCTCGCGCGAGACGGTGGTGCCGATCGGAATGTACTTCGGATCCTGAGGCCGGGTTTCGGTCACGAACGACTTGGGGTCGCTGGGTTTGGTCGCAAAATCGGTCAGTTCAGCCACGCCGCGCGCGGCTTCGCAGCCACCGAGCAGCGCTCCGGCGAGTACGGCAAGCCCGGCCGCCTTGAGCGAGGTTTGTGTCCGCCTGTCAGCCATCGCCCTGCTTCCGCAAAATTTCTTTGTCACTCATACCGGTTAGGTCCTTAATGGGTCCAAAATAGGGAGTGCAACTCCTGCGTAAGGCTACCGAGGGGAGCGTCATCATGTGTCCGCCTGCTGACGAGAAGGGCAAAGCCGGGCAAAAGCCCGCCGAGACGCCGTTCGCGGAGCTGCCGGCGGTGCCCGACTTCGAGGCGATGGCGCAGAACATGGGCAAGCTGGTCGAGCAGGCCGGCAAGGTGACGGCCGCCTATCTGAAGCCGATCGAGCGGGGCGAAGCCAAGACCGGCCAGGCCGACGAGGCGAGCGAGATGGTCAAGGTGCTCGGCCGTGTCGCCGAGCGCTGGGTCAACGACCCGCAGAAGATCATCGAGGCCCAAGGCGCGCTCACCAGCGACTTCCTCAGCTTGTGGAGCGCGACGCTGAAGCGCCTCGGTGGCGAGCAGGTCGAGCCGGTGATCGCACCGGAGAAGCGCGACGCCCGCTTCGCCGATCCCGAATGGAACACCCACCCGGTCTTCGACTTCGTCAAGCAGGCCTATCTGCTGACCACGCGCTGGGCCGAGAACATGGTCGAGCAGGCCGACGAGCTCGACCCGCATACCCGCGACAAGGCCCGCTTCTATGTGAAGCAGATCGCAGGAGCTCTCTCCCCGTCCAATTTCGTCGCGACCAATCCCGAGCTGCTGCGCGAGACCATGGCGCAGAACGGCGAGAATCTGGTGCGCGGCATGAAGATGCTGGCCGAGGATGTCGAGGCCGGCGGCGGCGAGCTCAAGATCCGGCAGTCAGACGCCGGCGCCTTCCAGATCGGCGTTAACATCGCGACGACGCCCGGCAAGGTCATCTACCGCAACGACATCATCGAGCTGATCCAGTACGCGCCGACGACCGAGACGGTGCTGAAGCGGCCGCTGCTGATCGTGCCGCCCTGGATCAACAAGTTCTATATTCTCGACCTCAACGCCGAGAAGAGCTTCATCCGCTGGTGCGTCGCGCAGGGGCTGACGGTCTTCTGCATCTCCTGGGTCAACCCGGACCACCGGCACGCGCTCAAGGACTTCGAGAGCTATATGCGCGAGGGCATCTTCGCCGCGCTCGAGGCGATCGAAGAGGTGACGGGCGAGAAGCAGGTGTCCTCAATCGGCTACTGCGTCGGCGGCACGCTGCTCGGCGTGACGCTGGCCTATATGGCGGCGGTGAAGGACAAGCGCATCGCCAGCGCGACCTTCTTCACCACGCAGGTCGATTTCAGCCATGCCGGCGAGCTCTCGGTCTTCGTCGACGAGGAGCAGATCCGTTCCGTCGAGGAGCAGATGGCCGAGCGCGGCTATCTCGACGGCGCCCGCATGTCCGGCGCCTTCAACATGCTCAGGCCGAACGACCTGATCTGGTCCTATGCCGTCAACAACTACCTGAAGGGCAAGGCGCCGACGCCGTTCGACCTGCTCTACTGGAATTCGGACTCGACCCGGATGCCGGCGGCGAACCACTCCTTCTACCTGCGCAACTGCTATCTCGAGAACAAGCTGAGCAAGGGCGAGATGCGCGTTGGCGGCAAGCTGCTCGACCTCAGGAAGGTGACGATCCCGGTCTACAATCTCGCGACGCGCGAGGACCACATCGCCCCGGCGAAATCGGTGTTCCTGGGCTCACAGACCTTCGGCGGCCCGGTCGACTACGTCATGGCCGGCTCCGGCCATATCGCCGGCGTCGTCAACCCACCGAACAAGGTCAAGTACCAGTACTGGACCGGCCCGAAGCCGGAAGGCGCTTTCGATGATTGGGTCAGGAAAACCGAAGAGCATCCGGGCTCCTGGTGGCCGCATTGGCTCGCCTGGCTGGAGAAGCAGGCGCCCAAGCGGGTCAAGCCGCGCATTCCCGGTGAAGGCCCCCTGCCCGCGCTCGAGGATGCGCCGGGCAGCTATGTGAAGATCAAGGCTTAGTTGGTAGGCGCCGGCCGCGGGCCGGTCCGCGTTCCCGGCATTCGGCGACCGGGCCGTTTGCCCAGGCACCGGCGAGACGATCCATTCACCTCAAATAAAAGAGCCGGCCCGAAGGCCGGCTCTTTCGTCATCGCCGAAGCGTCGATCAGTTTTTGCGAACGACCGGGCGAACCGGGATCGTCTCCGTCGGATTGTCCCAGCGATAGGTCAGGCCGGCCGAGACGATGTGGATATAGGGCTTGGCCTCGGCCGTGTAGAACACCGCCTGCTGCTGCGGATGGGCACCGGTATAGTCCACCGAGGCCTTCTTCACGTGGATGTAGGTGTAGCCGAGGTCAAGCTTCAGCTTGTCCGTGAGCTGATAGCTGCCACCGGCCGAGAGCCAGAGCCGATCATTGTCGGAGATGAAGATCGTCCGGTTGTGATCGTTGACCGCGGAAAGCTCGTAGCCGACACCGGCACGCAGGGTCAGGTCGCGATTGTACTTGTACTCGGCGCCGGCCGAGAAGAACCAGGCGTCGTCATACTGGAAGTTCAGGCTGGTGACCGGCTGGCCGCTGAGCTTGCTGACGATCGGGATATTGCGGAAGCGGCTCCAGTTCGTCCATTCGACACCGGCGTGGACCTGCCACTGCTCGTTGATCTCCTGCGAGACACCGAACACGACCGAGTCGGGCAGGTTGAGATTGGCCTTGACCGGGACGACGCCGAGCGGCGTGCGGAAGGTGCCGTCCAGCGTCTGCCGCACCGCCGAGCGATAGGCGATGCCGATATTGGTGCCCTTCCACGGGGTCAGGTTGACACCGAAGCGATAGCCGAGGTCGATCGTGTCGCCCTCGATGATCACCGGCGCAGCGGTCGGAGCGACGCCGGATGCGGTCTTCAGAGCAGCGTTCAGCCACTGGACCTGCACGGCCGCACCAACCGAGATCCAGTCATTGACCTGATAACCGATGGTCGGCGAGACGTTGACCGTCGCGACCTTGGCGGAACGGCCATAGACCTGCGCGGCATGCACCTGGTTCTCCGGCTTCGAACGCAGCCCGTAGGGCGCGCCGGTGGTCAGGCCGATCCAGAAGCGGTCGGTGAGCTGCCAGGCCGAGTAGGAGGCCGGGATGAAGGCGCCGTCGCCGCCGATATTGCCGGTGCCGTTCTGCACCGGGCTGGCCGGACCGTTGGGCGCACCGAGCCGGGTCACCGAGGTCGGATCATAGCTCGCATTCGCGTTGATATAGGTGAAGTTCCACTGGCTGTTGCGGCCGGGGAACATCGTGATCGTCGCCGGGTTCCAGGCCATCGAGCCCATGCCGATGCCGCCCGAGGCGGCGCCCGCATACGCCATGCCGAGACCTTCGGCGCTCTGACCGGAGCGGATCGCGAACGAGCTCGCCGAAGCTGCGCCAGCCGCGAGCAGCGCCGAAAGCGAGACGGTGGCGGCGGCGGTGAATTTCAGGAGGCTCTTCATCGCGGCGTCTTCCCCAGGCTGAGGTTCTTGTTGTGGCGGTTGCGGCGAAGCGTGCCGCGGGAATCTGCCAACACCATGCCGCCAGCTTGTTTCCGCCGCAATCCCGCCCAGATCGCCTTCAAATCGCCCTGCTAGGCGAGTTGCCGGCAGCAGCATCGCCAAAAACGCGCAAAAACGGCGCGTTTCGCGCGTCTTGCCCGGAAGCTGGCGCGGAAAAGATGGTTTACATGCGAACTATCGTGGATTTTGCCATTGTGCGTCGCAACATAGGCTTTTCCACCGGCTCGAGCCGACAACGCTGTTTAGCGGGGACCGTTGCACAAGCGCCACAACTCCCGGCATGCCCGCAGGCATGGCATGCGTCCTGGCGGGCTTGCATCAGAACGGCACTCCGCACAGGATCGCCGCGACCTCAGGTCCTTGTTCACGCACCTGTTTGAAACGATTGAAAAGGGGGAAACGACGTGAAATTGGTTCGTTACGGCGCATTCGGCCAGGAGAAGCCCGGCCTCGTCGACGCCGCCGGCAAGCTCCGCGATCTTTCGGCCCATGTCTCCGACATCGCCGGGGCCGCCTTGAAGTCGGCCTCGCTCGCCAAGCTGAAGGCGCTCTCTCCCGAATCACTGCCGCTGGTCGATGGTTCGGCGCGGATCGGCGCCTGTGTCGGCGACGTCCGCAACTTCATCGCCGTCGGGCTCAACTTCGCCGACCATGCCGCCGAGACCGGCGCCGCGATCCCGGCCGAGCCGATCCTGTTCAACAAGGCGCCGAACTGCATCGTCGGCCCCAATGACGACGTGATCATCCCGAAGAACTCGAAGAAGACCGACTGGGAGGTCGAGCTCGCCATCGTGATCGGCGATGGCGGCTCCTATATCGCCGAGAAGGACGCAATGGCGGCGATCGCCGGCTTCTGCGTCTGCAACGACGTCTCCGAGCGCGAATTCCAGACCGAGCGCGGCGGGCAATGGGCCAAGGGCAAGGGCTGCCCGACCTTCGGCCCGCTCGGCCCCTGGCTGGTGACGCCGGACGAGATCGCCGACGTGCAGAACCTGGCGATGTGGCTCGAGGTCGATGGCGAGCGCGTCCAGAACGGCTCGACCAAGACGATGATCTTCGGCGCCGCCTATCTCGTCCACTATATCAGCCAGTTCATGCGGCTGGATCCGGGTGATGTCATCACCACCGGCACGCCGCCCGGTGTCGGCCTCGGCTTCAAGCCGCCGCGCTTCCTCAAGGGTGGCGAGACCGTGGCGCTCGGCATCGAGGGCCTGGGGACGCAAAAGCAGCTCTTCAAGCCTTACGCCGCCTGATTCAAAATGCGCTGCCGGGGATCGTTCGACCTCAACCCCGGCAGCGCCGACCGCCTTGACCTGACAAGGCTGCCTCAGTCTCGGATACGCCCGTTCGGGCTCGGAAACGCGATCACCTGCGCCGACATGGTTGTCCGCATGCCGGGTATTGCGAGCTGGCTTCCCAGCTCGCCTTGGTCGGAGCCCCCCAGCCCCTGCTCCGCCGATCGCTCGGTCACGGCGGCAGCTGCACGCTCGCGTTCCAATCTGCGCCGGCTGCGCGCCAGACGCACGCCCAACGTATCGAATCCCGGCATCGAATCGCCCCCGCTCTAGCCGCTGAACTCAGCTATGAGCGCGAGCACAGCCGGCTGCATCCCCCATTTGGGGGGTGCAGCCGCTGTTTCATTGCCGCCTACGGGCGTCGATGCGGCTGAGGAGGCAGGATGTGAACGGCTGTCAACATTCCGGCAGGCCGAGCATCAGCCGGATGTTCTGGACGGCGGCGCCGGACGCGCCCTTGCCGAGATTGTCGAGCCGGGCGACGAGCACGGCCTGGCCAAGATCGGCGTTGCCGTAGACGCGCAGCTCGAGCTTGTTGGTATCGTTCAGCGCCTCCGGCTCAAGCTTGCCGCCAGCCTCCGCCGGCAGGACGCTGACAAAGGTCGAGCCGGCATAGCGCTCGGCCAGCGCCGTTTCGAGATCGGCGGGCTTGGGCTTACCGGGCAGCGTGTCGAGGTGCAGCGGAATCGAGACCAGCATGCCCTGCCGGAAATTACCGACCGAGGGCACGAAGATCGGCCGCCGCTCCAGCCGCGAATAGACCTGCAGCTCGGGCAAATGCTTGTGCTTGAGGCCGAGACCATAGAGCTCGAAATCGGGCGCGGTGCCGGCCTCATAGGCCTCGATCATGCTCTTGCCGCCGCCGGAATAGCCGGAGACCGCATTAACGGTGATGGGATAGTCCGCCGGCAGCAGCCCGGCATCGACGAGCGGGCGCAGCAGCGCGATGCCGCCGGTCGGATAGCAGCCGGGATTGGCGACGCGGTTGGCGTTGGCGACCTTCTGGGCGAAGCCCCGCTCGAGCTCGGCGAAGCCATAGGTCCAGTCCGGCGCGACGCGATGCGCGGTCGAGGCATCGACGATCTTGGGCGCGTTGCTGCCGAGTTCGTCCGCGAGCGCCACGGATTCCTTGGCGGCATCGTCAGGCAGACAGAGCACGACGAGATCGACGCGGGCCATCATGTCCTTGCGGGCGGCAGGATCCTTGCGCTTGTCGGGATCGATGCTCTTGACCACGACCTCCGGCACATCGGCGAGACGCTCGCGGATACCGAGCCCAGTGGTGCCGGCTTCGCCGTCGATGAAGATGGATTTCAGGTTCTGGCTCATCGGACCCTCGCAAGGCGTCTGGTGGAAGCGGGCGGAACTGGTTGGCTGGCTTTGGAATTCGCCCTTGTCGCAAAACCGGACTTCACTTTTGCGACGGGCATAAAAAAACCGCGCTCCAGGCGCGGTCGCGGGCGTTCGGACTAGAAGCCGAGCGTCATCGCGGGCGCGCCGGGGCGGCCTGTTCGGTGCGACGTCGGGTCGGGTTCACGGTCATGGGGCGTATATGTTCCGGGCAGGGGCGGCTGTCAATGAGCTGTACCTAATCGTCGGCACGCCCTCTGCGTCATGGTCGGGCTTGTCCCGACCATCCACGTGTTTGCTTCGCGGATGGAGCGCGGTGTCCAAAACGTGGATGCTCGCCACAAGGGCGAGCATGACGGCGGTGGATGCCGCAGCGTTCAGAATCACCTGGCAGCCGAAGCTGCCATCGCGATTCAACCCGCCTTCTTCAGCGCCAGCGCCTGCAGATAATGCTGCGCCACTGCCGCACCGGCGATCGCGGTCGCGTCGGCATGATCGTAAGGCGGCGAGACCTCGACGATGTCAATGCCGCGGAAATCGAGCTCGCGGATCGCCCAGACCATCCGCAGCGCCTCGGCCGAGGAGAAGCCGCCGGAAACCGGGGTTCCGGTACCCGGCGCGAAGGCGGGATCGAGCGCGTCGATGTCGAAGGTGAGATAGGCCGGTCCCTGCCCGACACGCTCCTTGATCCGCGCCGCGATGCCATCGACGCCGAGCGCATGGGCCTGATAGGCATCGATCACCATGATCCCGCAATCGCGCGGCGCGACGGTGCGGATGCCGACCTGGATCGAGCGCTCGGTGTCGATCAGTCCCTCGCGCACCGCCTCGAGCACGAAGGTGCCGTGGCTGATCGCGCCGACGCCGTCATCCCAGGTGTCCTGATGCGCGTCGAACTGGACGATGGCGAGCTTGCCATGGCGGGCGACATGCGCACGCAGCAGCGGCAGCGTGATGAAATGGTCGCCGCCGAGGGTGACGAGCTGGGCGCCGCTGGCGATGATCGCAGCCGCCTCGCTCTCGATCGCCCGGGCGCAGCCCTGCAAGTCGCTGCGCGGCAAGAGGCAATCGCCATAGTCGACCACTGCGAGCGTCTCGAACGGGTCGATGCGCGAGGGGTATTGCGCATCGCCATCGAAGATCGCGCTGACGCGGCGCATCGCCTGCGGCCCGAAGCGGGTGCCAGGCCGGTTCGAGACGGCAAGGTCGAAGGGCACGCCCCAGACCACGGCATCGCAGCCAGTGACGTCCTTGCTGTAGCGGCGGCGCATGAAGGAGAGCGCGCCGGCATAGGTCGGGTCGTGGGCCGGGCCCTTGCGGTCGCCGGTGAAGGCGTGGTCGATCGGCGGGTTCTGCGTGGGTTCGGTCATGTCGAAAAATCCGTCGGAAAGTCAGCGCCGGCCGTTGAGCCAGACATAGAGGCACCAGGGCAGGATCAGGGCGAGCCCGGTCAGGACGAGCCGCAGCGTCGTCCAGGCGACCGGGTATTGCAGCGCCCTGCCGTCGAGCTCCGGCACGCCGTGGATCAGGCCGAGCGCGAAGGCCGGCGCCAGGAAGACGATCAACGCGTTGACGATGCGCTTGCCGCGCAGCAGGTCGCTGCGCGCCAGCGCCAGCAGGGCCGGCACTGCGACCATGCCGAAGGCGATCAGGACGAGCAGGACGCGCATGGCGGCTTCCGGTTGAACAGGGCGGCAGCCGATTTAGCACGCCCGGGCCGCGGCTCCAGCCGTCCGCGGCTGTTCTCGCAGCCGATTCTGTCGTTTGAGCCCCGGAGCGGGCTATCGCCCACCACCGACCCGGATGATCGAGCCGACCATGTAGGACGCGGCCTCGGAGAGCGCGAACAGCACGGCTTCGGCGATCTCCTCCGGTTCGGCGACGCGCTTCAGCGGGATCGTCGGCGCGATCCGGTCGACGCGGCCGGCATCGCCGGTCGAGAGCGCGTGGATATCGGTCTGCGTCATGCCCGGCGCGACCGCGTTGACGCGGATGCCGGCGGGCGCGAGCTCGATCGCGAGGCCAATGGTCATGGAATCGACCGCGGCCTTCGAGGCCGCGTACCAGACGTATTCGTTGGGCGAGCCGAGCCCGGCGGCGATCGAGGAGATGTTGACGATGGCGCGGTTCTTCGCGCCCTCATTGGCGAGCAGGGTCTGGGCTGCCTCGCGCGCCACCAGGATCGCGCCGGTGACGTTGAGATCGATGCAGGCGCGGATGACCTGCGGGTCCGATTTGGCGAGCGGGCTGCTCTTGCCGGTGATGGCGGCATTGTTGACCACCGCGGTCAGCGGCCCGAGCGCCGCCTTGGCCTGCGCGAAGACGCGGGCGATATCGGCGGGGCTCGCCATGTCGCCCTGGATCGCGACCGCCCTCGCCCCTGCCCGCCCGCAGGACGCGACGACATCGGCCGCCGCCTGCGCATTGCCCTGGTAATTGACGGCGACGTCATAGCCGCGCTCGGCGGCGAAACGGCAGATCGCGGCGCCGATGCCGCGGCTGCCGCCGGTGACGAGGAGGACGGGACGGTCGGACATGCGGACGGCTTTCCTATGACATCAATTCGGAATGGATGGCGGCCGGACTCAGGCGCTGCTGGCGATCGCCTCGATCTTCTCGAGCCCGCCCAGCTTCGGCGCGAAGGAGGCCCAGACCTTGCGCGCGCCGGCTTCCCAGCCGGGGCGGTCCTCCGGCTGCACGACCTTGCCGCCCTCGGCCTTCGCCTTGGCCATCGAGGCATCCTCGTCGGCGATAATGAGATCGTCGAAATAGCCCGCGCCTTCCGCAGCTGCGGCCGCGAAGGCTGCCTTGTCCTCAGGCGAAAGGCCCTTCCAGAAGCTGGCCGAGACCGCCACCACACCGGAGGCCCAGATATGGCCGGTCTCGATCAGATAGGGCACGACCTCGTGCAGCTTGAAGCCGACATAGGCGGACTTGGTCAGGTCCATGCAGTCGACGACGCCAGTCTTCAGCGCGTTGTAGGTCTCCGGGATCGGGATCGGCGTCGGGTAGGCGCCAAAGCCGGACCAGAGCTCGGTGTGCAGCGGGCTCTGGATGACGCGGATGCGCTTGCCCTTGACGCTGGCCGGCGTGGTCAGCGGCTCCTTGGCGAGGAGATGACGGGCGCCGTAATTGATGAATCCGAGCACGACGAAGCCCTGCGCCTCGTATTTGCGCTTCAGCTCCTCGCCGAGCGGGCCGGCCAGAACGCGCTTCAGATGCCCGCGGTCCCGGAACAGGAACGGCAGATCGAGGATCTGCCCGTCCGGCACCCAGGACGACAGCGCCGAGATCGTGAACAGCGAGGCCTGGACCGAGCCGAGCCGCAGACCCTCGGCCACCTCCTTCTCGCCGCCGAGCGCGGCATTGGGCACGACGCGCAGGTCGAAGCGGCCGGGAGCAGTCTGCGACAGCTTCTCGGTGACGCGGCGCCAGATCCGGGTTTCCGGCTTGTCCTCGCCGAGCAGCGAGGCGACCGTGACCGGCCGGCCTGCGGCGAAGGCGCGGCCCGACAGGATGGCTGGTGCCGCGATCGAGGCGGCAGCGAAGGCGCGGCGGGTCAAAGCCATCGGAACAACTCCTTGAAGGCAACAGGTAGCGACGGCCAGGCCGCCACCGCAAGGCAGAGGATGAAGAGCGCGACGAGAAGGCTCGCCAGCAGGGGCAGCACCGCGCGGAAGACCGCGGCCGGCGACAATCGCATGATGCCGCTGACGACATAGACGAGGATGCCGAGCGGCGGCGTCAGCCCGTGGATCATCAGGTTGACCACCAGCACGACGCCGAACTGGATCGGGTCGAGGCCGGCGGCGATGGCGGCTGGCAGCAGCAGCGGCGCCAGCAGGAGGATCGCCGCGCCGATATCGAGGAAGAGGCCCGCGACCAGCAGGACGAGGTTGGAGAGCAGCATCACCGCGAGCGGCCCGCCGCCCAGCGCCGTCACCAACCCGGCCATCTGCTCGGAGACACGGTCGACCGCGAGCAGGAAGGCGAAGGGCGCGGAAGCGCCGATCAGCAGCCCGACCGC
Organism: Allobosea sp. NPDC055332; assembly: GCF_053645455.1. Lineage (NCBI taxonomy): Bacteria > Pseudomonadati > Pseudomonadota > Alphaproteobacteria > Hyphomicrobiales > Alloboseaceae > Allobosea > Allobosea sp. NPDC055332. The sequence goes on along the minus strand of NZ_JBSHMO010000003.1, from coordinate 18,455 downwards.
CGCGGCCTCCCCCGCCGCCTTGCGCAAGGAGGCCAGCGCGGTGCCGCCGTTCAGGCTGCGCAGCAGCAGGCAGGCGACGACAGCGTAGGCAACCGCGAGCGCCGAGGCTTCCGTCACCGTGACCACCCCGAAGCGGATGCCGACCACGACGACGATGCCAAGCCCGATCGCCGGGAGTGCGCCAACGAAGGACCGCGCCCGCTCCGCACCGCTGGCACGGGGGGCGGAATCGACGACGCTGCGCACGCTGAGATGGATGCCGATGGCGAGCGCCATCGTCAGCACCGCACCCGCGACGAAGCCGCCGACCAGCAGCGACCCGACCGAGAGATTGGTCGCGGCCGCCAGGATCAGGAAGGCGATCGAGGGCGGGATGATGTTGTCGAGCATCGAGACGCCGGCGACGATCGCCGCCGCATTGGCTGGCGGATAGCCGCGCGCGACCAGCGCCGGGGCCATCACCTTGGCGCCGAAGGCGGCGTTGGCAACCGAGGAACCTGAGGCACCGGAGAACAGCACGCTCGCGACCAGCGCCGTCTGCGCCAGCCCGGCCCGGAAATGCCCGACCAGCGCCGCAGCGAAGCGCACCAACCGCTCGGCGAGACCGCCGGCAGTCAAAAGTTCGCCGGCGAGCAGGAAGAACGGGATCGCCAGCAGCAAGAATTTCGAGACGCCCGCCACCGTGTTCTGGACGATGGCCGGCTCGGGCAGCAGGCCGCCGAAGGCGCCCGAGAGTGAAACGCCGGCGATGAGTGCGAAAGGCAGAGGCGCGCCGAGCAGGAGTCCTGCCCCCGCGGCCAGCCCGGCGATGAGGCTCGGCGTTCCGACGAAGAGGCCTGACGCGCTGTTTGCGAGCACATAGAGACCCGTCCCGAGCAGCAGCGCGGCGAGCGCCGCCGGCCAGGATTGCGCCAGCGCCGCCCGCCAGAGCACAAGGACGAGCGTCAGCCCGCCGCCGATGGCGAAGATCGCGAAGCGCAGGCTCTCCGGCAGGCCGAGTACGGTCGAAGTACCGCCGACCAGCGCCGCGACGCTGGCGCCGCCGAGCGCCAGCACCAGCGCGCCATGGACGGCGATCGCCTCGGCCAGGACAGCGGCAATGCGCCGGCCTGGCGCAGGCAGCAGGTTGACGACGACATCGAGCCGCATGGCGAGCGCGCTCGTCGCCGCGAGCGGTGCGCCGACCGCGACCAGCGCGACATTGAGCCAGATGGCGAGCTCGTCCGACCAGACGAGGCCGTCGCCGAACAGGTAGCGACGGGTGACCGCCGCCATCACCACGAGGAAGAGCACAGCGAGGATCGCCGCACCCAGCCATTCGAGGCAAGCCACGAGCGCGGCGAGCCCGCATCCACCCAGCGGCCCAGCGGATGGTCGAGTCGGCGCAGCGGTCACAGCAGCGCCCTGCACCACATCAGCGCAGTGGCGAGAAATGCGTCGGCCGCAGGATCCGGCTGCGCATCTCGAGCACGTAGGGAGCCGCCTTGGCGCGGAAGACCTGCCAGCGCGGATCGGCCTCCATCGCAGCGCGCCGGCGCTCGCGATCGCCGGCATCCTCGAAGCGCCACATATGCACGACCTCGTTGACCACCCCCGTATCGGTGGTGAACCAGCCGATCAGATGGCCGAGATGGGAGATCTGCAGCTCCATCCCCTCGGCGACGTAGAGATCGAGATAGTCGCGCACATGCGCGGGCTTGATGGCGTAGGTGCGCTCGTCGAGGATCATCGTGCCCCCTTCATGGCAGAACGGCTAAGCCGGGCAGCGGCCGAGCGATCAGATAGCCGTCTTCGCGCCAAAGCCCAACCGGCATGACTCCGGCCCTGGCTGCGATCGCTGCATGACGGAGGTCGTCATCGGCCGGCGGCCAGCCCTCCACGACAGGAGCAGCGCGCGCAAACAGCCTAGCGGAGAAGAATGAGCTGCGATCCCGGCCCGGAAGAACAGCATCTTGTTTTTTGCCGACCGAAGGCTCAGCCGCCGCGCAGATAGAGATCGCTCCCGGCCTCGCCGCGATAGCCCTGCGCGGCGAGCGCAAATCCGGCCCGCCGCAGCAGGTGCACCGAGGCGCCGTTGGCCGGGTCGACCGTCGCCCTGACCGGCGCGATGCCGCGCTCCCCAGCGAAAGCGACGAGGCCGGCGAGCAATTCCCTGCCCAGCCCCCTGCCCCAGCTGGCGCGGCGGAGGCCATAGATCACTTCTTCCGTGCCATCGCCCGGCCGGGCGAAGCCGGCCCAGCCGATCAGCTCGCCGCTGGCGCGCTCGACCACGGCGCCGGTGCCATAGCCGAAACGTTCGAGATTGGCCGCCGAGCGCTCAATCCAGAGCGCCGCGACATCCGGCGCGAGCGGCTGCCCGTCGTCGACGAAGCGATGCACGTCCGGATCGGCGAAGAGCGCGACGAGCAAGGGCCCGTCGGCAATCACGAAGGGGCGCACGGCGAGACGCGCCGTCACGAGCTGGGAAGCGTGGATCATGTGCCCGACTGACAGGTGGCGCGACCGGAATCGGGCAGGAGCGGAGGTCCCGAACGGACGAGGTCCGAGCTCGGCCGGAGACCCGCGGCTATTCCTCTTCGGAACTGTAAGGTCGCTCGGGACGGGAGGGCCGCTGCCCGGCCTGGCGGTCATAGCGGCGCTCGCGGTCGCGATCCTGCGTCATCACGCAGTTGGCGTAGGCGTCGGTGCCGCGCTGGAAGCCATAGGCGTCGCAGCGCGAACGGTCCTGGACGATCGGGTCCGGCGTGCTCGCGCAAGCACTGAGCGCCAGGGTGAGAGCAGATGCGGCGATGATCCTCATGGCGCGAGGATGAAAGCGGCGCATGGCTGCTTTGCGGCGACAATCCGGCGGGGATGGGGAGACAGCTGCGCCGGCTCAGGTCGTCAGCGCACGGTATCCTCGGCTGCGCTTTCGAGAATCCTGACAGTCTCTTCCAGGCTTTCCTTCACGCCGAGCTGGAAGTCCTTGCGGAAGCCGATGATGGTGTCGGGCGGCTGGCCCTTGAAGGTGTAGACGACGCTGACCTGATCGGGATTGACGTAGACGGGCTTGCCGTCGCTGGGCGACGTGAACTTGCAGAGCTTGGGCATGCGACGTGTCTCCGGAACGGTCCGAGCGATTCAATCATCACAGCCTAGCGCGCTTTCCGTTCGATCGCAGACGATCGAACGAAAAGAATTCGCGCAGAATCAAAAGCTGAGCATGTTCCGATCGCAACAGTGGTGCCCACTTTTGCGTAACATGCTTTGCAAAGGCGCAGGCCTCGCCACAGCCGTGGCGAGGCCTGCGCAAGGACCATAGCGTATGATCAGCGCGCGATACGGGCGCGCCCGCCGCAGAAGCGCTGCTCCACCGCGCGCTCATAGCCGAGCTCGCGGTCATAGACCATGACGGTGCGGGTCAGGCAGTCGCCCTCCTGCACCAGCCCGGTGTTGATGAGGCGGCCATTGGGATCGGCGACGACGGTCGGACCGCAGGCCGCTGCCGCGGACGCAAGGCCGAGGGCGACGATGAACTTCGCAGTACGGGTCATATCAGCCTCTCACATGTAGAGGCCGCGGCCACAGCGGCGCACGCGCCGGTGCTCGTAGTAGCCGGTATAGCGGTTGAACACCCGCACGGTCTTGTAGAGGCAGTATTTGCCGTCGTTGCGACCGTCGTAATAGGTCCGGCCGGTGTCGAGATCGACCCCGAGGAATTCATCCTTGCCCTTCTTGCCCTGGGCGAAGGCCGGAGCCGCCGCGAGGCTGAGAGCAGCGAACCCTGCTGCGGCGATGGCTATCTTGAGCATGGCAGTTCTCCTGTCTTGCGGCGGAAATATGTCCAGCACCGCTCGCGGGCCCTTGCGGCGGTCAGTTGGACTTTCGCATGTCAGGCGTGATCGTCCATAGCGAGCATGCCGTGTCGGAATGCTCGCCCCGGGACTCCGGCAGATCGTGGAAATCCTGCAAGGCTCGGCAGCCGTTCCGAGAAAGAGGGCCGCGAACGTATCGCGATATCCTCAGTCGTAGCGTGCTTCCAGCCGCCGATCGATCGTCAGCGCCGCCAGCGTGCAGAGCGCGCCGGAGAGCAGGTAGATGCCGACCCAGGCGAGGCCGAAGGTGCTCGACACCGTTAACGCCACCAGCGGAGCAAAGCCCGCGCCGAGCAGCCAGGCGAGGTCGGAGGTCAGCGCCGCGCCGGTGTAGCGGTATTGCGGGCCGAAGCTGTTCGCGACCGCACCGGCGGTCTGGCCGTAGGACAGCCCGAGCAGTCCGAAGCCGATGACCACATAGATCGTCTGCCCGGCCAGGCTGTCGCCGAAGAGCAGCGGCGCGACGACGCTCGACAGGCTAAAGAGCGCGATCATTCCGCCGGAAAGCAGCAGCGTGTTGCGGCGCCCGATCTGGTCGGCAATCAGGCCGGAGGTGACGATCGCACCGGCGCCGACCACGGCACCGGCCGCCTGTACCAGCAGGAATTCGGAGACCGAGCGATTGGTGAAGAGATTGATCCAGCTGACCGGGAAGATCGTGACGAGATGGAAGAGCGCGAAGCTCGCCAGCGGCACGAAGGCGCCGAGGATGATCGTGCGGCCATGGGCGCGGATGAGCTCGGACATCGGCACCGGCATCAGCTCGCGCGTTTCCATCAGCTGGGCGAATTCGTGGGTCGCGACCATGCGCAGGCGGGCGAACAGCGCCACGACATTGATCGTCAGCGCGACGAAGAACGGATAGCGCCAGCCCCAGCCGAGGAAGTCCTCCTTCGAGAGCGCGCCCTCGAAATAGGCGAAGAGCCCGGCGGCGAGGATGAAGCCGAAGGGGGCGCCGAGCTGCGGCAGCATGGCGTACCAGCCGCGCCGGTTGGCGGGGGCGTTGAGCGCGAGCAGCGAGGACAGGCCGTCCCAGGCGCCGCCAAGCGCGATGCCCTGCAGCAGGCGGAAGGCGGCTAGGATGACGCAGGACCAGATGCCGATCGTCTGATAGCCCGGCAGGAAGGCGATGGCCGCGGTCGAGCCGCCGAGCAGGAAGAGCGCGGCGGTGAGCTTGGTCGCTCGGCCGTAATTGCGGTCGATCGCGAAGAACAGCACCGAGCCGAGCGGACGCGTCACGAAGGCGAGCGCGAAGATGCCGAAGCTGTAGAGCGTGCCGGTGAGCCGGTCGACGAAGGGGAAGACCAGCTCGGGGAAGACCAGCACGCAGCCGAGGCCGAAGACGAAGAAGTCGAAATACTCCGACGTCCGCCCGATGATGACGCCGAGCGCGATGTCGGCGGGGGTGACGTGGTCGCGCCCGTGCTCGTCCGTCAGATGCCCTGGAGAATGGCTCGCCGCGTCAGCGCTCATGACCGCGAACTCCTAAGCTGGCGGACGTGCCGGACCGACCGGGCTTGCCCGCACCTCGTGCAAATGGATACGGTGGATAGAAGCGACCCGTCAAACTGCCGCAATGAGACAGATTGTCTTATGTGCGGTGCGAAAGAATGGACATAGACAACGGCTGTTCCCCGAACAGGGAGGTCTTAAGTCTCTTGCGGATCTTTCGACTTTTAACGGTTTTACCGCTCTTCGCCCTGCTCGGCGGGTGCCAGATGGTGCTGCTTGCGCCCTCCGGCGATGTTGCGATGCAGCAACGCAACCTCATGCTCGCCTCCGTCGCGCTGATGCTGCTCGTCATCATCCCGGTGATGGCGCTGACGATCTTCTTCGCCTGGCGCTACCGCGCCTCGGCCAAGGCGACCTATCATCCGGAGTGGAACCATTCGCTGCCGCTCGAGGTGGTGATCTGGTCGGTGCCGCTGCTGATCATCGTCGTCCTCGGCGCGATGACCTGGATGGGCACGCATCTGCTCGATCCATATCGGCCGCTCAACCGCATCAGCGCCGGCAAGCCGGTGGTCGAGGCGAGAGCGGGCAGTACCGCGGTCAGGAAGCAGCCCATGGTCATCCAGGTCGTGGCGCTCGACTGGAAATGGCTCTTCCTCTACCCGGCGCAGGGCATCGCCTCGCTCAACGAAGTGGTGGCGCCGGTCGACCAGCCGATCGAGTTCCGCATCACCTCCTCCGCGGTGATGAACTCGCTGTTCATTCCAGCGCTCGCCGGCCAGATCTACGCCATGCCCGGCATGCAGACCAAGCTCAACGCCGTGATCAACCATCCCGGCGAGTTCGAGGGCTTCTCGGCCAATTACAGCGGCGCCGGCTTCTCCGACATGCGCTTCCGCTTCCGCGGGGTCGACGACAAAGCCTTCGGCGAGTGGGTGCAGGGCGCGATCCGGGGCGGCAGCACGCTCGGGCGCGACGAATACCTCGTGCTGGAGCGGCCGAGCGAGCGCGAACCCGTGCGCTATTTCCGCGACATCCCGTCCGACCTCTTCACCGCCATCCTCAACATGTGCGTCGACCGCGCCAAGATGTGCACACGCGACATGATGGCGATGGACGCCAAGGGCGGCGGCGGCAAGGAGGGCATTCATACCGTCACGGCGCTCGAATACGACAAGAGCGTGCGCCGCGGCGGGCAGCCGCTGCCGCCGCGTCCTTTCGTGATGGCGATCTGCACGCCGACCGATGTCTACGGCGCCGCGGGCGTCACCGCCCGCGCCGTCAACTGAGCCGCACCCGCGAGCCGAGGGACCGATGACCTCCTATCCCGACTGGTGGAAGCTCCTCTTCGGACGCCTCACCCTCGAATCGTTCCCCTATCACGAGCCGATCCTGGTCGTGACCTTCGCGGTGGTCGTGCTCGGCGGGCTCGCGGTCGTCGCGCTGATCACGAAGTACAGGCTCTGGGGCTATCTCTGGCACGACTGGTTCACCAGCGTGGACCACAAGAAGATCGGGGTCATGTACATGATCCTCGGCGTGATCATGCTGCTGCGCGGCTTCGCCGACGCGCTGATGATGCGCGGCCAGCAGGCGATCGCCTTCGCCGGCAACGAGGGCTATCTGCCGCCGCATCATTACGACCAGATCTTCACCGCCCATGGCGTGATCATGATCTTCTTCGTGGCGATGCCCTTCGTCACCGGGCTGATGAACTATGTCGTGCCGCTGCAGATCGGCGCGCGCGACGTCGCCTTCCCATTCCTCAACAATTTCAGCTTCTGGATGACCGTCGGCGGCGCCGTGCTGATCATGGCCTCGCTCTTCATCGGCGAGTTCGCCAAGGTCGGCTGGCTCGCCTATCCACCGCTCTCGGGGGCCGCCTACTCGCCCGGGGTGGGCATGGACTATTATCTCTGGGGTCTGCAGATCGCGGGCATCGGCACGACCCTGTCGGGCGTCAACCTGATCGCGACCATCGTCAAGATGCGCGCGCCCGGCATGGACCTGATGAAGATGCCGATCTTCACCTGGACCTCGCTGTGCACCAACGTCCTGATCGTCGCGACCTTCCCGATCCTGGCGGCGACGCTCGCGCTGCTGACGCTCGACCGCTATGTCGGGACCAACTTCTTCACGAACGATCTCGGCGGCAACCCGATGATGTACGTGAACCTGATCTGGATCTGGGGCCACCCGGAGGTCTACATCCTGATCCTGCCGCTCTTCGGCGTCTATTCCGAAGTTGCCTCGACCTTCTGCGGCAAGCGCCTCTTCGGCTACGCCTCGATGGTCTATGCGACGGTGGTCATCACCATCCTGTCCTACCTGGTCTGGCTGCACCACTTCTTCACGATGGGCTCGGGCGCCAGCGTGAACTCCTTCTTCGGCATCACGACGATGATCATCTCGATCCCGACCGGGGCGAAGATCTTCAACTGGCTGTTCACGATGTATCGCGGCCGCATCCGCTTCGAGCTGCCGATGATGTGGCTCCTCGCCTTCATGATCACCTTCGTCATCGGCGGCATGACCGGTGTGATGCTCGCGGTGCCGCCGGCCGATTTCGTGCTGCACAACAGCCTGTTCCTGATCGCCCATTTCCACAACGTCATCATCGGCGGCGTGGTCTTCGGCGTCTTCGCCGGCATCGCCTACTGGTTCCCCAAGGCCTTCGGCTTCAAGCTCGACACGTTCTGGGGCCACCTCTCCTTCTGGTTCTGGGTGGTCGGCTTCTACGTCGCCTTCATGCCGCTCTACATCCTCGGCCTGATGGGCGTGACGCGCCGTCTCAGCCGCTTCGAGGACCCTTCCCTGCAGATCTGGTTCGTGATCGCGGCGGTCGGCGCGGTGCTGATCGCGCTCGGCATCGCCTGCTTCCTGATCCAGATCGGCGTCAGCATCCTGCGCCGCGAGCAGTTGCGCGACGTAACCGGCGATCCCTGGGGCGGGCGCACGCTGGAGTGGTCGACCTCCTCGCCGCCGCCGGCCTACAACTTCGCCTTCTCGCCGATCGTGCACGATCTCGATGCCTGGGCCGACATGAAGAAGCGCGGCTATAGCCGCCCGCTCGCGGGCTTCCGGCCGATCCATATGCCGAGGAACACCGGCGCCGGCGTGATCATCGCAGGCCTCGCGACGATCTGCGGCTTCGCGTTGATCTGGTACATCTGGTGGCTGGCGGCGCTCTCCTTCGTCGGCGTGCTCGCGGCCGTGATCATCCATACCTTCAACTACGATCGCGACTTCCATATTCCGGCCGACGAGGTCGTGCAGGCGGAAGACGCGCGCACCCAGCTTCTGGGGCGGGCCTGAGGGGTGATGATGGCTAAGGCGACAGCGCAGACCGCGGACGGAGCTCCGGCGTTCTACGTCACCGGGGAGGAGCACGCGCACTCCGGCGGCTCGACCATGCTCGGCTTCTGGCTCTATCTGATGAGCGACTGCCTGGTCTTCGCAGTCCTCTTCGCGACCTATGGCGTGCTCGGGCGAAATTATGCGGCGGGCCCCTCCGGCGCCGACCTGTTCGACCTGAAGCTGGTGGCGGTCAATACCGCCATGCTGCTGTTCTCCTCGATCACCTATGGCTTCGCCATGCTGGCGATGGACAAGGGCCGGCAGGCGGCTGTGCAGGGCTGGCTGGTGGTGACCGGCCTGTTCGGCCTCGCCTTCCTCGGGATCGAGCTCTACGAGTTCGCCCACCTGATCCACGAAGGCGCGACGCCGATGCGCAGCGCCTTCCTGTCCTCCTTCTTCACGCTGGTCGGCACCCACGGGCTGCACGTCACCTTCGGCCTGATCTGGATGGTCGTGCTGATGACGCAGGTCTCGCGGCACGGGCTGATCGAGGCGAACCGGCGCCGGCTCCTGTGCCTCTCGATGTTCTGGCACTTCCTCGACGTCGTCTGGATCGGCGTCTTCACCTTCGTCTACCTGATGGGCGTGCTGAAATGAGCCAGAACCAGGCCGAGGCCCAGGGTGGCCATGATGACGGGCACGGCGCCGACCATGTGCCGCATGGCAGCCTGCGCGGCTATATCACCGGCTTCCTGCTCTCCGTCGTCCTGACCGCGATCCCGTTCTGGCTCGTCATGAACGACGTGCTGGGCAATTCGACGCTGACGGCGATCGTGATCATGCTCTTCGCCGCCGTGCAGATCGTCGTCCACATGGTCTATTTCCTGCACATGAACGGCCGCTCGGAGGGTGGCTGGACGATGCTGGCGCTGATCTTCACGATCATCATCGTGGCGATCGCGCTCTCGGGCTCGCTCTGGGTGATGTACCACCTCAACACCAACATGATGCCAGACCTGCACAAGATGTGAGGCCGGGCCTGTGCCAGCAGACGCCGAGGGCGCGGGACACAGTGGCGTTGCGCGGACTGTCTTCGTCGCCGGGCTTTGCCTCGCCACGCTGGTCTTCACCGGCCTCGGCATCTGGCAGCTCCAGCGGCTGAGCTGGAAGCTCGATCTGATCGCCCGCGTCGAGGCGCGTCTCGCCGTTGCGCCGGTCGCTGCGCCAAGGCCGGCGGAATGGAACGGGCTCACCGTCGCGGCCGATGAATACCGCCGCGTCGTCCTGCAAGGACGCTATCTCGATACCCCGGAGACGCTGACCATGGCAGTGACGGAGCGCGGCCCGGGCTTATGGGTGCTGGCACCGTTCCGCACGAACGAGGGCTTCACGGTCATCGTCAACCGCGGCTTCGTGCCGGAGGCAAGGCGCACAGCGGAGGAAAGGCGCAAGGTTGCCGGCGAGGACGCGAAGGTGGTCGGGCTATTGCGGCTGAGCGAGCCGGATGGCGGCTTCCTGCGCGCCAACGACCCGGCTGCCGGCCGCTGGTATTCACGCGACGTGGCAGCGATCGCACAGGCACGGGAGCTCGGCCCGGTCGCGCCCTATTTCGTCGATGCCGACGCGGCGACTGAGCCAGGCCCGCTGCCGCTGGGCGGCATGACCCAGGTCGCGTTCCGCAACACCCATCTGGTCTACGCGCTGACCTGGTTCTGCCTCGCGCTGATGAGCGCCGGAGCCGTCGCGTATTTGTTCAGGAAAAGACCGGAAGAGCAGGCATCGGCCTGACGCCAGCGCCGCGCCGGGTCAGCTTTGGCGCCCTGCTGCCGCACCGCGACGCCAGACAGCCGGCGTCTCGCCGACCATGCGGCGGAAGACTCGGGTGAAATGCGCCTGGTCGGAAAAGCCGGCATCGGCCGCGATCTCGGTCAGGGGGCGGTCGCCCGCCGCGAGCAGGCGCTGGCCGCGCTCGATGCGGGCCTTGAGCTGCCATTGATGCGGCGGCAGGCCGGTCGAGGCCTTGAAGGCGTGGCTGAAATGCGATTGCGACATGCCGACGAGTTCGGCGAGGTCCTGCAGCCGGATCGTGCCGGCCGCATGCTCGCTGATGTAGTCGGTCACCGCCTCGAGCTGCCAGCCGCTCAGCGGCGCGCGCCGGCGCGGCGCATTGGCCCGCACGCCGAACAGATCGATCAGCACGGCGAGCACGAGCCCGTCGCCGTAGAGGTCGTGGCGGGCATCCGGCTCTGCGCATTCATCGGCGATCAGGCGCGACAGCGTCAGGATACGGGGGTTCGAGAAGGCGATGCGCGGCTGCGCCAGCCGCTCCGGTGACAACGCCTCCCCCAGCCGCTCACTGACCGTGGCCGCATCGAAGTGCAGATCGAGATGGCGGATGCGCATGCGCTGCTGCGTGCGGCCCCAGACCGGCACGCCGGCCGGCATGAAACTGATCGCGTTGGCGCGGGCGCTGCTCGAAATGCCGGGCTCGTTGCGATTGAGCCGGGTCTCGAAATTGCCGCCGACCTTGTCGAGCACCACGAACAGGCGCGGATGCTCGGAGACGTATTCGCCGCTGGCGCCGGCCTGGCACTCGGCCTGCCAGAGATCGGCGACGACGCCGTTCCAGACCCGGTATTTCAGCGCGCCGATGACGCTGATGCCTTCGCGGACCGAACGCATGCGCGGCTGGAAACCCATGTCTAGCCTCCGAGGCGGCGACAATCGCCTTGCGGCGCGTGATCAAAATGCAACGTGGTCAAGACAATTGTAGACGCGCGCCCAAGATCGTTCAATGCATGACAGGAACGATCAATCCCGCCCTGCGTGTTGCTGATATTGCCCAACGGAAAGCTGAACCCCGCCTTTGAACGATTCTAAATTTGATCAGTTCTGAAATGGCGGCATTTGCTGGGGCTTGAATTGCAAATGTGCTACACGCTGAAGATGAAGACTGGATTTATTCTTGGGTCGACTGCCTCGCTCGCTGTGCTCTGTGCCGGCGCTGCTCTGGCGCAGGGGCAGCCAACCGGCACGGTGCAGCTCGACACGATCACGGTCGAGGGCGATGGCGGCACGACGACCGGGCCGGTGAACGGCTATGTCGCGACGCGCTCGGCGACCGGCTCGAAGGCGAACACGTCGATCACCGCGATCCCGCAGGCCGTCTCGGTGCTCGGTCGCGACGAGATCGACGATCGCAAGGCGCTCAAGGTCGACGAAGCACTGCGCTACACCGCCGGCGTCGCCGCCCAGACCTTCGGGCCGGATCCCGATACCGACTGGATCTTCATCCGCGGCTTCCAGGCGACGCAGACCGGCGTCTTCATGGATGGTCTGCAGCTCTATGCCTATGGCTTCGGCGGCTTCCAGATCGACCCCTTCCTGCTCGAGCGGGTCGAGGTGCTGAAGGGGCCAGCCTCGGTGCTCTATGGCGGTTCGACGCCCGGCGGCATCGTCAACCTCGTCAGCAAGCGCCCGAACGGCAAGAACTTCGGCTATGTCGAGGCCGGCATCAACAATTGGGGCAACGCCTATCTCGGCCTCGATATCGGCGTCAGCGACAAGCAGGGCATCTGGAGCACGCGCCTGACCGGCAAGCTCTCCGGCGGCGACCAGTACACCGACTATTCCAAGGATTTCCGCGGCGTGCTCATGCCGCAGATCAGCTACCAGCCCAATGGCGCGACCCGCTTCACCGCCTATGGCATGTACGCCGCGCTCGACCAGACCCGTGTCGGCGACGGCTTCCTGCCCTATGTCGGCACGGTGGTGAATGCGCCCTTCGGCAAGATCCGGCGCGGCGCCTTCTATGGCGAGCCCTCGATCGACGATCAGGAGCGCACCCAGACCCTGCTCGGCTACGAGTTCCAGCACCAGTTCGCCAACAACTGGACCTTCACGCAGAACCTGCGCTACGGCGTGATGAAGGGCTCGCAGCTCGGCCCATACGGCTTCGGCTATGCCGGCGCGGACGCGCCCTTCGGCGACCGGCTGCAGCCGGTCGGACCCGACTACCAGCTCTATCGCATCGGCTTCCAGGAGCGGACGCGGGTCCGGACCTTCACGGTCGACAACCGTGTCGACGGCAAGGTCGTCACCGGGCCGCTCGAGCATTCGCTGCTCTTCGGGATCGACTACAAGTATTTCAACATCGACCACACCCAGGCCTCGGGCGGCGCGACCACGATCAGCGTCACCAACCCGGTCTATGGCGCGCAGCAGGGCCCGGCCGGCGTCTATCTCAACCAGGACCTGAAGCATCACCAGATCGGCTTCTACGCCCAGGACCAGATCCGCTTCGGCGGCGGCTGGCTGCTGACGCTGAACGGCCGCTACGACTATGTCGACAAGAAATCGGTCAGCCCTGCCGGCCTGCTGTTCTCGCCGACCTATGACAAGAAGGAGGCGTCCTGGAGCGGCCGCGCCGGCCTCGGCTACGAGTTCGCCAACGGGCTGACCCCCTATGTCAGCGCCGCGACCTTCTTCACCCCCGTCTTCGACGCCGTGCCCAACCTGCTCGGTGGACCCGGCCAGCCCTTCCGTCCGGAGGAAGGCCAGCAGTTCGAAGCCGGCGTGAAGTACAAGCCGGGCTTCATGGACGCGCTGCTGACGGCTTCGGTCTTCCACATCACCAAGCAGAACGTGCTGAACCCGGCTCCGACCGCCCTCAACCCGTTCGCGCAGCAGCAACTCGGCGAGGTCACCTCGCGCGGCTTCGAGTTCGAGGCCAAGGCCAACATCACCAAGGACCTGAAGCTGCTCGCCTCGTTCACCGCCTTCGACCTGAAGACGACCAAGGACACGCGCCCGCTGCTGGTCGGCAAGACGCCGGTCGTCGTGCCCGAGGTCACCGCCTCGGCCTGGCTCGACTACACCGTGCCGGAGGGCGCCTTCAAAGGCCTCGGGCTCGGCGCCGGCGTCCGCTATGTCGGCAGCTCCTACGCCAATGCCGAGAACTCGCTGAAAGTGCCGTCGGCGACCGTGGTTGATGCCGCGATCCGCTACCAGATCGGCAATTGGGGCATGGCGCTCAACGTCACCAACCTGTTCGACAAGGTCTATGTGAAGAGCTGCAACGGCCAGTCCGGATGTGGCTATGGCGACGCCCGCACCGTGACCGTCTCGGCCAATTATCGGTGGTAGAGCCCTCTTGCCCGAATGCCCTGGGGGCCGCGGTCCGCCGCGGCCTTCGCCCGTGATAGACCGGCTGACATGACCGACCGCAGGATCTTGCCGAGACGGCGCGATGCACTCGCCATGCTGGCGGCGGCAGCGCTGCCATCGGCGGTTCACGCCGCCGGCCTGCGCATCGCCACCGTCGACTGGTCGGTGCTGGAGACCCTGCTCGCGCTCGGCATCGCCCCGGTCGCGGCACCCGAATTGCTGCAGTTCCGCGAGGTCGCGATCGAGCCTCTGGTCCCGGCCACCGTCACCGACCTCGGCTTGCGCGGCACCGTCAATTTCGAACTCCTGCTGCTCTGCCGGCCGGAGCTGATCTACTCGTCGAGCTTCTATGTCAGCTCGGAGCCCGGGCTCAGCCGGATCGCGCCGGTCGAACGCTTCTCGATCTATGCGCCGGGCCGCTCCCCTTACGAGCCGGCCGCGGCGATGATGCGCAGCATCGGCGCCCGCCTCGGCAGGAGCGACGAGGCCGAGCGCTATATCGCCGCGACCGAAGCGGAGTTCGCCAGTCTGCGTGACCGGCTGAAGCCACATGCGGCGCGGCCGGTGATCCCGATCAATCTCGGCGATGCCAGGCATTTTCGCGTCTTCGGCACCGACAGCATGTTCGGCGAGGTACTGAAGCGGCTCGGCCTTGCCAATGCCTGGACCGACGATACCAGCTATTCCGCCATGGCCCCGGTCGGCCTCGAAGCGCTGGCGCGGATTCCGGACGCCTGGATCGCCCTGATCCCGCCGATTCCGCCCGGTGCACTCGAAGTGCTGTCGGCCAGCACCTTCTGGAACGCCCTGCCGAGCATACGCGCAGGGCGTTTGCTGCAGCTCGCCTCGATCAACCCCTATGGCGGCCTGCCGGCAGCGCGGCGCTTCGCGCGGCTCCTCACCGAGGCGCTGCTGACGGAGAGAGCTCGTGGCTGAAGCCGTACTGCCCCTGCGCCCGCGACGGCTCCGCCAGTCCGCGATCTGGCTCGCCGCGATCCTCGTGACCGCGGCGCTCCTCGCCGCCGTCGTGACGACGCGCCCGCCGCTGGTCGCTCCGGCCGAACTCGCGCACGCACTGGGGTCGATCCTGCTCTGGCACAGCCTCGTGCCGCGCTCCGTCACCGCGCTGATCTGCGGCGCCACGCTCGGACTGGCGGGCCTGCTGCTGCAGCGCGTCCTGCGCAATCCCATCGCCGATGCCTCGACGCTCGGCGTCGTCTCGGGCGCGCAACTGGCGCTGACGATTGCGACCGCCTTCGCCCCGGCGGCGATCGCCTTTTCGCGCGAGAGCGTCGCGCTTGCCGGCGCGATCGCCGCCGTAGCGCTGGTGCTCGGCCTGAGCTGGCGGCGCGGACTCGAACCGCTGACGGTGGTGCTCTCCGGCATGGTGGTCGCGCTGCTCGCCGCGGCGTTGAGTGCGACCGTCATCCTGGCCAAGGGCGACTATATGCTCTCGCTCTTCATCTGGGGGGCGGGCTCGCTCAGCCAGCAGAGCTGGGATGCCGTCCTGTCGCTCGGCCCGCGCCTGCTGCTCGGCTGGCTCGCCGCGGCGCTGCTGCTGCGCCCGCTAGCCTTGCTCAGCCTCGACGACGGCACGGCGCGGAGCCTCGGCCTTGCCTTGCACACCACCCGCATCGCCGTGCTCGGCATCGCGATCTGGCTCGCGGCCAGCGTCACTGCCGAGGTCGGCGTCATCGGTTTCGCCGGCCTTGCCGCCCCAGCACTGGCGCGCGAGATCGGGGCGCGCACGCCGCGCCAGCTCCTGCTGGCGGCGCCGGCTGTCGGGGCGCTTCTGCTCTCGATCACCGACAGCGCCGTCCAGCTGCTCGGCTCCGGCTTTACCGATTTTGCCCCGACCGGCGCTGCCACCGCCCTGCTCGGCGGCCCGCTGCTGCTCTGGCTGATGCGCCGCGTGCCACCGGCCCCGCCGGCGCAGACGGTCGATGCCATGGCTCCGACGCATCGCATCGGCCGTGCGCTTCCGGCGCTGGCAGGCCTCGCCGCCACGATCGCGATCGTCAGCGTGCTCGGCCTCGTCCTCGGGCGCGGACCCCAGGGCTGGGAACTGGCGACCGGTCGCTTGTTCACCGAGCTGCTGCCCTTCCGCGGCCCACGCCTCGTCGCGGCCGGTGCTGCCGGAGCCTTGCTCGGCGCCGCCGGGTGCCTGATGCAGCGTCTCACCGCCAATCCGCTGGCCGGGCCGGAAGTTCTGGGCGTCAGCGCCGGTGGCGGCGTCGGACTGACGCTGGCGCTCGCATTATTGCCGTTCAGCCCGTTCTCGATGCTGGCCGGCATCGCTGGTGGCTCGCTCGCCGTGCTCATCGTCATGCTGGGCCTGGCCGCCCGGCCCGGCATCGGCTCGCAGCGTCTGTTGCTCGCCGGCATCGCCATGGGCGCGCTCTGCATGGCGCTGGTCTCGACCGCGCTCGCCAAGGGCGACCTGCGCGCCTATGTGCTGCTGACCTGGCTGTCAGGCTCGACCAACCGTGTCGGCGAGATCGAGGTCTGGATCGGCCTGGCCGGCTGCCTAGTCCTGCTCGCGCCACTCTTCCTGGCGACGCGCTGGCTCGACCTGATGCCGCTTGGCGAAGCGACCAGCCGCAGCCTCGGCCTCGGCGTCAAACGCAGTCGCCTCATCCTTGCTGCCGTCTCGGCATTGGCGACGGCGGTTGCCTCGCTGCTGATCGGCCCGCTCAGCCTGATCGGGCTGATCGCGCCGCATCTGGCGCGTCTCGCCGGCTTTGCGCGCGGTCGCGACCAGCTCGTCGCCTCGATCCTGGTCGGCTGCGGCGTGATGATCCTGGCCGACTGGCTCGCACGCCTCGTCGCCTTCCCCTATCAGGTCCCGACTGGGCTGTTTGCGGCGCTGATCGGCGGGCCCTACCTGATCTGGCTGTTGAACCGCACGGGGAACCGGCATGGCTGACGAGACCGCCCTGGATGCGGGCGAGCCGCTCTTTGCTCTCGACGCCGTCGGTTTTTCCGTCGCCGGCCGGGCCCTGCTCGAGCCGCTGAAGCTCGATCTGGCGGCCGGCCGAGTGACCGGTCTCATCGGCCATAACGGCTCCGGCAAGTCGACGCTGCTGAAGCTGCTGGCGCGGCAACTGCGTCCCTCGCGCGGCAGCCTGCACTTTGCCGGCCGGCCGATCGAAAGCTGGCAGAAGCGCGCCTTCGCCCGGCGCGTCGCCTATTTGCCGCAGCAGACGCCCGCCGCCGCCGGCATGCTGGTCCGGGAACTGGTCGCGCTCGGCCGCTATCCCTGGCACGGCGCGCTCGGCCGCTTCGGTCAGCGTGACCGCGACAGGGTTGCCGAGGCGATGGCGCTGACCGATGTCGAACGCTTCGCCGATCGCCTGATCGACAGCCTGTCCGGCGGCGAGCGCCAGCGTGCCTGGCTCGCTATGCTGGTCGCGCAGGACGCAGACTGCCTCCTGCTCGACGAGCCGATCGCTGCGCTCGACCTCGCCCATCAGATCGAGGTGCTGAGCCTGGTTCGGCAGCTGTCACACCAGGCGGGCCTCGGCATCGTCGTCGTGCTGCACGACGTCAACATGGCCGCGCGCTTCTGCGACGAGATCATCGCGCTGCATTCAGGCCGGCTCATCGCGCGCGGCACGCCTGAGCAGATCGTCCGCCCCGACGTCCTGCAGAGAGTCTACGGTGTCGAGGTCGGCGTGATGCCCCATCCGGAAGGCGGCCGGCCGCTCGCCTTCATCTGACAGAACTCGCGATTCAGCGCGCGTGACCGGTCAGCCGGAGCAGCCCTGCCTCCTGCGCGCCACAGCCGGCGCGCCATCGTCACACGGGCAGTACGGTGACCGGCGTTCCCAGCGCGACGCGGGCATAGAGATGGACGATGTCCTGGTTGATCATCCGGATACAGCCCGAGGAGACATTGGTGCCGACGGTATAGGGCTCGGTCGTGCCGTGGATACGGTAGCCGAGATCGCGCCCCTCACCGAAGAGATAGAGGGTGCGGGCGCCAAGCGGGCTCTTCGCCCCGCCGCGGACGCCGAGGCCGCGCGGCGTCGGCTCGAGCTGGGCCCGGATCTGCGGATCGCGCTCGATCATCTCCTGCGGCGGCACCCAGTCGGGCCAGTCGCGCTTCATGTTGATCTTGGCCTGGCCTGTCCAGCCAAAGCCCTCGCGGCCGACGCCGACGCCATAGCGCGTCGCGACCCCGCGCGATTCGACGAAATAGAGATGGTAGGAGCCGGGATCGACGACGATGGAGCCCGGCGGCTCGGCGCCGCGGAACTCGACCGTCTGGCGCAGATAGCGCGGCTCGATGCTCTGGTAGTCGATCGCCGGCACCGGGAAGCGCTCGCCGGGATATTCCACATAGACCTGCGCATAGTTCGGGCGCGCCAGGGTGCGCGTCGAACTGCGCCCGCTCGGAGCGCCGATGTCAGGTAACGCGACGATGCTTCCGCCACCGCAGCCGGCGAGGCCGGGGGCGAGGAGCGAGAGGGAAGATATGGTAAAGGAACGGCGGTTCAGCATGGACACATCTCAGGCAAGGCTTTCGCAAAAGCATCGACTTAGATGGTTACGAGCCGATGAACGCCGCCGCTGCGACTGAAGTCCCCTCCTCAGAACCTCATCTCGATCCTGCCCTTGAGAGCGTGATCGCGGGAGCGTTCGCCGATTGCCGCGGAGTAGGTCAGCCCGAGGGCGGTGGCTTGC
>NZ_JBSHMO010000002.1:1141631-1620230 GCF_053645455.1 Allobosea sp. NPDC055332 | reverse complement strand
CGCGAGGCGATCTTCGGCAACCCGCAGCACCCCTACACCAAGCGATTGCTGGCGGCGGTGCCGATCGCCGATCCGGCGCGGCGCCTGCAGAAGCGTCCGGTCTCGAACGACGAGATCAAGAGCCCGATCCGCCCGGCCGACTATGTCCCGCCGGTGCGCCAGTACCGCGAGGTCTCGCCCGGCCACGCCGTCATGATCTGGGGCGAGGAATGGGAAACAAAACCCGTCATCGCAAAGGTCGCCTGAGAAAAAGGCGTTTTGATCTTGCAATCCGGGGCCGCGAGAGTGTCTCGCGGCCTTGAACGCGTATTGAGTTGAAAAGTCAGTAAGCCGGCAAATTAAAGTCGCCGAACGCTGGGGTTTATCTCGGCACCTTCCGGACGCTCGCTTAACCCTCTCGATCAGCCTCCCTTATCGGGTGCCGAGCCGCTATTGACATAAGCTGCTGGGTTACTAGCATTTGCTGCAGCGGGAGAGATCGTTCCGGCTTTCGGGCCGGCGCGACGCCGACGGAGCAACCGCCCCGGAAACTCTCAGGCAAAAGTACCGCTGCCGAAGATTGAGACTCTGAAAAGCAGGACGGCAGTCCTGCGCCGATGGTGAAAATCGCTCGCCCAATGACTGGGCGCGATGAAGCTCTCAGGCCAATGACAGAGGGGGTGCTGACGACCCGCATGGAGCGGGCAGGAGCACCTATGAGCACATCCGACATCTCGCGCGTCGCCGTCATCGGCGCGGGCATTACCGGCATCACCACGGCCTATAATCTGATCCGGCGCGGCTGCGAGGTCACGGTCTTCGACCGCCAGCCCTATGCCGCGATGGAAACCTCCTTCGCCAATGGCGGCCAGCTCTCAGCCTCGAATGCCGAGGTCTGGAACAGCTGGGCCACGGTCCTGAAGGGCATCAGATGGATGTTCACGCCGGGGGCCCCGCTGCTCGTCAATCCCAGGCCGTCCTGGCACAAGCTGTCCTGGATGGCGCAGTTCATCGCCTCGATCCCGAACTATGAGGAGAACACGCTCACCACGGCGCGTCTGGCGATCGAGGCCAGGGCCCATCTCATGCAGATGGCGCGCGAAGAGGGCATTGCCTTCGACTGCGAGGAGCGCGGCATCCTGCATTTCTACCACGGCAAGGCGGAGTTCGAGGCGGCGGCACGGGTCTCGGCGCTGCTCGCCAAGGGCGGGCTCGAGCGCCGGGCCGTCACGCCGGAGGAAATCCGGGCGATCGAGCCGGCCCTGAAGGGCGAGTTCTACGGCGGCTTCTACACCCCGTCGGATTTCACCGGCGACATTCACAAATTCACGGTCGGTCTAGCCGACGCCTGCGTGCGGCGGGGTGTGCGGATGCGCCTGTCGAGCGAGGTCCTCTCGATTGAGCACGACGCCGCCGATGCCGTGCAGGTGAGCTGGAAGCCGGTGGAGGAGGCCGGGGAGGCCGGCGCGCAGGTCGACCGGTTCGACCGCATCGTCATCTGCGGCGGCGTCGCCTCCCGCCAGCTCGCTGCCCATCTCGGCGACCGCGTCAATGTCTACCCCGTCAAGGGATATTCGATCACGGTCGATCTCCCCGAAGCGTCCGACCAGCAGGCGGCGCCGTGGACCAGCCTGCTGGATGATCGTGCGAAGATCGTCACCAGCCGATTGGGAGCGACCCGCTTTCGCGTGGCGGGCACCGCCGAGTTCAACGGCTACAACAAGGACATCCGGGCGGCGCGGATCGAGCCGCTGGTGCAGTGGTGCCGCCGGCATTTTCCCGGGATGAGCACGCGCCAGGTCACGCCTTGGGCCGGCTTGCGCCCGATGATGCCCGACATGCTCCCGCGTGTCGCGCGCGGGCGAAATCCGCGCGTGTTCTACAACACCGGGCACGGCCATCTCGGCTGGACATTGTCGGCGGCGACGGCCGATGCCGTTGCGGCGCTGGTTACCGCGCGGCGGAACGTCGCCTGAACTGGTCTCCGAAGCCGGGCGTGTTGGCGCTGCTGCGTCCAGGCTCGCCCGGTTTCCGGGGCAGCACCATGCTGGAGGAGAGAAGCGCGAGCCCAGGATGGCCGATTGCTGCTTCGATACGCGCTTCTCATTCGATGATATCACCTCTGCGGGGAGCGGCGGTTTCTTGCGCTGGTCTCCGCCCTGCTCTCTCCCGCTTCGTCAGCCCGCGACATGAACTCAACCCCGACACCCAATAACGGCATTGTCGTCGTGCCCGGAGAGGCCACCGGGCCGATCGTCGTCCTCACCGAACCCTTGAGCTTCTGGGGCGGCGTCGATCCGGCGACGGGGGCGGTGATCGACGTGCATCATCCCGCGCATGGCGTCTGCCTCGCCGGCGCAATCGTGTTGATGCCGACGAGCCGGGGCTCCTGCTCGGGTTCGGGCGTGCTGCTCGAGCTCGCGCTCTCGGGCCGAAATCCGGCTGCGCTGGTCTTCGCCGGCGCGGAGGACACGCTGACGCTCGGGGCCATCGTCGCTTCGGAAATGTTCGGGCACCGCATCCCGGTCGTGCGCCTTGCGGAGGAAGCCTTCACTGTGCTGTCCCGCGTGACGGAGGCGACGATCGCCCCGGGCGCGATATCGGCTGATGGCGGGCGCGTCCGGATACCACTTGCCACGGCGGCCCATGGCGGGCTGCAGCTGTCTACGGCCGATCGCCGCAAGCTCGATGGGGGTGAAGGAGTCGCCATCCAGCAGGCGATGCGCATCGTCTGCGCCATGGCGAGCCAGCAAGGGGCGACTGAGCTGGTCGACGTGACACGAGGCCATGTCGATGGCTGCATCTATGCCGGCCCGGCCAACCTGGTCTTCGCCGAGAAGATGGAAGAACTGGGCGCGCGCGCTCGCATCCCCACGACGATGAATGCGATCTCCGTCGACCACGCGAACTGGCGCCAGCAAGGCGTCGTGCCGGCGTTCGGCGAGCCTGCGGCCCGCCTCGCCGACGCCTATATCCGCATGGGGTGCCAGGCGAGCTTCACTTGCGCGCCTTATGGCCTGCCGGATCCGCCGGGTTTCGGCGAGACGATCGGCTGGTCGGAGTCGAATGCGGTGATCTTCGCCAATTCGGTGCTCGGCGCCCGGACCGCGAAGCATCCGGACTTTCTGGATTTCTGCATCGCGGTTACCGGCCGAGCGCCCTTGGCCGGAGCCTTCCTCGACGAGGGACGGCGTGCACGGCGAGTGGTCCGGGTGGAGGTGCCGGCGGACGCGGACAGCTCGGCCTGGCCGTTGATCGGCTATCTCGTCGGCCTGGCCTCGCCCGACCGGATTCCGCTGATCACCGGTCTTGCGACCGTGCGACCGACGCTGGACGATCTCAAGGCGCTCTGTGCCGCCTTCGGTACGACCTCAGCTGCGGCCATGCTGCACATCGAAGGCATCACGCCAGAGGCGGAAAGTCTCGGTGGCAATGCCGAAGATGAAGTCGTCCTCACACGCGCGGACCTGGCTGCCGGCTGGCGCAAGCTGAATGACGGGCCGGCTGGTGTCGATCTCGTCGCCATCGGCAGCCCTCACGCTTCCCTCGATGAATGCGGGGCGGTCGCGGAGCGGCTTGGCGGCCGACCTCTTGCGGAGAATCTCTCCGTCATCATCACAGCCGGCAGGGCAGTCGTAGCGGCAGCACAGGCCGATGGAACGATGGCGAAGCTTCGGCAAAGCGGCGTCGAGGTCATCTCCGATCTCTGCTGGTGCTCGATAACGCGCCCGGTTTTCCCCGAGCAGGCGAAGGTGGTCCTGACCAATTCCGGCAAGTATGCCCATTACGGGCCGGGACTTTCGGGCTGCATCGTGAGGCTCGGGACGTTCGAGAACTGCATCGCGGCTGCGCTGACGGGTTCCTCGCCTGCCCAACTGCCCGGCTGGCTCTCCTGAGATCTCGTTGCCGCCAGCGCCGATCGCAATGAAACGGCGATCCGCGCTTGGCTCATTCCGTCGAGTCGAAGTCGTCCTCCCTGGCGTTCAGAAGCGCGACCAGCGTGTGCAGGCCGAGATCGAGCTGCTCCATCGTCGGCGTCGCCAGCGCCAGCCTGACCGCGTTCGGCGCATGGCCGGGCG
The DNA here is from genome assembly GCF_053645455.1 of Allobosea sp. NPDC055332. Taxonomy (NCBI): domain Bacteria; kingdom Pseudomonadati; phylum Pseudomonadota; class Alphaproteobacteria; order Hyphomicrobiales; family Alloboseaceae; genus Allobosea; species Allobosea sp. NPDC055332. Next base: position 1,616,172 of record NZ_JBSHMO010000002.1, on the reverse strand, counting down.
TCACCGTAAAGGTGCTCGAGGGGGTTAGCGCGATGTCACGCCGCGCGGCGGCGGCAACGAAACTTTGCGAACGCCAATAAGCCGGCAGCGTCAGCCACAGATGATAGCAATTCCGGTTGGCCTGGATCTCGAAACCGGAGAGGCGCTCGGCTGCGAGTTCCTGACGCGCGCGGGCGTCAAGGCGCTTCAGCCTCGCGAGCTCGGCGATGGTGCCGTCGCTCATCATCCGCTGCGCGGCGGCGAACGCAAAGCCCGACGCGGTCCAGCCCCCGGAGCGCACCGAGGCGGTGACGCTTTCGCGCAGGCGCAGCGGCACCACGACGAAGCCCAGCGTCAGGCCGGGCGCAACCTTCTTCGAGAGGCTGTCGATGACGAGGCAGGACTCCGGCGCGAGCGCCGCCAACGGCGGTTCCCCGTCGAGGAAGCCGTAGACATTGTCCTCGATGATCGTCAGGCCGAGTTCCTCGACAACTCGGAGCAAATCCGCCCGGCGTGCCGGAGGCATTGTCATGCCGAGCGGATTCTGGACCGCAGGCTGAACGTAGAGGGCCGAGAGCTGGGCCTCGCGATGTGCCTTCTGCACCGCGTCCGGCCGCATGCCGTTCTCGTCCATCGCCAGCGGCACCAGCGTGATCCCCAGGCGGGCTGCGATCCCCTTGATGAAGGGGTAGGTCAAGGCCTCGACGCCGCAGCGGCCACCGGTCGGAACGAGGGCGGCGAGCGCTGCGGCGACGGATTGGCGCCCGTTGCCGGTGAAGATCAGCTGCTCGGGCGCGGGGGACCACCCGCCTTGTGACAGGAACATGGCTGCTGCGCTGCGAACGGCCGGCGTTCCGACGCTCGTCGCTTGCCTCAACGCGGCATCCAGCGCCGAGGATTCCTCGAGCGCGGCCAGGCTCTTCGCGATGAGCGCGATCTGCTTGGGAAGGATCGGATAATTGAACTCGAGATCGATCCGGGTGCCGGTCGGCTCTCCAGGGGGCACGACGCCGCGCCTGGTCTCGCCCGAGACGAAGGTGCCCCGGCCGACCTCGCCGACGACGAGGCCGCGGCGCAGCAGTTCGGCATAGACCCGGCTCGCCGTCGAGACGGCGATCTCGTGCTCATAGGCGAAGTTGCGCTGCGGCGGCAGGCGCTCGCCCGGCCTCAGCCTGCCGTCGGCGATGTCCGCAGCGATTGCGTCGGCCAGCTTCAGGTAATCGGATTTCGACATTTATTGCACCGAGTACAATGTTTTTATTGCTCCGATAAATGTATCGGATCATTTTGCCCGCATCAACCCAGTTGCACTGGACACATGCAGGTTACGACCGCCGGCGGCCACCACGCCGGCGCTTGGAGGCGCTTGTTGCCGACACCTGCCCCGGTGCATCCAGCGGAGGCAAAAATGTCTGCATTCCTGCCTGCCATCGCCCACCCCGTTCCGGCCAAGCGTGCCGAGGCATGGCTCCACCTGCCGGGCACGCTGTTCCGGGCGGTCGCGCGCTACCTCAATCACCGCGCCGCCATCGCGGACCTGCGCGAGTTCGACGAGCAGGCGCTGCACGACATCGGCATCACCAGAAGCCAGATCGAGGCGGCCGTGCGAGGTCGGATACCGCATATCGGCGGGGAGAGGTTGTGATGACAGCGCGCACTGTCCGGAATGATCACAACGACTCGGCAATCTTCCAGCCGACATAGCCGAGCAGGGCGAACCAGCTCAGCGCGACGGCGGCGATCGCGGTGCCGAGGATCGCGCTGACGAGCCCGTCGCCAGAGTGGCGTTCCTGGGCGGTGTCGATGGCGATATCGGACAGTTGCGGGCTCAGCTCCCTTGCAGCCGAGCGTCCAGCACCATGCTCGCCGAGCCGGTAAGCCGACGCTGGCTGTGTCATCGAGCCCTGGATGCCGGCCTGCGCAGCTCTGACCGGGCTGCGCCATTGCGCTCGCCCCTGGACCACAGTGGCGTGCCGCGAAGACGTGGCGGGAGAAGCATCGTACTTTGACGATATCCGGCGCCCGAGCCTGATCATCGGGCGTTCGACCGCTCGATAGACGAACCAGGACAGCAGCAGGGTCGCGCCGGTGCAGACCAGCATGGTGGCGATGTCGCCGAGCTGTCCGGTCAAGGGCCGGACGCTATAGACGGCGGCGTTGACCGTCCCGTGGAACAGGTACATCGAGTAACTGATCAGCCCCATCCGCGCGAGAAGGGGGAACCGCGGCTGGTTCAGCCCGATGGCTGTGAGGAAGACCGCGAGGGCAAGGATATAGGCACTCAGGACGGGCCTCAGCCCTTCCATGATGAAGTTGTCGCCGCGCGCCAGTGAGACCTGCGAGACCGAGAGCAGCGCCGCGAACTGTGCCAGTGCGAGGACCAGCGTTGCGAGGCGCGCGCTCCGTATCCGTTCGACCAGCCAGAGCCGCAGCAGCAGGCCGAGGAACAGGAAAGACAGATGCATGCCGAGATACTGGATCGGCAGGTCGACGACGCCGCGCGTACGCAACTGGATCGGTATTGCCGTCGCGGCGATCAGGGCCAGGCTGAGGATGAGCAGGATGCCGACATGCTTCAGCCTGCCGACGAAAAACAGCAGCGCGACGAGGATGTAGAAGAGCAGCTCGACGAACAGGGTCCAGTGGATCGGCGAGAGCCAGGGCTGGCCGAAGAACGGCGGCGCCATGGTCAGGTTGGCCAGCACGGTCACCGCCCTCGGCATATCTCCGGAGAACCAGCCCACCGTCGCGAGCATCGCCAGAGCCAGCCAGAACGCAGGGTAGAGCCGAAACAGCCGCGATATGGCGAAATGCCTGAGCGGCCGCTCACCGCCGATGCTGAACGGCACGACGAAGCCGCTGATCAGGAAGAACAGCGCCACGCCAAACCGGCCGAGACTGACATTCTGGACGACCGATTGCGCGAACCCGCTCAGCGGGCCGGTTGCGGCAGGGGCTTGCCTCAGCAGATCGCCGAACATGTGCTCGATCATCACGGCAAGCGCCGCGATCGCTCGCAAGGCGTCGAGATTGGCGTAGCGCTGTCGTGCTGTGCCGGCACTCATGGCTGGAGACCCAGCGCGCGACGGGTCGCTGCGTCGAAGCCAGGCCCGGTCTCGTTCTCGGCGAGCGCGAATCCGCCAACTCCGGCATAGGTCCAGCACGCCCAGGCGAAGCCGTGCGCCTCGGCGAGCTCGCGCATGTCGCGCAGCCAATGCTCGCGCGCGGTCGCGCCCTTGGGGGTGCTCTGATAGGGCGTCCTGTGCACGCCGAACTCGCCGAGCAGGACGGCATGGGCCGGCAGGCCGCGTGCGACGCGCCAGGCGCTCACCTGCTGGAAGGTCCGTTCGAGGGCTGAGCGATCGAAGCCGGCATAACGCGCAAGCGTTCGCTTTGCCTGTCGCGCCTGCTCCAGCGCGGAACCATCGAGACCGAGGCTGTCGATACGCCGTTGGGTCGCCGCGGCCATCGCCTCGGCCGATCGCGGCGCCGGGTAGGCGATCGCGTCCAGCGCATAGGCGGGATTGCCGCGCACACCCTGATGGGTGAACTGCCAGGGCGAATAGTCGTGATAGGTGTAGATCAGACGGCCATCATCGGCGAACGGGCGCGTATCGATCGCGGCCAACGCCGCCGCGGCGTTCATCGAGCCGCCGCCCAGCACGAGCGGCAGCGTCGCCGAGCCGCGGCGCGCTGCACGGTAAGCGGCCTCGAGCATGGATTGCCAGGCTGATTGCGATACTTCCGGCTCGTTCATCAGCTCGAATGCGAGCCTTGGAGTGCCGGTGGCCGCCTTCTCCTGGACGAGTCGCTCCAGACGGTCGGCCAGGCGCTGCTGCAAGGCCAGTACGGCGCGGAACCCGGCCGTATCGACGCCCGCAGTCAAAGCGGCTGGCCGGTAGGCGGGATTCATCGCGCTCGGATGCAGGTCGATGATCACGCCGAGATCGGCGTCGATGAGATCGCGAACCGCGCCGATGAGTCGTTCCTCGAGCCCGTCGCGCGCCGCCCCGGCGAAGGCCAGGAAGGGACCGACATCGACGGCCAGGCGGACGAAATCGAAACCAGCGGTCCGGATCGCCCGCCGCTGCACCTGATCGAAGCGAAAGCGCGGGCCCGAGAAGGGCGCATCGCCATAGGAGCCGTCGGCCTCGACCTCGGCCCAGCCCCATGCGTGCGAGACGCCGATGCCGCGGCGAAACATCGGGATGTCGCTGCCGGAGCCGCCTGCGGCTCGCAGCTCTCCGAAGGAGGCGAGCGTCGCGAGGCCGGCGATCCCGCCAATGACGGAACGGCGGCTGGTCACGACGCCATCCCCCAGTCGCCGTCCGGCCCAGGATAGCGCGCCGTCAGGGCGCCATCGAGGATCCTCATATCGTCCCGGCCCGCGAAAGGCGCGGCAAGGCCCCGCAGCGAGGCCTCGCGAAGTGCGGGAGCGATGGTGCGCGACGGCACGAAGCGGACATCGCTCCAGCCCTCCGCTTCGAAACCACGCACATAGTCGGCGGGACGTTGCCGGTTCGGCTGCCCGGGAAAGCGGAAGAGCCGGTAGATCGGCTCGGGATAGCGATAGATGTTGTTCGGGTCGCGCTCGCGGATCCAGCGCGAATGTGTCTGCAGGTCGATGATGTGGACGCTCTCGCAGCCCGGCCGGGCGATCCATGTCAGGCCGGCTATCGCCTGCGCCGGGTTATCGTAGTGCTCGAAGGCGGCACAGCTGACGATCAGGTCGAAGCTCCGCCCTTCGGCCAGTCGCGGGATGTCGAAATCCCGCCCGACGGCATAGCCGAACTCGCGCGCGCCGGCCGTGCGGGCGATATCCAGGGCGCGCTCCCGGTCGGCCCTACGGCCGTCGGGGAAGCGGTCGAGCAGCCGGTCATAGAAGGCCGGGTCCTCACCGTCGGCGAGATCGAACACGTCGATGGCGTGATAGGATCGCGCGCCGAGCGCGAGGAAGAGCACGCCATTGCCGCGTGATGCGCCGGGGCTGAGCTCCAGCACGTCGCGCCCGCACAAGTCGACGTGCGGCGGCAGGAAGCGCCGCAGCGAGCCGAAGATGTCGAGGAGATAGGCGATCTTCCCTTCGACATCCGACTTCGCCACATCGTTCGGCGTGGTGTAGCCGTGCAGTCTGTTCTTGCCCCAGGCCAGGCCGAGGAAGCCGAGGCCGAGGAGCTTCATTTCGAGGTTTCGCAGGGCGGGCGTCATCATCGGCCTCCGAATTCGACTCGTGTGCCGAGGCCGGCAACGTCGCGACGCGCGCTGCCCGGCCGCCAATCGAGGAGCGCACTCTCGTAGACGTCCATTGTGCGCTCGACGATCGCGCCCCATCCGAAGGAGTCGAGGACCTTGGCGGCGCGCTCCGCGCCTTCGGCGAGGTTGGGTGCAGCGAGCCTCAAGCGCATCGCATCCGCGAGCGCGTCGATTTTGCCCAAGGGGAAATAGCTGTCCGTGCCGAGATTCAGCGCGAGATTGGCGTCGATATCGCTGGCGAGGCAGGGCGCTCCATGGCTGAGAGCCTCGAGCAGCACCATCGGCATGCCCTCATGGCTCGAAGGCAGAACGAAGAGGGCCGCGTGCCGGTAGAGCTGGGACAGCGCCTCGCCGCGCTGGAAGCCCGCCATCACCACGCCGGGCGTCGCCGCGGCCGCCGCCTCGACCTCGCGCTGATAGCGCCCGGCGTGATCGGCCGTGCCGGCGATGACGAGCTTGAGCCCGGGATCGTCCAGGCGCGCGAAAGCCCTGATCAGGTCGAGATGCCGCTTCTCTTCGACGATCCTGCCGACGCTCAGCACATAGCGGCCCGGCGTGACCTCGATGCGATCGAGACAAGACGTGTCCAGCTTTGGGAAAGGGTTCTCGACGCCGTTCGGGATGAAGATCGCGCCGACGCTGAACTTGCGGCGGACGCTGTCGACGATCACTTTCGACACGCCGATATTGGCATGGGAGAACAGCATCCCCATCGCTTCGCCGGTCCGCAGGATGGACCTGGCGAGAGGCCCCCATTTCTGGCGCTCGTAGTCGAAGCCGTGATGCGTCACCACGACATGGAGGCCGAGCAGGCGCGCGAGCGGGGTCAGCAAGGCAGGCCCGATCGCGTGGATATGCACCAGGTCCGGGTTTCGCCCGGCGGCGACGATGAGGCCCAGGGCCGTATGCGCCAGTGCCTCGAAGCTGCGCGAGCGCGGCGCCCAGACGGGCGTCACGGTGACGCCTTTCCAGGTATAGGGCCGCCGCGAGGGCAGGTAGGGCGCACGGCCGAGCACTTCGACGCGCCAGCCGCGCTCGGCCAGGCGAGCCGAGATCGCCGCGACATGGGTTTCGACCCCGCCCTGAATCTCGGGCACGCCGCGCAGGCCGACGAAGATCACGGTTCGTTCCGGCGACCTTGCGCCGATGGGCGGGATCAGCGTGTACATCAGCCGAGCGCCTCGTAGAGAGCTAGGGTGCGGTCGCGGTATCGGTCGGGCGAGAGCTCCCGGCTCACCCAGTCGCGACCGGCCGCGCCGAGTTTGGCGCGTGCGGTGGGCGCAAGGCTCGCAAGCGCGACGAGTGCCTCAGCCAGCATCCCGACATCGCCCGGTTCCACCAGGAGCCCGGTCTCACCATCGGCGACCAGTTCGGGAATGCCGCCGATCCGCGTGCCGATGACCGGGCAGCCTAGCGCATAGGCCTCGAGAACGCTGACGGGCGCGTTCTCGTACCATTCGGAGGGCAGGACCAGCGCGCGCGCCTCGCCGATCAGCTGTTGCAATGCCGGCTTGCCGAGATGGCCAGTGAAGGCGACGTCGGCGCCAAGGTCTTCTGCGAGCTTGCGCAGAGCCTGCTCCTCGGGGCCGCTGCCGGCCACCACCAGGCGCTGGTGCGACAGCGCAGCGGCACGCACGAGCGTGGCCAGCCCCTTCTCCGGCGCGAGCCGCCCGGCATAAACGAAGTAGTCGCCTTCGTGGGAGGCCAACGCATACTGGCTCGCATCGATGCAGTTCGGGATGTAGGCGATGCGGCTTGCATCCCATCCCCACTCGACCAGCTTGTCGCGGTAGAAGCGGCTCGGGGCGATCAGGCGGTCGATCGTGTCGCGATAGAGGCCGAGACTGCGGTGAACCAGCGTCTCCAGAAGGACGAGCCCGCTCACCACGGCCGACTCCTTGACGCAGCGATGGAGCAGGACGTTGTGGATCCGGCCGCCATGGCAGCGCTCGCAGACGCGGCCCTGGCTCAACATCTTGTAGGCCGGGCAGGCGACCTTCAGATCGTGAGCCGTCATCACCAGCGGCACGCCCTCGGCCTTGAGGGCTCCGAAGATCGATGGCGAGATATGGTGGTAGACGTTGTGGGCGTGCGCCACGGTTGGCGGCGCCCGCCTGATCAGGGCGCGGATCTTCCGGCGAGCTTCCACCGAGAAGATGATCTTGGCGGCCTGCCTCGCCTTGGTGATCGGCCCGACCGCTCCACCATACTCGATCTCGTCGACGAAATAGTCGGACCAGGGGCTCGGCAGATTGGCGGGATGTCGCATCGCGAACGGTACGACCTCCCAGCCGGTCGCTTCGAACAGCTCGATATGGTCGAGGAAGACGCTCTCGGCGCCGCCTCGACGATAGAAGTAGTTGTTGATGGCCAGGAGCCGCCGTGCGCGCGTCATTTAGCCTGCTCCTGCAGCCCCATGCGGTCGAGCGCGGCATCGACGGTCAGCACCTGGCAGCCGCGCGCGAGTGCATAGCCGACCAGCAGCCGGAAGCTCGGCGGTGTGCAGCCATAGGGCGTCGGCCTCGCCGCGATGTCGTGCGTGAAGAAGATCAGCCAGCCGGGATCGGCGACCAGCGCGTCGATCCAACGCGCAAGGTCCAGGACACGCTGCTGTGGCTGCCGGATCTCGACGGCGCGCAGGAAAGTCGGGTCCGTCGGGCCGCGATTGACCCCCTCACCACCTGCCCGGCAGGTGCGGAAGGTGCGCGCGAGGATCGCCCGCTTGCCCAGTGAGCCGCTGTTGTAGGGATAAGCGAAGTTGCGTCGGCCCGGTCGCGGGTCGATCACGTCGAGATAGCGCGCATTACGGGTCAGGTCATCGACCAGGGCATCGCCGCCGACATGCCGCAGATCGCGATGCGTATAGCTATGGCAGCCGATCTCGTGGCCGCGAGCCGCGAGCTCACGGCATCCCGCCTGGTCGATCAGGGTGCGACCCGGCTCGACGCGCCCTTCCAAGCCGCCGGAGATGTAGAATGTGCCGCGCACGCCGTCCGCTTCGAGGATAGCCGCGCCAACCTCGAGGGCGGAGGCGGGTACATCGTCGAAGGTGAAGGAGACGATCGGCTCTGCTGTCGGCACCTGCATGATCTGCCATGGCGCGGCCCGGAGCAGCCGGTTCTCCAGGCGGCCGGCGAAGCGGTCGATCAGGCCCGACAGGCGAGTGATGCGCTCCGGCGGGGCCGGAATCGTGACCGCGCTAGACATGGGCCGGCTCCATGCCGTGACGATGATTTGCCGGCTCTTTGATTTCGTGCGCATTCGCCTGGAGGTGCAGGCCGAAGATCGCGACGACCAGCATGAACCAGATCAGGCTGCCCGACTGGAAGAACAGGCTCTCGACGCAAGCGACCAGGATCCCATAGAGCCAGATCCGCACGAAGAAGCGCGTCAATGCGGGATCGTTCTCCGTGGCCTCAGCCCGGGCAATGTCGCGCAGCGGCAGCCAGACGAGCAGGACGAGCGTCAGGACGAGACCGGGAATGCCCGTGGTGATCGCCAGGTCGAGATAGGCGTTATGGCCGTTGAAGGCGGCGAACGCCCAGCTCGCCGCGGCGCCGCCCTTGTGGACCATTTCGTCGGTCTGCCAGAACAGTTGGAAGCCGTAGCCGGTCAGCGGCTTGTCCATGGCGGCAGCGGCGCCGATTTTCCAGATGTCGGTGCGGTTAGTGAAGGTCGGATCGATGCCGAGATGGGCGACCAGATCGCGCATGGCCGGAGACACCGAGCAGCCGATCGTCAGGATATTGACGGCTGCGATCCCCAGGACGATCAACGGGGTGCGGGCGGCACGCCAGCGTTCGAAAATCCAGGCGATGGCAAGGATGCCGGGCAGCGCTGCAGCCGCGGATTTTCCGCCGGTCTGGCTCAGGAACACGACCGCCAGCAGCGTCGTCACGGCGCCGACGATCCGGCGGCCGGTGCTGAACAGGTAGAGGCCGGCGAAGCTGATGATCACCATTGCCGCGGCGGCGACGTTCTTATGGGCGAAATGGCCGCGCCAGAGCCCGGCATTCATCGGCTCGCGGACTTCGCTGGCCTGATGGACCGCGAGCTGCGGCATCAGCGTGACGCCAAGATAGGCGAGCCCCAGCGCGCCGAGGCAGCAGGCGGCGAGCATGCCGGCGAACTGGCGCTCCGAGCGTGGCAGCAGCAGCAGGATGCTGCCGTTCGCGATGGTCAGTGTCGCCAGGACGACGCGCTTGAGCGCCAGGTCAGGTTGCGCCGATAATGCCGAGACGAGTGCGAACCAGAGCAGCAGCACGATCAGGAGGCCACGCGGGCGCGCGACGAGGTGGCGCGCCGGCGAGTAGAAGACCGACACCCACAGGGCCGCCGTCAGGCAGAGATAGATGATCTGGTTGATCGTGTTCGACTTCCCGGTGGCGGCGGCGTTCGCGTCGGCTGCCGACAGGTCGATGAACGGCGTCAGCGTGACCAGGTAGAACAGCAGCGTCGCCATGAAGAGCAGCGCTCCGGCGCTACCGGCTGTGCCGCGCATGTCGTTCGCTTGTGTCATGGGGCTGCGCTCCTGCCGGGCCGGACATCGCGGAGATAGCCGAAGGCGATGAGCAGGCTCGCCGAGAGCAGCAGTCCGAGCGCCATGCCGGCCGCCGCGGCGACGAGCGGACGGGGCGGCCAGGTCGAACGCGACGGAACGGCTGCGGCCGTGATCACGCGGACGTCCGTGGCGTCGATCTGTTGCCGTTGGGCGGCCTCGCCCGCCCGGGTCAGGAAGGTCTGGTAAAGCGTGGCCTTGGCGCTCGCCTCGCGTTCGAGTTCGCGCAACTTCACCTGGGCCTGGTCGTCGACCGAGACGCTGCCACGCAGCAGGTGTGTCTCCCCGCTCAGGGCGTCGAGCGCGGTTCTGGCCTGATCGACCTCGATGCGGGCCGTGCGCCGCAGCCGCTCGGTTTCGGATCTGATCGCTTTGGCCAGCGCATCGGCTTCGGTCAGCACGCTCGCCAGGGAGGGATGGCGCGGTCCCAGGGTCTTGGAGAGCACCGCGACCTGCCGGCGCAAGGCCGCCTCGTCGGCGAGCAATCCGGTCAGCGTCTGCGATTGGACACCACCGCCTTGCACGCCGTGCTGCGAAACCGCGCGCGAGACCTCGTTGTAACGCGCCTCCGCCTCGGCCAGCCGCGCCTTGGCGTCGGTCAGCTTGGCGCTCATCCGTTCCAGAGCCTCTGCGCTGAGCGGCTGCCTCGAGGAGTTCTGCTGCAGGCCATGGGCACGGCGGAAGGCTTCGACGCGGTCTTCCGCCTCGGTCGCGGCCGTCTTGATCTCGCCGAGCCGGGCGCTCAGCCCCTGCGCCGCACGCCCGATCCGCTCCGCATCGGCTCGCACGACTTCGTCGCGGAAGGTTTCGGCGACGGCGTTGGCGAGCCGCGCCGACAGGGCCGCTTCGCTCGTCCAGACCGACAGCGACACGACATAGGACCGCTCCTGACGGGAAACCGTGATGCGCCTGGCAAGCACCGCGGCAAGATCGGACGCGTCGGCGGATCGTTGTTGATCGGAAGCGCCCAGTGATCCGAACAGTGGCGGTTTGCTGGTGAATTCCGGTTCGGTTTTCAGGGCGAGCTCGTCGACGACCCGGCGCAGGACGTTGCCTGAGGAGATCATCCTCATCTTGCTCTCGACATCCAGGATCTGGCTGTCGCTCTGAACATTTGCCGCATAGAGATCGTTCGGAGCGATCAGCAGGTTGGACGGGGCTATGGTCAGCTCCGTCGTCGCGGTGAAGCGCGGCGTCAGCAGAAATGTGACACCGACAGCCGCAACAGCGCCGATGAGTGCTGCAATCGGCATCCAAAACCAGCCGCGCTGCAGCCAGCCAAGGACCTGGGTCGCACTGATCACGCGGATCGGTGTGGGCGCCAGATCGACGGCGCGTGGATAAGGAACATCATCCTCGCGCCGCATCTTGCTGGTGTCGGTGGTGAGGTACATGGCGTCCTGCGTCAGTGGGGGTGCGCGGTTGCCTCGGACGGCACGGAGCGCCCTGCGGGCCTTGCGGGGCGAGTTCCGAGAGCCGGGGAGACAGGTCGCTGTGGTCTGGCGTGACGGGAGCGGCCGATAACGCGCGTCTTCGCTGGCGAGCGCTCGTCATCTGGCGCGTTGAAGATCGGAACAAGGCTGACGGCGGCGATCGTGGGCATGTCTCTCCCCGTATCCGCGACTTGTCGGCATGATTGCAATTGGAGGTTGAATAACTACATTTTGCTGATGAAATACAACCTATGGTAGTTTCTGTAATTAAGTGTTAACCTTACCGGGCAAGGGGCGTCGATAGTGCGTGGAGGGGAGCTAATAGTTTTTGTAAGTTCAAAATTGCATATGATGCCGTGTTGCAGGTTAATTCACTCAAATATTAGAAATAATTCATAATCATAACTTGAATTACCGAATCGAATCGCGAATAGATCTAGGAATGCAACTAAATTCTGATGGGAGATGTCTTTTGATAGGGTGGGCTCTTGCGTGAGCTCGGCGGGTTAATCCGGCGCGCTTGCCCAATCCTCTCCAGCTATTTGCTGTCGAGCGGGTCCTTGGCGTCGGCTGCAATGTCACAGCTCGTGACCTTCGCCATTCTCGCGCGCTCGCTCGGGCCGGCCGAGTTCGGCCTGTTCGTGCAGATTTCAGCCGTGACTGCGGTTGCGGTTCAGGTCTGTGGCTTGGGAGCCTCCGACTGCCTGCTTCGCAAGGTGTCGCGCGAGCCCGAAAGCTATCCGAACCTGCTCGGTCACAATCTTCTTCTCATCGGATTGAGCGGAGCGGTGCTCGTCATCGGCGGCGTCGCGGCTATGTCGGCCTGGGGGCGCCTGAGTTCCGGTCCTTCTGTCGGGCTGTCGACCCTGGCGCTGCTGTTCTTCGGCAACGTCGTTCTGGTCCGGGCGATCCTTCTCTTCGAAACCGCGTTCCTCGGCCTCGGCCAGGTTCATGCGGCCAATCGCGCGGTCGTCGGTTTTGCTTTCATGCGCATGGCGACCGCTGCTCTCGCCTGCATGGTGTTCCAGGTCTCGAGCCTGTCGGAATGGGCGTTCTGGCAATGCGGCGGGAATCTGCTCTACGCTCTGATCGGAGCCGCCTGGATCGCGCCTCTCGGGCGACCCAGGCTCACGATCCTGCGCGAGGAACTGCGAGCCGGCCTCCTGTTCTGCTCGCAATTCATCGGGCGAGCTGTCCGTTCGAATGTCGACCTGCTGGTCATCGGTCTTTTCACCTCGATCGAGACGGTGGGAAGCTATGGCCTCGCCAGGCGAATCATGGACAGCAGCTATCTCGCGATCGATGCCTTCAACCGGCTGCTCTATCCACGCCTGGCGCGCGAGAGTCGCGACGGTCTGCATCTCGCTTTGGCGACGACCAAACGGGCGCTGATCGCGGCGCTCGCCCTCGGCGCCGTGACCTCCTTCGTCCTGTTCGTCCTGGCGCCGAAGCTTCCAGCCTTGTTCGGCCGCGGCTACCACGATCTGCCGTTCTTCCTGCGCTGCCTTTCCGGCACCATTGTCCTTGTCGGCGCCTGGGCGGTCGCGATCGACCTGCTTGGTGCCTCGGGGCGGCAGGATGCGCGGGCCTGGATCCTGAACGGTGCCAATCTGCTGGGCAGCGTCGTCATCGCAGTAGCCACCTGGCTCGCCGCGCCGATCGGCGCCTTCATCGCGCTCTATGTGATCGAAGGCGCCATCGTCGTGGCGGCCTGGCTGGTGCTGCTTCGCTTCGCGCGATGCAGTCGCTCGCAAGCGGCGGAAACCACGCGGGCAGGCCCCGCGCCCTCATGATCCGTCACTGACGATGCGGCTCGCGATCCAGACCTCCGGAGCCTGCCGCGCCTGGAAGAAGCCGAGCGGCAAGGCGGCGGCGTGGAACAGCCAGGCGACGACCGCGTACAGGCCAAGCGACAGGCTCCGCTGCCGCAGGCTCATCATGCCGACGATGCCGGCTGTCAGGGCGGCATCGATCGCGAGCCCCAGCGCCGGGCTTGGCAGTGTGAAGGGCAGCACGATCATCACGGCCAGCCAGAGATAGACGAGGGTCCAGAGCTTCAGCTCGGGCAAGTCCTGGACGAGCCGCCGCCATTGCGGCTGTCCGAGCGCGGCGCGCAGCAGCTCGCCGATCCCACGCAGATAGCCCGATTTCCAGCGCCGCAGGAGCAGCGCGTAGGCGCTGATCGCATGGCCGAAATGGCGGACGAAGCGACGGTCGAGACGGTGCAGGGTCCAGCCTCGCGCCCGCAGTCTCAGGCCGAGGTCGAATTCCTCATAGCCGTGCAGATTGCGATCCGACAGGTAGCCGGCCTGCTCGATCGCCGCCCTGCGATAGAGGCCGCCGCCATTCATCCGGTCGATCGCGCCCGTCCGGTTCTCGGGCGAGGCTCTGCGGCCGCGCCTTACGTATTCGAGGCTCGTATCGTTCATTTCCTCGACATGGCCGGTTACTCCGGCAGTGCGGGGATTGCCTGAGAGATAGGCAAGTGCTTCCGGCAGGAAGCCGGGATCAAGCAACATGTCGCCGTCCATCAGGCAGATGAACGGCTCGCGGCTGTACTGGAAACCGAGTTGCGGGCCGATTCCACAACTCGGACGGATGGCCGGTTCGAGCTGGACGACACGGACAGGATAGCGTGCGGCAATGGCGAGCGTGCCGTCGCGCGAGCCGCCATCGGCGACGATGATTTCGCCGCCGATCCCGTCGAGAGCCGCCAGGACGCTCTCGATGGCGGCGGCGATCCGGGCCTCCTCGTTGAGCGTCTTGAGGATGACCGAGACCGCCATCGCGCCCGCCTCAGTGGAAATCGCAGAGGAGCCGGCTCCAGTCCTCGCCGGCAAGGCCGCCGACATAGACATCGCCGCGCGCGACCGCGTCGTTGATCTCGGGAACCCGCGTCAGCACCAGGGCGAAGGCCCGGTGCCGGAAGAGCAGCCAGCGCTGCAGGGAGAGCCCGGCCATCAAGGCGGGCTGCGCGCGGCCGCGCGCCTCGACATGGCCGGTATCGTCGAGATGGCGAAACATCGCGCCGAGGACGGCTGGCTCCCGGCCGGACAACGCCAGAACATTGAGGACATGCGCGGCCCGGCCCGGCGCCGCGTAGTAGACGAAGCAGCCGATGGTCGCTCCAGGGCGATCGACGACGGCGCGGATGGTGAGGGCGCCGAGCCAGGTGTTCTGTGCCGCCAGCGAAACCAGCCAGGAGAGCTCCGCCTCGTTCCACAACGGGCGCACCGCATAGTGGGCGATGAGCCGTGGTGCATGCACGAGGAAGTCCGGAACCGACATCTCCACGACGCTCATGCCGGGCTCCTCGGGGGCCTGTTCCGGTCGCAAACGTCGCAACAGGCCGTCGAGAGGGCGCACGAGAACGTGCAAGCCGAGCCGCTTGCCGCGCAGGAAGCGCTCGGCGAAACGTCCGGCCAGGGCGCCGGCTGGGCGGAAGCTGCGGGTCCATTCGAGATTCTGCGCAGGGATCGGCTTGCCCCCGATCGCAAGGAGATGATCGCGGCTCGTCGGCGAAGCGCTGTCGCAAAAGGCGAAGTCGGCGCGCCGCGGCCGCAAGGCGAGGATCAGCTGCGCCGCACCGGCGGCTTCCTTGTCGGCATCGGTCATGAAGACGCCGAGAAGCCTTCCGGGTAGGACCTCTCCGCAGGCGACGAAACGCATCGGCACGGCCAGCAGCGCACTTCGGATGCGCCCGTCCCGTTGCTCGTAGACCTGCGTGCCCAGCGTCTCGTCGTAGGAGGGAGACGCCAGTGTCAAGCTTCGCAGATAGCCCTGAAGCTCGGCGTCAGCCGGCTTGTCGGCCCCTCTGAAGATCTTCAGGAACAACCGCGCAACCGCAGGTACATCGCATGGCCGCATCGGCCTGACCGCGCCTTTGCGTGAGACGCGCTCGCCGGTGCGGGAAGGCGGCTCGAGCTGTAGCATCTAGACCGCAGGATTCAGGGTCGAGCCGTGGACCGGGTTGGATGCGAGAGTGCGGTGGTCGAGCATTGTAGCCACCTCATCCAGGCGCCGGGGATCCGAGTGCGGGAAGTCATATCCGATTGGGATGAGAATTATGATATATACAACTTATGCGTTCAAGTTGTCGAAAAGGTGTAGGCGAGGGCGGTCGCCGGCTTGGGGCTGCGGTCTACGAGATTGTCTTCGATAGGCAACAGCCGCCCCGCCGAACTGAAAAGGGCGGGGCTGAATTGCGAATGCCCCGCCTTGGCGCGACGCCGTCCAATCGAGGCTGGCTCATCACCGTCGCTATTCGTCGATGACCGGGCTCAGGGACCGACGAGTTGTCCGCCATCGACCACGATTGTCTGGGCGGTGACCCAGCTGGCCTTGTCGGAGGCGAGGAAGAGCACGACCTCGGCGACCTCTTCCGGCTTGCCCATCCGGCCAAACGGGATGTTGGCCAGCGTCGCCTGATAGAGCTCGGGATTCGACGTCTTCCGATCCTCCCAGGTACCGCCCGGAAATTCGATCGAGCCGGGCGCGACGCAATTCACCCGGATGCCCTTCCGCGACAGCGTCTTCGCCTGGCTCGCGGTGTAGTGCATCACGGCCGCCTTGATGGCGCCGTAAGGCGCCGAACGCGACGAGGCGCGCAGGGCCGAGATCGAGGAGATGTTCACGATCGACGAACCCGGCTTCATATGAGGGATCGCCGCATGGCTGCCGCGGACAACCGCCATCATGTCGACGTTGAGCGAGGCCGCCCAGCCCGCCTCGTCATCCGAATGGCCGAAGCCGGAGGCGTTGTTGACGAGGACGTCCACTCCGCCGAGCGCCTGCACCGCCTCGGGTAGGTAGGCCGTGATCGCGTCTGCATCGGCGAGATCGACGCTGGCCGCGTGAGCGTCGACGCCGAGCGTTTCGATCTCCCGGCGCGTCGCTTCGAGCGGCCCAGCACTCCGAGCGCAGATCGAAACGGATGCGCCAGCCGCCGCGAATCCGAGCGCGACGGAACGACCGATGCCGCGGCTGCCACCCATAACGATCACGCGCTTGCCGATGAACTCCTTGGCCATGTCGGCACGTCCTCTCCGGTTGTTTGTCTGTGCACTCTATAGCTGCGGTGATGGGCGTGGTTTCAAGTCCTGTCGGAATGGCCCGGCGCTCGGCCCGGGCATTTCCTTTTGCCGCCCTACATGCGATCGGGGGCGCCGGTGGCTTGCGTGGGGGAGCCGATCTGCGGCGCGACGGGACGGCGAACGCCGCCTGAGATCGGGCGGCAGCCGTGCGGATGGCCTCCTCTTGCCGACTGTGTAGGATCGGGTTCGGCTGGAGGCGGATGATGTTCCTGAGCGTATTCGACGTCTTCAAGATCGGCATCGGCCCGTCATCGTCGCATACGATGGGGCCGATGACGGCTGCGGCCCACTTTCTGGGCCTTCTGCGCCAGCATCCTTCTCGTCACCATGGGGCGGCTGTCGGCGCCACCCTCTACGGCTCGCTCGCCTTTACCGGGAAAGGCCATGCCACGGACCGGGCCGTGGCGCTCGGCCTGCTGGGGTGGACCCCGGCCGAGTTCGATTTCGATGCGGCTGAACGCCAGCTCGCGGATATCGGCTGCAGCCGTCTCCTGCGCCTCGATGGACTGCCGCCGCTCATCTTCGACCCCGCTGTCGACATCGTCTTCGATTATGGGCCGCCCCTGCCAGGGCACGCGAACGGGCTCGTCCTGTCGGCGCGCGATTCCGCCGGAGCTGTGCTGCTGTCCGAGACCTATTATTCGATCGGCGGCGGCTTCGTGGTGACGGCTCAGGAGCGCGAGGCGCCGCCGACCGCAGCCACGACGTCGGCCTGGCCCTATCCGTTCGCGAACGCGGCGACGATGCTGCGCATGGCGCGCGCAAGCGGGCTGTCGATCGCGCAGATGAAGCGCGCCAACGAAATCCATCTCCGGCCGGAGGAAGAGGTCGATCGTGGTCTCGCCCGCCTCTGGTCGGTGATGAATGGCTGCATCGAGCGCGGGCTGAGCCAGGACGGCGAGCTTCCGGGCGGGTTGCGCGTGCGTCGCAGGGCCGCGCGGATCCATCGGCAACTGATGGTCGAGCGCCAAAGCAATCGCTCCCAGCCTCATGCGGCGTCGGACTGGCTCAGCGTCTACGCCATGGCCGTGAACGAGGAGAACGCGGCCGGCGGCCGGGTGGTGACCTCGCCGACCAACGGGGCCGCCGGCGTCGTGCCGGCGGTGCTCCGCTATTATCTCGACCACTGCGTCGGGGCGGAGCCCGATAAGGTCGCCGATTTCCTGCTGACGGCCGCGGCGATCGGCGGGCTGATCAAGCACAACGCTTCGATCTCCGGCGCCGAGGCAGGCTGCCAGGGCGAGGTCGGTTCGGCGGCGGCAATGGCCGCGGCTGGCTTCTGTGCGGTGCTCGGTGGCTCGCCCGAGCAGGTCGAGAATGCCGCGGAGATCGCGCTTGAACACCATCTCGGCATGACCTGCGATCCGGTCGCGGGTCTGGTTCAGGTTCCGTGCATCGAGCGCAACGGTATCGGCGCGATCAAGGCAGTCGCTGCGGCTTCGCTCGCTCTGCGCGGCGACGGCTCGCATTTCATGCCGCTGGACAACTGCATCGAAGCAATGCGCCAGACCGGCGAAGCCATGAATGCGAGGTTCAAGGAAACCAGCCTCGGTGGGCTGGCCGTCAACCTGCCGGAGTGCTGAGCGTAGTGGCGTGCCGGCTCCTTACCGTCCGGGCATGAAGCCGGACCCGGGCGCGATGACGATGTCTTGAAAACGCCGGTCTTCCGCGCCCGACCGGGTCATGGCATTTCTGGCGCATGAAGCTTCGGCTCCTCGCACATTGTCTGGTTCTGGTCCTGTTCGTCACGGCTAACGTCCTGGCTGCCCTGATCAGCCCGGCGACGGCCGGCGTCGGCAGGGCTGACGCTGTGGAAGCAGCGATGCCGATGGCTGCCGACATGCCGTGCTGCCCGCCCGATCAGGGCAAGACGAAGGACTGCACGACGAGCTGCCCGGCCCTGAGCTTCTGCCTGGCCAAGTGCTTTGCCAGCGAGCCGGCCGCCTTCGTCAGGCTCGTCCAGCCTGTCGTCTCCGTGCTCGGATCCGCGGGCGATGATGCCGCCCGCGCGTCGCGGCCATTCGAGCCGCCCGCCCGACCTCCGCGAACCTGAGACATCGCCGGCGCCAGTGCGTCGGCTTCGACCGCACGGTTGTTCTGGGCGGTCGGTGATGTGTGGCTCACGCCATGTTCAAGGCTGTGCGCCCGCGCGGCAGCCTCACTCTCAGGATTTCGATCATGACCATCACCTGCTCCTTGCGCGCGCTTGTCGCCGCGCTTCCGCTCGCCGCGATGGCAGTTCCCGCTCTGGCGAACATCAAGGACTACGAATTCCGGCTCGTGCAGAGCGAGTTCAAACAGGGCAACGGCGTCGTCGTCACCGTTCAGCTCGTCGACAAGCGCTCGGGTAAGCCGGTTCCGGATGCCGTCATCTTCGCCCGGCGCATCGACATGGCGCCTGACGGCATGGAAACCATGGCGTCGCTGATCGAGCCGATGGCATCGCTCGAGCCCGGCAGCTATCGCTTCAAGACCAACCTCACCATGGCCGGAGGTTGGCGCCTGTCACTCGGGGCCAAGGTTCAGGGCGAGACCGGCACGCTCGACAACAAGCTGACGCTCAAGGTCCTGCCATGAAACCCGTCGCCCTCACGGGCCTGGCTCTCGCCGCCATTCTGGCGGCGGGAGGCGCAGGCTATTGGGCCGGGCAAGGCGGTCCAGCGGTACCCGACCTGCGCACCTGGCTCGGCATCGACGGTTCACCGGCGGCGGACGTGGCCGCTGGTATCGGGCTAGTGATCTACTATCAGCACCCCGACGGGAGACCGGTCTACTCGGCGCAACCGCTCCGGACCGCGGATGGCAGGCCGTTCAAAGCTGTCCACGCCAGCGAGGACATCGGCTTCGAGGACAGGCTCCCGGACGGGCCGCGCACCGCAAAGGCCGGCAGCAAGCGCATCCTCTACTACCGCAATCCCATGGGACTTCCGGACACCTCGCGGGTGCCCAGGAAGGATTCGATGGGGATGGACTATCTCCCCGTCTACGAGGGTGAGAGCGGCGAGGAGGGGGGCATCAGGCTCTCGCCTGCCCGCATCCAGCGCAGTGGCGTGCGCTCGCAGCCCGTCGGCCGCCAGGCCATCGATCAGCCGATCCGCGTGCCCGGCACCGTGCAGCTCGACGAGCGCCGGGTTTCCGTGGTGGCGATGCGCGCGGATGCCTTCGTCCAGCAGGTCGCGCCGGTCACGACGGGCGAGCATGTCGCAAAAGGCACGCGGCTGGTGCGGATCTATTCCCCGGAGATCAGTACGGCCGGCGCGCAGTTCATCACCGAGCTCAATGCCGCGGCGCGCGGCGTGCCAGAAGGTGGCGCGCGGCAGCGCCTCGAGAATCTCGGCGTTCCGTCCGAGGTCATTGCCGAAATCGAGCACAGCAGGAAGGTGCCGCTGACGATCAACTGGCCGGCGCCGCGAGATGGCATCGTGCTGGAGCGCAATGTCAGCGACGGCATGAGGATGGCGGCGGGCGATAGCATGTTCCGGCTCGCCGATATCTCGACGATCTGGATCCTCGCGGACGTGCCGGAACGTGAGCTGGCCTCGGTTCGAAACGGCGCGCCAGCGACGGTGCGGCTGCGCGGCCGTCCAGGCACTGCATTCGAGGGTCGTGTCGGTGTGATCTACCCGCAGATCGCGGAAGCGACGCGCACGGCGAAGGTCCGCATCGAGCTTGCCAACCGGGAGGGCGTGCTGCTGCCGAACATGTATGCCGATGTCGAGATCGGCTCTGGCGATGCGGCCCCGGAACTCGCGGTTCCCGACAGTGCCGTGATCGATAGCGGCACGCGCCGCATCGTCATCCTCGATCGCGGTGAGGGCCGCTTCGAGCCGCGCGAGGTCCAGCTCGGCCGCAGCGGTGGCGGCATGGTCGCGATAGCCGAAGGCGTCTCCGAGGGCGATCGCGTCGTCGTCTCGGCCAATTTCCTGATCGATGCCGAGAGCAATCTCAAGGCCGCCCTCAGCGGCTTCGCGCAGCCGGGGGCCAAGCCATGATCGCCCGTCTGATCGCCTGGTCGGCGCGCAACCTGGTCCTCGTCTTCGTCGCCGCGGCCTTCGCCGCGGCCGCCGGCATCTACGCCCTGAGGACCTTGCCGCTCGACGCCATCCCCGACCTCTCCGACGTCCAGGTCATCGTCTACACCGAATATCCCGGCCAGGCCCCGCAGGTGATCGAGGACCAGGTCACCTATCCGCTGACGACTTCGATGCTGACCGTGCCGAAGGCGCGCATCGTGCGCGGCTTCTCCTTCTTCGGCGTCTCCTTCGTCTATGTGATCTTCGAGGACGGCACCGACCCCTATTGGGCGCGCTCGCGCGTGCTCGAATACCTCAATGCCGCGGCGCGCCGGCTTCCAACGGGCGTCGCGCCGACGCTCGGGCCGGACGCCACGGGTGTCGGCTGGGTCTACCAATACGCCGTCCTGGCCAAGGATATGACGCTGGCCGAGCTGCGCTCCGTGCAGGATTGGGTGGTGCGCTTTGCTGCCTCGCGCGCGCAGGGCGTGGCCGAGGTCGCCAGCGTCGGCGGCTTCGTCAAGCAGTATGCGATCGTGGTCGACCCCGTGCGGCTGCGCGCCCAGGGCGTCTCGCTCGCGGCGCTCCGCGAAGCCGTGCGCAGCAGCAACATGGATGTCGGCGGCCGCACGGTCGAACTCAGTGAATTCGAGTTCATGGTGCGCGGTCGTGGCTATCTCAAATCGACCGCCGACATCGAGAATATCGTCCTGAAGAGCGACCGGGGAGCATCGCTTCGCCTCTCCGACGTCGCCCGGGTCGAGCTCGGCCCGGACGAGCGGCGCGGCATCACCGAGCTCAATGGCGAAGGCGAGGTCGCGAGCGGCATCGTCCTGCAGCGCTTCGGTGCCAATGCGCTCTCGGTGATCGAGCATGCCAAGGCGCGGCTCGCCGAGATCGCGCCAAGCCTGCCGGGCGGGGCCGAGATCGTACCGGTCTACGACCGCTCCGGACTGATCGAACGGGCGATCGAGACGCTGAAGGGCACGCTGATCGAAGAGAGCATCATCGTCGCCCTGGTCTGCATCGTCTTCCTGCTGCATCTGCGCAGCGCTCTGGTGGCGATCATCATGCTGCCGGTCGGCATCCTGATGGCCTTCGCGGCGATGAAGGTGCTCGGCCTCGGCTCCAACATCATGAGTCTGGGCGGCATCGCCATCGCGGTCGGCGCCATGATCGATGCCGCCATCGTCATGATCGAGAACGCCCACAAGCATCTCGAACGCGCACCCCCGGACAAGCCCCGCATTGAGGTTCTGATCGAAGCGGCGAGCGAGGTCGGGCCGGCGCTGTTCTTCAGCCTGCTCGTCATCACCGTCTCGTTCCTGCCGATCTTCACGCTAGAAGCGGAGGAGGGCAGGCTGTTCGGCCCGCTCGCCTATACCAAGACTTTCGCCATGGCCGCGGCGGCGCTTCTGTCGGTGACGCTCGTGCCCGCGCTGATGGTCGTCTTCGTCAGGGGCCGGATCATCCCGGAGGCCCGCAACCCGGTCAATCGGCTGCTGATCGCGCTGTACCGTCCGCTCATCCGCATCGTGCTCCGGGCGAAGACCGTAACTATCCTGCTGGCGCTGGCGGTACTTGGTCTGAGCCTGTGGCCGGCGCGGCAGTTGGGCTCCGAGTTCATGCCTGCACTCGACGAGGGCACGCTGATGTACATGCCGACGACGCTTCCCGGTCTTTCTGTCACCAAGGCAGCCGAACTGCTCCAGACACAGAACCGGATCATTCGTTCCTTTCCGGAGGTGCAGTCGGTCTACGGCAAGGCCGGGCGTGCACAGACCGCGACCGATCCGGCTCCGACCGAGATGTTCGAGACCATCATCAACCTGAAACCCAAGCCGGAATGGCGCGAAGGCGTCACGCTCGACAGCCTGAAGGCCGAGATGGACAAGGCGCTCCAGTTCCCTGGCGTCTCCAATGCCTGGACTCAGCCGATCCGTGCCCGCATCGACATGCTGGCGACTGGCATCCGCACGCCGATCGGGGTCAAGGTCTTCGGTACCGATCTCGCACAGATGGAGGCGATCTCGCGTCAGGTCGAGACCGTGCTCAAAGCCGTGCCGGGCACGAGCAGCGCCTATGCGGAACGGGTCATCGGTGGCTACTTCCTCGATATCGTGCCGGACCGCATCGCACTCGGGCGCTACGGGCTCTTGGTCGGCGATGTCCAGAACGCCGTGGTGATGGCGATGGGCGGCGAGACCGTGACGACGACGGTCGAAGGCCGCGAGCGCTACGGGGTGATCATCCGCTACCCCCGCGACTTGCGCTCAGATCCGCAGGCGATTGCACGCGAGGTCCAGGTCTCGACGCCGTCCGGCGCCACCGTGCCGCTCGGGGAAGTCGCGAGCATCGCGCGCAAGCGCGGTGCCACCTCGATCCGGACCGAGAACGGCGAGCTTGCGGTCTACATCTTCGTCGACACCGCCGGTCGCGACCTCGGCGGCTATGTTCGCGAGGCGCAGAACGCGATCGCACAGAGCGTCAGGCTGCCGGCGGGCTATCGCATCGCCTGGAGCGGTCAGTTCGAGTATCTCGAACGGGCCGAGGCGCGGCTCAAGCTCGTCGTGCCGGTGACGCTCGCGATCATCTTCCTGCTGCTCTATCTGAATTTCCGCAGGCTGACCGAGACTGCCATCGTCATGCTCTCGCTGCCCTTTGCGCTGGTTGGCGGTGTCTGGCTGCTCTGGTGGCTCGGCTTCAACATGTCTGTCGCCGTCGCGGTCGGCTTCATCGCGCTCGCCGGTGTCGCGGCCGAGACGGGCGTGATCATGCTGATCTATCTCGACCATGCGCTCGGCGAGGTGCGCGCGCGCTGCGAGGCCGAGGGGAAGGCATTCACGCGGGCCGAGCTACACGAGGCGACCATGCTCGGCGCGGTCGAGCGCCTGCGGCCCAAGGCCATGACTGTGATCGCGATCATGGCCGGCCTGTTGCCGATCCTGTGGAACACCGGCACGGGTTCCGAGGTGATGCAGCGCATCGCCGTGCCGATGATCGGCGGCATGGTCTCCTCGACCGTGCTCACCTTGCTGGTGATCCCGGCGATCTACGGTCTGATAAAGGGATGGCGGCTGCCGGTGACCGAAGCGATGGGCAAGGCCGCACCGGAACCCAACCCAGCAGACCTCACCGCTGTTGTCGGATAAGGATGCGACGTTGCGCGCAACATGTCGGCGGGCGCGGCCGCATGCAATTCCTGCAGGTCAGGCAACTCAGGTCTGACCTCGACCGCGCCGGCACATTCGCAGAAGACCAGCGGAGGCCGAGATCGCGCGGGGCTGCCGAAGGGTAGCGTGCCGCGCCGAACAGACGGCGAGGCGCTGGGAGGAAATCACTTTGAAGCTGCCCTTGTGGGGGAGCGCCTTGAGCGCGACGCTCCTCGTGCAGGTCGTGAGTTCCTATGCCGCGGCTGCCGTTCCTCTGCTTGGCCCGATCCTGACGCAACGCTGGAACCTGCCGCCGGAAAGTATCGGCTATGTCTCCGCGACCGTTTCGATCGGCATCTGCTGGTGCCTGGCCTGCGGCGGCCCGATGCTCGACCACCACGGTCCGATCCGCACCTTGCAGCTCGGCCTCGCCTCGATCTGCCTGGGCATGGTCTTCCTGGCGCAGCCGGTCGCGGCCCTCGGCTTCATCGGCGCTCTCCTGCTCGGCCTCGGTCTGGCGCCGAACAACCCGGCGGGCAGCACGATGCTGATGCGCACGGCGCCGCCTCGGCATCGCAATCTGATCTTCTCGATCCGGCAGGCCGGTGTTCCGCTTGGCGGAGCGATCGCCGGCATCTCGGTGGCTCCAGCCGTCGTCGGGTTGGGATTCGCCAATACGGCCTGGTTGATTGCCGCTATCGTCGTGCTCAGTCTGCTGGCCGTCCAGCCGTTTCAGAAGCGCCTCGATATCGAGAGAGGCCCTGCGAACCGGCGATGGGCGCGGATGTTCCTGTCGCCCTCGGCCCTGCGCAGGTCGGCCGAGGTCATCCGTGCCCATCCGTCTCTGCCGCTCCTCACCGGCATCGGTATCTCGTTTTCGATCTCCCAAGCCAGCGTCCAGGCCTTCACCGCCACCTATCTGGTGACGCAGCGCGGCAAGGATCTCGCGGAGGCCGGTTATTTCGTGGCCATCCTGCTCGCTGCCAGCACGCTCTCGCGGATCGCCCTGGGTTGGCTGGCCGATCGCTGGCGCCGGGGTCTGCTCCTGCTGTGTTTGCTTTCGCTTGCCGCAAGCGGCGCGCTCGTCCTGCTCGTCTGGTCGGCGGCGGGGCCGTCCTGGGCCCTGTATGGCTGTGTCGCTCTCATCGGGGCGACGTCGCTGGGGTGGAACGGGGTTTACATGGCCGAGCTGGCGCGGCTGGCGCCGCCTTCGCAGATCGGCGACGTCACCTCCGCGGCGAACCTCTTCGGCTTCGCCGGCTCGTTCTGCGGCCCGCTCATCTTCGCCCTGCTCGCCCGGCAGACGGCGAGCTTCGACTGGCCCTATCTGCTGGTGGCGCTTCAACTGGCCGCATGCGGCGTCTTCACGTTGTGGCGCCGTGACTGGCGCTGAACCTCCCGCCGAATGCTTCGGGAATCAGGCGGTCGCCTCTTCCGCGAGCCTTGCTCCCTTGCCGAACTCCCGGCCCGGGATCGAGGCGAGCAGTGCCTGCGTATAGGGGTGCTGCGGCTCACCGAAGACCGTGCCGATCGGTCCCGCCTCCACCACCTCGCCATTCTTCATCACCGCGACGAGGTCGCAGACCTGGGCGGCGACGCGCAGGTCATGGGTGATGAAGACGATCGACAGGCCGAGGCGTTGGCGCAATTCCGCCAGTAGCTTCAGCACCTGCGCCTGCACGGAGACGTCGAGCGCCGAGACCGGCTCGTCGGCGACCAGCACTGCCGGCTCCAGCGCCAGCGCCCGGGCAAGGCCGATGCGCTGGCGCTGGCCGCCCGAGAATTCATGCGGATAGCGTTCGGTCGCCGCCGGATCGAGCCCGACCAGCCCGAACAGCTCCTTGGCGCGGGCCAGGGCCTCAGGCCGCGCCATGCCGTGCACGACCAGCCCCTGCGCAACCGCTTCACCAGCCTTGCGGCGCGGGTTCAGCGAGGCGAACGGATCCTGGAACACCATCTGGATATCGCGCGTCGCCGAGCGCATCTCCTCGCGGCTGAGGCCAGCGAGATCGATGCCGTTCAGGCGGATCTCGCCGCTTTCCGGATCGATCAAGCGCACAAGGCAGCGCGCCAGCGTCGACTTGCCCGAGCCGGACTCGCCGACGATGCCGAGTGTGGCGCCCCGGGGCAGCACCAGCGAGACGTCCTTGACCGCGTGGGTGACGCGCTGGCCGCGCCCGAGGAAGCCGCCGGTGCGATAGGTTTTCGAGACGTGCGCGATCGTCATGATCGGCTCGGCGGACAAGGCCCGCGCCGGCGGCGCCTTGAGCGGGGGGACAGCGGCGATCAATTGCCTGGTGTAGACGTGCTGCGGATTGCCGAGCACGGAGACGGTCTCGCCCTGCTCGACGACCTCGCCCTTGCTCATCACGGCGACCCGGTCGGCGATCTCGGCGACCACGCCGAAATCATGGGTGATCAACAGTACGGCCGTGCCCTTGCGGCGCTGCAGGTCACGGATCAGCTTCAGGATCTGCGCCTGGGTGGTGACGTCCAGCGCCGTCGTCGGCTCGTCGGCGATCAGCACTTTGGGATCGAGCGCCAGCGCCATCGCGATCATGGCGCGCTGGCGCTGACCGCCGGAAAGCTCGTGCGGATAGGCCTTGAAGGCGAGTGCCGGATCGGGGATGCGGACTTCCTCGAGCAGAGCGAGCGTGCGCGCCTTGATCTCGGCCGCCGACAGCTCCGTGTGCAGCTCGAACATCTCGCCGATCTGGTCGCCGATGCTGTGCAACGGGTTCAGCGCCGTCATCGGCTCCTGGAAGATCATCGCGACGCCGGCACCGCGCACCTTGCGCATCTGCGCCTCGTCAAGCCCGCAGAGATCGCGCCCCTCGAACAGGATACGGCCGCCATCGATCGCGACACCACCGGGCAGGAGCCGCATGATCGCGTTGGCGGTCATCGACTTGCCGGAGCCGGATTCGCCGACGACGCAGAGGATCTCGTTGGCGGCCAGCGCGAGCGAGACATTGGCCATCGCATGCGAGCGGTCGCCGCCGGCCGGCAGCTTCACGCTGACATCGTCGAGGACGAGGATCGGGCTCATCGGCTCTTCAGCCTCGGATTGAGGGCGTCGTTGAGCCCCTGCCCGACCAGCGAGACGGCGAGCACGGTGACTAGGATGGCGATGCCGGGAATGGCCGAGACATACCATTGCACCCGCAGCACATCGCGGCCGGCCCCGATCAGATTGCCCCAGGAGGCGACGTTCGGGTCGGAGAGCTTGAGGAAGGCGAGCGCGCTTTCGAGCAGGATCGCGATCGCCATCACGACGCTGGCATAGACGATCACCGGCGGCAGCGCGTTCGGCAGGATCTCGCCGAAGATCAGCCTGATGTCCTTGAGGCCGAGCGTCCGGCCGGCCTGCACGAATTCGCGGTTGCGCAGCGAGAGGAACTCCGCCCGTGTCAGCCGGGCCGAGGCCGGCCAGGAGACGATGCCGATCGCGACCGTCACGGTGGTGATGGTCGAGCCGAAGACCGCGACCAGCACCAGCAGCAGCAGGAAGTTCGGCAGGGTCTGGAACGCTTCGGTGACGCGCATCAGCGCGGTGTCGACCCAGCTGCCGTAATAGCCGGCGAGCGCGCCGATGGTGATGCCGATCATGATCGAGATCACCGTCGCGACGCCGCCGATCAGCAGCGAGATGCGCGCGCCATGGAAGATCTGGGCGGCGATGTCGCGGCCGGAATTGTCGGTACCGAGCAGGAAGCGCGGATTGCTGAACGGCCAGATCAACGGCCGTCCGGCGAGCGCTAGCGGATCGCGCGGATAAAGGAAGTCAGCACTCGCGGCCATGGCGAGGACGAGGATGAGCAGCACGAGGCCGATGACGGCCGGCGGACTGCGGACATAGAGCTTCACCAGATCCATTGCTCAGCTCCCCGTCGTGATGCGCGGGTCGAGCCGGGCGTAGAGCAGATCGACGATGAAATTGACCGCGATCACCAGCAGCGCCGAGACGAAGACGATGCCGAGCAGCGTGTTGAGGTCGCGCTGGATCACCGATTCATAGGCGAGGCGCCCGAGGCCCGGCAGCGAGAACACGCTCTCGACCACGACCGAGCCGCCGAGCATGGTGCCGGCCTGCAGGCCGATCAGAGTCACCATCGGCAGCAGTGCGTTGCGCAGCACATGCCGCACCACGACGCGCGTCTCGTCCATGCCCTTCGAGCGCGCGGTGCGGACGAAGTCGAGATTGAGCACCTCGAGCATCGAGCCGCGCATGATGCGGAGGTAAATCGCCATGTAGAACAGGCCGAGCGTCAGCGTCGGCAGGACAAGGTGCAGGGCGATGTCGAGTGTCCGCCGCAGGCCGGTATAGCTGACGGTGATGTCCTCGAAGCCGCCGGCCGGCAGCCATTGCAGATAGATCGAGAAGACGACGATCGCCATCAGCCCGAACCAGAAGGTCGGCATCGCATAGAACATCAGGCCGAAGGTGGAGATCAGCGTGTCCGGCCATTTGTTGACGCCGCGCGCCGCGACCACGCCGAGGATCAGCCCGAAGAAGAAGGCGAAGGAGAGCGAGGCGGTCATCAGGAGGATGGTCGCCGGCAGGCGCTCGGCGATCACCGTCGCCACCGGCTTGCCGTAGATCGCGGAGAAGCCGAGATCGAGCCTGACCAGCCGCCAGAGATAATTGCCGAGCTGGGCCCAGACCGAGAGGTCGAGCCCGTAGAATTCGCGCAGCTGCCGGGCGGTCGTGGCATCGCCGCCACCCATCTGCGCCATCATCGCATCGACCGTATCGCCGGGTGCGAGCTGCAGCAGCAGGAAGACCCCGATCAGGATCAGGAAAAGGGTCGGGATCGAGGCGGCAAGACGCCGCCCCGCGAGACTTAGAACACGCATGGCAACTGGCCGTATTGGGCTGACAACGTAGGCGAGAGCGTCACTCCGCCAACCAAAGATCGTGCCAGGAGGACGAGCCCCAGCGCGGCGTATTGGAGTGGTTGCGGGCCTTGGCGCTGATCGCAGTCAGGAAGATCTGCTCGATCGGTGTCCAGATCGGCAGCTCGCTGTTGGCGCGCCGCACGAAGTCGCCATAGAGCGCCTTGCGCTTGGCCGCATCGACCTCGGTCGCCGCATCGTCGATGATCTTGTCCATGGTCGGGTCGGTCCAGTCCCATTGATTGGTCCAGGGCGCGCCCTTGGGCTGGCCCGACCGGTACCACACCGTGGTCGAGACGGCCGGGTCGTTGCGGTACTGGTGCCAGCCGGTAGCGAGGTCGAAGGCATGGTCGTCGTAGACCTGCTTCAGGAAGCCGCCGCCATCGGTGCGGACGATCTCGACCTTGATGCCGACATCGGCGAGCGATTGCTGGATGAAGGTCGCGAACAGCGAAACGTCCTCGCCCCAGGGCGCCGGCAGCAGCCGGAGCGAGAAGCGCGTGCCACCGGCGCCGGGCTTGAAGCCAGCCTCGTCGAGCAGCTTGGCGGCGAGCTTCTTGTCGAACGGATACTGCGGGCCGTTGTCGGCCGGGTAAAAATCGGTCGAGACCGAGGGGATCGGCCCGGTGCCGCGCTTGGCGAAATCGCCGAGGAAGTTCTCGATGAAGAACGGAATGTCGAGCGCATGAGCGATGGCGCGCCGGACGCGGATGTCGGCGAGCTCCTTGCGGCGGAAATTGAACTCGATCGTGTTGGTGCGGGCGTTGCCCTCATTGCCCTTGGTCGAGACGATGAAGCGCGGATCCTTGCCGAGGCGGGCCGAGTCCGAGATCGTCAGGCCCGAGAACGGGCTGTAGTGGATCTGCCCCGCTTCCATCTGGGCGGCGGCGGCGGCGCGGTCGGTGACCACGCGCCATACGATCCGGTCGAGATAGGGCGCATTGGCGCGCCAGTAGTTCGGATTGCGCTCGGCGATGACATGCTGGCCGCGCTCGTACTGGACGAACTTGAACGGGCCGGTGCCGACCGGCGCGAGGTTGACCGGGTTCTGGCGGATGTCGCCCTTGCCCTCATAGAGATGGCGCGGCGAGACATAGCCGAGATCAGGCAGTGCGCGCAGCAGCAGGTTGAGCGGCATCGGGCGCTCATAGCGGAATACGGCGGTCAGCGGGTCGGGCGTGTCGACCGCGGTGAGGAAGAGCTGCAGCGTCGAGCCGTAGTTGAGGATCTTCTTCCACATCTCCATCGCCGTGAACTGCACGTCGGCGGAGGTGAAGGGCTTGCCGTCATGCCAGGTCACGCCGGGGCGGAGCTTGAAGGTGATGGTCTTGCCGTCGGGGGCGGCTTCCCAGCTCTCGGCGAGCACGCCAACCGGCTGGCCCTTGGCGTCGAGGTCGACCAGCTGTTCCTGGATCTTGCCGCCGATGATGTAGACGCCGGTCGAGGCCTGGAGGCTGGGATTGAGCTGGCGCTGCTCGGCGCCGTAGTGGACGGTAAAGACGCCGCCCTTGCGCGGCGTCTCCTGGGCGAAGGAGCGCATCGGGAACAGCACGCTGGAGGCGATGGCGGCGCTGGTCTTCAGCGCGGCGCGGCGGGTGATATCCATGGATGATCTCCTGGGGCCGGCGTGCAGGCTCGGCACGATGCGGGCGTCACAAGGCCCCGTCAATGCGACGGGGCCGCTCTCGAAACGGGGAAAACCGCACTACTGCGGCAGGAAGCTCACGATCACGCCATTGGCGGAGGCGGCGGGGACACTGAGCGCAGCACCATGCCGGACGCCGACGGAACCGAGCACCTTGGTGGCGCCGTCGAGATCAGAGCTCGCCAGCACGATCGCCACGGCCCCGGCAGGCGCCGTGCCGGCCCGCACCGCCTCCGGATAGCGCCGGGCGAGGCCGGCCGCGTCGTAGAACAGGAAGTCGGCGCGCTTGCCGCCGGACGGCACCAGCCAGCCATCGTCCTGCTGCTGCACCGGCTCGTCGATAAGCCGGCTCAGATGTTCTGCCGCGGCCTTGGCATCGGCAGCGAGTACCTCGACGCGGATGATCCGGCTCGCGCCGTTGGCATGGCTCTGCAGCTCGGGAATCCAGACCGTCTCGCGGGTCAGGTGCTGGCAGGCGAAGATGCGCAGGCTGCCGGGGTTCTCGTCAAGCGGCCAGCGGAAGACGTTGAACCTGGCTTCGCCCTTGCCGCCATTGGGCAGGTCGACCGGGCGGCCGAAATGGACCGGGCCGAGCGGCTTGAGACCGCGGCTCTTCAGCTCGGCCGCGCCGGCTGCCGCGTCATCGGTGGTGAAAGCGGCCCGCTCGATGCCTTCACGCTCTTTGAGGAAGTCGCGGGTCGGCTTGTTGTGCTCGGTTTCGGCCAAAATGCCGAGCAGCTCGACATAGTCGTCGCCGAACATGATCGTGTAGTTGCCGCTGCCGAGAATGGGCGAATGCGTGCCGCGCGGCGAGACGGTGAAGCCGAGGCTCTGCCATTGCCGGGCGGAAGCGTCGAGATCGCGAACCGTCACCACGACATGGTCGAGGCCGAGAATGTGCTTGAGCGGCATGACGCCCCCTTATGATCAGAACCCAACGGAAGGAGAGTTCATCCGAACGCAGAGAGGGGCGCAATCGCTCCGGGATGGCATTTCCTGCAACCCCCGCTGCGCCGCAGACATAGCGTCGGGAGAATAGTATTTTCAAGAACCCGAGAAGCAGAGCTAAAATTTGGTAGAAACTGATCGTTTTGAGCGAGAAATATAGAAAATTGTTCTCCGGCAGATGAACCGGCGGGAAGGGCCTACTTGCGGGCCGGCGATCCTGGCGGCAAGGATATGGGCGCGCCCATCCTATGGGATTGCGCCCATCCGATCCCAGCCGAAAGCCGCCGCTGATGACCGCCTCTTCCTCCGTCGCCTGGCCGCCTTCGCTCTGGGCCGCGACGGCCCAGCCCGGCCCCGTGCTCGGGACGCTTGAAGGCGCGGTCGAGAGCGATGTCGTGGTGATCGGTGCCGGCTTCACCGGCCTGTCGACCGCGATCCATCTGCGCGAGAGCGGGGTCGGCGTCACCATCCTGGAGGCTGCCGAACCGGGTTGGGGCGCCTCGGGGCGCAATAACGGACAGGTCATCCCGACCCTAGCCGGCCACGATCCCTCTACAATGACCGCCCGGCATGGCGAGGCCGGCGAGCGCTTCAACGCGGTGCTGCGCGATGCCGCGCAATATCTCTTCGACCTCGTGCGAAAGTACGAGATCCCAGCCGAGGCCGAGCAGGCCGGCTGGGTTCAGCCCGTCCATTCGCCCGGCCGCTTCAAGCTCGCCGAGAAGCGCGTCAGGGAATGGTCGGCGATCGGCGCACCGGTAGAGCTCCTCGATCGTGCCGCAGCGGCCGAGATGCTCGGCTCGGATGCCTGGTTCGGCGGCTTCTGGAATCGCACCGGTGGCCATATCAATCCGCTGGCGCTGACCCGCGGGCTCGCCGAGGTCGCGCTCAGGCTCGGCGCGACGATCCATGCGCGCTCGCCGGCGGTGAGCATGACGCATCAGAGCGGCCGCTGGGTGGTGACGACGGCAAAGGGCTCGGTGACCGCGCGCGCGCTCGTGCTGGCGACCAACGCCTATACCGGCGAGTTCGCGCGCGACCTCGCGCCGGATATCGCCAATGAAGTCATCCCCGTCCTGTCCTGGCAGATGGCGACCAGGCCGGTCAGCGATAACATCGCCAAGACGGTGATCCCGGGCCGGCAGGCGATGTCGGACACGCATCGCGAGCTCTATTTCGCCCGCTGGGACGCCCGCAACCGCCTGGTCACCGGCGGCGCCGCGATCCTGCCGGGAGCCGGCGGCGCCAATCTGCGCCCGACGGTCGCGGCGCGGCTGAAGCGGCTCTGGCCGCAGCTCGGCGATGTCGAGTTCGACTATGTCTGGTCCGGCTATGTCGGGATGACCCCCGACAACCTGCTGCAGCCGCAGGTGCCGGGCTATCCGCGCATCCACCAGCTAGGGCCGAACGGTTTTGGCTGGGTCGGCTGCAATGGCCGCGCCGTCGCGCTGTCGATCTCGCTCGGCCGCGAGCTGGCCAAGGCCACACAAGGCACAGCGCTGGAGACGCTAGGTCTGCCGCTCTCGACGCCGAAGCCGCAGCCCTTCCAGGGCCTGATCCGGCGCATCGCGCCGCTGGCCCTGCCGCTCTACCGCAGGCTGGACGCGCAGGAGATCTGACCCTCGCGTTGCAGCGCTGCTGTGCGCACATTAGAGGGTATATAAACTATTGTTTTCATTGACTTTACTGCGCCTGATGTCTGATAGCAGCGCAGCACCGACCGGTGCTGTGCAGTGAGGATCGATGTCCGACGAGGCGCTCAGCGTCGCCGCTCTCTACGCAACCGAGCAGGACCGGCTTCGGCGGCGGCTGGTCGGGCGTGGGCTCAGCGCTCAGCAGGCGGCTGACGCGGTACAGGAGCTGTTCCTGCGGCTGCTAAGGACGCCACGTACTGATGTACGCGATGCGAGCGCCTATCTCAGCCGCGCGGCTGACAGCATCGCGATCGACCACTGGCGGCGTGAACACCGCGCGAGCCGCCTGTTCGAGGCCGAGCCGCCGGATGCGCTGCTGATCGCCGATCCCGCCCCGTCGGCCGAGGCCAGGCTCGTCGAACGCGACAAGGCCCTGGATCTCGATCAAGCGCTCGCCGCTTTGCCGCCGCGCTGTCGCGAGGTGCTGCTGCTGCACAAGTTCGAAGAGCTCAGCTATGCCGAGATCGCGCAGCGCCTCGGCATCTCCCGCAATACCGTCATGGTTCATCTCGCCAACGCAATGACCCTGCTGAGGAAGCATATGCGCGAGAAAAATCGCGCGGGCACTAATTAGTTTTCTGCTCGGGATCGTCTAAACAACAGGGCGGCCGGCAGGCCGAGAGATGGAGCATTGGCGCACCATGCGTCTGCGAAAACCGGCATTGCGGCTCGGGCCTACGCGCTGATGGAGACGGCCCCCACTGGCACCGTCGACGACGAAGCCGTCGCCTGGTTTGTCAGGCTGCGTGACGAGGAGGCGTCCGAAGCGGACCGGTCCGCCTTTGCCGTCTGGCTGGAGGCCAGCCCAGTGCACGCACGGGCCTGGCGCGAGCTCAAAACCGTCTGGGGCGCGTTGGATCAGGCCGCCGCACCGAAGCTGACGACCACAGCTGCGCCGAACATCCTCGCGCACAACGCGGCCCGGCACCGGCCCCGCACCTCATGGCGGCCGCTGGCTGCCGCGGCGATGCTTCTGCTGGCGATGACCGCCACCTGGCGCCTCTCCCCGGCCGGCTTGCTCTCCGACCACCGCACTGGCATCGGCGAGCGCCGCATCGTCGCGTTGGCGGATGGCTCACGAGTCGAACTCGGCCCGGCGAGCGCGATCGATGTCGACCTCACCGGAGCCCGGCGGAGCGTCAGACTGGTCGCCGGCGAGGCTTTCTTCGCGGTGGCCCGCGACACAGCCAGGCCGTTCGTGGTCAGCGCCGGCCAGGGCGAGATCGCCGTA
This sequence comes from Allobosea sp. NPDC055332, assembly GCF_053645455.1. Lineage (NCBI taxonomy): Bacteria > Pseudomonadati > Pseudomonadota > Alphaproteobacteria > Hyphomicrobiales > Alloboseaceae > Allobosea > Allobosea sp. NPDC055332. The sequence goes on along the minus strand of NZ_JBSHMO010000002.1, from coordinate 1,582,277 downwards.
CTCGGCACCGCCTTCGATGTGAAGCTCGGCCAGAGCGAGGCCGTCTCGGTCGTCGTGACCGAGAGCAAGGTCGCGGTCAGTGCCGCCGGAAGCCAGGCCGTCGGCGTCATCGCCGGCGAGGAGGTCAGCTATGACCGCAATGGCGTCTCGGCGGTGCGCCCGGCCGATCTCGACAGCGCCCAGGCGTGGCGGCAGGACCAGCTCGTCTTCCACGATACACCGCTCGACACGGTGCTGAGCGAACTCGGCCGCTATCGCCGCGGCCATATCCAGCTGCTGGGCGGCGAGCTCGGCAAGCGACGCATCACCGCCGTGTTCGACGCCAAACGCCCCGATGCGGCGCTCGAGACCATCGCCCACAATCTCGACCTGCGGCTGTTGCGCATGAGCGACTACCTCGTCGCTCTCGTTGCCAGGTGAAGAAAAATCGCGCCGGCGCTTAATTAGTTCTCTTCCCCCGAGCGTCTTCCCCAACGGGGGAGCGCCAGAACGGCGCTTCGCATGATCGCGGACAGGGGCATCGGACGATGAAGAGCAGGAACAAGGTCGGACAGCAGGCGGTCCGGCCGGCGCTGATTGCCGCGCTGCTGGCGGGAACGGCGCTCGGCTGTTTCGCCACGCAACCGGTGCTGGGACAGGCGCCCGCGGCGACGAGCGCCGCAATCGATATTCCTGCCCAAGCTCTTTCCTCAGCCCTGATCGCCTTCTCGCGCCAGACCCGGATCGAGATCTTCGTCCCGTCCTCGCTCGCAGCCGGCAAGCGCTCCGGCGCTGTCTCGGGCACCCAATCGCCGGAAGCCGCGCTGCAGCGCCTGCTCGCCGGCACCGGCCTGACCTATCGCTTCACCGGCGCGCGTTCGGTCACGGTCGAGGCCAGGGCCACGGCTGGCGCGGCCCCCGCCGGCGCGATCCCGCTCGACGAGGTTGTCGTCGAGGGCGCGCGCGGGCTGCCGCCGCCGACCGGAACGATCGGGCAGCCGCCCGCCCCCTATGCAGGCGGCCAGGTCGGAACCGGGACCCGGCTCGGCTTCTTCGGAAACCGCTCCGTCCTGACGACGCCCTTCAACGTGACGGGTTATACGGCCAAGCTGATCCAGGACCAGCAAGCGAGGTCGCTCGCCGACGTCGTGCAGAACGACCCGTCGGTGCGCAACGACGCCCCGCCATTCAGCGAGCGGGATTCGTTCTTCATCCGTGGCTTCTCGGTCGTCAATCTCGATACGTCCTTCGACGGCCTTGCCTATATCGCCAATCCGCGCCGCAGCGTCGTCGAAGGCATCGAGCGCGTCGAGATCCTGAAAGGCCCGACCGCCCTGCTCAATGGCGGGGTCGCCCGCATCGGTGGCACGATCAATCTCATTCCCAAGCGCGCTTTCGACGAGCCGCTGACACGCGTCACCACGACCTATCTCAGCGATGCGCAGCTTTGGACGCATGTCGACCTCGGCCGCCGCTTCGGGCCGTCCAAGGAATGGGGTGTCCGCTTCAACGGCTCCTACCGGCAGGGCGACGCGCCGCTCGACAAGAACGCCATCGAGGTCGGAAACCTCTCGCTCGGCCTCGATTATCGCGGCGAGCGCTTCCGCGCCTCGCTGGACCTGGCTCATTCCACCCAGAACGCCACGGCACCGACCTCGCTGTTCAATGCGGCGGTTCCGAACATCGCCATCCCGCGGGCTCCGAACGGGCGCAGGAATACCTCGAGCTCGCTCGAATACAACGACAGCCGCTACAACATGGCAGCCGGCCGGGTCGAATTCGACCTCACACCCGACACGACGATCTATGCCGCTGCCGGCGCCAGCCGCTATCGCGAGGATTTCCTGTCCTCGTCCTATCAGATCACCAACGCGGACGGCCGCGCCACGAACAGTCTCGCCATCATGCCGCTGGAACTGCAGGGCTATTCGGGCGAGCTCGGCCTGCGCTCGAAATTCCAGACCGGCTTCATCGACCACCAGGTCAACATTTCGGCCTCGCAGTCGATCAACGAGAACTATTCGCGCGGCTTCTTCCCACCCGCGCTGCCTACCTTCCAGACCAACATCTACGCGCCGGTCCATCTGCCGCGCGAGTCCGTCAATACGTTCGGATTCCCGCGCTCCAGCCGGCAGCCGCTCTTCACCAGCCTGATACTGCGCAGCGTCGCGATTGCCGACACGCTCTCGATCGCCGGCGACCGGATCCAGGTGACGGTCGGCGGGCGCTATCAGGACATCGTGCTGAAGAGCTATGTCACGCGCCCGGTGCCCACCTTCGGCACGCTTGCATCGACCTACAAGGAGGGGCGGTTCAGCCCCGCGATCGCGGCGGTCGTGCGCCCGACCGACAAGCTCTCGATCTACGCCAACTACATCGAAGGCCTGACCGAAGGACCGAGCGCCCCGGCCACGGCCGTCAACGCCAACGAGGTCTTCGCGCCCGTCGTCAACAAGCAGACGGAGGTCGGCGTCAAATATGACTTCGGTACAGTGGCTGTCACGGCCTCGCTCTTCGAGATCAGGCAGCCGAACGCCTTCACCGATCCGGCGACGAACCGCTTCTCCGTCAGCGGCCTCCAGGTCAACCGCGGCGCCGAGTTCACCGTGTTCGGCGAGCCTTTCGAAGGCGTGAGGTTGCTCGGTGGTGTCACCTTCATGGACGCGGAGCTCGCCAGCACGGCCGGCGCTCAGTTCGACGGCAAGACCGCTCCCGGCATCCCGACCACGGCGATCAACCTCTATGGCGAGTACGATCTTCCCTGGGTGCGCGGGCTGACGCTCACCGGCCGGATGATCTACACGAGCAAGATGTTCTACAATCAGGCGAATACACAGTCGGTCCCCGACTGGACACGCTTCGATTTCGGCTTGCGCTACGCCTTCACCGGCCCGGCAGGCAAGCCGGTGGTGCTGAGAGCGAGCGTCGAGAACGCTTTCGACCGGACCTATTGGGCATCCGCCGCGCGCGGCTTCCTGGCGGTCGGGGCGCCCCGGACCTACGTGCTCTCCGCCCAGGTCGACTTCTAGCCGATCGCCTCATGCCGACCCGGAGACCAGACGCCATGCTGCGCGCGGCCCTGCTCAGCCTGTCCCTCCTGCTTCCACCCGCCATGGCGGATGCGAAGCAGGTGACCGATCTCGCCGGCAGGACGGTGACGGTTCCCGACAAGGTCGAGCGCATCATCATCGGCGAGGGCCGCTATGTTCCGGCCCTCGCCATCCTCGACCGGGATGACCCCGTCGGGCGCCTGGTCGGCATGATGGGCGACTACGAGGCCGTCGATCCGGCAAGCTATGCCCGCTACCATGCGCGCTTCCCGAAGATCGCCGGGATCGCCCGGATCGGCCGCGCCGCCAAGGAGAGCTTCAGTCTGGAGCAGGCGATCGCGCTGAAACCGCAGGTCGCGATCTTCGGCCTCGGCGGCCACGGCCCGGACACGCGCTCCGGCGAGGTGATCGCGGCGCTGGAGAAAACCGGCACGGCGATCATCTTCATCGATTTCCGCAGCGACCCGCTGGTCAACACCCCGAAATCGCTGGAACTGCTCGGCCAGGTACTCGGCCGCGAGAAGGAGGCTGCCGAGTTCCTCACGCTCTGGCGCGTGGCGCTGGCTGAGGTCGAGGGCCGGCTGAAGCAGGCGAAACCGGCACCCGTCGGCGTCTTCGTCGAAAGCCGTGTCGGGCTCGATTCGAGCTGCTGCGAGACGATGACGCGCGGCATGATCGGCCGCTTCGTCACCGCGGCGGGCGGCTTCAACGTCGCCGAGGCGATGGTGCCGGGCGAGGCCGGAACCGTCAGCCTGGAATGGCTCCTCGCCCATCCGCCGCAGGTCTATGTCGGCACCGCGATCGGCGGTGCCGCGTCGGCTGAGAGGAAGCCCTGGCTCGCGCTTGGCGCCGGGGTTTCCGCGGATGTCGCGCAGGCGAGCCTCAAGCGCTCGCTGGCGCGCCCCGGCATTGCGCAGCTCGAGGCGGTACGCCTTGGCAGGGCGCACGCGGTCTGGCACCACTTCTACAATTCGCCTTTCAACGTCGCGGCGGTGCAGGCTTTCGCCAAATGGCTGCACCCCGCGCTCTTCGCCGATCTCGATCCCGAAGGGTTGCTCCGCCAGCTGCACGAGCGCTTCCAGCCCTTCCCCCTCGACGGCGTCTACTGGACCTCACTGCCATGACCGATATGCCTGCCGCGCCCGCCTCCCGTCCCGCCCTCGAAGAATGGCACCTTTCCGTCGTCGAGGCCCTCGACGTCGCGCCGCGCATTCGCCGCGTCGTCTTCACCGCCGATACGCTGGACCAGCTCGACTACCGGCCGGGCCAGGCGCTGGTGCTGCGCATGCCGTTGCCGGAGGGCGGCACCGGCCGGCGCGACTACACCATCCGCTGGCTCGATCGGAACGCGAAGCGGCTCGCCATCGATTTCGTGCTGCACGGGGCGACGCCGGCACCGAGCTGGGCCAAAGCTGCGCGCCCTGGGGATACCTTGCTCGCTCATGGTCCGCGTGGCCGCACTGTCGTCGTCCCGGATGCGGAGTGGCACCTGTTCTGCGTCGATGAGACCGGGATGCCGGCACTGCGGCATATGCTGGAAACGATCCCCGCCGGCACGAGAGTCCATGCCCTGATCGAGAACGCCTTCGCGCAGGACGAGACCGCCATCGAAACCGCTGCGGCCTTGACCAGCCGCTGGCTCGCGCGTGGCAGCATCCCTGCCGGACCGAACGCGCTGGTGCTGGAAGCCCTGCGCGCCCTGCCGCTTTCCGCCGGCAAGGGGCAAGCCTACTTGATGGGTGAAACGAGCAATGTCCGCTCCTGGCGGCATCATCTCGTGCAAGCGGGGATGCCAAAGGCGGCGATCGCCTCCGAAGGCTATTGGCGACCGGGCCGCGTCGGCGGTCACGACCACGTCGACGACTAGCTGATTGACAAGCCACACCGGCTCTGCCCAACTGCGAGCGCCTGTTGGTATATTATATGACTAATAGGCAGGCCTGCCGGAGAGCAGGCCACTGATCAATCATGGGAGAGACGCATGAAGGCAGTCCAATGGATGATGGCCCTTGCGCTTGGCGCTTTCGCCTTTGCGCCGATGGCGCAGGCTCAGCAGAAGGGCACGATCGGCGTCTCGATGCCGACCAAATCCTCGGCGCGCTGGATCGCCGACGGCGACAACATGGTGAAGTCGCTGAAGGAGAAGGGCTACGGCGTCGATCTGCAATATGCGGACGACGACATCCCGAACCAGCTCGCCCAGATCGAGAACATGATCACCAAGGGCGTCAAGGTCCTGGTCATCGCCGCGATCGATGGCACCACCCTGTCGGACGCGCTGCAGCAGGCCGCGAGCAAGGGCATCAAGGTCATCGCCTATGACCGCCTGATCCGAAATTCCAAGAATGTCGACTACTACGCCACCTTCGACAACTTCCAGGTCGGCGTTCTGCAGGCCGGCTATATCGAGAAGGCGCTCGGCCTGAAGGAAGGCAAGGGCCCGTTCAATATCGAGCTGTTCGGCGGCTCGCCCGACGACAACAACGCCTATTTCTTCTACAACGGCGCGATGTCGGTGCTGGAGCCCTACATCAAGAGCGGCAAGCTCGTGGTGCGCAGCGGCCAGCTCGGCATGGACAAGGTCTCGACCCTGCGCTGGGACGGCGCCGTCGCCCAGGCCCGCATGGACAACCTGCTCAGTGCCTACTACGCCGACAAGCGCGTCGACGCCGTGCTCTCGCCCTATGACGGGCTGAGCATCGGCATCATCTCCTCGCTCAAGGGCGTCGGCTATGGCAGCGGCAAGCAGGCCATGCCGGTGATCACCGGGCAGGACGCCGAGGTCCAGTCGGTCAAGTCGATCCTCAACAAGGAGCAGACCTCGACCGTGTTCAAGGACACGCGCGAGCTCGCCAAGATCGCGGCGAACATGGTCGACGCCTCGCTCTCGGGCAAGGAGGTCGAGGTCAACGACACCAAGACCTATGAGAACGGCGTCAAGACCGTGCCGTCCTACCTGCTCAAGCCGGTCAGCGTCGACGCTTCCAACTGGAAGGAGACCCTGATCGCCAGCGGCTACTACACCGAGAACCAGGTGAAGTAAGCGCGCCGCGACGGCCGGGCACTACACGCGCCTGGCCGCAACGCCCCTCCGGGCGCGGGCTCGCAGTAGCCCGCGCGCTCTCCGCTGCGGGATGAAGCGATGCAGACAATCCTCGAGATGCGCGGGATCACCAAGACGTTCCCAGGCGTCAATGCGCTCGACAACGTCAACCTTACCGTCGAAGCGGGCGAGATCCACGCCCTCGTCGGCGAGAACGGCGCCGGCAAGTCGACGCTGATGAAGGTGCTGAGCGGCGTCTATCCGCACGGCTCCTATTCCGGCGCCATCCATTTCGACGGGCAGGAGCGCCAGTTTCGCGGCATCGCAGACAGCGAGAGCCTCGGCATCATCATCATCCACCAGGAGCTTGCCCTGGTACCGCTGCTCTCGATCGCCGAGAACATCTTCCTCGGCAATGAGCAGGCGAACCATGGCGTCATCGACTGGTCGGCGGTCTCGGCCCGGGCCAAGGAGCTGCTCGCCAAGGTCGGGCTGAAGGAGGCGCCGGAGACGCTGGTCACCACGCTCGGCGTCGGCAAGCAGCAATTGGTCGAGATCGCCAAGGCGCTGTCGAAGCGGGTCAGGCTGCTCATCCTCGACGAGCCGACTGCGAGCCTGAACGAGCGCGACAGCGACGCTCTGCTCGAGCTGCTGCTCGAATTCAAGAAGCAGGGCATCGCCTCGATCCTGATCTCGCACAAGCTCAACGAGATCGCCAAGGTCGCCGACGCCATCACCGTGCTGCGCGACGGTGCGACGGTCGAGACCCTCGATTGCCGCGCGCAGGCGATCAGCGAGGACCGCATCATCAAGGGCATGGTCGGGCGCGAGATGGCCGACCGCTATCCCAAGCGCGAGAGCCGTCCCGGCGAGGTCCTGTTCGAAGTCCGGAGCTGGACGGCCCATCACCCGATCCATGCCGAGCGGCAGGTGGTGAAGGGCGTCGATCTCAGCATCAGGCGCGGCGAGATCGTCGGCATCGCCGGGTTGATGGGGGCCGGGCGCACCGAGTTCGCGATGAGCCTGTTCGGCCGCTCCTACGGCCAGAAGATCAGCGGCATTGCGATGCTCGGCGGCAGGGAGATCGATGTCGGCACGGTGGAACGCGCCATCGCCAGCGGCCTCGCCTATGCGACCGAGGATCGCAAGTCCCTCGGCCTCGTCCTCGAAGAGGACATCTGCAAGAACGTTACCCTCGCCAACCTGGCAGGTGTCGCCAGCCGCGGCGTGATCGACGACATGCGCGAGCTCGCCGTCGCCAACGACTATCGCGCCAAGCTCAGGATCCGCAGCCCGAGCGTCTACCAGCAGACCGTCAACCTCTCAGGCGGCAACCAGCAGAAGGTCGTGCTGAGCAAATGGCTCTTCGCCGACCCGCAGGTGCTGATCCTCGACGAGCCGACGCGGGGCATCGATGTCGGCGCCAAATACGAGATCTATACGATCATCAACCAGCTGGCCGAGGCCGGCAAGGCGGTGCTGATGATCTCCTCGGAAATGCCCGAGCTGCTCGGCATGTGCGACCGCATCTACGTCATGAACGAGGGTGCGCTCGTCGCCGAGTTCGATGGCGCCGAAGCATCCCAGGAAAAGATCATGCAGGCCATCATGAGATCGGGGAGACGCTGATGGATACGAGCCTGACCGACGATGTGCGCGGCTCGAAGGGCGCATCCTCGCTGAGCTTCATCAAGTCGCATTTCCGCGACTACGGCATGCTGCTCTCGCTCCTGGCGATCATGCTGTTCTTCCAGGTCATGACCGACGGCACGCTGCTGAAGCCGCTCAACCTGACCAATCTGATCCTGCAGAACAGCTATATCGTCATCATGGCGCTCGGCATGCTGCTGGTCATCGTCGCCGGCCATATCGACCTCTCGGTCGGTTCTGTGGTCGGCTTCGTCGGCGGCCTCGCCGCGGTGCTGATGGTGCGCTACGGCGTCCACTTCGTCCCGACCATCATCATTTGCTTGATCGTCGGTGGGCTGATCGGTGCGGCGCAGGGCTACTGGGTCGCCTATTTCAACGTGCCGTCCTTCATCGTCACGCTTGCCGGCATGCTGGTCTTCAAGGGCCTGACGCTCGCCCTGCTCGGCGGCATGTCGGTCGGCCCGTTCCCGCCGACCTTCCAGAAGCTCTCCTCCGGCTTCATCCCGGACCTGTTTGGGATGGAGGGCTTCAACCTGACCGCGCTCTTCCTTGGCGCCGCCTGCGTCGTCGCGATGGTCTATTTCAGCCTGAGAGGCCGGGCTAACCAGCTCCGTCACGGCGTCGAGACCTCGCCCTTCACGCTCTTCGCCGCCAAGAACGCGCTGCTCGCCCTACTGGTCCTCGCCTTTTGCTATCAGCTTGCCACCTATCGCGGCCTGCCGAACGTGCTGGTGATCATGTTCCTGCTGATCGCCCTCTACGCCTTCGTCACCAACCGCACCGTGATCGGCCGGCGCATCTACGCGCTCGGCGGCAACGAGAAGGCAGCGCGGCTCTCGGGTATCAAGACCGAGCGCCTGACCTTCCTGACCTTCGTCAACATGGGCGTGCTCGCCGGGCTTGCCGGGCTGATCTTCGCCGCGCGCCTCAACACGGCGACGCCGAAGGCCGGCCTCGGCTTCGAGCTCGATGTCATCGCCGCCTGCTTCATCGGCGGTGCCTCGGCCTCCGGCGGTGTCGGCAAGGTCACCGGCGCGGTGATCGGCGCCATGGTCATGGGCGTGATGAACAATGGCATGTCGATTCTCGGTATCGGCATCGACTATCAGCAGGTCATCAAAGGCCTGGTTCTGCTCGCTGCGGTTTCGATCGATGTCTACAACAAGAAGAAATAGCTCCCCCATGCGACGGAGCCGCCTCGCTGCGATGCTGTGGCCGGCTAGCCGCTTCGCGCCGAACGGGGCGGGGTGAGCGCATCATGAACTCGCCGCAAGCCGGCCTCGTCCTCTCGATGCCTTCCCGCTCCGCGCATGATCTCGTCGTGCACGGCATCGGCCATCGCATCGTCGCTGGCCAGTATCCGATCGGCAGCACCTTGCCGGGGGATGCCGACCTGATGGAGCGCTTCTCCGTTTCACGCTCGGTCCTGCGCGAAGCACTCAAGACCCTCGCCGCCAAGGGCCTGGTCGAACCGAAGACCAAGGTCGGCACGCGCATTCTCGAAGAGAAGCGCTGGAACATGTTCGACGCCGATATCCTGAGCTGGCGCTTGCAGCGCGGCGCCGATGCGCCCTTCTTCGAGAACCTGTTCGACATCAGGCAGGCGCTCGAGCCGCTGGCGGCCGCCTCGGCCGCGCTGCGTCGCAGCGACGAGGACATCTGCCGGATCGAAGCGGCCTGGCGCCGCATGGGGCCGCCCGACCAGACGCGCGATGGCTTCACCACGGCCGATCTCGCCTTCCATCGCGCCATCCTCGACGCCTCCGGCAATCCCTTCCTGCATTCGATCGGCTCGGTCATCGAAACGGCGCTCGCCGCCGCCTTCGCACTGAGCGCGCCGGTCGACGATCCCGAACGCTTCGCGCTGGCGCTGCGCCAGCATCGCACCATTCTCGATGCGATCATCGCGCGCGACGCCGACGCGGCGAGCGCCGCCATGACGGTCGTCATCATCGAGGGCACGCGCTGGACCAGCATGGAAACGCAGGTGGCGCCAGGGATCGCGATCTCGCTCAAACTGTTCGGCCGCTGACCGCAGCGCTCTCACGCATTCCGCTTCCTCTCGACCGGACATCCGATGACATTGCAGAGCGCTATCCAGTCCGTCCTAATCACCGGCGCCGGTGGCAATCTCGGCCGCAAGCTGGCGGCTCACCTGCTCGCCAGCTCCTGGTGCCGGCGCATCGTTGCCGTCGACCGTCTGGCAGTTTCCGACCTGACGGACCCGCGGCTGGTCTGGATCGAGGCCGATCTCGCAGATCCACAAGACGCGCGCTGGCGCGAGGCCCTGCAGGGTATCGATGCGGTCGTCCACCTCGCCGCCAGCAACCCTTTGCCGGACGCGCCATGGAGCGATTCCTGCGCGTCCTTCGACATGACGCTGCATCTGCTCGAGGCCGCCGCCCAAGCCGGCGTGCGCCGCTTCGTCTTCGCCTCCTCCAACCACGCGATGGGTCAGTACAAGGACGAGCCGCTGGCGGGCACGATCGGCCCTGGCGGCCTGCGCACCGATTTGCCGCCCGGCCCTGGCACGCGCTTCTTCAACGGCCGCGAGATCGTGCAGGGCTTCGCCTATGGCGCCTCCAAGCTGATGGGCGAGCGCGCCTGCTGCGCCAAGGCCAACCTGTCTGGCAGCAGGTTCACCACCGTATCGGTGCGCATCGGCTGGTGCCAGCCGGGCGCGAACGATCCGCGCACCCTCAATACCTCCGGACTGCCCGGCGAGGAGCCCGGCGCCGGCGAAGAGGCCGAACGCGATCTTCGCTGGTTCCGCAATATGTGGCTGTCCGACCGCGACTACGCCGCCGTCATGGAAAGAGCATTGCTGGCGGATGCCGCCGGCTGGCCGGCCCCCGGCGTCGTCGTCAACGGCATGTCGGCCAACACGGGCATGCCCTGGAGCCTCGCGGAGAGCGAGAAGCTGATCGGTTACCGGCCCAAGGATGACGTCTGGGCCCAGCTTGATTGAGTCCAGATGTCATCAGGATCGAGGCGCGCCGGGCGACCCCGTCAGGCCGCGGCCAGTTCGCGTGTTGCGAAGTCGCCTGCGTCGAGGCGGGCGATGAGCGCCGCGAGTTCGGCCGTCTCGGCTTCGGTGAGGTCGGTCAGCGGCGCGCGTACGGGGCCGGAATCGCGGCCGATCACCTTCATGCCAGCCTTGATCATCGAGACGGCATAGCCGCGCTTGCGGTTGCGGATCGCGATCAATGGCAAGATGAAGTCGCGCAGGCCGGCCTGGACGGTAGCCCGGTCGCGCCGGCGCACGGCGGCGTAGAACTTGGTCGAGAACTGCGGAACGAAGTTGAACACCGCCGAGGAATAGGTGGTCACGCCCATTTCGAGATAAGGCAGGGCGAAGGTCTCGGCGGTCGGCAGGCCGCCGACATAGGTCAGGCGGTCGCCCATCTTCAGATGGATGCGGGTCATCAGCTCGATGTCGCCGACACCGTCCTTGAAGCCGACGAGATTGGGATTGCGCTCACAGAGCCGCGCCAGCGTCTCCTCGGTCAGGATGGCGTTGTCGCGGTTGTAGACGATCACGCCGAGCGTCGTCGCCTTGCAGACGGCATCAATATGGGCGGCGAGCCCGTCCTGCTCGGAGAAGACGAGATAGGGCGGCAGCAGCAGGATGCCGTCGGCGCCGGCGCTCTCGACCTCTTTGGCGAGCTCACAGGCGATCTGCGTACCGTGGCCGACGCCGGCCAGCACCGGTACGCGCCCGGCCGTCGCAGAGACGGCGGTCGCGACGACCCTGACCACCTCCTGCGGCGAGAGCGAGAAGAACTCGCCCGTGCCGCCCGCGGCGAAGAGACCAGCGACCTCGTAGCCGCAGAGCCAGTCGAGATTGGAGCGGTAGCGCGCCTCGTCGAAGGTGTTGGCAGCGGTGAACGGCGTGACCGGGAAGGACAGCAGGCCGTCGCCGATCCGCCTTGCCATCTCCTGCGGTGTGAACTTGCTCATGATCTCGATCCCTCGCTGGCGATGCCGAAGCAGTAGAGCAAGATCGATGCGCGTTAAGACCAATCACTGGATCGATCGATCCAATCGTTGAATTGTTTCGCTGGTCTCGGCGATCTCCCGTGCCAGCGCGGTGACGATCGGCACCAGCGGATTGTCGTTGTCGTCGCGGCTGACGAAGAAGAGCTCGGCCGGGCGATGGCGTGGCAGGTCGAGCGGTCGCAGCGCGACGCCGCTGAAACGCAGGTTGACCGCTGTTTCCGGCACCAGCGCGACGCCGACGCCGGAATGGACCATGGCGAGCATCGAATGAATCTGCGCCAGGTGCTGGACATAGTTCGGCACCAGGCCGGCGCGCGAGAACAGCTCGACGAGCAGATCGTGGAAATAGCGCGCCTCATAGGGCGCATACATGATGAAGGGTTCGCCGGCGAGATCGGCCAGCGCCACGCTCTCGTCCCGCGCCAGAGCGTGACCTGCCGGGATGGCGGCGATCAGCGGCTCGGTCATCACCCGGAAGGCGCTGAGGCCGCGGCGCGGGATCGGCGGGCGCAGCAGGCCGATGTCGATCTCGCCGGAGTCGAGCCGCTTGAGCTGGTCGCCGCTGACCATCTCCATCAGTGCGACCTCGACATCCGGCAATTCGCGACGGCAGGCGGCGACCAGCCTCGGCACATAGGAATAGGCCGAGGTTGCAGTGAAACCGATATTGATCGAGCCCGCCTTGCCGTTGGCGACGCGTTTGGCGAGCAAGGCGGCGCTCTCGGCGAGCTTGAGCAGCCGGCGCGCCTCAGCGAGGAAGCTCTGGCCGGCCGGCGTCAGCTTCACCGTGCGGTTGCTGCGCTCGAGCAGCACGACGTCCAGCACTCGCTCGAGGATCTGGATCTGCCGGCTGAGCGGCGGCTGGGTCATGTTCAGCCGCGCCGCAGCGCGGCCGAAATGCAGCTCCTCCGCGACGGCGACGAAGCAGCGCAGCTGGCTCAGCTCGAACATGTCCCGCCTCCCGCGCGGCCTCTGCGGTGCAGCCGCAGCGTGGGGCCGGCGTCAGTTCTGGATGGTGATCCCGGCCTTTTCAATGATGTCCTTGAACTTGGCGAGCTCGGCGACCGACTTTGCCTTGGCCTCGGCACCGGTCGAGGGCGTCGGCGCCGCGCCGAGTTCCTCGAACCGCGAGACGACGCCGGGCTCCTTCAGGATCGCCTGCATCTCCCTGGTGAGGCTGTCGCAAATTTCCTTCGGCGTGCCTTTCGGCGCGAGGAACCCGTTCCAGGAGCTGATGTCGAAACCGGGCAGCGTCTCTGCCAGCGGCGGGATCTCGGGCGCGATCCTAGCCCGGTCGACCGTGGTGACGGCGAGGCCGCGCAGCGTTCCGGCCTTGTAGTGTGGATAGGGCGAAGTGAAGTTGTCGAAGGAGAGCTTGACGTTGCCGGCGACGACGTCCTGCACCAGCGCGGCCGAGGAGCGGTAGGTGACGTGCTGCATCTTGACGCCGGCGAGCTGCATGAAGAGTTCGCCGCAGAGATGGATCGAGGTGCCGATCCCCGAGGATCCGAAATTCTCCTTGCCCGGATTGGCCTTGAGATAGGCGATCAGCTCGAGAACCGTCTTCGCCGGCAGGGAAGGGTGGATGCACAGGAAGTTCGGCTGCGAGGACGATAGCGACAGGAACTCGAAATCCTCGATCGCCTTGAAGGGTATCTTGTCCTTGTAGAGGTTGGGATTGATCCCGTGCGTCGAGACCGTGGTCATGCCGATCGTGTAGCCATCGGGCGTGGCGTGGGCGAGCGCGGCGACGCCGGTATTGCCGCCCGCGCCCGCCCGGTTCTCGATGACGAAAGCCTTGCCCAGCCGCTGCTGCAGCTTCTCGCAGATGATCCGGCCGATCACGTCGGTGGTGCCGCCGGCGCCGAACGGGATGATCACCGTGACCGGTTTTGCCGGGTAGCTTTGCGCGAAACCCGGCCGCGCGACGAAAGGCGCTGCGAGTGCGCCGCCTGCGAGTCCGAGCGCTCTGCGGCGCGTAATCGATTGGGTCATGCTGGTCCTCCCCGAGATGGTCCGCGGCTTTTGCCGTCTGCAACCTCAGATTAGGGGGATGGCCGGCGCCGGCAAGGCTTCCGGCGCTATCGCACAATCCAAAAACGGTATCGTTCCATTGCCAAACTAATTCATTGCAGCATCGTGCCTGACCTATCCTCCGCCTCACAGGGCAGCACCGAGACTGCCCGCCAGCACGTGCCGGCCAGGCCCCGCCCGGCTGCATCCGGAGGAAAGAGCGACCATGTCCAGATCTTCGTTCCGTCCGTCATCGGCCCTCGCAAAGGGGCTTGTATTTGCTGCGCTCGCGGGCCTTGGCCTCGCAGCAGGGTCTGCAGCAGCCCAGAATTTCGAACGGCCCGTACGCGTTATCGTCCCCTTCGCGCCGGGCGGCACCTCGGACATCCTTGCCCGCCTGATCGGGCCCAAGCTCTCGGCTGCGATCGGCCAGCCGGTCGTGATCGAGAACAAGCCGGGCGCCGCCGGCAATCTCGGCGCCGACACGGTCGCCAAGGCTCCCGCCGATGGCCATACCCTCCTGCTCATGGATGTCGGCTCGCTGGCGACCGCGCCGAGCCTGTTCTCCGATCTCACCTACGACCCGGCCAAGGATCTCGCGCCGGTCGGCATGGTGATGTTCGGCCCATATGTCCTTGCCGTGCATGAATCGGTTCCGGCCAAGACCGCGCAGGAACTCGTCGCCTATGCCAAGGCGCATCCGGGCAAGCTCGCCGTGGCCAATTCCGGCGTCGGAGCGGCCAACCACATCACGGCGGTGTCGATGGCCAAGGAACTCGGCATCACCTGGAAGAACGTGCCCTACAAGGGCGGCGCGGCCGCCTCGCGCGCCGTCGTCTCTGGCGAGAGCGGCGTTATCATTAACGGCTCCACCGCGACGCTGCCCTTTGTCGCCAACAAGCAGCTCGTCGGCCTCGCGGTCACCGGCGAGGAGCGCATCTCCGGCATCCCGACCTTCAAGGAAGCCGGCTTGCCAGGCGGCGATGCCGGCACCTGGCAGGGCATCCTGACGACGGCCAAGACCCCGCCGGCGGTGGTCGCGCGCCTCAATGCCGAGATCGGCAAGATCCTGCAGGACCCGGAGATCAAGGCCAAGATCGCCGAGCAGGGCGGCGTGGTGAAGCCCGGCACACCCGCCGAGTTCGCCGACTGGCTGAAGAGCGCCACCGAGCGCTGGGGCAGCATCATCCGCGAAGCCGGCATCAAGGGCACGAACTGACCGTGGCGCGGCCGATGACCCGGCTCCGGCTCGACTGGCAGGACGTCCTGCTGGGCGCTTTCCTTGTCGCGGTGGCGGCGGGGGCGCTCTACGCCACCCGCACGCTATCGGTTGGTCACGCCGCCGATATGGGGCCGGGCTACATGCCGCGCGTCGTGGCGCTGGCCCTGCTCGGCTTCGGCCTGTTCTTCCTCGCCCGCAGCGCCAGAGGCGTGGCAGTAACCATCGAAGCTGTGCGCCTGCGGCCGCTGCTCGCCGTGCTGGCTGCGGTCGGGGTCTTCGCCCTGACGGCGGAACGGCTCGGCCTCGCCATCGCCTCGGTCCTGACCGTCCTGCTGGCGGGGCTGGCAACCCGCGAGACGAGGCCGCTGGAAAGCATCGGCTTTGCGCTTCTGCTGTCGGCTTTGGCGGCGCTGCTGTTCATCAAGGTTCTGGCCCTGCCGGTTCCGCTCTGGCCCCGCTGAGCACGTTATGGAACTCTTCGATAATCTGCTGATCGGCCTGTCGACGGCTCTGGAGCTCAAGAATCTCGGCTTCTGCCTGATCGGCGTGCTGATCGGCACCGCGATCGGGGTTCTGCCCGGAATCGGGCCGATCCCGACGATCGCCCTGCTGCTGCCGTTCACCTTCGGCATGGAGCCGGCCGGCGCCATGATCATGCTCGCCGGCATCTTCTATGGCGCGCAATATGGCGGCTCGACCACGGCGATCCTGGTCAACGTTCCCGGCGAGACCTCTTCGGTGGTGACCTGCCTCGACGGGCATCAGATGGCCCGGCAAGGCAAAGCCGGACTGGCTCTGGCGATCGCCGCGCTATCCTCCTTCTTTGCCGGCACGGTCGCGACCATCGTCATCGCTCTGCTCAGCGTCCCCTTGGCGGCGCTGGCGCTGAAGTTCACCGCTGTCGAGTATTTCAGCCTGCTCGTGCTCGGGCTGATCGCCGCGGTGGTGCTGGCGCATGGCTCGGTCGCGCGCTCGCTCTCGATGGTGCTGCTCGGCTTGCTGCTCGGGCTGGTCGGCATCGACGTCAGCTCCGGCGCGGCGCGTATGGCCTTCGGCATCCCGGAACTGTCGGACGGGCTAGATTTCGTGCCGGTCGCGATGGGCATGTTCGGACTCGCCGAGATCATCGCCAATCTGGAGCGCCCGGCCGAGCGGCACGTGGTGAGCCAGGCCGTGCGCGGCCTCATTCCGAGCTGGGCCGACCTCAAGCAGGCCTTTCCCGCCATGGTCCGCGGCACGGCGCTGGGCTCGGCGCTCGGCGTGCTGCCGGGTGGCGGGGCGGCACTGCCACCCTTCTCCTCCTATGCGCTGGAGAAGAAGCTCGCCAAGGACCCCTCGCGCTTCGGCCATGGTGCCATCGAAGGCGTCGCCGGGCCGGAAGCGGCCAATAATGCCGGCGCCCAGACCAGCTTCATCCCGCTGCTGACGCTCGGTATCCCGGCCAATGCGCTGATGGCGCTGATGATCGGCGCGCTGATGATGCAGGGCATCCAGCCCGGCCCGCAGATCATGCGCGAGCAGCCGCAGCTCGTCTGGGGCGTCATCGCCTCGATGTGGGTCGGCAACCTCATGCTGTTGGTGATCAACCTGCCGCTGATCGGCCTCTGGGTCTCGATGCTGCGGATACCCTATCGGCTGCTGTTCCCGGCGATCGTGCTGTTCTGCTGCATCGGCACCTATGGCATCGCCAACAGCCTGTTCAACGTCTGGCTGATGCTCGGTTGCGCTGCGGTGGGCTACTTCTTCATCAAGGTCGGGGTCGAGCCGGCGCCGCTGCTCCTCGGATTGGTCCTCGGGCCACAGATGGAGGAGTATTTCCGTCGCGCCATGTTGCTCTCCGACGGGGATTTCTCGGTTTTCCTGACACGCCCGATCAGCGCCGGCCTGCTCGCCGTCGTCGCGCTGCTGCTCGTCGCCATGCTGTCGCCGATGGTCGTCCGAGGGCGCAAGCAGGCGCTGGCGGAGTAGCGCCACTGGCTGGCACCGGATCACCCGGAGCCAAGGCTCTTAGCCGCTCGTTCATCACTGCATCCGGCCGACCCTTCCCGTGACGGGATCGCGATAGGTCCGATGCAGGCAGCCCTCGTTCTGCTCGCAGGCCAGCTCCGACGACACGAGGAGCCAGGAGAGGCCCAATCCCGTCAGAATGTTCAGGATGATCAGCACCTGGCGCAGACATGCGAGAGCCCCGCGGCCGCCATGTGCCACGCTCTCGCCACCGCGTTGGGAGTCCGCTGCGGGGACAGGGCGAGCAGGGATCATGATCCCAACGCGCCATTCAGCAGAAACATCGCGTAGGGCGTCGACAGTGCCAGGGCGCAGCAAAGGATCCGCCGAAGCATTGCAGCGGTTGCAGAACGCCGCGCGACATAATCGAGGAGATCGTGCGCGGCTGGCCGAAGGCGTGGCTGGCTCGATGGCAGGGTATGCATGTCATCCATCTATGTGGGAATTATTCCCACATAGATGGATGACGGGGGCGACGCAAGAGCTGCGCTGAAATTTGTGGGATTGTGTCCCACTTCGATTGAGGCTAACAGAAGCGTCATGACGGACGCAGCGCCCGGCCCCACTGCCGAGAAGCTTTATCCGCCGCTGGCACGACTGCTGCGGCCACTCGTTCGCCTGTGCATCCGGGCCGGCATGACCTTTCCGGCGCTGTGCCAGTTGCTTCGGGAATTATATGTCAACGTGGCGGAGTACGATTTCGCCCTGCCCGGGAAGGAGCAGACCGACAGCCGTGTGAGCCTGTTGACCGGCATCCATCGCAAGGAGGTCAGCCGCCTGCGCGGCGCCGGCGCCCCGGTCAACGCGGTGCCGGCGGCGGTGTCCCGAACCGGCGCCATCATTGCCCGCTGGCTCGCCTCGCCGCGCTTCTGCGACGCAACCGGAACACCCTTGCCGCTGCCGCGCAGCACGGAGGGGGCGGGCCCGTCCTTCGAGGAGCTGGTCTCATCCGTGACGCGCGATGTGCGGCCGCGTGCGGTGCTCGACGAGTGGCTCGATCGCCGGGTCGTCTCGATCGACGGGGAAGATCGGATCGTGCTGGCCGAGGCTGCCTTCATCCCGCAGCACGGCGACGACGAGAAACTCTATTATTTCGGCAGGAACCTGCACGATCACGTTGCCGCCGCGACGGAGAACGTGCTCGGGCTGAAGCCCGCCTTCCTGGAGCGCTCGGTCCACTATGACGGCCTGTCGGCCGAGCTTGCCGAGAAGCTCGAAGCCCGCTCGCGCGAACTCGCTTTGGAGATGCTGCAACGCATCAACCGGGAGGCACATGCGGCCAGCGAGACCGATCGCGGCGGTGAGCATCGCTGGAACTGCGGGGTCTACGTCTTCCGGGAGCGGGACGGCCGCGCAAACGACGAAAGCGGGCAGGGATGAGCTCGCGGCCCGTACTGACACGCCGGGCGGTTCTCGCCTCGCTGGCTGCAAGCGTCGCGTCGCTGCATCCCGCGATCGCCGCGCCTGAGAAGCCGCGCGACGTCGGCATTGGCGGCACCGGCTTCGCGCCGGAGGTACAGGGCGGCGGCGACCGCGGCATCGGCGGCACCGGCTTCGTCGGGACGATCCAGCGCTTCGGCAGTATTTTCGTGAACGACCGGCGCATCGCCTATGGGCCGGATGTGCCGGTGACGATCGACGGGCGGGAGCGCAGCGCCCGCGACTTGCGCATCGGCCATGTCGTGCGTGTCGTGGCGCAGGCGGCTTCCGCCGGGCTCGTCACGCAAGCGATCCGGGTGGAGCGCGAGGTCGTTGGCCCGGTCACCGCCATTGCCACCGATGCCATCGAAGTCCTCGGGCAGAGGGTTCAGGTCGCAGGAACAAGGCCGCCGGGCGCATGGCGCAAGGGCCAGCAGGTGGCCGTCAGCGGCCTGCGCCGGCTTGACGGGACGATCGCCGCCAGTCTGATCGAGCGCGGCGAGCGCGCTTCGTCACGGGTCCTGGGCGTTGTCGAACGGGACGAAGACGGCTTCTGGATCGGCGGCCTCAAGCTGATCGAAGCCGACGAGGCCCTTGTCGGCCGCCGCGTGGCAGTGACGGGGCGCCTCGCACGTACTGGCTTCCTTCCTGCCCGGATCGACGTCGCGCCTGCGCTTCCGGCGGCGGGCTCGGTCTCGATCGAGAGCTATGTCAGAGCCCGTGACGGGCACCTGCTGCTCGGCTCCGGCCTCTCCGTGCGCAGCGACGCGTTCGCGTATGACCTCTCTCCATGGCAGGAATTCCGGGCGGTGCTCGACGGGCGTTTCGGTCTCGATGGCGCGCTCAGCATCGACAATATCCGCTTCGCCAGGACGAATGGGGAAGGCGAAGGACATTCCGGTGGCGCTGCCGGACCGGGCGGCTTCGGACCCGGCGGTTTCGGGCCCGGTCCTGCCGGATCTGGCGGGTTCGGCCCTGGTCCCGGTGGAGGCTTCGGGGGGCCGGGAGGTGGCATCGGTGGCGGTCCTGGCGGCGGCCCCGGTGGTCCTGGCGGCGGGCCGGGCGGTGGCCCGGGAGGCGGCGGCGGCCCTGGCGGCGGTGGTCCGGGCGGCGGTGGTGGTCCTGGAGGAGGCGGCGGACCAGGTCGCTAGCCCCTGGGGATCGTCATGCGTGCTCCGCAGCGATCGCCAGGAGCTTGCGGCCGTAGTCGGTCTTGTCGAGCGCCCGGCCGCGGGCGCAGAGCTCCTGGTGCGAGATGAAGCCCTGTTGGAAGGCGATCTCCTCGAGCCCGGCGACGAGCTGGCCCTGGCGCTTCTGGATGGTGCGAACGAATTCGCCCGCTTCCAGCAGGCTGTCATGCGTGCCCATGTCGAGCCAGGTGTAACCACGCGACATGCATTCGACATGGAGCTCGCCAGCTCGCAGATAGGCCTCGTTGACGTCCGTGATTTCGAATTCCCCGCGAGCCGAAGGCCGGATGCCGGCGGCAATCTCGACGACCCGGTTGTCGTAGAAATAAAGGCCGGTGACGGCCCAGCGTGATTGCGGAGACCGCGGTTTCTCGACGATGTGCAGCGGCCGGTTCGCCGCGTCGAGCGTGACGACGCCGTAGCGCTCCGGATCGTCGACGGCATAGGCGAAGACGGTCGCGCCGCTCTGACGCGAGCGGGCACGAGCCAGCATGTCGGTCAGGCCCGCACCGAAGAAGATGTTGTCACCCAGCACCAGCGCGACGCTGTCCTCGCCGATGAAATCGCGCCCGATGACGAAGGCCTGCGCGAGGCCCTCGGGGCGCGGCTGCACGGCATAGCTCATCGTGAGGCCGAAGCCCGAGCCGTCGCCGAAAAGGGCGACGTAGTTATCGAGATACTCCGGCGCCGAGATGATCAGGATCTCGTCGATGCCGGCCTGCATCAGGACCGAGACCGGGTAGTAGATCATCGGCTTGTCGTAGACCGGGACGAGCTGCTTGTTTACGGCGAGCGTCGCGGGGTGGAGGCGCGATCCGCTGCCACCGGCAAGAACGATGCCTTTCATGAGGTCCTCGAGAGTTCAGGCTGTATCGCCCCGCGCAAAAGGGGCGGGCCGAGCAGGCAATCCAGCACGATCTCGATGTCGCGACGGAAAGCTCCGAGCGCGATGCCCCGCCGCGCAGCGAGCGTGCAGTCGAGGACGGCATTGAGCGGTCGCCTCGCTGCGGTCGGATGAGCGCTCGACGGGATCGGGATCACCCTGGCCCAGGGCCCGCCGCGATCCCGGGCGAGGTCCAGGATGATCTGCGCCTGCTCGGCACGGCTCAGGGCGGTCTCGCCGGCCAGATGCATCAGGCCGCCGGTCGTGCTGCCGGCGATCATGCCGTGCGCGAAGATCAGCAATGCCTCCGCCAGAGCCGGTGCATAGGTCGGCTTGCCGCGCTGATCGCCCACGATCGTCAGGCTGTCGCGCCCCTTCGCCCAGTCGAGCAGCCGCGTCACGAAGCTCTCGCCCTGCGGCCCGAAGGTCCAGGAGGTCCTGACGACCAGCGCGGACGGCATCGCGTCCAGCACGGCGCGCTCGCCCGCCCGTTTCGAGACCCCGTAGATGTTGAGGGGGCGCGGCGTGTCGGCTTCGTGATAGGCGCCGACCTTCGTCCCGTCGAAAACGCAGTCGGTCGAGACGTGAATGAGTGGAACGCGGGCCCGCGCACACGCCTTCGCCAGAGCGGCAGGGCCGTCCCGGTTGATGGCGAAGGCGAGCTCAGGCTCGCTCTCGGCGCGATCGACCGCAGTATACGCTGCGGCGTTGATGACCGCTGCGGGGCGGAGCGTATCGAGAAGGCGGGCGGGCGCGTCAGACGACGCCAAGTCGAAATCCGGCCGGCCGACGGTCACGACGGCTCCGCGGCCGCGCTCGGCAAGCGCGCTGGCGAGCAGGCCGCTGCGTCCCAGCACCAGGATGTCCGGATCGTTCATGTCGCCCGCTGCCCATTGGCTGCTGCACTCGCCACTGCTGCAGCCCGCGTCCGGCGCGCGTACAGGCCGGGCTTCCACCACGGAATGAGCGCGCGGTCGGGCGGCCCCAGTCGAGCGAGCGCGCCGTCGACGAGACCGTTGACCAGTGCGGTGACGCAATCGGAGGAGAAGCGGTGATGGGCAAGGTGGACGACGAGCCTGACGGGCAGCGAGGCCAGGAACTTGACCTTGTGCCGGGCTGGAACATGCCGCAACCGGAGCATGGCGAGCTGGTTGCGGATATAGGTGTAGAGCCGCCGCGGTGGCTGGTCGGTCAGCAGCAGGCCGAGGGGTAGCCGGATGATGCCCCGCCCGAGCTGGTGCTGCATCGGCACCGCGGGGTCGACCCAGATCGAATACCCGGCGGCATTGGCCCGCAGACACCATTCGATGTCGATGGCATCGATGAAGTAATCCGTGCGGAAGTCGCCGATGGCGGCCAGAGCATCGAGGCGGATCAGCGAGCCGGACGAGATCACGAAGCTCGTCCGCAATGGCTCTTCGTCGTCCTGCCCGGCCGCGGTCGCCAGGCGCATCTTCCCGCCTTCGGAGGTGATCGGCTGCGGACCGACGACTGCCGGCTTCTCCCCGCAGGCGGAGAGACGGCGATGGGTCGCCATCAGCGCTCCGGCCATTCCGGGCTCGGGCGTGCTGTCCTGGTCGAGCAGAAGCAGGAAGTCGCTGTTGCGTGCCTTGGCCAGATGGCGAAACGCGTTGTAGGCCGCGCCGAGGCCGCGATTGAGGCCTGGTCTCAGAATGGCCAGTTCGGCCCCGCCGGCCGCCGCCTCGAGCGCCTGCTGCTGTTCTCCGCTGACGGGCGAATTGGCGTAGACGGCGATGGTCGAGACATCGTC
This sequence comes from Allobosea sp. NPDC055332, assembly GCF_053645455.1. Taxonomy (NCBI): domain Bacteria; kingdom Pseudomonadati; phylum Pseudomonadota; class Alphaproteobacteria; order Hyphomicrobiales; family Alloboseaceae; genus Allobosea; species Allobosea sp. NPDC055332. Next base: position 1,560,051 of record NZ_JBSHMO010000002.1, on the reverse strand, counting down.
GGCGAGCGACGCGACGAGGCTTCGCAGTGCTGCGAAATGGGGGCGGTAGATCACGATGCCGGCAAGGCAGGATGTCGGGCTTTCAGCCGGGGCGGTCATGCCGGGATGCTCCAGAGGTTCGATGGTAACGGGGTAGGGGTGGGGGCCAGCACCTCGCCGAGCGGCCCGTCGGCGACGAGGCGGCCATGTTCGAGGCGCAGCGCCCGCGTGCAGAGGCTGGCGAGCAGGCTGTCGCTGTGCGAGGCGAGGACGAGGATGCCGGCGCGGGCGACGAAGGCGGTCAGCCGGGCCTGTGCCTTCGCCATGAAGGCCGCATCGCCGGCGAGGATGCCTTCGTCGAGCAGCAGCACGTCGGGATCGACGCTGGTGCAGATCGCGAAGGACAGGCGCGTCTGCATGCCAGCCGAATAGGTCCGGATCGGCATGTCGAGGAAGCTGCCGAGCTCGGTGAAGTCGGCGATCTCGTCGATGCGGCTCTCGATCTGGCGCCGGCTCAGGCCGAGATAGAGGCCGCGCAGGCGGATATTGTCATAGCCGCTCGCCTCGCCATCCATGCCGAGACCGATGTCGAAGAGCGGCGCGATCTTGCCGCTCACCACGACGCGGCCGGCCTGGGGCACATAGATGCCGGCCAGTACACGCAGCAGCGTCGTCTTGCCGGCGCCGTTATGGCCGACCAGGGCGACGCGTTCGCCATGGGCGATGCTGACGTCGATGTCGCGCAGGGCTTCGATGCAGGCCCGCGAGCGGGCATCGGAACCGATGCGTCCGCCGGTGGCGCTGCTGACGAGGCGGTTGCGCAGCGAGCGGGCACTGCCGCCGTAGAGCGGGAACTGCACGCTGACGCGATCGAGGTGGATCGAGCTCACCGCCGCCTCACAGCCAATAGGCGACGCGCCAGCGCAGCCGCGTGTAGAAGGCGAGCGCGAGGCCGAGATTGAGGGCGGTGACGACGAGCGCCACGGCGAAGCTCTCGAGCGGGACGCCACCGCCGAGCAGGGGGGAGCGCACGATCTCGATCAGGTGGAACAGCGGGTTGAATTGCGCCAGTGCGCGCCGGTCGCCGAGATCCTCGGCGCGCCAGAGCACCGGGGTGATGAAGAGCAGCATCTGCGTCGCATTGGCGACGAGCGGCATCATGTCGCGAAAGCGTGCGCCGACGAGGCCGAGCGTCACACCCCAGCCGATGCCGTTGAGCAGCAGCAGCGCCAGCCCCGGCAGGGCGGCGAACCCGGCCCAGCCGGGCCTGACGCCGCAGGCGAGGAGGACGACGAGGACGATCGCGGCGTTGTGGGCGAGGATGATCAGGTTGCGCCAGATGACGCGCAGTACATGGATGCCGATCGGCGCGGGCATCTGCTTGATTGCCGCCGTGGCTGCCGTGAACGTGGCGACGCCCTCGTTCAATAGGGCGGTGATCAGCGACCACAGCACCATGCCCACAGTGACATAGGGCAGGTAGGCGGCGACCGGCACGCGGAAGAGCGCCGCGTAGGTGATCCCCAATCCCGCGACGAACACGGCCAGGCTGATCGTCACCCAGAACGGCCCGAACACCGAGCGGCTGTAGCGCTGGCGCACATCGTACCAGCCCATGGTCAGCCACAGTTCGGCGAGGCCCACGGCGCGAGCAGCATCGGCGATCGCGCTGCGCCACGGGTGGCGGTCGCGCGATGGCGCGTCGTGAACAAGCATCGCGGCCAGCGACATCTGCCAATCTCCTTGAGCGAGGTCCCTGTCGCGAAGCGCAGGAAACGACGCGGTAGCGGGTTGACAGGCTGAATAAGTGGGAATAATTCCCACGTCAATATCAAGTGGGAAATTTTCTCCCTCTATCGCCGCACATGACGAGACGCGGGACTACGGAAGCGAATGATGAAGATCAGGAAAGCAGTGATCCTGGCCGGCGGGCGTGGCACGCGGATCATGGAAGAATCGGAATATCGGCCCAAGCCGATGATCGAGATCGGCGGTCGGCCGATCATCTGGCACATCATGAAGCTGTATTCGCGCTACGGCATCAACGAGTTCGTGATCTGCCTCGGATACAAGGGTTATTTCCTGAAGGAGTATTTCGGGAACTACCTGCTCCACTCATCGGACGTGACATTCGACTTCACTCTGGGCGGGATGACCGTTCATGCCGGCCGCGCCGAGCCCTGGAAGGTTACGCTCGTCGACACCGGGCAGGAGACGATGACCGGTGGCCGCATCGCCCGCGTGAAGCCCTATCTGGACGACGAGAGCTTCTGCCTTACCTATGGCGACGGCGTCTCGGACGTGCCGATCGACCGGCTGGTCGCCTTCCATGAAAGCCATGGCCGCGCCGCCACGGTGACGGCAGTCCGCCCCCCGGGGCGCTTTGGCGTGCTCGACCTCGACGGCAATGGCGTCAGCGGTTTCCGCGAGAAGGCTGCGAGCGACGCGGGCTTCATCAATGGCGGCTTCTTCGTGCTGTCGCCACGCGCGCTCGACCATATCGCCGGCGACGACACTGTCTGGGAAAGCGGCCCGATGGAGGGCCTCGCCCGCGACGGCGAGCTCATGGCCTACCCCCATGACGGCTTCTGGCAGCCCATGGACACGCTGCGCGACAAGCGTCGCCTTGAGGAGCTCTGGGAAAACGGCGAGGCGCCATGGCGGGTCTGGTGAATCCCGATCCGGACTTCTGGCGTGGTCGGCGCGTCCTCGTCACCGGGCATAGCGGCTTCAAGGGAGCCTGGCTCAGCCTGTGGCTGGCGCGGCTCGGCGCCGTCCCGCTCGGCCTGTCACTGCCGGCACAGGATCTGGACGAGGAGGAGCGGCTGGCCATCCTGCACGGCACGGTGACGGGCACGCCCTGCGATCTGCGGGATGCGCAGGCGACCCGGGAAGCCCTTGCGCAACTCGCACCGGAGATCGTCCTGCACCTGGCGGCCCAGCCCCTGGTGCGCCAGTCCTATCGCGATCCACGGCTGACCTTCGAGACGAACGTCATGGGCACGCTGAACCTGCTCGAAGCGGTTCGTGCCCAGCCGAGCGTGCAGGCCGTCCTGATCGCGACCACCGACAAGTGCTACGAGAACCGCGAATGGTCCTGGCCCTATCGCGAGGTCGACGCGCTCGGCGGGCACGACCCCTACAGCGCCAGCAAAGCCTGCACTGAGCTGCTCGCCGCATCCTGGCGCAGCTCCTTCGCCATCACGCCGGCGCGTACGATCGCGATCGCGACCGCTCGTGCCGGCAATGTCATCGGCGGCGGGGACTGGGCGCTGGATCGGCTCGTGCCGGACGCGATCCGGGCTTTTGCCCGCGGCGAGCCGGTCATCGCGCGCAACCCGGCGGCGGCGCGGCCATGGCAGCATGTGCTCGATGCACTGTGTGGCTATCTGCTGCTGGCTGAGCGCCTCCATGCGGACCAGGCGGGCTTTGCCGAAGCCTGGAACTTCGGGCCCGATGCCATTGCCGAGCGCCCGGTCTCGGCGGTTCTCGACAGCCTCGTCCGGCTTTGGGGCGAGAGCGCCTCCTGGCGGCACGACGCGAAACCGGGCCCGCACGAGGCGAGCCGGCTTGCCCTCGACTCCAGCAAGGCGCGCCAGCGCCTCGACTGGCGTCCACGACTCGACTTCGAGGCGGCAATGGCGCTGACGGCGCAATGGTACCGGGCTCATCACCTCGGGGCCCCCGCTGCCGACCTCATCGCCGCCGATATCGAAACCTATGAACACGGAGCCTATCGCTGATGAACCTGTGCAAGTGCCGCTTCTGCAGCGCGCCCCTGACTACCATCTTTGCCGATCTCGGCATGAGCCCGCTCGCCAACAGCTTCGTGCCACCGGAAGACGCCTGCGAGCCCGAGACCTTCTTTCCGCTGCAGGTCTATGTCTGCGATGCCTGCAAGCTGGTGCAGACGCGCGATGTCGAGGCGCCGGACGCGATCTTCGGCGACTACGCCTATTTCTCCGGCTATTCGCAGAGCTGGCTGGCGCATAGCGAACGTTATGCGTCGCGGATGATCGAGTGCTTCGGCCTCTCGGATACCAGCAAGGTGGTCGAGGTCGCGAGCAATGACGGCTACCTGCTCCAGTTCTTCCAGCGCGCCGGCATTCCGGTGCTGGGCGTCGAGCCGGCGGCCAATGTCGCGGCTGTGGCGCAGCGTCTCGGCATTCCGACGCAAGTGCGCTTCTTCGGCCGCGCCACGGCGCGTGACCTGGCGGCGCAGGGGCATCGCGCCGATCTGATCGCTGCGAACAATGTCGTCGCCCATGTGCCGGATCTGAACGATTTCGTCGCCGGCTTCGAGCTGCTGCTCAAGCCGGGCGGCGTGCTGACCCTGGAATTCCCGCATCTGCTGCGGATGCTGCAGGAGAACCAGTTCGACACGATCTACCACGAGCACTTTTCCTATTTCTCCTTTCTGGCGATCGAGCGTGTCCTGCTGGCGCATGGTCTCGTCGTCTTCGATGTCGAGCGGCTGGCGACGCATGGCGGCTCGCTGCGTGTCTTCGCCGGGCATGCCGAGGGCGGGATCTGGCAATGCACCGACGCGGTGATGGCGCTGCGCCGGGAGGAGGAGGCGTTCGGGCTCGATGGTCTCGGCGCCTACACAGACTTCGCCGAGCGGATCGCGCGCACCAAGTTCGCGCTGCTGGATTTCCTGATCGGCACCAGGCGAGCCGGGAAGCGGGTCGCCGCCTACGGCGCCCCGGCCAAGGGCAACACGCTGCTGAACTATTGCGGCATCGGGCCGGAGCTCATCGATTTCACCGTTGATCGCAGCCCGCACAAGCAGGGCCGGCTGCTGCCCGGCACGCGTATCCCGATCAGGGCGCCGGACGCGATCCTGAAGGCGCAGCCAGACTACCTGCTGATCCTGCCCTGGAACCTCAAGACCGAGATCATCGAGCAGATGGCGCCCGTACGCGCCTGGGGCGGGCGCTTCGTCGTGCCGATCCCCGAGATCGAGGTGCTGGCATGATCCTCACCGAAACCCGCATCGCCGGTGTCTTCATCGTCGAGATCGAGCCGCATGCCGATGATCGTGGGCACTTTGCCCGCTGCTACTGCGCCGAGGTCTTTGCCCGGCACGGCATCGACTTCACGCCGGTCCAGTGCAACCTGTCGTTCAACCCGCATCCCGGCACGCTGCGCGGCCTGCACTATCAGGCAAAGCCGGTGCCGGATGCGAAGCTGGTGCGCTGTACGCGCGGCGCGATCTTCGACGTTGCGGTCGATCTGCGACCGGACTCTCCGACCTATGCCGAATGGGTGGGCGTCGAACTCTCCGCGGACAATGGGAAGGCACTCTTCGTCCCGGAAGGCTGCGCCCATGGCTTCCAGACGATCAAGGCAGGGAGTGAGATCCTCTATCTGATGGGCGCAGCCTATCGGCCCGACCTGGCGCGTGGTGCACGCTGGAACGACCCGGCATTCGACATCCGCTGGCCAGCTCCGGGCCCCCGCCTGAATACGCGCGATGCGACCTATCCGGACCAGCGCATCTGAAACCTCTCGCCGGACATGATCAGGTAATGACAGGCATCGAAGACAGCGCGGCTGCCGAAGGGCATGCTGCCGAGAGCGTCGCGCGCGGCCCCTTCTGGGCTCTGGGCGCCATCCTGAAGCGCCGCGCAGGGACACCGTTTCACCCCGCCGGGAAGCTCCGGCCGGAGCCGATGGCGGGGCATTGGCGAAGCCAGGGCTTCGACTCCTATTTCTACGTGCCGATGCGATGCCGGGCCGGGTTGCTGCGCGTCCGGTTCGAGGCGACCATTCTGGATGCGGGTACCGATCACCGTGATCGCTGGCGGCTCTATTTCGATATCGGCGAGGGCTTTCGCGAGGAGGACAGCCTCGTCATCGACTGCCGCGGCCCCCGGATCGAAATCGAAACCATGATCGACCTGCCGGCGCCAGTGCGGGCTTTCCGCATCGACCCTTGCGAACGAAGCGGGCGGTTCGTGCTGCACAAGCTGGCGCTTACCGCTCCCGCCCCGGCGCTGCCGCTTGCGAACGGCGCTCTGCATCGGATCGCAGAGCTGCATCGGCGGCGTGCGCTGTTGCGGGCAGCGATGACGGGGGCCCGTCTCGTCTTGCGTGGCGACTGGCGCGTCCTGCGGCAACGCATTGTGTCCGGGGCAGGCACCGACGCGGCGGGTTATCATCGCTGGGTGCGGAGCCGGACCATGACGCCAGCGCTGCGCCAGCGCTTCGTCGCCCGGAGCCAGAGGTTCAAGCTACGGCCGCGCTTCTCCATCATCATGCCGACCTATAATTCGCCGCCTGTCTATCTCGTGAAGGCGCTCGAATCGGTGCGGGCCCAGACCTATCCGGACTGGGAGCTGCTCGCCGTGGACGATGGTTCCACTGATTTATCAGCTCTTGCCATCCTCCGCGATTTCGCCGCTCGCGACCCGCGGATCAGGCCGACATTCCTGCCCGCGAATGGCGGAATCGCCGCTGCCAGCAACGTCGCATTGGAGCAGGCGAGCGGCGATTACATCGCGCTGCTGGATCACGACGACGAGCTCGCGCCGCATGCGCTCCATGCTTTCGCCGACGCGATCAACCGCGCGCCGCAGGCTGACTGGCTCTATTCCGACGAGGACAAGATCGACGAGGCGGGCCATCGCTCCAGCCCGTTCTTCAAGCCGGACTGGTCACCCGCTTATTTCCTGTCCTGCATGTACAGCTGCCATCTCGGCGTCTACCGCACCAGCCTGGCGCGGCGTCTCGGCGGCTTCCGCTCCGAATACGACTTTGCCCAGGACTATGACCTGGCGCTGCGCTTCGCCGCATCGACAGCGCATATCGTCCATGTCCCCGACATTCTCTACCATTGGCGCATGCTGCCGCAGTCGACTGCGTCCGGCAGTGAGGCCAAGCCGCAGGCGGAGCTGGCGGCGCGCCGTGCGGTGCAGGACTTTGTCGACCGCGGTTCCCATAGCGGCAAGGTCGAAGCCGGCCCGGTGCCGGGGACACACCGCGTCCGGTTCGCCATCGCCGGCAAACCTCTGGTCTCGATCGCGATTCCCACGGCGGGCTATCGCAACGAGGCGCATGGAGGCGGGTGGTACGTGCTCGATCTCGTGCGCTCCATTCGCGAGCGCACGACCTATCCCGACATCGAGATCGTGGTCTCGGAGAATGGCGACCTCGCGCCCGAGCTCACGCAGGCCCTCCTCGAACTCGGCGTTCGCCTGGTCCGCTATGAGAGCGGGGAGTTCAACCTCTCCGACAAGATCAACCGGCTGGCGGGCGCGACGCGTGGCGACTACCTCCTGCTCCTGAACGACGACATGCGCATCATCTCGCCGGGCTGGATCGAGGAGATGCTGATGTGGTGCCAGCAGGATGGCGTCTCCGGTGTCGGCGCGAAGCTGTTCTTCCCGGACGGGCGGATCCAGCATGCCGGCGTGCTGCTGCTAGGCCAGGGACCTTCGCACCCCTACTACCTGCATCACGGATCGGAGATCGGGCAGGTCTGCTCGGCCATCGTCCCGCGCGACTACAGCGCCGTCACTGGCGCCTGCATGATGGTGAGGCGTGCGGATTTCCTGGCGGTCGGCGGCTTCGATCCAGCCTATCGGATCAACTACAACGACGTCGATTTCTGCATGCGGCTCAATGCCTGGACCGGCGGGCATTTCGTCTTCACGCCCTATGCCTGTCTGGAACATTACGAGTCGGTCAGCCGGCCGGAGCCCGTGCGCGGCGATCTCGACAAAATCAACCGGCAGTGGTCGGCAATCGTCGGCCGTGATCCGTTCTACAATCTCAACCTGTCGCAGAACTCGGCCTGCTTTGCGCTCGCGGCTGATCCTCGATCGCTGCAGGAGACATACGGGCTGTAGATGGAGCCGATCCCAAGCCCGCATTGGAGGCAGAGGGCGCATCTTCCGCATTCTGGGCCACCCCGGCGACCTGTACCATCTGCGCGCTAGGAGCTGACGCTGACACGGCCTAGCTCCGCGACGGATGTTCCATCTTGAAGCGCGGCACGATCATCGGAGTCTCGGCCATAGGGTCCGGGATGACGACGCATGCGACGCCGAAGACCGCTTCGATCAGCTCGCTGGTCACGATCCCCGCCGGGGTGCCCTGAGCCTGGATCCTGCCGCCCTTCATCGCGATCAGGCAGCTCGCATAGCGGCAGGCCTGGTTGAGATCGTGCAAAACGGCGACGATGGTCTTTCCCGCCCGGTTCAGCGTCCGGCAGAGCTCCAAGACCTCGATCTGGTGGGCGAGGTCGAGGAAGGTCGTCGGCTCGTCGAGCAGCAGCAGGTCGGTTTCCTGGGCGAGCGCCATGGCGATCCAAGCCTTCTGGCGCTGGCCGCCCGATAATTCGTCGAGGCGTCGCGCGGCGAGAGCGGTGACGCCGGCCGCCGCCATGGCTTTGGCGACAGCGGCCTCGTCATCGGCCGACCAGCGCTTGAACAGGCCGCCATGCGGGTGGCGTCCGCGCGAGACGAGATCCACGACGGTGATCCCGTCCGGTGTCTCGGCGCCTTGCGGCAGCACGGCGAGCCTGCGGGCGCGTTCGCGAGGGCTGAAATCGGCGATGGCGCGTCCGTCGAGCAGGACGCTGCCGCCGGATGGCTCGTGCAGACGGGCGAGCGTACGCAGCAGGGTCGACTTGCCGCAGGCATTGGGGCCGACGATGACCGTGAAGCCGCCGCGTGGAAAAGCGAGATCGAGCCCGCACAGAATGTCCCTGGTGCCGTGGCCGGCGCGCAGGGCACGGGTTTCGAGGGGATGGACTTCACTCATGAACCCGCACCGCTTCGCATCCTGCTCCGCAGCAGCAGGACGAAATAGAGGCCGCCGAGACAGGCGGTGACCGCTCCGACGGGAAGCGAGCGTGGTGCGAACAGGGTCCGCGCCACGCAGTCGCTGCCGAGCAGGAAGAGCGCCCCGAACAGGGCCGAAGTCGAAAGCGGCAGTCCCGTGCTGCCGGCGAGCCGCCGCGCCGCATGCGGCGCGATCAGCGCGACGAAGCCGACCGGTCCCGCGATCAGGGTCGCGGTGGCGGTCAAGCTGAGCCCGACGAGACCGAGGCGCAGCCGTGCGGCGCCGGGCGGCTCGCCCAGCGCCATCGCCTTGTCGTCGCCCAGCGCGAGCGCATCCATTGTGCGGCGGCAGGCGAGCCCCAGCGGCAGCAGCACGAGCAGGATGGTCGCTCCGATCGCGAGCCGGCCCCGGTCGATGCCGGCGAGCGCGCCTTGTTTCCAGCTCGCCGCGATCAGCGCGGAATCGAGCGGGGCGGTGAAGATCAGCCAGTCGTTCAGGGCGGTGAAGCCGACGCCGACGGCGATGCCGATCAGGATCAGCCGGTTGCGCTCGACATGGCCGCCGCCGGCCGCCGCATAGACGAGCACCCCGGCGAGGAGCCCTCCGGTGACGGAGGCCAGCGCGACGATCGAGGCGCCGGCGCCTGCCAGCATCGCCAGGATCGCGCCGGAGAAGGCGCCAGCGTCGAAACCGATCACATCCGGGCTGCCGAGCGGGTTGCGCAGCAGGGTCTGGAACAGGGCGCCGGCCATGCCGAGCGCGGCGCCTGCCGAAAGCGCCGCGAGAATGCGCGGCAGGCGCCATTCGAGCACGACGAGCTGCACCGGGCCAGCCGCTTCGCCTGCCAGCGTGCGGGCGGCATCCGCCAGTGAGATTGGCATGGTGCCGAGCGTAAGCGCGAGCAGCGCCAGGCCAATGCAGGCCGTTGCAAGGCCAAGGTCGACTGCGAGCGAGCGGCGGGCGGGACGCCCATTACGAGGTGTCTCGCCTTGCGCTGGAACCTGAGCGATGAGCGGCATCGTCATGCCTGGCTCTGCCTTGACCGCGCCAGCACGACCAAGATGGGCGCACCGACCAGGGCGGCGACGATACCGACGGGTAGCTCCGCGGGCGGTGCGGCCACGCGCCCGAGCGCATCGGCGGCGGCGAGAAGTGCGGCACCAACGAGAGCCGCGACGGGCAGGACGATGCGCTGGTCAACGCCACCGAGCCGACGCGCGATATGTGGGGCGGCGAGGCCTATGAAGGCGATCGGACCGGCAGCCGCGACAGCCGCGCCCGCGAGCAGGACGACGGCGAGGAGGCAGCCCGCTTGCGTCCAGCCGACATTGAGCCCAAGGGCCGCAGCGCGATCCTCGCCGAGCGCCAGCAGGTTGAGCCGCGGCGTGAGCAATGCCGCGAGCACCGCCCCTGCAAGCAATGGCGGGGCGATCGCAGGCAACAGCGCGAGCCCATCGCCGGACAGGGCGCCGACGCGCCAGTTGCGGACGAGGTCGAAGCGCTCGGGATCGGCGAGCGCGATCGCCTGCCCGATACCAAGGCAGAAGGCGGTGACAGCGACGCCGGCTAGCGTGAGCCTGATCGGCGCGGAAGGGCCGCGCGGCGCGCCGGCAATCGCATGCACGGCGAGCGCGGCGAGCGCGGCTCCGCCGGAGGCGAGCCAGACCGTCATCGCCGGGGCAAGACCGAACAGGCCCGAGCCCGTCACGACGGCAAGGCTCGCGCCGGCATTGATGCCGAGCAGGCCGGGATCGCCGAGCGGGTTGCGCGTCGCCGCCTGGATGATCGCGCCGGCCGTACCGAGGGCGGCGCCGACGATGAGCCCAAGCGCCAGCCGTGGCAGGCGCAATTGCCAGAGGATCAGCACCGTTTCGCCGTCACGCCCCTGCGCCAAGTCGAGCAGGCTCGACGGCGGTAGCAGCTTTGCTCCGGCGAGCAGGCTCGCCAGCATCGCGGCCGCAAGCAGCAAGCCGGCGATGAGAGTGCTGCGCCAGTGGCCAGTCATGCCGAAAGCCGCGCAAACAGGCCGCCCCAGGCGCGGGCGAGATAGCGCGCCGTATAGAGCGAACCGAAGGTGCAGTTGCCGGCAACGATCTCGATCCGGCCGGCCTTCACCGCCGGCAGCCGCTGCCAGAGAGGCTCGCGTGCCAGCGCCTGCGGCCCGCCATCGCCGAAGTCGATCAGCAGGATGCCGTCGACTGCGCCGAGCACATCGCCGAAGGAATCGAGCGCGACCTCGCCATTGGGGCCAAGCCGGTCGGCGGCGACTTCGCGGCCGCCGAGCTCGGCCAGCACCTGGGCCGGCATGACGAGGCCGTAGCGGGTGCCGGCGCTACGCACCAGCAGGCGGCGTTTGATCGCGTCGTAGTGGACAGCGGCGACGAGCGAACCTTCGATCGCTGGCCGATGTCGCTGCCGGATCGCGGCAACTGTCTCTGCATGGGCCGCGACGATCCGTGCCGCCTCCTCCAGCCGATCGAGCCAGCCGCCCAGCCGTGTCAGGTTCTCCTGCCAGGTAGTGCGATGATTGCTCGGCAGGACGGGAGCGATCGCCGGCAGCCGTGCCAGCGGCCACCAATCGGAGTTCGGTGCGCTGTCCGGGCACAGGATCAGGTCCGGCGCCAGCATCAGGATCTGTTCGAGATCGGGCGGGGCGGCGAGGAAGGGCACGTTCGGCGGCACGGGAACCCAGGGCCGCGCCCGGCTATGGCTGTAGCCGACCAGCGGCAGATCGAAGGCCAGCGCCTGCTCCAGTCCGATGCGCGAGTCGATCGCGACCACCCGCTGCGGCACGGCTGGGATATCGAGCCGGCCGAGCGGGGTCTCGACCTGCCGGCGAATTGGCGCGGCCGCTACAGCGGGTGCGCCTAGCAGCGCTGCCGCCCCGGCCGCGAAGGCACGCCGCGAGAGCTTCCGGCCCCGCACTCCGCTCAGAACTCGAAGGTCGAGGACACCGAGACCATGCGCGCCTCGCTCGGATAGAGCAGGTTGAAGCCCGGATAGGTCGTCCAGTAGGCCTTGTTGAACAGGTTGGTCACATTGGCCTGCAGCGTGATCGGCTTGCCGTCGGCGCGCTCGATCTTGTAGCGCGCCCCGATGTCGAAGGTCGTCCAGGCCTTGAGCTTCTGCAGGTTGGCGGCGTCGGCATAGTTCGAGCCGGTGTAGATCATCCGCCCGAACAGGGTCAGGTTGCGGACGAAGCCCGGATCCCATTCGACGCCGAGATTGGCCTGCACGCGCGGTGCGCCCTGCGCGGTGTTGCCGTCGTAGAGACCGTCCTGCGTGCGCGTCAGCTTGGCGTCGAGCAGCGTCATGCCGCCGAGTACCCGCACGCCCGGAGTGATTTCGCCGGCAACGTTGAGCTCGATGCCGCGATAACGGGTCTCGCCATTGTCGTTGAAGGTGTTGGTCACGGTGTCGGCGATGCCGGAGGCCTGCGTCGTGTGGAAGGCGCTGAGCGTGGTCAGCATCGTGCCCCAGTCGACCTTGACGCCGGCCTCGTACTGCTTGGTGACGAAGGGCGGCAGGATCTGGCCGGCATTGGCGAAGGTGTTGGCGACGACGGTGCCGACCGTCAGCCCCTCGATATAGCTGGCATAGAGCGAGACGTTCTCGAGCGGCTTGACGACGAGGCCGACCATCGGCGTCAGCGCGTTGCTTTTGTTGCGCGAGGTCACGGCCTCGGTCACCGCTGCGAAGGTCTTGGCTTCCACATATTGCTGGCGCAGCCCGAGGGTGAGCTGCACACGCTTGTCGAGGATCGAGAGCGTGTCGGACACCGAGACGCTGCTGAAGGTGCTTTCGTTCTGCTTGTAGCGGATCGGGGATCCGATCGACGGCATCACCGAGAATCGCGGGCTGTAGATATTCGACTGTGTCACGACGGAAGGTGGCTGCGGCGCGCCAGCGCGGGCCGAATAAAGCGTGTTGGCCGAAACCACGACCTCGTGCTCGACCGGCCCGGTGACGAAGCGTCCGCGCAGGCCGGTCTCGCCGGAATGGCGGTTGATGTCGATCTGGTAGATCGCGCTGGTTGCGGTGAAATTGCCGTTCGGCATTAGCCGCGTGCCGGCCTCGACTGCCTGGTCCCAGTCCATCCGGCTGGCGCCGCCCTTGGCGTAGACGGTGACATCGGGGGTGATGTCGTACTCGGCCGAAAGCATGCCGTAGGTGTCGGCGAACTTGCTGTAGTTCCAAGGCGAGACATAGCTCTTGTCGGGCCTGATCGGCCGCGGCACGGGCTGCCCTGCGAGCGGCGTCACCGTATTGTTCATCCGGTCGGTGTTCAGGATCTGGTGGCCGACATCGAGCGCTATCCGCAGCGCCTCGCCGCGGTAGTCGAGGCCCAGCGTGCCATTGAGCAGGGTCTGCGATTGCTGGCTGATCGGTGTGCCGCCGTCGCGATAGAGCAGGTTCGCCCGGACGCCGAACTCCTTGTTCGCGCCGAAGCGACGGCCGATATCGAGATGGCCGCCAACTTGCGTATTGCTGATCCAGGTCGTGGTGAAGCGGGTCAATGGCTCGTCGCCGGCGCGCTTCGGGATCAGATTGATGACGCCGCCGACACCGCTCGGCGAGAGCCCGCCGAGGAAGGCGCCGGGCCCCTTGATGATCTCGACCCGCTCGATGCCGGCGAGCGTCGTCTGTGCGTTCGGTGCGATACCGAACAAACCGCCGAAGCCGACTGCGGCATTGCCGATCTGGATACCGCGGATGACGAAATAGTTGGCGTTGCCGACATTGGTCGACTCGACATTGCGGATGGCCGAGTCGTTTTTCACGACATCGGCGACCGACTGCGCCCGCTGATCCTCGATCAGCTTGGCGGTGTAATTCGAGACGGTAACGGGCGCGTCCATGACGCTCCTGGCGCCGAGCACGCCGAGCTGCCCGCCGGTGGCGATCTGGCCGCCGGGATAGACCGCTGCCAGGCCCGGCACGCCCGCGCCGGTGACGTTGATCGTATCGAGCGGGATGGCCCCGGCCGGCACGTTCCCGACGCCCGGCTGCGGCTTTGCCGGATCGAAGATCTCGACCGTTGTCGCATTGCTGAAGCGATAGGACAGGCCGGTACCTGACAGGAGTGCCGCAACCGCCTGGCCGGTCGTCAGCGAGCCGCGGACCGCATTGCCCCGGCGCGAGGCGGCGGCAGTCTCGGCGAAGACGACATCGATTCCGGTCACCCGGACGATATCGTTCATCGCGGCACGCACCGGCTTGGCCGGAATGTCGAAGCTGTAGGCCGATTGCGCCTGCGCCGGGCGGACGGTGCTCACGGCACCCGCGCCGGCCAGCATCGTCGTCGCCAGCAGGAGCCCCATCCTGCCCAGCCTTGCCTTGCTCATGCCCCAGCCTTCCCGAAACCCGGTGATGTCGGCAGCTGCGCGCACCCGTCGCGCGTTGCCCTCATCTCCTAGTCGTCCGGGAGCGGGCGCTACCCTCACCGTTTCGAGAAAAAAGTTTGCGGGACTCAGGCGCCGCCCAGATCAGGGGCTGACCAGCGTCAGCCGCCCGAGCGTGGTGACCTGGAAGCCGACAGAGGACTGCACCGCCGCCAGCGCCGCATTGCCGTCGCGCAGCGCGATATTGCCGCTGACGCGCTGGTCGGCGAGCGCGCCGCTGGTCACCAGGATGCGGCCGCCACGATAGCGCCCGATCCGCTCGAGTACGTCGGCGAGCCGGGCATTGGTGAAAATGTAGCGGCCCTGCCGCCAGGCCGTGGTCTCCGCGAGATCGACGGCATGGGCACCGCCAAGGCCACCGGCGCCATAGGCGACGCTTTCGCCCGGCTTCAGCACAAGGCGGCCGCCGCCATCGCGCAGGGCAACCTCGACGCTGCCACTGTCCAGCGTCACGCTAACTTCGCGATCCTCGGCAGCGACCTCAAAGCGGGTGCCAAGCACGCGCGCTTCGCCATTACGGGCCGCGACAGCGAAGGGCACTTGCCCCGGGGTGATATTGAAGAAGGCGGTGCCACGGAGGAGCTCGACCCGGCGCTCCGTTGCGGTGAAGTCGACCGTGATCGCGCTGTCGGCGTCGAGCAGAACGGTCGAGCCGTCGGCCAGCGTCAGATTGCGCTGCTCGGCGCGTGCCGTCGCATAGTCCGCCTGCCAATCCTGAAAAAGATGCGGGCGCTCCAGCCAGAGCCAGCCCATCGCCACGCACAGAAGCAGACTGAGCACCACTCCCGCCGCGACCTTGCTGCTTCGGCGCTGACGCCGGAGTTCCTCGATCTTCTGCAGGGGGCCTGCAAGTGCTGTCGCATCGTGCGGCGCGACGGCGTCCGCGAGCGGGCCGAGATCGGTCCAGAGCCGCTGCACATTGGCGTAGTGCTGCTCATGGGCTGCCGAGGCGGCAAGCCAACGCGCGAAATCCTCATGGTCGGCTGCCGACGGCCTGCCGTTCATCCGCGTGAACCAGGCGATGGCCTGCTTCTCGATCTGCCGCTCGTCGGACATCGTCCGGAACTAGCGCAGGCCGTCGCGGCAGGCCAGCAGGGCGCGCGCGATCTCGCGTTCGACCGTGCTGTAGGACAGCCCGAGCGCCGCCGCGATCTCCTCATAGGAACAGGCGTGCAGCCGGTTCAGCAGGAAGACCTGACGGGTCCGCTCCGGCAGGGCCGCGATCGTGTCGTTCAGCCGCGTGAGCTCCTGCCGCGCCGCGACGACCTGATCGGGCAGAACCGCGGGAGCGACATACTGCTCTTCGGTAATGCGCTGCGGCAGGCTGGCCCGCCGACGCTCAGCGCGCAAATGGCTAATCGCGGTGTAATGCGTCGCGCGTGTCAGATAGGCCGAGGAGCAGCCGATCTGCTCGCGTGCCCGCGTCCACAGCGTGATGAAGACGTCCTGCACGACATCGGCGGCGTTGGCCGCTCCAACGCGGCGTGCCGCCAGCCGTTCGAGCCGGCGTTGCTCCAGCGCATAGAGGCTCCCGATGTCATCGAGGCTCGTGGACATGGCCGAAAAGGGCTCCGCGGACGCCATCACCGGAAGCGTCCATAACAGCGGATACGGTGTGCAGCAACGACGATGATTTAGAGATAATCTAAAGAAATCAAATGCCTAAGTCGCTTGCCCCCGGGCGCGCGACATGGAAGAAGCAGCGCCACGACCAGCGCCAGCCAGACCCGCGAGAGCATGAGCAGCAGCCCTTTCCATGAAGCGACCTTGGTGCGGCGCGAGATGCTGACGCCCGGCATGGTCAGGCTGAGCTTCTCCGGCGAAGGTCTCGCGAATTTCCACTCTACCGGCATCCCGGACGAATATATCCGCCTGTTCTTTCCCGATCCGGAGAGCGGCGAACTCGTCCTGCCGGCGATCGACTCCGAGGGCCGCTGGACCTACCCGGAGGAGCGGCACCGCGTGCGCTATTCCACCTACACGGTCCGCCGCTTCGATGCGGAGAGCCGCGAGCTCGATATCGATCTCGTCGTCCATGACGGCGGACAGGCCAGCGACTGGGCGATGACTGCATCAATCGGCGAGCGCATCGTCATCAACAACCCGCGCGGGCTCTATCTGCCGCCGTCCGATCTGCGCTGGCAACTCCTGATCGCCGATGCGACCGGCCTGCCGGCAGTCGCCCGCATCCTTGAGCAGACGCCGGCGGAGATCTTCAGCGACATCTTCGTCGAGCTTGCCGACGAGGCGCATATCCAGGACCTGCCGGACCATCCCGGGGCGCGCGTGACCTGGCTCACCGGCAGCGGCAATGGCATCGCCGACAGCCGGATCGGCGGCCTGCTTGCGCATGCGCCGCGAACACGGGAGGGCGGTTATCTCTGGGGCGCCGCCGAGAAATCGGCGGTCCGCGAGCTGCGTGAACAGGCGCGAGCGCTGCCCTGCTTCGTCGACGGGCGCCAGAAGCTAGTCGCCTATTGGAGCCGGTCGCAGGACATGGCTGGGTAGCTCAGGGAGCTCCTGCGGCGCGAGCGCTCGGTGGCCTCGCGCCGGTGGCGCGGCGCTTCAGCGCTGGCAACAGGCGGGCTTTCAAGCCTGCCAGCGTGCGTGAGCGGGCAGCAGCATGGCCCGTTCATACGATTTTCATTGGGTACGACCGATCAGCCCCGGATTTCATAGGATCCGAGGTGCTCTGCATAGCGGCGGACGAGTTCCAGCCCAAAGGCGGTCGGCCTCATGGCAGGCGCCCGGTCATGGATCGTGACGCCGGCACGCGCGCCGTAGATGCGCTTGCCGTAGCAGATCAGGCTTTCCAGCGACTGCATGATGAAGACGATGGCCGGCAGCACGTCGCGGTAGATGCGTTCCGCCCCGTCTTCATCCCCCGCAATAAAGCGCTCATAGATCGTCACGGTCAGGTCGATCAGCTCGGGCGCGAGGATCATGCCGACGCAGCCGGCGCGCAGGTTCTCGATCAGCTCGAGCCCGCCGCGGCCGTTCATCACCGGCAATCGGCCCTCGGTGGTCTCGATCAGTTGCCGGATCTCGGTTGCCGCTCCCTCGCCCTTCACCAGCTTGATGTTGGGATGCTGCGCGACGAGGCTGCGGATATCCTCCGCCGACAGGCCGCGGCCCATATAGGCCGGCGCGTTCTGAATCGCGACCGGTAGGCTCGTCGCGTCCGCGACCCGGCCGAAGAAGCGGATGTATTCGATCGCCGCGAAGCTGCCGACCATCGGCGGCTGCAGGATGACCCAATCGGCCTTCGCTGCCTCCGCTGCCCTGACCAGCTCGACCTGCTCGCCAACCGAGGTCCCGTAGATGGTGAAGCCGAGCGGCTTCGCGCCCCCGACATCCTCCGAGGTCCACTCCATCACCGTGCGCCGCTCCGGCACGGTCAGCTTCGAGACTTCCGTCGCCAGGCCGAGCGCCGCGATGCCATGGGCACCGTGTTCCAGGCAGATCTCGGCCTGCCGCCGCATCGCCTGCCGGTCGAG
Source organism: Allobosea sp. NPDC055332 (assembly GCF_053645455.1). Classification (NCBI taxonomy): domain Bacteria; kingdom Pseudomonadati; phylum Pseudomonadota; class Alphaproteobacteria; order Hyphomicrobiales; family Alloboseaceae; genus Allobosea; species Allobosea sp. NPDC055332. The sequence continues at coordinate 1,542,383 of NZ_JBSHMO010000002.1, read as the reverse complement.
CCGCTCCTGCTCGTCGAACAGCGCGTAGAGGATCGCATGGATGCCGGTGAACGCGGTCTCAGTGGTCATGGTCATGCCTCGCTTCAATGATCAGATGTTAAACATCAGATGAATGCTTGCATGCAAGCCCCGGACGTGACAGTTTCCTGCCGCGGGAGAGAAAACGGGTCATGGCGCGGGGCAGCAAGCCAGGAAAGATCGGCACGATGGTTGCGGCGCTCGGCGCCGCGATCGTGCGTGGCGAGATCGCCTCGGGCACCGTGCTGCCGCCCGAGCCGGAGCTGGCCGAGCGCTACGGCGCCGGCCGCAGTGTCGTCCGCGAAGCCGTGAAGATCCTCGTCGCCAAGGGCCTGCTCACCGTGCGCCCGCGCCACGGCACGCAGGTGCGCCCGCAGCATGACTGGACGCTGCTCGACCGCGAGGTGCTCGGCTGGATGCGCAGCGAGGATGGGCTCGACCGTGCGCTGCTGCTCGCTCTGGAAGAAACGCGTGAGATCATCGAGCCGGAAGCCGCCGCCCTGGCCGCGACACGCGCTACGCCGGAGGACCTCGCCCGCATCCGCGCGGCACTGGCCGAGATGGAAACTGGCCAGGACGATCCGCAAACCGCCATCGCCGCCGACAAGCGTTTTCATCTCGCGATCCTCGACGCCACCAACAACCCGATCCTGCGCAGCTTCCGCGGCGCGATCGACACGATCCTGAGCGCGATGTTCGACTTTACCGTCGACGTTTTCGCCGGGAACCTCGCCAACCACGCCGCGGTCGTCGACGCGATTGCCGCCGGCCAGCCCGAACACGCCCGCCAGGCGATGCGGCAGGTGCTCGGCTACACGCGCGGTCACATGCTTTCCAGCTCCGCTCTCGCGGATGGAAACAGCCCCAAAAAGAAAACCGTCTCGGGAGAAACGCCATGAAACTCGCAAAACTGCTGCTCGCCGCCACCGTCGCGTCGGTGTCGATGCCCGCCTTCGCCGCCTGGCCCGAGCGCCCGATCACCCTGGTCGTGCCCTGGGCCGCCGGTGGTGGCACCGATGCGGTCGCCCGTATCCTCGCGGCCGGGCTTGAGAAGGAGCTCGGCAAGCCGGTCAACGTCGTCAACCGCACCGGCGGCGGCGGCGTGGTGGGCCATACCGAGATCGTCAACGCCAAGCCGGATGGCTACACGATCGGCCTCGCCACGGCGGAGGTCACGACCTTCTACTGGTCGAACACCGCGCCCTTCACCTATGAGAAGCTCACTCCGATCGCGCTGGTGAACTTCGATTCCGCCGCCTTCAACGTTGCCGCGAACGCGCCCTGGGCCGATCTGCGCGCCGCCCTCGACGACATCAAGAAGCAGCCGGCGGGCAAGTACAAGCTCTCCGGCATGGCGGCTGGCGCAGCCTATCACCTTGCCTTCGCCGGCCTGATGCAGCTCGAGGGCATTGATCCCAAGGCAGTCGTCGTGGTGCCGAGCCAGGGCGCGGCGCCCGGCTTCCAGGAACTGGCGTCGGGCGGCGTCCAGATCGTCCCGTCTTCCCTGCCCGAGGGCAAGCCGATGTTCGATGCCGGCCGCGTTAAGTCGCTGGCGGTGATGTCGAAGGAGAAGATCGGCGCCTTCCCGAGCGTGCCGACCGTCAAGGACGCGATCGGCAAGGACTATGAGGGCGGCACCTGGCGCGGCCTCGCCGCTCCGGCCGGCCTGCCGGCCGACGTCGCCGCCCGCCTGGTCGAAGCGACGGAGAAGGTCGCGAACTCCGAAGCCTACAAATCCTTCCTGGCCGAGCGTGGCTTCGGCTACGCCTTCGCCAAGGGCCCGGCCTTCGGCAGCTTCCTCGCGACCCAGCACAAGAACAACGGCGAGATCATGGGCGCGCTCGGACTGCGCCTGCGCCAGTAGTCGATCGCTCTTCGGACTGTTTCAGGACGCGGCGGCTTCGCCGCGTCCCGTTTCCATCGCGCACGCCGAGCACGCCATGAAGTTCAACGATCTCTTCGGAGGCCTCGTCTTCCTTGTCCTGTCGGGCCTGGTCGCGTTCGCCTCCTGGAACCTGCCGAACCCGTCGCAGCAGCCGCTCGGCCCTTCAGCCTTCCCGCTGATCCTGTCCGGGCTGCTGGCGCTCTGCGCCGCGATCCTTGCCGTCAACGGCGCCCGCGCGACGCAGGCCGGTCCGCTGGTCGGCCTCGCCGACTGGGCACGCAATGGCGGCGCTTTACCGCGCCTGCTGCTCGTGCCGGCAGCGGTGATCTTCTACATGCTCTTCGCCGAGACGCTCGGCTTCCTGATCTGTGCGCCACTGATCCTCGTCGTGCTCTTCCTCGCGGGTGGCACCAGGCCGCTGCAGGCCATCGGGCTCTCGCTCGCGGCCGCGCTCGTCATCCACTCGATCTTCTATCTGGCCCTCGGCGTGCAATTGCCCTGGGGCCCGCTCGAACCATTCCGCTGGTAAGCCGCCATGCTCGATGCCTATGTCACTGCGCTGGGGATGGTGCTCGATCCCTATGTGATCTTCGTCATTACCGCCTCGGCGATCTACGGCCTCGTCGTCGGCTGCATCCCCGGCCTCTCCGCCACCATGGCGACGGCGCTGCTGGTGCCGCTGACCTTCTTCATGCCGCCGGTGCCGGCGATCGCCGCGATCGTCACCACCTCGACCATGGCGATCTTCTCCGGCGACATCCCGGGCTGCCTTTTGCGTATCCCCGGCACCCCGGCCTCGGCGGCCTATGTCGACGATTCCTACCAGATGACGCTGAAGGGCAAGCCCGAGCTCGCGCTCGGCATCGGCCTGTGGTTCTCGGTGCTGGGCGGCCTGTTCGGCACGGCGGTGATGATGGTGGCGTCTCCTGCCATCGCCGATTTCGCGCTCGGCTTCGGCTCGGTCGAGTTCTTCTGGATTGTCATGCTCGGCCTCGGCGGCGCCGTCTTCATCGGCTCCTCGACGCCGCTGAAAGCCTGCATCTCGCTGCTGATCGGCCTGCTGATCGCGATGATCGGCATGAACAATCCCGCCGGCCAGCCGCGCTTCACCTTCGAATCCACCGAGATGCTCGGCGGCGTCTCGCTGATCCCGATGATGGTCGGGATGTTCGCCTGTTCGGAGGTGATGCGCCACATGGTCTCGGACGGCAGCGCCCCGCATGCCGTGGTCCAGAAGATCGGCCCGATCTTCGCCAATATGTGGTGCCTGACCAAGCAATACCCCTGGCAGCTCATCCGCGGCAGCGCGCTCGGCACCATCATCGGCATCCAGCCGGGCAGCGGCGCCGATATGGCCGCCTGGATGTCCTATGCGATGAGCAAGCGCTTCTCGAAGGAGCCGGAGAAGTTCGGCACCGGCCATCCCGAGGGGCTGATCGAGGCCGGCGCCTCCAACAACTCCTCGCTCGCCGGTGCCTGGATCCCGGCCCTGGTCTTCGGCATCCCCGGCGACTCGATCACGGCGATCGCCATCGGCGTGCTGATGATGAAGAACATGGCGCCGGGGCCGACGATCTTCGTCAACAACCCGGAGAACGTCTATGCGCTCTTCCTGGTCTTCGTCATCGCGAACCTGATGATGCTGCCGCTCGGCTGGGCGATCATCAAGATCGCGACACGCGTCCTCTCCGTGCCGCGGCGCGTGCTGATGCCGATCATCCTGCTCTTCGCCATCGTCGGTTCCTACGCGATCAACAATTCGCTGTTCGATGTCGGCGTCATGCTCGCCTTCGGTGTGCTGGCCTTCGTGCTCGAGGAGAACGGCTTTCCGGTCGCGCCGGTGATCCTCGGCGTCGTGCTCGGGCCATTGCTGGAGGAGTATTTCATTAACTCGATGATCAAGTCGGACGGCCGGCTGATCGGCCTGGTCGATCGGCCGATCGCTGCGGTGCTGGCGGCGATCACGGTCACCATCGTGGGCTGGACGATCATTGCGTCCATGAGAGGCACCAGGACGCTTGAGAACGTGCCCCGCGGCTGAGCTGCTCCAGAGACTGACAGCAGCGCATCATCCGATACGGCGAACATTCCACATGCTCGGGATCGTCGACTCGAGAAAGCCGGTCAGATCGGCGCGGTAGGCGGTCGGGATGAAGAACTGGCCGAGCGGGATGATCGGTGCCTGCTTGAACGCGTCGAGCTGGATCGTCTCCGCGATCACCTTCTGCTCGGCCGAATCCTTCGCCGTCAGCCATCTTGCAGCCAGTTCCTCTGCCGCCGCGTTCTCGTACCAGCCGAACCAGCCCTTGGCGCCCTGGCCGCGCAGCGTCTGATTGATGGCGGGATTGTCGACGGCGAGCGACGGCCACCAGGTGTGGAAGACGCTCCAGCCGCCCTTCTCGACCGGTTCGCGCGAGGCGCGCCTCTGAACGACCGATCCCCAATCGGTTTCCACCAGCTCGACATTGATCCCGAGCTTGCGGAAGAGGTCGTCGGTGATCTGCCCGAGCGGCCCGATGCTGGCGATGTCGGTCGGGCTGATGATGACCACGCGCTCGCCCTTGTAGCCGGCCTGGCGCAGCATGGTCTTGGCCTTATCGAGGTCGCGCGGGCCTTTGAGCGCCTCGGCACCGGCTTCGCCGGCATAGCTCGTGCCGCATGGCCACATCGAGAAGCAGCTGCGGAAGTTGTCGTCGATGCCGCCAGTGACCGAGCGCATGTAGTCGGCCTGCTCCACGGCATACATGATCGCCCGGCGTATGGCCGGATTGTCGAACGGCGGATGCAGCGTGTTGAAGCGCATCATGCCGATGAAGCCGGCCCGGTCGTGAATGGCGACTTTGACGTTCCTGCTGGCCTGCAGGGCCGGTATCAGGTCCGGCAGTGCCTGATCCCACCAGTCGATTTCGCCCGTCTGTAAGGCTGCCGCGGCCGTTGCGGCATCCGGCATGACGATCCATTCGATCCGTTCGAAGTGCGCGACCTTGCCGCCGGCCGTACGCTCGGCGGGCTCGGGCCGCGGGACATAGGCGCCGAACCTGGCATAAGCCGCCTTGCTCCCGGAGACGTACTCGTCCTGCAGGAAGCGGTAGGGTCCCGAGCCGACGATTTCCGTGATCTGCTTGAAGGGATCGGTCTTCGCCACGCGCTCCGGCATCATGAAGGGCGTGAGACCCAGAGGCTTGGCGAGCGCTTCGAGAAAGAGCGGGAAGGGCGCCCGGAACGCGACGCGCAGATGCCGGTCGTCCGGCGCCTCCCATGTGTCCGCCATGGCATCGAGCAACTGGCCGAAGGCATCGCGCTTGGCCCAGCGTTGCAGGCTTGAGATGCAGTCGCGCGCGAGCACGGGCTGGCCGTCATGCCATGTCAGCCCTTCGCGCAGCTCGATCGTCCAGACGCGGCCATCGGCCGAAACAGAATGTCCCTTGGCCATCTGCGGTTGCGGTCGCAGCGCGTTGTCGAGGCCGTACAACGTGTCGAAGACGGCATAGCCGTGGTTCGTCGTGACCTGCGCCGTTGTCCAGATCGGATCGAGCGAGGTCAAATTCGCCTGAGGAACGAATTTGAGAACCTTCGGGTCGCGGCGCTGCGCTCGCACGTTGCCGGCGATCCCGGCCGAAAGGAACCCCGCCGAAGCGGCCAGAAAGTCGCGCCGTCTCATCTCCACCCCCTCTTTTTTGCTCTCGATTGTCGATCAGGTTGACATGCATCGAATTAATTGTCCATCGTACAATTAATTCGAGACCGGGGAGGGCATATGAGCGGCGAATTCGGGATCACCCGCGAGGACCTTGCCGCGGGGTACGCTGCCACCGGCCTCGCAGGCGCTGCCTGGGCGCATATGAGCGGGCCCCCTGTCGATCTCTTCAACCGAGGACAGCTCGCATGACACCGCGTCTCGATCGCACCGCCCTGCGCGGCAAGGCACAGAGCGTGCTCGGACTCGTCGATCCGGCGAGTCTTGGCGCCACCTTGATGCATGAGCACCTGATCTGGGACATCCGCACGACCGCGATGGCCGCCGATCCCGATCAGGGTCCCGAGATCTCGCTCTGCAACTGCTTCCGCATGAACTACGGGCGCTGGAAGGTGCCTGGCAATCTCGTCCTGCGCTGCCGCGATACGGCCGCCAGGGAAGTGCAGGCCATGGTCGATGCCGGCGGGCGGACCATCGTCGAACTCAGCAATGGCGGGCTGAGGCCCGATCCCGACGGGCTAGCCGAGATCGCCCGCAGGACTGGCGCGACCATCGTCATGGGCTGCGGCCACTACGTCCACGATTATCAGGACCGGGCCAATGACGACCGCGACATCGACAGCTTCGCAGCAGAGATGATCGATCAGGTCTTCGAGGGCGCCTGGGGCACCTCGGTGCGGGCCGGCATCATCGGCGAAATCGGCTGCCAGGTGCCGTGGACCGATCTGGAGAAGCGTGTGCTGCGCGGCGCCCTGATCGCCCAGAAGGAGACCGGCGCTGCCGTCAACATCCATCCCGGCCGCGCGGTCGAGCAGCCGCAGGAGATCGCCGCCTTCGTCCTGGCGCATGGCGGCGATATCGGCCGCGTGATCTTCAGCCATATCGACCGGACGATCTTCGACGAGGCCACGCTGCTGCGGCTCGCCGATACCGGCTGCGTGATCGAGTTCGACCTCTTCGGTCAGGAGCAGGCCTTCTACACCTGGGCCGATATCGACATGCCGAACGATGCCGGCCGCCTGAGCTTCATCCGCAGCCTGATCGACCATGGCCATCTCGATCGCGTCGTGATCAGCCACGACATCTGCTACAAGACGCGGCTGGCCAGCTTCGGCGGGCACGGCTATACCCACATCTTCGAGAACATCGTTCCGCTGATGCGCTCGCGCGGTTTCACCGAGGCCGAGATCGAGGCGATCCTGGTCGGCAATCCGCGCCGCTTGCTGACCTTCGTCTGACCGGGCAGCTCAGACGGGGTTGCGTGAGAGCGTGCGCAACCCGGCGATGATCGTCTCGACATAGAAGTCGAAGCTGTGCGTCATCGGCTTCTCGGCGCCGCCTTGCCAACGCACGATGAAAGCGCGGTTGGCGAGCGCATCGAGATTGCGCGCGAGCCGCGGGAAGCGGCCGGCGTCGACGCCGCGAATCTCCGCCTCGAAGGCCTTGGCCCATTCGCTGGCATCCTCGGCCGGGCCGGGGGCGAGCTCCAGCGTGACATAGCCGAGCAGGCCCGCGACCACCGTATTGTAGGCATCGACCAGCCGCTCGCCGCCAAAGCCCGCGGATTCCAGGGCCGTGAGGATGCGCTCCACGAGTTCCATATCGACGCCGGTGTTCGAGACGATCTGGGCGCCGAGCAGTGGTGCGATATTGGGGTGCTTGCGTAGGGAGTCGCGATAGTGGGTGAAAAGCGCGCGGACCCAGTTCTCCCAGTTGCCAATCGCGTCCTCGGCAGGAGGGACGACATCGGTGAACGCCGTGGCTGCGACCGCGCCGAGTACGGCATTGCGGCCGCCAGGCATGTGCCAATACAGCGCCGTCGGAAACACGCCGAGCGCTCGCGCGAGCTCGCGCAGGCTGAAGGCCTCCAGCCCCCGCTCGTCGATCAGCCGCAACGCCTCCGCCACGATCTGTGCGCGATCGAGCGCGACGACTTCGTCGCGCCTGGGGCGGCCCCGTCGCTTGCGTTGCTCGGCTTCCTGCATGTCCTCCCCGTCGCTCGCTGCGGTCGAGCCGGCTCCGCTCCTCTGCATCTCGCAATTAGCAGCCGCACCGAAGCCGCGATACCTTGCACGACAAATCCTCGTTGGAGGCTCTCGACAAATAAATTGTACATCGTACAATTATCTCGCGAAGAGACCGCGCCGCCACGAAGGCGGCATGTCAGGCAAATCGGCGGGTGGCAGATGATGGATACGGCGCGGCGGAACAGGACGGTCGAGGACGAGCTGGCGGAAGCCCGGACGCGCTATGCGGAGCGGCGGCCGAAATCATTGGCCGTCCACCGGCGTGCCTGCGAGGTGATGCCGGGTGGAAATACCCGCACCGTGCTCTACCACGGCCCTTTCCCGCTGCGCCTGGCCCATGGCGAAGGAGCGGTCGCGACCGACGCCGACGGCCACCGCTATGTGAACCTGCTCGGCGAATACACTGCTGGCCTGTTCGGCCATTCCCATCCACTTATCCGAGCCGCGATCGACGCGGCGCTCGACGGCGGCGTCAATCTCGGCGGGCACAATATGTTCGAGGCTGAGCTTGCCCGGCATGTGGTCGCTCGTTTTGCGGCGATCGAGCAGGTGCGCTTCACCAATTCCGGCACCGAGGCGAACCTGATGGCGATCGCTACGGCCCGCGCCTTCACCAAGCGATCGAAAGTCCTGGTGTTCCGGGGCGGCTACCATGGCGGCCTGCTTTATTTCGGCGGCGGCGGCATCCCGATCAACGCGCCCTACGATTTCATCGTCGCGCCCTATAACGACGCCGAGGCAACGGTGCGCCTGATCAGGGAGAGCGCATCGGAACTCGCCTGCGTGCTGACCGAGGCGATGATGGGATCGGGCGGCTGCATCCCCGCGCATCCGGATTTCCTCGCCATGCTGCGCGAAGAGACGCGCGCTGCGGGAGGGCTCTTCATCCTCGACGAGGTGATGACCTCACGCTTCGGCCGCAGCGGCGCCCATGGCCTGCTCGGCCTCGACCCAGATCTCGTGACGCTCGGCAAGTGGATCGGGGGCGGCATGTCCTTTGGGGCCTTTGGCGGCCGGGCCGATATCATGGCGATGTACGATCCCGAGAGGCCGGGCTCCCTGCCGCATGCGGGAACCTTCAACAACAACGTGCTCTCCATGTCGGCCGGCATCGCTGCACTGACGCAGGTTTTCACGCCGGAGATCGCTGAGGCGCTGCACGCGCGCGGCGAGCGTTTGCGAGAACGCCTGAACGAGGTCTTTCGCAAGGCCGATGTCGCGCTCCAGGCGAGCGGGCAGGGCTCGCTGATGAATATCCATGGCCTTCGCGGCCCTGTGAACACGCCGGACGACCTCGCCGGCAGCGATGATCACATCAAGGAGCTCGTCTTCCTGGATCTGCTCGAGCGCGGTTTCTATCTCGCCCGTCGCGGCTTCATCGCCTTGTCTCTGGCCGTCGACGATGCGGCGACGGAGCAGTTCCTGGCCGCATTGCAGGACATCGTCACGGAGCGCAGGCATGTGCTCACCTGAGCGGGTGTGGCCTTGTTTATGGCAGGGCGGTTTCCTCCCGGGAGAGCCGCGTTGAAATCGAATTGCCGGCGATCATGCCGATGGTTCGCCTCAGTCGGCCTCGTACAGGGCCTTGAACCAGATCGCTGACAGCTCCTGGATCAGCGCTTCGCGATCGGCCGCGGCTGCAATGATGTCCGGATTCCGGATGACGAAGATCTCGCGCAGGATGTCGTCGACCATGCATTCCATGGCGAAGATGCGCAGCTTGAGCCGGACTGGATCGAGCGGTGAGGGGCGGTGCAGCCCGGCATGCGCCAGGACCCGCTCCGCCCAGCGGCGGTTGACGCGCTGCTTTTCCGCCATCAGCTCCGGCAAGACCTCGCGAAGCTCGCGGACACGCTCCATGAAGACAGCGTTCTTCTCGAAATAGTCGATGTAGTAGCGGTTGGTGGCGATGATTGCCTCGAGTGGCGAGCGTCCGACGGTCCCTCCACTGGGCATCGCAAGCGTCAGGTCCTGCAGCGCGAGGAGGACGAGCCGCACGGCCTCCTCCTTCGAGGCGACGTACTGATAGAGCGCTGCGCGCGAGACGGTGGCGATCTCGGCGATGCGGTCCATCGACAGTTGCGCGAAGGAAGCCTGCTCCAGGGCAACCGCGCTCGCCCAGACGATCCGGCGGCGCGTCCGCTCGCCCTTGCGCAGCCCGATTTCGGACGCTTCGGCCTTGAGCAGCTCGGTCAGGCGCGGCGCCGGCTTTCCATCCCTGCCCAAGGCTTCGATCGCCGGACTGGCCGCTGTGGCGCTCTTGGCCATCTCAGGTTCGTCTCGATTTTTTGGTCATGAGGCATCTTGCCAAAAACTAACGTACGTGTCAGCTTTCAAAAACTGACACCGATGTCATAAAATATAAAACGGGGATCCGACCAATGCCAAAGCTTGTGCAGCCGACGCGCCGTCATGTCGTCACCGGGCTTGGTGGCGTTGCCTCGACACTGGCGATGCCGAACATCGGCCGGGCGCAGGCACGCCGCATCGTCGTCCGCGATCTCGGCATCGGCACCTCGTTCAACGATGCCTATGGTCGCGAGTTCACCAAGGCCACGGGCATCGATGTGCTGCCGATCACCGGGGCCAACGACCCGATCGGCCAGATCAAGCAGATGGTCGACAGCAGGACCTATACCTGGGACATGTCGATCGTGGCGCGCCAGGTCGCCAATCAGCTCGCGGCCGACGGGCAGGGTTATCTGGAGCCGCTCAAGCTGGAGAGCGAGCCGAGCTGGCAGGCGCTGCCGGACACCTTCCGCTCGCCGTTCTATGCCGGCAACGACGTCGTCGCGACCGTCCTCGGCTACCGCACCGACCGGGTGAAGTCGGTTCCAAAAAGCTGGGCCGATTTCCTCGACGTCGCCAAATTCCCAGGCCGCCGCGCGATGCGCCGCTCGCCGGTCGACAGCGTCGAGCAGGCGCTGCTCGCTGATGGTGCCGGGCCGGACAAGCTCTATCCGCTCGACTTCGACCGCGCCTTCCGCAAGCTCAATGCGGTCAAGAAAGACATCTCCGCCTGGTGGACATCCGGAGCTCAGTCGACCCAGCTGCTGCAGTCTGGCGAAGTCGATTTCTGCCCGAGCTGGAACGGCCGCATCCAGGCCGCGATCAACGCCGGTGCGCCAGTGGCGATCATGTGGGAGCAGGCGCTCTGGCAATCCGAAGGCTGGGTGATCCTCAAGGGCGGTCCCAAGGCCGATCTCTGCCGCGAGTTCATCAAGTTCGCGCTGGCGCCGGAGCGTCAGGCGATCTTCGCCAGGGCCACCGGCTACGGACCGACGGTGCCGGCCGCGCTCGACAAGATCGAACCCGCCGTGGCGAAGACCATGCCGACCTTCCCGGCCAACAAGGCGAGCGCGATCCTCGTCGACGTCGATTTCTGGACGCGGACACGCGACCAGGCGACCGAGCGCTTCACCAAATGGGTCGTCGGCTGAATCGCAAAGCCGATATCCGACCGTTCATGCCGCGGGCGACCGAGCAATGTCGCCCGCCTGCGCCAAGGCTGATCCTTTGACCCATCCAAAGCTCGATATTCGCGACGTAGCCAAGCGCTATGGCGAGGCGATCGCCCTGAGTCCGACCAGTTTACAGGTCGCTGCCGGCGAGTTCCTGACCCTGCTGGGACCATCCGGCTCGGGCAAGACGACGCTGCTGATGATGATCGCCGGTCTCACCGAGACCTCCGGCGGCGAGATACTGCTGGATGGAGAGGAGATCACCCGCAGGCCGGCCTATCGGCGCGAGATCGGCGTCGTCTTCCAGAACTATGCACTGTTTCCACATCTCAGCGTCTTCGAGAACGTCGCCTTTCCCTTGCGTATGCGCAAACGCCCGGAGAGCGAGCTCAAGAGCGCTGTCGGCCGTGCGCTCGAGCTGGTGCGGCTCGGCCATCTTGCCGGACGCTTGCCACGAGAGCTTTCCGGCGGGCAGCAGCAACGCGTCGCCTTCGCGCGCGCCATCGTTTTCGACCCGCAGCTCGTGCTGATGGACGAGCCGCTGGGCGCTCTCGACAAGAAGCTTCGCGACGAGCTCAAGCTCGAGATCCGCAAGCTCCACGCCGAGCTGAAGAAGACCATCGTCTACGTCACGCATGATCAGGACGAGGCGATGCTGCTCTCCGACCGCGTCTGCCTGATGAACGAGGCGCGGGTCGAGCAGATCGACACGCCGGCTACTCTCTACGAGCGGCCGCGCACGCGCTTCGCCGCGGGCTTCGTTGGCGAGAGCAACCTGCTCGACGGCATTGTCGCCGGTGGGCATATCAGGATCGGTAAAGAGCTACTGGCGACGGCCCATGCTGATCGCCTGCCTGCGGAAGGACAGTCGGTCACCGTCCTGATCCGGCCTGAAAGGCTGCGCTTCGCCGGGACGTCGGACGTCGCACAGCTGCAAGGCAAGGTGGTGGACGTCATTGATCTCGGGGCGGTGCGGCGTCTGTCGATCGCAGGTGATCGTGCTGCCCAGCTCACCATGACCGTCCTCGGCGGCGGCAGGACTGTCGAAATAGGGGCCGACGTCGCGCTGACGGTTGCCCCGGAAGACGTCGTGCCGTTGACGGAGCGTGTGTCGTGACGCGTCCCGGCCGGCATCTCCTGCTCTTCGCGCCGGCCGTCCTGCTGCTCGGCCTGTTCTTCGTCGCGCCGATCGGCGGGTTCCTGGCCCAGGGCTTTCTCGACCGTGACGGCGCATTGACGCTGGAACATGCCGGCAGGATGTGGGCAGCCGGCACCTATGTGCAGGTGATGGTCACGACGGTGAAGATCTCGCTGTGGGTGACGCTGTTCAGCGTGCTCATCGGCTATCCCGTGGCCTATGTGCTCGCGAACGCCGACCCCCGGCGCAAGTCGACCTGGGCGCTGTTCGTCCTGCTGCCATTCTGGTCGAGCTTTCTCGTGCGCACCTTCGCCTGGATCGTGATCCTGGGACGGCAGGGCCCGGTCAATGGCGGGCTTGTCGCGGCGGGCTTGAGCGACCGGCCACTGGACCTGCTCTATGGCTGGGCCGCGGTCGTGATCGGTATGACCAACGTGCTAGTGCCGTTCGCGATCCTCACCATGGTCGGCGTGATGGAGCGGATCGACCGCGGCCTGATGGTCGCTGCTGGCACGCTCGGCGCGCGGCCGGTGCAAGCCTTCTTCCGCATCTACTTGCCGCTGTCCATGCCGGGCGTCACGGCTTCGGCGCTGCTGGTCTTTATCACGGCGCTCGGCTTCTTCATGGCGCCGGCCCTGCTCGGCAGCGCGCGCGAGACGATGATCACGCAGCTCGTCATCCAGCAGGTGATGGAATTGGTGAACTGGCCCTTTGCCGCCATTCTCTGCCTGCTCCTTCTCGCCACCGCACTCGTCCTCTTCGTGCTGTTCGACAAGGCCGTCGGCCTCTCGACGCTGTCAGGCGAGGCCGGCCGTGGCGCATCGGCCGGGAGCGGCATCGGTCGCCGGGTCTGCGGAGCGCTGGGAGACCTCGCAGCATGGCTGGCGGAGAGCTTGCGTCTGGCCCCGCCGCGGCCGGGGGAGGGCGGTGCCGGGACGAAGGCGCTCGCCATCCTCGCGATCCTGTTCCTCGTCGTGCCGCTGTTGCTGCTGCTGCCGGTCTCCTTCTCGGGGCAGGAATTCCTGTCCTGGCCTCCGTCCGGCATCGAACTGCGCTGGTACCGGGAGGTCTTCTCGTTGCCGGTCTGGCTCGACGCTGCCGGTCGCTCTTTCATTGTCGCGCTGCTGACCACGGGGCTCTGCCTTGTCGTGGCGGTGCCAGCTGCCCTGGCCTTCCAGCGCCTCAAGGGTGGCGGAGCGAGCGCGGCCTTCGCCGCGATGATCGCGCCGCTGCTGGTGCCGCGCATGGTGATCGCGGTCGCGCTGTTCTACGTCTATGCCCGGCTCGGCCTCGTCGGCACAGTCGCCGGATTGGTCATCGGCCATGCAGTGATCGCCCTGCCTTATGTCTTCATTGCCGTCACGGCCGTGCTCAAGACCTATGACCGGCGCCTCGATCAGGCCGCGGCCTCGCTCGGAGCCTCGCCGCTGGCGACGGCGCGTCGCGTGACGCTGCCGCTGATCGCCGGGGGGATCGTCTCGGCAGCGCTCTTTGCCTTCGTGATCTCGCTCGACGAGCTCAACGTTGCGCTCTTCGCCTCCGGCGGGCTGCAGTCGACGCTGCCCAAGCTGATGTGGGACGAGGCGACACTGCGCTTTTCGCCGCTGCTGGCGGCGGTCTCCACCCTCGTCCTGCTCGTGATGAGCGCGCTCGTGCTGCTCGCCGCGCGCCTGCGTCCCGCTTCCTGAGGATCCCCATGCCGCTCAGCTATTCCAAGGCCGGTGCCATCGCCACCTTCACCATCGACAATGGCAAGGTGAACGTCTTCACCCCGGCGATGCACCGCGAGCTTCACGACGCGCTGGTCGACTTCAATCGCGACCCAGCTATGCGGGTCGGCATCCTGACGGGCTCGGCCGGCGGGAGCTTCTGCGCCGGCGACGATATCCGCACCGTGCTGCCGGAACTCACCCCGCAGGAGGCTTTGGAGGCCCATCTCTCCCCACATTGTCACGATGAGCGCACCGGGCTGACGCGCCCGGGCTGGGAGCAGGACGTCATGCGTCTGCGCCGCGTGAAGCCGATCATCGGCGCGGTCGACCGCTACTGCCTCGGTCAGGGCCTGATCTATCTGCTGCTGCTGACCGAGCTCAGGATCGCGACGGAGCGCGCGCAATTCGGCTTTCCCGAGATCGCCTATGGCATGGGCGGCGCCGGAGCGATGACGCGCCTGGGCCGCATCGTCCCGCAGGCGGTGGCGATGGAAATGCTGCTGCTCGGCGAGCGGATCGACGCGGCCAAGGCGCTGTCCGTCCACCTGATCAACAGGGTCGTTCCGCCGGAACGACTGGCATCCGAAGCGCTGGCGATGGCGGAGGCGATCGCGAAGCATCCGCCGGTCGCCGTGCAGGTCGAACTCGAAGCCTACAATCGGGCGATGGACATGCCGCGCGAGCAGGCGACCGACTACGCCGGTACGCTCTTCCGCTTCCAGCGCGTCGCCTATGACGGCCCCGGCGCCGGCACCGGCTTCTTCCGCAAGAACGACGACCAGCAATAGGCCGGGCGATGACGACGAAGATCAGCGTTGCCGAGCTCGCGGCGGAAAAGGCCCGCATCAAGGCGCTCGAGGCCAGCTTTCTCACCGCCACGATTGGAGAATTCTGCCGCAAGCGTGCCGCCGAGCTCGGCGACAAGCCTTTCCTCAATGTGTTCGATCGAGGCGAGACCGCGACCTATGCGCAGGCGGACCGGGCCTCCAACCAGATCGCGAACGCACTCGCCGGCCTCGGCATCGGCAAGGGGGAGCGGGTCGCGGTCATGCTGCCGAACCGGATCCTCTACCCCATTCTGTTTCTGGCGCTGGCCAAGCTCGGAGCGATCCATGTGCCGGTCAACACCCGCTACACACCGCGCGAGATCGCCTATGTCACCGGCGATTCCGGCGCGGCGGCGCTGATCATCGACCCTGCCTATCTCGATACGCTCGCGGCGGTCGAGGACCGCGACCGGCTGCCGCCAGTAGCCCGAACCCTCGTGCCCGACGGTAAGGCGGGATCGGGCATGATCGATCTCGACGCGCTCGTCGCCAACGCCTTGGATGCTTCGCCTGCCGATCCCGGCATCGTCCCGGACGACCTGATGAACATCCAGTACACCTCCGGCACCACGGGTTTCCCCAAGGGCTGCATGCTCAGCCATGATTACTGGATGGTGCTGGCGCAGGGGGCGGCTGGATGGGATGGAGAGCCGGTGTCGCGGCTGATGACGGCTCAGCCATTCTTCTACATGGACCCGCAATGGCACCTGTTGAAGACGATGGTGCTCGGCGGCACGCTGTTCATCGCCCCGCAGCTCTCCTCCTCGCGTTTCATCGGCTGGGTGAAGCAATACGGCATCGAGTGGTGCCAGTTCCCGATCCTGATGACGCGCCAGCCCGAGGCGTCCGATGATGGAGCGACAGCACTGAAGCAGGTCGCCAGCTTCGGCTGGGACGGCGAAACCTGCCGGGCCTTCAAGCGGCGCTTCGGCGTCAGGGCGCGCGAAGGCTTCGGCATGACCGAGATCGGCCTCGGCACGCTGATGCCGGCGAGCTTCGAGGCGATGTACGATTCCGGCTCCGTCGGAATCGACGGGCCGTTCCGCGAAACCACGATCCGTGACGAGGCGGGCAAGGTGGTGCCACCCGGCCAGCGCGGCGAGCTCTGGGTGCGCGGGCGCGGGCTGCTCAAGGGCTACTGGAACCGCCCCGACGCCGACGCGGAGGCATTCCGCGACGCGGATGACGGCGGCCTTCGCTGGTTCCGGACCGGTGATCTGTTCGAAGCTGACGAGAACGGCTTTCTCTGGCTCGTCGGTCGCCTCAAGGACATGATCCGCCGTTCCTCGGAGAATATCGCCGCGCGCGAGGTCGAAGCGGTGATCCGCGAACTGCCGCAAGTGGAGGATTGCGCGGCGGTGCCGGTGCCGGACATCAAGCGAGGTGAAGAGGTCAAAATCTACGTGCAGCTCAAACCCGGCCTTTCGCCGGCCGACCTGCCGCCCGAGTCGATCCTGGCGCATGCCCGCAAGGGCCTGGCTGCCTTCAAGGTCCCGCGCTTCTACGCCTATGTCGAGAATTTCCCGCGAACCGTTTCCAACAAGATCGAAAAGCGCAACCTGCTCGCCGGCGTCGACGATCTGCGGGCTGATGCCTGGGATGTTGAAGCTCCAAGACCTTTGAGCCGATAGGCCTCGAAGCGTGGTCTCGCGCACTAGATTGCGAACCGCGCTCGGCCTCGTCCCGAGCTCGATGGCCGGCGCGCCATGTCAGAACTGCCCTGTGAAGGGCGGACATCCGATCAGAGGCGCCGCTTCGGCCAACGCAGAAATCCCGTGCTGGCCTGCGCGTTTCAACGGAACGTTTTGGCCAGGGCGTCGGCGTGCTTGGTCAGCAGGCCGAGATCCGAGCCGACCGCGACGAAACGATAGCCCCAATCGATGTAGCGGCGGGCATCGGCCTCCGACGGCGTCAGGATACCGGCCGGCTTGCCGACTGCCGCCAGGCGATCGACCGCGCCCTTGATCGCGGCTTGCACTTCGGGATGGCCGGGATTGCCGATATGGCCGAGCGAGGCCGAGAGGTCGGCCGGGCCGATGAAGACGCCGTCGACTCCGTCGACCGAGGCGATCGCCTCGATCTGCGCCAGCGCCTCGCCGGTCTCGACCTGCACGAGCACGCAGATCTCCGCATCGGCGCGCTTGAGATAATCAGGCACACGGCCATAGCGGCTGCCGCGCCCGCTTCCGGTGATGCCGCGGATGCCGGCCGGCGGATAACGGCAGGCGGCGACGGCCTTGGCCGCCTCCTGCGCATTCTGCACGAAGGGCACCAGCACCGCCTGCGCGCCGATGTCGAGCAGGCGCTTCAGCAGCACCGGATCGTTCCAGGCCGGGCGCACGATCGGCGTTGCGGTACCGAGCTGCATCGCCTGGAGCTGGGCGAGCACGTTCGGCGGCTCGTTCGGCGAGTGCTCGGTGTCGACCAGGATCCAGTCGAAGCCGCTCTGGCCGATGATCTCGGCGACGATCGGACTGCACAGGCTGCTCCACAGCCCAATCTGGAGCTCGCCGCGGGCGAGCGCGGCCTTGAAGGCGTTGCGGGGCAGATCCATCGGAAGCTCCTTCAGACGAACTGCACGGAGACGCTGCCGAGCGGCCCGAAATCGGCGTGCAGAGTATCGCCCTTAGCCGCCCAAACCGGCCGTGTGAAGGAGCCCGACAGCATCAGGTCGCCCGGCTGCAAGGTGATGTCGAAGGGGGCGAGCTTGTTGGCGAGCCAGGCGATCGCCATCGCCGGGTGGCCGAGCACGCCGGCGGCGAGGCCGGTCTCCTCGATCTCGGAGTTGCGGTAGAAGATCGCGCCGACCCGGCGCAGATCGACATCCTCCGGCCGCACCGGCCGGCCGCCGAGCACGATGCCGGCAGCGGCACCATTGTCGGCGACGGTATCGAAGATCTTGCGCGGCTCCGTCACGCGCGCATCGATGATCTCGATCGAGGGCACGACGTACTCTGTCGCCCGGAGCACATCGATCAGCCCGATGCCCGGCCCCTTCAGCGGCTCCTTCAGGATGAAGGTCAATTCCGGCTCGACGCGCGGCACGCAGAAATTCTCGAACTTGACCTTGGCACCATCGTTCAGGAGAAGGTCGTCGAAGAGATAGCCGTAATCAGGCTCGTCGATCTTCGAGGAGGCCTGCATCGCCTTCGAGGTCAGGCCGATCTTGTGGCCGATGATGCGGGCGCCGGCCTTGACCCGCTCCTGCGCCACCGCCGAGGAAATCGCATAGGAATCGGCGATCTCGATCTCCGGGAACATCTGCGAGGGCCGCTCGCCCTGCTTCTTGGTGCGATGGCTCTCGAGCAGGGAGCGCACCACCTGCGCGCGCTGGGCTTCGGTCAGCATGGTTTGTGTCCTGTGTCGCGATGGCAGAGACGGCGGTCGCTGTGGGCGGCCGCCGGATGTCGAGAGAAAGCGGGATCCGTCAGAGCTTGATGCAGACGTTGCGCAGCTCGGTGTAGAATTCCATCGAGTGCACGCCGCCCTCACGGCCGATGCCGGACTGCTTCGAGCCGCCGAAGGGCGTGCGCAGATCGCGCAGGAACCAGGAGTTCACCCAGGTAATGCCGACCTCGACCTGAGCCGCGACGCGATGGGCCCGCGTCAGGTTCTCGGTCCAGATCGAAGTGGCGAGGCCGTAGGGGCTGTCGTTCGCCAGCGCGATGACGGCGTCTTCCTCGTCGAAGGGCACGATGTTGCAGCAGGGCCCGAAGATCTCCTCGCGCATCACCGCCGAATCCTCGGAGAGGCCCGTCCAGATCGTCGGCTCGACGAAGGAGCCGGCGGAATACGGGGCCGCCAGCTCGGGCACGCCGCCGCCGGTGACGATCTCGGCACCCTCCGCCTTCGCCTTGGCGTAGTAGGACAGCACCTTGTCGCGATGGACCTGGCTGATCAGCGGGCCGAGCGTGGTCGCGGCCTCGAACGGGTTGCCGGGCGTCAGCTTCTGCGCCGCCCGCTTCAGCCGCTGCGTGAACTGCTCGAAGATCGGCCGCTCGACATAGACGCGCTCAGTGCCCAAGCAGACCTGGCCACAATTGGCAAAGACGGCGCGGGTCACGCCCTCGATCGCCTTGTCCATGTCGCAATCGGCGAAGACCAGCGAGGCGTTCTTGCCGCCGAGCTCGAGCGAGACCGGACGGACGCCCCTGGACGCCGCCCGCATGATCGCTTCGCCCGTTCGGGTCTCGCCGGTGAAGGTGATGCCGTCGACATCAGGGTGGCTGGTCAGGTACTCGCCGGCGCTGTCCGCGCCGAAGCCGTGCACGACATTGTAGACACCGGGCGGCACGCCGGCCTCGTTCATGATCTCGCCGAGCATGGTCGCCGTCGTCGGCGTCTCCTCGGAGGGCTTGACCACGACGGTGTTGCCGCAGGCGAGCGCCGGCGCGACCTTCCAGGTCATCAGCAGCAGCGGCAGGTTCCACGGGCAGACCACGGCGATGACGCCGCGCGGCCCGCGGATCGCATAGTTCAGCGCACCGGCGCCGTCCGGCGTCGCCATGCGGAAGGTCTCGGTCGAGAGCGTCAGCACCTGGTCGGCGAAGACGTTGAAGTTCGCGGCACCGCGCGGAATGTCGATATGCGAGGCGAGGCTCTTCGGCTTGCCGGTGTCGAGCACCTCGGCCGCGAGGAAGTCATCGAAGCGGGCCATGATCCCGTCGGCGACCTTGCGCAGGATGGCCGAACGCTGCTGCTCACTCATCCGGCCCCAAGGACCCCTGAGCGCGCGCTTGGCCGCCTTGACCGCATCGTCGACCGCAGCCGAGTCGGCCTCCGGCACGAGATTGATCACTTCGCCCGTGGCCGGATGGCGGTTCTCGAAGCTGCTGCGGCCGGCCGGCACGAAGCGCCCGTCGATGAAATGCGACAGGCGGGCGGTCTCGGCGCTGGCGGCAGCGCTCTGGTAGCGCGGAACGGCGCTGTTCATCGTCTCACTCCCGGTCTGGTTATGTCGTCATGGGCGCATCATCGCGCCGCCGTTCACGTCGAGGATGGCGCCGGAGACGAAGCTCGCCGCCGGTGAGCAGAGGAAGGCGATCGGCCAGGCGATCTCCTCCGGCCGGGCGGCCCGGCCGAGCGGATGCTTCGCTAGCGTCGCCGAAAGGTCGTGGACACCGACCATGGCCGTGTCGGTGATCCCCGGCGCAACGCCGTTGATGAGCACGCCCTGCCCGCCGAAACGGGCCGCGAGCCAGCGCACGAGCGTATGCAGGCCGCCCTTCGACGCCGCGTAATGCGGGCCGACGCCCGGGAAAGAGCCGCCGGTCGCCGCGACGATCGAGCCGACGAGGACGACCCGGCCACCACCGCGCGCCGCCATGGCGGGAACGAGTTCGCGCGCCAGCCGCATCGGCGCCATCAGGTTGAGCGACAGCGTGGTCTCCGCGATCTCTTCCCAGCCATCCGCATCCCAGTCGAGCGGGCGATAGATGCCAGCGCCGAGGACGGCCGCATTGATGGGCCCGGCCTGTTCGGCCAGGCGCCGCGGCGCCTCGTCGTCGAGCAGGTCGACGACGATCTCGCGTGCGGCGCCGGCCTGCGCGCCGAGCCCGGCGATGGTCCCGGCGCAGGAGACGCGGTCGGTGAGCACGAGCTCGGCGCCAAGGCTCGCCAGCACCTGCGCCGTCACCGCGCCGATGCCGCCGGCTGCACCGGTGACCAGAATGGTCTGGCCGTTCAGATCGAAGCCGCTCATGCCTTGTCTCCGGAGACATCGTCGTCGCGGCTCAGCGCAGCCATCGCCTTGCGGACTTCTTCGGCAGTGCGGGCTAGATGCAGCTCAATCATCCGGCACGCCCGCAACGCATTACGCTGCATGGTCGCATCGTAGATGGCGCGATGCTCGTCATGAACGTTGCGCCAGCCGCGCGAGACGTTGAGCGAGACGCGGCGATAGCGCTCCGACTGCTGATAAAGCAGGTCGCGCAACTTGATCAGCATCGGCGAGCCGGCGGCCGAGACGAGCGCGGCATGAAAAGCGCGATTGCGTGCTTCCCAGATCTCGAGCTGCTCCGGCGGCAGCGCCTCGCTGGTGTGGGGCAGATGCTCCTCGACCGCCGCCAGCGCTTCGAACGCCGCCGTGACCTCGCGCTCCCATTGCGCATCGCCATTGCGGATCGCGGCGTTGAGCGCCTCGGTCTCGATCAGGGCGCGAACGCGCGAGACGTCGTCGAGCTCGTCGAGCGAGAGCGACGCGACCCAGAAGCCACGCTGGCCTTCCGAGACGACAAGCAGGTCGCCCATCAGCCGGGCGAGAGCCTCGCGCAGCGGTGACATGCCGACGGCATAGTCCTGCGCCAGGCCTTCGAGCTTCAGCTTGCTGCCGGCCGCGAGGCGGCCATTGACGATATCGCCGCGCAATTGGCGGTAGGTCCGGTCGGCCAGGGTCTTGTCGGAAGAGGACATTCCGAAGCACGCAGCTCCCGTTGTCGATAACCCTCTCTACCATTGAATTTCGAAATTACAATCCCGACGATACCGATCGAGCACGGTCAGAATCTCTTTAATTCCTATAATTCAGGGAATTCTCTATAAGAGATCGCGCAAAAACGAGTTCTCGGTGTCAAAAAAATTTCGAAATAATATTGACAGGCTAAACCCGTTCTGATCGGATGCCGGCCAATCGAGTGGCACCAAGATCGCCCCGTTGGAGGACGTCCCATGACCGAGCGCTTTCCGCTGTCCCGCCGCAGCTTCCTCGCGACTGCAGGCGCCACCGCCCTATCAGGCGCGATCGGCGCGCCGGCCTTAGCGCAGAGCGCCAACAAGCCGCTGAAGATCGGCATGGTGACCTCGCTGTCGGGGCCGTTCACGGCGCTCGGCGAGAGCATGCGCGCCGGCATGCAGATGTTCCTGGCCGAGAATGGCGGCAAGCTCGCCGGCCGCGCGGTCGAGCTGATCGTCGAGGACGATCAGGCCAAGCCCGACGAGGGCGTGCGCAAGTTCCGCAAGCTGCTCGGACAGGACAATGTCGACATCGTCTCCGGCGTGATCTCCTCAGCGGTGGCGCTCGCCGTCCGTGACGTGGTGACCGAGGCCAAGGCGCTGACCTTCATCTCGGCCGGCTCGGCCAATGACCTTGCCCGCAAGGCGGCGAGCCCCTTCGTCTTCCGGCCGACCAAGACCAACTGGATGCTCGGCCACACCGCCGGCCAATGGGCCTTCGAGAAGCTCGGCAAGTCCGGCTGCCTGACCATCGCTGCCGATTATGCCGCCGGCCGCGAATCCGTCGGTGACTTCGTCGCGAGCTATCAGCAGCAGGGCGGCAAGGTCGGCAAGCAGCTCTGGGCGCCGCTCGGCACCACCGATTTCGGGCCGCTGTTGACGACCATCGCCGCCGAGCGGCCGGAGTTCATCTTCTCGTTCTTCGCCGGCTCGGATGCGGTGCGCTTCCTGCGCCAGATGCGCGAGTACCGTTTGCACGGCAAGGTCAAGCTGATCGGCAGCGGCGCGCTGTTCGACCAGGAGGACGTCGTCTCCGCCGTGAAGGAAGCGGCGCTCGGCGGGCTCAACACCTGCAACCAGTCGCCGACGGCGCCGAGCTCGGCTGCCTTCACCAAAGCCTATCAGGCCGCCCGCAACGCCATGCCCGGCGAGATGGGCACCGCCGGCTATGTCACCGGCCAGGTGATCAAGGCGGCGGTCGAGCGCGTCCAGGGCGATCTCTCCAACAAGGAGAAGGTCAAGGAGGCGCTGCTCGCCAAGGAGGTCGAGACCGTGTTTGGGCCGATGCCGTTCGATCCCCGCAACAACCAGGCGATCCTCGACATCTACGTCAACGAGATCAAGGAAGGCACCGGCGGCCCGGTCAACCAGGTGATCCACACCTACAAGGCCGTGCGCGATCCGGGCCCGGTGGCCTAAGGTCTACGAAGGAGCTTTTCCGTGGGCTTCTACGCCGTCCAGAGCCTGAACGCGCTGTCGTTCTCGATGCTGCTGCTGCTGACCGGGCTCGGCCTGTCGGTGGTGCTCAACCTGATGAACTTCGTCAACCTGACCCACGGCTCCTTCTTCCTGCTCGGCGCCTATGTCGGCGTCTACTGGCTGGCCTCGGGCGCGCCCTGGTGGCTCGCCTTCCCGGTCGCCTTCCTGGCGGCCGGCCTTGCGGGTTTCCTGCTGGAGCGCTTCCCGTTTCGGCAGTTCTATGCGCGCACCCATCTGATGCAGGTGCTGCTGACCTACGGCCTCTCGGTGATCTTCGCCGATCTGATGCGTTGGGGTTTCGGCGCGCAGATCCTCTCGGCGGAGATCCCGGACGCGCTGCGCGGCGTCGTCTTCATCATGGACATGCCGTTCCCGATCTACCGGCTCTTCATCATCGGCTTTGGCGCGGCGCTGGCCTTCGCGCTCTGGTACGTGATCGACCGCACCATCTGGGGCGCGGTGGTCAGGGCCTGCGTCACCGATCGTGGCTTCGTCGAGACGCTTGGCCTCGACACCCGCCGGATCTTCACGGCTGTGCTGGTAATCTCAGCCGGCCTCGGCGGCATTTCCGGCGCGCTCGGGGCCGGCATCCTCTCCGCCTACCCCGGCCTCGACGAGGAGGTGCTGATCCTGGCGCTGATCGTCGTCGTCGCCGGCGGGCTCGGCACCTTCCGCGGCACCGTGCTGAGCGCGCTGCTGCTCGGCTTCGCCATGACCTTCTCCAAGGTCTGGGTGCCGGAATTCTCGAACGTCGTCGCCCTTGCCGTCATGGCTGCGCTGCTGGTCGCGCTGCCCGAAGGCCTGGTCGCCAGGAAGGTGAGGCAGGTATGAGCTTGATCGCCGACGGGACCGGCCGCATGAAGGCGTCCCCCGCCAGTGAGCGGCGCAGCCTGCCGATGACTGCGAAGCTTGCGCTGCTCGCGCTCGCAGCCGCCATTCCCCTGCTGTTTGCCGGTGACTACCAGCTGCGCTTCCTCGCCGAGATCCTGATCATCGGCACCGCCGTGCTCAGTCTCGACCTCTTGGTCGGCTTCGGCGGGCTGGTCTCGCTCGGCCATGCCGTCTTCTTCGGCGGCGCGGCTTATGCCGCGGCGATCGCGGCGCAGACGCTCGGCGCCGATATCGTCGTCATGCTCGCGGTCGGCATCGCCACCGGCATGGCGTCGGCGCTGCTGATGGGTGTCGTGGTGATGCGTACCATCGCCCTGTTCTTCCTGATCCTCAGCCTGATCGTCGGTCAGATCGTCTGGGAGGTGGTGTTCCACTGGCGCGAGGTCACCGGCGGCGCCGACGGCCTGCGCGGCTTCCCGGTGCTGACCTTGCACACCGGCTTCGCCACGATCCCACTCAACAACGGCGTCGCGCTCTATCTTGCCGCGCTGGTGCTGGCGCTCGCCGCTTATCTCGCTGCCCGCTCCTTCGTCGATGCGCCGATCGGCCGGGCCCTGCTCGGCACGCGCGAGCGCCAGCTTCGGATGAGCGCGCTCGGCTATTCGATCCCGCGCATCCGCCTGATGGCGCTGCTTGCCTCCGGTGCCATCGCCGGCGCGGCCGGGGCGCTCTATCCCTTCGTCAACCAGTATGTCGGCCCCAACGCCGTGCATTGGACGATGTCGGCGATGATGATCATCATGCTGGTGATCGGCGGCGTCGGCTCGCTCTATGGCGCCTTCATCGGCTCGGCGATCTATCTGGGCATCCAGACCTATGTCTCGTCCTATACCGATCGCTGGCAATTGGTCGTCGGCCTCGTCTTCGTGCTGACCGTGATGATCATGCCGAAGGGGGTCGTCGCCGGGCTGAAGGCCGCGGTCGGGCGGCGGAAGGATGCGGAGGGCCGCTCATGAGCGCGAACGCCGTTCCCGCTCTCGCGATCGAGGGCGTCGCCAAGTCGTTCGGCGGGCTCAAGGTGCTGAGCGACGTCTCCGTCACGCTCGGCCAGGGCGAATGCCTTGGCCTGATCGGCCCCAACGGCGCCGGCAAGACGACCCTGTTCAACATCGTCACCGGCTTCCTGATCCCGGATCATGGCCGCGTCGCCTTCGCCGGCGAGGACATCACCAGGGCAAAGCCTGATGTGCGCGTCCGCGCTGGGCTGGTGCGCACCTTCCAGAAAAGCATGGCTTTCCCGGAGCTCAGCGTCCGCGAGAACCTTGCCCTCGCCGCACGCTCGCGGGCTGGCGAAGGCTATGGCTGGTTCGGCAGCCGCAAGGCGGTGGCCGCAGCGGACGAAGCCGCCGATGAATTGCTCACGCGCGCCCAGTTGCGCGATCGGGCGGAGTTGCCGGTCGCTGGCCTGTCCTATGGCGAGCAGCGCATCGTCGACGTGCTGGTCTCGCTGGCGATGCGCCCGCGGGTGCTCCTGCTCGACGAGCCGACCGCCGGTCTCTCGCGGGCGGAAGGCGAGCACCTGATCGAGGTTGTTCGTACGCTCGGCGAGGACCTCTCGACCATCCTGATCGCGCATGATCTCGACATCGTCTTCGGCGTCTGCGACCGCGTCGCCGTGCTCGATCTCGGCCGGTTGATCGCTTGCGACACGCCGGAGGCGATCAAGGCACATGAGGGTGCGCAGGCCGCCTATCTCGGCGCCTCGCTCGGGGAGGCCGCATGATGTCGGTTCAGCCACAGCAACAGGCGGCCCCCGCTACCTATCTCGAGGTCGCCGGGCTCGATGCCGGCTATGGTGGCGTGCGCGTCCTGCACGGCGTCGACTTCTCGCTGGCGCAGGGCGAGGCGGTGGCGCTGCTCGGCCGCAACGGTGCCGGCAAGAGCACGCTCTGCTCGGCCCTGTTCGGGCTGGAGCCGCAGGTCACCGGCCGCATCGCGATCAAGGGGCAGGAGGTCGCTGGCTGGCCGGGGCATCGGATCGCCCGGCTCGGCGTCGCGCTGGTGCCGCAGGGCCGCGGCGTCTACGCCAACCTGACGGTCGACGAGAACCTGACCATGGCGGCGCTGTGGTCGCGCAAGCAGCCGAACCGGCGCTGGGTCAAGGAGCGCATCTACGAGGACTTCCCGCGCCTCGCCGAGCGGCGCTCCTTCTCCAGCGGCGCGCTCAGCGGCGGCGAGCGGCAATTGCTGGCGATTGCGCGCGCCCTGCTGACGCAGGCCGACCTGATCGTGCTCGATGAGCCGAGCGAGGGGCTCTCGCCACGGGCGATCGAAGAGGTCATCATCGGCACGGTCGGGCGCCTGCGCGGCGAGGGCTACACCCTGCTGATCGCCGAGCAGAACCTCGCCATGGCGCTGAAGCTGGCCGAACGGGCACTGGTCCTCGACCATGGCCGCGTCGTCTTCGACGGGCTGTCCGACAGGTTGATGGCCGACAAGGACCTCCAGAAAGAGCATCTCGGGCTATGAGCGACGCGATCACCATCGAGCAATTGCGCTATGTCCGGCTCGGCACCGCCGACCTGAAGGGCGCGGCCGACTTCGCCGGGCGCATCCTTGGCCTGCAACTCGTCGACCGCACCGAGACTTCAGCCTATTTCCGTTCCGACTATCGCGACCACACACTGGTCTATGTCGACGGGCTCGATGCCGGCCAGGCGATCGGCTTCGAGGTGCGCGATCCCGATGCGCTGGCCCATGCCGAGAAGGTGCTGCAGGGCGCGGGTTTCGCCACCACGCGCGGCGATGCCGACGGCTGCGCCATCAGAAAGGTCCGGCAGTTCGTCTCGTTCCGGATGGCGGCCGGCTACGATATCGAACTGGTGGTCCGGCCGCTGGAATCGGGCTGGCGCTATCACGGCCCGCGCGATGCCGGCATCACCGGGTTGGAGGCGATCGCCTTGCGCGGTGCGCCCGACGCTTCCGACCAGCAGGTCTGGACCAGGCTGCTCGGCGGCAAGGTCAGCGACTGGGTCGGCGAGGCCGCCTATATCCGCTTCGACGAGGCGCATCACCGTATCGCCGTGCATCCCTCGCAGGATAAGGGCATCCTCTCCGTCGAGTTCGGCGTCGAGGATGTCGATCTCGTCATGCAGAACGCCTACCACCTGCGCGGTGCGCAGGCGCGCATTGTCGACGGCCCCGGAAGGCGCACCGCCTCGCAGCAGCTCTTCCTGAGCGTCGCCGGTCCCGACGGCGTCAACTTCTCCTATGTCGCTGAGGGCGAGAGGCTCGCCGCCCCGCGCCGGGCCAGGCAGTTCCCGCGCAAGCGCGAATCCTTCTGCGCCTGGGGCAGCGATACCCAGGTTCCCGAATATCAGTGAAGCGTCTTCGCCGGCTTTGAACCGGCAGCAAGGAGCGATCCATGATCAAGCTTGCCGATGTCTCCTATGTCCGGCTCGGGACCCGCGATCTCGAGGGCGCGACGCATTTCGCCACCGAATATCTCGGGCTCGACGTTGCCGAGCGCGCCAAGGGCTCGGTCTACTTCAAATCGGATGAGCGCGAGCACACGCTCTGCTATTTCGAGGGCGATCCGGGCGATCAGGTCGTGTGCTTCGAAGTCGAAGAACAATTCCATCTCGATGAAGCCGCAGCGCAGCTCGAAGCGCTCGGCCATCCCGTCCGGCGCGGTACCGCCTCGGAGGCGGCGCTGCGCAAGGTCCACGACTTCATCGCCTTCCGTGATCCGACCGGCAACCCGATCGAGCTCGCCTGGCGGCCGGGCTATAGCGGGCGGCGCTATCATGGCGCGCGCGACGCGGGGATCACCGGCTTCAGCCATGTCGGCCTCTGCTCCAGCGATCTCGCACGCGACGAGGCGTTCTGGACCAAGGTCACCAATGCCCAGGTTTCCGACCGGATCGGCGATGCGCCGCTGCTGCGCATCGACGAAGTCCATCACACGATCGCGCTCTTCCCTTCGGCGAAACCCGGCATCCAGCACATCAACCACCAGGTCGAGACCGGCGACGACATCATGCGCTCGCACCAGTTCCTCAAGGACCGGCAGGTGCGCATGGTCTTCGGCCCCGGTCGGCATCCGACCTCCTCGGCCAAATTCCTCTATTTCGAGGGGCCGGACGGCATGGTCTTCGAGTATTCGAGCGGCGTGCGCGAGATCGCGGACGAGCTGCTCTGGCGCGAGCGCCAGTACATGTTCGAGCCGAAGGGCTTCTGCAAATGGGGCGCCAAGCCCAACATCGCTGAATTCAACAAGTGAGTTCTTCATCGCCGCGGCCGAGCGCCGCCCAGGAGGAGCTGGTCCGGCAGGCCGGACGCGCGCTGGCGCGTCATGGCCTCGTCCACGCCTATGGCCATTGCAGCATGCGCCTCGACGAGGGCCATTTCCTGGTCTCGCCGGCCAAGCCGCTCGGGCTCGTCGCGGACGAGGATGCCTGCAGCGTCGTCCCGCTCGACGGGCCACTGCCGGAGCGCGTGCTCGGCGAGGTCCGCATCCACCGCGAGATCTATCGCAGGCGGCCGGAAGTCGGCGGCGTCGTCCGCTCGATGCCGCAGCGGGTGATGACGCTCGGCACGGCCCGGATTACGCCGCAGCCACGACACGGCTTCGGCAGCTATTTCGCGCCGCGTCCGCCGCTCTGGGACGATCCGCAATTGCTGCGCAATGACGAGCAGGCCGCTGCCCTCGCCGAGCAGATCGGCGCGGCCCGCGCCATCGTCATGCGCGGCAACGGCGCGGTGACGGCAGGCGGCAGCCTCGAGGAGGCGGTCGTGCTGACCTGGTATCTCGAGGATGCCGCGCGGGTCGAGTTCGAGGCCAGGGCCGCCGGCATCGCCGAGACCGGAGCCGTTCTCAGCGAGGCGGAAGCCGCCCAGCGCGCGACCTGGTCGGGCGCCATCCTGGATCGGATGTGGGCCTATCTGACCACGCCGAGAAACTGAGCGCTGCCGCAGGAAGCGCGGGTCTATGGTTTCTCCGTACTGGACGCCCGCCGATCTGACATGACCAGCAACAGCCCCAGTGTCGCGGCAAGGCCACCGATCAGGAAAATCGAGGCATAGCCTGTTCGGTCGGCGAGCGCGCCGGCAAGCGGTCCGGT
The DNA here is from genome assembly GCF_053645455.1 of Allobosea sp. NPDC055332. NCBI lineage: Bacteria > Pseudomonadati > Pseudomonadota > Alphaproteobacteria > Hyphomicrobiales > Alloboseaceae > Allobosea > Allobosea sp. NPDC055332. The sequence continues at coordinate 1,513,735 of NZ_JBSHMO010000002.1, read as the reverse complement.
CGCGCCATAGGCGAGGTCCTGGAAGGCCGCGAAGCCACCGACCGCGGTTCCGCGCATATGAGGCGGAACCCGCTTGACCACCTCCGAGCCCATGGCCGGGAACACCATCGAACAACCGAGCCCCGTCAGCAGGGCACCCGCCAGCGCCGCGTAAGGTCCGGGCGCGAGCCAGAGGAGATACTGGCCGCAGGCCTCAACGATGAGCGACGCGATCGCGACAGGCCGTCCGCCGATCCGGTCCGGGAGGTGTCCGCAGAGAAGTCGCATGACAACGAAGCCGACGCCGAAAAATGTAAGGCCGAGGCCCGCATGCGCCCACCCCTTGTTCAGCAGATAGAGCGAGAAAAAAGCCCCCAATGCCGCAAAGCCGACGCCCTGCAGGCCGACCGCCATTCCCGGGCGCCAGATCTTGCCGATGATCGCCCAGAAGGACTGCCGTTGCCCGGGATGCGGCGCCACACCGGGCAGCCAATGGATGGCGACCAGCCCGGCGAGCGGCAGGATCGTGCAGACGAGCATCAGGCCGCCGAAGCCGAACCGATCGAGCAAAGCGAGTCCCAGCGGCCCGCCGGCCGCGAAGGCGCCGTACATGCCCATTCCGACGAGGGAGATCACAAGGCCCGAACGGGCCTGGCCCATCAGGCCGATGGCCCAGCCGATCATCCCGACCATCGCCACGCTCTCGCCGAGGCCGAGCAGCAGGCGCCCGGCGATCAGGACGGCATAGCTCCCGGTCGCAGAAAATCCCGTCCAACTGGCTGCAAGGCAGATCACCCCTGCTGCGGCGTAAAGAACCAGGCCGCGCTGCATGCACGGTTTGCCGCCGAGCCTGTCGGCCCAGGAGCCGGCACGGCCGCGCGTCAGGATCGTCGACAGGAAAGCGATGCCGACCGCCAGGCCGCCATAGGCATTGTCGAAACCCAGCCCCTGCACGACATGGACTGGCACGGCCGGCAACGACATGGCGACGGTCAGATAGGAGAGGAACAGCGCGGCTGTCAGGGCAAGCACGCGGCGATAGGCCAGATCAGGCCGATCCGTATCGGTCATTTTCAGATCTCTGAATGAGGAGGCGCTGGGCAGTCGCCTAGGGGATGCGGATCAGCCGATCCGCATCGACAATTCGACGTCCTCGGCGAAGGGGACGGACAGGTAGCCGCTGGCGGGTGCGCGGACCCGCGTCAGGTACTCCGGGCTGTCATCGGCATTGTCGGCGACGATGAGCGAACCGGGGCGAAGCCTGCCTTCGACCAGATCGAGGATGTCGGGATAGAGCGGCTTGGCACCGTCGAGCAGCAACAGATCGACCTGTTCGGGCAGGTCAGCAGCGAGCGTCTTCAGCGCGTCGCCCTCCCGGATCTCGACGAGGTCGGCGAGACCGCCGGCGGTGAGGTGCTTGCGCGCCTGCGCTACTTTCGAGGGCTCGAATTCGGTGGTGATCAGGCGTCCTCCGCCATTGTCGCGCAGAGCGGCGGCGAGATGCAGTGTCGAGATGCCGAAGGAGGTGCCGAATTCGATGATCGTCCGGGCCCGGCTGTTTCGGGCAAGAATGTAGAGCAGCAGGCCTGTTTCCTGCGAAACCGGGAGCCAGAGATCCTTCAGGCGGCCATAGAGCTCGAGATATTCGGTCTTGCTGCCCATGAGGCGCTCGCGCTCCTCGCGCGAGAAGCCTGCAAACGCAGAGCTGGGCGCTGCATTCGCCTGCTCGAACAGGCGGTCAAGAAGGGGCGCGAGCGGCGCTGTGGTCAGGGTCGTCATGAGATTGCTCCGATCCGAGAAAGGCAGGTCCTTGCCTCGGAACGGAAAATACGAATAATTCGTCGCGTTTCATATTCGCATTGTCGGAGCGCGACGTGGCCAATCAGCCAACCTCCCGGATTTCCTCGCGAAAAGCGCCGAAGCAGGCCCGCTCGGCGGAGCTGGTTTCATCCATTCTGGAGGCTGCCATTCAGGTTCTGGCGCAGGAGGGCGCGCAGCGCTTCACCACGGCGCGTGTCGCTGAGAAGGCCGGAGTCAGTGTCGGCTCGCTGTATCAGTACTTTCCGAACAAGGCTGCCATCCTGTTCCGACTCCAGAGCGACGAATGGCGGCAGACCCATGCGATGCTGGCCGGCATCCTCGGCGATACCACGAAGTCTCCGCTCACCCGCCTGCGTACGCTGGTTCATGCCTTCATCCGCTCCGAATGCGATGAAGCTGCCGTGCGCGTGGCACTGAACGATGCGGCTCCGCTCTACCGCAATGCCCCTGAGGCGCGGGAGGCACGTGCGGCGGGTGCCCGCCTGTTCAAAGGGTTCATGGACACGACGCTGCCGGCCGCTACGGCCAGTGAACGCGCGCTGGTCGGTGATCTCATCACCAAGACGATGAGCGCCGTCGGCAAGGAGTTCTCTGAAACATCGAGAACCGATGCTGAAATCCACGCCTATGCCGACGCGCTTGCCGACATGTTTTGCGCGTATCTGCGTCATCTGCAGAAGCGCTCGGATGAGGCGGATTAATGCGGGTCCGAGCCGAATGCTTCCAAAGCGCCGATAGCGGCCATCGGTTCACAGCCGGGAAGCGGACATCCGGCGCAGAAGCCTTGTGCAGCCTGAATGCCGTCGCCCCGTCATCGCATTCAATCGGCATCGGTTGGTGCGAGGCGGCGAGCGTAACGCCGCAATATCGTCTCGAAGGCCGCGAGCGCGGGCGAGACCGAGCGGCCGCTCGGCCTGATCAGCACGATGTCCCGCGCGATCGCCGGGTTCGACAGCGGCCGGGCGAGAACCCTGCGATGCGGCGCCGCGGCGCGTGCATAGGTCGGAAGCACGGCGACGCCGAGCCGCGCCTCGACCAAAGCGAGCGCTGTGGTGATCTGCGCGACCTCATAGGCCGGCACGAGCGCGATGCCGACGGTCTCATAGGCGACCTCGACCAGGAGGCGGATGCCGCTGTCACGCGTCAGCGTGATCAGTGGTTCCCCCTGCAAGTCCAGCCAGTCGACGCTCGTATCGGCGAAGCGGCTGCCGGGGCTGCAGAACAGCATCAGCTGGTCGCGCGCCATCGGGATGCGCTCGATGCCGTCCTCGACTGCGGCGAATGTGCCCAGGCCGCAATCGGCTCGGTTCGTCCTGACGGCCTCGATGATCGTGTCGGTGCGAGCGTCGAGCACCGCGACCTGCACGCCGGGAAAGCGCTCGCGCATCTCCGCGATCGCCTCGGGCAGGATCGCCGCAGCCAGCAATGGCGGCGCGGCGACCGTGATCTTGCCACGGCGGCGCTCGGCGAGGTCGTTGGCGTTCTGGATGGCGAGGTCGAGATCATGGACGATCTTGGCCGATGCGCCCTGGAACTCCCGGCCACCCTCGGTCAATTCGACCCGGCGCGTCGTGCGGTCGAACAGGCGGATGCCGAGTTCATGCTCCAGCTCGCGCACCAATTGCGAGAGCGCCGGCTGCGCCATGTGCAAGCGCTCGGCAGCCTTGGTGAAGGTGCCGAGCTCGGCGACGGCAAGGAAGGCCTGGATCTGTCGGAGCGTGACCGCCATGGTTGTATTTATAAGCAGATCATCTGAATTCAGACAAATAAGCTGAATTCCATATGGTCATGGCTATGGCCATCATGCCTCGACATCACGCCGAGCGCCGCTCCGATCGAGGCTTTTCATGACCGCCTATCCCGACCTCAAGCTTTATATCGGCGGAGCCTGGCGCAAGACCTCCGACAGCCTGCCGGTGCTCAACCCGGCCGATGAGAGCGTGATCGGTGCCGTCCCAGTCGCGAGCCGCGCCGATCTCGACGATGCGCTGGCCGCGGCCAAAGACGGCTTCAGGGTTTGGAGCCGGACAGCGCCGCGGGTTCGTGGCGAGGTCATGCTCAAGGCCGCGGCGCTGATGCGCGCCCGCATCGACGAGATCGCCCATGCGATCACGCTCGAGCACGGCAAGCCCTTCGCCCAGGCGCAGCTCGAGGTGATCCGCGGCTGCGAGTTCTTCGAATGGGATGCGGCGGAAGGGCAGCGCACCTATGGCCGGGTCATCCCGAGCGAGCCCGGCATCAAATACGTCGTGATGCACCAGCCGATCGGCATGGTCGCGGCGTTCTCGCCCTGGAATTTCCCGATGAGCCAGCCGGCGCGCAAGATCGCCGGGGCGCTGGCGGCGGGCTGCTCGATCATCCTGAAGGCAGCCGAGGAGACCCCGGCGGGTGCGCTCCATATCGCCCGTGCTTTGCACGATGCCGGCCTGCCGCCTGGCGTGTTCAACCTCGTCTTCGGTATCCCTGCCGACATCTCCTCCTATCTGATCCCGCAGGAGCAGACCCGGCTGATTGCCTTCACCGGCTCGACCGCGGTCGGCAAGCATCTGACGCGGATCGCCGCCGACCATATGAAGCCGGTGCTGATGGAGCTCGGTGGCCATGCTCCGGTGATCGTCTGCGACGATGTCGATCCGGTCGCAGCGGCGACGGCCTCGGCGATCCGCAAGTCGCGCAATGCCGGCCAGGTCTGCACCTCGCCGACGCGCTTCTTCGTGCAGGAGCCGATCTACGAGGCTTTCGCCAGGACCTTTGCCGAGAAGGCGCGCTCGGTCGTGGTCGGCAACGGCCTTGATGCGGGCACACAGATGGGGCCCGTCGCCAATCACCGCCGCATCGAGGCGATGGAGCTGCTGGTCGCTGACGCCAAGGCCAAGGGCGCACGGGTGCTCGCCGGCGGCGAGCGCATCGGCAATCGCGGCTATTTCTTCCCGGTGACCGTGCTCGCCGATGTGCCTGACGATGCCAGGGTCATGCGCGAAGAGCCGTTCGGGCCGCTCGCGGTGATCAACCCGGTGTCGACGCTGGACGATGCGATCGCCAAGGCGAACGGCCTGCCCTTCGGCCTTGCCGCCTATGCCTTCACCCATTCCGCCAGCCGGGCCGATCGTCTCGCCGACGAGATCGAGGCTGGCAACGTCTCGATCAACACGTTGGAGGCCTCGGTCGCCGAGGTGCCGTTCGGCGGGGTCAAGGACAGTGGCTATGGCCGCGAGGGCGGCGCCGAGGGGCTCGCGCACTACACGACCATCAAGACCGTTTCGCACCGCATGGCGATCTGAGCGGCGGGCGACAGGGAGGCAGCCGCATGAAATACGCCAGGAAGGACGCGAAGGCTTACACCCGCGCCAATATGAAGGGCATCTGGGCGGCGGCGCTGACGCCCTTTACCCAGTCGCTCGCCATAGACGAGGACGGTTTCCGCGAGAATGTCCGGCACTGGACCGAGGATCTCGGCATCGACGGCCTGTTCATCGCCGGCAAGCAGGGCGAGTTCTTCGCGATGTCGGTCGAGGAGCGCAAGAAGAGCTTCGAGCTCGCGGTCGAGGCTACGGCCGGACGCGGGCAGACGATCATGTCCTGCTCCGACCAGAACATGGACGTCGTCATCGACCTCGCCAAGCATGCCCAGAAGGTCGGCGCCGATTACATCGTCGTGCACGCGCCGCTGCTCCACTTCTTCAAGGCGCAGGACGAGACGCTGTACGAGTACTATCGGACCATCGCCGAACAGGTCGACATCGGCATCGCGCTCTGGAGCCACCCGGATTCGGGCTATCTGATGAGCCCGCAGCTTTGCAATCGCCTCGCCGATATCGAGAACGTCGTCGCGATCAAGTACAGCGTGCCGCGCGCCATGTATGCCGAGCTGACCCGGCTCGCGGGCGACCGCATCCTGATCAGCACGGCCTCCGAGGAGGAATGGCTCGACAACATCATCGAGCTCGGCTGGCAGGTCTATCTCTGCTCCTCGCCGCCCTATCTGATCCAGACGGCGGCCGATCGGCGCATGCGTGAGTACACCGATCTCGCCTTCGCCGGCGAGGTCGATAAGGCCCACGCCATCCGCGACAGCCTGAACCCGGTGCGCGAGGCGCTGCGCACGACGCGGCCGGCCGAGAAGCCGCATGCGCACCAGAAATACTGGCAGGAACTGCTCGGGCAGGTTGGCGGACGCGTACGCGCGCCGCTGCTGGAGCTGACCGAAGCCGAGAAGGCAGCGACGCGTGCGGCTTTCGAGAGCTGCGGGCTCAAGCTCGCGGCCGGACGGCCCCTGGCGAAAGCCGGCTAAATCTAGGCAGGACGGGACAAACGGGAGAGACGGATATGGCGACCGAAGGACGGCTGAAAGCTTTCAACTTCAAGAAGTGGATCGCGGAGAACGAGCACCTGCTGAAGCCGCCGGTCGGCAACAAGAAGGTGTTCTCCGACGGCCAGATGACCGTGATGGTCGTCGGCGGGCCGAACCAGCGCGCCGATTTCCATGACGACCCGGTGGAGGAGTTCTTCTACCAGCTCAAGGGCGACATGATGCTCAAGCTGGTCGATGACGGGAAGCATTACGACGTCACGATCCGCGAGGGCGACGTCTTCCTGTTGCCGCCGCATGTGCGCCACTCGCCGCAGCGCCCGCAAGAAGGTTCGATCGGGCTCGTGGTTGAGCCGGCGCGCCATGCCGACCAGGTCGACGGCTTCGAATGGTACTGCTTCGAATGCAACGGCCTGGTGCATCGCATCGAGCTCAAGGTCGGGGACCTCGTGAAGGACCTGCCGCCGCTCTACGAAGCCTTCTTCGCCGACGAGAAGGCCCGCACCTGCAAACAGTGCGGGGCTGTCCATCCCGGCCGCAAGCCGCCGGCCGGCTGGGTCGCGCTCTGAAAGATGACGAAGGCGCCGGCCCGTCCGGCGCCATTGCGGCGCTTGCGCGTCGATCGGAATTTGTTTTAAGCTTAAAATAATTTCTGACAATCCGACGCGAATGATCGGAGGAGGGGAACCATGCAGCACCGTAAATCAGGATACCTCGGAGTGATGCTGGCAGCCGCCGTCGCCATGCCGGCGCTGGCCCAGCAGGCGCCGGTCAAGATCGGTATGGTCACGACGCTGTCCGGACCGGGCGGCTATCTCGGCCAGGACATCCGCGACGCCTTCAAGCTCGCCATCGACATGAACGGCGGCAAGCTCGGCGGTGCGCCGGTCGAGCTCGTCGTCGAGGACGATGCGCTGAAGCCCGGCCAGGGCAAGCAGATCGCCGAGAAGATGCTGAAGACCGACGGCATCAAGATCATGACCGGCATCGTCTTCTCGAACGTCGCCGGCGCGACCGTGCCCGATATCGTCGATGCCGGGGCGCTCTATGTCAGCCCCAATGCGGCGCCATCGAACTTTGCCGGCAAGGAGTGCAACGAAAACTATTTCGTCGTCTCCTGGCAGAACGACAGCCTGCATGAGAGCGCCGGCCAGCACGCTACCAATCTCGGCTACAAGAAAGCCTTCATCCTCGCGCCGAACTACCAGGCCGGCAAGGATGCGCTCGCTGGCTTCAAGCGCCTGTTCAAGGGCGAGGTCGTCGGCGAGGTCTACACCCGGCTCGACCAGACCGACTTCGCCCCGGAGATGGCGCAGATCCGCGCGGCCAATCCTGACGTGGTGTTCCAGTTCCACCCGGGCGGGCTCGGCATCGCCTTCCTGCGCCAGTACCAGCAGGCCGGCCTGCTCGGTAAAACCCCGATGGTGCTGGCCGAGCCCTCGCTCGACGCGACCACGCTGAAGGCCGTCGGCGACGCTGCCCTCGGGCTCAGCGTCACCGCGCACTGGAACACCGACTTCGACAACGCCTCGAACAAGGCCTTCGTCGAGGCCTTCACCAAGGCCTACAACCGCGTGCCGACCTACTACGCCAGCCAAGGCTACGACACCGCGCTCGCCATCGCCTCGGCGCTGAAGGCGACCGGCGGCAAGGCCGACGTGCCGGCGCTGCGCAAGGCGCTCGCCAAGGCCGATTTCCAGTCGGTCCGCGGCGCCTTCAAGTTCGGCACCAACCAGCACCCGCTCCAGGACTGGTATGCGCTGAAGGTCGAGAAGGGCGCCGACGGCACCCCGGTGCTGAAGACCTCGGGCAAGGTGCTGAGCAACCATGGCGACGCCTACGCCAAGGATTGCAAGCTCTGAACCGCCGATAAGCTCCCGCATCGACGGGATGGGCTGCTGCCTGCCCATCCCGTCGCCAGCCGGACGTGACCAGCAATGACTCTCATTCTCGAACAATTGCTCAACGGCCTGCAGTTCGGCGTGATGCTGTTCCTGCTCGCCGCCGGGCTGACGCTGATCTTCGGCATCATGGGCGTGATCAACCTCGCTCATGGCTCGCTCTACATGGTCGGCGCCTATGCCGCTGCCTTCGCCGCGGCGCAGACCGGCTCGGTCTTTCTCGCCATCCTGGCGGGCCTTGCGGCTGCTGCCCTGGTCGGCATGGCGATGGAGCTCTTCGTGCTGCGCCGGCTTTATGCCCGCGATCATCTCGACCAGGTGCTGGCGACCTTCGCGCTGATCCTGATCTTCAACCAGAGCGTGACGATCCTGTTCGGGCGCCAGCCGCTCTTCGTTTCGGTGCCGTCAGTGCTGAATGGCTCGGTCGAGCTGATGCCCGGGCTGACCTATCCGATCTACCGGCTGATCATCATCGCCGTTGGCCTTCTCGTCGCGCTCGGGCTCTATCTCCTGATCAACTGCACGCGCATCGGCATGCTGGTCAGGGCCGGCGCCACCCATCGCGAGATGGTCCGGGCGCTCGGCGTCGATATCCGCCTGCTCTACACCGCCGTCTTCGGGCTAGGGGCTTTGCTCGCCGGCCTCGCCGGATTGATGGCCGGGCCGATCCTCGCCGTCCAGGTCGGCATGGGCGAGCAGATCCTGATCATGACCTTCGTCGTGGTGGTGATTGGCGGCGTCGGCTCGATCCGCGGCGCCTTCTTCGGGGCGCTGCTGGTCGGCCTCGTCGACACTGTGCTGCGCGCCTTCCTGCCCGGCCTGCTGCGCCAGGTCATGGCCGGCTCCGAGGCCGATGCGCTCGGCGCCGGCCTGGCTTCGATGGGCATCTACATGCTGATGGCCGTGGTGCTGCTGGTGCGGCCCAAGGGACTGTTCCCCGCCAATGTCTGAGGACGCCATCACCCACACCGGCTCCCCTGCGCCGAGCACCGGCCGCGCGCTGATGCTGCTCGCCTTGGCTCTCGGGCTGATCGCGCTGCCCTTCCTCGTCCAGGCGCTCGGCCAGCCTGCTTTGGTGCCGCTGGCGACCCGCGTGCTGATCTATGCGATCGCCGCCGCCAGCCTGAACCTGGCGCTCGGTTTCGGAGGGATGGTCTCGTTTGGGCACGCGGCCTTCTTCGGCGTCGGTGGCTATGTCGTCGGCATCCTCTACCGCAATTACGTCGACGACAGCCTCTTCCTTGGCCTGATCCCGGGCACGAGCCAGCTGCTAATCACGCTGCCGGCCGCGATCCTGGTCGGCGGCCTGCTCGCCTTGCTGATCGGCGCGCTGTGCCTGCGCACCAGCGGCGTGCAGTTCATCATGATCACGCTCGCCTTCGCGCAGATGCTGTTCTTCCTGTTCGTCTCGCTCAAGGCCTATGGCGGCGATGACGGCATGACGATCCGGCGCCGCAACGAGCTCCTCGGCCTCAACACTCGCGACGACATCACCTTCTATTTCATCTGCCTTGCCGTCGCGACGCTGGTCTTCCTCGCGCTCTGGCGCATTGTCGGCTCGCGCTTCGGCATGGTGCTCGCCGGCATCCGCCAGAACGAGCGGCGCATGGCGGCGATCGGCATCGCGCCCTATCGCTACAAGCTCGCCGCCTTCGTCATCTCTGGCATGGGCACCGGTCTCGCCGGGGCGCTGATGGCGAATTATCTGCGCTTCGTCAGCCCCGACATGCTGCACTGGACCAAGTCGGGTGAGCTGATGATCATGGTCATCCTCGGCGGCGTCGGCACCTTGCTCGGCCCGCTCTTCGGCGCCGCTGCCCTCGTCATCCTGGAGACGGTGCTGACTTCCCTTACCGAGCATTGGCAGCTCGTCCTCGGCCCGATCCTGCTGCTCGTCGTCCTCTTCACGCAAGGCGGGCTCAACGGGCTGTTCAGTCGACTCGGCCTCGGCAGGAGCGAGTGATGACCCAGCCGCTTCTCTCCGTCCGCGGCCTGCGCAAGCGCTTCGGCGGGCTGATTGCCACCGACAATGTCGACCTCGACATCGTCGAGGGCGAGATCCACGCGCTGATCGGGCCCAATGGCGCCGGCAAGACGACGCTATTGACCCAGCTCTTCGGCGAGCTCAGTCATGACGAAGGCGAGATCAGGCTGGAAGGCGAGCCGATCGATGCACTCGCCACACCGCAGCGTGTCCAGCGCGGCCTTGCCCGTACCTTCCAGATCAACCAGCTGCTGCCCGATTTCAGCATGCTCGACAATGTCGCGCTCGCCGTGCAGGCGCGGCAGGGGCACAGCTTCCGCTTCTTCGCCGACGCACGCCGCGACAAGGGCTTGCGCCAGCGCGCTCGCGAGCATCTGACGACTGCGGGCCTCGCTCACCGCGCCGAGGTCAAGGTCGCCGATCTCTCTCATGGCGAGCAGAAGCAGCTCGAATTCGCCATCGCTCTCGCCTGCGAGCCGCGTCTGCTCCTGCTCGACGAGCCGATGGCGGGTCTCGGCCATGCCGAGAGCGAGCAGATGGTCGCGATGCTGTCCGGCCTGAAAGGCCGCGTCACCATGCTGCTGGTCGAGCACGACATGGACGCCGTCTTCGCGCTCGCCGACCGGATCTCGGTGCTGGTCTATGGCCGCATCATCGCGACCGGTACGGCCCAGGAGATCCGCGACAACCCGGATGTGCGCACCGCCTATCTCGGCGAGGGGGACGCCTGATGCTGAGCGTGCGCAACCTGCAATCGGCCTATGGCGCGAGCCAGGTGCTGTTCGATGTCGGCCTCGACATCGGCGAGGGCGAGGTCGTCACCCTGCTCGGCCGCAACGGCATGGGCAAGACCACGACGGTGCGCTCGCTGATGGGGTTGCTGTCGCCGAAAGGCGGCGAGATCAGCTTCGACGGCCGCGCGCTCAAGGGCAACACGCCGGAGGCGATCGCGCGCTGCGGCATCGGCCTCGTGCCGGAGGGGCGGCAGGTCTTTCCGACGCTCACCGTGCGCGAGAACCTCGTCGCCACCGCCGCCAACCGGCTCGGGCGCGCTTCGCCCTGGACGCTGGAGCGTGTCTACGCCCTGTTCCCGCGCCTTCAGGAGCGCGCGGGACAGTCGGCTCGCACCCTCTCGGGCGGCGAGCAGCAGATGCTGGCGGTCGGCCGGGCTCTGATGACCAATCCCAAACTCCTCATCCTCGACGAAGCGACCGAAGGGCTGGCGCCGGTGATCCGGGCCGAGATCTGGCGCTGCATCGAGGCGCTGAAGGTGCAAGGCCAGTCGATCCTGCTGATCGACAAGAACATCGCCGTGCTGAAGCGCCTCGCCGACCGGCATTACATCATCGAGAAGGGGCGCACGGTCTGGTCCGGTTCCAGCAGCGACCTCGTGGCCAATGCGGAGCTGGTGCATCGCTATGTCGGCGTCTGACAATGAGATCGTTGCGCGTAGCATCGCGGGCGACCCGGTCGAGGCCTTGCGCGACACGCTGAGCGAGATCCTCGCCGGCCTGGTCGCCGCCGGCTTGGGCCCGCATCACCTCACCGGCATGGACTGGGAGAGCGCCGATCCCGCCGCCTTCCATCTCTCGCGCCACACGGTCGAGCTGGCCTATCGCGAGGCCTTCGCCGGCTTCCGGCCACCGATCCGTCTGCGGCCCGGAACCGAGCCCGGTCTCACGATCCGCGTCCGCTTTGCGTCGCCGCAGCCACTGCCCGACGTCGCGGTCGAGGGCTATCCGCTACGTGAGCTCGGCCGGCAATACAGCCCGCGCCTGCAGGCCGACATGACCGCGCTGTTCCGGCAATGGAGCCGCGAGGGCGCGGCCTTTCGCGCCGGCCATGGCGGGCTCGATCTCGCCTATGGCCCGGGCCGCTTCGAGACGCTCGATCTCTATCGCCCGGCTGGTGTGGAGCGCGCTCCGATCTTCGTCTTCATCCATGGCGGCTACTGGCAGGCTTCTGACAAAGTCCAGCACGCGCAGTTCTCGCAGGGGCTGCTCGATGCCGGTTTCGCGGTCGCGCAGCCGAATTACGGGCTGGCGCCTGACACTCCGCTGGAGGCGAGCATCGCCCAGACCGTAGCGGCGCTGAGCTTTCTCGTGCGCGAGGCCGAGGCGCTCGGGCTTGATCCCGCGCAACTGCACATCAGCGGCCATTCAGCGGGTGGCCACCTCGCGGCGATGGCGCTGTGCGACCCCGCAGCGCCGCCGGTTGCCTCGGCGCTATTGCTCTCTGGCCTCTATGATCTCAAGCCGATTGGGCACCTGCCGATCGGGCGGCTGCTCGGGCTGGACGATGGCGAGCGAGTTGCGCGGCTCAGCCCGCTCGGCCGGCTGCGCCCGGGCAATGCTCGCCTCGCCTTCGCCGTGGGCGAGGGCGAGAGCGAGGCGTTCAAACGGCAATCGGCGACGCTCGCGACTGCCTGGCAAGCGCCCGAGCCGTTGATCTGCCCGGGCCATCATTTCAGCATGCTCGACGGGCTCAACGGCGGCGCGCTGCTCGATCTGGCCCTGTGGACGGCAGCTCAGCAATGACGATCCGCTCCCGCAGACCGCTTCGCATCGCGCTCATCGGCTGGGGCGCGATCAGCCGGCGTGTCGCCGCGCTACTGTCGAACTCGCCGAGTGCTGGCGATATCGCCATCGTCGCCGTCGGGGCCCGCTCGACCGCACGGGCGCAGGATATTCCCTCTGGTGCGGTCCTTGTCACCGACCCCGGACAGCTTGCCGGCCTGCAGCTCGACCTCATCGTCGAGGCGGCGGGCCGGGATGCGGTCGCGATCTGGGGCGAGGCTGCACTGCGCTCCGCGCCGGCCTTCGCGATCGCATCGGCCAGCGCACTGACCGACGCCGCGCTGCTTGAGCGCTTGCTGGCGAGCGCAGAGGCCTGCGGCAGCCAGCTCATCCTGCCGCCAGGTGCCCTCGGCGGGATCGATGCCATCGCGGCAGCATCGGCGCTGCCACTCGACGAGGTCGTCCACAGCATCGTCAAGCCGCCGGCAGCCTGGCGCGGCACGCCGGCCGAAGAAATGGTGGCGCTCGACGAGCTCCTCGCACCGCTCACCTTCTTCTCCGGTTCGGCGCGCGAGGCAGCCATCCGTTTTCCGCAAAATGCCAATGTCGCCGTGATCACGGCACTTGCCGGCATCGGCCTCGACAGGACCCGCGTCGAGCTCGTCGCCGATCCCGGCATCGCTGCGAATTGCCATCGCCTGAGCGTTCGCGGCGCCTTCGGCCGCCTGAATCTCGTGATCGAGAACAAGCCCCTCACCGGCAATCCGAAATCATCGGAGATGGCGGCGCTGAGTCTCGTCAGGACGATCAGAAACAGGATCAGTCCGCTCGCTCAGTGATGCATCCACGTTAGCTCGTGCATTGGAGGGGGCCTCGGAGCCGCTTCGGATCGGTCACCTGGGGGCGTCATTCCAGTAGTCACTCATGTCCTGCTGACGTTTCTGGTCTGGCAAAGCGCCCTTGTCCCCATACAGGACCGCGGCACCTCGGACCTGGGCCTCGGTGATGTCGGTGCGATAGCCCTCGAGCTCCTTGTCGTAGGTGAGCTTTTCCCAGGGGATCGTCACGTGGTGGCTGCCAATGCCGAGAAATCCTCCGAACGTCACGTCGACGAAGGAAACGCGGCCGCTGACCTTCTCGATCAGCAGCCGCTTGATCGTGCCGATCTGATCGTTCTTGCTGTCGAACACGGCGGTCCCTTCGACGCGATCGCTTTCGATGATCAGGTGTGGTGCCGGTCGCTCCGCGGGGCCCCAGAGGTAGAAGCCATTCTCGATGAGGCCGGCTGCCACGACCGCCCTGCTGATGGCGAGGCTCCATTCCTCATTCGGCCGGATCTGTTGCGCAAGCATCCACGGCCCGAGGTCCGCAGGCAGGCTGGCGCCGGCAGGTTCATCGGCGAAGCCGCGCAGGTCGGGGGAGTTCACCGCCTGGAACAAGTAATAGGTTCTCATGAGCGTCTCCCTTTACTGGATTGCGCCTCCAGATCACCTGTCATGGACCGGCGACGAAGTACGCCAGCCGGGTGAAGAGCGTGTAGTTCGATTCGAAGACCATGATGCCGACGAAAACCAGGAGCGCCAGCGGCGGGGCGAGGATCGCATAGGCCAGGGCCAATCGCTCCCAGGCCATATGCATGAAGACGGCGACGATCAGCCCGGCCTTGAGCGCCATGAAGATCAGGATCAGCGACCATCTGAGATAGCCGGTGAGGTGGAAATAATCGACCAGGTAGGAACACAGGCTGAGGACGAAGAGCCAGCACCAGACCACGAGATAAAGCCTGATCGGATGCTGCTGCGCGTCGCTGTGAGCTATGGGCTGTGCCATGGCGACCTCACCAGAGATAGAACAGCGCGAAGATGAAGACCCAGACGAGATCGACGAAGTGCCAGTAGAGTCCGGTGATCTCGACGACTTCGTAATGTCCCTTGCGGCTCGTGAAGAAACCGCGTCGCCCATCGTCGAAGTCGCCGCGCCAGACCTTGCGGGCGATGATGATCAGGAAGATCACGCCGATCGTGACATGGGTGCCGTGGAAGCCGGTGATCATGAAGAAGCTGGAGCCGAACTGCTCTGCACCCCAGGGATTGCCCCAGGGGCGGACGCCTTCCGAAATCAGCTTCGACCATTCGAAGGCCTGCATGCCGACGAAGGTCGCGCCGAGCACCGCCGTCAGCAGCATCAGGATCGCGGTCTTCCTGCGGTCGCGGCGATAGCCGAAATTGACCGCCATAGCCATCGTGCCGCTGCTGCTGATCAGGACGAAGGTCATGATGGCGATCAGGATCAGCGGCAGGTGGTGGCCGCCGATCTCGAGCGCAAAGACCTCGCTCGGATTGGGCCAGGGCACGGTCGTCGACATCCTGACCGTCATGTAGGAGATCAGGAAGGTGCCGAAGATGAAGGTGTCGCTGAGCAGGAAGATCCACATCATGGCCTTCCCCCAGGAGACGTTCTTGAAGGCCCGCTGATCGGACGACCAATCCGCCACGATCCCTTGCCAGCCGGGCGCACGACCGATCTTGGGGTTCAGGGTATGCGGCGCGACCTCATTCATCGTTCCGACCTCGTTTGGAGCCTCTAGGCCAGCAATCCCCGGCAGATCGCGATGAGATCATCGGTCCAGCGCATGAGCATGCTGAACAGGACGAGCCAGACCAGCAGCAGGAAGTGCCAGTAGAGCGCGCAGAGCTCGACGCTGAGCGTAAGCTCGCCAACTGCCTGCGGAGGGCTCGTCGCCGATAGGGCGAACGCTCTGACGCCGGTTCGGCAAAGCGCCACGAGCCCGCCGAGCATGTGCAGGCCGTGGACTGCGGCGAGCAGGTAGAAGAAGGCGCTGGCGGGATTGGCAGCAGTGAAATAGCCGGAGGCGGCAAGCTCGCGCCATGCCAGCAGCTGAGTTGTGAGGAAGGCGAGCGAGCACACGCCTGCTGCAAGGATGCTCGAGCGGACGTGACCGAGTTCGTCGCAATGCGCGGCGATCACCGCCATGTGCAGCGCGATGCTTGCGAGGATCAGCAGTCCCGTGCTGAACCACAGGACCGTCGGCATCGGCAGCGCGCGCCAGTCCGCCATGTCCATCCGCATGGAATAGGCGCTGACCAGCAGCGAGAACAGCGAGCCGGCCACGACGAGAAAGGCGCCGAGGCCGACCTTCGCCGTCGGGGAAGGCGGCAGCTTCGCACCGCCGGCCTCGACGCCCACCCCGACCTCGAGCCATGGCTTGTCGGCCAGACCCTGGCGCGACAGCCACCAGCCGGCGAGGGCTGCCATCAGGACCATGAAGAGGACGACCACGATCATGGCGGCACCTCGTCACGCGGTCCGCGGGGTCGGCGGCTGGTTCTGCGGCAGGAAATCCTCGGCAGCGCCCGGCACGCTGTAATCATAGGCCCAGCGATAGACCACCGGCAGGGTCTTGCCCCAGTTGCCATGCGCTGGCGGCGTCTGCGGCGTCTGCCACTCCAGCGTGGTCGCGCGCCAGGGATTGCCGCCGGCCGGCCGGCCGTGCCTGACACTCCAGACGAGGTTGAACAGGAAGACGAGCTGGGCAGCGCCGACGATCAGGGCGACGATCGTGATGAACTCGTTCAGCGTCGCTGCCGAGGGCGGGACGAAGGCCATCCCGCTGATCTCGTGATAGCGGCGGGGCACACCCATCAGCCCGATATAGTGCATCGGGAAGAAGATCAGGTAGGCCCCGAGGAAGGTGACCCAGAAATGCAGCTTCCCAAGCCTGTCGTCGAGCATCCGCCCGGTGACCTTCGGATACCAATGGTAGATCGCCCCGAAGATCACGAGGATCGGCGCGACGCCCATCACCATATGAAAATGGGCGACGACGAACATCGTGTCGGAGAGCGGCACGTCGACGACGACATTGCCTAGGAACAGGCCGGTGAGCCCGCCATTCACGAAGGTGACGATGAAGCCGAGCGCGAACAGCATCGGCACGGTGAAGTGGATGTCGCCACGCCAGAGCGTCAGCACCCAGTTATAGACCTTGATCGCGGTCGGGATCGCGATGATCAGCGTCGTCGTGGCGAAGAAGAAGCCGAAGGCCGGGTGCATGCCGCTGACATACATGTGGTGAGCCCAGACGACGAAGCTGAGCGCGCCGATCGCCACCAGCGCCCAGACCATCATGCGGTAGCCGAAGATGTTCTTGCGGGCATGGGTGCTGATCAGGTCGGAGACGATGCCGAAGGCCGGCAGCGCGACGATGTAGACCTCGGGATGGCCGAAGAACCAGAACAGATGCTGGAACAGGATCGGGCTGCCGCCCTTGTGGGCCAGCCGCTCGCCCATCGCGACGATCGCCGGCATGAAGAAGCTCGTGCCGATCAGCCGGTCGAGCAGCATCATCACGGCGCCGACGAAGAGCGCGGGAAAGGCGAGCAGCGCCATGACGGTGGCCGTGAAGATGCCCCAGATCGTCAGTGGCATGCGCATCAGGGTCATGCCGCGGGCCCGTCCCTGCAGCACGGTCACGACGTAGTTCAGCCCGCCCATGGTAAAGCCGATGATGAACAGGATCAGCGAGACGAGCATCACGAGGATGCCCCATTGCTGGCCGGGCGTATTGGCGAGGATCGCCTGCGGCGGGTAGAGCGTCCATCCCGCCCCAGTCGGTCCGCCCGGCAGGAAGAAGCCGGCGACGAGCACCAGCACGGCGAGGAAATAGATCCAGAAGCTCAGCATGTTCACATAGGGGAACACCATGTCCCGGGCGCCGAGCATCAGCGGGATCAGGTAGTTGCCGAAGCCGCCGAGAAACAGGGCGGTCAGCAGATAGATCACCATGATCATCCCGTGCATGGTGATGAACTGGTAGTAGCGATCGGGGTCGATGAACGAGAATGTCCCCGGGAAGCCTAGCTGCAGCCGCATCAGCCAGGACAGGACCAGAGCGACCAGCCCGATCGCCAGCGCCACCATGGAGTACTGGATGGCGATGACCTTGGCATCCTGCGAGAAGACGTACGTCGTGATCCAGCTCTTCGGGTGATACAGCTCGACATCGTCGACTTCGGCCGCCGGTAGCGGTTCGGAGGCGCCGTGCATCACGTCGACCATCGGACCATCTCCCACTCGTCGCGGGCGAAGTCCCTATGCCGGGCCTCGCCCTGTATCGGTCCCTAGTTCCTCGCCTCCGCCCGGGCAGGTGCCTGAAGCTGGACGAAGGTCTTTTGTTGCTGCAGCCAGGCCTGGTAGTTGCCCTCCGGCTCGACCACGACATTGCCGCGCATGAAGGTGTGACCGGTGCCGCAGAGCTCGGCGCACAGCACGTCGAAGGTGCCGGCCCGCGTCGGCGTGAACCAGTAATAGGTTACGCTGCCGGGGATCATGTCCATCTTGGCGCGGAACTCCGGTACATAGAAATTGTGCAGGACGTCGACCGCGCGCAGCAGCATCCTGACCGGCTTGCCGAGCTGGAGATGGAGGTTGTCGCCCTGGATGACGACGTCGTCCTGCCCGTACGGGTCCTTGGGATCGACGCCGAGCGGATTCTCCGGGGTGACATGGGCGATATCGGAGGCGCCGAGCCTGCCATCGGCGCCGGGCAGCCGGTAGGCCCATTGCCATTGCTGGCCGACGACCTCGACCGTGGTCGCGTCCTTTGGAACCGTGACGAACTGGTGCCAGACGACGAGGCCGGGCGCGAGCATGGCGGCGACGCCGACACCCGTCCCGATCGCGAGCCACCATTCCAGCCGCTTGTTCTCGGGTTCGTAGGCGGCGCGATTGCCCTCGCGATGCCGGAAGCGGAGGACGCAATAGGCCATGAACAGCACGACGGCCGCGAAGACGACGCCGGTGATCCAGAACGTGATGATGATGGTGTCGTCGATATAGCGCCAGTTGGAGGCGATCGGCGTCCACCACCACGGGCTCAGGAAGTGGAACACCACCGAGCCGATCACGATCAAAGCCAGGACGACCGCGATACCCATCCCTCATTCATCCTTGCCGAGGGCGGCGTGAACAGGAACCAGACTATGCCGCGGCGCATGTCTTGCGCCGTGCCTTACGTCAACGAACTCATTTTCGCTATGAGAACAGTGTTGCGGCCCGAGATGAATCGGGCCTGAAGCTTAAAACGGACTTGGCCAACGACATCGCTTGCGGCACATGACCGCTCCGGGGCGCAGGCTCGGGCGAGCGCACCTTCGAGCTGCAAGTTTTGTTCCCTGTTCGCCATCGCCGAACCTTGGGTTCGCCAGGACGACCGTGCGTCGCAGTTGACGCAAAAACTCTCAGCCGGGCTGCAGGATCTTCAAGCCTTCAGCCCACTGTTTCATGTTGTCATCCTGCTCGCGGGAGTTGTCAATCGATCCCGTGTCGCAAGTCGGCGCCGTCACGGCTGAAATCGTGCGCCGATCCGGCTATTTTTTCTTTCCGTCCGCGTCAAATTGCTTGAGGAAGGCGACGATATCGTCGATCTCCTGATCCGACTTGAGGCCCGGAAACACCATCTTGGTGCTCGGGATCTTCACCTGCGGTGCCTTGATGTAATCGCGGAAGGTGGGCTCATCCCAGGTGATGCCGGAGTTCTTGTTGGCGGGCGAGTAGCTGTAGCCCTCGATCGAGCCCGCCGGCCGGCCGAGAAGACCGTTCAGTTTCGGCCCGATGGCGTTCTTGGCCGTCTCCCCGATCTGGTGGCAGGCGCGGCACTTCTGGAAAACCTTCTCGCCCGCTGCGGGATCGCCGACCGCTAGGGCTGGGAGAGGCAGGGCCGCGAGCATCAACGAGGCCAGCAAGGTCCAACGCAGCATCGAAGGTTCTCCTTCGAACTCTGAAGGCGACCCTATCCGCATGCCCGCGGCCGAGCCGCACAACCTTTCGCAATACGTTACATCATTGCCGGCCGGGCTCCAATCCGGAGTCGATGGCCGTCACGCCGATCCGGCCGAGGCAGCTCGAGTATGAGGACGCCGAGCTTGCGAAACCGGCACTGGGCCGCACCATTTGTTGGCGCTGTCGCTACAGCATGAGTCCAGCGAGAACACCCACTGAATCCACGACGGATGCTGAGTACGCTGCAGATGCGGAGTGCGCCAGCTCCGACGCGGGGACACGATCAGGCTGATGGCCAGCATCAAGGCCCTCCTGGACCCCGCAGGGGTCATGAACCCGGGCAAGATCTTTCGAGCAGCACGATAGCGCGCCGTCCTTGTTATCGTAGGTTACGATGACAAACCCGCCGCCGCGCCGGCTTCAGTCGCCGTAGGGGCTGTGCTCGCGGATCAGCGCGGCATTGTGCTCGCGGAAGGCCTCGACGAATTCGCGAGCGATGCGCGAGAGCGGCCGCGGCGCCGGCTGGAACATCGCATAGCGATAGGACAGGCGCGGCGCGAAGGGCCGCGCGACGAGCCCGACCTTCTGGAAATGCAGGCTGGTGATGACGTCGACGATGGTCACGCCGACGCCCTCCATGACGAGCGCGCAGGCCGTGCCGAAGAACTCGACATGCACAGCCATTCGCAACCGCGCCGAGTGCTCGGCAAAGGCGCGCTCGATCGCCTCGTGCAGGAAATGGTCGGCATAGAGCGAGATGAAGGGAACGTCGTTGAGATGGCGCGGCGTGATGACGGGTTCGGCCGCCAGAGGATGGCTCGCCGGCAGCATGCAGACGCAAGGTACCTCGATCGTCTCGATGACCGAGGCGGGGCTTTCGATCGGCAGCTCCGCAAAGCCGATGTCGAACGCCTCAATGCGGCCGAGATCGCGGACGGTAGGCGACGATCGGGTGATGAAGCGTACCGTGCCGTCGGGCCAGCGCTCCAGCAGGCGTGCGATGATCGGCGGCAGGACGTAGGTGGCGAGACCTGGCTGGCTCGCCAGCGACAGCGTTCCCGAGCGCAGGCTCTTCAGATCCCGCGCCACCTGGCGCGTGCGTTCGAGCACACCGAGTGTCCGCCGCGCCTCCTCGTAGAACAGCATTGCCTCGGGCGTGACCTGGAGCTTTCCTTTCTTCCTCTCGAACAGCGCGACCCCGAGCTCATCCTCCAGCCGCGTGATCAGGTTGCTGATCGCCGGCTGCGACTTCGCCAGCAAGGTCGCTGCGGCGCTCATCGATCCGGTCTCGATCACCGAGCGGAAAGCCTCCAGATGCCGTGTGTCCAAGCCCTGTCCCTGCCAAAAGATATAACTTAGATTTATATCTTTTAGCTCATTTCGTTTTTGACGTAAGCTGGGAAAGCGCGACCATGAAGCCAAGCCTGAACGGCATGGGGAATGGGACCGCATCGGTGAAAGACTCGCTTGTCCTCGACAAGGTCGAGAAGCGCTATGGCGATTTCGTCGCGCTCGAACCGACCGATCTGACGATCAAGGCTGGCGAGTTCATCACGCTGCTTGGTCCTTCCGGCTCGGGCAAGACGACGATCCTGATGAGTATCGCCGGCTTCATCGCCCCGAGCAGCGGGCGCATGCTGCTCGACGGCCGCGACGTGACCGCACTCCCACCCGAGCGGCGCAATTTCGGGGTGGTGTTCCAGGGCTACGCGCTGTTCCCGCATCTCACCGTCTACGACAATGTCGCCTTCCCCTTGAGGGCGCGCGGCATCACCGGTGATGCGGCCCGGCCGAAGATCATGGCCGCTCTGGAGATGGCGAAGCTGCAGGCCTTCGCCCATCGCTATCCCCGCCAATTGTCGGGCGGGCAGCAGCAGCGCGTGGCGCTTGCTCGCTCGCTCGTCTTCGCGCCGGAGCTGCTGCTGCTCGACGAGCCGCTGAGCGCGCTCGACAAGGCGCTGCGCAAGGAATTCCAGACCGAGTTCCGGTCGATCCACCGAGAGGTCGGCTCGACCTTCATCTATGTCACGCATGACCAGGAGGAGGCGCTGACGATGTCGGATCGCATCGTCATCCTCGATCGCGGCCGCATCCTCCAGATCGCCCCGCCGGCCGAGCTCTACGAGCGGCCGGCCACCGAGTTCGTCGCGGGCTTCCTCGGCAAGAGCAATTTCCTGCGCGGCAAGGTCGCTTCAGCCTATGGCGGGCAGGTCGAAATCCATATGCCGGGCTTCGCCGCGACGGTGGCCGGGAACGGTATCGCGGCGCGCGTCGGCGATGCGGCGGTCGCCGCGCTCCGGCCGGAGAAGATCAAGCTGGCGGCGCCGACAGCTGGCGCCGAGGCCGCGCCTTGCACGGTGCGCGGCAGGGTCGGCGACATCACCTATCTTGGCTCCTCCATCGAGGTCGAGGTCCGGCTGACGGATGGCGAGACGCTGCTGGCGATAGTTCCGGCCGGGCAGCGCAGCTTTGCTCAAGGCGAGGAGATCGTCGCCTCCTGGGCGCCGGACGCGGCAATCCTGGTGCGCGGCAAGGAAGCCTCGCCGTGAGCGCGACTGCCACCACCAGCACCGGGGGAAGCGAGCGGCTCTATTGGCTGATGCTGCTGGCGCCTTGCGTCTTCCTGGCGCTGTTCTACCTCGTACCGGTGCTGAACGTGCTGGTGCTGAGCTTCACCGTGCCCAAGCCCGGCCTCGCCAACTACGCCGAGCTCGTCAATAACGGCGCCGTCCAGCGCGTGCTCTGGACCACGCTACGGATCGGGGCGATCACCACCGTCCTCGCGCTCGGGATCGGCTATGTCGTCGCCTATGCCTTGCTGCAATGCGGGCCGCGCGAGCGCCAGATTCTGCTCGGCATCGTCGTGGCGAGCTTCTGGATCAGCGCCCTCATCCGGGCCTTCGCCTGGGTCGCGCTGCTGCAGTCGAAGGGGTTGGTCAATTCGATCCTGATGTCGACCGGGCTGATCGAGAGCCCGCTTAGCCTCGTGCGCAACGAGCTCGGCGTGATCATCGGCATGGTCCACTACATGCTGCCCTATGCGATCCTGCCGCTCTATACGAGCCTGCGCGGCATCGACGACCGGCTGGTGCCGGCGGCGCGCGCGCTCGGGGCGACACCGGGCCAAGCCTTCCGCTGGGTCTTCCTGCCGCTGAGCCTGCCCGGCCTGATCGGCGCGGGCGTGATCGTGATGATCTTCTCGCTCGGCTTCTACATCACCCCGGCCATCCTGGGCGGCGGGCGGACGATCATGGTCGCCGAGTTCATCAGCGTGCAGATCTCCGAGACGCTGCGCTGGGGGCTGGCGGCGATGCTGGCGACCGTGTTGCTCGGCGCCGTGCTCCTGCTCGTGATGTGGCTCAGCCGCTTCATGGACGTCGAACAGGCGCTGAGGAAATAGCCATGGCAGCGCTCAGCGTCCCCTCGAGCCGCAACGGCATGTCGCTCAACCGGATCGTCGCCTGGCTCGCCGCCTCGTTCCTGCTGCTGCCGATCCTCGTCGTCATCCCGATCTCGCTGACGCCGGAGCGCTATCTCTCGCTGCCGACCAATGCGATCTCGTTTCGCCATTATGGCAGCCTGGCGACCGACGGCCGCTGGACCAAGAGCATCGTCGACAGCCTCGTCGTCGGCATCGGCGCGACGGTGCTCGCGACCGTGCTCGGCGTCGCCTTCGCGGTCGGGGCCTGGCGGCTGGGCGCTCCGCTCGCCCGTCGCCTGCGCCTCTTGCTGCTGGCCCCGATCATCGTGCCGCCAATCGTGCATGCCGTCGCCTTCTACCGCGCCTGGGCCGCGCTAGGCCTGCTCGACACCTATCTCGGCCTCATCCTGATCCACGCGATGAAGGGGCTGCCCTTCGTGGTGCTCACCGTCGCCGGCACGCTGGCCAATGTCGATCCGCGGCTGGAGCAGGCGGCGCGCAGCCTCGGCGCCAATGCGCGGCAGGCGATGGGCTGGGTCGTGCTGCCGCAGATCCGGGCCGGCATCGTCGCCGGCGCCGCCTTCGCCTTCATCACCTCCTGGGACGAGACCATCGTCGCGCTCTTCGTCACCAGCCGCGCGGTCACCACCCTGCCTCGCCGGATCTGGGAGGGGCTCGCCGACAATATTGACCCGGCCATCGCCGCGCTCGGCACGGTGATGATCGTCCTGACCTTCGCCGCCGTCGCGATTTCGACGCTGCGCAGCGCCTCCGCAAAAGCCTGACAACAGAGGGGAGACCGGCATGACCAGAGAGCATCAGGAATTTCGTGACGACTGCCTGGCGATCCTGCGCCGGGAGACCGAGGGCAAGCGCGTGCATCGCCGCCGCTTCCTGCAGGCGCTGGCGATGCTCGGAGCCATCCCGGCCGGCCTGCGCCTGACGCCGGCCCACGCCCAGACCGGCGAGATCGTCGTCGTCAACTGGGGCGGGGATGCCGTGCCGGCCTATGACGCGATCTGGGCGCAGCCCTTCAATGCTGCCAATCCCGGCGCGAAGGCGCTCATCAACGGCTCGGGGCCAAGCTCCGGCAAGATCAAGGCGATGGTCGAGAGCGGCGCCGTGACCTGGGATGTCTGCGATCGCACCGTCCCGGCCTCGATCGAGCTCGGCCGCCAGAGCCTGCTGGAGAAGGTCGACTGGTCGATCGTCGCGCAGGACAAGGTCCGCGCCGCGCATCGCTCGGACTGGGGCGTCGGCGCCTATCTCTATTCCTTCGTGCTGACCTACGACGCAAAGGCCCTGAAAGGGCCGGCACCGAAGAACTGGAAGGACTTCTGGAACGTCAAGGAGTTCCCCGGCAAGCGCACGCTGCGTAACAATATCGAGGGCATGCTGGAGGCGGCGCTGCTGGCCGACGGCGTCAGCCGCGACAAGATCTACCCGATCGATGTCGACCGGGCGCTCGCCAAGATCAAGGAGATCAAGCCGCACACGATCTTCTGGGCCACCGGCGCGGAGAGCCAGCAGCTCTTCCGCAACCAGGAGGTCGTGATGGGCAATCTGTGGCACACACGCTCGATGCTGCTCGCCAAGGAGGTCGGCGACCACATCAAGTTCACCTTCGAGGACGGCATCCTCTTCCCGGGCGCCTGGATCGTGCCGAAGGGCAACCCGGCCAAGGCCGGGGCCTGGAAGTTCATCGCCTCGGCGCAGGATCCGAAGAGCCAGGTCGAGCTGTTCAAGCGCGTCGGCAACGGGCCGGTGAACCCGGCCGCCGCCGACATGGTGCCGGCCGAGATGAAGGCGCTGGACTGCGGCTCGCCGGAGAACTTCGCGCGCCAGGTCGCCGTCGACAACGAGTGGTACGCCCAGCACTACGCCACGATCCTCGCCCGCTACATGGACGCAATCGCCTCCTGAGCCCGATCCCGACGGGCGGCATGACGCCGCCCGCCCCTGCCTCTCCGACCAGAACACAGGTAGACTGATGACAACGGCGCCGTTTTCGCTCGCCCAGACCTTCATGGGCGTCCCGCACCGCACCGAGATCGGCGACGCCAAGGTCGTGGTCCTCGGCCTGCCTTTCGATTGCGGGACGCATCCGCAGCGCGTCGGCTCGCGGCTCGGGCCGTCCGCGATCCGGGAGCAATCGCTGCTGCTGCGCGCTTTCGATTTCGTCAACGGCATCAACCCGCTGGAGGCGCTCGGCGTGGTCGATGTCGGTGATGCCAAGGTCAGCCCCGGCGATCTCGAAGCCTCCTATGTCGCGATCGAGGCGGCGGTCGGCGCCATTGCCGAGACGCGAGCCGTCGCGGTGACGCTCGGCGGCGACGGCGCCATCGCCCTGCCGGAGATGCGGGCGCTGCACCGGGTCTATCCCGATCTCGTCACCGTCCATATCGACGCCCATACCGACGCCTATCCGATCGAGGGCTACAATACAGCGACGGCCTTCGGGCGCGCCGCCGAGGAAGGCTTGGTCGATCCGACCCGCTCCTACCAAGTCGGCATGCGCGGCACGACGATGCTGCCCGGCGTTGGCGAATACGGGCGCAGCCTCGGCTACAACGTGATCCCGCTCGCCGAGCTGCTGGAGCGCGGCATCGCCAAGGTCTTCGCCGAGATCCGCGCGCATATCGGCGACCGGCCGGTCTATCTCTCCTACGACATGGATTTCTTCGACCCGTCGGTCGCGCCGGGCGTCTGCACGCCGACCTGGGGCGGGGCGACCTCGCGCGAGGGCCTCGCAGTGCTGGAGGCCTGCGCCGGGCTCAACCTCGTCGGCGTCAATATCAACACCGTCAGCCCGCCACATGACGTCGGCGGCATGTCAGCGCTACTCGCAGCCCAGGTGACGCTTAATGCGCTGAATCTGATCGCACGCCAGCATCAATCGAAGGCCAAGGCCCATATGTGACAGGCAACTAAATCACGCGCAGCTCGCTTCGGTCTGGGCGCTGCGCGGGATTTCGATGCCAGTCGGCAAGCGTGGCGTGTCGCGCACGTCGCGCTGCAGGATCGGGTAGCCACGCTGACCGAAAAATTCTGGTCCGGCACATCACGCCGATCACCACCGCGATCGTCATGGCCGAGAAGCCGACCGCTTGCGACCGCCCTGAGTGAGCTGAACAAGAAAATTGCTTGGCCGCACCATTCGAGAACAGAATTTCTCCCCCGGGCCGGAAGCGAGAGCAATTGCTGGAATCGGGCGGGCATTATGCTCGCCGAACGCATCGTTGCCGGAGCCCCGGCCCGGTCGATTAGATAAATGGATCGGATCATGACCGAGATCGTTCACCTGGCCGACATCCGCAGGGCCCTCGGCAAGATCGATCTGGTCGCGGTTATGGAAAGAGCCTTCGCTGCTTATTCGCGCGACGAGGTCACCGTGCCGCCGGTCGGCGAATTGCTGCTCGACGATCCGCCAGGCGAAATGCACGTCAAATACGGTGCAATCCGGGGCGACGATGTCTTCGTGGTCAAGCTCGCGACAGGGTTCCCGCGGAACGGTGCCCTAGATTTGCCGCCCTTCGGTGGAGTCGTGCTGGTCTTCAGCGCGAAGACCGGCCTGCTGTTGCAAATCCTGCTCGATGAAGGCCATCTGACCAATGTCCGCACGGCCGCGGCCGGGGCCGTCGCAGCAAAATATCTCGCGCCGAACGCCGTCAGTTGCATCGGCATCTGTGGCTCCGGCGTTCAGGCGCGCCTGCAGGCACAGCACCTGCGTGCGGTCACCGACTGTCGGCGCGCCTTGGTCTGGGCGCGCGATCCGCGCAAGGCCGCAGGGTGCGCCGCCGATCTCGCGCTGCTTGGCTTCGAGACGGACGTGGCTTCCTCCGTCGAGACTCTGGCGGCGGCTGCCAATCTGATCGTCACGACCACGGCGGCGGAGGAACCTTATCTGCTCGCCGGCCATGTCCGCCCAGGAACACACATCACCGCCGTCGGCTCGGATACGCCAGGCAAGGCCGAGCTTGCGGCGGACCTGCTGGCGCGTGCCGATCGCGTCGTGGTCGATAGCCGCTCGCAAAGTCTGCTGCGCGGCGAGGCCCATCATGCGATCGCAGCTGGCTATCTCCTGGCTGGCAATCTTGTCGAACTTGGCGAGGTCATCACCAACCCTGCGCGGGGGCGTAGCAACGAGGATCAGATCAGCATCGCCGACCTGACCGGCGTGGCTGCGCAGGACATCGCTCTGGCAAAGGCGGTTTGCGCGGAGCTGGCCAGCGGCTGAGGGCCGCCGGCCAGGACAGCGTCAGCGTGTGGGGGCAGCGATCCCGAAGCGCTGCTGCAGGAACCGGTCGATGCATTCGAGGGCAGCTGCGAAATGCTCGGGATCGACGCCGATGCCGAGGCGCAGATGGCTTTCCATGCCGAACCAGCTACCGGCGACGACGAAGACGCTCTGGGTCTCCCGCAGCTCGCGCGAGAAGTCGTCCGAACTGATCGGCAGGTCGTAGCGCAGGAACGCCATGGCGCCCGCTTCCGGCGGAACCCAGGCGAAGATGCTGGCGCGCGCTTTGATCCAGCTTGCGAGCTTGTCGAGGTTGCGCCGGAGCAGGACGCGGTTGCGGGCGATGATGCTTGCGCGGCGTGCCGGCTGCAAGGCGTGCAGCGCCAAGCGCTGGCCAAGCACATTGCTGCCGATCGTGGTGTAATCCTGACGCCGCATCGCCTCGCCGACCAGCTTCTCAGGTGCGACCAGCCAGCCGAGCCTGAGGCCAGCGAGCGCCATAGCCTTGGCCATGCCGCCGGTGACCACCACGTCGGGCGAGGCACCGAACAGCGTCGCGGTCTCGTCGCCCGCGAGCTCGGCGCCGCGATAGATTTCGTCGGCATGGAGCGTGACGCCGTGCCGGCTCGCGATCTCAGCCAGGCCCAGCCGCTCCTCCGCACTCAGCACGGCTCCGGTCGGGTTATTGGGGTTGCACAGCGAGATCAGCCTGGTGCGCGGGCCGATCGCGGCCACGACCTCGTCGAGGTCGAGCCGCCAGCGCCCCTGCCCGAGGCGCAGCGGGACCTGGCGGACATTCGCTCCCAAGGCTCGCGCCAGACCGTGGATCTGCATGAAGTTGGGTGTGACGAAGACGATCTCGTCACCGGCTTCGAGCAGGCTGAGCAGCGTGACGAGGTTGGCTTCCGAGGAGCCGGTCGTGACCAGCACCTGCTCGGGGCTCGCGCCGGGATGGAGCGCGGCGATCGCGGTGCGCAGATCCGGCTCGCCCTCGGTGTGGCCATAGCCCAGTGGCAGGTCGAGCAGCGCCTCGATCTCGTCCTTGCCGAGGAGCTCGCGGATCGTGAACGGGTGCAGGCCGCTTTCGGTCAGGTTGTAGGCGACGGTGTTCTCCCAGAGCGACTGGGTTCGTTCGAGCGTGAAGGTATCGATCAGCATGATGTCTCCGAAGTCAGCCGGCCATGGCGAAGCCGCCACGGCTCGCGAGCCTTGCCTCCAGCGCGTGTACGGCCGAGGTCAGGATGAGGTTGAGGGCAAGGTAGATCGCGCCGGCGGCGAGGAAGATCTCGATCGGAGCGTAGGTCTCGGAAGCGAGCGCGCGCGCCTTGCCGGTGATTTCCATGATGGTGACGGTGCTGGCGAGCGAGGTCGCCTTCACCATCAGGATCAGCTCGTTGCCATAGGCCGGCAGCATCTGGCGCACCGCCTGCGGGAAGACGACGAGGCGGAAGCGCAGCCAGGTCGAGAGGCCGAGCGATTTTGCCGCCTCGACCTGGCCCTTGCCGACCGCCTGCAGACCGCCGCGGATGATCTCGCTGCCATAAGCGCCGGTGTTGAGCGCCAGCGCCAGCAGGGCGCAGAAATGCTCGTCGCGAAAGAGCGGCCACAGGCTGGACTGGCGGATACTGTCGAGCTGCGCCAGGCCAAAATAGATGAAGAAGATCTGCAGCAGCAGCGGCGTGCCGCGGATCGCGTAGACATAGGCATAGGCGAGCACGGATAGGAGGCGATTGCCGGAAAGGCGGGCGAGCGCGATCAGGACGGCCAGGAAGAAGCCGGCGAATGTCGCCGTCACGGCAAGCTGCAGCGTCAGTGGCACGGCCGCCAGCAGCGCCGGCAAGGCTTCGAGGATCAACTCCGGTCTCATGCCGGCCGCCCGCGCGTCGCGCCGCGCTCGAAATGGCGCTCGGCCCGTTCGAAGGCGAGATTCGACAGGCCGGTGAGGCCGAGGAAGATCAGAATCGCGACCGAGTAGAACAGGAAGGGCATGCGGGTCGAGCCGGCGGCGATATCGGTGATCCGCATCAGCTCGACGAGCCCGGTCACGGAGATCAGCGCCGTGTCCTTCAAGGTGAGCTGCCAGACATTGCCCAGCGACGGCAGTGCGTAGCGCAGCAGCTGCGGCAGCAGAATCAGGCGAAAGAGCTGGAGCCGCCGCATGCCAAAAGCACGGGCCGCCTCGGCCTGGCCCGGCGGGATGGCACGGATCGCGCCGCGGAACACCTCGGCGCTGTAGGCGCCGGAGATCAGCGCGATGGCGGCGACACCGGCGCCGAACGCATCGGCGGAACTGGTCCCGCCATAACCCATGACGGTTCCGATCAGGCGGAACAGCTCGCCGCCGCCAAAGAAGAGCAGATAGAGAACCAGGAGTTCCGGCACGCCGCGAACGACGGTGGTGTAGACCAGCGCCGGCCAGGCGAGCAGCGGATGGCCGGTCAGGCGCGCGCCCGCGAGCAGGATGCCGACGAGACTGCCGCCGAGGAAACCCAGCACGGCGATGAGCAGCGTCATCGCCGTGCCGCGCAGGATCTGGCTGCCCCATCCGCCCGGCCCGAACGCCAGGAGCTCGATGAGGCTCATGGATTGGCCGCGACCGGGCGGACGGCGCCGTCGAAGCCCATCCATTTCTGGGTGAGGCTGGTCACGGTGCCGTCCTGCGTCGCCTCGGCGATCGCGCGGTCGAACAGCTCGCGCAGTTCCTTCTCGTTCTTGCGGAAGCCGAGCGCGATGCCCTTGCCGAGCGCCCCGCCGCGCAATGCCGGTCCGAAGACGACGAAGTCGCGGTTTTCCTTCTTCTGGCGCTCGATGAAGCTGCGGATCGGGCTGAAGCCGCTCACCACCATGTCGATCCGCCCGCTGACGAGGTCGAGATAAAGGCTCTCTTCCTTGTCGTAGATGCGGACCTTCACCTCGGGGAAGAGCTGCTGCATGAAGGTGGCATGGGTCGAGGCGCGCTCGACGCCGACCGTCGCCTTGGCGAGCGCCGCTGCGATCTCCGCGAGGGTCTTCTTCTTGTCCTCGGTCATCTCGCGCAGGTCGAGCGTCTGGCCCTTGCCGGGCTCCATCCTGCTGATCGCACTGCCGGCCGCAGCAACGAACTGGGTCGGCCCGGCATAGTAGGGCAGCGAGAAGTCGATCGACTCGGCCCGCTTCTCTGTGATCGAGAGCGACGCCATGATCGCATCGAAGCGGCTCGCATTCAGCCCCGGGATCATGCCGTCGAAGCTCTGCGTGACCCAGTCGCAGGAGAGCTTCGCGCGCTTGCAGAGTTCGCCGGCGAGATCGACCTCGAAGCCGACGACCTTGCCGGACGGGTCGGTGAAATTGAACGGCGGGTAATTGCCGTCGGTGGCGAGCCTCGCCTTCTTCTCCTGTGCCGAGGCACAGCTCAGCCCGGCCAGGACGGCCGCGGACACCAATAGGCCGATACGGCTGTTCCGTCGCATGTCGTTCCCCATTCTTGGCGCTCTGATCGTGATTGTCATCGCCTTGGGCCAAGGGTTCCGAAGCCCGCAGCCACATCGCCAAGACTAGGGAGCCGCCGGCGAAACAATCGTCCAAAGGCCTGTGAAGCGGGACGAAAGATGTCCGGCACCGCGGCGGAAACGACGTTTTATGTCCGGCTTGGCCACGGACACTGGCGGGGTGTGCAGGTGGATGCACGAACCTTTGTGGAGCCAGCCTTGTCCGAGCCCTTGCAGAACTATGTCGATGGACGCTGGCGCGGCTCGGATACGCGCCTCGTCCGCGAGAACCCCTCCGACACCAGCGAGATCGTCGCGGAGGCATGTGTCGCAGGGCCGGAAGATGTCGCGGAGGCAATTGCAGCGGCGCGGCGGGCCCAGCCGACATGGCGGAAAACTCCGCCACAGCTGCGCTTCGAGCTGCTCGACCGCATCGGCGACGAGATCATGCGGCGCAGCGCGGCGCTGGCAAGCCTGCTCGCGCGTGAGGAGGGCAAGACCGTGCCCGAGGCGCAGGCCGAGATCGTCAAGGCGAGCCAGACCTTCAAGTATTTCGCCGGCGAAGCCGTGCGTCTCGCTGGTGCTTCTCTGCGCTCGACGCGGCCCGGCGTCGATGTCGACATTCGGCGCGAGCCGGTCGGCGTCGTTGCGCTGGTGACGCCCTGGAACTTTCCGTTTTCGATCCCGGCCTGGAAGACCGCGCCGGCGCTCGCCTATGGCAATTGCGTGGTGCTCAAGCCATCGGAGCTGACCTGCGCCACCGCCTCGGCCTTGGCGGCCATCATTCACGATGTAGGGCTTCTGCCCGGCGTGTTTCAGCTGGTGATGGGGGGCGGCGAGGTCGGCGGCGCGCTGATCGCCGACAATGAGGTCGACGCGGTCAGCTTCACCGGCTCGACCGCGACCGGCCGGAAAATCGCGGCCGCGGTCGCATCGCGCGGCGCGCGCCTGCAGATGGAGCTCGGCGGTAAGAACCCGCTGATCGTGCTCGCCGATGCCGATCTCGACAAGGCCGTCGACGCCGCGGTGCGCGGCGCCTTCTACTCGACCGGGCAGCGTTGCACGGCATGCAGCCGCCTCATCGTCGAGGACGGGATCCACGATGCCTTCGTCGAGCGTCTGATCGCGCGCACCAGGGCGTTGCGGATCGGCCACGCGCTCGACACGACGACAGATATCGGGCCGTTGGTCAGCGAAGCGCAGCGCCAGCGGGTGCGGGATTATCTTGCCGGCGCCGGCGCGGAGGGCACCGAGCTGGCCTTCGGCGGCCGCGTGCTCGAGGCGCGCACGCAGGGCTACTATCTGGAGCCCGCGATCTTCCTTGCCGGGACGATGGACCAGCGGATCAATCGCGAGGAGATATTCGGCCCCGTCGCCTCGGTATTGCGGGTCGGTGATTTCGACGAAGCCATGGCTGTTGCCAACGCCACGCCCTACGGCCTGAGCGCCGGCCTCTTCACCCGCTCCCATGCCAAGGCGCGCGCCTTCATCCGCGACATCGAGGCCGGCATGGCGATGGTCAACCTGCCGACCGTCGGCTCTGACTATCACGTGCCGTTCGGCGGCCGCGGCGCCTCCGCCCACGGTCCAAAGGAGATGGGGCTGGGAGCCTTCGAGTTCTTCACCCAGACCAAGACGGCCTACATCGCCGAATGACCGGGGCCTGCGAAACCATGGATGGCCCGGCTGCCGGCAGCGCCCCGATCATCGAAGCCGTCGGCTTGCGCAAGAGCTTTGGCAGCTTCCCAGCCTTGGCGGGTGTCAGTTTTACGGCGCGCCGCAGCGAGGTCGTCGCCATCATCGGCGCGAGCGGTTCGGGCAAAAGCACCTTCCTGCGCTGCCTCAACTTCCTCGAACGGCCCGACGCCGGCGAGATCCGGTTCGACGGCGAGGTCATTCAGGCCGGGCCGCGGACGGTCGCGCAGGTGCGCGGCGTCGAGCGGTTGCGTCGGCGCTCGGCGATGGTTTTCCAGCAGTTCAATCTCTGGTCGCATTGGACGGTGCTGGAAAACGTCATGAAGGTGCCGGTCCATGTCCAGGGCGTGGCGCAGCCCGCGGCTCGTGAAAAAGCACTGGCGCTGCTCGCCAGGGTCGGGTTGCTCGACAAGCGGGATGCCTATCCATCGCAGCTCTCCGGCGGCCAGCAGCAGCGCGTCGCCATCGCCCGGGCGCTCGCAGTCGAGCCCGAGTTGCTGCTCTTCGACGAGCCGACTTCGGCGCTCGATCCCGAGCTGGTGGGCGAGGTCCTCGCCGTCATCCGCGGCCTGGCCCAGGACGGCCAGACCATGCTGATCGTCACCCACGAAATGGGTTTCGCGCGTGAGGTTTCCGACAGGACGGTGTTCTTCCAGAGCGGGCAGATCGCGGAGGCCGGTGCCTCACGGGAGCTTCTCGCCCGGCCGCAGACCGAAAGGCTCGCAGCCTTCCTCGGCTCGATCCGCTGAGCTGACAGCTTGTGCCACCAGCGGGCTCGCGATCGCGCAATTCCTGTCATCGAGCGGGCCAGCAGGAAATCTCGTCTCTCAGGTCGCCGTTACCGTCTTCTGCATCCGGTGCTTCGGCACGGCTGCGCCAAACAGGAATACGTCATGTCCAGCACCACCCGCGTCATCGATCCCCGCACCATCGAGCCCGACACCCGCTCGACCTATCCGGCGCACCTGCAGGAGCCGGTCCGCGGCCGACGCAAGCGCCGGCTCGGATTGCAGGCGGGTCTGCGCAGATTGTCGGTCGTCCATGTCGAGCTGCCGCCGGGAGCGGCCTCATCCCTCCGGGTCTGGCAGAGCCATGAGGACGAATACGTGCTCGTGCTCGATGGCGAGGCGACCCTGGTCACGGATGCGGGCGAGGAAGTCCTGAAACCCGGCCAGTCCGCCGGCTTCCCCGCCGGGCAGGCGATAGGCCATCAGATCGTCAACCGTGGAACCGCACCGCTCGTCTTCATTGAGGTCGGCACCATCGCCGACGAGAACGTCTCGACCTATCCGGACGACGATCTTCTGCAGGTTCCCGATGGTCGCGGGCGCCGCTTCGTTCGCCATGACGGTACACCCTTCGAGGCATGAGCCGGCCGATGTCGAAGGTGACGCCACGGCTGTCTGAACCGCTCGCGCCCGAGATCCAGGAGCTGGTGTTCCGGCCGCGGATCGAGCGTGAACTCGCTCTCGGCATTGAGGACCTCTGCGCCGTCAACGCAGCCCATCTGGTGATGCTGCGGGAGGTGGGGCTGATCGATGAAGGAGATGCAACATCGCTCGCCGCAGCGCTGATCGCGCTGCGGGAGGCCGGTGCCGAAGCGATCGAATGCGATCCTGCCCGCGAGGACGGCTATTTCAACTTCGAGGCGGCGCTGATGCAGCAGGCCGGCGCCGAGGCGGGCGGCCGCCTGCATCTCGGCCGCAGCCGCAACGACATAAACGCCACGCTCGACCGGCTGACGGCGCGGCGGGTCGCGCTAGACCTGGCCGGCTGCTGCATCGCGCTGCGGCGGGCTTTGCTCGAACGCGCGCAGGACCATGCCGCGACGGTGATGCCTGGCTATACCCATCTCCAGCCGGCACAGCCGATCACCTTCGGCTTCTATCTTGCCGGAGTCGCCGAGGCGCTGGCGCGCGACACGCAGCGACTGCTCGATGCCTACGGCGCCATCGACCTGTGTCCGCTCGGCGCCTGCGCGCTGGCCGGCACCTCGGTCCCGATCGATCGCGCTCGACTGGCCGCGCTGCTCGGCTTCGAGGCGGTCATGCTGCATGCGCAGGACGCGGTCACCTCGCGTGATTACGCCCATGACCTCTCCGCGGCCATGCTGAGTCTGGCCTCGACCTGGGGACGTTTCGCCCAGGACCTCTATGTCTGGGGCACGCAGGAGTTCGCGCTGATCTCGTTCCCGGACCGGATCGTGGGCACCTCCAGCATCATGCCCCAGAAGAAGAACCCGATCGCGATCGAATATCTGAAGGCGAGCGCCGGAGAGGTCCTGGGCGGAGTGGTCGCGAGCTTCGCCATCGTCAAAGGCGGGCATTTCAGCCACGCCGGCGACACTGGCCGATCCGCTCTGGCGCCGCTCTGGCCGGCGCTGCGGCTCACCCGCAATGCGCTGACGGTCGCCCGCATCGTAACGGAGGCGGTTGAGCCCGAGATCGGGACCATGAGCGTCCGCGCCGCGGCCGGCTTCTCGACGGCGACCGATATCGCCGACTGCCTCGTCCGTGAGGCATGGCTGTCATTCCGGCAGGCGCACCACGTCGTCGCCGAGTTGGTGCGCGCAGCGCTGGCTGCCGGCATCGCGCCGACGGCCTTGTCCCCGGAGGACGTCAGCCATGCGGCTGAAACAGTGCTCGGCCGGCCGGTCACGCTTTCGACCGACCAGCTGGCACGGGCCATCGATCCGACTCAATCCGTCACTGCGCGCCGCTCGGCCGGAGCAGCGGCTCCGGAGGAAACGGGCCGCATGATCGAGCTCGCTCTCGTTGTCCTCGACAGGGATGAAGTCGAACTGCGCGACCGCATCGGCGCGATCACGGCTTCACAAGCGGAGTTGTGGCGAGCCGTGGCGGCCCTGACGCGCCCGGCTGCAGAGCTGGCGTCGTGACAGGTCCTGTCCCGGCCTTCGCGAATTCGACAGAAGCGCGGCCTGCGCCAGCCCGATGGAGAACAGCTTCGCCGGACTCCGAAGGTACCGTCTCCATAGTGAGGTTCGGTGCATGGCGATGACGGCGAGTAGAGCGGGACAATTCGTGCGATTGGGTGAGACGAGCCGCGCGCCCGTCCTCATTCACATCGACGGAGAGGCGGTGTCATGCCTCGCAGGCGACACGGTGCTGACCGCGCTGCTGCTGCACGGCCGACAGCTGCGCGTTTCCGAGTTCGGTGACGGGCCACGCGCCGGCTTCTGCAATATGGGCGCCTGCCAGGACTGCTGGGTCTCGCTCGAAGGCGGGGAGCGTCGCCGGGCTTGCACCACCTATGTCCAGGCCGGCCAGCGGGTCCTGACCCAGGAGCGCCCATGACGACCGGGGAGAAGATCGTCATCATCGGCAACGGCCCGGCCGGGACGCGTGCGGCCGAGACGCTCTGCCGGGCCGGCTGCAGCGACGTCACGGTCATCAGCGAAGCCCCGACCAGCGGCGGCCAGATCTACCGCCGCCAGCCATCCGGATTCAGCCGCGATGCCAGGACGCTTTATGGCGATGACAGCGACAAGGCACGGCGGTTGCACGCCGCCTTCGATGCACTTGCGGACCGTATCGCGCTGAAGGCCGAAACCGCGGTCTGGAATATTCTCGATCGCCAGATCTACACATATGGTCCCGGCGGCATCGAGGTCCTGCCTTTCGACCGGCTGATCCTCGCCACCGGCGCGATGGACCGCATCCTGCCGATCCCTGGCTGGACCCTGCCCGGCGTCTTCACCCTGGGTGGCGCCCAGATCGCGCTCAAGCATCAATGCTGTGCGATCGGCCGGGCCGTCGTCTTCGTCGGCACAGGGCCGCTGCTCTACCTCGTCGCCTACCAATACGCCAAGGCGGGCGCCAACGTCGTCGCCGTCCTCGATTCGGCTCGCTTTGCCGACAAGGCACGGGCATTGCCGCGGCTCGCCTTGGCTCCACGCCTGCTACTGCGAGGACTGGTCTACCGGCGCTATCTGACGCAGCGTGGGGTGCCGATCCATGAAGGCGCGCGCCCGCTCGCGATCGACGGAGAAGCAGCCGTCGCCGGCCTGCGTTTCCGCGATGCGACAGGCAAGGAAGGCGAGCTGGCCTGTGACGCGGTCGGCCTCGGCTTTGGTCTCAATCCCGAGCTTCAACTCGCCGAGCTCGCCGGCGGCCATACCGTCTTCGATCCGGCCAAGCGGCAATGGCTGCTGGCCCATGACGGCGAAGGCCGCGCGGCCGAGCGCGTCTATGTCGCCGGAGACGGGGTCGCGATCGGCGGGGCCGATGTCGCCGAACTCGCCGGCGAGCGAGCGGCGCTCGCCTTGCTGGCGGATCTTGGCCAGGCCGTCGACCGGTTGCGTCTCAAGCAGATCGGCAAGGAACTGTCACGGCTGGCTGCCTTCCGGACCGGGCTCGACCGCGCTTTCGCCTATCCGGCCGGCTGGATCGCCGAGCAGCCGGACGAGACCATTCTATGCCGCTGCGAAAACGTCACCTTCGGCGATGTCCGGGCCACGATCCGCCGGCATGCCCCCCGGGAGATCAACCGGCTCAAGGCGCTGGCCCGTCCCGGCATGGGCCGCTGCCAGGGCCGGGTCTGCGGCGCAATCCTCGCCGAGTTGCTCGCTGCGACCTCAAATCGCCCGCTCGATACGGTCGGGCGCCTGCGCGGCCAGGCGCCGGTCAAGCCGCTGCCCTATGCCGCCGCGGCCGACCGGGCTGCTCCGGCGATCCACGACTGGATGACGACCGACGAAGTGGAACCGGTGCGATGACGGAGCGGATCGAGACCGATGTGGCGATCGTCGGCGGCGGCATTTCCGGTGTCTGCGCCGCCTATTATCTGGCCCGCCGCGGCGCTCGCGTGGTGCTGCTGGAGCGCGGAGCCGTCGGCTCCCAGGCCAGCGGAGTCAATTTCGGCGGCTTGCGGACAAATGGCCGGGCCGAAGGCGAGCTGCCGCTGAGCCTGCGCGCCAGCCGCGAATGGCGGCAGATCGAGGCGCTGGTCGGCGACGACTGCGAGGTCGAGTTCACCGGCCATGTCGAGATCTGCGACCGGCGCGAGCATATGGCAACGGTCGAGGGCTGGGCGAACATGGCCCGCGGCTACGGGCTGGAGTGCGAGCTCATCGGCGGCAATGCCGTCGCCGAGCGCTTCCCATGGATCGGTCGGCGGGTCATCGGTGCCTGTTTCGTCGCCGCCGACGGCGCGGCCAATCCGCGCCTCGCCGCGCCGAATTTCGCCTTGGCGGCGCGCAAGCTCGGCGCCGACATCCGTGAGCAATGTCCGGTGCGCCACGTCGTTCACAGCGGTAGCCGCTTCAGGATCGAGGCGGGCGATGGCTTGCTCGTCGAGGCGCGAATCCTGGTCAACGCCGCCGGCGCCTGGGCCGGCCGGATCGCAGCTCAGCTTGGCGAACAGTTCACGCTGGACGTAATGGCGCCGCAGATGGTGGTGAGCGAGCCCTTCGCGCGCCGGATCACGTCGACCGTCGACTACCCGGTTGCCGGCCGCTACTTCTATGTTCGCCAGGTCAAGCGCGGGAATGTCCTGTTCGGCCGCGGGCCCGGGCGCGCCGATCTCGAGACCGGCCGGGCCCAGTTCCTGCCGCAGAACGCTTTCGACGCCGCTCGCATCGCGATGGATGTCGTGCCGTTGCTGCGGGGGCGATCGATCTTGCGGACCTGGTCGGGCATCGAGGGCAAGACATCGGATTCGATGCCCTATCTCGGATTGAGCCGGACCGTTCCCAACCTGATCCACGCCTTCGGCTTCTCTGGGCACGGTTTTCAGCTCGGGCCGGGAACCGGTGCCGTGGTCTGCGAGCTGGCGCTCGCCGGCCGCACCGCGACACAGATCGAGGCTTTCGACCCCTATCGCTTCGAGCGCGCAACAGCGGCGGCCTGATATTGGCGTGTCAGGCGGCGCGGCGCAGGGGCGGATTGATCTCGGCCGGAGCCGGCTGCTCGTCCTTGATCTCGCGCAGCACGACAAAGCTGTCGAAGCGCGCGAGCGGCACGTCACCGGCGAGCAGCGCGCTGCTCGCCGCCTCATAGGCGATCAGGTCGATGCAATCGAAGCGCAGCATGTAGTCATAGCTGCCGCAGAGACCGAAGCAGCCGGTCACCAGCGGGTTGGACCGGATATGGCGCTCGAAGATCTGGAAATCGGAGGCGCCGTGGTTCTTCAGGGTGACGAAGGCGAAGATCTTGACGTTCGGGTAGAGTCGCGCCCAGGCGATCCTGGCACGGTAGCCGCTGATCAGGCCCATACGTTCGAGCCGCTTGACCCGCTTATGGCATGGGCTTGCGGAGATGCCGACGAGCTCGGAGAGCTTGTAGTTGGTGATACGCCCAGCCTTCTGCAGCTCCGAAAGAATGCGCAGGTCGATCCGGTCGATCTTTTCCATCAGGTTGGCGGGTTCAGACGAGATCGGCCGGACCGTCATCGGAGGCACTCCTGTTGGCGCGATATCGCCCGTATCCGCTTGGCATCCGGCAGCTCGGATTGCCCGGATCGCGGAATTTTGCATTCCTTCAAGAGTGACGAGGCCACGCGGCCGTGCAATCGAAACGATATCAATCCTGCATGCAGAAAACTCACGCCGGGCAGTTCAGATTTCCTTCGCTCAATGCGCTCGTCGTGTTCGAGGCGGCGGCGCGGCGTGGCAGCCTGACGCTAGCAGCCGAGGAACTGCACGTAACGCCAGGGGCGGCGAGCCGGCAGGTCAAGGCGCTGGAGCAGGCACTGGGCGTCGAGCTGTTCCGCCGCCGGCATAATGCGATCGAGCTGACCGAAGCAGGCCGCGCCTTCCTCGGCCATGTCGACAAGGCGCTTGCGCAGGTCCGAACCGGCATTCAGGAGCTTGCCGCTGGTCGGCAGAGGCTGACGATCCAGGCGCCGATCACGATGACCCAGCGCTGGCTGATCCCGCGGATCGAGAGCTTTCGCCAGAGCGATCCCGAGGTCGATCTCCATATCCGCTCGATCCATTCAGCGAAGGGGGATGCGGATATCGACATCCGATACAGCCGGGGTGAGAGGGCCGAGGAGGGCGGGCAGGTCTTTCTGGTCGATGAGACGATTCCGGTCTGCTCGCCCGGGCTGCTCACACCGGGCGAAACGCCGGTCTCCGCAGAGGCCGTCCTGAAATTGCCGATCCTGCTCGACACCATCGACGGCTGGGCCTGGCACCGCTGGTGCGATGCAGCCGGCACGGACTTCCGCCCGGCGGGCGGCTGCATGGCCTTCGATACAGACGAGGCTGCAATCGATGCCTGCCTGTCCGGCCTTGGTGTCGCGCAGGCCAACGCTGCTTTCGTCGAGCCGATGCTGGCGCAAGGCAGATTGCTCTGGCTTTGCCCGGCTATCCGCGCGCCAGTGGGAAGCTATGCCGCCGTGGTCCGCAGGCCGAGCCGGATGGCGACTGCGTTCCTTCGCTGGCTGGGCGCGCAAAAGCAGTAAGGATGAGGAAAAGCTCCAGGAATGTCAGCTTCCGGGCACGTTGCCATAGTCAGTTATCGGCGCGAGGCAGATGCTAACCCCTACGTGCAACGGCACATTCTTG
This sequence comes from Allobosea sp. NPDC055332, assembly GCF_053645455.1. NCBI lineage: Bacteria > Pseudomonadati > Pseudomonadota > Alphaproteobacteria > Hyphomicrobiales > Alloboseaceae > Allobosea > Allobosea sp. NPDC055332. The sequence continues at coordinate 1,474,076 of NZ_JBSHMO010000002.1, read as the reverse complement.
GCAGTTGATCTGGCTGGAGCTTGTGCGAACACCAAGCTCACCGTTGGGCGATCATTGGGGTTAATAACCGGCGTTTGGCAAAAATGCCAATAAAATCATTATTATAGGTCAAATATAGCTGGCGGCGAGCGCCGCGGTCCGGGACCAAGCTCGCCGGGGTGATCGCGCTGCTGAAGCGCACGGAAGGCGCTAGCATCGAGGAACTGACGGGCGCCACCGCCTGGCTGCCGCACACGACGAGCGCGGCGCTGGATAAGGCAATCGTCAAAGCGCTCGCGCGTGCGGCGACTTGGTACGACGAGCTCGTCAGTGGCCGCGCTGCGTCCATGCGCGAGATCGCCGAGCGCGAACAAGTTAGCGAGCGCTATGTGGCGCAGCTGCTCCCGTTGGCGCTCCTGAAGCCACATCTAATCGAAGGCTGCGTAGCCGGTGTGCTCAAGCTGCCAATCACGGCTTCGGATCTCGCCAAAGGCATTGCGCTTCCGGCGGCGTGGGAAGCGCAGGAAGCTCGATATCGGGCGGGTTGATCCGCGTTTCAACCCGTAGACTGGCCTCTGCCAGCACGATCAGCATCACACGATCAACGGCGTGATCACGCCGCTGTTCGTTTGATGGCGAGCTGGCCGACGAAGCTCGAGCTGAGGCTGCGGATCTCGATCCGCTTCATCTGGTCCTCAACGGCGATGCAACGCTCAATCGGCTCGGTGCTCTTGTCTTGGATGTCGCGCAGCACAAAAGGCGAAACGGGACGGCTCAACGCAGAAGCTCACGCATATGAAAGGTGAAGTCAGGCTAGCGGGATTCAAGCCCGCTAGCCATCGGTTGATCAGCCTCAGACGAACTGGAAATCATCGGCGTGGAGATTGGCCTTGGTGACGTTCTTCAGGGTGATCATGTTGTTGGCGTCATAGGTGATCACCGTATCGGCTCCCACCTGCGTCGCCGCCGCCAGCACCGCCGACAGATCGGCGAACACCGCATCGTCGATCTGGATCACGTCGGTCGCGCCGGAGCCGGCGACGAAGTCGGTAATCGTGTCCTTGCCGAAGCCGGAGGCGAAGACGAAGACGTCGCTGCCACTGCCGCCGGTGAGGCGATTATCGCCGCGTCCACCGGTCAAGATATCGTCACCAGCACCACCAACCATATCGGAGACTTCGATCGTCAATGAGACGTCGCCGCCCTTGCCTGACGTGCCGTCGTCCCGCGTGTAGTCGATCGTTCCGCTGACATGTGAACCGTCCGACCGAATAGAGGTGTCGCCGCGGTCGCCGGTCAACGAGATCGAGGAAATCCCCCATTCGTCGAGGGTTTTCAGCTCGCCGGCGTCGGTTTTTCCGTCTTGATTGAGGTCCTGCCAGATTCGGAACTCGCTCCAGCGCGCATCGCGATTGTCGAGCACGCCGTCGCCATTGCTGTCGAAGGCGATCCGCAACCCTTCCAGATCGCTCTTGGTGCCGGCTGCCCAATCGGTGAAGGCAAGTTCCTTCCGCTGATCGATGACGCCGTCAGGCCCGGCGCTGCCGTCAGCAGCGAGGTCGATAGCCAAGAAGCCGTCCTGCGGCCCGACCCAGGCAGTTTGCTGACGCGTACCATCGCCATCCCAATCGAACCCCGCAGTCGATTGGCCGAACGCGATCAAATCGACGCCGTCGCCGTTGAGATCCAGGGCAACCGGGCCGACACCATAAGAGACGCCACCACCATCCAGGATTGCATATGCGTTTATGAGATATCCAGCCGAATTATAATACCAATAGCTATATTCCCAGAAGTATTGATTCTGCGGATCCCAATTTTCCTCCATGCGGTCGCCGCTATCAAAATAAGTCAGCTTTTGATAGATGCTTCCATAGGTGTTATAATAATTATAATAAGAACTCCATGAATCTGCATTGGCAGCGTCTAAAAAATAATCATATTTAGTTCCGTCGTCATTGTTCACATGGCTGCTAGTGTGGCGGCCATAGGCGTCGTATAGTTCAAGAATTTGAGACCATGAATATGATCCAGAGACATCCCATGTATAATACCATTTAATACCATTGTCGTAAGTGCCATTCTGGTTCGTGCGCTGACCAGCCGCGTTGTAAATGTCCAACACCTCCCACCAATTATAACTACCTGCCTGGTCCCACGTATAAATCCAGCGCCCGCCATTATCATAGTAACCGTCCTGACTCGTGCGGCGGCCAGCGGCATCGTAATAGTCCGTAAAAGTCGAATATGTGTTTGTATTTGTTGCGTCCCAATAGGTATACCATTTACGATTATCGTCATAGTCGCCATTCTGCTGATAGCGAATATTATTGGCATTATAATAGTCTGTATAGGTCGACCAATTATAGGAATTGGCGACATCCCAGGAGGTCAGCCATTTGCCGCCTGCGTCATAGGTGCCTTCCTGGCTATACCGACGGTTCTGCGCATCGAGGCGGTCTATATAGGTCGACCAGTTCTGTGTATTCGCGCGATCCCAGAGCTGGATGGTCTTGCTGCCGTTGGCATGGATGGTAGTGCCGCTAGTCTGGTACCCCGAGCTGTTGGTGCTCTTGATCTCCACCTCAACGCCACTGCCCGCAGTATTCCAGCGGAGCACCGTCTTCGCCCCTGCGCTGGTATCGGCCGGACCAGTGTAGGTCCGGTGAATGTTGAGATAGCCGCTGAGGTCCTGGGACGTCACGGTTTGATCGGCAAACTCGAGCTTTTCGACAGCCGTCAGCTCAGCCCGATCGGCCAAGGTGCTGCGCCTGTCGAGGAGGTTGAATTCGTCGGCCGCACTTTTGAACGTGACTTCGTAGTGAACGCGATTGCCCGAAAACACCGCAGTGTCGACGCCATCGCCACCGTTGAGCGTGTTGACGCCGGTCCCGCCGATCAGGCGGTCATTGCCTGCTCCGCCCTTCAGTATGTCAGCTCCGGCGCCGCCATCGAGAACGTCATCGCCTGCGCCGCCTTCGACGATGTCATCGTCGTCGCCGGCGGTGACCTGGTCGTTGCCGGCTCCGGCCTCGACCCAATCCTTGCCGCTGGTGCCAACGAGGATGTCGTTGCCCGAAGTGCCGGTAAGCCGGCGATAGAGCGAGTAGCCGTTGACCGTGACAACCGCGGTGCCGACCGCTTCCTCACCCTGGGCATTGCGGACGACATAGCTGATCAGGACGCGGGCGCTCTGGCCATCCTCGAGCGCGGCAAAGGCCGAGCCGGGATTGGCAACGAGCTTGTTGTTGACGATCGTGAAGGCAGCTTCAGCCTGGTCATTGCCGAGGTTGAAGCCGTTGACGCCAGTGACACTGAAGCCGACCAAGGTCAGCGCGCTGCTGTTGGGATCGCTGTCATTGGCAAGAAGGTCAAAAACGGCGCTCTGATTCTCGTTGACCGAGCCGGTATCAGCTGCCGTGGTCGGCGCGTTGTCGACCGGCACGACACTGGCATCAGGAATGCCGGCTTGGCTCGCTGTCGTGGTCTGGGGCGTGATTCCTTGGCCGCTCAGGCTGCCTTGGCCGAAGGCCGGCGTCAGTGAGTTCGCATCAAAGCGAAACTCCGTCGCATTGAACTGCAGGTAATCGTCTATCACGGCGTCAGGGAGGATGCCGTTTGCCTGCGTGCCGCCGAGCGCGGCCATGGTCTCACTGCTCAGGACAGTTTCAACGAATAGGACATTGCTGGCGTAGCCGGGGGAGTCCTCGCCGTCATTGTCCGTGAAAATGAAAAACCCCGCAGCCCTGTCGATGACGAACTTCGCTGCTTCTGTGCTGGGAACGATCTGCTCAGCGGCCAGGTCGCCGTTGATGTAGGTCATTACCGTTACGGTGCCATCGGCATTCGTCTGGACGGTGACGCCAATGCGGTTCCAGGCATCGAGCTGTGCGAAACCGTAATGTTCGCCGCCGGTGCCGACCCCGTAGCGGTCACCGCTGACCTGTCCGGAAATCTCGGCATCGTCATTGTTCTGCGAGTTGGCCTGGAAGAATGAGAATTGGCCGCTCTGCGCGCTGCTTGCCGGCACATACACATCAAAAACGATCGAGTAGCTGCTGACCTGACCCGTTCCGCCAGGCTGAAGCAGCAGGCCGCTCGGCGTATTCTGCTGCCCCGACGGCAGGCGCGAAATCGCCAGGAGCCCGTCAGGTGAGGACTGGGCCGAGCTTGTGTTCTCGCCGGACGTGGTCATGGCGACTTTATCCCCTGCATCTGACTGTAGCTTTTTGGGCACCCAATCGGGCGGCCAGCTCGGCCCGTGCCGTGATCGCAGCGGTTGAGCTTGACAGGCGCATTCAATCACAGTTCGATGCAGCACCTCAACCGCGAGTTGAGGCTTTGAGGCAGAATTATGCGCTTGGGGGATTGGATGAGCCGGATTGCCTATTGCTCTCCATGCAGCATCGCGCAGTCATTGCCCGAATCAATCGATCACCCGGACTAGGAACGGGCGCGAATCGCCAGGCCTTAGCGGCCGTTACATCTTTCTGAATTGCAGCGAATCAAGTGCGAGCGCTTTACACGCTCGCAGAAACATCATGCGTGAGCTGATGTATCTTGAGTTTTGACTGCATTGAAAGAGCATGGCGTGCGGCTCTGGCTTTCAAGGCTAGCAATGCTCTGGCGAGCGATATCTTCAGAAAATTGATTACGAGACGTTGCGAGGCGGTGTCATGGCTAAATTGGCGCGCGGCAGGGTTATGTTCAAAGATATTGCTTATGGCGTTGTCGTCAGCGGTTTGAGTTTCGCGATTGCGGTCACGCCGATCGCCCAGGCCTATGCGCAAGGCGCGCCCGCTCTCCCTCAGGTTGTCTTGCCGCCACCGCCAGCGGCCGAGCTTCAGACGCGTTCGGGTGCAGCCCCGCAAGCCGGCTATACGGCGGAGGCGAAGCCGCCCGCCGACTGGAAGGCGGATCCGTTCGCTGGCCAGACGCCGCCCGCTCGCGTTGAGGCGCTTGCCGCGCCAGCCTCGGAAGCCCGCTCTGCCGATGCCGGGCAACGCAAGGCCGGGGAGGCGGGGGCTGCCAAAGCGCTCTCCACCGAAGCCAGCGCCAATTCCGTGCAATCGACGAGCGGCGGCGGTGGAACGCAGACCGGCAATGCCACGCCGGACGGCGCGACGGATCCCAAAACGGTGCGCCCGCCGGATGCAGCCTACAATGGCAGCTACACCTATAGCCTGCCGATCAAGGTGCCAGCCTTCCGCGGGCTCGAGCCGAAGCTGAGGCTGGCTTATGATTCGAACCGCGGCCTGCGGGCCGGCGGCTCGAATCCGGGCGAGATCGGTGTCGGCTGGTCGCTGGGTGGCCTGTCGGAGATCCTGCGGGTCACAGCGGGCCGCGGCGCGCCGCGCTTCGATGGCAGCGACACCTTCACACTTGATGGCGAGGAACTGGTCGCTTGCGCCGGCTCGAGCGGTGCGGCGGGCTGCGCCAGCGGTGGCACGCACGCGACCCGTGTCGAGAACTATCAGCGGATCAAACTCGATACGGCGAGCAACACCTGGGAGGTGACGGCCCGCGACGGCACGCGCTACCAGTATCGCGCGGTGATCGATCCGGCCTTGTCGGTCTCGGGCACGCAAGGGCCCGGTGATGTCACGGATCCGACCGGAGGCTATCTCACCTACTACACCCGCTATCTGCTCTCCGCTGTCTATGACACTTATAACAACAAGCTGGACTACCGTTATTACTGCCACTCACTAAGCTATTGCATCGTCACCTCGATCACCTACCGCAACCAGGATTCAAGCGCTGGCGGCGGTGCAATCTACTTCTACTACGACCAGCGGCCGACCCAGCAGTGGATCACTTCCGCCAGCGGGGCGACGGTTTCGACCGCGTTTTATCGGCTGCGCACCATCGATGTCTGGAGCGGCGACCAGCGCCAGCGCGCCTATCAGCTGAATCACGCAGAGAGCGCGTCGACGCAGCTGTCGCGGCTGGCTTCGGTGCGCGAGTTCGGCCATGACGCCACGCTCGGCGCGAGCAATGAGGTGACCGGTGGCACAGCACTACCGGCGACGAGCTTCGCCTACAGCGATGTGTCGTTCGCGATCGCGGATGCCGGCGGCACCGCTCCTGGCGGCGGCAGTCCCGGTGGCGGCCTTGGCCCAAACACGGCTGCCGTATCGACGCTGACGGGGGACTTCAACGGCGATAGCAAGACCGATGTCGTGGTCGCCGACGGCTCGCAGGCCGCGTTGGGCCCATCCGTGTGCGGCTACGACGGCATTTTCGCTCCCACCCCGATGTCGGCCAAATTGTCCGCGTCGAACGGTACGGGGTTCGCCGCTTATAGCGCCTCCACTCCGGTACTGATGGTACCTTGCAATGCCGACATGCAATGGCTGAGTGGTGATTTCGATGGCGATGGTGCCGTCGATATCCTCGGCATCGCGCGCTACACCACCATGGTTCCCTCGGGCGGGGATAATGATCCTTATCCTCAGCCCGTCGTGCACGCCATGATCTACAGCTATCGGTTGGGCCAGGTGCTCGCCCAGACCATTGGGCTGGGAGGCGGATGTTCGTTTCCTTGTGGTGGTGGCGGCTCCACACTGCCCACCCTCAGCATGATAACGGCGCCTCCCGCGGGAGGCGGGCCTCAGCCGATCGCCGTTGGCGACTTCGACGGGGACGGCAAGGCCGATCTTCTGGTCAACGGAGTGGTCTATCTCGCCGCGAGCGGCTGGACCCAAGCCACAGGCTTCGGCGGCATCCCGCATTACACACAAGGAGGCATGTCGGGCGGGAGCTATTTGACGCGCCTTGGCGATTTCAACGGCGACGGCAAGACCGATGTCGCCCAGTTCGTCGGTGGCTCTGTCACATTGCTCCTGTCGACCGGCAGCAGCTTCGCCACCTCGCCGGTCACGTCGAGCACCTCCTCGTTCTACATCCCCGATAAAGGGTTGCATGTCGGCGATTTCAACGGTGACGGCAAAGCCGACATCGCCCGTCCGGAGGCGGTTTTCACCGGAAGCGCCTGGATGGTGAAGATCGTGGTCCTGGTCTCGACCGGCAACGGCTTCATCGAGCAGGACTGGACCGGCTTCCTGCCCGATCTCTACGGCACCGCCGTCAGCATCCAGGTCGGCGATATCGATGGCGACGGGCGCGCCGATCTGGTGGCTTCGAGCGAGGTCCCGTTTCTGCCAAGCCGGGTGCTGCTGTCACGCGGCAACAACAGCTTCGTCGACTATGCCACGCCGTTCACCGGGCCGGCACAGCTTGCCGACGTCAATGGCGACGGCAAGACCGACGTGGTCCGGGCCACGGCACTCCTGTTTGGAAGCGGGCAGCATCAAATCACCGGGCCGATCTATCTGGTCCAAGGCGCGGCCGCCGATCTCATGACGGGGGTTGCGGGCAGCTTCGGGGCACAGACCAGCATCAGCTACGGGCTCTCCACGGCCTACTCGAACAGCTATTTGCCGTCGGTTCTGCAGGTGGTGACGTCGGTCACCACCAATGACGGCCTCGGCGCGGCCGCCCATTCGGTGGCGACGACCGCCTTCAGTTATGGCGGCGGCTTCTGGGATGTGCCGGAGCGGCGCTTCCTCGGCTTCCGCTATGTCACCGCGACACTGCCCTGTAACGACGGCGACAGCGCCTGTCCGGTCCGCGAATATGTCTTCCGTCAGGATCGCGCTTCGGCCGGCCTGATCGAGACCCTCAGACACCGCGACACGGCGGGTGGCCTCTACCGCGAGCGGCGCGAGTACTACACCGTCAATCCGACGGCGGCGCCCTACACATCGCTGAACACCCAGAGCGAGCAGATCGAGTATTTCGTCAGCGGCACGCGCCGCAAGCTGACGATCCGGGCCTTCGACATCTTCAAGAACGTCACGGTGCTCAGCGAGTACGGCGATGCCGATGTGAGCGGCGACGAGCGCGTCGTTGCGACTGACTATTCGCACAACACCAGCGCCTATATCGTCGACAAGCCCTATCGGCGTCGCGTCTCGGATACCAGCGGATTGCTGGCGGACAGCTACACGCTCTACGGGCCGAGCTATGTTTCGACCCCGGATCGGGCGACGCCGAGCCGGATCATCCAGATGCTCGACGCCTCGAACGGCGCCGACACCTTCTTCACCTACGATGCCTATGGCAATCGCACCGGCGAGACCGATCCGAACAACAAGCTGACGACCTTCGCTTTCGACACGGCCTATAAGCTGCGGCCGGTGACACGGACCAATCCGCTGAACCAGAGCATCAGCACGGTCTGGGACCACCGCTGCGGTGCGCCGTCGAGCACGACCGACCTCAACAACCTCAAGACGACCTACACCTATGACACGCTCTGCCGGCCGGCCCAGGTGACCGAGCCGAGCGGGCGCTGGAAGGCGTTCTCCTATGTCAGCTTGGGGTCTCCAACCCTGCAGCACATCTGGGAACGCGGAAACGCCAAGGATGAGGTCAACGAGGCCTTCGCCAAGACCTATCTCGACGGCTTCGGGCGGGTGCGCTTCGTCGCCAGCAATGGCAAGGACGCGTCGCAGCAGATCAACAGCGAGAACGTCGTCTATAACCGCCGGGGATCGCCGGCGGTGGTTTATGATCCCTACTTCGCCAATTGGGACACGACGGGCAGCTCGGTCTACTATACGACCCATTATTACGACCTGCTCGATCGCGAGATTCTGGTCTACAATGCCGCGATCCCGACGCCGCTCGGCTCCGGCCCCTCGACGGTGACGCGAAGCTATGATTCGTCGCCCTTGCGCTTCAGCAAGGTGACGACGGTCGACGAGCTCGGCCGCACCAGCAGCGTCCACAGCGATGCCTTCGAGCGCATCGGCGCCGAGGAGCGTTTCCTCTCAGGCGCCCCCTCGCGGGTCACCCGCCTCTGGGATGGTCTCGATCGCGTCAAGCGCGTGACCGACCCGGCAGGCAACCAATTCAACTACCAATACGATCAGCTTTCCCGCCGCACCGTCGCCGCCGATCCCAATCACGGCACCTGGCTCTTCAGCCATGACAAGGCCGGCAACCTGCTGACGCAGACTGATGCGCTCGGCCAGGTGACGCGCCTCACCTATGATGGGATCAACCGCCCGACCAGCAAGGTGACGCGTTATGGCACGGCCGGAGCCGAGACCACGACGATGGTCTATGACGAGGTCCGGCCGGGCTCCTACAATATCGGCAAGCTGACGACGCAGACCAATGCGGCGGCTAGCTTCGCCGTCAACTGGGACAAGAACGGGCTGGAGGCGAAACGCACCCAGACTGTCGACGGGCGGGCGCATGCGACCGTGTTCGTGCGCGACGTGCTCGGCCGGCTTTTCACCAAATACTATCCGGACAATGACCGGGTGGGGGACGGACTGCTCAACCGCACCATGCGGTTCGGCGTCACCTATACCTATGACGCGGCCGGCCAGCTCACCTCGATCCCCGGCTTGATCAACTCGATCACCTACAACGCCAAGGGCCAGGTCGAGCGTGCCGTCTACGCCAATGGCGTGACGACGTTGAACACCTATGCCGGCATGAAGGGCTGGCTCGCCGAGATCAAGCACTTCACCACTATCGGCTCGCTGATGGAGGTGGTTTACACCCGTGACATAATCGGGCGCATCCTGACGGTGGCGGTGGATGGCCACCCCGAGGAGAGCTGGACCTACGCTTATGACGAGCTCGATCGTCTGAAGCAGGCGACCAATGCCGAGAGCAGCGCGCTCAGCCGGACGATCGCCTACGACGCCGCTCACAACATCACCAGCATGACCGGCGTCGGCAGCTACACCTATCCGGCGCAAGGAGCGGGCGCGGTTCGCCCGCACGCGGCGACCGCGGCGGGCACTCATGCGATCGCCTATGATGCCAACGGCAATGCCACCAGCATCACCAGGCCGGGGCTGTCGCGGGTCTTCACCTATGACGGCGAGAACCGCCCGGTCACCATCACGGTCAACGGCGCCACGACGCAATTGATCTATGGCCCGGACGGGCGGCGCTTGAAGAAGACGAGCGGGGCGGGCGCTGCCTTGCGCACCATGCTCTATCTCGGCGCCGATCTCGAGGTGCCGCTGGCTGACGGCACGACTGCGGGCGCGCCGGTCGCCGGAGCCTGGCGCAAGCATGTCCATGCCGATGCGCGCCGGGTCGGCACGGTCAGCGCCTGGCTGCACCGTGACCATCTCGCCTCGGTCCGGGTCACCACCGGACCGACCGGCAATTACAGCAAGCGCCAGCACTACCAGGCCTTCGGCGATCTCGCGGGCGCGCCGACCGGGCCTGGCGCCAACGACAACGAAACCAAGGGCTATATCGGCGAGACCCGCGACGACGAGACCGGGCTGATCTACCTCAACGCCCGCTATTACGAGCCGCTGCTGGCGCGCTTCATCTCGCCGGACTGGTTCGACCCCTGGCAGCCAGGGGTTGGTACCAACCGCTACAGCTATTCGGAGAATGATCCGGTTAACAAGAGCGATCCGTCCGGGCATCAGTCCGAGGGGCAGGATGGCGGCAACCGCGATTCAAGCAATGATAATGATGGCGGAGGAAGAAGCACCGCTGGGCGCAGCAGCGAGCGAGATGGAACATCAGCAGCGCTGGCTGGTGCAGGCGCCCCGTCGGCCGAGTACTCCATCGCTCCCGCCGTGGTTGTCGGCGTAGTGGTAGGCGCGCGCATCGCCGCGCACTTCGCTGGCAAGCAGGCAGCCAGGACTGCGGCCGCCGCTGCCGCGCGAGCAGCCGCCACCGCCGGCCGGGCAGTGACAGTTGGAGAGCAGGTCCTCAACGCCGAAAAGGTCGAGGAGGAGGGAAATAAGCAAACTACCGCAACTGCAGGGCAAAAGCCCGAAGCTGCGCCACCGGATCCCGAGGATCCATTGGATCGAGAGAGGCTAGGTATCCCTTCCAATTGGAAGAGCAAAGAAACTAAAACTGGAGTTCAATACACCGATCCCATGAACCCCGATCGACATGTTCGTACTTCTCGTGCTTCCACCGATCCAAGGGCTGCGCCTGGGCAGCAGCGGGACAATGTGAAAGCTCACAATAAAGGAAGCTTTCGTGATGTTAATGGGGCGCCCGCTGACAGGCAGTCTTTTGAATCGCATATTGATGCGAGAGAGTTTAATTTTAACAAGGCGTTCGGGCAATGAGCGATTTACATAAAACTCCTGCCGAAGAGCTTATCGACGCGCTATCTGATATTTCAGATGAATCTAAGTTGTATACAGATTGGTTTATTAAAGGATTTTCGATAGAAGAGACTTTCGAGGATATTTTCGATGCGCCTCATATTGATTGGGATGAACTGGCGCCTAAATCAAAGAATAGTGAAGAATATATTGAGTTATTCAAAATTATGAAGGAGTTGTATGGTAGTAGATTTAGAAAAGAGGAATTAAATGGTCATATCTCTATCGATGAGGTGGAGATTGACGGAACGTGGAGACTTATCCCTAAGCTTGCACGCGATCTGAGGAATGTGGTAGAAAGGGAATTAGCGGGAAAAGCTTCTTTTAGTGGGGACGGAGAAATGTAACATCTTCTTATAATAGATTTCTACAAAATAACTATTTAAAATTACTGAAGCTTGCAGCCCGTCGGAAGATCCAGCTCAATTGTCATTGGATGGCGGCGCCCGGCGCCTGCCCCGGAGCGCGGTCGGTTTGGGCTGCGGCCCCCTGCGTGACAATGGCGGTCACAAGAGCCTCGGGGATGACGGCTGTAGTCGAGCGAGTAGCGCTGGGGCGCCATGTTGCAGTGGTGCCGCCAGCTTTTGGTGACGCGCTCGGCTGCCCAAAATGGAACCAATGCCGGGGATAGCGCGCGCATCCGGACGATCAGCTACGACGCCCATAAAATCACCGCGACGGCAGGGGCGGGCCATACAGATCCAGCGCAACAGCCTGATGCTGTGCGCCCGCATGCGGCGGCGGCCGGCTCTCATGTGATCGCCTACAACGCCAATGGCAATGCCACCAGCATCGGCCTGCGCCGACGCTAACGGCCTGTAGCTCTTCCCTGCGGATAACTCCCTAAGCCGCCTTGTTCCGATCAGCGAGGTCGCCGACAGTCCCTTCAGGTTGCAATTCTGGCTTTCTGGGTGGCGTGAGTTGAGGCGGTCGAGGCACAGCGTCGCAATCTGTCTTGCGGCGAGCATGATGTCGGCTTGCGCGGGCGACAGCGCTCGCAAGCCCGACTCCGCCGGCACCGGCTTCGGCCTGCTCGGGGATCGCGGCGGTGATGTCACCGCCGGCCTGCCGCAGCGCGGCGATCTCAGCGTCGTCGCCGATGGCGGCCGCAGTCTCGATCGCCGCGCCGGCTACTCCGATCTTGCCCAGAGCACCGGCACTGTGCGCAATCCGCGCGGGCGCTCGGCCGAGGCGGTGCTGGAAGGGCCGGACGTCACGCTCAACTTCGTCAACGCCGATACCCAGGAGTTCGTGCGCGTCGTCTTCGACGAGATCCTGAAGGTGACGGCGGTGATCGACCCGCAGGTCACCGGCAAGGTGACGATCCGCACCGCCAAGCCGGTCTCGCGCAGCGCAGCCCTGACCCTGGTCAAGAACGCCCTGCAGGCGAACGGCGCCGTGCTGCTGCAGGATGGTGACATCTTCCGGGTCAGCCGTGCCAGCGGGCGCGAGGGGGCGGGGCAGGGCTCTCGCTCGGAGGGCGTGCGCACGTTGCCGCTGCGCCACATCAATGGCGAGCAGGCGCGCGCCGCGCTGCAGCCCTTCCTCAGCGCCGGTTCCAGCATCGGCGTCCAGGGCCGCAACTTGGTGGTTGCCGGCTCGCCCGCCGATGTCGATGCGGTCGAGCAGGTGCTGGGCTCGCTCGATGTCGACGAGATGCAGGGCCAGTCGCTGGTGCTGCTGCCGCTGAAGGACGGCAGCGCGACCGCGGTCGCCAGCGAGATGGGCCAGGCCTTCGGCTCCTCGGTCAAGGTTCTGCCGATCCAGCGCATGAATGCGGTGCTGGTGATCAGCCGCAACATCGAAGGACTCAACCGGGCCCGGGCCTGGGTCCGGCGGCTCGACCAGCCGGACCGCAGCGACGGGCGCCGCATGTTCGTCTATCCCGTGCAGCATCGCCGCGCGACCGAGATCGCCCAGGTCCTCGGCGGCATGTTCTCGTCGGGTGGACAACAGGGTGGCGCTGCGGTGGCGCCGAAGCTGACGCCGACTTCGGCTTCGACAAACTCTGCGGGCTCTTCGGCATCAGCCGCGGGCGCAGCAGCCACGGTCCAGCCCGCCGCGATGCAATTGCCTGAAGCCGAAATTCCGGCCGCTGCGCAGGGCCCCATGGGTGCGCAGGCGGATACCGGCCGTCAGGACGTCCAGATCCGGGCGGATGCGGCGACCAACTCGATCGTCGTCATGGCCAAGCCGGACGAATTCCGGCGCGTCGAAGCCGCGATCCGGCGGCTCGACGTCGTGCTGACGCAAGTGCTGATCGAGGCGACCATCGCCGAGGTGCGCCTGAACGATGCGCTCCGGCACGGCGTGCGCTGGTATTTCGAGAGCGGGAACCATCGCGCGATCCTGACCGACAGCAATAGCGGCTCGACGGGGGAGACCTTCCCCGGCTTCAACTACACATGGCAGATTCCCAACGCCAAGGTGGTGGTCAGCGCGCTCGAGCAGATCACCGATCTCGAAGTCATCTCCTCGCCGGCCGTGACCGTCCTCGACAACCAGACCGCCAATCTCAAGGTCGGCGATCAGGTGCCGATCGCGACGCGCTCCGCCCAGGGCGTGACGAACCCCGATGCGCCGGTGGTCAACAATATCGAGCTCAAGGATACCGGCATCATCCTGGCGGTGACGCCGCGGGTGAATGCGAGCGGCACCGTCGTGCTCGACATCTCGCAGGAGGTCAGCGACGTCGTGCGCACCACGACCTCCTCGATCGATTCACCGACGATCCGCCAGCGCAAGATCAACAGCCAGGTCGCAGTCCAGAGCGGCACCGAGATCGCGCTCGGCGGCCTGATCTCCAGCCGGCGCGAGACCGGCAAGAGCGGCGTGCCCTTCCTGAAGGACATCCCGGTGCTCGGCGCCGCCTTCACCTCGAATGCGGCGCTGGAGCGGAACCGGACGGAGCTCCTCGTGATCATCCGCCCGACGATCATGGCCAACACGATCGACGCACAGGCCGTGACGCGCGAGATCAAGGCGCGGATGAGCGGCGCGGGGGCGGCGCTCTATCGTTAGAGGAGCAGGGCAGGGCCCCTGGCCGATGGAGCGTCAGATCGTACGCCAGGCCAGAAACTGGACGGCCTGGCGCCCGCGATCGATGCGAAAGACCGCCTTCCGCCGCATCGTCCAGCCATCATTGTGTCGATAGGTACCAGTGAGCGCGATCGTCGTGCGCGTCGAGGTCAACCAGCCCTGCCAGGAGCCGGGAGCTGTTCGCGCAGCAGTTGATCCTCCTGGAGCGAGAGCGGCGGCGCTGCCCGGCGCGGCCTGATCGAGGAACTCGCGCTCGGATACCGTCAGATTGACCCCGCGGGAGCCTGAAAACGTCGTCAGGAAGCGCGCCTGCTCTTTGGCCGTGCGAGCTTCGAGCCGGGCGCCAGTCGGAAAGATTTGCAGCGGATCGGCCACTGCCGCGCGCTGCCTGCGCAACTCCGCCACGGTTGCCAGCACCGCCTCGATGGTGCCGAGATCAGTGCCCGCAGCCTGAAGCGCAAGTTTGATGAGCTCCGGCGGCGCGCTGTTCACATCGACCTTGCCGTCCTCGAAGCCGAGCTGGAAGCTGAACGAACCCGCCGGCGCAGCGGTCGTGCGAGGAACACCATCGGGATCGACGGTCTCGTACAGAAAGATCCGCTCAATCTGGGTGCGCATGGCGGCGTCGAGAACGAGGCGGGCCGAGCCTTGACGGATCTCGATGGCCGCATCGCTCGCCGTCGCAAAGCCGATCGACTGGATCAGGAGGACGGAGCCCGACAAGGTCGCGAGTAGGGCCAGCGCCAGCAGTAACGCAAAACCGCCGTCCATGGCAGAGGGCTGAGCCTCGACGCTGTGGCTCATAGTCCGACCAGATTGTTGATTGCGAGTATCGTCGACATCATCGTATAGGCGATCACGCCGACCAGCAGGCCGACCGCGATCGTCAGCGCCGGACCGAGGGCGCGCGAGAACGCATCCATCCTGCGCCGTCCGAGGCCTTCTTCGACAACTGCGGCCTGCAGCAGCATTGCAGCCAGGCGGCCGGTCCTTTCGCCGACCGTCACGAAGCGCAAGGTCTCCGGCGGGCAGCAGCCACTGGCGTTCAAGGCCTCCGAAATCGGCTTGCCCTGCATCACCAGCATTCTTGCCCGCTCGGCCCGCTCGCGCAGGCCGCGTCGTCCGAAGGCTTCGCTGGCGAGCGCCATGGCCGGCCCTGTCGGCATGCCCTGCTGAGCCAGCGTGCCGAGGGAGCGGAGATAGGCTGCGAGCTCGAAGGCCTGGCTCGCCCGGCCGATGAGGGGCAGGCGCAGGCTGGCCATCTCCACCGCACGTTTTGCGCCTGGCAAGGCGACGAGGAGAGCCCAGAAGGCAGCGCCCGCGAGCGCCAAAATGATCAGGATGGCCCAGCCGTGCTCGCGCAGGAGACGGCTCAGCGCCATGACGGCGACGCTCGCCCATGGCAGCTCCGCGCCGGCTCGCCCTTCGATGAACTGTTCGAGCGCCGGCACGATCGTCACCAGCAGGATCACGACGACGACTATGGCCGCGAGCACGGTGAAGACGGGATAGGCGAAGGCGTTGAGCACCTCTCGGCGGGACCGCACGCGCTCGCTCGACTCGGCCGCCAGTTTCTGCACAGTCGCAGCGAGCGTGCCGGAGGCTTCGCTGGCGCGGATCATCGCGATCTCGCGCGACGGGAATGCCGGGCCGAGCTGCTCGAGCGCACCAGCAAGGCCGGAGCCGCGGCGCAGCGCTTCGACGATCATCGTCAGCTTCGGCTTCAACTTTGGCGGTGCGCTCGCCGCAGTGATCGAGACGGCCTCGGCAATCGGCAAGCCTGCATCGAACAACTGGCCCCATTCTTCCAACAGAGCCGCCCGCATAGGCAGGTCGATCGGCCGCTGTGCCGAAATGTCCTGGTTCAGCCGCTCCCAGAGTCTGCTCCTGCTGGAGTCCTCCCGAAGAGCGAGGATCAGCTTGCCCCCGGCCGCCAGAGCACGGCGGGCCTCATCGGGCGACGAAGCCTCAATCGTTCCGGTCTCGACCGCATGGCTGCTGGTGAGCAGTTCATACCGGTACATCGTCATTCGGCATGTCCGATGACACGAATGACCTCGCTGCGAGTCGTAATGCCTCGCTCGGCTTTCGCGTAGCCATCTTGCGCCAGCGAGACGAAGCCGGATGTGACCGCGGCAGCCAGAATGTCCCGCTCGGCGGCTCCACGTCCGATGAGGTTGCGGATGTCCGGTGTCACTTCCAGCAATTCGGCAATCGTGGTTCTGCCCGCAAAGCCGGTGTCTTCGCAGCCCAGGCATTGAAAGCGCTTTGGCGATTCCGAAGTCGGTGCGGCGGTGATGCCATGGCAGACCGGGCAGGTCTTGCGCAGCAGCCGCTGTGCCAGGACGGCACTGACCGTTGCAGCGACGAGGAAGGGTTCGACGCCCATATCGACCAGGCGGGTTATCGCCGAGACGGCATCGTTGGTGTGCAGCGTGGCCAGCACGAGATGCCCCGTCAGCGCAGCCTGGATCGCGATCGTCGCGGTTTCGCGGTCGCGGATTTCGCCGACCATGACGATGTCGGGATCCTGTCGCAGCGCAGCGCGCAAGGCTCGCGAGAAATCGAGGCCGACCGCGCGGTTGACCTGGACCTGGTTGACGCCCCTCAGGAAGACTTCAACCGGGTCTTCGATCGAAATGATGTTGCGGCTGGGGCCCGAGAGGTGATTGAGCGCGGCGTAGAGGGTCGTGGTTTTCCCCGAGCCTGTCGGACCGGTGACGAGCAGCATGCCCTGTGGTTGGCCGAGAAATCTCTTGATGCCATCCGCAGTCGTCGCGGTGAAATCGAGCGCGTCGAGTTCGAGCAGCGTGGTCGTGCGGTCGAGAACCCTGAGGATCGCCCCCTCGGCGTCGACATGCGGCATGGTGGCAAGCCGCAGGTCGATTTCGCGACCTTGCCACGTCGTTCTGATCCGGCCGTCCTGCGGAACGCGCCGCTCGGCGATATCCAGGCCCGCCATGATCTTCAGCCGCGACAGGATGGCCGGTATCGCACTCGCGGGCGGTGCGGGCTGGTCGCGCAGGAGACCGTCCACCCGGTACCGCAACCGAGCGCCATGGCGGGTCGCGCTGATATGGATGTCGGAGGCTTTGAGCGCCAAGCCGGCTTCGATGATCTGATTGACCAGGCGGATGATCGGCGCGTCGCTGGTGATGTCGGATAGTCGTTCGACATCGGTCGCGATGGCGTCGGTATTGGCGGTCTCGCCACCATCGTCGAAAGACGCAGCGGGCAGGCCTCGAAGAAGGGTTACCAGCGCAGTTGGACTGATGACGACCCGCTGTACCTCGCATCTCAGCTTCGTGCCGATCGCACGCGGCGAGAACTCATCGAGCGGGTCGGTGACGCCGAGCGTCAGAACACCGGCTTCGCGTCCCAGCGGGATGGCGCCGGATCGTTCGATGAAGGCGCGCGTAAGACCTGCCGTATCGATGCGAAGTGCGGAGACATCGCCGGAAAAGGGCGTGACCCCTGCAGCCTCTGACCAGACTTCGACGAAGATCTCGTCGCTCACAAGTCCCAGCTTGTTCAAGACGACATCGATCTTCTCGCCCGAGCGCTCCGCTACCCGGGCCGCCCGGTCGAGATTCTGGCGGTCGAGCCTTGACCGCTCGGTGAAGCGCGACACGACCTCGCTTCGGAGATCGGCCGTCATTGCGATGTCAGGGGAGGTGGCCGGGCTAGTCAAAGCTGGACTGCCCCTGCCACAAATCGTTGCAGCAATTGACTTGGGGCGATGATCGCGACGGCCGAGCCCGCGATGGCAAGGCAAGGTCCGAACGGGATGATCCGCTTCCCGCTGTCGGCTCCGGCCACCGCTCTCAGGGCAAAGACGATAAGGCCGATCAGCGCCGCGCCGAGCAGCATCCAGGAGACATCGAAGGCGCCAACCCATGCACCGATGGCCGCGGCGAACTTGATGTCCCCGCCGCCCATGGCCTGCATCCCAGCCCGCCGGCTCGCCACAATGGCGCATATCAACGTCAGCCCTCCGGCGAGAAACATGCCGAGAACGGCAGAAGCCAGAGATGTCCGAGAAAACAAAACAGCCAGAAGAAGCGCCGCAACAGCGATGGTGGCCGTCAGACTGTCCGGCAGCTTCAACGACCGCATATCGATCCAGGAGGCCCATCCAAGGCATCCAAGGATCACCGCATGCAGTGCCGGCTCAATGACATTAATGGCCATCCAGCCTGCCTCGGTGGACCCTCAGCTCCAGTCAGTACCACGAGGTGGAACGATGCTGCGCTCACAACCGCGGATATCCACAACGGCTTGAGCTGTCGTCATTGTATTGATGCAGCTAACGCAGAATCTTAGCAGCGATTGAGATGGGGGCCTTGCTGCATGTTGGATCGATCGCAGGCCAAACGGGCGCTTTTGCGCGCGCTTGGCGATGAACGCGGCATGACGATCCTCGAGGTCCTCGTTGCTCTGGTGATTGTCGGGCTGCTTGCAACCCTGGGCTCGATCCAGCTCTTCGGTCTGCTCGGCCGTGCCAAGTCTGATACGGCCAAGCTGCAGATTCGCGAGCTGACGGCCGCGCTCGATCTCTTGCGCCTGGATCTCGGCCGTTACCCGAACGAGGAGGAGGGGCTGAAGGCGTTGCTCGAGCGGCCGGGAAATCTCGAGGGATGGCGCGGACCATATCTCAAGACCGAGAAGGCGCTGACAGATCCCTGGGGGCGGCCTTACCAGTATGGCCGCGCGGCTGAGAATGGCGAGTTTCGTGTTCGGTCGCTCGGAGCCGATGGAGCGCCTGGGGGGAGCGGCGAGAACGCTGACCTGCTGTGACAACTGCCGATCATTGCATCTCCAACTCAGACCGGCGACCAGCTCCGCTGCTGGTTGAGCGGGATGGCTTCACGATCCTTGAAGTCCTCGTAACGCTCGCATTGGTGGCGATCACAAGCGCCGGATTCGGTATCGCGCTGCAGTCAACCGCGCAGCGCTCGGCTCTGGATCAAGGGCTCTCGACCCTTCGCCAGATGGCCGCGCTCGCTCGCGCGGAAGCGATCAATTCCGGCAGTGCCACCGTGCTGACAATCGATTTGGTGCAGAGCGCCTTGAGCATCGTCGCCCTTTCCCGGCGGATGGAAATGCCTGCAGGTACCTCGCTGCGCGTCGTAACGGCGAAGGAAGTGGGGCAGGGCCCCCAAGCTGCCATCGCCTTCTTTCCCGATGGCTCATCCAGCGGTGCAGAATTCTGGCTGACCAAAGGCTCCTTTTCCGCAAAAGCCGTGCTCGGCTGGCAGAATGGCCGGTTCCAGAATGCTCAGTGAAGCAATCACGCGGCGAGATGGCTTTACCAGCTTCGAAGCGACCGTGGCGCTCGCGATCAGCGCTGGCGTGATCGGTGTTGCGTTGACGGCATTTTCGACATGGGCCGATCGGGTCGCCAACACCGAGCGTAGACTGCTCGCGATCAAGACGGCCGAAGCATTGATTGCGCGCATAGGGCTCGACCTGCGCCCTGTGGCTCAACAGCACCGCGGTATCCAGGCTAATTTTACCTGGGAGTTCGAGCTGGGGCTTGCAGGCACCTCAAAGCCACCCGGGCAGGGTTTGCAGGCTCGCTTTATCGCGCGTGAGCGTGAATCCGCGGCGCCATTTGTCATGCTTGAGGTCCCGATCGCACCGGCCATCGCGCGATGAGCGACCTCGATCATTGCAGAGAGGCCGGCTTTTCGTTGCTCGACACTCTGGTCGCGCTCGCTGTGACCGCTTTCGTCGGAGTGGCGGCAACAGCTGCGATATTCCTGGCGATGCGGACCTATGAGGGCGTGCGCGATACCGCGGCTCGAACCACATTCCTGCTGGATACCGACCGCACCTTGCGATCACTCCTCGATAGGTTGGCGGTGTCTTCGATCGAGCGATACCAACCGAGCTTCTCGGGCACAGCGGCGGGATTTACCCTCGTTTCCGCAGGCCCTGAAGCGCTTTTGGCGGATTCCGTCAGGCCGATCAGCGTCCGCGTCGACAGCAGTGGTAGCACCTCGACATTGTCGCTCGAACGAGCGGATGCCAACCGCCACGATGGCTTTGCATTCGCTCATGCAAGCTTACGCTTTTCGTATTTCGGAGCGCCGTCGCGAGACGAGGAAGAGCGCTGGTTGGAGCGTTGGGAGCGGCGAGATGCCATGCCCCGCGCGTTGCGGCTTATCGCCAAATTCGCAGCGCGGCCGTCTGAGGTAGAGCTCGTTTATCGTTTAAGTCCCCAACCACTCGCCTTCTGCCTAACGGAACAATGCCTCAGGACGGCGGGTCAGTAATGGCAGCGGGCCCTATCAGCACGGTCTTGCGGATGGCGGCGCGGTGGCAGCCGCGCCAGATAGCGGCCGCGGCTTGGTCTTCGCTGCGAGGCTGGTTGAGCCCGTCCCCTGAAACAGCACTCTTGAGCGAGGAACTCTCGTTCATCGGCCCCCAGGATTTAGCCTCGACCGCCGCCGACGCTTCCCGCACTGTACCGCCCAAGCCGGCGCTCAACGTGCTCGAACTGCCAATCCACGATGTGCTTACACAGACCTTGAGCCTGCCGGAGCGGCTGCGGCGACATCTTGATCAGGCGATCGAGCATAACCTGTCGCAGTGGAGCCCCTTCTCAGCAGATGAGGTCCTGGTCGCGCATCGTGCGGGGCAGACTAGCGGCCCAACCTTCGATCTCGATCTGCGCTATGTGCTGCGTTCGCAGGTGCAGCCGATCATCGACACGCTGGCTGCTCGTGGCATCCCGCTGACGGCCGTTGCGCTTGGCGACCGCGCCTGGCTGTCGGTGATCGACAAGGCAACGACCGATGCGCTGATCCGTCGGCGACAGCGTGTGCGGCTGCTGTCGCTAACGGCGGTGCTTCTGTTCTTTTGCCTCTGGCTTGTCATCAACTGGCGCCAGGAGGCGGAGCTGCAGCGCCTTCAGCAGAGCCGATTTCAGACCATCTCCCAACTGCGCCAGATCGGCGACGAGATCGCTCAGCTGCGCAAATTCCAGGATGCTCGCCGTTTCGTCACCGACCAGGCCGATCGAACATTAGGGGACGTGGTATTGCTGCTCGCGGAGACGCTTCCGCCATCCGTCGCTCCACGTGCGCTCACAGTCGAACGCGGCGCCTTGCGCCTGGTTGTGCCCTCGGATTTGGCGGAGACCGCGCGTGTCGCGCTCGTTGGCAAGGCTGGCATCGAGAAGGTCGCCATCGAGCGCGGGTCGCAAGACCAAGCAACGATCACGGCGGTTCTCGTTTCGGCGAAGCCGCAATGAACCGCTTCTCCTTGCCATCGGCGAAAGAGATTCTCCGGGCCGGTCCATGGCTCGGCAGCGGTCTTCTGATCTTGGTTGCCGTGCTGGGAATTGGCTTCAAGGCGTTGGAAATTGCGTCCGAGCGCTCCGATTTCGACTCGGTTACGCAGCGCCTGATCCAGGCGAGGACCTTGCGCACCCAGTTGAAGTCCGAGAACGATCCTACAACGATGCCCTTCATTCAGCCGTCGCCGCAAAGGCCGCTAGCTACGGCCTTGCGCCAACGGCTGGAGCAATCCGGCACGGGCTCTGGTCAAATCGCCCAGCTGCAGCTTCTGGAGCGCCGTCAGGCCGAACGTTTTGATATCAGTGCCTTTAGCTCGACGATCCAATTGTCTGCGCGCGAGCTGGAACGCTGGTTGTTCAACCTGGAGCGGCTGCCGCCGGCAATGTTGATCGATCGCGTCGATGTAAGGCTGGCAACGCCACAAGCTGTCCCGACCGAGTCGAGGATGCTGCAGGTCACAGTGAACGGGCGAGCTATCGTCGATGATCAAAATCCCAGGCCTTAAGCGGCCCGGCTCTCCGGTGCTCGGCCTCGTTGCCTTGAACGGTACTCTCGCAGCCGCCATGCTGGCGGTCGCGTTCTGGCCATTCAGCGAGGAAGCGATCCGATCCGGGCAGGCCACCGTTTCGGCGGCTGCGGCTCAACCGCTTCGCACAGCTTTTCTGGCTCCGCAAAACCCACTATTCGCCCGGAACTTCATTGTCCCCGCCCCGCAGGTTACGAAGACGGCGCTGCCTGCGGCCAGCGTCGCGCCGGCGCTATCTGACTCGGAGAATCGGCCACTACAGTGGCGAGTGACCGGGATTATCATTGCGGGAAGTGCGCCGCCGATTGCCCTGATCGAGCGGAATGGCCAGACAGCTGAAGTTCGACGAGTGTCGGTGGGCACTGCCGTTGAGGACTGGGTCGTGGAGCAAATTGCTTCGCGCACCGTATCGTTCAGGCGCGGGACAGCGTCGGTGTCCGTGTCCTTGGATCCGAGCAGCCATCCCAAGACTGAATAGTCTTTCCGCCAAATGCGAAAGCGAACTGCCGCATGTCCTGAGTCTGCCTAGCGCCAGAAGCGGACGTTGGCGGACGGCCTGCAAGCGGACATTCGCAGATGCTGAAGCAGCGGCCGTGCGACGGCTCCGATTCAAATCGGCGCAAACAGACTGCTGCTTATGTGTTCTGTCTTGCAACTTTCGGCGAGCGTCATGCAGTTTTCGCCGAGCGTCGCGCTGCGCTCCCTGCCGAGTACGGCGGCAGCGGAATTGAACTTCGAGAGCATGGCGACATCAGACAGGGGGTGCTTCCGATCTCCGCGAGCGGTCACGGCTCCGGACGCTGCGACTCGGCCCGACTTCATGACAATACGTAGCCGCGCCAGCCTCTCCACGGGAAAACGTCGAGAGAATTCGGGGCTTTCGACGAGCCGAATACGCCGCAGCATGTCGCGGATAGCGGGATCGCCTAATCCATCGGCGCCGATCTCATCAGCTCCGAGCCGGCCGCGAACGATGTAAGCGGCCAGCGGGAAGCCGATGGCATATTGCGCGGCCTCGGTCGTCGCTGGGAGCTGCGCGCCCAGGCGCACCGCCTCATGGAAGGTCTCGACCTCGATCCGTTCGATGTCGGATGCCGCAATAGCGTGCTCGGACAGGAGGCGACTCGCAGCCTCGATCGCCGGCTGTGCCCAGCGGCAGACTGGCCAAGGCTTGAAATACTGGTCGAGGATCAGCCAACGCTCGCCGAGGTCCGCCCAGATCGCTGCTTGATCCGGCGCCTCCATGGTAATCGCCGGCGCGCCGGTGAAGCCGTCCTTGGCCAAATAGGCGGCGCTGACGCCGGCCAACGCGCCCCAGCCCGAGCCATCTTTGACCATGGTCGGATGGTCGATGCAGCGCATCATCTGGCTGCGCGGACCGTGATACTCGGCGATGCCGAGCGCGTGGCGGGTGCGCTCGCGATCGAGGTCGAGCAGGCGGGCGGCGATCGCGGCACAGCCGAGCGCGTTCCAGGCTCCTGAAGTGTGATAGTCGCAGGCGCTGGCATGCAGGGCGATGCCCGCGCGCGTCGCGATCTCGTAGCCGAGAACGAGGCAGGTCAGCAGCGCCTCGCCATCGAGACCTCCATCATCGAGCAGTCCCTCGGCATCGGCGACCGCGAGCAGCGTCGGCAGGATCGCGACGCCGGCATGGCCCTTGGTCAAAGCGTGACCGTCATGGGCATCGAAGGAATCGATCGTCGTGGCCCCGGCGAAGGCCGCGCCGGCGGCGCTCGCCCGACGCCCGTCGAAGAGCAGGCGCGCGCCCTTTCGTCCGGCGCCGAGATGATCGACCGCGAAATCATGCGCGATGCGGGACAATTGCGTTTGCCGCCCGCTGATCGCGACACCGACCAGATCGAGCAGGCAGCGGCGCGCCTGATGGACGACCTCCGGCGGCAGCTGCGCGAAACTCAGGCCGTGGATGAAGTCGATCGGACCGGTCATGAGCGCAGGCTTTCGCTGTTCGAGATCAGGCGGCGCAGCAACCCACCGACCAGAGCGGGGTCGCTGTCGCGGGCAGTCGGCAGACGCTGCCGGGCCGCTTCGCCATCGACTTGCGACAGCTCCGCCATGATGAGTTCCGGCACTTCTCCCGCCCGCGCCAGCTCATGGCCGGACGCATCGAGGATGCGCGATCCACCCCAGAATGCCGCGCCACCGCGCCTGCCGCAGTGATTGGCGAAGAGCGTCGGCAGGCCATACGTCATCGCGCTATGGGCGAGGTTGATCGCCCAGCCGCGAGGATTGTCGAATCCGTCGCCGACCGCTGCGAGCGCCGAGGCTGCCGACAGCAGTAGAAGGTTGGCGCCGCCGAGCGCGGTGAGCCAGGGCAGCGCCGGGTTCCAGGCGTCGGCGCAGATCAGCGTGGCGGCACGCCAGCCCGATGCGAGCTCGGCCGAAGAAAGATCACTGCCCCGCGAATACACGCGGTCCTCGCGCAGGGCACCGTAACCCGGCAGATTGAGCTTGCGGTGGATCGCGAGCAGCTTGCCGTCGCGGAAGAGGCCCTGACTGTTGAAGAAGCGGCCCTGTTCGCCGCGCTCGATGAAGCCGGCTGAGACCGTGATGCCATCAGCCGCCTCGGCGAGGCGCGCGAGCAGGTGGGCGTCCTGTCTCAGAGCCAGCGCCTCGCAATCGGGCGCGGCGAGATAGTCGGTCAACGACAGCTCGGGGAACAGCAGCAGCTCGACGCCCTCGCGACGCGCCGTGTCGATGGCGTCAAGGTGCGTGGCAAGGTTTGCGGAGAGATCGGCCGGCTCGCACTGGATCTGGGCGACCGCGACCTTCAGCGATGACATGTAAGCCTCGCGGGAAGACCGGAGGCACAATGCACCTCCGGCCCTGGTCAGGGGTGGCTCAGACCAGCGACTGCGCCTTGAGGAAGCCGGCGGCGACCTCCTCGATGCTCCTCTTGTCGACATCGACCGAGGCGTTGAGCTTGGCCATCGTCGTATCGTCGAGCCTGGCGGAGAGCCCGTTCAGGATCTCGGCGAGCTTGGGGTTCTTGTCGAGCGTCTCCTTGCGGATGACCGGCGTCATCGCATAGGTCGGGAAATAGCCCTTGTCGTCGGCCAGGATCACGAAATCGAAGGCCGGCACGCGCCCGTCGGTGGCGAAGACCAGGCCGATCTCGACCTGAGAGTCGCGCAGCGCCTGATAGATCAGGCCGGGATCCATACGGATGATGTTCTCGCGCCCGAACTCGAAGCCGTAAGCAGCCTGCAACGGGTTGAGACCGTCGGGGCGGGCATAGAATTCGGCGTTGCAGCCGAACTTCATCGCCTGGCCACCCTTGACCTTGCCGGCAAGGTCGGACAGCGACTTGATACCCTTGGCCTCGGCGTCCTTTCTGCGCATGGCGAGCGCGTAGCTGTTGTTGGCCTTGGATGGGTTCAGCCAGACGAGGCCCTTGGCGGCGTCGAGCTCCTTGACCTTCGCATAGGTCGCGGCCGCATCCATCTTGTCGGCGACCTTGTTGAAGGTGATCAGCGAGGTGCCGGTATACTCCCAGTAGACATCGATCTGCCCGGCTTCCTGGGCTTGGCGCAGGGGCGCGGTGCCGAGGCCCGAGCGCTTGTCGACGGTGAAGCCCTTGGCCTTGAGCAGCTGCGTCGTCATCTCCGACATGATCTGCTGCTCGGTGAAGTTCTTGCCGCCGACGACGACGGTCTGGGCCTGCGCGGCAAGCGGCAGGGCGGCGAAGGCCAAGGCGGCGGAAACGAGCCTCAGGAAACTGCGCTTGTGCATGGTCGTACTCCCCTGTTCTGGTTGATTGGACCGCTGCTCAGCGCAGCGGGTTGACGCCTTTCGGGATCAGCCAGAACTGGATCTGGCCGATCAGGAAATCGACGAGCACGGCAAGCAGCGCCGTCGGGATCGCGCCCGCCAGCAGCATGCTGGGCTCCATCAGGTCGATGCCGGTGAAGATGAGTTCGCCGAGGCCGCCGCCGCCGATCAGGAAGGCGAGCGGCACCGTGCCGATATTGATGGCGAAGGCGGTGCGCACGCCGGCGAGGATGACGAAGACGGCGTTGGGCAGTTCGACCCGCCGCAGGATCTGGCCCGGCGTCATGCCCATGCCGCGCGCCGCCTCGATCAGATGCTGCGGCACCGAGCGCAGCCCGGCGATGGTGTTGAGCACGATCGGCAGCAGAGTCAGCACGAACAGTGCGAAGATGGCAGGCGGCGAGCCGATGCCGAGGAAGGACATCGCGATCGCAAGGAGTGCGAGCGTCGGGATGGTGGTGCCGAGATTGACGATCTGCGTCACCGCGTCGGCGAAGATCTCGAAGCGCGGACGCGTCAGCAGGATGCCGAGCGGGATTCCGACGACAAGCGCGATCGCGCCAGAGGTGGCCGCGAGCGCGAGGTGCTGGCGGATGAGATAGGTGACATCCTTCGAATGGCTCAGGATCGCAGGGATCGTGCCGCGCGCCTGCAACCAGGCGCCGAGCGCGAAGGCGCCGAAGACGACGAGCCAGCGAAGCGTTCCTGCCAGGCCGCCGCGCGCCATCTCAGCTTTCCCGATAGGTCGCGCCGAGCACCTGGGTGATGCTCTTCTGGGTGACATAGCCCTTGTAGAAGCCGTCATCGTCGACGCAGGCGAGCCAGGTCACACCGTGGGTGAACATCTGCGAGACGGCGGTGCGCAGGTCGTCGCGAATGTTGACGACGCCGGGCAGCGGCTCCTGGTGCTCGCCGACCGTGCCCTTGCGCTCGCGCGCCTCCTCCAGCCGCACCACGCCGCGGGCTCGGCCGCGTGGGCCGACCATCACGATCGAGACATGGCCGTGCTCCTCCATCAGCCTGACGGCGGTGTCGAGCGTGTCCTCGGCGCGCACGCGCGGAGGCTCGGCCATCATCGCGTCGGCGACCTTGATTAGCCGCAGCCGCTTCAAGGTCCGGTCGGAGCCGACGAATTCGGAGACGAAGGCATCGATCGGATGGGCGAGGATGTTGTCGGGCGTGTCGTACTGGATCAGCTTGCCGTCGCGGAAGATCGCGATGCGGCTCGCCATCTTCACGGCCTCGTCGATGTCGTGGCTGACGAAGACGATGGTCTTCTTCAGCTCCGCCTGGAGCTTCATGAACTCGTCCTGGATCACCTCGCGGTTGATCGGGTCGATCGCGCCGAAGGGCTCGTCCATCAGCAGCACCGGCGGATCGGCGGCGAGCGCGCGCACCACGCCGACCCGCTGCTGCTGGCCGCCGGAGAGCTGCTTGGGATAGCGCTTCAGGAAGACAGACGGGTCGAGATTGACCATGTCGAGCAATTCGGCGGCGCGCTTGCGCGACTTCGCCGCCGGCCAGCCGAGCAGGTCCGGCACGACGCAGATGTTCTCCTCGATCGTCATGTTGGGGAACAGGCCGATCTGCTGGATGACGTAGCCGATCGAGCGGCGCAGCGTGACCTCGTCGACAGCGGCGGTATCCTTGCCGTCGACATAGATCTTGCCCGAGGTCGGCGGGATCAGCCGGTTGATCATCTTCATCGTCGTGGTCTTGCCGCAGCCGGATGGGCCGAGCAGGACGCAGACGGCGCCGGCCGGCACCTCCATGTCGATGCGGTCGACGGCGATCATCGTGCCGAAATGCTTGGAGACCTGCTCGAGACGGATCATTTCAGCCTCAATCCCGGCGAGGTGAGCAGGCGCTGCGCGAAGAGCAGGCCGTAATCGGCGATGATCGCGAGCAGGCTGACGGCAAGAGCCCCGGTCAGGAGCTGGCGGATGTCGGTCTGCGAGATGCCGCGCGAGATGAAGGTGCCGAGCCCGCCGGCACCGATATAGGTCGCGATCGCGGCAATCGCGATGTTCAGCACCACGGCGCTGCGGACCCCGTTCAGGATCACCGGCAGCGCCAGCGGCAGCTCGACCCGGCGCAATCGCTCCAGCGTGGTCATTCCCATGCCGCGCGCCGCCTCGCGCAAAGCCGGGTCGACATTCATGATCGCCGTGTAGGTATTCCGGATGATCGGCAGCTGCGCATAGAGGATCAGCGCGATCACCGCCGGCAGGTAGCCGATGCCGTGGCCGATGGTCGAGAGCAGCGGGATCAGGATGCCGAACAGCGCGATCGAGGGGATCGTGATGATGATCGAGGCGATGTAGAGGACGAGATCGGCGGCGCGCTTGCTCTGGGTGATGGCGATGCCGGTCGGCACACCGGTCAGGATCGCGACGCCGACAGAGACGGCGACCAGTGAGACATGCTCGAGCATGCGCTGCCCGATCACCGGAAGATTCGCCATGATGAAGGCGATCGTGTCCACAGCCGCTCCCCGCCGACGGTTATCCGTCTTGCAGCGAAAGTGTCGATCAGAACCGTTCCAGCCTCGGGCCGGGAAAGCGACATCGCATGTCGCGCTTGCGACCTGCCGTGCTCAGGCTGTCGAAGCCACCGCCTCGTCGGTGACGGGCCGCCCACGCAATTGGCTTGGCCGCACGCCCTGCAGCTTCTTGAACCAGTGGGCGAAATGCGAGGTCGAGGTGAAGCCGGCCGCGATCGCGACCTCCAGGACCGGACGGTCTGAATAGAGCAGCAGCTCCCGCGCCCGGTCGATGCGCAGGGTGAGGTAATAGCGCGCCGGCGAGCTCTGCAGATAGCGTAGGAACAGCCGCTCGAGCTGGCGCGGGCTCATCCCGATCTTCTCGGCGATCTCGGCGATCGAGATCGTGTCCTCGACATGGCGCTGCATCAGGCGCACCGCGCTGCGCACCGCCGGCGGCAGGCTCGACATCCGCTCCAGCCGGCCGCCGCTCTGGTTGTCGCGCTCGTCGCGGATGCGATCATGGTGGAACTGGTTTGCGACGCGGCGCGCGAGATCGGCGCCATGGCGCTCGGTGATCAGGTGCAGCATCAGATCCATCGCGGCCGAGCCGCCGGAGCAGGTCAGGCGGTCGCGGTCAATTTCATAGAGCTTGTCGGTGCAGACGAGGTCGGGGAACTCCTCCTGGAAGGCGGGGCGGTTCTCCCAATGGATCGTCGAGCGATAGCCGTCGAGCAGGCCGGCGCGCGCCAGCAGATAGGTGCCGGTCGAAAGCGAACCGACCCGAACGCCGCTGCGCACCGCCTTGCGCAGGATGGCGAGATAGCGCCGCTCGTCGACCGACTGGATGCGCAGGCCGCCGCAGACCAGGAAGTAATGCGAGCCGGGCAAGGCGGTCTCGGCCGGCTCGGTCGGGATCGGGATGCCGTTCGAGGCAGCGAGGACACGGCCGTCGAGGCTCGCCAGCCGCCAGCGCCAGGCCTCGCGATCGATCAGCCGGTTGAGCGAGCGCAGCGGCTCGATCGCCGCGGCCACGCTCATCATCGCAAACCCCTCGACGAGCAAAAGGGTGACGGTCTGGGTGCCGGCCGGTGCCTCGCGCATGCTTCGTCTCCTCCCGCGATGATCAGGCCTGGAGCCGTTCGAAGGAAATCGGCTTTCCGACATTATTGCAATGAAAGCGACATGCCGTCGTCGCAAAGCTTGCCGGCGAGGTCGGAATGCTCCGGCCCCGTTACCCTCGAGCGGCGCAAGATCGCGGCATCCATCCGCAGGGTCTTCAGCCGATGATCGATCGCGACCGCATCCGCCAGCTCCTCGCCGAGCGACGCGAGAGCTACAGCCTGCCGCAGGCCTTCTATGTCGATCCGGGGATGCACGAGACCGACATCAAGGCCGTGTTCGAGACCGACTGGCTGTTCGCCTGCAATGCCTGCGAGATCAGGAAGCCGGGCGACTACCTGACGCTGACCGTCGGCGAGAATCCGGTCGTGGTGCTGCGCGACCGGGACGGGCAAGTGCGCGCCTTCCATAACAGCTGCCGCCATCGCGGCTCGCGCATCTGCGGCCACGAGAAGGGGCGCGCCAACCGGCTCGTCTGCCCCTATCACCAATGGGTCTACGAGCTCGACGGCTCGCTGCTCAACGCCCGCCAGATGCCGGCCGATTTCGACCGTTCGGCGCATGGGCTGAAGCCCGTCCATGTCGAGGTGATCTGCGGCATGGTCTATATCTGCCTCGCCGAGAGCCCGCCCGACCTGACGCGCTATCGCGAGGCGGTGACGCCGTATATCGCGCCGCATATGCCGGAGCGGACCAAGGTCGCCTTCGAGATGACCCTGATCGAGGACGCCAACTGGAAGCTCGTCATCGAGAACAATCGCGAATGCTACCACTGCGCCGGCAACCATCCGGAGCTGCTGGTGACGCTGGTCGAGTTCACGCTGCCTAACGATCCGGGCGGACCGGCCGAGTTCAAGGGGCTGATGGACCGCAAGACGGCGAAATGGGATGCGCTGAGCCTGCCGCACGCGCCGGTCGATGGCGGGCAGGAGTTCCGCTGCATCCGCCTGCCATTCCATGAGGGGGCGCTGTCGTTCACGATGGATGGCGGGCCGGCCTGCCGGAAACTGCTCGCCGACTTCACCGAGCCCGATCTCGGCTCAGTCCGGATGTTCCGGGTGCCGAACAACTGGAACCACTTCCTCGCCGATCACATCTTGCATTTCAGGGTGCTGCCGCTCTCCCAGGACAAGACCGCGGTGCGCACGACCTGGCTGGTGCATGAGGATGCGGTCGAGGGTGTCGACTACGACATCGAGCGGCTGACCGAGGTCTGGATCGCGACCAATGCGCAGGATGCCGAGCTCGCGGCGGTCAACCATGCCGGCATCCGCTCGATGGGCTACCAGCCCGGCCCCTATGCCCCCACCGAATTCATGCTGACCAACTTCACCAACTGGTATGCCGGCAAGATGGCGGCCTATGCCGGCGAGCCCGCACCATTCAGGATCGCCGCGGAATGAGCACGGATGTCCTTGAAGCTCCGGCGGCGATCGCGCCATCGGCCGAGCTGCTCACGCTGACCGTCGTCGAGATCCGCGACGAGACGCATGACGTGAAGACCTTCGTCTTCCGGCCCGACGGCGGCGTGCCCAGCTATGCCGCGGGGCAGTCGATGACGCTGAAGCTCGCGATCGACGGCGAGACGCTGTTCCGCACCTTCTCGCTCGCCTCGGCGCCGGATGCGTCGGGCACGATTGCGATGACGATCAAGGCGCATGCCAAGGGCCGCGTCACCCGCTGGCTACACGATGCGCTGACGGTCGGCACGCAGCTGGAAGGCCGCTTGCCCAGGGGCCGCTTCACCATCGACAGCCGCACGACCGGCAGGCTCGCCCTGGTCTCGGCCGGCTCGGGGGCGAGCCCCCTTATGGCAATGCTGCGCCATCTTGCGACGAGCGCGCCGGAGATCGACGCGCATTGGCTTCACGCGGTGCGGACGCCACGTGACATCCTCTTCGCCCGCGAGCTCGCTGAGTTGCAGGAACGGATGCCCAATCTCAAGGTCGCGATGCTTGTCAGCCGGCCCGAGCCGGGCTGGTTCGGCTTCGCCGGCCGGCTTGGTCGGCGGCTGATTTCTGTCGCGCTGCCGGATTACGGGCGCCGCGAGGTCTTCTGCTGCGGCCCCGCCGGCTTCATGGACGAGGCACGGCTGATCCACGCGGCCGAGGGCGGGGGGCGCGACCACTTCCATGTCGAGCATTTCGGAGCGATCGCACCTGTGGCTCCACCCCTGGTACCGGTCGATGTGCCGGCGGGGGGCTACGCGGTCAGGCTCGGCGACAAGCAGTTCACCGCCCGGCCCGGCGAGACGCTGCTGCAGGCTGCGACGCGCCAGACCATCATCATCCCCTGCGGCTGCACCGCGGGGATGTGCGGCACCTGCCGGGTCGCTCTCGTCGAGGGCTCGGTCGAGATGCAGCACCAGGGCGGCATCACGCCGGAGGAGGAGACGCAAGGCTATATCCTCGCATGCTCCTCGCGGCCGCGTTCGGATGTGACGATCGCGCTGTAAGTCAACGAGCCCTTCAACTGAGACAAGCGCGGGATCCCCTCTCCTGGAAGGAGAGGGGTAGGGGTGAGGTGTTCGGAGCGGAATCGTTGGCTTGAACCTGACCACGCGGTGAGCGCTCGCGGAGCTGGTCGAATGGCCAACACCTCACCCTGCCCTCTCCTTCCAGGAGAGGGTTCCCCGCGCTCTCCTCTACGCCGCCAGCGCCTCGGTTGCGGCTGTCACTTGCCAGCCCTGGAGCTCGCGCCAGTTCGGCTCCAGCTCGGCGAAACGCGCCAGCTTGAAACTCGACAGGTCGGCGAAGCCGCAGGCGCCGTCGATGACGAGATCGCGGATCGCCCGGCCACTCGCGGGCGACAGGCCGAAGCCGACGCTCGACAGCGTCGCGACCACGACGTTTGCCTGCGAAGCTAGGCGGTCGATCACCGGGCGGCCATCCGGCGTGTTCTCGATCACGCCGGCCCAGGACCGGATGATGCGGGCGTGCGCCGCCCTGGGCAGCAATTGCGCGAGGCGCTTGCCCATATGCAGCATCAGCGGCGTGGTGGGCTTCGCCGGCGTGCCCTCCTCCGCCATCGCCAGCCACTCATGTGGCCCGCCGCCATAGGCGAGATTGCCGCGCAGTGTCTGGCGGCCGTAAAGCCCGCAGCCGTCGACACCGCCGAGCGGCATCAGCGGCAGCGGCTCGGTCACGATCATCTCGCAGCGGGCGGACTGCACCGGCACCTCCTGTCCGAGCATGGCGGAGAGCCGGCCGGTCTGGGGGCCGGCGGCGAGCACGAGGCTCTCGCAACCGATCGAACCGCGGTCGGTCTCGACCGCGATGACGCGGCCGCCCTCGCTGCGGAAGCCGGTGACGGTGGTGTGCTGCAGGATGCGCCCGCCATGGTCCTGCATCGCCCAGGCATAGCCCTGCAGCGTGCGATGCGGGTTAGCGTGGCCGCCGAACTTGTAGTGATAGCCGCCGACGACGGTATCGCCCGCCAGCGGCACGAGTTCCTTCGCCTGCTTGACGTCGAGCATTTCGGATTCGAAGCCCTGCCGCGCGGCATTGCGCAGCGCGCGGCCATAGAGCGCCATCTGCTGCTCGCTCGCGGCGAGGCGAACACGCTCGCCCCTGAACTCGGTGGGATAGCCGAGCAGCTCATCCATGATCGGCCAGAGCCGCTGCTCCTCGGCGAAGAGCGGCGAGTGGTGGTGCGAGCAGCCGCCGCCATTGCGGCCGGAGGCCTCCCAGCCGATCAGCCCCTTCTCCAGCACCAGCACGTCGACGCCGTCGCGCGCCAGCCACCAGCCGGCGGAGAGGCCGGTGACGCCGCCGCCGACGATGACGACGGAAGCTCCCTTGATCTCGCTCATAGCTTTCGGCCTCACTCGCTCGCGACGGGACCGGTCGCGTCGTTCGTCGCGACGCTGTAGCGCGCCGGCACCTCCCAGAACGGCACCCATTGCGCGTGCATGCCGAACCAGGTGTCCCAGTGCTCGGCCTGTTCGGGCGCCTCGGGGACAAGGGCGGTCATCGCCAGCGGCATCGGCCTGACAGGGGCGCGATAGCCGGCGAGCGGGATCGCCGAGAGCGGCTGTGCCGCACCGAGCGCCAGCAAGGCTGCGACCTGCTCGCGGCAGCGGCGACCCTGGCAGGGGCCCATGCCGGCGCGGGTCAGGCGCTTGACCTGATCGGGATTGGGCGGGCCCTCGCCCAGCAGCGCCGAGAGCGAGCGATCGTTGCGGCGCTCATTCTGCCAGTCGAGATAGCGCGGCGGACGGACTTCGAGGATCTCGCGCGCCGTCACCTCCTCGCATTGGCAGACATGGAACTCGGCGCGTGCCTCGATGACGCTGGCCCGGACCCAGGCGAGGCGATAGGCGGAGATGTCGTAATCCGGCGCGGGCAGCGCTGCAGCTTCCTCGCTGGCAGTGTTTTCCCCGAGTGCCGCGACGGCGCGGGCGGCCTCCGCCTCGGCGATGGTGCGGTCGCGCGTCTTGCTCGCCCAGATTCCGGCGCAGTCGCCGACGGCGTAGACATTGGCGAGGCTCGTGCGCTGGCTCGTGTCGAGCACGGGCGCGTAGCCACCGCGCTCGGCCTGGAACGCGACCTTGCAGCCGGCGGCATCGATCAGGTCGATGACTGGCGTCGCGCCGACCGCCAGCACGATGCCGTCGCTGGCGATGGCGCGTTCTTCGCCGGCTGGCCGGTCTCCCCCGTCCAGTCTCGCGACCAGAGCCGCTTCGACGCTGTCGCGGCCGGTCGCCTCGCGCACGACATGGCTGGTCAGGATCTCGGTGCCGGCCGCACGGAGCTTCGCCAGCAGTTCCGCGTCGCCGATCGGCTCGGCCGCCTGCTCGACGATGGCGGCGATGGTGACACCAGCGTCGCGCAAAGCGAGCGCGGTGGTCAGCGCCTCGGTGCTCGAACCGAGGATCACGGCCTTGCGCGGGCCGAAGGCGTCATAGCGAGTCGCCAGGTTGAGCGCGGCGGTGGCGCCCATCACGCCGGGTTTCTCCCAGCCCGGGAAGCCGAGGCCCATGTCGCGGCGCCCGCAGGCAAGGATGACGTGCTGTGCCTGGACGAGAATGCTGCTCTCCTCGCCGGCGAGGCCGGCGACGAGGCCCGGCATCCAGCCGAGCGCCGGGCCGTTGGCGTAGAGCCCCCAGCAGGCCGTGCCGAGGCGGAGATCGACGCCGGCCTCGAACGCCTCGGCGATCCGCGGCTCGGAGGCGACGAAGGCCTCCATCATGGCGTTACGGTTGCGGGCGCTGGCCGCCATGCCCTGGCCGAAATGCAGCGGGACATCGTCGCCCATCGCCCTGAACGGGACCGGGTTCTCGTCGACCAGCAGCACATTGAGGCCGCGGGCGGCGGCGCCGATCGCGGCCTCCAGACCGGCGGGACCGCCGCCTACGACGAGGACATCGACACTCTCGGCGATGGCGAGCGGCTTGCCGGTGACGGATTTGGGATCGGAGGCCGGGACGGTCATGGGCTGCGCTTTCGAATGACTGGGTTCATTCTTGGCGCCGACGCCTGGCGGAGCCGGCCGGTTTGCGACATCGACCGGCCGGGACGCGACATCCCGGCCGCAGGCCTTGTCGGCTCAGAGCACCTGTTCGAGGAAGGCGCGGGTGCGCGCCTCGCGCGGCGCGCCGAAGAATTCGGCCGGGGCTGCATGCTCGACGATGACGCCGCCATCGGTGAAATAGACGTGATCGGCAACCTCGCGCGCAAAACCCATCTCATGGGTGACGAGGATGCAGGTCATGCCCTCGGCCGCGAGATCGCGGATGGTGACGAGCACCTCCTTCTTGGTCTCGGGATCGAGCGCGGCGGTGACCTCGTCGAAGAGCATGACCTTCGGGTTCATCGCCAGCGAACGCGCGATGGCGACGCGCTGCTGCTGGCCGCCGGAGAGCTCACCCGGATAGGCGTCGTGCTTGTGCGACAGGCCGACCTTGGCAAGCAGGCGCCTCGCCCGCTCCCCGACTTCGGCAGGGTCCTGCTTCAGCACATGGATCGGCGCCATCATCACGTTCTGCAGCGCCGTCTTGTGCGGGAAGAGATTGTATTGCTGGAAGACGATGCCGACGTCGCGGCGCAGCGCCAGCTTGTCCAACGCAGGGTCGTTGACCTGGCGGCCGGCCACAGTGATCGAGCCCTGGCTGATCGGCACCAGCGCGTTGATGCAGCGCAGCAGCGTCGACTTGCCGGAGCCGGACGGGCCGATGATGCAGACGGTCTCGCCGCGGCGGATG
This sequence comes from Allobosea sp. NPDC055332, assembly GCF_053645455.1. Taxonomy (NCBI): domain Bacteria; kingdom Pseudomonadati; phylum Pseudomonadota; class Alphaproteobacteria; order Hyphomicrobiales; family Alloboseaceae; genus Allobosea; species Allobosea sp. NPDC055332. The sequence continues at coordinate 1,438,459 of NZ_JBSHMO010000002.1, read as the reverse complement.
GTGAGGCTGACATCCTTGAGCACGACGAAGGCGCCGAAGGCCTTCTCGACGCCCTCGACGACGACGACCGGCTCGCCGAGTTCATGCTTGGCAGCCATGGTCATCCCTTCACGTTGAAGCGGCGCTCGAGCGCCATGGTCAGGCGCGCGATCGGGTAGCAGTAGGCGAAGAACATCATCAGCAGCAGCAGGTACATCGGCAGCATCAGCTCGGGCCGGCTCTCGGCGACGAGGGCGGCGCGGGTTATGGTGAGCCCGTCCTGGATGCCGACCACCGAGATCAGCGTCGTCGCCATGGTCAGGATGGCGTAGAGGTTCATCCAGGGCGGCAGCATGCGCTTGATCGCCTGCGGCAGGATGATCATCCACATCGTCTGGCGGCGGGTGAAGGCGAGCGCCTCGGCCGATTCCCACTGGCCCGACGGAATCGAGCGGATGCCGCCGCGCACGATCTCCGAGACATTGGCCGCGACCGGCAGCGCAAGGCCGATGATTGCCTTGACCCAGGCCGGAAAGGCGATGCTGACCGGCCCGAGCCTGATCTCGAAGGGCAGGAGGAACATCGCGTAGAACAGCAGCACGAGCCAGGGCGCGTTGCGGAAGAACTGCGTCGCCGCCCATGACGGCTGGCGCAAAGCGGCCGAAGGCGAGACCTGGCCGATGCCGAAGAGCACGCCGACCGCGGTGCCGAGCGCCATGGAGAGCACGCTGATCAAGAGGTTGAACAGGAAGCCCTGGAAGATCAGCGGCGCCCAGCGCAAGAGGATGGTGACTGCGCCATCGCGCGCGGCAGGAGCCGCCGCCTGCGCCACCGCGAGCGAGGCAGCGAAGACGATGACGACGCCGGCGACGAGGCCAGCGCTGAGCAAAGCTGGCGCGGCGAGCCCGCTCGGCGCGATCGATGGGGCGCGGAACGGCTTCAGGACCGGGAGATCGGTTGCGGCGGTCTTCATGGCATGTAACCGGGAATGCGCATGGCCCGCTCCCAACGGTGCATCACCCAGACCAGCACCGCGACGAGCAGCACATAGACGACGAGCAGCACGTTCATCATCTCGCGGACGTTGAAGACCTCGGACCAGATCTGCGACGCCGCATAGAGCAATTCGGGCACGCCGATGGCGTAGGCGAGCGTCGTGGTCTTCACGAGGTTGACGAGGTTGTTGTTGAGCGCCGGCAGGCAGATGCGGAAGGCGAGCGGCAGCACGATCTGGCGCCAGAGCTGAAAGCGGGTGTAGCCGAGCGATTCCGCCGCCTCGACCATCGTCTCCGGCACCGCCTCGATGCCGGCGCGGAATATCTCGACGTTGAAGGCGCCGGCGAAGAGCGAGAAGGCGATGATCGCCCAGCCGGTGCCGCTGACGAGCGGCGACTGCCCGCCAAAACCGTCCGAGACGGTTGGCAGCATTCCGCCGACCGCGAAATAGAAGAAGGAGAGCTGCACCAAAGGCGGCGTGTTGCGGAAGAACTGAACGTAACCCCGCACCAGGAGCCGGCCGAGCCGCGACTGGCTGCCGGCGATCCAGACGCCGAGCAAACCGATCGCGAGCGAGGCCAGGATGGAGACGACGCAGATATAGCTTGTCGTCCACAGCCCGGTCAGGAAGCGCGAGCGGTCGAAGGCATCATAGAAGATCGAGAAATTGAGGCCGTGAGTATCGTTCAGGCGCTCGAAGAATGCGGCGATCATGTCCGACATCTCGGGATGACTTGGAGCGTCATGGTCGGGCTTGGCCCGACCATCCCGGAAACCAGAAAACTCTGGTCATGAGATTCTCGGGGCAAGCCCGAGAATGACGCGCCGCAGCTACGAGCCGCCCTTCAGCTTCTTGTTGGTCTCGATCAGATAGGGGCTCTGCTTGATGCCCCATTTGGTCTCGAGCGCCAGCAGCTTGCCGCTCTTGTGCCAGTCGACCGACATGTCCTTGACCAGCTTGCCAAAGGCGCCGTCGAGATCATCCAGGCGCACGCCGATCGCCCAGAGCTGCGGGTCCTCCGAGGTCAGCGGCATCTCGTAATTCGCCCATTTCGGGTCGCCGCCCGACAGCGTCGAAACGATCAGCGTGTCGTCGAACAGGAAGGCGACGCAGTTGTTGCCCTGCAGCGCGTTGAGCGCGTCGGGCACCGAGGGGAACACCACCATCTCCGGCGCATAGATCTGCGAGACGCGGCGGTTGTAATAGGCGCCCTGCACGGCGCAGACCTTGCGGCCCTTTAGGTCTTCCCACTTCTTCAGGCCGGCGCTCTTGGGCGCGAGCACATTGGTGGCGCCGGCGTAGTAGTTCGGCTCGATCATGCCGATCTGCTTGCGCCGGTCCTGCGTGTCGCCGAGCGTCGCCAGGATCATGTCGATGCGGCCCTGGCGCAGGAACTCGATGCGGTTGGCGGCGATCACCGGCACCATCTCGAGCTTCACGCCGATCTTGCTCGCGACCTCCTGGGCGAGATCGATTTCGAGGCCGACGATCTTGCCTGACGGATCGAGGAAGCCCCAGGGCTTGTAGTCGTTCTTGACGCCGACAGTGAGGACACCCTTTTCCTTGATCTTGGCGAGCGTGTCCTGAGCGAAAGCCGGCACGGCGGCAAACGTGGCGGCGAGTGCAAACGCCAGGGCGGTCAATCGTTTCATCGGTCGCGATCCCCTTGTCTTATTATGAAGCCCTAGCTTCCGGCGGATCGGCGCACAGATTTGACGCAGTGCGACACTTTCTTGACTCTCAGCGTCGAGCCGGACGGGCCTCCTGCAATCGCTCGGCCCGCGGTGGGTGGCCGAAGCGTTCGCGATAGCTGCGCGAGAAATGGCTGGCGCTGGCGAAGCCGCAGGCGAGCGCCGTCTCCAGGATCGAGAGGCTGGTCTGGCGCAAGAGGTCGCGCGCCCGATCGAGCCTCAGGCCCAGATAGTGCTCGCCGAGCGAACGGCCGAGATGCTGGCGGAACAGGCGTTCGAGCTGGCGCAGCGAGACATTGGCGAGGCGAGCGAGCTCCTCCCGCGGCTCAGGGGTCTCGATGGTCTGCTCCATCCGGGCGATCACGCGCAGCAAGGGCGCATGGGCGATGCCGAGCCGCTCGCGAAGCGGCATGCGCTGCGGCCCCGCCCCTTCCCGGACATGGGTCTGCAGGAACCATTCGCTGACGGCGAGCGCGAGCTCGCTGCCATGCTCGCGCGCGATCACCCCGTGCAGCATGTCGAGCGGCGCAGTGCCACCGCTGCAGGTCAGCCGGTCGCGATCGATCTCGTAGAGCGAGCGCCTCAGGTCGAGATCGGGATATTCCTCGAGGAAGGCCGGTGCGTGCTCCCAGTGGATGGTGAAGCGATAGCCGGAGAGCAGGTTGGCGCGCGCCAGCAGATAGGGACCGCCGGAGACGCCGCCGATCTTGACTCCGCGCCGCGCGAGCTGGCGCAGCCAGGCGAAGGTAGGCTGGTGATGGAACAGCGCCGGATTACCGCCGGCGCAGACGAAGAGATAGTCGAGCCTGAGATCGGCGCCGACGCTGGCATCGGCGGCGATGGCGACGCCATTCGAGGCAGAGGCCGCGGCGCCGTCGATCGAGACATGGCTCCAGCGATAGAGGCGCCGACCCGAGAGCCGGTTGGCGGCGCGCAGCGGCTCGATCGCCGAAGCGTAGGGCAATAGCGCGAAGTCAGGGATCAGCAGGAAGCCGACATGGGTCGGCGCGCTATCGTCGCAATCAGACAATCCTGTGTCGCTAACAAGCATGTCGGCGAGCCTATGTCGGTCAATCTCCTGATGACAAGACCGCCCGGACCCGTCGATGCGCTATTCCATCTTCTCGCTGCTGTCGCAGACCCTGCAGGGCCACAAGGGCTGGACGCCGGCCTGGCGCGATCCTGCGCCGAAGCCCGAATACGACGTCATCATCATCGGCGGCGGCGGCCATGGCCTGGCGACGGCGCATTACCTCGCCAGCCGGCATCGCATCACCAATGTCGCGGTACTGGAGAAGGGCTATCTCGGCTCCGGCAATGTCGGGCGCAACACCACGATCATCCGCTCGAACTACCTGCTGCCGGGCAACACCCCGTTCTACGAGCTCTCGATGAAGCTCTGGGAGGGGCTGGAGCAGGACCTGAACTACAACGCCATGGTCAGCCAGCGCGGCGTCTTGAACCTCTACCATTCCGATGCCCAGCGCGACGCCTTCGCCCGGCGCGGCAATGCGATGCGGCTCGCCGGCGTCGATGCCGAACTGCTGGGCACCGAGCAGGTCCGGGCGATGCTGCCCTATCTCGATTTCGACAATGCGCGGTTCCCGATCCAGGGCGGGCTGCTGCAGCGCCGCGGCGGTTCGGCCCGGCACGACGCCGTCGCCTGGGGTTTTGCCCGCGCGGCCGACAGCCGCGGCGTAGACATGATCCAGAATTGCGAGGTCACCGGCATCACCATGTCCGGCGGGCGCGCCATCGGCGTCGAAACCTCGCGCGGGCCGATCCGGGCGAAGAAGATCGCCATGGCGGTCGCCGGCAATTCCTCGCGGGTCGCGGCAATGGCGGGGATGCGCCTGCCGATCGAGACCCATGTCCTGCAGGCCTTCGTCTCGGAGGGGCTGAAGCCGCTCATCGACTGCGTCGTCACCTACGGTGCCGGGCATTTCTACATCAGCCAGTCCGACAAAGGCGGCCTCGTCTTCGGCGGCGACATCGACGGCTACAATTCCTACGCCCAGCGCGGCAACCTGCCGGTGATCGAGGATGTGATGGAATCGGCGATGGCGCTGTGGCCTGGCCTCGGCCGGGTGCGCATGCTTCGCCATTGGGGCGGCGTCATGGACATGTCGATGGACGGCTCGCCGATCATCGATACGACGCCGGTCGACGGGCTCTATCTCAATGCCGGCTGGTGTTATGGCGGCTTCAAGGCGACGCCGGCCTCCGGCTTCTGCTTCGCCCACCTGATCGCGACGGGCCAGCCGCATCCCGTCGCCACCGCTTATCGGCTCGACCGCTTCGCCACCGGGCGCGTGATCGACGAAAAGGGTGCCGGCGCCCAGCCGAACCTGCATTGAGATGACAAGCCGCGCTCCCCATTCCCGTCATGGTCGGGCTTGTCCCGACCATCCACGTCTTCGCTGGTCGAAGGTTGTGTTCAAGACGTGGATGCTCGCCACAAGGGCGAGCATGACGGTGGTGGCGCATCGCGTCCTGAAGATCGTGGAAGCCTGAGCCATGCGCATCACCTGTCCCCATTGCGGCGCGCGCGACGCCCAGGAATTCAGCTATCTCGGCGCCGCCGATCTGCAGCGCCCCGAGGGCATGGCTGCGAGCGAAGCCGCGATGGCCGATTATGTCTACCAGCGCGACAATCCGGCCGGCACCCATCGCGAGCTCTGGTATCACGGTGCCGGCTGCCACGCCTGGCTGGTGGTGACCCGCGACACCCGCAACCATGCGATCACCGCGGTCGAGCCGGCCAAGGCGCGCAAGGCGGGAGCGATGGCATGAGCACCCAGCCTTTCCGCCTCGCCTCCGGCGGCCTGATCGACCGCGGCCATCCGCTGGATTTCAGCTTCGACGGCGCCTCCTATCGCGGCTATGCCGGCGACACGCTGGCCTCGGCGCTGCTCGCCAACGGCGTGCGCCTTGTCGGCCGCTCCTTCAAATATCACCGCCCGCGCGGCGTCCTCTCGGCCGGGCCGGAGGAGCCGAATGCGCTGGTCGAATTGCGTTCCGGCGCGCGGCGGGAGCCCAACACCCGCGCGACCGTCGTCGAATTGTTCGGCGGGCTCACCGCCGCGAGCCAGAACCGCTGGCCTTCGCTCGCCTTCGATCTGCTCTCGATCAACGGGCTGGTCTCGCCGGCCCTGGTCGCCGGCTTCTACTACAAGACCTTCATGTGGCCGGCCGCGTTCTGGGAGAAACTCTACGAGCCGCTGATCCGGCGCGCCGCCGGCCTCGGCCGCGCCGCCGGAGCGGAAGATCCGGACCATTACGAGAAGGCCTTCGCCTTCTGCGACCTGCTGGTGATCGGCGGCGGACCGGCCGGCCTCGCCGCCGCGCTGGCGGCCGGGCGCAGCGGCGCCCGCGTCATCCTCTGCGACGAGGATTTCCGGCTCGGTGGCCGGCTCCTGGCGGAAAAGCGCGAGATCGGCGGCAAGCCGGCCTCGGAATGGCTCGCCGCGACGCTGGCCGAACTCGAAAGCTTGCCGGAGGTGCGGATCATGCCGCGCACCACCGTGTTCGGCCTCTATGACCACGGCATCTACGGCGCGGTCGAGCGGGTCGCCGACCACCTGCCGCAGCCGCCGGCGTATCAGCCGCGTCAGCGCGGCTGGCGCATCCAGGCCAAGCGGGCGATCCTCGCTGCCGGCGCGCTGGAGCGGCCGATCGTCTTCGCGGGCAATGACCGGCCGGGCGTGATGCTGGCCGGCGCGGTGCGCTCTTATGTCAATCGCCATGGCGTCCTGCCCGGGCGAGAAACCGTGCTCTTCACCGCAGGCGACGATGGCTGGACGACGGCGCGCGACATCGCCGCCGCCGGCGGCAAGGTCGCCGCGATCGTCGATTCCCGCCCCGCCGATCCGGCGCGCAAGGCGCTCGCCGACAAGCTCGGTGCACGGCTCTTCGCTGGCGGCGCCGTGATGGCCGCGCATGGCGGGCGGCAGCTCAACGGCGTCACGGTCCGCGACGCCTCGGGCGCGGTGAGCGAGTTGTCCTGCGACCTGCTCGCCGTCTCCAATGGCTGGAACCCGACGCTGCACCTGACCTCGCACCAGAACGGCAAGCCGGCCTGGGACGATGGTCTGCAATGCTTCGTGCCGGGCACCGTTCCTGCGGGACTTGCGGTCGCCGGCAGCGCCGCCGGGCGCTTCACGCTGGCGCAGGCGCTGGAGGACGGCGCGAGGCTGGGGAGCGAGGCAGCCGTCGAGGCTGGATTGGCCGCCAAATCGGTCGAACCGACCCTGGAGACTGATCCCGAAACCAACGGACTTTCACCGGTCTGGCGGGTAAGCGGCGGCAAGGGAAAAGCCTTCGTCGACTACCAGAACGACGTCACCGACAAGGATGTCGAGCTCGCCGCCCGCGAGGGCTTCCGGCCGGTGGAGCATCTCAAGCGCTACACCACGCTCGGCATGGCGACCGACCAGGGCAAGACCTCGAATCTCTCCGGCCTCGCGATCATGGCCGAGCAGACCGGCCGGACGATCCCACAGACCGGCACCACCACCTTCCGCCCGCCCTATACGCCGGTCGCGATCGGCGCGCTTACCGGCCATCATCGCGGCAAGGACTTCAGGCCGATCCGGCTCGCGCCGACGCATGACTGGTCGAAGGAGCAAGGCGCCGTCTTCGTCGAGACCGGGCCATGGCTGCGGGCGCAGTACTATCCGAAGCCCGGCGAGGCCGACTGGCTGACGACGGTCAACCGCGAGGTCAAGGCGGTGCGTGCCGGTGTCGGCCTCTGCGATGTCTCGACGCTCGGCAAGATCGACATCCAGGGCGCTGACGCCGCCGAATTCCTGGAGCGGGTCTACATCAACGGCTGGAAGGCGCTCCCGGTCGGCAAGGCCCGCTACGGGCTGATGCTGCGCGAGGACGGCTTCGTCATGGACGACGGCACCACCTCGCGCCTCGGCGAGACGCATTTCCTGATGACCACCACCACCGCCAATGCCGGCAAGGTGATGCAGCATCTCGAATTCTGCCATCAGGTGCTGTGGCCAGAGCTCGATGTCCGCATGGTCTCGGTCTCCGAACAATGGGCGCAGGTCGCGATCGCCGGGCCAAAGGCGCGCGAGACCCTGCTAGGTGTCATCGACCCCGAGCATGATCTCTCGAACGAGGCCTTCCCCTATCTCGCGGCACGTTCCGTCACGGTCGGCGGCGGCATCCCGGCGCGGCTCTTCCGCATCTCCTTCTCGGGCGAGCTCGCCTATGAGCTGGCGATTCCTGCCGACTATGGTGACGCGATGGTACGGGCGCTGATGCAGGCCGGCGCGCCCTTCGGCATCACGCCCTATGGCACCGAGGCGCTCGGCGTGATGCGCATCGAGAAGGGCCATGTCGCCGGCAACGAGCTCAACGGCCAGACCACGGCGCGCGACCTGGCCTTAAGCAAGATGATGTCGTCGAAGAAGGATTTCGTCGGCCGGCTGATGGCGGGCCGGCAGGCCCTGGTCGAGCAGGACCGGCCCTCCTTCGTCGGCTTCAAGCCTGTCGATCCCTCCCAGCGCCTGCGTGCCGGCGCGCATTTCATCGGCATCGGCAAGCCGGCGGCGATGGAGCATGACGAGGGCTACATGACTTCGGTCGCCTACTCGCCGCACCTGAACCACTGGATGGGGCTCGGCCTGATCAAGGGCGGCGCCGCCCGCATCGGCGAGCGCGTCCGTGCCTATGACCCGGTTCGCAATGGCGACGTCGTCGTCGAGATCTGCTCACCCGTCTTCGTCGATCCCGAAGGAGCCCGCCTCCATGGCTGAGACAGCGCGTTCATGGGCGCCGCGCGCCGCCTGGGCCGGCATCGCGCAGGCCGGGCAGATCGGCGCGGCCGGAGCGGCTGGCGTCACCGCGAGCCTGCTCGACGGCTTCGGCCTGGCGACGCTGATCGCTGCGCCAGGCAGGGCAGCAGCTGCGTCGCAGGTCGTAGAGGGGCAGCTGGGCATCGCCCTGCCGTCGACGCCGAGGATCGTCTCGAATGCCGCGCATGACGTGATCTGGTCCGGCCCCGACCAGTGGCTGCTGCGCACGGAGACGCGCGACGGCTTTGGCGGCTTTCTGGAGGTGCTCTCGGCCCAAGCCGCGGTCAGCGACCAGAGCGATGCGCGCGCTGCCCTGCGGCTCTCCGGCCCGCGGGTCCGTGACGTGCTGGCCAAAGGCGTGATGCTCGACCTGCATGCTGCCGCCTTCGCGGTCGGCGACACCGCCTTGACAAGCATCGCCCATATCGGTGTGCATCTCTGGCGGCTCGCTGACGGGCCGGATGGGTCCGTGTTCGAGATCATGGTCGCGCGCAGCATGGTGGGAAGCTTCTGGTCCTGGTTCGCCGCCTCCGCGGCCGAATTCGGCTGCCAGATCTCTATCGACCACGCCAGCGGCCGAGGTTGACGGCAGCGCGCCGCGCGCCCTCCCTTCCTTCGACCTTTCCCGATCCTCATTGTTCAGGGACCCGCGCAAGCGGGCCGATCCGTCACATGTCCGATTCTCCGATGATCCTTGCTCTGTCCTGCCCTGACCGGCCGGGCATCGTCGCCGCCGTCTCGACCCTGCTCGCCAAAGCCGGCTGCAACATCCGCGACGCGCAGCAATTCGACGACCTCGAAACCGGCCGCTTCTTCATGCGGGTGGTGTTCGACCGGCTGGAGGGTGCCCGCAGCGCCGCCGAGATCCGTAGCCTCGTCGACGAGTTGGCGGCGCGCTTCAAGATGAGCGTCTCGCTGCGCGATGCCGCTGCCCGCAAGCGCGTCCTGCTGCTGGTCTCGAAATTTGACCATTGCCTGGCCGACCTGATCTATCGCTGGCGCATCGGCGAACTGCCGATGGAGATCACGGGGATCGTCTCGAACCATGCCCGCGAGCACATCGCCTCGACCGATCTCGGTGATCTGCCCTTCCATCACATGCCGGTCAACCGGCAGACCAAGATGGAGCAGGAGGCCGAGCTCTGGCGCCTGATCCAGGAGACCGGCAGCGATCTCGTCGTGCTCGCCCGCTATATGCAGGTCCTGTCCGACGGCCTGTCCGCCAAGCTGGCGGGCCGCTGCATCAACATCCACCACTCGTTCCTGCCCGGCTTCAAGGGCGCCAAGCCCTATCACCAGGCGCATGAGCGCGGGGTGAAGCTGATCGGCGCGACCGCGCATTACGTCACCTCCGATCTCGACGAAGGGCCGATCATCGAGCAGGACGTCGAGCGCATCAGCCATCGCGACACGCCGGACGATCTCGTCCGCAAGGGCCGCGACATCGAGCGGCGCGTGCTGGCGCGGGCGGTGCGCTATCATCTGGAGGATCGCGTCTTGCTTAACGGCAAGAAGGCGGTCGTCTTCACGGATTGATTTGGAGCCTTGGTCACCACGGGACAGGCAGCTCAAATGCGCCAGGACCGGACGTTGGAGGAGTCGGCTATGGGCCAATTCGCGACGAAAACTCGACCACTGCGGTTGTCGCGGGGAACCGCAGTAACGCAAGGCTGAGCCGAGAATCAGCCCTCAGGACGCAAAGATTTTCTCGGCCGGCGCGAAACGGAGAACGGCGCAACGCGTCCAAGACCCGAAAGCACCGGCCATTTCGAGCGGTTCTGCGCTGAGGGCTGAAGCTAGGAAGCTAGCTGGCGGACAGGGCGGGATTCGAACCCGCGATACGGTTTCCCGTATACACACTTTCCAGGCGTGCGCCTTCAACCACTCGGCCACCTGTCCGGCGCGCTGCTTATGGCGTCCATGCGCGCGACTTTCAAGGCCTAAAGCCGAAGCCGCACAGGGTTGCACGCAATTGTCCTTTGTCGTTGCAATATCGGAGGGCAGGGGACACATCCGGGTTCCTCGGCGTGAGGCGGCTCAAAAGGGCCGCGTCGGGCCGGTCGTCGCGGAGATCGGGGGACGAATTGCGCTTTCTCGTCAGGATGCTGGGTTATCTCCTTGTCGCGGGCGGCTTCGTCGCGCTGCTCACCGACGGGGCGCGCTCGATCGCCAATTCGTTCCTGCGCTTTACACCGCTCGGCGAGACCTTGCTGACCGTCTTCGGCGAGCGCTTCCGACTGTTGCAGCCCGCCGTCGAGCGCAATCTCCATCCCATGCTCTGGGATCCGGTGCTGGTCCATGTGCTGCAGGTGCCGACAGCCGCGGCCGGGTTGCTGCTGGGTTTCCTGCTGCTTTGGCTCGGCGCGGCGCCCAAGCCTCAGATCGGCATCGTCACGCGACGGTGAAGCGTCTCGCGCCCGAGCACGGGCGACAACGGCGCCGATTCGGCGCCATCAAAGGCAGCCCACCAGTTTCATTATCTCCTATGAAAGTTCCTGATATGTTCTTGCAACCCTGACGCGCTTCCGTTAGCGTCAGCACGCGGGGTTGGGGTGCGCTTGCATGGTGACGCGGGTCGCGACGGTAGCGTTCGAGGGCATCGAGGCGCGCGCCGTCGACGTCCAGGTCCAGGTCACGCCGGGTGGCGTCGCCTTTATCCTGGTCGGCTTGCCCGACAAGGCGGTCGGCGAGAGCAAGGAACGGGTCCGCGCCGCGCTGATCGCCTCCGGGCTGGCGTTGCCGGCCAAGCGCATCACCGTCAACCTCGCCCCAGCCGACCTGCCCAAGGAAGGCAGCCATTATGACCTGCCGATCGCGCTCGGCGTGATGGCGGCGATCGGCGCGATCCCGGCCGACGCGCTCGCCGGCTACACCGTGCTCGGCGAGCTCGCCCTCGACGGCTCGATCACGCCGGTCGCAGGCGTGCTGCCGGCAGCGATCGCGGCCTATGGCCGAGGGCAGGGGCTGATCTGCCCGGCGGCGAGCGGACCGGAAGCAGCCTGGGCGGCACGTGATCTCGACATCCTCGCGCCCCGCTCGCTGATCCAGCTCGCCAACCATTTCAAGGGTACGCAGGTGATGGCGCGGCCCGAGCCCGCCGTTGCCCGCCAGAGCGGGCCGCTGCCGGATCTGCGCGACATCAAGGGCCAGGAGAGTGCCAAGCGGGTGCTCGAGATCGCCGCCGCCGGTGGCCACAACCTCCTGATGAACGGGCCGCCCGGCGCCGGAAAATCGATGCTGGCGAGTCGTCTACCCTCGATCCTGCCGCCGCTCGACCCGCGCGAGCTGCTGGAAGTCTCGATGGTGCTCTCGGTCGCCGGTCATCTCGCCGACGGCGAACTGACCGACCGGCGCCCTTTCCGCGCGCCGCATCATTCGGCCTCGATGGCGGCGCTGGTCGGCGGCGGCCTGCAGGCGAAGCCGGGCGAGATCTCGCTCGCCCATCACGGCGTGCTCTTCCTCGACGAGTTGCCGGAGTTCCAGGCGCAGGCTCTCGATGCACTGCGCCAGCCGATGGAGACCGGCGAGGTGCTGATCTCGCGCGCCAATCATCGCACCGTCTATCCCGCGAAGTTCCAGCTCATCGCCGCGATGAACCCGTGCCGCTGCGGCAAGGCGACGGAGCCGGGCTATGCCTGCCGCCGCCAGCCGAACGAGCGCTGCATGGCGGGCTATCAGGCCAGGATCTCCGGCCCGATGCTCGACCGGATCGACATCACCATCGACGTGCCGGCGCTGACGGCGGCCGACCTCATCCTGCCGGCCGCGGCAGAGGGCTCGGTTGAGGTCGCCGCGCGTGTCGCTGCGGCCCGTACCCGTCAATCGGCGCGTTATGCGGCACTCGGCCTGCCGGGCGGCACGACCAATGCCCGCTGCCCATCCGCATTGCTCGACGAGGTGGCGCGGCCGGATGCAGCCGGGCTAGCGCTCCTGCGCAGTGCCGCCGAGGCGATGCGGCTGACGGCGCGCGGCTATCATCGTGTGCTCAAGGTCGCCCGCACGCTCGCCGATCTCGACGGCGAAGATCAACTCGGGCGCATCCATCTCGCCGAGGCGCTGTCCTATCGCTCGCGGATCGATCAGGCAGCGCAGGCTGCCTGATGAAGGGCTGCCGCCTGATGAAAGGTTAACGAAACCATTCAAACCATCCGGCATCCTCGCCGGTAGGGCGAACCCTTTCTCAAGAGGGAGCGTGATAGATGGGATGGCATGATCGAGTTGCCGCCCTCTCTCATCCTGTTGACCGGCACCGCCATCGCCGCGGCGATCGCCTGTGCCATCGTCGCGGTCCGGCTGCTGCAGGAGCGTCGGCAGGTGACCCGGCAGGCGAGGGCGCTGACGGCCGATGTCGAGAAGCTGAGCGACCGGCTCTGGGTGCTTGCCGACAGCGAGGAACGCTATCGTAGCCTGATCGAGGCGCAGGGCGATCTGATCGTGCGCCGCAGCGAGGGCCGGATCATCTACGCCAACGCCGCCTATGCGGCGCTGATCGGCAAGAGCGAGATCGAAGCCATCGGCAGCGTCGAGCAGCCGCGCGTTCGCAGCGCTCGGCCAGTGCAGGTCCTGCCGGGGGGAGCTCGCGTCGTCGACGAATGCATCGAGACGCAAGAGGGCGAGCGCTGGCTCTCCTGGGTCGAGACGATCGTCCCTGTCGCTGCCGGGCAGACCGTGCTGCAGCGGGTCGGCCGCGAGATCAGCGGGCGAATCGCAGCTGAAACAGCACTGGAGGAAGCGCGCAGCCGGGCCGAGGAGGCAAGCGCCGCCAAATCGCGCTTCCTGGCGACCGTAAGCCATGAATTCCGCACTCCGCTCAACGGCATCCTGGGGATGGCCGACCTGCTCGGCGATACCAGGCTCGACCCGGAGCAGGCGACCTACGTCAAGGCGCTCAGAAGTTCGGGCGAGGCGCTGCTCGGGCTCGTCGACGACATCCTCGATTTCGCCAAGGTCGAGGCCGGCAAGCTCGAACTCGCCGACGTGCCGTTCGATCCCGCCGCGCTGATCGAGGACGTCACCGAGCTGATGGCGCCGCGCGCCCAGGCCAAGGGCATCGAGATCTCCACCTTACTCGGGCTCGACCTGCCGGGGCGGCTCGTCGGCGATGCAGAGCGCCTGCGCCAGATCCTGCTCAATCTCGTCGGCAATGCCGTGAAGTTCACGCAAGCGGGCGGCGTCGGCATCGAGGTGGATGCTGTCGCCGGTCAGTTCGTCGTCGCCATCGCCGATACCGGGCCGGGCATTCCGGCCGAGCGTCTGGCGACGATCTTCGAGGAGTTCGAGCAGGGCGGCATGGCCGGCCATCGCGACCAGGCCGGCACCGGTCTCGGCCTCGCCATCGCACGTCGGCTCGCCCGCGCCATGGACGGTGAGATCGAAGCCGGTAATCGCGCCGATGGCGGCGCATTGTTCCGGCTGGCCCTGCCATTGCGAGCCGGCACAGCCGAAATCGAGCCGCCAGCATCACCGAATTGGCAAGGTCGGCGCATCCTCGTGGCGTCGTCGGCGCCGTTCAGTGGACCCCACATTGCCGCCTGCCTCGAACGGAAGGGTGCGCAGGTTCTGCGGGTCGGCGATCACGCACAGGCCCTGGCGGCGCTCGCCGGCGATTCGGCCCTGTCCGCCGTGCTGGTCGACCGCAATCTTCCGGGCGGTGAGGTCGAGGCGGTGGCAGCTGCGGCGCGTCGCGCCGGCGTCGCCGATATCGTGATCATGCTGGCGCCGGCCGAGCGCCGAAGCTTCGGCTCGCCTTATGCTGCCGGCTTCAGCGGCTTCCTCGTCAAGCCGGTTCGGGCGCGTTCGCTGCAGGTGCGGCTCGACCCGGTCGAGCGGTTGCAGCACGCAGCCGAGGCAACGCCCGTCGGAGGCGCGTCGGCAGAACAGCCTGTCTCCGGTCTGCGGGTCCTCGTCGCCGAAGACAACGAGATCAATGCGCTGCTGCTGACCCGCACCCTGGAGCGGTTTGGCTGCATTGCGATCTGGGCGCGTGATGGCGGCGAGGCCATCCGCCTGATCGAGGAGGCGCGTTCCGGCCGGTCGCAAGAGTTCGATCTCGCCTTGCTCGATGTCCGTATGCCGGTGCTGGACGGGCTGTCCGTCGCCCGAAGAATCCGCGCGGCCGAGAAGGCGCTTGGCCTGGATCGGCTGCCGATCGTTGCAGTCACCGCCAATACGGCGGCGGAGGACCGGCGCGAGGCGCTCGCCGCGGGCATGGATGATTGCCTGGCTAAGCCGCTCTCGCGAGAGCACTTGCGCGGCTGGATCGATCGGCTTTCGCAGCAGCAAACGGCCGAAATTCTGTCGGCCTGAGCCGCGCTTCGATCCACAGGCGGTTGGCTTCGTCATCGCACTGACGTAGTTTTGTCGCGATCCCGTAAGACGGTCGGCGCAGAGCTGTCATGCGCCGATCCGAGATCGCAGAGGCCAGACCGTCTATGACGCGCGATGTTTTCGAGGGTTTCCGTCAGCCGGCAAAGCAGAAGCTGGTCGGCCAGGCCCTGTTGCAGCGCTTCTCGCCATCCAATCTGCTGGCGGCCGGCAAGCAGCTCGGCGGCTTCGCTTTCCCCGGGCCGGATGCCCTGTCGGGCACGCTCGGCCGCTCCGGCACGCTCGAGGTCAGGCTGGCCCGTGGCCCACGCGAGATCTGGAGGGCGCAGCGCCTGCGCTACCGCGTCTTCTATCAGGAGATGTCGGCCAAGCCCGATGTCATCTCGCGCATGTTCCGCCGCGATGCCGACCGCTTCGACGCCGTCTGCGATCATCTCCTCGTCATAGATCATGCCGCACGCGGCCGTTTCGGCGGGATCAAGCCGAAGGTCGTCGGCACCTACCGGCTGATGCGCGAGCAGGCCGTGGCCAAGCTCGGCGGTTTCTATACCCAGTCCGAATTCGACATTGCCCCGCTGCTGGCGCGCCACCCCGATCTGCGCTTCCTGGAGCTCGGCCGTTCCTGCGTGCTGAAGCCCTACCGCACCAAGAAGACGGTCGAGCTGCTCTGGCACGGCATCTGGGCCTATTGCCGGCATCACCGGATCGACGCGATGTTCGGCTGCGCCAGCTTCGACGGTATCGATCCCGACTTGCTGGCGCTGCCCTTGAGCTTCATCCACCACCACGCCACCGCCCAGGGCGAATGGCGCGTCGTGGCCCAGCCGCAGCGGCATGTGGCGATGGACCGGCTGCCAGCCGGCATGGTCGATGCCAAGCTCGCGCTGAAATGCCTGCCGCCGCTGGTGAAGGGCTATCTGCGCCTGGGTGCCCGCTTCGGCTCCGGTGCGGTAATCGACAAGCAGTTCGGCACCACCGATATCCTCGTCATCCTCCCGGTTTCCGCGATCGACCGGCGCTATCTCGACTATCTCGACGGCGACGCCGGACGTTACGCCGCCTGAGCGCGATCACTCGCCCGCGGCGGCGAGGTCGCGCAGCGCCTGCCGGTAGTCCGGATAGCGGAAGGTATAGCCGAGCTCGCGCTTCACCAGTGCGTTCGAGACCCGCTTGTTCTCGCCGTAGAAGCTCGCTGCCATCGGTGAAAGCTTTGCCGGGTCGAACGGGGTTTCCGGCGGCGGGGTGAGCCCGGTGACCTCCGCCGCGAAGCTGACGACATCCTGCGGCGGCGCCGGCTCGTCATCGGTGACGTTGTAGATCGCGCCGGCGCGCGGCGCCTCGATCGAGGCCATCAGCACGCCGGCGATGTCGTCGACATGGATGCGGTTGAAGACCTGACCGGGTTTGATCAGCCGGTTGGCGGTGCCGCCCCGCAATTTGGTGATGGGATTGCGGCCGGGGCCGTAGATGCCGGAGAGGCGGAAGATCCGGACCGGTTTGCCGCTGCGTTCGCCGAAGGCGAGCCAGTCCTGCTCGATCTCCAGCCGCTGCCGCGAGCGCTTGCTGGTCGGACGGCATTCAGCCTCCTCGTCGATCCAGGCGCCGCCATGGTCGCCATAGACGCCGATGGTCGAGAGATAGCCGATCCAGCCAAGCTTCTCGGCCGCCGCGAGCTTGTCGGCGAGCGCGCCGAGCACCGGATCGCCGTTTTCGTCGGGCTGGGCCGAGACCAGTACCGCGTCTGCATCCGCGACGAGCTTTGCCAGGGGCGTCGACACCGCAAAGCCGCCGAAGACCAGCGTATGCAGCCCTTGCTTGCTGAGCTCACCGGCCTTCTCGGCCGAGCGCACCGTGCCGGTGACCTCCCAGCCTTTCGCCAGAGCGGCGCGCGCGAAGAACCCGGCGGAATAGCCGAGGCCGAAGATGACGAGCTTCATGCAGGTTCCAGTTGGTTCGGAGAAGGCTGAGCCCATTCGGCCCTGACCTCGGGGTCGGTTTCCCGCGCGAGGCGTGCCGGCGCGAGTTCAGCAGCGCGGCTGGGCATGAGCTGCCAAAGTGCCCAGGCCGCCATCGCCCTAACCAGGGGCGAGGGATCGTCGAGCAGGGCTTCGGCGCTTGCGGCCAGTGCCGGATCATCGCTGTTGCCGATTGCGATCAAGACATTGCGGATGAAGCGGTCGCGGCCGGTGCGCTTGACCGGCGTCCCCGTGAACAGCGTCCGGAAGGCGGCGTCATCAAGTGCGGCGAGGTCGGCCAGCGGCAACGCATCGAGCTCGCCCTTCAGCGCCAGGCGCGTCTCGTGCGAGGCTTCGGCGAACTTGTTCCAGGGGCAGACGGCGAGACAGTCGTCGCAGCCGAAGACGCGGTTGCCGATGCCCGCGCGGAACTCGGCGTCGATATGGCCCTGATGCTCGATGGTGAGATAGGCGATGCAGCGGCGCGAATCGAGCTGGTAGGGTGCCGGAAAAGCCTTGGTCGGGCAGATGTCGAGGCAGCGCGTGCAGGAGCCGCAATGATCGCGCTCGGGCTCGTCCGGCGGCAGCTCCGCGGAGGTGTAGATCGCCCCGAGGAAGAGCCAGGCGCCATGCTGACGCGAGACCAGCACGGTCTGCTTGCCCTGCCAGCCGAGCCCGGCGGCCTGCGCCAGCGGCTTTTCCATTACCGGGGCGGTGTCGACGAAGACCTTGACCTCGGCCTGAGCCCGCGCCGCCAGCACGCCGGCGATGCTCTTCAACTTGCCCTTGATCACGTCGTGATAGTCGCGTCGGCGGGCATAGAGCGAGATCGCGCCGCGATCACGCTGCTCTAGCACGGCGAGCGGGTCGCCTTCGCCGGCATAGCTCATGCCGAGCATGACGACCGAACGTGCCGCCGGCCACAGGATCGCAGGATCCGCGCGCTCCGCCGTGCGCTCGGTCAGCCAGGTCATGTCGCCGTGATGGCCGGCCTCCAGCCAGCCGGCGAGACGCCCCGGCGCTTCGGGGATGGCATCGACGCTGGCGACGCGCATCACCGCAAAGCCTTCGGCCTGTGCACGCGCGGCGATCGCGGCCTTGAGCTTGGCGCCGTTCAGAAGTCCAGGTCGTCGTAATGGGCTGAGGGTGCCATTCCGGGAATCCGGTCGCTCAGCAGCGGCCGGAAGCTCGGTCTGGACTTGATCCTCGCATACCATGCGCGGGCTGCCTCATCCTCGTCCCAGGGCACGTCGCCGAGATAGTCGACGCAAGAGAGATGCGCCGCCGCGGCGAGATCGGCATAGCTCAGATTGTCGCCGGCGAGCCAGTTCCGTTTCGCCGTCAGCCAGGCGATGTAGCGCAGATGATAGCGCACATTGCCGCGCGCTGCGCGGATCGCGCTCATTTCCGGCGGGCCGCCACCCTCGTCCCGGCTCATGAAGCGCTTCATCACCTTCTCCAGCACGAGCGGAGCGGTGATTTCCTCGTTGAACTTGATGTTGAACCAGTCGAGCAGCCGGCGCACCTCGATCCGCCCGCCGGGGCCTTCCGGCAGCAGCCTCCGCTCGGCCAGCGCCAGCCCGCGGGTCTCGTCGAGATATTCGGCGATCGGCCCCGGGCCGGGAATGACGAGCCCGCTATCCTCGTGCAGGACCGGCGTCGTCCCGGCCGGATTGAGCTCGAGGAACTCGCGCCGCCGTTCCCAGACGCGCTCTTCGACCAGCGTGGCGTCGAGGCCGAACTCGCCGAGCGCGAGCCGGATGAAGCGCGAATGCGGGCAAAGCGAATAATGGTGAAGCGTGGCCATCGATTACTGGAACAGATGAAGGTTCGGATGAGGTAGGCCGGCGCGTGATGCAGCGCGATAGAGCGCCCCCGTATAGGCCTGCCGGCTAAGCCTAACAACCCGGGACCGGGTGAAGTGGCGGATTGCGCGGAAATCCTTGCCGATCTGGTAACCAATTTGCAAAGACCCTGCGCCATAGCTTTAACGCGTTCGGCGCAGCTTTGTTGCGTCGCACCAGCAAGGCTCGGAAGGACCCTCCCATGCATGACCTTCTTGTCGCCGCCGTGCTCGGCGTGGTCGAGGGGCTGACCGAATTCCTGCCGGTGTCCTCGACCGGCCATCTGCTGCTGCTCGGGCACTTCCTCGGCTTCGAATCCAAGGGCAAGGCCTTCGAGATCCTGGTCCAGCTCGGGGCGATCCTGGCGATCCTGCTGGTCTATTTCCGCCGCCTGCTCGACATCGCCTTGCGCCTGCCGACCGACCCTTCTGCGCGGCGCTTCGTCCTCGGCGTGCTCGTCGCCTTCCTGCCGGCGGCGGTGATCGGCGCGCTGGCGCACGGCTTCATCAAGGGCGTGCTGTTCAACCCCTTCCTGGTCTGCTGCACGCTGATCGCCGGCGGCCTCGTCCTGCTCGTCGTCGACGAGCTGGAGCTCGAGGTGAAGCATCACGACGCCACCAAATTCCCGCTGGCGATGTATCTCAAGATCGGCTTCATCCAGTGCCTCGCCATGGTGCCCGGCGTCTCGCGCTCGGGCTCGACCATCGTCGGCGCGATGCTGCTCGGTGCCGACAAGCGGGCGGCGGCCGAGTTCTCCTTCTTCCTGGCGATGCCGACCATGGCCGGCGCCTTCGCCTACGATCTCCTGAAAAACTACAAGGAGCTGACGACGAACGATCTCACCCTGATCGGCATCGGCTTCGTCACCGCCTTCATCTCGGCGCTGATCGTGGTGCGCAGCTTCCTCGATTTCGTTTCGAAGCGTGGCTTCACACCCTTCGCCTGGTGGCGGATCATCGTCGGCTCGGCCGGCCTCGCCGGCCTCTGGGTCTTCGGCTGACCTCAGCCCGGAGCGGGCAGGGGCCCGCGCCAGGTTCCGAGCAGCATTTCCAGGAAGCGCTCCGCCGCCGGCGCCAGCTTGACGCCGCGGCGCCTGACCACGCCGATGGTGCGCGAGACTTCCGGGTCGCGGATCGGCCGCGTGACGATGATCGGATGGTTCTCGCCCGGCGTCGCCAGCTTCGGCAGCACGGATATGCCGAGGCCCGCCTCGACCAGGCCGAGCGAGGTCGACAGATGCGTCACCTCGAAGGACCAGTCGAGCCGGACGCCGATCTTGACCAGAGCCGCATCGAGGATGGCGCGGTTGCCGCTGCTGCGGCTGACGGTGACCAGCGGATGGCCTTCGAGATCAGCCCAGCCCAGTGATGATTTCTGGGCCAGCGCATGATCATGCCGACAGGCGAGCACAAAGGGGTCGTCGATCAGCGGCTCGAAGCTGAGCTCGCCATCGGAGCCGCCGATCAGGTTGATGCCGAACTCGACCTCGCCGCGCGCCACCGCTTCCAAGCCGTCATTGGCTGAGAGGTCGAGGATGCGAAAGCGGATGTTCGGGTACTGCGTCTGGAAGCGCGCGATCACCGAGGGCAGAAAGTAGAAGGCGGCTGTCGGCACGCAGGCGAGCGCGATCAGCCCGGCCCGGCGGCTGCCGAGATCGCGCATCGCGAAGATCGAGGTGTCGAACTCGTCCAGCATGCGCCGGACCAGCGGCAGCATCTCGCGCCCGACCATGGTCAGCGCGACCCGGCGCGTCGTCCGCTCCAGCAAGGCCGCCCCGACCGCACTTTCCAGCCGCTGGATGCGCCGGCTCAGCGCTGGCTGCGACATGTTGAGCGCCTCCGCGGCGCGATGGAAGCCGCCGAGCTCGACCACCGAGATGAAGGCGCGCAGGTCGAGGGCTTCGAAATTGATGCTCATGGCACATTAATAGCGCCGATCTCTGCATTTCACAGCGAATATCGAATTTGAGAGGAGAGGGTATCGCAATCGCCGGTGACGCCCTTGTCCGCTCCCTTCCAGCTTCCGCATGCTCAGGCCCTGCGCATCCCCTGCGTGCTGATGCGCGGCGGAACCTCGCGCGGCCCGTTCTTCCTGGAGCGCGACCTGCCAAGCGATCCAGCGGCGCGCGATCGCGTCCTGCTCGCCGCGATGGGCTCGCCGCATATGCTCCAGCTCGATGGCCTCGGTGGCGGCAATTCGCTGACCAGCAAGGTCGCGATCGTCAGCCGCTCCAGCCGGCCGGATGCCGATGTCGACTATCTCTTCGCCCAGGTCGCGGTCGAGCGCGCTCATGTCGATCTCAGCCCGAACTGTGGCAACATGCTTTCCGCCGTCGGCCCCTTTGCGATCGAGGCCGGCCTGGTGCCGGCGCTCGACGGCGAGACGATCGTGCGCATCCACAACCGCAACACCGGCGCGCTGATCGAGGCGGCCGTGCAGACGCCCGGCGGCGTCGTCGCCTATGACGGAACGACCGCGATCGACGGCGTCGCCGGCACGGCCGCCCCGATCAGGCTGGGGTTCCTCGAAGCGATCGGCTCGAAGACCGGCGCATTGCTGCCGACCGCCTTTGCCCGCGAGGAGATCGACGGCGTCCCGGTGACGCTGATCGACTACGCCACGCCGATGCTGTTGCTGCGGGCAGGCGATCTCGGCCTTACCGGCGATGAGACGCCGGCCGAACTCGATGCGAATGCCGCCCTGCTGGCGCGCCTGGAAGAGCTGCGCCGCGAGGCCGGCCGCCGCATGGGGCTTGGCGATGTCAGCGGCCGCGTCATCCCCAAGGTCGGCGTGCTCTCACCGGCGCGTCGCTGCGGCAGCCTGACCTCGCGCTATTTCACGCCGGATCGCTGCCATCGCAGCCATGCCGTCACGGGTGCGCTCTGCGTCGCCGCGGCGAGCCGCATCGCGGGCAGCGTCGCAGCGGAGGTGCTCTCGCCGCAGACCGGCTCGCTGGTCACGATCGAGCATCCGAGCGGCGCCATCCAGGTCGATCTTTCGCTCGACGCGTCCGGTCAGGTCACCCGCGCCAGCCTGGTGCGCACCGCGCGCCGCATTTTCGAAGGAAACGTCATCGTCCCCGCCAGCGCGATCCTCGCGCTTGCAGAGAGGGCGGAAACGGGAGGAGAACTGACCCATGACGATCACGCGCCGCCATCTCTGCAGCCTGATCACGGCCGCCGCGGCCAGCACCTGCCTGCCTGAATTCGCGCAAGCCCAGGCTGCCTTCCCCGACAAGCCGATGAAGCTGCTCGTGCCCTATGCCGCCGGCGGCGGTACGGACGCGATCGCGCGCCTGGTCGCGCAGGGCGTCGGCGAGCGACTCGGCCAATCGCTGGTGGTCGAGAACAACGGTTCGGCCGGCGGCAATCTCGCCACCGCCCAGGCGGCCGCAGCCTCGCCGGATGGCTACACCGTGTTGATGGCCAATCAGGGCCCGATGGTGGTCAATCCGCATCTGTTCAAGAACGTCCGGGTCGACCCGCTCACCGCCTTCGACCCGCTGACGCTGATTTCGGCGGCGCCGCTCGTCGTGGTGGTCGCGCCGAATTCGCCGCACAAGACGCTGGCCGAGCTCGTCGGCCAGGCTCAGAAGAACCCGGGCAAGCTGACCTATGGCTCGGCCGGCAACGGCTCGGCCAGCCATCTCGCGACGATCCTGCTGGCGCAGACCGCGCAGTTCGAGGCGGTGCATGTGCCTTATCGCGGCGCCGGACCGGCGCTGACCGACCTGCTCGCCGGCAACAGCGACTTCATGGTCACCACCGTGCCCTCCGTGCTCGGCCTGATCGAGGGCGGCAAGGTCAGGGCGCTGGCAGTGACCGGCAAGGCGCGCGCCAAGCTCTTCCCGGAGGTGCCTTCGGTCGCCGAGAGCGGCTGGCCGGACTATGAGGCGACGGCCTGGTACGGCTTCGTCGTGCCCAAGGGCACGCCGAAGGAGGTCGCGGCGAAGCTGCGCCAGGCGACGGTCGAGACCATCAACAGCCCGCTCATCCGCGAGCGACTGCAGAACGAAGGCGCCGAGCCGATCGGCAACAAGCCCGAGGAGTTCGCGGCGATGATGGAGGCGGAGTCGCGCCGCTGGGCCGGAATCATCAAGCAGGCCCGCCTCGCGATCAACTGAGGCTCAGGCGATCCGCTTGTCGGCGGAATCGCAGAGATCGGCGACGACGCAGGTCTCGCAGGCCGGACGCAGTGCCTTGCAGGTGTAGCGTCCGTGCAGGATCAGCCAGTGATGCGCGTGCCGACCGAACTCGGCCGGCACCGCCTTTTCCAAGCCGAGCTCGACCTGCAGCACGTTCTTGCCGGGCGCGATGCGCAGGCGGTTGGCGACGCGGAAGACATGGGTGTCGACCGCATGGGTGATCTCGCCGAAGGCGATGTTGAGCACGACATTCGCGGTCTTGCGACCGACGCCGGGCAGGCTCTCCAGCGCCTCGCGCGCGGTCGGCACTTCGCTGCCGAATTCGGCGATCAGCTTCTCCGAGAGAGCGATGACGTTCTTGGCCTTATTGCGGTAGAGCCCGATCGTCTTGATCAGCTCGCGCACCTGATCCTCGCCGAGGGCGAGCATCTTTTCTGGCGTGTTGGCGAGCTCGAACAGCTTCTTCGTCGCCTTGTTGACGCCGGCGTCGGTGGCTTGCGCCGAGAGCACGACGGCGACCAGCAGCGTGAAGGCGTTGACATAGTCGAGCTCGCCCTTCGGCTCGGGCCTTTCCTGCCGAAAGCGGCTGAAGATCTCGTAGACCTCGGCAGCGCTGCGCGGCTTCGGAGACGTGATCCGCTTCGGCGGCGGGCTGCGGCGTTTCGGACTGTTCGGCACGGGCATCGCGGCGTTATAATTCGCGGATGACCTTGGGCAAGCCCAATTCAGATGACGTCCCCGAAGCGGCCGAGAAGCCGGTCTTCGACGCGACGATCACGCCGTATCGCTCGCTCGGCCAGGACGGCTTCCGCATCGTCATGACCCTGGTCTGCCTGATCAGCGTCGCCGCCTCCATCCCCTTCATGGTGCTCGGCGCCTGGCCGGTCGCCGGTTTCTTCGGCCTCGACATCATCGCGATCTTCATCGCCTTCAAGGTCAACTTCAATGCGGCCCGCGCCTTCGAGCGCATCGTCGTGACGCCGCTCGAAGTCTTGCTGCGCAAAGTCTCGCATCATGGCCGCGAGAGGATCTGGCGTTCCAATCCCGCTTGGACGAAGCTCGAGCGCGAGGATGACGAGGATTACGGCCTGCTCGAGCTCTCCTTGGTTTCGCGCGGCCAGCGCACGGTGGTCGCTTCCGCGCTCTCGCCGCAGGAGCGCGAGGGCTTTGCGCAGGCGCTCGGCACGGCGCTGGCCAAGGCCAAGCGCGGCCCGGATTTCGAACCGGCCTGAGCATGGCCGCGACGATCATCCCTCTGATCGCATGGGCGGTGATCATCGTCGTGATCGTCGCAGCGGTGCGGGCGAACCGTGGTCCGCGTGGCCCTTTGCCCAGCCGGAACGGCGGCGAGGAGTCGGTTCGGGCCTATGGCCTTGCCCTGCGCGACAAGCTCGATCGCGCCTTGTTCGGTCCGGTGCTGGCGGGACGGGTCTGGGACCGCCTGATGGGCTGCAAGCCGGGCGAGGGGCTGATCCACGAATTCCACCGCGACTTCTGCGGCCACGGGCTGATCCGCACGGAAGGCGGGGTCAAACTCTGCGACATCCAGGATGGCCATTATCCGGGTAAGGCGATCGCCGAATGGCACTCGCGCGACGAGTTCGTCGCCTTTTTCGCCGAGCAGTCCGATTATAGCTGCAGCGGCTGGGACGAGACCTCGCCGGTCTTCTTCACCGACGACGAATGGTACCGCAACAACCAGCGTCTCACCCGCGAGAAGCTGCGCCGCTTTGCCTGAGAGGCTTTAGCGACCTTGCTGTGCCAGCCAGATCGTATGGCCGCCGCAGTCCTCGTCTTCGACGACATGCTCGACAACGGCAAAGCCGTTCGCGGCCAGCAGCACACGATACTCGGCCGGGTCGAGACTGGCATGGTAGAGTGGCTCGCCCTCTAAACGGCCGATTGCCTCGCCATGGCCCGGCCCGCTGGTGAAGAGCAGCGCCGCCCCGTTGTTTGCATGCTCTCGGAACAGCGGGAACATCCGCCGCTGATCGTCAGGGCGCAGGTGGAAGAAGCTGTCCCAGGCGATCAGCCCGTCGAAGCGCAGGTCGAGCGCGAGTTCGCGCATGTCGGCGACCTGCCAGGACTGCTGCGGAAAGCGCCCGCGGCACAGCGCGATCAGTGATTCCGAGGAATCGATGCCGGTGACGGCGCAGCCGCGCTCGATCAGATGCCGGGCGATCGGCTCGCCCATGCCGCAGCCGATATCGAGGACCGAGGGATTGGCCGGCAGCAGCGACAGGAAGCGGTCGAGCCAGTGCGCCTCCAGCAGCCTGCGGCCGCGCTGTTGATCATAGGCGGCAGCATGGCGCTGGTAGAGCGAGACGATGGCGTCGGCGGAATCGGTCATATGTGGAGTTCTAAGCACCCCTGGCGGCGAAGACGAGCTTGTCAGCTTTCGGGTGGGAGACGCATGCTGACATCACTAGCTTCGTGAGCATGAAAGATCAGAGCGCGAGGATGGAAAGATGAACGCTCACGTCAGAACTGCGATGAAACCGATCACCGTCTCCAACGCCGTGCTCGCCCGCGCCGCCGAGGCCATGCCTTCCGAGGCCGATTTCCCGGCCGCGGCGCCCGGTTCGGATTACGACACGGTGCGTCGCATCCTCTCCTACATCACCAACAACTGGCGCCAGCAGCCGACGATCGAGGCGATCGCCGACGCGGCCGGCGCGACACCGACCGACGTGCATCACCTGTTCCGGCGCTGGTGCGGGCTGACGCCAAAGGCCTTTCTTCAGGCGATCACCCTCGACAACGCCAAGGGCCTGCTGGCCTCCTCCGCCAGCATCCTCGACACCTCCTTCGAGGTCGGCCTCTCCGGCCCCGGCCGCCTGCACGACCTCTTCGTCACCCATGAGGCGATGTCGCCGGGTGAATGGAAGACCGGCGGCGAGGGTCTGCGCATGTCCTATGGCTTCCACCAGTCGCCCTTCGGCGAGGCGCTGGTCGTCGTGACCGAGCGCGGCCTTGCCGGCCTCGGCTGGGTTTCGAACAGCCTCGACGGCGGCAAGGTCATCGGCGGCCGGGCCGAGGCGCTGGCCGACATGATGCGGCGCTGGCCGCATGCGGATTACCGCTTCGATCCGCAGGCGACGGCGCCTTATGCCAGCCGCGTCTTCGAGCCGGGCAGCTGGTCGCCGCAGACGCCCTTGCGTGTTGTGCTGATCGGCACCGATTTCGAGGTCCGCGTCTGGGAGACGCTGCTGCGCATCCCGGTCGGCTGCGCCACCACCTATGGCGACGTCGCCGGTCATATCGGCAAGCCCTCGGCGGCCCGCGCGGTCGGCGCGGCGGTCGGCAAGAACCCGATCTCCTTCGTCGTTCCCTGCCACCGTGTCATCGGCAAGTCCGGTGCGCTCACCGGCTATCATTGGGGGCTGACGCGCAAGCGCGCCATCCTCGGCTGGGAAGCCGGGCAGGTCTCAGGCGGAGAAGCTGCCTGAAAGCAGAGCCTATTGGATGGCCGGAGCGGGCGCCGCCGCGGGCGGGGACGTCCGTTTCGCCGTGGCCGGACGCGGTTTTGCCGTCTCGGGCTTCGGCTCGGGCAGGCCGAGGCGGGAGCGGATCGATGCGGCGCGCGCCTCGGTGATACGGGCGCCGCAGAAACCGTGCGAGCCCTCGCGCTGGAACTCGCGACAGATCTGCTCGCGCTCCGAGGAGAATCCGGCCTGCTCGCGGGCGATGGCGCGCTGCTCCGGCAGGTCTGCCTTGGCCGAAAGCGCCCGGAAGCCATCGCGGACTGCCGTCTCCGCCTTGCTGCGTTCGCCTTCGATCTCCTTGGCGTGAGCGGGCAGGCTGCGCGCATCCGGCCCCCACACGCCGCGCGGGTCGATGCGGCAGGCGGCAGCTTCGATCACGCAGGGCTGCTCCGGTTCCACTACCAGGAAGGCACCGTCGAGCACGTCGAAGACGATCGGGCAGGCCGGCGCTTCGAGCTTGTAGCGCGCCAGCCCCGCCGGCTTGCCGAGCGATGTCACCGGCACGGCCGCGTCACCGAAGGAGATGGCGCAGGGCTCTACCAGGTTGCCGGACTGGAAGCCCTCGGCGCGCAGCTTCAGGCCATAACCGCTGCCGGTCTTCTCCAGCGTTGCTTCGCCGAAGCCGCCATTGCGGCGCAAGGTCTTGCCGAGGATCGAATCTTCGCCGGGAATCTTGATGGCCGGCATGGTGCGCGGACGCGGCGTCGCCGGGCTGCCCATCGAGGCCGGCGCCGATTGCTGGGCGCCCGGCTGGTTGAAGGGTTGCGCGCCGGGGAGTTGCAGCGGCTGCGCCAGCGCCGCGCCCACAAGGCCGAGCCAGGCCAGCGCTGTGCCGGCGGCAAGGCGATGGGCAGTCGGGCGGCGAAGCGTCGTCACGGCTGTTTCCTGTTGGCGCAAGGTCTTCCTGAATGGAATGGCTACGCCGGCTGCGCAAGAGCATGCGCGCAACACTTATCCGGAATGGTCAGCCCCGGCGAATTCTGTGCAGGACACCGCTCAAAGCCGATTCTTAATCCGGCTCCGCGCCTTGCAAGCAGGGCGTCACCCTCCCTATATACGCCGCGAAGCGGTGGTTTTTGCAGGCCATCGGGACCGGATTGCGCCAGGCGCGAGCACTGATGTGCGAACGCTGAAACGCAGGGCCGGTCGATCTTTAGTTGTAACCGGTGGACGAAGCCGGACCGGAGCCAAGGCTCCGTTCCGTCACTTGCCCGCCAGACGTGGAGATCCCGGGTTCGCTCGCCGCGGTAGGTGGGGGCGATCCGGGGCCATGGGCCGGAGGACGGCGTCCTGGACGCGGCCTTCCGGCGATCTGCTAAATCGAAAGGGATCCCATCCATGGGTAAAGTTATTGGTATCGACCTCGGAACCACCAATTCCTGCGTTGCAGTGATGGAAGGGTCGACGCCGAAGGTCATCGAGAATTCCGAGGGCGCCCGCACCACGCCTTCGATCGTCGCCATCACCGATGACGGCGAGCGTCTGGTTGGCCAGCCGGCGAAGCGCCAGGCGGTCACCAATCCGGAGCGCACCTTCTTCGCCATCAAGCGCCTGATCGGGCGCACCTTCGACGATCCGATGACCAAGAAGGACATCGATCTCGTCCCCTACAAGATCAAGAAGGCTCCGTCGGGCGACGCCTGGGTCGAGGCCGACGGCAAGGACTACTCGCCCTCGCAGATCTCCGCCTTCACCCTGACGAAGATGAAGGAGACCGCGGAGGCCTATCTCGGCCAGCCGGTCACGCAGGCGGTCATCACCGTTCCCGCCTATTTCAACGACGCCCAGCGCCAGGCCACCAAGGATGCCGGCCGCATCGCCGGCCTCGAGGTGCTGCGCATCATCAACGAGCCGACCGCGGCCGCGCTCGCCTATGGCCTCGACAAGAAGTCGACCGGCACCATCGCGGTCTATGACCTCGGCGGCGGCACCTTCGACGTCTCGGTCCTTGAGATCGGCGACGGCGTCTTCGAGGTGAAGTCGACCAATGGCGACACCTTCCTCGGCGGCGAGGACTTCGACATGCGCCTGGTCGAGTACCTGGCGGATGAGTTCAAGCGCGAGCAGGGCATCGACCTGAAGAAGGACAAGCTCGCTCTCCAGCGCCTCAAGGAAGCTGCCGAGAAGGCCAAGATCGAGCTCTCGACCACCGCGCAGACCGAGATCAACCTGCCCTACATCACGGCGGATGCCTCGGGTCCGAAGCACCTCGCCATCAAGCTCTCGCGCGCCAAGTTCGAGAGCCTGGTCGACGACCTGATCCAGCGCACCATCGAGCCCTGCCGCAAGGCGCTCAAGGATGCCGGCCTTTCCGCGGGCCAGATCGACGAGGTCGTCCTCGTCGGCGGCATGACCCGCATGCCGAAGGTCCAGGAGGTGGTGAAGCAGTTCTTCGGCAAGGAGCCGCACAAGGGCGTCAACCCTGACGAGGTCGTCGCCATCGGCGCCGCGATCCAGGCCGGCGTGCTGCAGGGCGACGTCAAGGACGTGCTGCTGCTCGACGTGACCCCGCTGTCGCTCGGCATCGAGACGCTGGGCGGCGTGTTCACGCGTCTGATCGACCGCAACACCACGATCCCGACCAAGAAGAGCCAGGTCTTCTCCACCGCCGAGGATAACCAGGGCGCGGTGACGATCCGGGTCTTCCAGGGTGAGCGCGAGATGGCGGCCGACAACAAGCTGCTCGGCCAGTTCGACCTGATGGGCATTCCGCCGGCCCCGCGCGGCATGCCGCAGATCGAGGTGACCTTCGACATCGACGCCAACGGCATCGTCTCGGTGACGGCGAAGGACAAGGCCACCAACAAGGAGCAGCAGATCCGCATCCAGGCGTCTGGCGGCCTCTCCGAGGCCGAGATCCAGAAGATGGTCAAGGATGCCGAGGCGAACGCAGCCGAGGACAAGAAGCGTCGCGAGCTCGTCGAGGCCAAGAATCAGGGCGAGAGCCTCGTGCACTCGACCGAGAAGTCGCTGAAGGACTATGGCGACAAGGTTTCGGCCGCCGACAAGGGCGCGATCGAGACCGCGCTCGAGGCGCTTCGGACCGCGCTGACCGGCGAGGATGCCGAGGCGATCTCCTCGCGCACCAACGAGCTGATGCAGGCGTCGATGAAGCTCGGCGAGGCGATGTATGCCGCCAGCCAGGCCGAAGCGAATGCTCCGGAAGGCGCCGCTGCCGAAGAGCCGAAGAAGGACGACGTCATCGACGCCGACTTCAAGGACGTCAGCGACGACAAGGGCGACAAGAAGAAGAGCGCGTAAAGCGCGCTCGTCATCGGTCGTGACGGGATGGCCGGGCTTGACCCGGCCATTCCATTAAGGCGATGGCGTCGGCAGGACATGACTCGCTGGCCCGCGCAGGAAGCGCGGGGCGGCGCAGGGGCAGCTGGTTGAATGTCGAAGCGCGACTATTACGAGATCCTCGGGGTCTCCCGGACCGTGACGGAAGTCGAGCTCAAGGGCTCCTTCCGCAAGCTCGCCATGCAGCATCACCCGGACAAGAATCCGGGCGATAAGCAGGCGGAGATCAAGTTCAAGGAAATCAACGAGGCCTATCAGGTCCTCTCCGACGGCCAGAAGCGCGCTGCCTATGACCGCTATGGCCACCAGGCCTTCGACAATGGCGGCGGAGGCGGCGGACCGGCCGACATGTCGGACTTCATGTCCGACATCTTCGAATCCTTCTTCGGCGAAGGCCGGGGCCGTGGCCCGCGCGGCGCGAACTCGCGCGAGCGCGGCGCCGATCTGCGCTACAATCTCGAGATCGGCCTCGAAGAGGCCTATGCCGGCAAGAACGAGACCATCCGCGTCCCGACGTCGGTGACCTGCGAGGTCTGCTCTGGCACCGGTGCCAAGGCAGGCTCGAAGTCGCGACAGTGCCCGACCTGCGGTGGCCATGGCCGCGTCCGCGCCAGCCAGGGCTTCTTCTCGGTCGAGCGCACCTGCCCGACCTGCGGCGGCCGCGGCGAGATCATCGACGATCCCTGCGCCGGCTGCCAGGGCGCTGGCCGCGTCACCCGCGAGCGCACGCTCTCGGTCAACATCCCGGCCGGGGTCGAGGACGGTACCCGCATTCGCCTCGCCGGCGAGGGCGAGGCCGGTCTGCGTGGCGGCCCGGCGGGCGATCTCTACATATTCCTCTCGATCAAGCCGCACGCCATCTTCCAGCGCGACGGTGCCGACCTATTCTGCCGCGTGCCGATCGGCCTGACCTCGGCTGCGCTCGGCGGCGAGATCGAGGTGCCGACGCTGAACGGTGAAAAGGCCCGGGTGAAAATCCCCGAGGGCACCCAGACCGGCAAGCAGTTCCGCCTCAAGGCCAAGGGCATGAGCGTGCTGCGCTCGCGCGAGATGGGCGATCTCTACATCCAGGTCCTGGTCGAGACGCCGCAGAAGCTGACCGCCCGCCAGCGCGAACTGCTGATGGAGTTCGAGCGCGAGAGCTCGGGCGCAACCCATCCCGAGACCGCCGGCTTCTTCGGCCGGGTCAAGGATTTCCTCGGCGGCCTCGGCGGGTCCGCCTGAGACGAAAAACGGGCGCCTCACGGCGCCCGTCCCGTTTGATCGGAGGCCGACCCGCAGGTCAGGCCTTGTCGACCACTTTCTTGACCGCGTCCTTGGCCTTGCCGACAGCCTGCTGGGCCTCGCCCTTGCGCTCCTGCGCGATGCCCTCGGCCTGCAGCCCGGGCTTGTTCAGCGCCTTGCCGGCGGCCTGCTTGACGTTGCCGGCGGCTTCATTGGCCATGCCCTTGATCTTGTCGGTCGTGCTGCCCATGGACGTTTTCCTTTCAGAGTGATCCGTGATCGGCGCCTCGGCGCCGGTTCGGATGGGAGAACGTCACGGCCCGGCTTTGGTTCCGTCCATCAGGAGGCGGGCGCAACGCTCGCCGCGATCGCCCGTAGCGCCTGACCTGTCGCTTCGTCGGCCGGAAAGAAGGTCTCCAGCGCCAGCTCGGACAAGGTGACGTCGACCGGCGTGCCGAACACGGTCGTGGTCGAGATCAGCGACAGCACGGTCTCGCCCAGCCGCAGCTTCAGGGGCACGACGATCGGCGGCTCCGCCTCCTCCTGCGCTTTGCCCCTGCCCGTAGGCGCAGCCGGAACGGGATAGCTCAGCAATTCGGTCAGGAGCTCGGCGAGCAGCGGATCGGCAGTGGCACGAATCTGCTGGCGTAGCCTTGCGATCAGGTGGCCGCGCCACTCCGTAAGATTGACAATCGCCGGGGCGAGCCCGCGCGGATGCAGGCTGAGCCGAAGCACGTTAACGGGGGGGCGCAGAAGGTCGGCATCCTCGACGACCGCGAGCATCGGTGCGATCATCCTGTTTGCCGCGAGCAGGGTCCAGTGCCGGTCGACGGCGACGGCGGGGTAGGGCTCGTGCCCTTTGAGCAGGAGGTCGATCGCGCCGCGCGCTGCCTGGAGGCTCGGATCCTCCAGCGAGCGTTCGAGATAGACCGGTGCGTAACCGGCGGCGAGCAGGAGCGCGTTGCGCTCGCGCAGCGGCACGCCGAGATGCTCGGCGAGCAGCAGGACCATGTCACGGCTCGGGACCGAGCGGCCGCTCTCGACGAAGCTGAGATGCTTCTGCGAGATCTCGGCTTCGAGCGCGAGGTCGAGTTGGCTGAGACGGCGCAGCTGGCGCCAGTCGCGGATGAGATGCCCGATCGTGGGCTGCTGGTGCTTGTTCATGGCAGGCAAGCTAGCCGCGGACGGGCTGTCGTCCAATTACCTCTGGCTTAATCGACCGGCCGCCGGGCTTTCGTCAGCATGGCCTCCATCAGCAACCGCTGCCCGACGACAGGGCGGCCGATCGGAGAACAGCCATGGCCTTCATCCAGTCCTCGCGTTTCCTGCGCAATGCCCTCGCCCTCGACGCTGCCGCTTGCGCCGCGACCGGCCTGCTGCTCAGTGTTGGCGCCGGCGCGCTCTCCGGGCTTCTCGGCTTCCCGGCGGAATTCCTGCGCGGCGCCGGCCTCGTGCTGCTGCCTTGCGCTGCCGCGCTGGCGTTCTTCGCCAGCCGGACGCGCCTGCCGCGACTCGCAATCTACGCCGTGATCGGCGTCAACATCCTCTGGGTCGCCGACAGCGTGCTGATCCTGGTCGCCGGCTGGTTCGCGCCGACCACGCTCGGCATCGCCTTCGTCCTGGCCCAGGCCGTGGCGGTCGCCGTCGTTACCGAGCTCGAAGTGATCGGCCTGAAGAAGTCGGTTTCCGATATCGCCGGAGCCGAAGCCACGCTGCGCTGACCAGCCTCTTTCCCCAATCACGCCGCTGCGGCTCCCCCGCGGCGGCGTTTGCTTTGCGACGGCTTGTCACGAAACTGTCGTCTGTGCTCACTAGCCGGAAGGCCTGCCTCCCCACCCTGCGGAACAGGACCGTCCCAATGCGCAAACCCCTTGTCCTTGCGGCTCTCGCGACGCTCCTCGCCGGCGGCACGGCGCTGGCCGAGCCGAACTTCAACCGCATCGCCACCTTCCAGGTGCCGCTGAACCTGCCAGCTGATCGCGATCCGTCGAAGAAGACGGTGTCCGAGATCATCGCCGCCAACGAGGCCGGCACCTTGCTCGCCTATACCGACGCCGAGCAGAAGGCGATCGGTCTGATCAACATCACCACCGCCAATGCGCCCAAGCCTGCCGGCTTCATCCCGGTTGGCGGTGAGCCGACCTCGGTCGTCATCCTCGGCGAGCGCGCCTTCGCCGTCGTCGTCAGCTCCGGCGACAACTTCAAGGAACCGGCCGGCCATCTCGCCACCATCGACCTCAGGACGAAGCAGGTCTCGGCCAAATGCGAGCTCGGCGGCCAGCCGGATTCGATCACGCTGACCAAGGACAAGGGCAAGCTCGCCATCGTCATCGAGAACGAGCGCGATGAAAAGCTGAACAAGGGCGACCTGCCGCAGCTCCCAGCCGGTAATCTCACCCTCATCGGCATCAAGGACGGCGAGGCTGACTGCGCCACAAGGCAGATCGTCGATCTCACCGGCATCGCCGCGGTCGAGCCGACCGATCCGGAGCCGGAATTCGTCGACGTCAACCAGGACGGCCTCGCCGTGGTGACGCTGCAGGAGAACAACCATCTTGCCGTGGTCGATACGAAGACCGGCAAGCTCGTCGCGCATTTCCCGGCCGGCACCGTCGACCTCAAGGCCATCGACAAGACCCGCGACGGCCAGATCAAGCCGACCGAGGAGTTGAAGGGCGTTCCGCGCGAGCCCGATGCGGTGCGCTGGCTCGATAATGACCGCTTCGTCACCGCCAATGAGGGTGACTGGAAGGGCGGCTCGCGCGGCTTCACGATCTTCCGCAAGGACGGCACGGTCGAGTTCGATTCCGGCAACATGGTCGACCACATCGCCATCCGCCTCGGCCATTATCCCGAGCGCCGCTCGGCCGCCAAGGGCAGCGAGCCGGAGGGGATCGAGGTCGGCACCTATCATGGCGAGCGCCTGTTCTTCGTCGGGCTCGAGCGCGCCTCGCTCGTCCTCGTCTTCAAGGACGAGGGGTCGGGCAAGGCTCCGCGCTTCCTGCAGGCCTTGCCGAGCGGCATCGCGCCGGAGGGGCTGCTCGCCATCCCGCAGCGCAATCTCTTCGTCAGCGCCTCCGAGGCTGACCTTGGCGAGAAGGGCGGGCCGCGCTCGGCCGTGACGATCTACGAGCGCAGCGAGGGCCCGGCCACCTACCCGACCATCGTCTCGGCCGATGTCGACGGCGCCCCGCTCGGCTGGGGTGCACTCTCGGGTCTCGCCGCCCATCCCGAATTGCCGGGCCGGCTCTTCAGCGTCACCGACAGCGCCTATACGCCCTCGCGCATCCTCGAGATCGACGCCACGAAGAAGCCGGCAATGATCACCGGCGCCATCACCGTGACCAAGGACGGCAAGCCGGCCTCCTATGATCTCGAGGGGATCGCGACGCGCCCCGGCGGCGGCTTCTGGCTCGCTTCGGAAGGCGCGCCGGAGCGCAAGGAGAAGCCGACGCAGAACCTCTTGCTGCGCGCCTCGGCCAAGGGCGAGATCGAGGAGGAGATCGCCCTGCCGGAGGAGTTCGCCGCCAAGGCGATCAACCAGGGCTATGAGGGCGTCGCCGTCACCGGCACAGGCCAGGACGAGACAGTCTGGATCGCCGTCCAGCGCGAGTGGAAGGACGATCCCAAGGGCAAGGTCAAGATCCTCTCCTACAAGCCCTTCACCAAGAGCTGGGGCATCCTCTACTACCCGCTGACGACGCCCGGCGCCGGCGCCTGGATGGGCCTCTCCGAACTGACCTATCTCGGCGACGACAGCTTCGCCGTGATCGAGCGCGACAACCTCTTCGGCGCCAAGGCGGTGAAGACGCTCGCGACCTTCTCGGTGAAGGGGCTGAAGCCGGCGCCGTTCGGCTCCTCGGAGATCCCGACCGTCGAGAAGAAGCTGCTGCGCGACCTGACGCCGGAGCTGATGAAGCTCGGCGGCTACGGGCTCGACAAGGTCGAGGGCATGGCGGTCGACAAGGAAGGCAGCCTCTTCGTCGTCACCGATAATGACGGCGTCGACGACTCCTCCGGCGAGACCCAGTTCTTCGCCTTCGGGAAGCTTGCGAAATAAGACGACATAACAAGCGGCCGGCGAGTCCTTCTCGCCGGCCTGCCGAGCTCTTCGGGGGCTTTCCCCGCATCGCAATCCCTGCTCCAGCCTTGCTGTCGCTGCCGGTGCATGCCCTACTCCTGCAAAAGGGGAGGCGGCGCATGACCCAAGGGGTTCTGTCACAGAGCAGTTCGCCCTCTCATGGCGAGCACCATGGCTCCATCCCCGCCCTGACGCTCGGCGCCCTCGGCGTCGTCTACGGCGACATCGGTACGAGCCCGCTCTATGCGCTCAAGGAGGCCGCCCGCGCCGCGAGTGCCGGCGGCACCTTGCAGCCGGGAGCCGTCGTCGGTTGTGTCTCGATGATCCTGTGGGCGTTGATCCTGATCATCTCGCTCAAATATTCGCTGCTGATCATGCGCGCCGACAATCGCGGCGAGGGCGGCATCATGGCGATGCTGGCACTGCTCAAGGCGCGCCATGCCAAGCCGGGCACGGCCCGGGCCTATGTCCTCGTGATCGGGCTCGTCGGCGCTGCGCTGCTCTATGGCGACGGCGCCATCACGCCGGCGATTTCCGTGCTCAGCGCGATCGAGGGCCTCAAGGTCGATGCGCCGTTCCTTGCGCCAGCGATCGTTCCGCTGACCGCGATGATCCTGATCGGCGTCTTCCTGGTGCAGAGCAAGGGCACCGGCTTCATCGGCAAGCTGTTCGGGCCGATCATGCTGCTCTGGTTCATCGCTCTCGCCTTGCTCGGTATCCGGGGCATTCTGATGGCGCCGGAGATCCTCTCCGCGATCAATCCGTTCAACGCGCTCTACTTCATCACCCACACCGCCCCGATTGTCGGCTTCGCCGTGCTGGGCGCGACCTTCCTGGCGGTGACCGGCGGTGAGGCGATGTATGCGGATATGGGCCATTTCGGCCCGTTGCCGATCCGCATCGCCTGGCTGACCGTGGTGCTCCCGGCGCTGATGCTGAACTACTTCGGCCAAGGCGGCTTGCTGCTCAGCCATGCCGAGGCGATCGCCAACCCGTTCTACCAACTCGCGCCGGACTGGGCGCATTATCCGATGGTGTTCTTCGCGACGGCCGCCGCCGTCATCGCCTCGCAGGCGGTGATCACCGGCGCGTTCTCGCTGACCCGGCAGGCCGTGCAGCTCGGCCTCTTCCCGGCGATCCACATCAAGCACACCGCGGACGACCAGAAGGGGCAGATCTACATTCCGATCGTCAACTGGATGATCTGCCTGGCGACGCTGACCTCGGTCTTCATGTTCCGCTCTTCCGACGCGCTCGCCGGCGCCTACGGCATCGCGGTCTCCCTGCTGATGGCGATCACCACCGGGCTGGCGGCGCTGATCGCGCTGAAATGGGGCTACAACCCGATCCTGGTTATCGCGGTCAACGGCTTCTTCCTGCTGATCGACCTCGCCTTCTTCTCGGCGAACCTGCCGAAGCTGCATGAGGGCGGCTGGTACCCGCTGCTTCTGGCCCTGGTGCTGACGATGATCATGCTGACCTGGCGGCGCGGCCTTGCCCTGGTGGAGGCGGCGCGGGCCCGCCAGCGGGAACCGGAAAAGGCCTTCCTGGAGATGCTGGCGACCAACCCGCCGCTACGCCTGCCCGGGACGGCCGCCTTCCTCGCCTCGGCCGCGCGCGGGCTGCCGCTCTCGCTCACCCACTTCGTCCGCCACAATCACGCTCTGCACGAGCGCATTCTGCTCGTGACCGGCAAGCTCGAGGAAATTCCGCGCGTCTCCGACGAAAACCGGATCGAGCTGATCGAACTCGCGCCCAGCGTCACGCGTGTGATCCTGCATTTCGGCTTCATGGAGACGCCGCATATCCCCGACGGCTTGCGCTGCGGCGTCGAGCACGGCCTTCTGTCCGGCGTCGATCTTGGCGGGATGTCCTATTATATCGGCCGAGAGACCGTCATTCCGCGCGAGGAGATCGCGGGCATGGCGATGTGGCGCGAAGCGCTCTTCGCCTTCATGCAGCGCAACGCCGAGCGTTCCGCCGCGCATTTCCATATCCCGGCCAAGCAGGTTGTCGAGGTCGGCGTGGAGATCGAGATCTGATCGCCTGCGCGATCAGATCTCCATTCAGTCATCTAGCCGTTTCGGCCTGAGTACCGGAACGACGAGGTGATGTCGGAAAATCGGTCTCTCAGAGCCCGAGCTTCTTCTTGCGCTGGCCGAGCGTGCGCAGGCGCAGCGCGTTGAGCTTGATGAAGCCGGCGGCGTCGCGGTGATCGTAGGCGACGGCGCCTTCCTCGAAGGTGACGAGGTCCTGGTCGTAGAGCGAATACGGGCTGGAGCGGCCGATGACGTGGACGCCGCCCTTGTAGAGCTTCAGCCGCACCTGGCCGGCGACGAACTCTTGGCTCTTGTCGATCAGCGCCTGCAGCATCTCGCGCTCGGGCGAGAACCAGAAGCCGTTATAGATCAGCTCGGCATATTGCGGCATGAGCTGGTCCTTGAGATGCGCGGCGCCGCGGTCGAGCGTGATCGATTCGATGGCGCGGTGCGCGACGGCCAGGATCGTGCCGCCGGGCGTCTCGTACATGCCGCGGCTCTTCATGCCGACGAAACGGTTCTCGACCAGGTCGAGCCGGCCGATGCCGTTGTCGCGGCCGAGCTCGTTGAGCCTGGTGAGCAGCTTGGCCGGCGAAAGCTGCACGCCGTCGATCGCGACCGCATCGCCCTTGGCGAAATCGATCGAGATCACGGTCGGGGTATCCGGAGCCTCTTCCGGCGAGACGGTGCGCGAGAAGACGTAGTCCGGAACCTCCTGCGCCGGATCCTCCAGCACCTTCCCCTCGGAGGAGACGTGCAGCAGATTGGCGTCGATCGAGAACGGCGCTTCGCCGCGCTTGTCCTTGGCGATCGGAATCTGGTGCTGCTCGGCGAAGGCGATCAATTGCTCGCGCGAGCGCAGATCCCATTCGCGCCAGGGCGCGATCACGTGCACGTCGGGCTTCAGCGCATAGGCGGTCAATTCGAAGCGGACCTGGTCGTTGCCCTTGCCGGTGGCGCCATGCGAGACCGCGTCGCCGCCGACCTTCTCGGCGATCTCTATCAGCTTCTTGGCGATCAGCGGACGGGCGATCGAGGTGCCCAGCAGATAGACACCCTCATAGACGGCGTTCGCCCGGAACATCGGGAAGACGTAGTCGCGCACGAATTCCTCGCGCAGGTCCTCGATGAAGATGTTCTCCGGCTTGATGCCGAGCAGCAGCGCCTTCTGGCGGGCCGGCTCCAGCTCTTCGCCCTGGCCGAGATCGGCGGTGAAGGTCACGACTTCGCAATTATAGGTGGTCTGCAGCCACTTCAGGATGATCGAGGTGTCGAGCCCGCCGGAATAGGCGAGCACGACCTTGTTCACGCGCTTGTCGGCCATGACTGGTCTTCCTGCAATGGCGGCACGAGGGCTCGTACCTGGTGTAGAGAATGCGACCTGGCCGGCCGCATTTCGGACGTAACCGGGCACTATCGCAGGGTTCGGGGCGACGCAATCGGAACCTTCTGATCGATCTGGCGTCTTCCGCTGATGGGTTGCCGCCCGCAATGCGGGCGGAGTGATGCGTTGCTGGTTGGGGGTCAGATGCCGAATCGTCCTGTTCTGGATTTCTGGTACGAGTTCGCGTCGACCTATTCCTGCCTCAGCGCCCTGCGGATCGAAGAGATGGCGGATACCGCCGGCGTGGCGGTGCGCTGGCGGCCGTTCCTGCTGGGCCCGATCTTCGCGGCCCAGGGCTGGACCAGCTCCCCCTTCAATCTCTACCCGAACAAGGGCCGTTATATGTGGCGCGACGTGGCGCGACGTGCCGGCCGCAACGGCTTCGCCATCGTCCGCCCCGAAGTCTTCCCGCAGAATTCGCTCGTCGCGGCGCGGCTCGCCCTGGCCGGTCGCGAGGCCGGCTGGCTGCCGGCCTTTTCCAGGGCGCTGTTCCGTGCGCAATTCTGCGAAGGGCGCAATATCGCCGAGGAGGCGGTGCTGAGCGCGGCCCTGCGCGAAGCCGGGGCCGATCCTGCCGCCGCGTTTCCCGCCTCACGCAGCGAGGAGGTCAAGGGCCGGCTCAAGGCCGAGACCGAGCTTGCGAAATCGCTCGGCATCTTCGGCGCGCCGACCTTCGTCACCGGCGACGGCGAACTGTTCTGGGGCGACGACCGGCTGGAAGAGGCGCTCGGCTGGGCGAAGGACGGGCGCTAGCCGCCCGCCGGCGGTGCCGGGCGCGACCACGGTCCATGTGCGGCCGAGGTCTCGGCGATCTCCGGCAGGGTCTGCCTTTCGCTGATCTTCGGCGGGCCGGGCGGTGCCTGCGGCGGCAGGCGCCCGCCGGCTGTCTGCACCAGCGCCTGCACCCGCTTGGTGACGGAGGGGTGGGTCGAGAACAGATCGGCGAAATCGTCGGGATCGTTCTCGAAGCACATGTCCATGACGCCGGACGGGACATTGTCGATGTCTGCGCGCCCGGAGATTTTGAGCAGCGCCGAGATCATCGCATCCGGGTTCTTGGTCAGCTCCACCGCCCCGGCATCGGCGAGATATTCGCGGGCCCGCGAGAGCGACAGCCGGATCAGCACGGCGAGGAGCCAGGCGACGGCGATCACGGCGAAGCCGAGGATGATCGCAAAGCCGCTGCCCTTCTTGTCGCCGTCCGAGGAGATGCGCACCCGCCCGAGATTGCGGAACAGCACCTCGCCGACGAAGGAGATGATGCCGGCGATCACCACGGCGATGACCATCAGCCTGACGTCGCCATTGCGGATATGCGTCAGCTCGTGGGCGATCACCGCCTCGATCTCGGCGTCGTTGAGCTGCTCGATCAGGCCGGTGGTCAGCGTCACCGTGAACTGCTTGTCGTTGACGCCGCTGGCGAAAGCGTTGAGCGCGTCGCTCTGGATGATGGCGAGCTTCGGCGTCACCATGCCGCGCGAGATGCAGAGGTTCTCCAGCATCCGGTAGAGTTTTGGCTGGGCCTCGCGTGTCACGCCTTCGGCGCCCGAGACCGCCTCGATCAGCTTCACGTTGATCCTGAAGCCGATGAAGACCCAGGCGCCGGTGGCGAGCGTGATGAAGGGCAGCCAGGACCAGAAGCGCTGGCCGACGAAGTTCAGCACCGTGCGCCCGCGCGGCACGCCGACATAGCCGTAGCCGACCAGCATCACGCCCCAGACGGTCAGGTAGACCATCAGGAACAGCCCGATGATCAGGGCGATCGATCGGGTCCGGTTGTTGCGCTGATGGGTGTAGAGCCCGAAGGCTTCCCCCGGCATCGCCGCAGCTCCGCTGTGACGCCTACGACAGGCGCGATCAGAACTTTACGGTCGGTGCGACTTCGATCTGCTTGCGCGTCTCTTCGCCGACATCGAAGAATTCGCGCGGGCTGAAGCCCATTTGCGGCGCGAAGAATACCGCCGGGAAGGCCTGGATCGCCGCGTTGAACTCGCTGACGGCGTTGTTGAAGAAGCGCCGCGCCGCCGCCAGCTTGTCCTCGACATTGCCAAGGTCCTGCTGGAGCTGCTGGAAGTTCGCGCTCGCCTTCAGGTCGGGATAGGCCTCGCCCAGCGCCAGCAGGCGGCCGACCGCGCCGGTGAGCTGCTGCTCGGCCACGGCCTGGTCGTGCGGCCCACTCGCGGCCTGCGCCTGGTTGCGCGCCTTGATCACCGCGTCGAAGGTTTCCTTCTCGTGGCTGGCATAGCCTTTCACGGTCTCGACCAGGTTCGGGATCAGGTCGTGGCGCTGCTTCAATTGCACGTCGATGTCGGCAAAGGCTTGGTTGACGCGCTGGCGCATCGCGACCAGGCCGTTATAGGTCATGATCAGCCAGACCACGACGACGACGATCAGTCCAAGGACGACCCAACCCATGGTGTTCTCCTTCGGCACAGGCGATCTTGCGGCACAGGCGATTTCGCCGGCAGCCTCGCATGAAGGGCGACGGTAGGGAAGGCGCCCGACGCCGTCTGTTTGGGCCGGGCGCGCTTTGCGCCTGCGATCAGAACCGGATCGATCCCTCGTGTTTGAGCAGGATGGCGGACGGCGCGCGGAGATTCGATTCCGGGGCTGCCGCTCCGGCTGAGGAGCGCAAGGGGTCCCATGTCGCCACGGTTCCGAAATCCAGGCCCGTCAACGTCGTCAACCGGGCAATGGGCACCTGGGCGGTCTCGAAGTCCGCAAGCTCGGCCGGGGCGAAGCGTTCGGTCACCAGCGTGCTCAGCTGCTCGGCCTGGCTCAGCATGAAGGCGAGGGCGTGCGGCTGCTCGTCATCGCCCTTGACGATGATCACCTTCCAGAACGCAGCCGGGATGAAGAAGTCCTGCCCAAACGGCTTGTCGCCATCGTCGAAGATCGGGCCGTTGAAGACGTTCAGTTTGGAGCCGTAGCCGGGGGCGAGCGCGCTGACCGCATTCTCGAGGGTTCCCCACAGCTTCAGCCCGCGGCTCTTCGCAAGCGACGACTGATTGAAGATCTCGTGCTGTGGCGAGCAATTGGTCCAGTGGAAGGTATCGTCGTTGGCGAGCTTCGCCTCGGCGGCGTCGGCACCCCAGGCTGCGTCGTCGCGGCGGACGAGATGGCCTCTGTCGAGGGGGTTGGAGGCGTAATAGACGCCGCCCGCCTGCAGCCGTTGCTGGATGCGTGGGTCGAAGAACCAGTTTTCCGAGCCTTTTTCGCGCTTGTGCTGGAATGGTGCCGAGGCGTCGAGATTGCAGGCGGAGACATAGGCCAGGCGCCGCCGTGCATTCATCAGCACGCTGAAGTGATGGTATCTCAACTCGCCGGTCGGATCGTTGCCGACGGCAAGCAGAGGCCCGTGCCGGGCGTCGACGAGCTGCGGCAGCGGTGCCTTGAAGCCGAGGAAGTCGCGGATATAGCCCGGCCGGTGGCGATAATCCGGATCGCCCGGGTCAGGGCGCGCCGATTCCATGAAATTGGCGGCGGGACCGACGGTCGACGATGTGTCCTTCGCATAGCCGTCGATCGAGATATCGATCCTGAGCGGCAGCACGATCGAGGCCGCCACGGTCGTGGGCGTTTCGCGTGAAGCTGGCGGGGGCTCGGGCGGTGGCGGGCGGCGGGACGCGACCGATGCCGTGGATGGCGGAACCGGCGGCGGGTTCGGCGGCGGAGGCGGCGCCGATTCCGCCGCCCCCGACTCCGAGCCCGGCGGGCTCTGCGCCAGCCAAAGCGCCAGCAGGTCCTTGCGCTGTTGATCCTGCCGTGCGTTGGCGACCGGGAGCGCACCGATCGTCTTGACCAGGCGGGAGGTTCTGATCCCCTCATTGCCGATCCAGACGATCCTGTCCTCGTCGTTGGCGCTGAGCACCTTGCCCTTCTCGTCGATGAGCTTGCCGTCGGGATTGGTCTTCGGCACGGACTGGTGATGCAGGGCCACGACCTCCCATTGATCGTTGAACACCGGGCTGCCCGACGAGCCCTTCTCGGTGTCGGCATCATAGTGGAAGAAGCGCGTGTCGGCGGCGCCCTCGAACAGGTCGAGCAGCCGTGAATTGCGGATGGCGATCTGCTTGAAGCGGCCCTTTGGATGCTGGATCACATTGACGGGTTCGCCGATCGTGATCTTGCCCTCCTCGGCGATCAGCGCGAGGTGGCCATAGTCGGCCAGAGCCTTGCCGTTCTGCGAGGTGCCTTTGACCGCGCAGAGTGCGAAGTCATGGTCGTTGTCCGTCATGAAGAAGCTGTCCGGATCGAGCTCATAGCCCTGCGCGATCTTCGGCGTGCCAAAGGTGTTGGCTTCGTAGTCGAGCTCGAAATAGCTGCTCTTCGCCGTCTCGATGTCCCAGAGCACGTGCTGATTGGTGAGCACCATCCCCGGGCCGACGAGAAAGCCGGTCCCGTTGATCGCGCCGTTGGTCATGATCCGCCCGACGCAGGCAGCGGCTTGCAGGCCGCGTTCGAAGTATTCGATCGACAGGAAGTCGCGCGTTTCGCCGATCACGCGCTCCACGGCTTCGTCGGTGACATCGGCTGCCGTCAGCGCCGGCACCGAGATCGCCTCGCGAGCGCTCTCGTCGGCGGCGGCGCCGCGCTGCATGCGAGCTGCGACGAGCGCCTTCAGCCGCTCCATCCGTCGCTTCAGGCGCTCGGCCGTGTCCGCCTTGGTATACTCGCCCTTCTCGGCCGCCTCGATCTGACGTTTGCGGGGCGTTGCGCGCTCGCGCCAGCGCGAGGCAGCCTCCAGCGCGGACTTCTGCTCCTGTTTCGACAGCATTTGGCGCCCCTCCCTGCTTGGGAAGCCCAGCTTCCGGCCAAGCATGCTTCTGCAATTATTCTTATGCGATATTAGGATGTGCAATTAATGATATATATATGACGCAGGGGAAGGAAGAGCGCCATGGCCAAAATCTCGTATGAGGAGTTTCGCGCCAAGTTGATGGATCCGGCTGTTCCGGATCATGAAATCGCCCGCTATCTCAAGGCCGTGCCCGCCGACAGCGGCCCGTTCGATCCGGCCATCAGGCCCAATCCGGCGGCCGTGGAGCTTGGTCCCGAGGCGCGCTTCGAGATCGAGAGCGCCATGAACTGGGCCAACGGTGTCGCCCGCTGGCGGCGCGAGCAGACCTTCCGGCAAAGGGTCGAGACCGAGAAGCTGCCGGTCCTGGTGTCCGAGGGTGACAGCTGGTTCCAATTTCCGTTCCTGCTCGCGGATGTCATCGACCAGCTCGGCAGCGACCATCTGATCTGGAGCCTGGATGCGGCCGGCGATACCGCCCAGAACATGGTCTATGGCGATGCCGAGTACATGAAGAACGGTCTTCTGCGCATGAAGAAGCGCAAGGTCCGGGCTTTCCTGTTCTCCGCCGCCGGCAATGATGTGATCGGAGAGGACGAGCTGGGCAATCCGGTGCTGGCGACGCTGCTGAAGCCGTACAAGAAGGGGCAGGGTGCTGCCTGGCACATCGACCAGGCGCGCCTGTCAAAGATCCTGCAGTTCCTCGAGCAGGCCTATCGCTCTGTCGTCGCGACCGTGCGCAAGGATGCCGATTTCGCGACACTGCCGATCATCATCCACGGCTACGACTATGCGATCCCGGGTGGCTTCGACGGCGACAAGCGCGATCCGATCTGGGCGAAGCAGGACAAATGGCTCGGCAGCGCCATGAAGGCGAAGAAGATCCTCGACGTCGACCTGCAGCGCGAGATCATCCGTATCCTGATCGATGCGCTTTACGACATGCTGCTGCGCGTCGCTGGCGACTCCACGAAGACGTTCGTCCACGTCGCCGATGTCAGGAACACATTGAAGCTCCCCGATTGGGCGGATGAGATTCACCCGACCGATGCCGGCTTCAAGAAGGTGGCGAAGGTCTTCCGTGCGACCCTGGCCAAGGCCGGCGTGTGAGGCTCGCGCCCGCAGCCGCGTTCAGGCGGCCTTTTCCGGTGCTATGGCTCCGGCCGTTGCGATCATCCTGACGGTCGCGATCACCGCGACCGCCGAGATTGCGGTCGCCAGGGAGAACAGGGCGCCATAGCCCAGCGTATCGGCGAGCTTGCCGGCCAGCATCGAGCCGGCGAGGTAGACCAGCAATTGCGCGCAGGCGAGGATGGTGAAGTCCGTTCCCGGCTGCTCCGAAGTCGTCACCGCCATGAACAGCGAATAGAGCGCGACGATCTCCATATAGCGGATCAGTGTCTGGAAGCCGGCCGCGCCGAACAGCGGCCAGGCGCCGACGACGGCGCCGAGCGCATGGCAGGCGAAGAGCAGGAAGCAGAGCGTGCGCGCCGCGCCGAGCAGCGCGAGCACGAAGGCGATGCCCCGGCGCTTGACCAGCCAGGCCGCGATCGCCGAACCAGCGAGGCCCGCCGTCGTCGCCGATATCCCTGAGAGATAGCCGATCTGATTGAGCGGCACGCCGGCATCGACGAGGTAGGAGCCCTCCATC
Source organism: Allobosea sp. NPDC055332 (assembly GCF_053645455.1). Lineage (NCBI taxonomy): Bacteria > Pseudomonadati > Pseudomonadota > Alphaproteobacteria > Hyphomicrobiales > Alloboseaceae > Allobosea > Allobosea sp. NPDC055332. The sequence continues at coordinate 1,393,753 of NZ_JBSHMO010000002.1, read as the reverse complement.
GCCTTCACCAGCCCCTCGCTCGCCCGGTAGATCAGCGCGATCCAGAGAATCTGGCGCGCCTCCGGACGGCGCAGGAAGGCGCGGATCGAGGGACGCTTGGCGGCTTCGGCCGGTGTAGGATCGCCCTCGCGCATCATCGCCGCCGCGACGAGCGGCAAGAGCGAGATCGCAGCGATGGTGACGAGCATGCCGGTCCAGCCGATGTAATGGTGGAGGACGAGGCCGAGCGTGCCGCCGATGACGACGCCGAAGGCGATCGAGCCGCCCTGGATGGCGTTGCCGATCGCGCGGTCGGCCTCCGGCAGGTATTTCGCGGCATAGCCGTCGGTGGCGATGTCCTGCGTCGAGATCAGCAGCGACGCGACGAAGCCGATCGCGATGATCTTGCCGACATCGAGCGGCCCGACCGCGATCAGCGCCAGGATGCACAGGATCGTGCCGGTCTGGGTGATGAAGACCCAGCCGGCCCGGTGCGCCCGTGCGAACGGCCTGATCCGGTCGATCCACGGCGCCCAGACGAATTTAAGCACCAGCGGCAGCAGCAGGATGCTCATGTAACCGATGGCGGTGCGCGAGACGCCGGCCTCGCGCATGATCGGCGGCAGCGCCGCGACGAAGAGATAGGACGGGATCGCCTGCGCGAGATACAGGCCCCCGAGCACGGCGAAGAGCCGGTAGCGCGCCGCATTGGTTGGCGCAGCGCCGATGCTCGCTTCGCTCGTGCTCATGCCGCTCTCCTGTGCTTCAGCAGGAAGGCGCGCGCCGCCGCCTCGTCGGTCTCCAGGCTGATCGGGAAGGGCCAGAGCCGGCGGAAGACATCGGCCATCGCCTCGGTCGCGCCCGGCCGCACGATGGCGCAGGCGCCGCAGAGCGTGCCGAATTGCGCCCGCGTCCGCTTGAACCAGATCGCCTGCTCGCGCTCGCCGGCCTGCGAGAGCTTGCGGCCGCCGCCAAACACGGTGAGCAGTAAGAAGGGCTCCTGCCGCCGGCCGAGTTCGGCGAGCGCGTCGAGATAGGCGCGCTCGTCATTGTCGGCATAAGGCGGCGCGAAGCGCAGGGTGACGATGCCGTCGGCGTCGCTGTCGAGGCTGACCATGGTCAGAAGGTCTTGCGGAAGCCGAGCGTCACGGTGCGGCCCCAGGCATAATTGGCGAGGTTGCGCACCGAGGTCGCGGTCGGGTTCTGGTAGTTGCGGTCGAACAGGTTGTTGACCGCGACATAGGCCTCGCCCTCCAGCACCGGGGCGGTGAAGGCGACGTTCATCGTCGCCGCGCCCTTCAGCCTGTTGCGGGTGCCGCGCAGGTCGGTCGCGACGTCGCGATCCGAGAAGGCCTCGCCCTCGAGCCGCAGCTGCATGCCGTTGCTGAAGCGATAGCTGCCATAGAGCATGCCGCGATAGGGCGAGCCGATGCGGTTGTTCGGCAGGGCGCTGTCGAGCTTGCGGTCGCCATTGGTGTCGTAGCGGCCCTCGCGATAGGAGAGGACGGTGCCAAGGGTGAGCTGCTCGGTCACCGCGACGTCGCCGGTCGCCTCGACGCCCCAGATCCGCTCCCGCTGTTGCGAGATCGTGTTGCTGGCCTGGTCGAAGGTCACGCCCTTGCTGGAGGTGCTGATGAAGCCGGTCAGCGAGCCCTTGAAGATGCCGTGGCTGCCGCGGATGCCAAGTTCGTAGTTGTTGACGATCTGGGCTTCCGGCGCGATCGAGGCATAGCTGATGCTGCGCCGGTTCGCCGGCAGGCAGTTCGGGGTCGCGACCGGGCAGGCGAAGGCGGTGGAGATGCCGGCCCGGCGGGTGAAGGCGCCGACATCCGGCAGCGCGAAGCCCTGCGAGAAGCCGCCGAAGATCTCGCTGCTCTCGGAGAGCTTCACCGTCGCGCCGAGATTGCCGGTCCAGGCCTTGTAGTCGAACTTGCCGCCGGTGACGTTGAGCGCCGGCAGCACGAAGCTCTGGAAGCCCTGCGCGTTGTTGGCGGCGACCGCCGCATAGGCGGCCGGGCGGACATAGTCGCTGACATCCAGCGAGAAGTACTCGTAGCGCAGGCCGCCGCGCAGGGTGATCCGCTCGCCGATCGGAATCTGCAATTGGCCGAAGGCGGCGCTCGTCGTCTGCTTCAGCGGCGTGAACACGTCCTGGCCATTGGTCAGGGTCTGCCAGGTCTTCTCCTGGCTGAGGTCGCCGCCCCAGGTGAACTTGGCGCCGGGTAGGATGCGATCGAGCGGCGTGTCGATCGTTAGGTTCAAGCCACCGCGCTGCGAATAGAGCGTGGTCTGGTTGTCCGGGCTCGTCGGCGAGGCCGGGTTGAAGGAGTAGTAGACTTGGCTGTTATAGGGGTAGGAGAAGGTCGAGTAATTGAAGCGCTTCTTGATGTCGTTGTAGTAGCCGAGCAGGCTGAGCTTGCCGAGGGCGAAGTCGCTGTCGCTGTAGCGCAGCGAGACCGATTTGGTGTCCTCGATCACGTTCTGGCCGGTATAGAGCTGGGTCCGGTCCGGCCGGGCGAAGGGCGCGGCGTAGTTGGTCAGGTATTTCGGGTCCTGGTCGAAGGCGATCAGCGAGCCCTGCAGTTCGATGCGCTTGCTGGCGTCGAAATCATAGCCGAGCTTGGCCAGGAGGTTCCCGGCCTTGTAGCGGTCGCCGCCGCCCTGGCCGAGCAGGCCGTCCGAGGGCAATTCGCGTCCGGCGCCGTCATAGGTGCGGCCAGCGCCGCGGGCACTGCCGGAGATCAGGTAGTCGAAACCGTTCGGGATCTTGCCGGAGACGGTGACCGAGGCTTCCGGCGCCAGCGAGCGGCCAAGCGCCTGGGTGAAGCCGCGCACGGCGGTGTTGACCGTCACCCGCGGCTTGCCGTCCGCCGGCGTCTTGGTGATGAAGTTGACCGTGCCGCCGGTCGCGCCGGCGCCATACAGGCTGGAGGCGCCGGCGACGACCTCGATGCGCTCGACCGTGTTGAGGTCGATCAGCGAAAGGATGCGCGAGACATCGCGCAGCGGCGTGTTCATCGGCACGCCGTCGATCAGCACCAGAAGATCGCGGCCGCGATAATTCTCCGAGGCGCTCGACACCGTCTGCGTCGACATCGAATAGCCGGGCACCAGCTTGCCGAGTGCGGCCGCGGCGTTCGGGCTGAACTTCAGTTGCTCCTCGATCTGCGCCCGGTCGAGCACCTGGATCGATTGCGGCGTCTCGGCCGTGCTCCGTTCGGTGCGGGCCGCCGTGACGGTGATCGTATCGAGATCGATCACGGGCGAGGGCGTCGACTGCGCCATCGCCGCCGAGGCGCAAAGCAGAGCCGGCAGGCTGATGGCGAGGGAAGCGCGCTTGCTCATGAAGACACCTGTCGTCGTCGGCTCGGGGCGGTGCCGAAGCGCGAGAGTATCGCTCGACATCACTCGATCTGAAGTTGTGGTGCCGTTTCGATCTTAGTTTAGAACTAGAATAAACTAGTTTTATTCATTGATCTCTGCGGCGAATGGGTCGCTATGCGTTGTGTTCTAGCGATCTCTAAAGTTATATCGAAAACATCATCTTGGACGTGCGCGAACGCGCTATAGGACAAAAGCGAACTCCAATGCGGGACGAGGCGGCTGTGGCCGCGCTGCCACGGTCTGTGAAGGCCAAGGCCAGCGAGGCCGAGAGCTTCGCGCCGGTCTGGCTGGTCTCGGGCGAAGCCGCGCCCGAGGAGGTCCAGGCGATGGCGCACAAGGTTTTCGGGCGCGCGCCCGAAGGCGATGATATCCGCGCCGACACGGCCCTGCCTTTCGCGGCCCGCAGTGCGCTGACGACGAAACCCGATATCGGTTTGATGTCCTGCTTCTCGCCGGTGACGCCCTGGACCTGGCCGCCGCACCGGGACGGGCAGGAGTCGCGCTATATTCTCGTGCGCCCCTCCGATGGCCGTTGCGTGATCGAACAGGCGGGCCGCCGCATCTCGCTGCGGGCTCGCGATGCCGCTGTCGTCGATCTCGCGCAGGAGACGCGCTTCACTCTGGTCGAGCTCGGCCGCATCGACCTGATCGCGCTCGATCCGATGCGTTTGCCGGCGCTGACACAGCTTTCTCCTGACGAACTGATGCAGGCGGTTCCGCGCGGCAATCGCGGCCTGCAGGTGCTGGCGCATTACGGCGCGCTGCTGCTGCGCGGCCTCTTCCCGCTCAACTCGGCGCCGCTGCGCGATCTCGCCATCGGCCATGTCCATGATCTGATCGGCGTGATGCTGGCCGATCGCAGTGCTCCGCCGGTGACCGCGACGCCGCGGCGCGGCGGCCGGCTCGCCGCGATCAAGGCCGATATCGAGACCAGGCTGGAGCGGCGCGAGCTCTCGATCGACATGATCGCCGGGCTCTACGGCGTGACCCCGCGCGCCATCCAGAAGGCCTTCGGCGCCGAAGGGCGCACCTTCTCCGATTATGTGCTGGAGCGCCGGCTCGAGCGCGCCTGGCTCAAGCTGATGTCGGCCGAGGACGACGCGATCACGATCAGCGGCGTCGCCTTCGAGGTCGGCTTCGGCGATCTCTCCTATTTCAACCGCAGCTTCCGCAAGCGCTTCGGCCGCTCGCCCTCGCAGGTGCGGGCCGGCTGACGCCCGCTACTTCGGCGAGGCCGGTGCATTCTCGGCGAAAGCGGGAATGGCGCGGCAATGGCCGGCGATCTCGGCAATGTTGGGCCATTGCGCGATATCGAGCCCGATGCGGATGGCGCCGACCGTCTGCGGGAACAGCACGATATCGGCGATGGACGGTCGGTCGCCGACGACGAAGCAGCCGGTGCGCCGTCTTGCGATCAGCGCCTCGACGGCAGAGAGCCCCTCGCTGACCCAGTGCCGGTTCCAGCTCGCGATCTCCTCGGGCCCGACACCGGGAAGGCTCCTCAGGCGGGCGCCGACGCGTGGCGGCAGCAATGCGTGAATCTCGGCGGCGATGGCGAGCGCGACCGAGCGGGCGAAGGCTCGCTGCTCAGGCTCCGCAGGCAGCAGCGGCGGCTCCGGGGCGATCTGGTCGAGATAGTCGATGATCGCCAATGACTGCGTGATCAGCCAGCCACTGTCGGTGAGGAGGGCCGGCACCAGCCCTTGCGGATTGAGTGTGCGATACTCCGGCGTCCGGCTGGCGGCGTCATCGCCGAAGATGGTGACGCGTTCTTCCTCCACCTTGAGACCCTTCAGGGCGAGCGCGATGCGCACCCGTGCGGTCGCGGACGAGACTTCGTTGAGATAGAGCTTCATGGTTTCCTCCCGTTTTTTTTGGATTGGCGGCCGGTCAGCCGAAGGTGAAGGCGTAGGCGCGGGCGCCGGGATCGAGGAACTCGATGCTGAAGTCTCGAGGCTTCACCGGCCCGTCCTGGCGGACCAGCTGGTAGAGTCGCTCGTCGCTGATCGTGCCGTAGCCCTCGGCGTCGATATCGGCGCCATGGGCGCTTCCGGGCGCGGCGCCATCGATGGTGACGCGGAAGCGGACCGGCGGGCCGCCGGGCAGGCGTCCCATCACCAGATGCAGATCGCGGGCATGGAAGCGATGGTTGATTCGCCCGCCAGCCTGTTGCGATGCCGCGAACTCGCCGGCGACGGTCCAGCTGCCGGCGAGACTCCACTGGTTCAGGCGCGGGGAGGTCGCAGCTTCATAGGTCGCGGGCGCGTCGGCCCTGATGCCGCCCGGCGAGGCGAAGCCGCTGCTGCGGGCATGGCCGAGATAGGTCTCGGGCGAACGCAGATTGGCGAAATCGGGCGCTCCTTGCGCGCCCTCGCCCGAAACCTTGGCGATGCCGGGTTCGACCTTGCCACCGGCCTCGGCGAGCAGCGACTGGATCAGCCGCTCGGAGGCGGCATAGTCGCCCTCGCCGAACTCGTGATGGCGGGTGCGGCCCTGCGCGTCGATGAAGTAGCGCGCCGGCCAGGCCTGGTTGCCGAAGGCGCGCCAGACCGCATAGTCGTTGTCGATCGCGACCGGATAGGTCACGCCGAGCGCCGCGACCGCCTTGCGCACATTGGCGGGGTCCTTCTCGAAGGCGAATTCCGGCGTGTGCACGCCGACCACGACGAGGCCGCGATCCCGGTACTTCTCGGCCCAGGCCCGGACGTAAGGCAGCGTGCGTAGGCAGTTGATGCAGGAATAGGTCCAGAAATTCACCAGCACGACCTTGCCGCGCACGCTCTCGGCCGTGAGCGGCTCGCGATCGAGCCATTGCTTGGCGCCGAACAACGGCTTGGCGGCCGGCTGCGCCTGCGCGGTCGTAACGAGGCTTGGAGCGGCTGGCATGGCGATCTCAAGGAGGCGCTGCTCGATGGCGGCGGTGGTCGATGCCGACAGGCGGGTGAGGACGCTAGTGTCGAAGCCCAGGGCGATGGCGAAGGTGCTCGCGACAACCGCGACGCCGAGGCCCCGCCTCACGGGTTCGAGGAGAGCGGCGGGGCGCCGGGCCCTTGCCAGCAGCCGGTTGCCCAGCAGGAGAACGGCAGCCAGCGCCGTTGCCGCGCCGGCAGCATAGGCGAAGAGCAGGAGCGCGGTGGTCAGGCTCGGCCCGCCGAGAGCGGCGCCGGCGAGGATCAGGCCGAGCACCGGCCCGGCGCACGGCGTCCACAACAGGCCAGTGGCGACGCCGAGCAAAGCGGAGGAGGCCGGCCGCAGATCGGTGCGGCCGTCGGCGCCCGCAACACGCGCCAGCTTCTCGCCGAGCGCGGTCAGCGGCGCGGCGAGGCGTGCCGCCAGCGCCGGAAACAGCAAAGCGAGCCCGAACAGGGCGATAAGGCCGAGGGCGACGCTGCGGCCATGGCTATTGAGCGCAATCGCCCAATTGCCGGCGACGGCGGCGAGGCTCGCGACCCCTGCGAACGCCAGCGCCATGCCGAGCAGCATCGGCAAGGTGCTGCTGCGGAAAGGCTGGCCGGCGCGCGTCAGCACGAAAGGCAGGACCGGCAGGATGCAGGGGCTGGCAATGGTCAGGGCGCCGGCGAGATAGGCGAGAACGAAGTTCATCGTGTCATCTCCTCGGAGGGAGCGTCAGGAACGAGCCGCGCCGCGCCGTGGCGGGGCGTTCGATGTCGTGATCGGGCTGGGGCCGTAGCTGCGTGGGCCAGTGAAGGCGCTGCAGGTCATCGCAAAGCTCGCGGTCGCGGCCAGCATCGCAGCAGCCAGCAGGCGGCGCAGCGTCGAAGTCGGTTCCGCCTGAGTTTGGGCGCCCGCCGCGGCGGTCAACGGAACGATGCGGGCCATGTCATGCTCCAATCATTTATTTGTCGAACGATTTAATCGCTCGACATGTAAATTATTGAGCCTCGCCGCTCAATCGCTTGAAAACAAATCGCGCATCAAATACCTGTGAGCGATCCTTTTTCGGGAGGAGTGCAATGGCTGGTGAGACAGGACAGGCGGCTGAGCAGGCCGGCGTCGACAGGCTGCCGGGGCTCGACGAGTTCCTGTGCTTCGCGGTCTACTCGACCAATCTCGCCTTCAACCGTGTCTACAAGCCGCTGCTCGACGAGCTCGGGATCACCTATCCGCAATATATTGCGCTGGTCGCGCTCTATGAGCTGGCCGACCAGACCGTCGGCCAGCTCGGCGAAAAACTCTTCCTCGATTCCAGTACGCTGACGCCGCTGCTGAAGCGGCTGGAGGCGATGGGCGCGGTGACGCGCCAGCGCGACCCGCAGGACGAGCGGCAGGTCCGCCTCAATCTGACGGCTCAGGGCCGCGCGCTCCGCGAGCGAGGCAGGGCGGTCCGGGTCAGCATGCAGCGCGCAACGAGGCTGGCTCCCGAAGAGCAGCGCCATTTGCGCGAGCAGATGGTCCGGCTGCGGGCAAACCTCACCGCAGCCGAACATGAAGGCCGCTCCTGAACGGCGGCTCGGTCAGGCGGCGACCGCCGCCAATCCCAGCGCCGGCTGGATCTCGGCCAGGATCTCGTAGGAGCGCTTGCGGGCGGCATGGTCGAAGATCGCCGAGGCGACGATCAGCTCGTCCGCCTTGGTCTTCTCGATGAAGGCCTGCAATTGCGCCCGCACGCTCTCGCGCGAGCCGACGAAGGAGCAGGCCAGCATGCGCTGCGCCTGTGCCTTCTCAGGTCCGGACCAATAGGTCTCGATATCGTCGATCGGCTTCGGCAGGAGGCCGCGCCGGTTGCGCAGCATGTCGGCGAAGCGCTGCTGCACCGAGGTGAAGAGGTATTGCGCCTCGGCGTCGGTCTCGGCCGCGATGACGTTGCAGCCGACCATGGCATAGGGCCTGTCGAGCTGGGCCGAGGACTGGAAGCGCTCGCGATAGACGGCAAGCGCGTCCATCAGCGCGTCCGGCGAGAAATGCGAGGCGAAGGCATAGGGAAGGCCGAGCACGGCGGCGAGCTGCGAGCCGAACAGGCTGGAGCCGAGAATCCAGAGCGGGACATTGGTGTTGGTGCCCGGCACCGCCTGGATCACCTGGTCCGGCTGCAATGGTCCAAGCAGCGCCTGCAATTCCAGCACGTCCTGCGGGAAGCGCTCCGAGGCGTCGGCCTCGCGCCGCAGCGCGCGCCAGGTGCGCTGGTCGGTGCCGGGCGCGCGGCCGAGCCCGAGGTCGATCCGGCCGGGATAGAGTGTCTCCAGCGTGCCGAACTGCTCGGCGATCACGATCGGCGAATGGTTCGGCAGCATGATCCCGCCGGCGCCGACGCGGATCGATTTGGTGCCTTCGGCGACATAGCCGATCGCGACCGAGGTCGCAGCGCTGGCGATGCCGGTCATGTTGTGGTGCTCGGCCAGCCAGAAGCGGGTGTAGCCGAGCCTTTCGGCGTGGCGGGCGAGATCACGGCTGTTGTGGAGGGCGTCTGCTGCGGTCGAACCCTCGGCAATGAAGGCGAGGTCGAGGATGGAAAGCGGGAACATCGGGCTTTTCCCTTGCATCGCTCCGGCTTGGCGCCGGGCTTCGCCGCGAAAGATCGGCAGCCTTCCCACGTGTCGCAAGGCCCCTGCGCGCATGCGCGACCGGCATTTCGCGCCGCAATCCGCTTGCAGAACGGCGCGATAATCGCTAGGTCAGCCTCGTCCGAAGGGCCGTGATCGATCACAGCCGGGGGCGGCCGAAATGGCCGGCTCCCGTTTCGTGTTTGGAAAACGGTCTATCGGATGCGGATCGGCCCCTGCGGCCAGGCGCCGCCGTCCTTAAGGGATGGCAAGCTCCGTGAGCGGAGCACCGCTGAGGATCGATCCGGCGTGCAACACCAACCCAATCGGCGCCATGCCGGACATCCGCGGGATACGCGGCCGGCGTTCAGGAGCACATATGTCAGCTGTCGAAAGCTATAGCGCGGGTCGCGAGGATTTCGCCGCCCTTCTCGAGGAATCGTTCACCCGGAACGAGGCCCTCGAAGGTACCGTCATCAAGGGCAAGGTCGTTGCCATTGAGAAGGACATGGCGATCATCGACGTCGGTCTTAAGACCGAAGGTCGCGTCGCCCTCAAGGAATTCACCGGCCCGGGCCGGGAAGAAGAGCTCAAGGTCGGCGACGAGGTCGAGGTCTATCTCGACCGGATCGAGAACGCGCTCGGCGAAGCAGTCATCTCGCGCGACAAGGCCCGCCGTGAAGAGAGCTGGGTCAAGCTCGAGAAGGCGTTCGAGGCCCGCGAGAAGGTCATGGGCAACATCTTCAACACGGTCAAGGGTGGCTACACCGTCGATCTCGACGGCGCCGTCGCCTTCCTGCCGCGTTCGCAGGTGGACATCCGCCCGATCCGCGACGTCGGCCCGCTGATGGGGCAGCCGCAGCCCTTCGAGATCCTCAAGATGGATCGTCGCCGCGGCAACATCGTCGTCTCGCGCCGCACCGTGCTCGAAGAGACCCGCGCCGAGGCTCGCTCCGAGCTCGTCGCCTCGCTCGAAGAGGGCCAGGTCATCGACGGCGTCGTCAAGAACATCACCGAGTACGGCGCGTTCGTCGACCTCGGCGGCATTGACGGCCTGCTGCACGTGACCGACATGGCCTGGCGCCGCGTCAACCATCCGTCCGAGGTCGTGACCATCGGCCAGACGGTCAAGGTCAAGATCATCAAGATCAACCAGGAGACGCATCGCATCTCGCTGGGCATCAAGCAGCTGCTGGCCGATCCGTGGGATGGCATCGCCGCCCGCTACCCGGTCGGTACCCGCCTGAAGGGTCGCGTCACCAACATCACGGACTACGGCGCGTTCGTCGAAGTGGAGCCGGGCATCGAAGGCCTGATCCACGTCTCCGAGATGTCCTGGACCAAGAAGAACGTCCACCCCGGCAAGATCGTCTCGACCTCGCAGGAAGTCGACGTCGCGATCCTCGAGGTCGATCAGGTCAAGCGCCGCATCTCGCTCGGCCTCAAGCAGACCCTCCGCAACCCGTGGGAGGTCTTCGCCGAGCAGCATCCGAGCGGTTCGGTGGTCGAGGGCGAGGTCAAGAACAAGACCGAGTTCGGTCTGTTCCTCGGCCTCGAGGGCGACATCGACGGCATGATCCATCTGTCGGATCTGGACTGGAACCGTCCGGGCGAGCAGGTGATCGAGGAATACAAGAAGGGCGACATGCTCCAGGCGGTCGTTCTCGATGTCGACGTCGAGAAGGAGCGCATCTCGCTCGGCCTGAAGCAGCTCGGCGGCGATCCCTTCGTGGATGCCGGCGAGTTCAAGAAGGGTCAGGTCGTGACCTGCGAGATCATCGACGTCAAGGAAGGCGGTCTCGACGTCAAGATCGCCGGCACCGACATGACGACCTTCATCAAGCGCGCCGAAATCGCGCGCGATCGTGCCGAGCAGCGCCCCGAGCGCTTCGCGGCCGGCGAGAAGGTCGATGCCCGCGTCATCCTCTTCGACAAGAAGGCCCGCAAGATCCAGGTCTCGATCAAGGCCCTGGAAGTGTTCGAGGAGCGCGAGGCGATGGCCCAGTACGGCTCGGCCGACTCGGGTGCTTCGCTCGGCGACATCCTGGGCGCCGCCCTCAAGAAGGCGACGACCGACAAGAAGTGATCATCAGGCCGCGTCTTGCGGCCTGACCAATCCATCGGCCCGCGCGGAGAAATCCGCGCGGGCTTTTGTTTCGGCTGAAGGAGGTGAAGATGCAGGACGCAGCGATCGGGATCGATTTCGGCACCACGAACAGCGTGGTCGCGCTCGCACGTCCTGATGGTTCGGTGACGACCCGCAGCTTCGCCACCAGGCAGGGCGCCGTCGACGCGTATCGCTCCGCTTTGATGTTCTGGCGCGAGGGCCGGCCGCCCCATGCCCGTGTCACCCATGTCAGCGGCCCCGACGCGCTCGACATGGCGCTCGGCATGACCACCGAGCATCGCTTCCTGCAATCGCTGAAGACTCATCTGTCGAGCCGTGCCTTCCAGGAGACGCGGCTGTTCGGCAAGCTCTTCCGCCTAGAGGACCTGATCGCGGTCTTCCTGAGCGACCTCTCCGCCGGCCTCGACGATCTCGGCGAGCGCGCCGTCCTCTCCGGCCGCCCGGTCGTCTTTGCCGGTGACCGGCCGGACGAGACGCTGGCGCTCTCGCGCCTTTCCGCCGCCTACGGCAAGGCCGGCATGACCAAGGTCGACTTCGCCTATGAGCCGCTCGGCGCCGCCTACTGGTATGCGCGCGAGCTCAAGACACCGCAGACCATGCTGGTCGCCGATTTCGGCGGCGGCACCAGTGACTTTTCGGTCATGCGCTTCGAGCCCGGTGCGAACGGGACCTTGCAGGCCGTTCCGCTCTCCCATGCCGGTGTCGGTGTCGCCGGCGACACCTTCGACTACCGCATCATCGAGCATGCGGTCTCGCCGCTGCTCGGCAAGGGCTCGGACTATCTTTCCTTCGGCAAGCGCCTGCCGATCCCGGCGCACTATCATGCCGCCTTCGCGCAATGGCACCGGCTCTCGCTGATGAAGAGCAGGGAGACCATGACCGAGCTCAAGGCGTTGATCCGCGACGCAGTCGAGCCTGGCAGGCTCGAGGATCTGATGACGGTGATCGAATACGATCTCGGCTACGAGCTCTACCGCGCGGTCTCGGCGACCAAGATCGCCTTGTCCTCGCAGGAGGAGGCGCAGCTCAGCTTCGACCAGATGGGCGTGCGCATCGATCGTACGGTGACGCGGCCCCTGTTCGAGCGCTGGATCGCCGAGGATGTCGCGGCGATCGAGGGCGCGCTCGACGAGGCGCTCGCCGCCGCCGGCGTCGACGGCGACAAGATCGAGGCGGTGTTCATGACCGGCGGAACCTCCTATGTGCCGGCGGTGCGCGCGCTGTTCGATCGCCGCTTCAGCCCGCAGCGCATCCATATCGGCGATGCCTTCCGTTCGGTGGCGAGCGGGCTTGCCCTGCTCGCGCTCGACCGGCAGCGGGCGCTGGCCGAGGCCTGAGCCGGCTCAGACCCAGCGGTCGTTCGGCGCAGTGCGCTCGCCACCCTCATGGCCGGTGTTGAGCGTGCCGCGCGGCTCGATGAGCAGCATGCAGACCTCCTTTTCGGCGTAGGGCTTGTGCTCCTGGCCCTTGGGCACGACGAACATCTCGCCGGGGCCGACGGTGACCGAGCCGTCGCGGAATTCGATCCTGAGTGAGCCGTCCAGCACGAGGAAGGCCTCGTCGGTCTCGGGATGGTCGTGCCAGATGAAGTCGCCCTCGATCCTCACGATCTTGATCTGGTAGTCGTTGAGTTCGGCAAGGACGCGCGGTTGCCACTGGTTGTGAATGCGGCCGAGCTTCTCGGCGAAGTTGATGGCGCTATAGGCTTTCTCGGGCATCTCGACATTTCTCCGATCCAATGGCGCGATGGTTGCGAGCGATCGCCGCCGGCGTCTTGAACGATCGTGCAGGACCTGCGGCGGTCTCACGCAGTGGCAACTGCCGCCTTGCCCCTCTGACACCGCGGAGCTACATCACAGGGCCCCGCCAACGGAGCTGCCGACATGTCGTCCGATGCCGATCTGCTCGCCGATCGTCGCAGCCTGCGGCGAAAGCTGTCGCTGTGGCGGCTGCTCGCCCTGGTCGGCGTCGTGGCCCTGATCCTCGCCGGCGCGCTCGCCTGGAGCGGACGCCTGCCGGGTAGCACCTCGCAGGCACATATCGCCCGCGTCACCATTTCCGGCTTCATCTCCGGTGACCGCCGCACGCTCGAATTGATCAAGTCGCTGGAGGAGAGCCGCGCCAGCGCCGTGCTGCTCAGCATTGATAGCCCTGGTGGCACGGTAACCGGCTCGGAGGCGGTCTACGATGCGGTCCGCCGCCTCGCCGCCAAGAAGCCCGTCGTCGCGGTCGTGGACGGCATGGCCGCCTCCGGCGGCTACATCGTCGCGCTCGGCAGCGAGCGCATCGTCGCGCGCCAGACTTCGATGGTCGGCTCGATCGGCGTGATCGCCCAGATTCCCAATGTCGCGAGGCTCCTCGACACGATCGGCGTCAAGTTCGAGATTACTCGCTCGAGCCCGCTCAAGGCCGCCCCGAGTGGACTGGAGCCGACCTCGCCCGAGGCGGCGGCCGAAACGGCGCGCGTCATCGCCGACAATTACGACTGGTTCAAGCGGCTGGTCGGCGAGCGCCGCAAGCTCGCCGATCCCGAGGTTGCGACCGTATCCGATGGCCGTGTCCACTCCGGCCGCCAGGCGGTCAAGCTCAAGCTCATCGATGAGGTCGGCAGCGAGCAGGAGGCGATTGCCTGGCTTGAGCGCGAGAAGGGGGTCGGCAAAGATCTGCCGGTTCGCGACTGGCGCCGTCGCAGTGAATCCTCATCCTATGGCCTGTGGAGTGCGGGCGAGGCGATGGCTCGCGCCGCCGGCCTCGAGGCGCTCGCGGCGCTGCTTGCGCGCGCGGCCGAAGTGCCGGTCGGGCTGCGGCTTGACGCGCCCTTGGCGCTCTGGCAGCCTGCCGTCGAAAAGTGACGATGTTACAAGCGGTTATATTGGGCCCATGATAAAATCAGAACTCGTCCAGCGCATCGCCGAGCGCAACACCCATCTCTACCAGCGGGATATCGAGAACATCGTCGGCTCGATCCTCGATGAGGTCGTCAAGGCGCTGGCGCGGGGCGATCGTGTCGAGCTGCGCGGTTTCGGTGCCTTCTCGACCAAGGAGCGTGCCGCTCGCGTCGGCCGCAACCCGCGCACGGGCGATTCCGTCAAGGTCGAGCAGAAGTTCGTGCCGGTCTTCAAGACCGGCAAGGAGCTGCGCATGCGGCTGAACGGCAAGGCCTGAGCGGGCCGGAGGAGCGGGATGAAGGCTTTCTTCAAGGCGCTGGTGCTCGTTCCGGTCGCACTGCTCGTGGTGCTGTTCTCGGTGGCGAATCGCGCGCCGGTCCGGGTCTCGCTCGATCCGATCAGCCGCGATGCGCCGGCGTTCACGCTCGACCTGCCGCTCTTCGCCGTGATCCTCGCTGCCATCGCCGTCGGCATCCTGATCGGCGGCTTCGCTTCCTGGCTGGCGCAGGGCAAGCATCGCAAGGCCGCGAGGGTCAACCGCCGCGAGGCCGACAAGCTGCGCAACGAGGCGCAGTCGCTGCGTGCCGCCGTGCCGGATTCGGCGCTGCCCGCCCTGACCAACCGCGTCTGAAGATCCCGCCATGCGTTTCTTCTCCGCGGCCGAGATCGACGGCCTGCTGAATTTCCCCGCGCTGATCGATGCGCTCGGCGCCGCCTTCCGCGGCGACATCGTCACGCCGGTGCGTCATCACCATGAGATCGAGCGCCCGGATGCGGCCGCGACCTTGCTGCTGATGCCGGCTTGGACCGCGCTGGAGGCGAAGCCCGCCTTCCTAGGCACCAAGGTCGTTACGGTGTTCCCCGGCAACGCTGCGGTCAGTCTGCCGAGCGTGATGGGCACCTATCTGCTGATGGACGGTGCCACCGGCGCGCCGCTCGCTGCGCTGGACGGGGCGCGCCTGACGCTGTGGCGTACCGCGGCCGCTTCTGCGCTTGCCTCGCGCATGCTGGAACGTCCGGACACCAAGCGGATGCTGATGGTCGGAGCCGGCGCGCTCTCGCCTTTCCTGATCAAGGCGCATCGCAGCGTGCGCAGCTTCGAGGACATCGCGATCTGGGCGCGCCGGCCCGATGCCGCCGCCGAAGTGGTCGCCGAACTGGCGCGTGAGGGCATCGAGGCGCGCGTCGCGGAGAACCTGGAAGCCGAGGCGCGGCAGGCCGATCTCATCTCCTGCGCGACGCTGTCGCGCGAGCCGCTGATCCATGGCCGCTGGCTGAAGCGCACCGCTCATCTCGATCTGGTCGGAGCCTTCAACCTGTCGATGCGCGAGGCGGATGACGAGGCGCTGCAGCGCGCCCACGTCTTTGTCGACACCGAAGCCGCGCTGCACGAAGGCGGCGATGTCGCCGTCGCGATCAAGGCGGGCGCCTACACGGCGGAACAGGTTTGCGGAACGCTGGCCGGCCTTTGCCGCGGGCAATACGACCCGGCAGTCGAGCGCGACGACGTCACCTTGTTCAAGTCGGTTGGCACCGCGCTCGAGGATCTCGCCGCCGCCATGCTGGTCTGGAAGCTGGCGAACTGAAGCGCAGCGCTAACCTTGCGCTGGCTGCGACATTAGACCCTGACCACGGGTCCGCCGAGCGCCCCGAGCAGCCATAGGACGATCACGATCATCAGCACGAGGCCGACCACGCCGCCGAGCCCGGCGCCGCCATAGCTGCGGTGGCCATAATATCCGCCGCCGCCGAGCAGGATGATGAGCAGGATGATGATGAGCAGGGTGGACATGGCTCGCGCCCCTTCTTCCGTCCGCCCGCCTCGCCACTCATCGGCGAGCGGGCGTTCCAAGAACGTCGGGCGCGAAAGGTAAGTTCCCTGAGGTCACTCCGCCTTGATGCCGACCTCGCGGATCAGGCTGACCCATTTCGTCTGCTCGGAGCGGACGAAGGCGGCGAGCTCAGCCGGCGTGTTGCCGACAGGCTGGGCCGCGAGCTGGTCCATCTTGCCGCGCACGACGGGGTCGGCGATCGCGGCCTTGGTCTCGGCCTGCATCCGGTCGATGATCGCCTGCGGCGTCTTCGCCGGCGCGAACAGGGCGAACCAGGACGAGACGTCGAAGCCTGGCACCAGATCGTTGATCGGCGGGAATTCGGAGGCAGTCGGCGCCCGCTGCGCCGTGGTGACGCCGAAGGCGCGTACCGTGCCGGCGCGGACCTGCGGCAGCGCGGGCGTGATGTTGTCGAACATCAGGTCGACGCGCCCGCCGATCAGGTCCTGCATCGCCTGCGCCGAGCCGCGATAGGGCACATGCACCATCTTGATGCCAGTCAGCTTCTGGAAGAGCTCGCCGGCGAGGTGGATCGAGGTGCCGACGCCGGAGGAGGCATAGGTCAGTTTGCCTGGATTGGCCTTGCCATAGGCGATCAGCTCGGCGGTGTCCTTGACCTTCAGCGTCGGGCTGACGACGAGCAGGTTCGGCACCAGCGCCACCATGGTGATCGGGGCGAAGTCGGTCAGCGGATCGTAGTTGACCTTGGCGTAGAGCGCCGGATTGGCGACGAGTCCGACCGAGACGATCAACAGCGTGTCGCCGTTCGGCTCGGAGCGCGCCACCGCCTCGACGCCGATATTGCCGCCGGCGCCGGCCCGGTTCTCGACCACGAAGGTCGCACCCAGCGCCTGCCCGACCTTGTCGGCGACCAGCCGGCCGAGGATGTCGGTGGCGCCACCGGGCGTGAACGGCACGACCAGCTTCGGCGTGCGCCCCTGCGGCCAGGCGCCTTGCGCGTGACCGGCGGCCGGCAGCGCGAGCGAGGCACCGAGACCGCCGAGCAGCGTGCGGCGATCAAGGGTAAAACGGTTCATCATCCGGTGTCTCCTCGCTATCCGTCTGGCTTTCTGCCCGTTCTTTGCGCTGCAACATGCCGGCTGAGCCTGTTCCCGTCCAGCCCGGCCGCTGCGCTCCGGCTTGACCTGCCGGCGGGCTGCCTGCGATTCTTCCTCCATGCAGTTGCTTCGCCGCTTCGTCCCCCTGATTCTCCTGTCGATGCTGGCCGCAGCCGGGGCTGCGCATGCGCAGTCCACTGCCGAGGCGGAGGCGAAGACCCGCTCCGCCAATATCGCAGCCTACCCCGATGCGGCTCGCGCGTTGTTCGGCCAGAAGGCCACGCCTTCAGCCTTGAAAGCCCGCGCCATCGGCTCTTATGCGAAGGGCTGCCTGGCGGGCGCGACCGCTCTGCCGGTCGATGGCGAGAACTGGCAGGTCATGCGCCTCGCCCGCAACCGCAACTGGGGCCATCCCGAGCTGATCGCCTTCCTCGAGCGCTTCGCCCGCGAGGTGCCCAAGATCACCGGCTGGAGCGGGTTGCTCGTCGGCGATCTCTCGCAGCCGCGCGGCGGCCCGATGCTGACCGGTCACGCCTCGCATCAGATCGGCCTCGACGCCGATGTCTGGCTGACCCCGATGCCGCGCAAGCGCGTCGACAGCGACGACCGCGAGAACATGGCTGCGACCAACATGGCTCGCGCCGACTGGCGCGACGTCGACCCGAAGAGCTGGACGCCGGCCCATACCCGCCTGATCAAGGCAGCGGCGAGCGAGCCGCGCGTCGAGCGCATCTTCGTCAATCCGGCACTCAAGGTCGCGCTCTGCCGCGAGGCCGGCTCCGACCGGAGCTGGCTCGGCAAGGTCCGGCCGATGTGGGGGCACAACTATCATTTCCACATCAGGATGAGCTGCCCGCCCGGCGTCGAAGGGTGCGCCGGCCAGGAGCCTCCCAATTTCGGCGATGGCTGCGGCGAGGAGCTCTCCGGCTGGATCGAGCGCCAGCACCAGGCGATCTTCAACCCGCCCAAGCCGAAGCCCGGCCCGAAGCCGAAACCCAAGCCGCCCATGTCGCTCGACGCCTTGCCGGCGGAGTGCCGGCAAGTGCTGGTGTCACGCTGACAGGGGCACTTTTCAGGATTCGCTTGCTCTCTCCCGAGCATTCTACTTTGGTAGCATGGGGCGCTTCTCCCGGGGCCATAGCTCCGGCTGATCAGAGGAGAATGCGATGAGTGCCAAGCCGACGATCGTTCTCGTTCATGGTTTCTGGGGTGGGGCCGCTCATTGGAGCAAGGTCATCGTTGAACTGGTCCGCAAGGGCCATGCCGATTTGCGCGCCGTCGAGATGCCGCTGACCTCGCTCGCCGATGATGCCGAGCGCACCCGCAAGATGGTGAAGCAGCAGGCTGGGCCGGTCCTGCTCGTCGGCCACTCCTATGGCGGCGCCGTCATCACCGAAGCAGGCGACCTGCCGAATGTCGCGGGTCTCGTCTATATCGCCGCCTTTGCGCCGGATGCCGGAGAGAGCCCCGGCGGTATCAGCCAGCAGACTCCGCCGGCTGCGATCGCCAATCTGGCGCCGGACAGCGATGGCTATCTCTGGATCAACTACGACAAGTTCCACGAGAGCTTCTGCCAGGACCTGAGCGCCGACGAGGCCCTCGCCATGTCCGTCGCCCAGAAGGCGCCGCTGGCCAGCACCTTCGGCGATGCGATCACGGCCCCGGCCTGGAAGAAGAAGCCTTGCTGGTACCAGCTCTCCACCGACGACCGGATGATCCATCCGGACAACCAGTACCGCATGTCCGAGCGGATGAAGCCGCGGCGCATCCTGACGCTCGATGCCAGCCACGCTTCCCTGGCCTCGCGGGCGGGAGAAGTGGCCGGGCTGATCGACGAGGCTGCCCGGGAGGTCGCCAAGGCCTGAGAGGCAAGCAGCTTGAAAGGCGATGGCGGGGTTCCTCTGCGGATCCCCGCCATTTTCTTACCGCCGGATCGACCCGGTCTGCTGGCCTTGCGGCCGATAGGCGAACGGGTCGTTGCGCGGGTTGATCGGCGGCTCCTCACCCGGTTGCGCGCCGTCGAGGATGCCGTTGCCTTCCTCGTCGCCGACGATCAGCTCCTCGGTCGGCGGCACCGAGCCCGGCAGCTGCAACGGCCCGCGCATGTCGCTCGGCATCGGCTGCGGCTGATAGCGCGGGCTTGTTTGCTGCGGCGCCTCCTCGAGATAGCGCCGCTGGTTTTCCAGCCCGCCCTGGCCGGCGCGATGGGCGACGGAGTAGCCGCCATCGACGGCGCCCGGCGGACGCAGGCCGCCGCTCGGCTGGCGCAGCAGCCCGCCCGACCCGCCCGCCACCATCGGCGGCGGCAGGCCCTGGCGCGTCGCCGGCTCGTGCTGTTGCAGCGCCATGCTGTTTGGCCGCGCCGGGTCCGGCGGCGGCAGGTTGTAGTTGGGCTCGTATTTGATCACCGGCTTGCAGATGTGCCGGCCTTTCGAGTGGCGCGCCAGGTCGATGTGGAAATGGTCGTAGTGGAAGGCGTCGGCACCGGGGCCGAGCACCGTCGAGAAATGCTCGCAGGCGCCGACGAAGATCTCGCGCAGGAAGGCCTGCTCTTCGGGCGAGCCGCGCCAGCCATCCTTGACGGTGACGACGCGGTTATCGTTCAGCCGGAAGGAGAACACGTCGACGGCGTTGCCGAAGGCGTGTTCGGAGGTGCGGCTGGTGCCGGTGCCGTTGTTCATGGCGCGGCAGGAATAGGAGCCGGCGCGGATCTCGATCACCTGCGCGCCCAGCACGTTCATCGCTGCCGGCTGTACCACCTCGGTGAACCATTTGTCGGTGGTCGCGACCACCGGGCAGGCCAGCGTCGCATTGCTGGTCAGGGCGACGCTGCCATTGGCGAAGGCCGCGACGCGCAGCGGCTTCTCCATGCCGCAGGTGCCGGGGCCGTCGATCGCCTTCTCGCGCAGGCTGACATAGGCCGAGAGCTGCACCTGGCGCGAGGCCAGGCACTGGGCTTCGGCCTGGTCACGCCAGGCGGCGCGCTGCGGCTTCTGGAACTTGCCGCAGCCGGCAAGGCCGGCGCCGATGACGCCGAGCGCGATGAGAGTGAGATGAACGCGACGCATGACAGATCAAATACGAGGCGTTGGGTGAACGGTTTGTTGACCGGCTGCGTCCCGGAAGCCACGACGGGATTAACTTTGCCGACGGCGTTAAGCCGGGGTTAACGCTGCCGGGGCGGCGTTAAGGTGTTGCCGCCGCGACGGTGCCGAAGGCGACCTTGTTCATCACGCGGCCCGGCATCAGGGTGAAGGCGCCGGCCACGACCAGTCCGGCGAAGAGCCAGAGCATGGCGGAGCGGTGGGCAACGATGTTGCCTCGGCGGCGCATGATGATCGCATAGGGCAGGTTCACGATCGTCAGCACGCTGAGCAGATGGATCGCGCTGTAGCGGCCATTGCTGGTGATGAAAGCCGAGCTCGCCGCTGTCACAGCCATCCCGACCACGAAGATCCAGCCGATGAGACGATGGCGCGCCGTGCCCTTGCGCATGGCGAGGACAGTGAGGCCCGCCGCCAGCGAGACCAGCGCTGCCAGCGCGTGCAGTTGCATGATGGGCGGCGCGGCAAGCAGCGGGGCGAGCGTCATCGCGATGTCCTCGCGGGGGACTACGATGTCGAGCATAGCGTCGAGATGTGAATCCTGCGTAAGCCAGTTGGCGTTTGCGCAAGGTCCGCGCGGTTGCGCCGATGGGAGCTGCACTCCAACTTACGACGCAACGTCATGGCTCCGCGCCATCGGCGTCCCGCCGACAGGGCACGCCAGGCAACGCCGGCGCCTCGCCCGCCATCCGAGGAAGTCTCTCGATGTCCGATCTCTCCGCTTTCGCGATCACGCAGCGCTGGCCGGCCCAGCATCCCGACCGGCTGCAGCTCTATTCGCTGCCAACGCCCAATGGCGTGAAAGTCTCGATCATGCTGGAGGAGACCGGCATCCCCTATGAGCCGCATTTGGTCGACATCGGCAAGAACGAGAGCTGGACGCCGGAATTCCTCTCGCTCAACCCGAACGGCAAGATCCCGGCGATCATCGATCCCAACGGCCCCGGCGGAAAGCCGTTCGGCCTGTTCGAATCGGGTGCGATCCTGGTCTATCTCGCCGACAAGGCCGGCAAGTTCCTGCCTACCGACCCGGCGCGCCGCTACGAGACCCTGCAATGGGTCTTCTTCCAGATGGCGGCGATCGGCCCGATGTTTGGTCAGGTCGGTTTCTTCCATAAGTTCGCCGGCCGCGAATACGAGGACAAGCGCCCACGCGACCGCTACGCCAATGAGAGCAAGCGCCTGCTCGGCGTGCTCGAGACCCGGCTCGCTGGCGGCGACTGGCTGATGGGCGACGAGTACACCATCGCCGACATCGCGACGCTCGGCTGGGTCCGCAATCTCGTCGGCTTCTACGGCGCCGGTGAACTCGTCGAGTACGACAAGCTCAAGCTCGTCCCGAAATGGCTGGAGCGCGGGCTGGCGCGTCCGGCGGTGCAGCGTGGGCTGGAGATTCCGAAGCGGCCGGGTTGAAGTGCCCTCTCCGTCATGGTCGGGCTTGTCCCGACCATCCACGTCGTCGTTCGAGCAATGCGGTGTTCAAGACGTGGATGCTCGCCACAAGGGCGAGCATGACGGCGCAGTAGCGACCGCGCGCGGCGGCGCTGCCCTCTAGTACTTGATCACGCCGAACCGCCGGAACGCGTCATGGATGCGATCCGCATAGGCGTTGAAGCTCGGATAGTCGCCGAGATGGGCCGGGCGCGGCCGCGGCAGTTCGATCTTGATCTCGTCGACGACCCGGCCGGGTGTCGGCGACATCACCAGCACCCGGTCGGAGAGGCCGATCGCCTCTTCGATCGAGTGAGTGATGAAGACGACGGTCTTGGCCGTTTCCAGCCAGAGCATTTCGAGATCGTGCCGGATTTGCGTGCGGGTGATCGCATCGAGCGCTCCGAAAGGCTCGTCCATCATCAGCACCGAGGGATTGTGGATCAGCGCGCGGGCGATCGAGACGCGCTGGCGCATGCCGCCGGAGAGCTGCTTCGGATAGCGGTCGGCGGCATGGCTGATGCCGAGCTTGGCGAAGAGCTCGAGCGCGCGTTCCCTGGCCGGCGCCAGTGGCAGGCTGCGGATCTCGGCCTGCAGCATGACGTTTTCGAGCGCCGTCCGGAACTCCAGCAGCAAATGGTCCTGGAAGACGATGCCGATATCGGTCAAGGGCTCGGTCAGCTTCCTGCCGTTGACCAGGAGCTCGCCGCCGCTGGTCGGGATCAGCCCGGCCGCCATCAGCATGAACGTGCTCTTGCCGCAGCCGGAGGGGCCGATCAGGCTGACGAACTCGCCGCTCCTGATGTCGAGCGTCAGGCCGTCGACGGCGGTGAAGCCGCCGAAGGTCTTGACGATGCCGCGCCCCTCGATCGAGGCGGCGGCACTGGCGGCCATGGCGCTCACGAGCAGGCCGGTGCCGAAGCCGGCAGCAGCTCGGTCGTGTAGTAGTCGCTGATCGGCTTGTCCTTGGGCAGGCCGAGATACTGCGTCAGCAGGTCGAAGCTCACGCTCCAGTTCTTCTCCGGCACCTTGCCGAGCGAGGTCGCGCCGGGCGCGCAGAGCAGCTTGTTGACGACGTCGAACTGCGCCAGCACCTGCGCCTTCTTCACCGAGGGGAACTGCGCGACGACGGCGTCGGCGGCGCCGTCCGGGTTCTTGCGGGCGGCATCCCAGCCCTGCAGGCTTGCCTCGATGAACTTCTTGTAGAGGTCGGCATCGGCCTTGATCTTGTCGTCGCGGGCGATGATCGAGAGCCCGACGGTCGGCACGCCGACATCGCGATAGAAGATGTCGCGCACCTTGAAGCCGCGCTCGCGGATCTGCACCGAGTGGAAATCGGCGCCACCGAGGATGGCGTCGACCTTCTTCTCCAGGAGCGCACCGACGAAGGCGCCAGGGTCGATGTTGATGACGTCGACCTTGCCCTTGTCGATGCCGTTGCTGGCGAGGATGGCGTCGAGCAGCGTCGTCTGGGCCGTGCCGGGCTGGACCGCGAGCTTCTTGCCGACGAGATCCTTGGGCGAGGCGATGCCGCTGTCCTCCAGCGCTATGATGGCGAAGCCATTGGTCTGCAGCACTGGGGCGACGATCTTCACCGGCGCGCCCTTGGTCCGCAATTGCATCGCGGCGGGCGCGTCGGCGAAGCCGACATCGGTCTGGCCCGTCGCGACCATCTGCGCGGTCGTGCCCGAGCCCTTGCCTTCCTCGATCGTCAGGTTGATCCCGGCCTTCTCGTAGAGGCCCATCTGCTTGGCCATCATGAAACCGGCATTGGGCGCGGCGGCGAGGAAGTTCAGGGTGATCTTCATCGGCTTGCCGCCGGCCTGGGCGAGCGCGCCACTCGTACCGAGTGCCAGTATCGCGGCTGCGGTGAGCAATGTCCTTCTCAGCATGGTCGTTCTCCCTGTTGTTCCGGTTCGCCCGGATTGTCGGTCGCGTCTTTGGTCTTCAGCCTTTGCGCTGCCAGGGCATCAGCAGCATTTCGAGCCAGTCGACGAGGTAGCTGAACAGGATGCCGACGGCCGAAAGCGCCACCAGGCAGGCGAAGATCAAGGGCATGTCGAGGAAGCTCGTGCCGCGCAGCAGGAGATAGCCGAGGCCGGCATTGGCGCCGACGAACTCGCCGACGATCGCGCCCGTCGCCGCGAACACGGCCGAGACCTTGAGCCCGGAGAAGATATAGGTCAGCGCCGCCGGCACCCGGACATAGCGGAAGGTCTGCCAGGCCGAGGCGCCCATCGAGCGGGTCAGATAGAGTACGCGCTCGTCCAGCGCCCTGAAGCCCGTCATGCTCGCGACCAGCGTCGGGAAGAAGCAGAGCAGGAAGGTCAGCAGCACTTTCGGGAACAGGCCGAAGCCGAACCAGACGACGAAGAGCGGTGCGATCGCGATCTTCGGCACGAGCTGGAAGAAGACGATGACCGGATAGATCGCCTTCTCGAGCAGTTTCACCGAGACGATGATGTAACCGAGCGGGATCGAGATCACCGCCGCCATCAGGAAGCCGAGCACGATCTCGTTCGCCGTAACCAGCGTGTGGCGGAAGATGTCGGCGCGATCGAGCCAGAGCCGCTCGAAGAAGGCGCTCGGCACCGGCAGGATGTATTCGGGAATGCCGGCCATCGGCACCAGAAGCTGCCAGGCGACGAGCAGCACAGCAAAGCTCGCCAGCGGCCAGGCGATGGCCGAGAGCCAAGCCGCGGCTTTGCCGGAGGCTGACGGCGTGGCCGTGGTGGTCGCGGTGTCGCTGCTCATGCTGATGTCTCTGTCGGCGTCGCCCGTGCGGGCGCTTCGCTCGATACGGTGGGAAGCGCGCCGATCTGCCGCCGCCTGAGTGGCCAGATTGCCGCCATCTCCCGTGCGGCGGTGGCGAGCGCCGCCGCAACCTCGCCCCGGCGCGCCTCGTGCATGCGCGGCAATGGCCCGGCGACGCTGAGCGTGCCGGCGACCGGTGCGCTAGCATCCGGCCCGGCGCGGAAGGTCGTCGCCATGGCGACGGTGCCGATCTCACCCTCCTCGACCGCCAGCGCGTAGCCCCGGCTACGGGTCTCGCCAAGGTGCCGGCGCAGGGCGTCGACGTCGCCCAGTGCGTTCGGGCCGGTCCGCCCATCCGCGTTGAAGCCGCGCGCGCAGACGATGCGCAACGCCTCCTGCTCCGGCAGCGAAGCGAGCCAGGCCTTGCCGGTGGCGGTGGCGTGCAGGACGATGCCCATCCCCATCGGCGGCTCGTAGCGCAGCCCGGCGGTGGCGCCCTGGGCACGGGCGATCCAGGTCAGGCTCTCGCCCTCGACCACGGCGAGGCGGCAATATTCGCGGGTGGCGCGGGCGAGCGCGTCGAGGACGATCTGGCCGGCATCGGGCAGGCCGCGCAAATCGAGATTGCGGAAGGCGAGCTGCGACAGCTTCAGCGTCAGCCCATAGGCACCCGATTGCGGGTCCTGCGTGACGAAGCCGCGCTCGGCGAGGCTTGCGAGCAGCCGATGGGTCGCGCTGACCGGTAGGTCGAGCCGCTCGGCGAGCACGGTCAGGTCGGCGCCGTCGGCCTCGCCGGCCAGCGCCTCCAGCAGCTTGAATGCACGCTCGACCGCCGCGATCGTCACTCGTTCCCACCCTGTCTCGATTAGAATTGGAAATCGTTTCCAATTTGGATTTCATTTTCGTATAGAGAGGAGGCGAGGCCGAGTCAACGCGCCGCGCTGGATGAGCCCGGTGGAGGGGACGATGAGCCTGGCAGGTGAGGGTGCGGTCGCGATCTGGCACGACATCGCGCCGGAAGGCAGGGCGGAATTCTATGCCTGGCATGGCGAGGAGCACATGCCGGAGCGGGTCGGTATCCCCGGCTTCCTGCGCGGGCGTCGTTATGTCGCGATCGACGCCGATCTCGAGTTCTTCAATCTGTACGAGGCGCAGACCGTCGAGGTGCTGAAGGGGCAGGACTACACGACCAGGGTCAACGCGCCGACGCCCTGGACGGTCTCGGCCGTGAAGCATTTCCGCTCGGTGGCGCGCGCGATCTGCCGTGTCGGCCACACCAGCGGGCCGGCCCAGGGCGGGCTGATCGCGACCCTGCGCTATGATGTGCCCGACAATATCGCTTCGGCCCACAAGGCGGCGCTGCTGCGCGGGCTGGTGCCGGATCTGCTCGCCATGCGTGGCGTCGCCGGCGTCCATCTGCTGGTGTCGGATCCGCAGGCGAGCGGCGTCGCGACCGCCGAGCAGAAGGTGCGCGGCGTCGCCAACGCCGTGCCGCGCTGGGTGCTGCTGGTCGAAGGCTGGGGCGACGAGGCGGACTTCATCACCCTGGCCAAGGCGGAGCTCGGCGCCGAGGAGCTCAAGGCTCTCGGCGGGGAGGGTCCGTTCTCGCTCGGCCTTTACCGCCACCAGGTCACCCGGACCAAGACCGCCTGGAGTGCCGGCTGATGAGCGCGCGTTACGATCTCTCTGGCCGCCATGCGGTGATCACCGGTGGCGCCGGTGGTCTCGGCCGCGGCATCGCCAATGCGTTGATCGGGGCCGGCGCGAGTGTCGAGCTCTGGGACCAGGATGCCGATGGCCTGGCGCAGGCCGTGGCCGAGCTCGGGCGCCGGGCCAGCCAGCGCCAGCTCGACATCCGCGATCTCAACGCCGTCGAGGCGGCGGCCGATGCCGCGATCTCGGTCCATGGCCGCATCGACATCCTGATCAACAATGCCGGCGTGCTCGGCGAGGTCAGGCCGATCTGGGAGACGACGCCGGAGAACTTCCAGCGCGTGCTGCAGGTCAACCTGTTCGGCGCCTATCTGGTCACGCGGGCCGTCATAGGCCGGATGCTGCGCCAGGAGCCGCGTCGCTCGCCGGATGGCCACCCGCTGCGCGGCCATGTCGTCAACATCGCCTCGATCCAGGGCAAGGAAGGCATGGCGATGGCCGCAGCCTATTCCGCCTCGAAGGCCGGGCTGATCGCGCTGACCAAGAGCGTCGCCAAGGAGACGGCGAAGGAGGGCATCATCGTCACCGCGGTGACGCCGGCCGCTGCCGAGACGGCGATGGCGAGAGAAATTTCGGCTGAGCGGCGCGCCGATATACTGTCGCGTATCCCGATGGGGCGCTTCGTCGAGGTGCCGGAGTTGGCCCGGCTGGTGCTCTGGCTGTCCTCCGACGACTGCTCCTTCTCGACCGGCGGCATCTTCGACCTTTCGGGCGGCCGCGCGACCTATTGAGCCGCGCGCCGTCGCGGCGCGCCGGCTGCATACCCCGCTTGCAAGGGCTTGTTCCTGGCTTCCTTCATGCGCGGGGCCTGTGCCAGCATGGCCGCATCGGTCGTCCGGCCGCAGGATTCCAGGGGCAGGTTCATGCTTTCGGTTCGTGATATCGCTCGCCGCGTCGCCAATGGCGAGATCTCGGCCCAGGCAGCCCTCGCCGACAGCGAGCGGCGAATCGACGAGCGGGATAGCGACCTCAGGGCCTTCGCGGCTCGTCCCGAAAGACTGTCCGCAGGTGAAGGGCCGCTCTCCGGCGTTGCGGTCGGCGTCAAGGACATCATCGACACCGCCGATCTGCCGACCGGCATGGGCTCGGCAATCTATGACGATTATCAATCCAGGGCCGATGCGCCGGTCGTCATGGCGCTGAAGGCGGCGGGCGCGACCGTCGCGGGCAAGACCCAGACCACAGCCTTCGCCTTCCTCGATCCTGCGCCGACCCGTAACCCGCACGATCCCTCGGCCAGCCCAGGCGGCTCCTCCGCCGGCTCGGCGGCGGCGGTTGCAGCCAGTCTCGTCCCGCTCGCGATAGGGACACAGACCGGCGGCTCGGTGATCCGTCCAGCCGCCTATTGCGGGGTCGCCGCGATCAAGCCGTCCTATGGGCTGCTGCCGACGGTCGGAGTGAAGCCCTTCTCCTGGTCGCTCGACACGCTCGGCCTGATGGCCGCCAGCGCCGACGATCTCGGCTTCGCTCTGGCGGCCTTGACCGGGCGCGCCGATCTCGACGCGCCCGAGGCTGCGCTGGAGGGGCTCAGGCTCGGCCTTTGCCGGCAGGAGTTCACCGACAAGCCGGAGCCGTCCTGCGAGGGAGCGCTGCAGCGTATCGCCGATTTCGCCCGCAAGGGCGGAGCGACCGTTCTGGACGTTGCGGCGCCGGCCGAGCTCGCCGAGACCTTTCACGCTCATGGGCCACTGCAGAACTGGGAGGCGACGCAGGCGCTCGCCTGGGAATATGCCCGTCATCGTGACGACCTGCCGCCGAAACTGCGCGCCTATCTCGACGAGGCCCGCGCCACCACGCCGCAGGACTACGACGCAGCCCGCGCCAATGCCCGGCGTGGACGGCAGGTCGCAGAGCGCTGGCTCGGCGAGGTCGATCTGGTGCTGACCTATGCCGCTCCGGGCGAGGCGCCGGAGACGCTCGCTTCCACTGGCGATTCCAAGTTCAACCGGCTCTGGACGCTGCTCGGCACGCCCTGTCTGACCGTGCCGTTGATGCGTGGTCCGCGCGGGCTGCCGGTCTCCTTCCAGTTGGTCGGGCGTTTCGGGGACGATGCCCGCGTCATCGCCGTGGCGCGTGCGCTCGAACGCCTGATCCTGATGCCGGCATGACGACAACTCGGCAAGATCTGGGCGCTGGTCCCGCGTGGGACAATATTGCGCTGCAACAACTCCGGCTTGATTGTGGCGGAAAGGATTTATACTGCACTTTGGAATACTAATAACCTCTGTCGAGAAGGTCTTGTTCGGGACTATCCACAAAGCAGTTCAATGCTTTAACCGCTGATTAAGTACGCTTCTCTGGTGTGGCCTTGGCTGCGGCGACGCAGCCACTTGCGGCGGCCGCTGTTTCTGCTAGCTTCCATGTCAGGTCAATGACAAAGGAGGGTTCACATGAACCTCGCGCTAAGTCTCGACCGGTTGGCCATGGGTGCGGCATTTGCGCTGGTTCTGGCGATCGTGATCGGAGCGTTCTGACGGGGAAGTCAGTCTCAAGTCGAAGGACCACAAGCCAATTGGGAAGCGTCGCGGGAGAGGCCCTGCGGCGCTTTTCCTTTGGAGCCGTCAGAACCGCTCAGCTTTCAGGGCAGGGGTTCTCGGTCACTTCCCAGGACATCATGTTGATCACCCGGCCGCAGGTGGCGAGGCGTCGTCCCATCGTGGTGCGGATGCAGGCCATGCTGCCCTCCGCGATCTTCTTGCCGTCGTTCCAGCAGAAGCAATAGGGCTCGGGCGCCTGCGCCAGACGCGGCTTGTCGAATGCGACAGCCCGCTCCTGCGCCAGGGCGGGGGGCGAAGACAGTAATAGCATCGTCGCAGAGAGAACCGACAACAGCAGCGTTGCGGCACCAGAGCAGGGTAGCCTCCGAGGGGGTCGGACCATGGCTCGCTCCTGTCGTTCGCCTGATCAGCGTAACGATGCGGAAACGATAGCATATTGAAGCCGGCAACCCAATATTGTCAGGGCGTGTTCGCCGAAGGTTGGAGGCTGCCCCCTCCTTGCGAAAGTCGTACGACCCGACCATATTCCGGGTCCAGTGAGCCGATCCCGGCTCCGGGAGGAACCATGTCACTGATTTCGCTCGCCCGTCGTGGCCGTGCAATCGCCCTCATCGCCGGCGCTCTTCTGCTGGTGCCGATCATCGCCGAGGCCGCCCCGGGCGGCCGCAGCATGGGTAGCCGCGGTTCGCGCAGCCAGTCGCAGGTCGCGCCGACGCCGACCGCGCCCGGCTCCTCGTTCCAGCGTAGCCCGACGCAGGCGCCCGGCCCGTCGGCCGCCACGCCGGCCGCTGGCGCTGCGGCGGGTGCCGCCGCGCAGGCGGCCCGCCCGTCCATGGCGCGCAGCCTGATGATGGGCGTCGCCGGTGGTCTGCTTGGCGCCGGCCTGTTCGGCCTGCTCTCGGGCGCCGGTTTCGGCGGTCTCGCCGGCATGCTCGGCCTGCTCTTCCAGGTCGCGCTGATCGGTGGCCTGATCTGGCTGGCGCTGCGCCTGTTCCGTCGCCGCAGCGAGCCGCAGCTCGCCAGCGCCGGTGGCCCGCTCGGCCGTGAGGCTTATCAGCCGCAGCCGGCTGCTCCGGCCATGGGCGGTCTCGGTGGCGGTGCTGCCGCGGCTGCTGCCACCAAGCCGGTCGAGTTCGAGCTGCAGGGAGCCGATTACGGCACCTTCGAGCGCCTGCTCTCCGAGGTTCAGGCCGCGATCTCCGACGAGAACGTCGCGCGCCTGCGCCAGATCACCACGCCGGAGATTTCGGGCGCGCTCGAGGACGAGTTCGCCGACAACGCTCGCAAGGGGCTGATCGAGAAGGCTGCCGACGTCAAGCTGCTGCAGGGCGACCTCGCCGAATCCTGGCGCGAGGACGGCTACGACTACGCCACTGTCGCGATGCGCTTCAGCCTGCTCACTGCCATGGTCGAGCGCAATGGCGGCAAGGTCGTGGAAGGCCACGCCACCATCCCGCGCGAGGTCACCGAGCACTGGACGTTCGTGCGTTCGCGCGGCGGCGAGTGGAAGGTCGCGGCGATCCAGCCGGTCGACTGAGCCAGCGACGACACCCGAAATCTGCGCGGCCGGGCTTTGCCCGGCCGTTTTTCGTTTCGGCCGGCTTAGAAGCGCCCTATAGGCATCTCTAGCGTCGGCGTCCGGCGCCTGCCTTGGCTATCTGGAGCTTCACCATGAGCGACATGCGTCTCGTCGTCGTCGGCGCTGCCGGCCGGATGGGCCGCACGCTGGTCAAAGCGATCAACGATACGCCGGGCTGCGTGCTCTGCGCGGCGATCGAGCGGCCGGGCTCGCCTGCGCTCGGCCAGGATGCTGCTGTGCTCGCCGGCCTGCCCGCCAGCGGTATTCTGGTCAGCGACGATGCGCTCGCCGCCTTCGTCGAGGCCGAGGGCGTGCTCGACTTCACCACGCCCGAGGCCACGGTCGCCTTCGCCGGCCTCGCCGCCCAGGCCCGCATCGTCCATGTCGCCGGTACCACCGGCATGGAGCCGCAGCATCTGGCCAAGCTCGAAGCCGCCTCGCGCCATGCCGCGATCATTCGCTCCGGCAATATGAGTCTCGGCGTCAACCTGCTGGCAGCGCTGGTGCGCAAGGTCGCGGCGACGCTCGGCACCGACTGGGACATCGAGATCGTCGAGATGCACCATCGCATGAAGGTCGACGCGCCCTCCGGCACCGCCGTCCTGCTCGGCGAGGTGGCTGCGCAGGGGCGTGCCGTCGATCTCGCGGAATCCCGCGTCGCGGTGCGCGACGGCCAGGTCGGCGCCCGCCAGCCCGGCACGATCGGTTTCGCAGCCTTGCGTGGCGGCACCGTCATCGGCGACCACAAGGTGATCTTCGCCGGGGCCGGCGAGCGGCTCGAACTCGCCCATGTCGCCGAGGATCGCAGCCTGTTCGCGCAGGGGGCGGTCAAGGCCGCGCTCTGGGGCCGCGGCCGCAAACCTGGCCTCTATTCGATGGCCGACGTGCTTGGCCTCGACAAGTTCTGAGCACGGCGATGGCCGCGCTCGCCGTCGCCCCGGGCGTGACGCATTGGCCGGGTTATCTCGATCCGGCCGAGCAGGCGGCGCTGGTCATCGCATTGCGCGAGGCGGCGCGGCAGGCACCGTTCTATGTGCCGCGCATGCCGAAGACCGGAAAACTATTCTCCGTCAAAATGACGAACTGCGGCGCCCTCGGCTGGGTCTCGGACGAGCGCGGCTATCGCTACCAGCCGCTGCACCCCGAGACCGGCGCGCCCTGGCCGCCGATCCCCGCCCGGCTGTTGCGCGCCTGGGAGGAGCTCGCGGGCTATCCGCACCCGCCTGAAGCCTGCCTGGTCAATTTCTACGAGCCGACCGCGAAGATGGGCCTGCACCAGGACCGCGACGAACAGGAGTTCGATGCGCCGGTGCTGTCGCTCTCGCTCGGCGACACCGCCGTTTTCCGCATCGGCGGCACCAGCCGCGGCGGCAAGACGGCCTCGCTGAAGCTGGCCTCGGGCGATGCGCTCGCCTTCGGCGGCGAGGCGCGGCTCGCTTTTCACGGCATCGACCGCATCCTCGCGGGCTCGTCGAGCCTGCTGCCGCAGGCCGGGCGGATCAACCTGACCTTGCGGCGGGTGACCAAACCGTCAGCTTGAAGGCGTGGGCGGGTCGTCGCCCGGCAGCCTCGGGAACGACCAGCCGAACAGGATCGAGCCGGCGCGCAGGCCGAAACCGACGGCGATACCACCGAGCATGACGAGCCGTGGGTCGGCGCCCATCTGTGCGAGGCCGACCGTCGCCCCGGCGCCGGCGGCTGCGGCGGTGACGTAGAAGTCGCGGCTCCACAGCACCATCGGCCGGTCGCCGGCGATGAGGTCGCGGATGATGCCGCCAAAGGTCGCGGTCATCGCGCCGAAGGCGATCGCGGAGGGGATTGGAACGCCTGCGGCCAGGCCCTTCTGCGCCCCGACCACGGCGAAGAGCGCAAGCCCGGCGGCGTCGGCCCAGATCAGCAGGCTTTTGGCGCCCCAGCCGTCGAGCATGCCGGGCTTGGCATAGGCGATCGCCCAGGCAACCACGGCGACGGCCGTGCACAGCATCACGTCGGACGGCGCCTCGATCCAGAAGACGCGCCGGTCGAGCAGGAGATCGCGCAAGGTGCCGCCACCGACACCAGTGACGATGGCGAGCAGGATGAAGCCGAACGGATCCATCCGCTTGCGGGCGGCGACGAGCGCCCCGGTCAGGGCGAAGACGACGACGCCCGCAGCTTCGAGCACCGGTCAGTTCGCCGGCTTGTCGCCGGCATCCGCGGCCGGGTTCTCCGAGCCGTTGGTGGCGGGCTTGGGCGCGCCGGCCGAGACGCCGACCAGCGCCGGGCGCAGCACGCGCTCGCCGATCTTGTAGCCGGTCTGCACCACCTTGGAGACGAGCCCCTTGGCGATCGCAGCATCCGGCGCCTCGAACATCGCCTGATGCAGGTTCGGATCGAACTTCTCGCCCTGCGGGTCGATCTTGCGCACGCCGTGACGCTCCAGCGTCTTCAGCAGCTCGCGCTCGGTCAGCTCGACGCCCTCGACCACCGCCTTCAGAGCAGTGTCGGCGGTGGCGCGGGCCGTCTCCGGCACGCTTTCGAGCGCACGGCGCAGATTATCGGCCGAGCCGAGCAGGTCGCGGGCGAAGCTGGTCACGGCATAGGCTTTGGCGTCGGCGATCTCGCGCTCGGTGCGCCGGCGCAGATTCTCCATCTCGGCGAGGGTGCGCAGCAGCTTGTCCTTGAGGTCGTCGCGCTCGGCTTCGACCAGGGCGAGCGGATCGGGCGCCTGCGTCTCGCTCGCAGTCGTCTCGGCCACGTCCTGATTCTCGGTTTCCGGCTTCGGATCGTCCTTCGCAGGGTTCTGCGTCATTCCATCATCCCAATCGTTGATCGTCATGCATCATTGCGGCGTCACCTCTGGGGCACACCGGCTTCGCCGCCGATATCGGGCTTCGGCGGGGCGAAATCAAGCACGAGCCAAGGCTTTGGTCTTGCCGGAGGCGGGCTTGTCGAGCTCCAGATTGAACACGGCGAGCAGCGCCTGGCGGACCAGCAGCTGCCGCCCGGTCGAGGTGATCTTGGCTCCGGTGAGGTCGGTGACGTAGAAGACGTCGACCGCCTTCTCGCCGAAGGTCGCGATATGGGCCGAGGCGATGTTGAGGTTGAGCTTCCCGATCGCGGTGGTGAGATCGTAGAGCAGGCCGGGCCGATCGAGACCCGAGACCTCCAGCACCGTGTGCCGCGACGACAGCACATTGTCGATGATGACCTCGGGCGCGACCTGGAAAGTTCCGCCGCGCGGCGGCGGGGCGCGGCGCTGGGCGACGAGATCGGCGATCTTGATCTCGCCCTTGAGCGCACGCTCGATCGCGGCGGCGATCCGCTCGGCGCGGCGCAATTCGTCGTCGTCGCGCTCGAAGGCGCGCGAGACGAAGATGGTGTCGAGCACCAGCCCGTCGGTGGTGGTGAAGATCTGCGCGTCGACGATGTTGCCGCCGGCGGCGGCACAGGCGCCGGTGACGATGGCGAGCAGGCGCGGATGGTCGGGCGCCAGCACGGTGAGTTCGGTCACGCCGCGGAACTGGTCGGTCTCGACCCGCGTCGCTGTGGTGCGGCCGGCGATCTCGGCTTCGCGCAGGAAGCGGGCATGCTGCTCCTGCCGCTCGGGCTCGACCTTGAGCCAGTAGGCGGGATAGTGCCGGGCGAGATAGGCAGCCCGTTCGCCCTCGGTCCAGTCTCCGAGGCGTGCTTCCAGCGCCTCCTGCTTGCGCTCGACCCTGGCCTTGCGCTCGATGCCGGAATGGCCGCCGGCGAGCACGACCTCGGTCTCGTAATAGAGCGTGCGCAGCAATTGCCCCTTCCAGCCGTTCCAGACGCCGGGGCCGACCGCCTTGATGTCGGCGACGGTGAGCACCAGCAAGAGCTTCAGCCGCTCCAGCGTCTGCACGATCGCTGCGAAGCTCTCGATCGTCTTGGGGTCGCCGAGATCGCGGCTCTGGGCGACGGTCGACATCACCAGATGGTTCTCGATCAGCCAGACCACCGTCTCGGTCTGCGCCTCGGTGAGACCGAGCCGCGGGCAGAGCTTGCGGGCGATGCGCGCGCCGGCGATCGAATGGTCTTCCGGACGGCCCTTGGCGATGTCGTGCAGGAAGAGCGCGACATAGAGCGCGCGCCGATTGGTGATCGTTGCGAAGATCGAATTCGCGAGGGGATGCTCGGCTTCCAGCTTGCCGCCGTCGATTTCGGCGAGGATTCCGATCGAGCGGAGCAGGTGCTCGTCGACCGTGTAGTGATGATACATGTTGAACTGCATCATCGCGACGACGCGGCCGAAATCCGGGATGAAGCGACCGAGCAATCCGGATTCGTTCATCCGGCGCAGCACCGCTTCCGGCGAGCGCCGTGCCGTCAGGATCTCCAGGAAGATGCGGTTGGCCTCGCGGTCCTGCCGCAATTGCGGCGTGACGAGCCGCAGCGACTGCGTCACCAGCCGGCTGGTGTCGGGATGGATGGCAAGATCGTCGCGGCTGGCGATCTCGTAGAGCCGCAGCAGGTTGACCGGGTCGCGCTTGAAGGCCTCGTCGTCGATCACGGCGAGACGCTGGCCCTGCAGGGTGAAATCGGGATGGCCGAGCGCCCGCACGCGCCGGCGCTTGGTAAAGGTGCCGATCAGGCTGGTCAGGCTGGCGCGCGGCTTCTGCTGGCGCGCCTCCAGCGCGGCACAGACGATCGCGGTGAGGTCGCCGACATCCTTGGCGACGAGGAAATAGGCCTTCATGAAGCGCTCGACCGGCGCCTGGCCGCTGCGGCCGGCATAGCCGATCGCGGCCGCGACCTGGCGCTGCAGGTCGAAGGAGAGCCGCTCCTCGGCCCGGCCGGTGATGAAATGCATCCAGCAGCGCACCCGCCAGAGGAATTCCTCCGAGCGCTGGAACATCGCGAATTCGCGCGCGTCGAACAGGCCGGCCTCGACCAGCTCGGCGGAATCGTCGACGCGATAGGAGTATTTGGCGATCCAGAACAGCGTGTTGAGGTCGCGCAGGCCGCCCTTGCCGTCCTTGACATTGGGCTCGACCAGATAGCGCGACGAGCCGGCGCGGGCGACGCGGGTTTCACGCTCTGCGAGCTTGGCCTCGGTGAAGGCGGGCGCGGTGCCTTCGGCGATCTCGGCGCCGTAGCGCCGCTGAAGTTCTGCGAACAGCGCCGCGTCGCCGCAGATCAGGCGTGCCTCCAGCAATGCGGTGCGGATCGTCATGTCCGCCCGGCCCTCGCGGATGCAGTCGTCGACCGAGCGCACGGAATGGCCGACCTTGAGCTTCAGGTCCCAGAGCGGATAGAGCATCGCCTCGACCACGCTCTCGCCCCAGGCGGTCTGCTTGTCGGGGAAGAGGAAGAGCAGGTCGACGTCGGAGCCCGGGGCCAGCGTGCCGCGGCCATAGCCGCCGACCGCGACGACGGCGATGCGCTCCCCCGCGGACGGGTTGTCGACCGGGTAGAAGTGCCGCGTCGCCGCCGCATGCAGGCTGGCGACCACGCTGTCCATCACGCCGGATAACCGCTTGGCGCAAGACAAGCCGTTGCGGGTGCGGGCCAGGATCTCCCGTGCCGACTGGCGGCCTTCCTCGAGATTGTCGCGCAGGGCACTGACCAGGGCGCTTCGTAGGCCGTCGCGATCCCCTTTGCCGAACGGCCGTGCCAATTTGCCAACCGCAGCCGCGGGATTGTCGATGAACTCGGTGAGGCGTGGTGCTGGCTTGTCAGGGGAGGGCGGCACTGAACGAGGCTCTTCGAGACTTTCGGCAGACGCGGCGATCAGCGATCCCTAGCACGAACGGGGCCAAGCGCGGAAACATAATTCAACATATGTAAAGTGTGAAAATTAGCATCTCACAGCAATAGACGTCTTGTTTGACAAAGAGAACGATCGAACCTATCAATCGGACACGCGCCGATTTGAGCCAGCAGCTTGCGGGCGCGAAACAAGTGCAGCTAAAGCGGGGGCGCCGGAGGCTGATGTCCTCCACCCCTTCGCATAAGTCGATCGAAGGGGAACGCCATGCTGACCATCCCAGCTCTGACCCGCCGCGCCGTGCTCGCCGGCCTTGCCGCAGCTTCGCTCGCCTTTGGCAGTGCGCAGGCGCAGGCGCCGAAGGAGATCCGCGTCGACTACGCCACCTACAATCCGGTCAGCCTCCTGCTGAAGGAGCGCGGCATCCTCGAGAAGGCGCTGGAGGCCGACGGCATCAAGGTGCGCTGGGTGTTCTCGGCCGGCTCGAACAAGGCCCTCGAATTCCTCAATGCCGGCTCGCTCGATTTCGGCTCGACCGCCGGCGCCGCGGCGCTGATCGCCAAGATCAACGGCAATCCGATCAAGTCGATCTATGTCTATTCGCGCCCGGAATGGACCGCTTTGGTCACCGGTGCCAAGACCGAGATCACCAAGGTTGCCGATCTCAGGGGCAAGCGCGTCGCCGTCACCCGTGGCACCGATCCGCATATTTTCCTCGTCCGTTCGCTGGCCGAGGCCGGCCTGACGGAGAAGGACGTCAAGCTCGTGCTGCTGCAGCATGCCGATGGCCGGCTCGCTCTGGAGCGTGGCGATGTCGAGGCCTGGGCCGGGCTCGACCCGATGATGGCCGCCGCCGAGGTTGAGGCCGGCGCCAAGCTCTTCCACCGCAAGGCCGCCGACAACACCTGGGGCGTGCTGAATGTCCGCGAGGAGTTCTCCGAGAAGAACCCCGAGCTCGTCCGCAAGGTTCTCAAGGCCTATGAGGAGGCGCGCGCCATCGCCCTCGCCAACCCGGCCGAGGTCAGGAAGGCGCTGGTCGAGGCGACCAAGCTCTCCGACGCGGTGATCGAGCGGCAGCTCACCCGGACCGAGCTGACCCACAGCACGATCGGTGCCGAGCAGGCGCAGACCATTCTCGCCGCGGGCCTGGCCTTGCAGCAGGCCGGCGTCCTGCCCGCCACTGCCGACGTCAAGGCGACGGTCGACGCGCTGATCGACAAGCGCTTTGCCGCGACCAACTGAGCGGGCATGATCCCGTCGTAATGAGTTCGATCGAGATTGCAGACGCCATCGACGAGAAGCCGGCCGCGCCGCCTGCGCGGCCGGCTTCTCGCGTCGGCTTGCGCCTCGCCGGCTTCCTGCTGCCCATTGTCCTCGCGATCATCTGGGAAATCCTGGTCCGGGCTGGTCTCGCCAATGGCCGGCTGATGCCGCCGCCCAGCGTGGTCGGCAAAACGCTCTGGCAGCTCGCCGTCAGCGGCGAGCTCTGGACCCATGCCTTGGCGACGCTCTGGCGCGTCGGTGCTGGGTTCGGCATCGGCGCCGCCGTCGGCACCGCGCTCGGCGCCCTGACCGGCGCGCTGCCGCTGGCGCGCGGCCTGCTCGATCCGACGCTGCAGGCCCTGCGCGCCATCCCATCGATCGCCTGGGTGCCGCTCTTCATCCTCTGGTTCGGCATCTTCGAGGCCTCGAAGGTGGCGCTGATCGCGGTCGGCGTCTTCTTCCCGGTCTATCTCGGCGTCGCCGCCGCGATCCTCTCGATCGACCGCAAGATCGTCGAGGTCGGCCGCGTCTTCCGCCTTGGCCGGCTCGCCATGGTCCGGCGCGTGCTGCTGCCGGCGATCCTGCCCGACTGGTTCACGGCGCTGCGTGGCGGCCTCGGCCTCGGCTTCATGTTCGTCGTCGCCGCCGAGATCATGGGCGCGAGCGAGGGCCTCGGCTATCTTCTGGTCGACGGTCAGCAACTCGGCCGGCCCGACACCATCATCGCCGCGATCATTGCCTTCGCCGTGCTCGGCAAGCTCGCCGACGGCCTGCTGCTCGCACTGACGCGCCCCTTCCTCGCCTGGCAGGACACCGCCAGGGACAGGCTCTGAGGGCGCGGGATGCTGACCTTCGACAATCTCTCCAAGACCTATGCCGACGGCACCCGCGCGCTGTCCGGCATCGACATCTCCGTTGCTGCCGGCGAGATCCTGGCGCTGGTCGGCGGCTCCGGCTGCGGCAAGACCACGCTGCTGCGCCTCGTCGCCGGGCTCGACCGGCCGAGCGAGGGCCGCACTCTGCTCGACGCCGCCGCCATCACCGAGCCGCGCGCCGATGTCGGCGTGATCTTCCAGGAGCCGCGTTTGCTGCCCTGGCTTTCGGTCGCCGACAATGCCGGCTTCGGCCTCAGCCATCTGCCCGCGGCGGAGCGCGCGCGCCTCGTCACCGGGGCGCTCGCCCGTGTTGGCCTCGCCGGCTACGAGGCGCGCTGGCCGCGCGAGCTTTCCGGCGGCCAGCAGCAGCGTGTCGCGATCGCCCGTGCCTTGGTCACCCGGCCCAAGCTCCTGCTGATGGACGAGCCCTTCTCGGCGCTCGACGCCACCACGCGCGCCAGCCTGCATGGCCATCTCCTCGCGCTCTGGGAGGAGAGCCGGCCTACCGTGGTGATGGTCACCCACGATGTCGAGGAAGCGGTGACGCTGGCCGACCGCATCGTCGTGATGCAGCCGCGGCCAGGGCGCATCTTCGACGAGCTCGACAATCCGCTGACCCGCCCACGCGACCGGCTCTCGCCCGCTTTCGAGGCGATCAAGCGCGAGGCCTTGCGTACGCTCGACCGCTCGCTCACCGACAGCGAGCCGCGCCAGCACAAGACCGCCGAGAGCGCCGGCATGTGGTGGTGATCCGCGGCTGAGGAACAAGCCTGCCTGCGCCGGGTTCAACCTGCATGATCGACCACACCGGCATCGTCGTCACCAACCTCGCCAAGGCGCGCCGCTTCTATGATGCGATCGCCCGGCCGCTTGGCCTCGCCACTGCCTCCAACGGCCCGGAATCCTTCCTGTTTGGTCGCAGTGCGCAGGAGCCGATCCCCTATCTCTGGATCGGCACGATCCGCCCATCCTATTGGGTGGAGGGCTCGCGCGCCGGGCTGAACCAGGCCCATATCGCCTTCATCGCGCCGGACAAGGCAGCGGTCGATGCGTTCTACCAAGCGGCGCTTTCGGCCGGCGGCCGCGACAACGGCCCGCCCGGCCCGCGCGAGGGCGCCGGCGACTACTACGGCGCCTTCGTGCTCGATCCCGACGGCAACAATATCGAGGCTTGCGTGCGCGGCTCCGCGGGGCGGTGATCACGTAGTTCCGCAAGCGCGTGCTTCGTGCCAGCCTGCGCTGAACTTACCGAGTTCCCGCCTCGCAATGATCACCACCAAGCGTCTTCAACTGCGGCCATCGACGGCACAGGATGCGCCGCGCGCTTTCGAGATCCAGTCCGACTGGGCCGTCACCCGCATGCTGCGGATGGCCTCGTTCCCGCCTGACCGCATCGAGATCGCGGCTTGGTTCGCCGATCACCCACGCGAATGGGCAGCGAGGGAGGCCTATCGCTTCGCTGTGATGCTGGGCGGCCGGATGATCGGGCTCGTCGATATCGACGAGATCGCTGATGGCGAGGGCGAGCTCGGCTATTGGTTCGAGCAGGTCGCTTGGGGGCAGGGCTTCGCCTCCGAGGCGGCGCGGGCGGTCGCCCGGTTCGCGTTCGCAGAAGCAGGCCTGTCGGCGCTTCGGTCGAGCCACGCCGCCGACAATACCGCCTCGGGGCGTATCCTGACCAAGCTGGGTTTCCGCTTGCTCGACCAGGTCGAGCGATCTTCTCGATCGCGCGGGGCGACCATCCTGCAATGCCGCTATCGGCTTACACGAGGCGAGTTCGCCGAATGCGATCGTCTGTTTGACAAAACGGACGCGCAGACCTTATGAAAGGACACGCGCCGATTTGAGCCTCAGCTTGCGGGCGCGAAACAAATGCAGCTAAAGCGCGGGACGACGAGATGGCTTGATGCCGTCGGCGCTCCCTCCGCCTTGTTATGGAAGGAGCCAGTTATGTCGGCCGTTCTTCGCGATCTCTCCCGCTCTTCCGACGACTTTCTGCCGCGCCCGGCGGCTGGCCAGGTCGTTGCTTTGCTCGGCACCGCCGAGACGCGGCAGGCGGCGCTGCGCGCATTCGTCGGCCTCGCAGGCGAGGAGGGGACGGTGCCGACGGCTGAGCTCGGCCTGCTCTGCGCCCGGCCGCGCTTCTTCCCATGGCTCAGCCTCACCGAGAACCTCGCCTTCGCTTTGCCGAAGGCGACGCCGTTCGAGCGCGAGGGCCTGATCGCCAATGTGCTGGTCCGCGTTGGCCTCGCTGCGCAGGCGGCGCAGCGGCCGGAAGCGCTCTTGCCCGAAGGGCTGCTGCGGCTCGCCATCGCCCGCCTGCTACTGGTCAGGCCGCGTCTGCTGCTGATCGAAGAACCTTTCGCCGCGCTCGATGCCGAGGCTCGGGGCCGGCTCGCCGCCTTCCTGCCCGAACTCTGCACGCAGGGGCGCCCCGCCGTCGTCATCGCCACAGGCTCGGTCGAGGAGGCCGTGCGCCTGGCCGACCGCATCCTCGTTCTGCCGCAGCAGCCGGGCCCGGTCGCCTTCAGCCTCGATAATCTGCTCGCCCGCCCGCGCGACGAGCGATCCGTCGGCTTCGTCGCCCTGCGCCGCGAATTGCGCCGGGCGCTCGAAAAGGAAAGCCGGCATGTCCCGCCGGAGGTGGAGGCGGCGGCCTGAAGCGGCTAGACAGGCCGCGACCCGTTTCTGCCCGAGGATCACGATCATGGACGTCACCGCGCTGCGTGCTTTGCAGGCCCCGCTCAAGGACAGGTATCGTGAGGCGCCCGATGCGGCGGTGATCACGCTCAAGGCCAGGGGCGAGCTCGATGATCAGCACATCGCCTGCAAGGTCGAGACCGGCCGGGCGATCGCGCTTGCCGGCCTGCATCCCGCGACTGGCGGCTCCGGTGCCGAGCTCTGCTCCGGCGACATGCTGCTCGAGGCGCTCGTCGCCTGCGCCGGCGTGACGCTGAAGGCTGTCGCGACCGCGCTTGAAATCGAATTGAAGAAGGGTACGGTCCGGGCCGAGGGCGATCTCGACTTCCGCGGCACGCTCGGCGTCGCCAAGGATGCCGCCGTCGGCTTCAAGGCGATCCGGCTCTCCTTCGACGTCGAGACCGATGCGCCGCAGGAGAAGCTCGACACGCTCCTCAAGCTGACCGAGCGCTATTGCGTCGTCTTCCAGACGCTGAACGTGAAGCCCGAGCTCTCGGCCAATCTCACGCGGGCCTGATCGATCGGTTCAGGCCGGCAGCGGGCGCGGCGATCCATCCGCCTCCGTCGCTTCGGGTTCCTGCGAGATCGGCGCCGTCATCGGGTCGAGGACCGCGAAGGGGCGCTCCGACATCTGTTCGGGCGCGGCGCGCTGGCGTATGCGCAGCGCGGCGAGGGCGGCGAGCAGGGCGCTGATCGCGGCCATGAAATAGAGCAGGCCGTTGATGTCGAGCCGCGCCATCACCTGGGCGCCGAGGATCGGGCCGAGCGCCGAACCGATGCCGCTGACCAGGATCAGGCGGCCGCTGACGGCGACGACGCGGTCCTGCGGCATGCGGTCGAGCGCATGCGCGACGCAGACCGGGTAGAGCGTCGACATGAAGCCGCCGAGCAGCGCGGCGACCGGCAGCACCGCGCCGAGATGGCGCGGTACGAGGTCGAGCGCGACGGCTGCCACAGAGAAGCCGAGTGCCAGCCCCGCCAGCACGATCCGGCGATCGCCGCGATCGGAGAAACGGCCGACCGGAACCTGGAAGGCGAAGCCGCCGAGCACCGCGACCAGCATGAACAGCGCGATCGTCTCCTGGGGAATGGCGTTGCGCGCCATCCAGGCCGGGAACAGTGCATAGAAGGCGCTGCTGATCATGCCAGCTATGGCGCAGCCGATCACCGAGATCGGCGCCTGCCGCGTCAGCTCGCCATAGGGGAGCGAGGCCTCGGGCGGCAGCGCCGGTGCTTCCGCGCGGGTCGTGCTGACCATCACCAGCGCCAGCGCGAACAGCGCGACGATGATGTTGAACGGGACGGCGGTCTCGACCGGGAGCTTGCCTATCAGCAACTGCCCGGCCGCCAGCGCGAGAAACGTGCCGACCATATAGATCGAGAAGATGCGGCCGCGTTGCTCGGGCGGCGCCTTGGCGTTGAGCCAGCTCTCGGTGGTGATGAACAGGCCGACGCAGCCGATGCCGATCGCCATCCGGCACAAGATCCAGCCGAGCGGCGAGACGAAGAGCGGCATCGCCGCCGTCCCGACCACGACCATGCCGGCGAAGGCGGCATAGGCGCGGATATGGCCGATGCGCTGGATCACCCGCCCGCAGCCGACGGCGCCGATGGTGAAGCCGATGAAATAGGCGCTGAGTATCAGGCCGGTCAGCGTCGCGCCGAAGCCCTCGTTTGTCAGCCGCAGCGACAGGAACGTGTTGAAGAAGCCGTTGGCGAGCTGCACGAGGCTCGTCGCGGCGATGAGCGTTCCGATCTGAACGAGCAAGGTTCACGGCCTCCGGCGCAGTCTGGGAAGACCGCAACTCAACCCCGGAATGTGATCTCGCCATGGCGGCGGGCCCGATTTGGACAATAGGCCGCGCCCGCAGCGATACGAGGCTGGGATCGGCGGGCTTCGTCACAAAAGGGGCTCCGCAACTGCGATACACGCCCTGATCGGGCCAAGACCGAGCCGGCCTGCATTGCTCGCCCCGATTGCAGGCGCCGCAATGGGAGATTTGCATGCCGGTTCTCGCAGCCATCGTCGGCGCCATCACCACCGGCGTGATCTACTGGATGATCTGGGGCGGCGGCATGGAATATGTCAGCCAGCGCCTCAGTGCCGGCAGCGAGCAGAAGCGCCGTGAATTGTTGGCTCGGCGCCGGGCCGAGTCGGAAGCCGAAGCGCGGCGCACCGCCTTGAAGACGCTGCCGGAAAGCCGCGACGGCGCCGTCGCGCTGATGTGCCTCGTCGCCCATGAGCGCGGTGAGCCGACGACCGAGCAGCTCGACCTGATCCGCAGCGAGATGCGCGTCATGCTCGAATATGGCGCCGACCTCGAGGAGCGCCTCGTCCTGGCGCGGCACGCCGTCAAGGCGTCTCCCTCGAAGACGATCGCGCTGATCGACCTGCGCGACCTGCTGCGGCCTCATCTGACCCGGGCCGAGTTCGAGGAGCTGTTCGGGATGCTGCGCCGCGTCGCTGCGCTGCATGGAGGGCCGACCGACAGCCAGGACAGCCTGATCGCCGAGGCCGAGCGGCAATTGCCCCGGCCGCGCTGAGATTGGTTGCGGCTCTTACTCCGCCGCCTTCAGTCTCACCTCTTTGGCGAAGGGCAGCGCTGGTTCGTTCGGGCGGGCATCGTCGAACTCAAGCGCGCCGATCCTCTCGGCCCTGCCAGTGACCTTGCCGGCCGAGGTCTTGATCTGGGCGACATCGTCCTGCGCCTGGCGGAAATGATTGTCGAGCTTGTCGACGCGTTCGCCGAGACGGCGGACATCGTCGAGCAGCTTGCCGACCTCCGACTGGATGACCTGCGCTTCCTCGCGCATGCGGGCATCGCGCACCAGCGACTGCATCAGCTGAATCGCCAGCGCCAGCAGCGAGGGCGAGACGATCATCACGCGCGCCCGGTGCGCCTTCTGGATGACGTCATCGAAATGCTCATGCAAGTCGGCATAGATAGCCTCCGACGGCACGAAGAGCAGTGCCATGTCCTGTGTCTCGCCCGGCAGGAAATAGCGCTCGGCGATGTCCTTGACGTGCTGGCCGACATCGGCGCGGACCCGGGCCGAGGCCTGCTTCTTGGCGTCGTCGCCGCGCGCCTCGCGCAGCATGGTGAAGCTCTCCAGCGGGAACTTGGCGTCGATGACGAGGCCGCGCCCGTCGCCCGGCAGGGTGACCAGGCAGTCCGGGCGCTTGCCGGTCGAGAGCGTCGGCTGGAAGCTGAAGAACGCCGCGGGTAGGCCGTCGCGGATGATCGCCTCCATCCGGCCCTGGCCATAGGCGCCGCGCGCCTGCTTGTTGGCGAGCACGTCCTTCAGCGTCACCACCTCGCCGGTGAGCTCGGTCAGGTTCTTCTGGGCGCTGTCGATGACGGCGAGGCGCTCCTGCAGCTTGCCGAGGCTTTCATTGGTCTGGCGAACGTTCTGCTCCAGCCCGGCGCCGACCTGCTGGCGCAGGCCGTCCATCCGCTCGGCCATGATGCGGGCAAGGTCGCCCTGCCGGGTCGAGAGGATCTCGGCCATGGTCTGCATCCGGCCGTTGAGCTCGGCCTGCTGCCGGTTCATCTCGGCGACCTTGTCGTCCATTTCGCGGGCGCGCTCGGCCGCTATCGCAGCCTCCATCTCGCGCCGGCGCGAGCCGCGCCAGGACGAGAGCAGCGCCATTATCAGCAGGACCAGCGTCAGCCCGGCGAAGCCGAAGGCAGCTTCGGCCCAGCTCACGGGGCGCTCCAGCAGGACGAAGGCGATCTGGTTCATGCCCACGAGCCTACACGATTCGGATGGCATTTCCAGAACGAAAGCGGAACAGTTTGACCGCTTCCACACAAGTGCTTTATGTCGCGGCAACTCCTGAACCCCGTCCCAGAGCGCCCTATGGCCATTCGCCCCCTCGTCATCCTGCCCGACTCGATGCTGCGCAAGGTTTCCGCACCGATCGGCGACATCACGCCGGAGATTCGCAAGCTCGCCGAGGACATGCTCGAGACGATGTACGACGCGCCGGGAATCGGCCTCGCCGCGATCCAGATTGGCGAGCCGGTCCGCCTCGTCACGCTCGACGTCTCGAAGAAGGCGGAGGAAGGCGAGGAGCAGGCGCGCGAGCCGATGGTCTTCATCAATCCCGAGGTGACCTGGCGCTCGGACGAACTCAGCGTCTACGAGGAAGGCTGCCTCTCCATCCCCGAATATTACGAGGAGGTCGAGCGGCCGGCGCGGGTCAAGGTCGTCTACCGCGATCTCGACGGCAAGGCGCATGAGATCGAGGCCGACGGCCTGCTCGCCACCTGCCTGCAGCACGAGATCGACCATCTCAACGGCGTGCTCTTCATCGATTACCTGTCGCGGCTGAAGCGTGAGCGCGTCACCAAGCGCTTCGCCAAGGCGGCGAAGCGGGACAGCGCGGCCTGAACGGCTGAGGCGTTACAGTATGAGCTTGCGCGTCATCTTCATGGGCACGCCGGATTTCGCCGTGCCGACCCTGACCGAGATCATCG
Source organism: Allobosea sp. NPDC055332 (assembly GCF_053645455.1). Taxonomy (NCBI): domain Bacteria; kingdom Pseudomonadati; phylum Pseudomonadota; class Alphaproteobacteria; order Hyphomicrobiales; family Alloboseaceae; genus Allobosea; species Allobosea sp. NPDC055332. The sequence continues at coordinate 1,348,872 of NZ_JBSHMO010000002.1, read as the reverse complement.
GCCAAGGCCACGAGGTCGTCTCCGTCTACACCCGCGCCCCGGCGCCGGCCGGACGCGGCATGGAACTGCGGCCCTCTCCCGTCCAGGTCACGGCCGAGCGCTTCGGCATTCCGGTGTTCTCGCCGAAGACGCTGAAGAACGCCGAGGCGGCCGAGATCATGGCCTCGCACGAGGCTGATGTCGCCGTCGTCGTCGCCTATGGCTTGATCCTGCCCAAGGCGATCCTGGAGGTGCCGGAGCTCGGCTGCCTCAACCTGCATGCCTCACTGCTGCCGCGCTGGCGTGGCGCCGCGCCGATCCAGCGCGCCATCATGGCGGGCGATGCCGAGACCGGCGTCTGCGTGATGAAGATGGAGGAGGGGCTCGATACCGGCCCGGTCGCCATGGTCGAGATGCTGGCGATCGACGGCAACGCCACCGCCGGCGACATGCATGACCGGCTCGCCGGCCTCGGCGCCGACCTGATGGTCCGGGCGCTCGCCGCGCTTGGCCGCGGCGGCCTGCGCTTCACGCCGCAGGCGGAGGAGGGCGTCACCTATGCCAGCAAGATCGGCAATGACGAGGCCAAGCTGAGCTGGAACCGGCCGGCACAGCAGGTCCATGACGTGGTGCGCGGGCTCTCGCCATTTCCCGGTGCCTTCGTCGAGGTCGACCTCGGCAAGGGGCCGGAGCGGCTGAAGCTTTTGCGCACTGCCCGCGCCGGCGGCGCCGCCGAGCCGGGCACGCTGCTCGACGACGAGGGCACCATCGCCTGCGCGGTCGGGGCGGTGAAGCTGCTCCAGGTCCAGCGTGCCGGCAAGGGGCCGATGAGCGCTCAGGAGTTCCTGCGTGGCGCGAGGCTGTCTGCTGGCGCGAAACTGTAGCGATGCCCCGGTATAAGCTCGTCATCGAATATGACGGCACGCCCTTCTCGGGCTGGCAGCGCCAGCTCAACGGGCCGTCGGTGCAGCAGAGCGTCGAGGAGGCGATCGAGGCCTTCTGCGGCCATGCCGTGCGCCTGCACTGCGCCGGGCGTACCGATGCCGGCGTCCATGCCACCCATCAGGTTGTCCATGTCGATCTCGACAAGGAGTGGCGCACCGATGTCGTGCGCGACGCCAGCAATGCCCGGCTGAAGCGCCTGCCGGTGGCGGTGCTGAGCGCCGAGGCGGTGCCGGATACGTTCGATGCCCGCATCTCGGCGACGCGGCGCTACTACATCTACCGCATCCTCGACCGGCGGGCGCAGCCGGCGCTCGACAAGAACCGGGTCTGGCATGTCCCGGTCAAGCTCGACCACGAGGCGATGGACCGCGCCGCCAAGGCGCTGGTCGGCCATCACGACTTCACCACCTTCCGCGCCGCCGAATGCCAGGCCAATAGCCCGCTGCGGACGCTCGACCGGTTCGACTGCCGGCGCGAGGGAGCGGAGATCGTCGCCTATGTCCATGCCCGCTCCTTCCTGCATCATCAGGTCCGCTCCATGGTCGGCTGCCTGAAGATGGTCGGGATGGGGCGCTGGCCGGAGAACAAGGTCGGCAAGGTGCTGGCGGCGCGCGACCGCTCGCAATGCGCCGCGCTGGCGCCGCCCTGCGGGCTCTATCTGGCAGGCGTGGATTACTGAGGCCAGATTGCAGAGGCGAAGTCAGAACCCGGCCAGCCCGAAGGTCTTCAGCACCGTGTAGTCAGCGAGTATGCTGGCGCAGGCGATCGCGCCGGCGACGCCGCTCTGCGCACCGAAGGCGGCCCTGGCGACGCAATAGCGCAGCCTGAGCACGATCGCCGCGAAGGCGAGGCTCTGGAAGCCGGCTATGCCCGGGTTCGACCAGCCCAGCGCGAACACCGTCGCCGGCACCGCCATCAGAGCCGCCGAGAGGATGCCGGCCCAGTTCCAGGCAATGACGAAGCTGGTGAAGCGCGGGTTGCGGGTAAGACCCGGCGCGAGCCCGACCAGTAGCGCGGGTACGGCGAGGATCGCCAGGATCTCGGCCGTGACGATGGCGGCGATCAGGCCGGGAGCGTCGAACAGTCCGCCGCTGTTCGGGAGGCCGGCGAGCGTGCGCTGCGCCGCCAGCGCCGGGATCATCGAGGGCACGACCAGCACCAGCGCGAGATAGGAGCGCCAGAACCCGTCGCGGCTGAGATCGAGATCAGGCAGGGCTTTCGCGTCGGCCCGCAGCAGGCGCCAGGAGGCGGCGAGCGATCGCGTTACATCGTCGGCAGCAAGCCTCATGGCCCAACCCTCCGGACGTCACGGTATTAGACTTTCGTCTAAACTGTGGGCATCGGGGCCGGTTCCGTCAAGCGTGCTGCGCCGCGGCAAAATAATCCGTCAGTAAACGATGCGTGATCCGCTCCAGCATCATCAGGTCAACCGTGGCGACGCGCTCGTCGATCTGGTGCATGGTCTGGCCGACGACGCCGTATTCGACCACAGGGCAATAGTTCTTGATGAAGCGGGCGTCCGAGGTGCCGCCGGTCGTCGACAGCGCCGGGCGCTTGCCGGTCTCGGCTTCGACGGCGTCCGCGACCATCGCGACGAACGGTCCGGGCTGGGTCAGGAAGGCGACTGCATTGGTCGGCTCGAAGCTGATCTCGTAGCGCACGGCATTGCCGGCCGCCTCGCGCAGGCGGCGCTCGATCTCGGCGGCGAGCGTCTCCGGCGTCCAGAGATCGTTGAAGCGGATGTTGAATACGGCCCTGGCCTGCGCCGGGATCACGTTTGTCGCGGGGTTGCCGACATCGAGCGTCGTCACCTCGAGATTGCTCGGGTCGAAATGCTCGGTGCCGGCGTCGAGCGGGCTTGCCTCGAGCCCGGCGAGCAGCCGGACCATGCCGCGGATCGGATTCTGGGCGAGATGCGGATAGCCGACATGGCCCTGCACGCCCTGGACCGTGAGCTTGCCGGTCAGCGAGCCGCGCCGGCCGATCTTGATCATGTCGCTCATCGCCGCCGGGTTGGTCGGCTCGCCGAGCAGGCAATGGTCGAAGCGCTCGCCCCGCTGGTCGGCCCAGGCCAGGAGCTTGACGGTGCCGTTGATCGCCGGGCCTTCCTCGTCCCCGGTGACCAGGAAGGCGATTGAGCCCGGCGCATCCGGGTTCTCGCGGCGGTAACGGATCGCGGCTGACGCCATGGCGGCGAGCCCGCCCTTCATGTCGCAGGCGCCGCGGCCATAGAGCACGCCGTCGACGATGTTCGCCGCGAACGGATCACGCGTCCAGGCAGCGAGGTCGCCGGGCGGCACCACGTCGGTATGGCCGGCGATGACGAGGACCGGCCCCTCCCGGCCGATGCGGGCATAGAGGTTCTCGATATCCGGCATGCCGGGCTCGGAGAACACTGGCCGCTCGACACTGAAACCCTCGGCGTTCAGCACGGCGCCGAGCAGCGAAAGCGCGCCGCCTTCGGCGGGCGTCACCGAGGGACAGCGCACCAGGACCTGGGTGAGGGCGATCGGATCGGCGGGATCGAAGTCGAGGGGGGCGGACGTGTTCTGGCTCATCGAGCCGGTTTAGCAGTCCCGGTTTGCTCCGCAAGCGGCGCGTCGCGGCCCGTGCCCGGCATCAATCCAAGATCGACCAGAGCGACCAGCCAGGCCATGGTCGAGATCGCGATCAGCGACGGCGCCCAGGCATAGCCGAGCAATGGCTGCACTTCGCGCGGCAGCACGATCGCGCAGACCAGCATGATGCCGAAAACCGAGGAGCCGCCCCGGTCGGTGGCGCGCTTGGCCGCCAGCGCTGCCCAGGGGAACAGGGCGAAGGCGTTGGCGAAGGCGACGACCATTGCCGCTGACTGCCGGTCCACGAGACGCGGCGCGCCCCATTGGATCGCCAGCAGGCAGAGTGCGAGCGCGATGCTGCCGAGCCAGAACTGGCGCAGGCCGATACGGCCATCGAGATCGGTGAACAGACGGATTGCGGACATGCTCAGGCTCCGAGTCCGCATCCTTGCACGCCTGGGTGCCGGAATGAAGCTTATGGTGAATAAAAGGTTAATGCGCCGGAACCGGTTGGAGTGCCAGAGAAAATGCTTGCAGAAAAAATGCTTGAATGCGGCCGGGCGCGCCGCTAGCTGCGAAGCGTTCTCCGGATTTTCAGGTAGGCCATTCGGCTTGATCGGCGGGTGGCAGATTGACTGAGCGGCGTAGCTGCGCTGCCGAGCGAGGTTTTGGGTATGACAATTCGTCTGCACCGCGGCGATCTGCCGGATGGGTTCGAGCCGGGGCCGGTCCTGGCGATCGACACCGAGACGCTGGGCCTCAATCCGCAGCGCGACCGGCTCTGCGTGGTGCAGCTCTCCCGCGGCGACGGCACCGCCGACGTCGTGCAGATCCCGAAGGGCGGCCCGGCGCCGGCCAATCTCTGCCGCATCCTCGCCGATGCGGGTGTGCTGAAGCTCTTCCACTTCGCCCGCTTCGACATCGCCGCGCTGGAGAACGCCTTCGGCGTCGTCACCACGCCGGTCTACTGCACCAAGATCGCCTCCAAGCTGGTGCGCACCTATACCGACCGGCACGGGCTGAAGGATCTCGTCCGCGAGCTCCTCGGCGTCGAGCTCTCGAAGCAGCAGCAATCCTCGGACTGGGGCGCCGACACGCTGACCGAGGCCCAGCTCGGCTATGCCGCCTCCGACGTGCTGCATCTGCACGCACTGAAGGCGAAGCTCGACGTGCTGCTGGAGCGCGAGGGGCGCATGCATCTCGCCAAGGCCTGTTTCGACTTCCTGCCGACGCGCGCCGAACTCGATCTCGCGGGCTGGCCCGAAGTCGACATCTTCGCGCATACATAAAGTTGATGTATTTGAGCTAGGTCATCCGTCTGGCGGTCGCCGGACCGGTCGCTGTTGCCTGTCGACATGCGCCGGTTCGACATGAAAAAGCCGCTGGTGGCTGGCAATGGGCGGGCATGAGCTTGGCGATCACATCTCCTGAAACGCGCAGTCCGACGGCGATTCGGGCGCAGATGCGGCAGAGCGCCTTCCAGGCAGCTCGCCGGCATTCCGCGCTCGTGCGTCTGTTGCGGCGCCTGATTCCGGTCGGAGCGATCGTCGCGGTGGTGGGCTTGATCATCGTCCCCTTTCTCAATCCGCTGCGCCATGCCGGCAATTTCTCGCTGGGCGGGATCAGCCTGTCCGGCGGCAAGGTGGTGATGGAAGCGCCGAAGCTCGCAGGCTATCGCAAGGACAATAGTCCTTATGAGGTGACGGCCGACTCGGCTCTGCAGGACGTGCGCAACCCGACGCAGATCGAGCTGGTCAAAATGACGGCGCGCGTGCTGATGAAGTCGGAGGGCTGGATCAACATCAACGCCCGGAGCGGCCTTTTCGACCAGCAGAAGGAAAAGCTGAAGCTGGTCGACGATGTGAAGATTCGCACCGAGTCGGGCTATGATGTCAGCATGCGCACGGCCGATGTCGACTTCAAGGGCGGGACCGTCAACTCGCGCGAGCCGGTTAAGGTCAATCTCGGCACGACCACGATCGACGCCGACACGCTCGACGTGAAGGACAATGGTGCGCTGATCACTTTCGAGGGGCGCGTCCACGTCCTGATCGAGAATGCGCCGGCGCGCAGCCTGGCCGGGCCGGAGCGCGAGGGCAGCACGCCCAATCTCGAAGCCCTTCGCCCGGCCGCCAAGCCGTGAGATCATCGTACCCAGTCATGCAGGTCAGCCACAGGTCACCGATGAAACCCTTCGCTCTCGCTCTTGCTGTCCTGGTCGTGCCGGCCCTGTCAGTCGCCACGCTGGCGCAGCAACAGCCTGCGCGCTCCGGCTCGACCCCTGCCGCTGCGCCAGCCGCTGCGAGCGCGGCGCCGGCCAAGCCGGCCAAGCCCCGCGGCGGCGCTCCAGGCTCGCCGTTCGGCGGCATGGGCGGCGACAGCAAGGAACCGATCAAGATCGACGCGAACAAGCTCGACGTGCTCGACAAGGACAACAAGGCGATCTTCTCCGGCAACGTCGTCGCCGTGCAAGGCGAGACGACCGTGCGTTGCTCGGTGATGACCGTGTTCTACGAGGGCCGTGGCCAGGGCGGCACGCCGAAGCCCGCGCAACCGGCTGCTGCTCAGGGGCAGGGGGGCAATGACGGTGCGATCAAGCGGATCGAATGCACCGGCCCGGTCACCGTCGTCTCGAAGACCCAGGCTGCGACCTCGGACAACGCCGTCTTCGACCGCGCCAACAACAAAGTGATCATGACCGGCAACGTCGCCCTGAACGACGGCCCGAACATCACCCGCGGCGATCAGCTCGTCTACGACACCCAGACCGGCGTCGCCAACGTGACCTCGAAAGGGCGCGTCCAGGGCTTCTTCGTGCCGAACCAGGGTGAGGAAGGCAAAGACAAGAAGGACGGCAAGGACAACAAGGCGGGCGCCAAGCCGGCGGCCACGCCGACCAATTGAGCTTTCCCTTGCGGCAGGGGCGGCTGCAAGAAGGCGTTGCCAGTTCGGCGCGCCTCGCATACCAGAGCGGACCCATGTCGAACGTCAGCAGCGCGCGCTTTCTCCTGTGACGGTATCCATCTCTCCTCCTCCTGAGGCTGCCCAGCAGGCGCAGCCCAATCCGACGCGGCCGGCCAGGGCGCCCGCGGCGCGTCCCGGGCTGTTCAGCAGGCTTGGCGGGCTCTTCGGCAAGGGCAAGCAGGCGGTCGAGGACGACGAGCAGCCCGGTCCTATCGCGAGCGCCGTCGGTGGCGCCGGCATCCTTGCCGTCAGTGGCCTACGCAAGACCTATGGCGCCCGCAACGTCGTCAGCGAGGCCTCGCTCTATGTCCGCAATGGCGAGGCTGTCGGCCTGCTTGGGCCGAACGGCGCGGGCAAGACCACGATCTTCTACATGATCACCGGGCTGGTCAGCGCCGATCTGGGCGTGATCTCGCTCGAAGGGAACGACATCACCAATCTGCCGATGTACCAGCGCGCCCGGCTCGGCATCGGCTACCTGCCGCAGGAGGCCTCGATCTTCCGCGGCCTCTCGGTCGAGGACAATATCCGCGCTGTGCTCGAAGTGGTCGAGCCTAACCGCAAGAAGCGCGAGCGCGAGCTCGACAAGCTGCTCGACGAGTTCAACATCAGCCGTCTGCGCAAGGCGCCCTCGATCGCGCTCTCGGGCGGCGAGCGTCGCCGCTGCGAGATCGCCCGCGCGCTCGCCGGCCGGCCCTCCTTCATCCTGCTCGACGAGCCCTTCGCCGGTATCGATCCGATCGCAGTCGGCGACATCCAGGAGCTGGTTCGGCAATTGACCGATCGCGGCATCGGCGTGCTGATCACCGACCATAACGTCCGTGAGACGCTGGGCCTGGTCGACCGCGCCTACATCATCCACTCCGGCCGTGTGCTGACCGAGGGCTCGCCGGCCGAGATCATCGCCAATGCCGATGTCCGCCGTGTCTATCTCGGCGAGGATTTCCGACTCTGAGGGGTGGCGCTGCAGCTGTTCCGGATTACGGATGCTGCAGTGCATTAACTTCCCGAGGCGAAAGCCCGCATCGGGCTTTGACGCCGCTGCACCGCACAGCTAGTCTGTCCTACAGGCAAGAACTGTGCCGAAGTGCCGCAGGTTAAGGAGTCGGGATCGCGATGGCGATGATGCCACGCATGGAGCTGCGCCAGGGCCAGTCCCTGGTGATGACGCCGCAATTGCTGCAGGCGATCAAGCTGCTCCAGCTCTCCCATCTCGAATTGCAGAGCTTCGTCGAGGGCGAACTGGAGCGCAACCCGCTGCTCGAGCGCAGTGACGAGGCTCCGGAGCCGGGTTCACTGAACGGTGCGGGTGAAAGCCCGCTCGCCGTTGACGCAGAGACCTATGCTCGCGCCGAGAGCCTCAACACTCAGGAGGGCATGGAAGGCCGGCTCGGCACCGGGCTCGACAACGTCTTCCAGAACGAGCAGCCGCAGGCGGCGCGGCTGGAGACGCAAGGAGCCGATAGCCTGCCGATCATCGGCGGCGCCTATGGCGGCTCCGGCGGCTCCTTCGATGAAGGCCCGGAGGGCTTCGAAAGCGGGCTGACCAGCGAGCTCTCGCTGCACGATCATCTCAGCACCCAGCTCGATCTGGCCGTCACCGCGCCGGCGGAGCGGCTGATCGGCAGCCACATTATCGATGGCGTCGACGATTCCGGCTATCTGACCGAGCCGCTGCCCGATATCGCCGAGCGCCTCGGCGTCGATCTCGCCAGGGTCGAGCAGGTCCTTGCCATCGTCCAGGGCTTCGATCCCAGCGGTGTCGCCGCCCGCGATGTCGGCGAGTGCCTGGCGATCCAGTTGCGCGATCGCAATCGCTACGATCCGGCCATGCAGGTCCTGGTAGCCAACCTGCCACTCCTCGCCAGGCGCGATTACGCTGCCCTTAAGCGCGTCTGCGGCGTCGATGACGAGGATATCGCCGACATGGTCGCCGAGATCCGGCGGCTCGATCCCAAGCCCGGGCGTGCCTTCGGCGGCTCGGCCGCCGAGACGGTGGTGCCGGACGTCTTCATCCGTGCTGCGCCGGACGGCTCCTGGCTGGTCGATCTCAACCCCGACACGCTGCCGCGGGTGCTGATCAACCAGACCTATCACGCCCGTGTCTCGAAGGCGGCCCGCAGCGATACGGAGAAGGCTTTCATCGCCGAATGCCTGCAGACCGCGAACTGGCTGACGCGCTCGCTCGAGCAGCGCGCCCGCACCATCCTCAAGGTCGCCAGCGAGATCGTGCGTCAGCAGGACGGCTTCTTCGCTTATGGCGTCGAGCATCTGCGTCCGCTCAATCTGAAGACCGTCGCGGATGCCATCGGCATGCATGAGTCGACCGTCTCGCGCGTCACCTCGAACAAATACCTCGCCTGCTCGCGCGGGGTCTTCGAGATGAAATACTTCTTTTCCGCCGCGATCGCCGCGACCGGTTACGGCGAGGCACATTCGGCCGAGGCCGTGCGTTACCGCATCAAGCAGATGATCGACGACGAGCCGCCAAAGGATGTGCTCTCGGATGACGCGATCGTCACCAGGTTGAAGGAGAGCGGCATCGACATCGCCCGCCGCACTGTGGCGAAGTACCGGGAATCGCTGCGCATTCCCTCCTCGATGGAGCGCCGTCGCGAGAAGGCGGCGATGGCGCTGGCCGGGCGCTGACGAACGCGCTCCGTCAGGTCGATTTTGCGCTGCAGCGTGAAACGGCCATCGGGCCATGAGCCGCTCGCAGCCTCGTCCTGTCCGTCGTGCAACTGCGCCGTTCCGCACATTGACAACCCCATGAGGCCGTTCTTACCTCCTTGGGATGGTCGGCTACTGGCCATGGCGACAAGAAGGGGAAGCACTCCATGAGCTTGCGAATCTCCGGCAAGAATCTCGACGTGGGCGCAGCCCTGCGTGGGCAAGCCGAGACCAGGGTCGCCGCAGCGCTGAGCAAATACTACGAGGGCGGCTATCAAGGTCACATCACCGTCGGCAAGGACGGTACCGCCTTCAAGACCGATGGCGTCCTGCACCTGTCCTCCGGCATCACGCTCGAAGCCTCCGCCACCGCGCATGATCCCTATGCCAGCCTCGACAAGATGGCCGAGCGCATCGAGAAGCGCCTGCGCCGCTACAAGCGCCGCCTGAAGGATCGCGCCGCTGCGGCCAATGGGCGTGAGCCGCTGATGGAAATCCCCAGCTATGTGATCGCCGCTCCGGACGACGACCTTGAGGAGCACGAGGCCGATCACGCTGGCGAGAATCCGGTAATCGTGGCGGAATCGACCAAATCCCTGCATCAGATGACGGTCGTCGATGCGGTCGCCGAGCTCGATCTGACCGGCGCGCCTGTGGTTATCTTCCGCCATGCTGGCAATGGCCGCATGAACGTCGTATACCGCCGCCGCGACGGCAATATCGGCTGGATCGATCCGCCGGCTTCTCTTTCTTGAAGTCCCGCCGCTGATGGAGTTCGGGTGCCGGCCGGGATACGGGCGGCGCCCGCGTTCCGGCACGGGACATGCATGGATTGGCCTATGACGCTGACCGATCTTCTCCGGCCCGATGCGGTGATCTCGCCGTTGCGCGCCAACAGCAAGAAACAAGCCCTCCAGGAACTGGCGCAGCACGCTGCCCTCCTCACCGGCCTGCCGGAGCGCGAGCTGTTCGAAGCCCTGCTCCAGCGCGAGCGCCTCGGCTCGACCGGCATCGGTGATGGCATCGCGATCCCGCATGGCCGCATGGCCGGGATCGACCGTCTCGTCGGGCTGTTCGCCCGCGCCGAGAAGGCGATCGATTTTGAGGCGCTCGACGGCCAGCCGGTCGACATCATCTTCGTGCTGATCGCGCCGGAAGGGGCGGGGGCCGACCATCTCAAGGCACTGGCCCGCGTCGCCCGCGTGCTGCGCAACCAGGCGGTTCTGGAGCAGGTGCGCCACGCGCATGATCCGGCGGCGATCTACGCCATTCTGGCGGAGACTGCTGCCAAGGCAGCCTGAACGGGCCGCGTCGCCGTCGCGACTTGGAATGATTTCAGTCTGGGCTTGGAGGCGTTGCCCCGAGGGGCTATGACGCGGCGAAAGAGGCGCCCCGCACGGCGCCGTCGAACCGCGGAGCGCCGCCGATGGCCTATACCCATGTCGATCTCTTCCCCCTCGGCGAAGACAAGACGCCCTACCGCTCGCTGGGCAGCGAGGGTGTCAGCGTCGAGACGGTCGCTGGGCGCGAGGTCCTGAGCGTCTCGCGCGAGGCGATCAAGCGGCTCTCCGAGCAGGCCTTCATCGACATCAACCATCTGCTTCGTCCGGGCCATCTCGCTCAGCTCGCCAAGATCCTCGACGATCCCGAGGCGACGTCGAACGATCGCTTCGTCGCCTATGACCTGCTCAAGAACGCCGGCATCGCCGCCGGCGGCGTGCTGCCGATGTGCCAGGACACCGGCACCGCGATCATCATGGGCAAGAAGGGCCGCAAGGTCTGGACCGACGGCGACGACGAGTCAGCGCTCGGCGAAGGCGTCTACGACGCCTATCTCAAACGCAATCTGCGCTATTCCCAGGTCGCGCCGCTCTCCATGTTCGAGGAGAAGAACACAGCGACCAACCTGCCGGCGCAGATCGACATCTATGCCGAGGGCGAGGACGCCTACAAATTCCTCTTCGTCGCCAAGGGCGGCGGCTCGGCCAACAAGACCTTCCTCTTCCAGGCAACGCCCTCGCTCCTGACCAGGGACCGGATGATGGCCTTCCTGAAGGAGAAGATCCTGACGCTCGGCACCGCCGCCTGCCCGCCCTATCACCTCGCCATCGTCATCGGCGGCACCTCGGCCGAGCAGAACCTCAAGACCGTCAAGCTCGCCTCGACCAAGTATCTCGACGCGCTGCCGACGAAGGGCTCAGCCAGCGGCCACGCCTTCCGTGACCTCGAGATGGAGGAGGAGGTCCACAAGCTGACGCAGGCGCTCGGCGTCGGCGCACAGTTCGGCGGCAAATATTTCTGCCATGACGTGCGCATCATCCGCCTGCCGCGCCATGGCGCCTCGCTGCCGATCGGGCTCGGTGTCTCCTGCTCGGCCGACCGTCAGGCCAAGGGCAAGATCACCAGGGACGGCATCTTCCTGGAGGCGCTGGAGACCGATCCGTCGAAGTACCTGCCCGAGATCGACGAGGCCAAGCTCGGCGGCGATGTCGTCAAGGTCGACCTCAACCGGCCGATGAGCGAGATTCTCGCCACATTGACGAAATACCCGGTGAAGACCCGGCTCTCCCTGACCGGGACGATCATCGTCGCCCGCGACTCGGCCCACGCCAAGATCCGCGAGCGGCTGGAGAACGGCCAGGGCATGCCGGACTATCTGAAGAACCACCCGGTCTATTACGCCGGCCCGGCCAAGACGCCCGAGGGCTTCGCGTCCGGCTCCTTCGGCCCGACCACGGCCGGCCGGATGGATTCCTTCGTCGACCAGTTCCAGTCCTTCGGCGGCTCGATGGTGATGCTGGCCAAGGGCAACCGCTCGGCCCAGGTCCGCGAGGCCTGCAAGGCCCATGGTGGCTTCTATCTCGGCTCGATCGGCGGCCCCGCGGCGCGCCTCGCCCAGGACTGCATCCGCAAGGTCGAGGTGCTCGAATATCCCGAGCTCGGCATGGAGGCGGTCTGGCGCATCGAGGTCGAGGATTTCCCCGCCTTCATCGTCATCGACGACAAGGGCAACGACTTCTTCAAGGAGCTGAACCTCGGATGATCGTTCGTGCTGCTGCCGCCATCCTGCTGACCCTGGTTCCGACGCTCGTTTTGGCGCAACCTCGTCCCGTTCCGGCGACGTGCACGCGCGATCTGTTCCAGAACGAAGCGGCGATGCGCCAGCGGCAATATCGCATGCAGCAGGTCGCCACGGCCGACCAGGCGACGCAATGCGCCGCCTGGCGTGACCATGTCGCCTTCGTGCAGAAGGCGCGTTCCGTCTTCGCCACCTGTCAGACCGGTCGCGAGCGCGAGGAGAACGTCGCGCAGATGGACCAGTCGCTCGCCGACTACCGCGTACTGCTCGCCAATCGCTGCGGGCGCCGATAGACAGCTGCGGCTCTCCTGACGAAAGGCATGCGATGACCGACCAGACCGAAAGCCCGCTCGGCATCGCCGTCGTGCCGGTGACGCCGTTCCAGCAGAACTGCTCGATCGTCTGGTGCACACGCACCAAGGAAGCCGCGATCGTCGATCCCGGCGGCGATGTCGAGCGCATTCGCGGCGCGCTGAAGGAGCTCGGCGTCACGCCGGTCGCGATCTGGCTGACCCATGGCCATATCGACCATGCCGGCGGCGCGACCGAGCTCGCCGGCGTCCTGAATCTGCCGATCATCGGCCCGCACGAGGCCGACAAGTTCCTGCTCGACGCGCTGCCGCAGCAGGGGCTGATGTTCGAGATGCGCGGTGTGCAGGCGGTGACGCCGACGCGCTGGCTTGCCGAGGGCGACGCCGTCTCGGTTGGCGATATCGAATTTTCCGTCCAGCATGTGCCGGGGCATACGCCCGGACATGTCACGCTGTTCCAGAAGGATCTGCGCTTCCTGCTCGCCGGTGACACGATCTTCGCCGGCTCGGTCGGGCGCACCGATTTCGCCTATGGCAACCACAAGGACCTGATCGGCGGGATCAAGGGCAAGCTGCTGCCGCTCGGCGACGACGTCCAGTTCCTGCCGGGCCATGGTTCGGCCAGCACGCTCGGCGAGGAGCGCAAGACCAATCCGTTCTTGCAGGGATAGGCTGCTTTGCCAAAAGAGGCGCGGGGAACCCTCTCCTGTAAGGAGAGGGTAGGGTGAGGTGTAGGCAGCTGGACCAGTGCCGTGCGTGCTCACCGCGCGGTCAGGCTGACGCCAACATTTTCAGTCCGAACACCTCACCCCTGCCCCTCTCCTTCCAGGAGAGGGGTTCACGGCGTGCTTGTGATGGCCCAGAAACGCTAACGGCCATGTCCGGAAGGGCGCGCGTACATCCGGCGTCGCTGCCTTCGGGCTCATGGCCGTCTTCAACGGGACGGAGGGCAGTGGAACGCCCTCAACATCCGCGTGAGCCGGATATGGGATTATGATCCTGCCATTGCAAGGGGCTGTTCCATGAAAACCGGATCGTGTCCTTAGGCGCCTGACCGCGTTGCCGGTTTCGCGACCCATGCGATAGTCGCGGCCATGTGGGAGATTCTCTCGGCTTATTGGCCGCATATCCTCGGCGTCGTCTCGCTGGCGCTGACGGTCGTCGCGGCCAGCCATGCCGCGATGACCAAGGACGAGGTCCGCGCCGCCATTGGCTGGGTCGGCGTCATCGTGCTCTCGCCGATCATCGGTCCGCTGGTCTATGCGGTCGGCGGCATCAACCGCATCCGCCGCGCCTCGATCGTCTCGCAGCGCAGGCAGAAGCTCGGCGCCTATCCGCTCGCGCAGACATTCGAGATCTCGGATGCCGAGGTCGCCGGCGATGTCGGCCGGCGCTTTGCCGCGCTGAAGACCCTGGGCGACAAGGCGACGCTCCGCCATCTCAAGACCGGCAACGCCATTGCGGTGCTCAGGACCGGTGACGAGGCCTATGCCGCGATGATCGCGGCGATCGCGGCGGCTGAGCGCTCGATCATTCTCGAAACCTACATTTTCGATCGCGACCCGCTCGGCCTGCGCGTTGCCGATGCGCTGATCGCGGCACACGGGCGTGGCGTCGCGGTGCGCGTGCTGATCGATGCCGTCGGCGCGCGCTATTCGGTGCCGAGCATCGTTGGCCACCTGCAGAGGGGCGGCGTGCCGGTCGATGTCTTCAATGGCAACATCATCATCGGCCTGAGATTGCCCTATGCGAACCTGCGCACGCACCGCAAGCTGCTGATCGTCGACGGGCGTATCGCCTTCGCTGGCGGCATGAACATCCGCCAGGGCTTCACCACCGAATTCGCCGGCGAAGCTGCTGCGCACGACACGCATTTCCGCGTCGAGGGCCCGGTCGTCGAGGATCTGTTCGGCGTCGCAGCCGAGGATTGGCGTTTCGCCTCGGGCGAGGAGCTCGCCGGCGATGCCTGGGCGGTCACGCCTCAAGCAGCGTCAAATGGACCGCACGTCCTGATGCGCGCAGTGGCCTCGGGGCCGGATGCCAGCCTGGAGACCAACCACAAGCTGCTGATCGGCGCCTTCTCGGTGGCGCGGACCTCGATCCGGATCATGTCGCCCTATTTCCTGCCGGATCGCGAATTGATCAGCGCGCTGGTCACGGCGGCACGGCGCGGCGTCGCCATCGACATCGTCGTGCCCGACGTCAACAACCTCGTCCTGGTCGACCGCGCCATGCGGGCGCAGTTCGACCAGGTGCTGAAGGATGGCTGCAGGATCTGGCGCGCCACCGGCTCTTTCGACCACTCCAAGCTGCTCGCGATCGACGGCGCCTGGGCCTATGTCGGCTCATCCAATCTTGATGCGCGCTCGCTCAGGCTGAACTTCGAGATCGATCTCGAAGTGCTCGACGAAAGCTTCGCTCGCGGCATCGAAGAGCGCATCGATGCCGCGATCGCGCGGGCGCGCCCGGTCACGCTGAAGGGGCTGCGCTCGCGGCCCTTCCCTTTGCGCCTGCTAGACCGGATGCTCTGGCTCTGCTCGCCCTATCTGTGAGGCTGGCGACTTTCCGGGGCAGGCTCCTTGCCGTCATGGTCGGGCTTGTCCCGACCACCCACGTCTTCGTTCGGGCAGAGCGGCGTTCAAGACGCAGATGCTCGCCTCAGGGCGAGCATGACGCTGTCGGCCTCAGGCGTCGAAGACGCCCTTGAGGAAATCCTGCTTGCCAACCTGGAAGCCGTTCTCGCGCAGGATGTCGTAGGCGGTCGTGGCGTGGAAGTAGAAGTTCGGCACGGCGAAGCGGATGAGGTAGTCGGCGCCCTTCATCGTCACAGTGGCCGAGGGGCCGCGCGGGAAGGTCACATCCTTGGCGAGCCCGGCATCGAGCGCCTCTCTGTCGACCGAGGCGATGAAGTCGAGGGTTTTCGCGATGCGCGCCTTCAGCTCCTCGAAGCTCTTCTCTTCATCGGGGAAGCGCGGATTCTCGGTCCCGCTCACTCGCGCCGCAGCGTTCTTGGCGAAATCCGACATCAATTGGATTTGGCGAGTGAATGACAGCATGTCCGGGGCGAGCCGGCTCGACAGCAGCACCTCGGCCTGGATCCTGCGCTCGGACGCCTCGGTGACCGCCTTGTCGAGGATGGCGTCGAGCGCCTTCAGGGTCTGCACGAAACCGGGAAAGACGGCGTCATAAGCGGAAAGCGGCATGGTCTTCTGATCCTCACCAACGAAAACGGGCCCGGAAAGGGCCCGCTGCGTTCGTCGATATAAGCCTTTTGCCGCCGATGTCAGCGGCCGTCCGCGTCAGTCCTTGGCGCGCTCGACATAGGAGCCGTCGGCGGTCATCACCACGATGCGGGTGCCAGCGCCGATATGCGGCGGCACGGCGGTGCGCACGCCATTGGTAAGGATCGCCGGCTTGTAGGAGGAGGAGGCGGTTTGGCCCTTGGTCACCGGCTCGGTCTCGGCGACCTCGACCGTGACGCGCTGCGGCAGTTCGATCGCGACGGCCCGGTCCTCGAACACCGAGAGCGTGACCTTCATGCCTTCCTGGAGATAGGGCGCCATGTCGCCGACCACGTCGCCGTCGACCGGGATCTGGTCGTAGGTCTCGGGGTTCATGAAGACGTATTGCTCGCCGTCCTGGTAGAGATAGGTGAAGTCGCGATCCTCGACATAGGCGCGCTCGACCTGCTCGGTCGTCTTGTAGCGCTGGGTCATCTTCACCCCGTCGGCGATGCGGCGCATGTCGATCTGCGTCGTCGGCGTGCCCTTGCCCGGGAAGAAGCTCTCGGCCGAGATGACCGTGCAGAGATGCCCGTCGAGCTCGAGGACGTTGCCCTTGCGGACGGAGGAGGCGATGACCTTGACCACGTGGATTTTCCTTGGCTGGCGCGGGCTGCATCCGCGCGCTATGCGAATTCCTGTGCCGCGCCACTACCGCATTCGGGACGTAAACGGAAGCGCGCAGGCCGGTTTGCACGGCTTTCGCCGCAGAGAGATGTGATGAGCCAGACCCACCCGCCCTTCTGGCGGCCGGACGTCCACGCCGACCGGCGCCCTGCGCTTCTGGCGCGGGGGCGGATCAAGGCGGCACTGCGGCGCTGGTTCGAGGCGCGCGATTTCATCGAGGTCGAAGCCGCGATCCTGCAAGTCTCGCCTGGCAACGAGACGCATCTGCACGGCTTTTCCACGACGCTGATCGACGATGCCGGCGCTGGCCATCCCTATTATTTGCACACCTCGCCGGAATTCGCTGCTAAGAAGCTGCTGGCGGCCGGCGAGCCGCGCCTGTTCGATTTCGCCCGCGTCTTCCGGAATCGCGAGCGCACGGCGCTGCACCATCCCGAGTTCACCATGCTGGAATGGTATCGCGCCAGAGAGGATTACGAGGCGTTGATGCGGGACTGCGCGGCGCTCCTGGCCGAGGCCGCGCGTGCCGCCGGCACGACGGTGCTGCGCTGGCGCGGCAGCGAGGTCGATCCCTTCGCCGAGCCCGAGCGCGTGACCTTGCACGAGGCCTTCGCCCGCCATGCCGGCATCGACCTGATGGCGACCATTGCCGGTGACGGTGTAACCGATCGT
The DNA here is from genome assembly GCF_053645455.1 of Allobosea sp. NPDC055332. Lineage (NCBI taxonomy): Bacteria > Pseudomonadati > Pseudomonadota > Alphaproteobacteria > Hyphomicrobiales > Alloboseaceae > Allobosea > Allobosea sp. NPDC055332. The sequence continues at coordinate 1,331,786 of NZ_JBSHMO010000002.1, read as the reverse complement.
GCGGCGCTGGCCGCGCAGGCGCAGGCTGCCGGCATCCGTCTCGCCGGGGACGACAGCTGGTCCGACATCTTCAGCCGCATTCTCTCCGAGAAGATCGAGCCTGAGCTCGGCCGCGGCCGCGCCACCATCCTGTGCGAATACCCGATCTCGGAAGCGGCGCTGGCCCGGCCCAAGCCCGGCGATCCCCGCGTCGCCGAACGCTTCGAGCTCTATGCCTGCGGCGTCGAACTCGCCAATGCCTTCGGCGAACTGACCGACCCGGCGGAGCAGCGTCGGCGTTTCGAGGCCGACATGGACGAGAAGCAGCGCATCTATGGCGAGCGCTATCCGATCGACGAGGATTTCCTCGCTGCGCTCGGCCAGATGCCGCCGGCCTCCGGCATCGCGCTCGGCTTCGATCGCCTCGTCATGCTCGCCACCGGCGCGCGCCGGATCGAGGATGTGCTCTGGACGCCGGTCGCGGAACCGGGCAGGGGAGGGCGATGACGATCCACCAGCCGCCCGGCCAGCCGCTGAAGACGGTCGACGCCCTCGTCGAGCGTGGTCTCGTCGCGCCCGAAAGGCGGCAGGCGCTGGCCGAGGTCGCGAAGCGCTATGCCGTCTCGGTGACGCCGGCGATCGCAGCGCTGATCGATCCCGCTGACGAAGCCGATCCGATCGCCCGCCAGTTCATCCCCGCTCCCGCCGAGCTGACGACTCTGCCGGAAGAGCTCGCCGATCCGATCGGCGACGAGGCGCACTCGCCGGTCGAGGGCGTTGTCCATCGCTACCCGGACCGGGCCCTGCTCAAGCTGGTCCATGCCTGCCCGGTCTATTGCCGCTTCTGCTTCCGCCGCGAGATGGTCGGCCCCGGCGGCGATGCCCTGACCGGCGACAAGCTCGATGCGGCGCTCGCCTATCTGACCTCCCGCCCGGAGATCTGGGAGGTGATCATGACCGGCGGCGACCCGCTGATCCTCTCGGCAAGGCGGGTGCGTGAGGTCGCGAAGCGTCTCGCCGCGATCCCCCACATCAAGGTCGTGCGCTGGCATACGCGTGTGCCGATGGTCCAGCCCGAGTGCATCACCGAGGATTATGCCCGCGCGCTGCGCATCCAGGGCAAGGCGAGCTACATCGCCGTCCACGCCAACCATCCGCGCGAGTTCACCGCGGAGTCGAAGGCGGCTCTGGCGCGCCTCGCCGATGCCGACCATGTGCTGATCAGCCAGAGCGTGCTGCTCAAGGGCGTCAATGCCGATGTCGAGACGCTGTCGGCGCTCATGCGCGCCTTCGTCGAGAACCGGGTCAAGCCGTATTATCTGCACCATCCCGATCTTGCGCCGGGCACCAGCCATTTCCGGCTGTCGCTGGCCGAAGGGCAGGCGCTGGTCAAAAGCCTGCGCGGCAACCTTTCCGGCCTGTGCCAGCCGACCTATATCCTCGACATCCCCGGCGGGGCCGGCAAGATTCCGGTCGGACCCGCCTTCCTTTCGGGCTGCGAGACGCCCGGCGCACAGGGCTTCGCGGAGGATCGCCATGGCGACCTCCACGCCTACCCGCCGGTCTGAAGACGCCCTTGTCGCGGCGATCCGCGAAGGACTGAGCCATGTTGAATCCTGCCGCTCCCGACAAGCTGCCGCTCGCGATCGTCTCCGACATCGCCTGCCCCTGGTGCTTCATCGGCAAGACCCGATTGGAGACGGCGCTCGCCAATCATAATCTCACCGAGCGCGTCGCCATCACCTGGCTGCCCTATGAGCTCAACCCGGAGATGCCGGCGGAAGGTATGGATCGCACCGCCTATCTCGACGGCAAGTTCGGCCCCGGCAAGCGCCGCGAGATCGAGCTGCGCCTGTCCGAGGCGGCGCTGGAGAGCGGCGTCACCTTCAACTGGGCGAAGGTCACGAAGAGCGTCAACACCCGCATGGCGCATATGCTGGTCGCTGCCGCCGCGACCGTGCAGCGCGGCGGCGAGATGACCGCGGCGCTGTTCAAGGCTTATTGGCAGGACGGGCGCGATATCGGCGACCTCGAGACGCTGGTCGCCATCGCCGTCGAGCAGGGCTTCGACGAGCAGGCGGCCCGCGACGAGCTCGCCAATGACGAATTGCGTGAGACGATCATCGGGCTGGAGGCGCATGCCCAGAAGGTCGGCGTCACTGGGGTGCCCTTCTTCATCGTCGACGGCAAGCTGGCGGTGTCGGGCGCCCAGCCGCCGGAGGTCTGGACTCAGGTTTTTGCGCAGGTCCTGGCGGCGAAGCCTCATGACGAGGATGAGTGACGCGTTCCGCGGCGCACATTTTTACTCAGATCGAAAAGAAGACTTATCTCAAAAATGAGATAATCCTTGCGCGGTCGCTCGAATCGTGCCTTTCACCCGATAGCAGGTGGAGGGCAGGGCGATGACGCAGAAGATCAATGATCTCCGGGACCGCATGATCGTCGCGCTCGACGTGCCGACGGTCTGGGATGCCTACCGCATCGTCTCTACGCTGGGCGACGGGGCGAGCTTCTACAAGATCGGCTATCGGCTCGCCTTCGCCGGCGGGCTCGATCTTGCCCGTCAGCTCGTCACCGAAGGCAAGAAGGTCTTCCTCGACCTCAAGCTGCACGATATCGGCAACACCGTCACCGAGGGCGTGGAATCGCTGACCAAGCTCGGCGTCACCTTCCTCACAGTGCACGCCTATCCGCAGACCATGCGCGGCGCGGTCGAGGGGCGTGGCGAGGCGGCGCTGAAGCTGCTCGCCGTCACCGCTTTGACTTCCTATGACGATGGCGACCTGAAGGACGCAGGCTACGGCCTCGCGGTGCGCGATCTCGTGCGCATGCGCGCCCAGCAGGCCCGCACCGCCGGTGTCGACGGCATCGTCTGCTCTGCCGCCGAGACCGAGATTGTCCGCGGCGTGATCGGCCCCGACATGGCCATCGTGACACCAGGCATCCGGCCTGCCGGCAGCGCCGTCGGCGACCAGAAGCGCACGCTCACTCCGGCCGAGGCGATCCGCGCCGGCGCCGACCATCTCGTCGTCGGGCGTCCCATCATCCGCGCGGCAGACCCGCGTGCAGCGGCGGCGGCGGTCATGGACGAGATCGCGGGCGCCGCCTAATCTCCCGCCTCCTTTCCATCGGATACGGATACGGCAATGCCCAAGGGATATGTGATCGGTCGCGCCAAGGTGACCAATGCGACGCAATGGGCGGTCTACGCCGCAAAGGCCTCCGAGGCGATCAAGCAGTATGGCGGCACGCCGCTGGTGCGCGGCGGCCAGATGACGGTCGGCGAGGGCGTGGGCGTGGCCCGCAATGTCGTCCTCGAATTCCCCGACTACGCCACGGCCAAGGCCTATCTGTTTTCGGCCGAGTATGCCGAGGCGCGCAAGCTGCGCGAGGGCGCCGGCGAGATCGACCTGATCGCGGTCGAGGGGGCCTGACTATGGCCAAAGGCTACTGGATCGCCCGCCTCGACGTGCAGAACGAGTCGGAATACGCCACCTATCGCTCGCTCAACGCGATCGCCTTCGCCAAATACGGCGCCAAGTTCATCGTCCGCGGCGGCGAGTACAAGCTCGCTCGCGGCGAGGGCCGCAAGCACAATGTCGTCATCGAGTTCAAGGACATCGAGACGGCGCGCGCCTGCTACGAGTCGCCGGAGTACCAGGCGGCGGTGCAGCACCTCGCCAAGGTCGGCCCGGTCGATCTCGTCATCATCGAGGGTTACGAGGGCGCGCAGCCGGGCGATTGAGGCCTCTCTCCGTCATGGTCGGGCTTGTCCCGACCATCCACACCTTCGCTGGTCGAAGGTGGGGTTCAAGACGTGGATGCTCGCCACAAGGGCGAGCATGACGAACTGGAACAGCGTCGTGTTCATGGGTTCCGGGCTCGCCGCTATGCGACGCCCCGGAATGACGGCGTGAGCCCGGCTTAGCTCTCGAACAGTGTCCGGAACCGGCTCGGCTGCGAACGCAGATACTGTTTCGGTGCCTTGACGCTGGCGCCGAGATAGGCGGCGGCGTGCCAGGGCCAGCGCGGCTCATAGAGGATGCCGCGCGCCAGCGCGACCATGTCGGCATCGCCGCCGGCGACGACCGCCTCGGCGTGCTCGTAATCGGTGATCAGGCCGACGGCGATGGTCGGCACGCCCGTCGCCGCCTTCACCGCCCTTGCCAGCGGCACCTGATACCCCGGCGCGAGCGCGATTGTCTGCGCGGCCGAGACGCCGCCACTGGAGACGTGGATGAAGCTGACGCCGCGCGCCTTCAGCGCCTCCGAGAAGGTGACGGTCTGGCCGATGTCCCAGCCGCCCTCGACCCAGTCGGTCCCGGAGACGCGCACGCCGACCGGGATCGCGGCCGGCACCGCCTCGCGCACGGCGTCGAAGACCTCGAGCGGGAAGCGCATCCGGTTCTCCAGCGAGCCGCCATAGGCGTCGTCGCGCTGGTTCGCCAGCGGCGACAGGAACTGGTGCAGCAGATAGCCATGGGCGCAGTGCAGCTCGATCGCCTGCAGGCCGAGTCGCACCGCCCGGCGCGCCGTCGCGACGAAGGCCTCGCGGATCCGCTTCAGCCCGGCTGCGTCGAGCGGCAGCGGCGGCCGGTCCTTGGCCTGCATCGGCAAGGCGGAGGGGGCGAGCGTCTGCCAGCCGCGATCATCGAGCGGGCGCTGCCCGCCGCCGGTCCAGGGTGAATGGACCGAGGCCTTGCGACCGGCATGGCCGAGCTGGATGCCGATCGGCATGTCGGAATGGCGGCGAACCGCTTCGAGCACGCGTGCCAGCGCCGCTTCGTTCGCATCGCTCCACAGGCCGAGATCGTCCGGGCTGATCCGCCCTTCCGCCTCGACCGCAGTCGCCTCGATGATCAGGAGCCCGGCACCCGACAAGGAGAGGTTGCCGAGATGGATCAGGTGCCAGTCGGTGGCCGAGCCCTCTTCGGCCGAGTACTGGCACATCGGCGCGATCACGATCCGGTTGGACAGGTGCAAGCCGCCGAGATCGAAGGGCTGGAAGAGCTGGCTGGGCATTGGGTGCTCCGGGCAGGCGATCAGGGCGAGATCAGCCAGATCGCGAGGGGAAAGGTGAGGGCGGCTGCGGCTGTCGAGATCACGATCGCCGCCGCGATCGGGCGGCTGCCGGTGTCGAAGCGTTCGGAAATGACGAAGACATTGGCCGCGATCGGCAGTGCCGCATAGAGCACGCCGGCCTGCACCCAGAACGGATCGAGCTTCAGGACCAGCGCCAGCACGACCCAGGTCAGCAAGGGATGCAGGATGAGCTTGCCGGCGACCAGCGGCAGCACGCCGCGCAAGGGCAGCTTGCCTTCACGGCTCCATTGGAAGGCAGCGATGCCGAGCGCGAAGACGCCGACCGGGGCGGCCGAGGCGCCGAGGAAGAGCAGGAACCGGTCGACCGGCTCCGGCAGCGCCATTCCGCTCAGCGACAGGCCGATCCCGGCCATGATCGAGAGCATGAACGGGTTGACGATCGTGCCGCGGACGAGCCTGGCCGTGATCGCAAGCGGCGAGCCCTTGCCGCGCCCGGCCTCGATCAGCCCGATCGAGAGCGGCACGATCAGGGCGGTGTCGCAGATCAGGCCGATCGCGATCGGTGCCGCGGCGCTGTCGCCGAGGAAGGCGAGCATCAGCGGGATGCCGAGAAAGGCGAAATTGCCGCCGACCAGCGCCTGCCCTCGCGATACGGCGTTGGGAAAAGGCAGGCCGAGCAGGCGCCGCTGCAGCAAGATGGCGAGGGCGAGCACCCCAACTCCGATCAGCGCCAACGCTGCGAAGAAGACGCCGTTCCACAACTCCGCGATCGGCTGGCGCGACATCACCCGCAACACCATCGCCGGCGTCGCCACCATGAAGGCGAAGGTGTTGAACACCCTGACCGCATCGGCCGTGAACAGGCCGCGCCAGGCGGTGAAGGCGCCGAGCGCGATCACCGCGAAGAAAGGCGTGCTGGTGGCGAGGAATTGCAGCATGAGGGCACCGCGGCCCGCGAGCCGGACCGGTTGCCAGCGCTAGCAGATTTCGCGCCGCTGTGCGGTCCCGTTGCTGCCTAGTGGCCCTGCTTTTCCGGCAGGGCAGTCGGCTTCACGCCGCTGCCGCGCCGGGCCTTCAGTATCGGCTCGACGACGAAGTGCATGCCGACGAGGCAGAGTCCGCCGATGACGAGCCCGGCCACAGCAGACGCCGCGGCTGTGGTCAGCCATTCGAGCAGGCCCGTGAGCGCCGGCCATGCCTTTCCGATCGCGATGGCGAGATCGTGAATGACATGCTCGATCCCGGCGAGCCCATAGCCGGCGAGGCCATGGATGATGATGCCGCCGCCGACCCAGAGCATCGCCGCCGTGCCGACCGCGCTCAGCACCTTGAGGAAGGGCGGCATGCCGGTGACGAGGCCGCGGCCGATGAGCCGGACCGGCAGAAGGCTGCTGCGCGCCAGCGCGACGCCAGCATCGTCCGCCTTCACGATCAGGGCGACGACGCCATAGACCAGAACGGTCATGCCGAGCCCGACCACGGCCAGCACCAGCGCCTGCATCCAGAAGGAGGAGGCGGTGATGGTGGAGAGCGTGATCGCCATGATCTCGGCCGAGAGGATGAAGTCGGTCTTGATCGCGCCGGCGATCTTCTGCTCCTCGAGCTGCCTGGCGTCGAGAATGTCGGTGCCGCCTTCGCCGGCGAGCTCGTCGTGATGCGCATGCGGCACCACGAGCTCGTAGACCTTCTCGAAGCCCTCGAAGCAGAGATAGGCGCCGCCGATCATCAGCAGCGGTGTGATCGCCCAGGGCGCGACGAGCGTCAGCACCAGCGCCGCTGGCAGCAGGAAGAGCAGCTTGTTCTTCAGCGAGCCGAGCGCGATCTTCCAGATGATCGGCAATTCGCGCTCTGCCGCGAAGCCGACGGCATAGCGTGGCGTCACCGCCGCATCGTCGATGACGATGCCAGCCGCCTTGGCGCCGGCCTTGGTCGCCTGCGCGGCGGCATCGTCGAGCGCGGCCGCGGCGACCTTGGCCAAAGCGGCGACGTCGTCGAGAAGGGCGAACAGTCCCGAACTCATGGCGGTCTCCAGGCGAGGCCGCGGAGCGGGCGGCGCACAGCGGATAGGTGATCCGGTTTGCCCCGATATGACAGCAGCGAGCCGCCCGCAGGCAAGCGGGAGCGGATACGGGCTTGACTCCAGAGCTGTTTGGAGTCGCTTTATGCTTGGAACAAAAAGTGAACATATGCTCGATGGCCGATGCACCCACCCGTTCTCTGGCTGCCTTGCGGCAGAGCCTCGCTCTGGCGGGGCTGGCGCGCGAGCTTGCGCCGGTGGAGCGGGTCGCCTTCGGATCGCCCTCGCTCGACGAGCCGCTCGGTGGTGGCATTGCGCGCGCGGCCCTGCATGAGATCTACGCTTCGGCCGGAGCCGATCTTCCAGCAGCCACGGGCTTCGCCGCAGCCCTGGCCCTGCGCGCCGCCGGATCCCGGCCGGTGCTCTGGGTCCGGCAGGATTTCCTCGATGCCGAGGCCGGCCGCCTGCACCCACCGGGCCTGGCCGAACTCGGGCTCGATCCCGCGCAGATCCTGCTGGTCAGGGTCCGCGACGGCGAGGGCGCGCTGCGGGCTGGCGCGGAAGCGGCACGTTGCGCCGCGCTCGGGGCGACCCTGATCGAGCCCTGGGGCGCGCCGCGCCAGTTCGACCTGACCGCCAGCCGCCGCCTGGCGCTGGCGGCGGAGACCTCCGGTGTCCTGACCCTGTTGCTGCGGGTGGCGGCGGAGCCGCAGCCGAGCGCCGCCAGCACGCGCTGGCAGGTGCGCGCTTTGCCGTCGCGGGCGCGGGAGGCGGAGGCGCCGGGCGATCCCGCCTTCGGATTACGGCTGCTGCGCCATCGCGGCGGCCTTGGTGAGCGTGAGTGGCGTGTGGAGTGGAACCGTGACGAACGATGTTTCCAGGACAGGATCGGGAGAGAGGGAGGCAGAAGGGATGCAGCGCCGCTATCTCGCCCTCTGGTTTCCCTATCTGGCGAGCGAGCGCCTGCGCCGACGGGGCTCCGCCGGGCCGGGTGAGCGCCCGCTCGTCCTGGTCGAGAAGGACCGCGGTGCGCTGCGCCTCGCCGATTGCGACACGCGCGCCGTCGCGCTCGGCCTGACCCGCGGCCTGACCCTGGCCGATGCCCGCGCCCGCATCCCGGAGTTGACCGTTGTCGAAGCCGATCCGGCCGCCGACCAGCGCCTGATCGAATGGCTCGCCGCGCTCTGTGATCGCTTCACCCCGCTCGTCGCGCTCGACCCACCGCATGGGCTCGTGCTCGACATCACCGGCTGCGCCCATCTCTTCGGCGGCGAGGCGGCCCTGCGCCAGCGCGTCGGCCGCAGCATGGATTGGCTCGGCCTCACCGTCTTCGCCAGCATCGCCGGAACGCCCGAAGCGGCCCGCGCCCTCTCCCGCTTCGGCCGCTGCGCCATCTCGCTCCCCGGCGAGGATGAGCAGCGGACGTTGCCGCTACTGGTCTCGGCATTGGAGGCTTCGGCCGAAACGGTGATCGCTTTGTCGCGTGCCGGACTGAAGACATTGGGCGATCTCGCCGGGCGGCCTTCGCATACGCTTGCTGCCCGTTTTGGCGAGGCGCTCGTCACGAAGCTGCGCCGTATCCTCGGCCACGAGGATGCCCGCATCACGCCCCTGCGGCCGCCGCCCGATTGCGTGGTCGAGCGGCATTTCCCCGATCCGCTGCAGGATACCGAAGGGCTTGAGGAGATCGTCGCCCGCCTGCTCGGCGAGGCCGGGCGCCTGCTCGAGGCGCGCGGCGAGGGCGGGCGCGCCTTCGAGGTCAGCTTCTTCCGCAGCGATGGCGCCGTGCGCCGGCTTCAGCTGGAGACCGGCCGGCCTTCGCGCGACGTCGCCGCGATTTTGCGCCTCTATCGCGAGCGCATCGACAGCCTGGCCGACCCGCTCGATCCCGGCTTCGGCTATGATGCGATCAGGCTCGCCGTGCCGGTCTGCGAGCCGCTCGGCACGCCGCAGGCGAGCCTCGACGGGCGCGCCGTCGAGGAGGAGGCGGTCGCCGATCTCGTCGACCGGCTGGTCGCCCGCTTCGGGCGCGAGCGCGTGCTGCGCTTCGTCGCGCAGGACAGCCATCAGCCCGAGCGCGAAGCTGCGCTGATCCCGGCCGCAGCAAAGTCGGAAGAGGTGCCCTGGCCCGCCGCCCAGCCGGATGAGCCGCCGGCCCGGCCGCTCCAGCTCTTCGAGCCACCCCAGCCGGTCGAGACCCTGGCCGAGGTGCCGGATGGTCCGCCCTTGCGCTTCCGCTGGCGGCGCGTGCTGCACGAGATCGCTCGTGCCGAGGGGCCGGAGCGGATCGCGCCGGACTGGTGGCGCGACGGGCCCGGCGAACATACGCGCGATTATTACCGCGTCGAGGATGCGCAGGGACGCCGCTTCTGGCTCTTCCGCGCCGGCCTCTATGGCCGCGAGACGACGGCGCCGCGCTGGTATCTGCACGGGTTGTTCGCATGATCAGCTACGCCGAACCCGTCGCCGCGACGAACTTCTCCTTTCTGCGCGGCGCCTCGCCCGGGCCAAACCTGGTGATGACCGCGCTGCTGCTCGGCCAGGCCGGCCTCGGCATCGCCGACCGCAACACCGTCGCCGGCGTGGTGCGGGCCTGGAGCGCGCTGCGTGATCTGCGTGAGGTTGGCCTGCCGTCCCCGGAGAAGGTCCGCGAGGGCGGCAGCCCCGGCGAATATATCTGGGTCGAGAACCCGTCTTTCGCCGATCTGCCCTTCACCTTGCCTCAGCTCCAGGCGATGGCGAAGCGCTTCAAGCTCGCCACCGGCAGCCGCCTCGTCTTCGCCGACGGCACGCCCGACATCGTCGCCTACCCCGCCAACCGCGCCGGCTGGGGTCGGCTCTGCCGCCTGCTGACATCTGGCAATCTGCGTGGCGCCAAGGGCGAGTGCATCCTCAGCCTCGACGGCCTCCTGAACGACGCTCGCGACCTCCTGCTGATCGTCATGCCCGAGCGCCGGCTCGAAGGCCTGCCCGAGATACTCGCCCGGCTCGATGCCGCTGCGCCCGGCGCGACCTGGCTCGCCGCCGGCATGTCGCGCCGTGGCGACGATCGCCGCCGCCTCGCCCGTCTGAAGACGATCGCGGCGCCGACCCGCACCCCGCTGATCGCGACCAACGACGTGCTTTACGATGCACCCGAGCAGCGCGATCTGCAGGATCTGCTGACCTGCATCCGTGAGGGCACGACGATCGACAAGGCCGGCCGTCTGCTCGAAGCCAATGCCGAGCGCCATCTCAAGCCACCGCAGGAGATGGCCAGGCTCTTCAAGGAAGCGCCGGAAGCGATCGAGGAGACGCAGCATCTCTTCGGCCGCATCGCGTTCGATCTTGGCGAGCTGAAATACGAATATCCGGACGAGCCGGTTCCGCCCGGCTGGACGCCGCAAGGCTGGCTGGAGGAGCTGGTGCGCCGGCGCCTGCCGATGCGCTACCCCACTGGCATTCCAGAGAAGGTTCAGAAGCAGGTCGATGACGAGCTCGTCCTGATCGGCAAGCTCGACTATGCCCGCTATTTCCTGACCATCCGCCAGATCGTCGAATTCGCCGAAAGCCGCGCCATCCTCTGCCAAGGACGAGGTTCGGCCGCCAATTCAGCCGTCTGCTACGCGCTCGGCATCACCGCCGTCGATCCGGACGAGCACACTCTGCTCTTCGCTCGCTTCATCTCGGAAGAGCGGCGTGAGCCGCCCGATATCGACGTCGATTTCGAGCATGAGCGGCGCGAGGAGGTGATCCAGTGGATCTATGAGAAATACGGGCGCCACCGCGCTGGCATCGCCGCGACCGTGATCCATTATCGGCCGCGCAGCGCCATGCGCGAGGCCGGCAAGGCGCTGGGGTTGACCGAGGACGTCACCGCTCGCCTCGCCTCGACGCAATGGGGTAGCTGGGGCTCGGACATCACCCGCAACCAGATCCGCCAGGCCGGGCTCGATCCCGATAATCCGGTGATCGCGCAGGCCGTGCGGTTCGCCGTGCGCCTGCTCGGCTTCCCCCGTCATCTCTCGCAGCATGTCGGCGGCTTCGTGCTGATGCGTGGCCGCCTCGACGAGACCGTGCCGATCGGCAATGCCGCGATGGAGGACCGCACCTTCATCGAATGGGATCGTGACGATATCGATGCGTTGCGGCTGATGAAGGTCGATGTCCTCGCTTTGGGCATGCTGACCTGCATTCGCAAGGCTTTCGACCTGCTGCGCGACAAGGAGGGGGAGGATTACGGGCTAGCCGAGATTCCGCAGAAGAACGGGAAGACCTACGATATGCTCTGCGAGGGCAAGTCGCTCGGCGTCTTCCAGGTCGAGAGCCGGGCGCAGATCAATATGCTGCCGCGGCTGAAGCCGAGGGAATTCTACGATCTCGTCATCCAGGTCGCGATCGTCCGCCCCGGCCCGATCCAGGGCAATATGGTCCACCCCTATCTGAAGCGGCGTTCCGGGGTCGAGAAGGTCAGCTACCCCTCGCCGTCGCCACCGCATGACCGGAGCGAGCTTTACCATGTCCTGAAACGTACCCTCGGCGTGCCGCTCTTCCAGGAGCAGGCGATGCAGCTTGCGATGACTGCAGCCGAGTTCACCGACCCCGAGGCCAACGGCCTGCGCCGCGCCATGGCGACCTTCCGCAATGTCGGCACCATCGGCCAATACGAGGCGATGATGGTCGAACGCATGGTCGAGCGTGGCTATGAGCGCGAATTCGCCCAGCGCTGCTTCGAGCAGATCAAGGGTTTCGGCAGCTACGGCTTCCCCGAGAGCCATGCCGCCTCCTTCGCCAAGCTGGTCTATGTCTCCTCCTGGCTGAAATGCCATCACCCGGCGATCTTCGCCGCCGCGCTGCTGAACTCGCAGCCCATGGGCTTCTACGCCCCGGCCCAGATCGTCCGGGAGGCGCAGGAGAATGGCGGCGTCGAGCCGCGGCCGATCGATGTGAACTTCAGCGCCTGGGACAATCTGCTGGAGCCGGGAAGGCCAGGCTGGAAAAGCCCCTGGGCCCTGCGTCTCGGCCTGCGTCAGCTCGACGGCTTCAAGGAAGACTGGGCGAAGCGTCTCGTCGAGGCCCGCAGTGAAGGCTATCGCGATGTCGAGGAACTCTCTCGCCGCGCCCGCTTGCCGGCTCGCGCCATGCGCCTGCTCGCCGATGCCGACGCCTTCCGTTCAATGGGCTTGGATCGGCGCGAGGCGCTCTGGGCGGTGCGCCGCCTGCCGGACGACGAAGCCCTGCCATTGTTCGAGGCGGCACAGGCGCGCGAGCTAGGAGCGGAGCGGGCGATGGCGCTGCCGGCGATGCCGCTCGCCGAGCATGTCGTCGCCGACTACCAGACCGCGCGGCTCTCGCTGAAGGGCCATCCGATGGGCCTGCTGCGGTCTCGTTTCGCCCGCGAGCGCGTCGCCAGCTGCGCGCAGATATCGGCGGCGCGCGATGGAACCTGGGCCAGCGTCGCCGGCGTCGTGCTGGTGCGCCAGCGTCCCGGCAAGGGCAATGCGATCTTCATCACGCTGGAGGATGAGACCGGCATCACCAATGTCGTGCTCTGGGCTCGCGATTTCGAGCGCTTCCGCCGCGAGGTCATGGCGGCGCGGCTGCTCCTGGTCGAGGGCAGGGTGCAGAAGAGCCCGGAGGGCGTCGTTCATCTGATGGCGAAGCGCGTCGTCGATCGCTCGGCCGAGCTGCTCAGCCTGTCCGAGACGCATCGCGCCGAGATCGTGCTGACCCGCGCCGACGAGTTCCAGCACCCGCAGATCCCGCGGGCGCGCCATCCCCGCAATGTCCGGATCCTGCCGAAATCCCGCGATTTCCATTGAGGCTGGCCGCCCATTCAATCCAGGCAAGGGCGTGACTAGATTGTCGGTCTCGCTTTCAGTGCGACTGCAGGCCGAAGGAGACAGCCATGGACATCATCCGCGCCGGGACACGGCCATCGGCGAAAGGGCCGGGCGACTGGTTCAGCGGCACCGTCCGCATCGATCCGCTGTTCAATCCGCATGCGCCCGAGCGCGTGCAGGGCGCCGCTGTCACCTTCGAGCCCGGGGCACGCACGGCCTGGCACACCCATCCGCTCGGCCAGACGCTGATCGTCACCGCGGGCTTTGGCCGGGTGCAGCGCTGGGGCGGGCCGGTCGAGGAGATCAGGCCGGGCGATGTCGTCTGGTTCCCGCCGGGCGAGAAACACTGGCATGGCGCTGGGCCTGAGACGGCGATGACCCATATCGCCGTGCAGGAAGCGCAGGATGGCAAAGTGGTCGACTGGCTGGAGAAGGTCTCCGACGCCCAGTATGGCGGCTGAGAACGGCAGCCATCTTGCAGCGCCAATGACAGGTTGGCGCTACCGGACAGCAATAACGGTGTCATGAGAAAGGCTGGTGCTGCGAGAGAGGATTGAACTCTCGACCTCTCCATTACCAATGGAGTGCTCTACCACTGAGCTACCGCAGCAGGACCGTGCTTATGCTGGCGTTTCGGGTCGATCGAGGACCCGGAAGGCGCCGTGCCGTTCCGAAGCGGCGTCCTGATGCCACAAGCCCCGCCCCGACGCAACCTGTTACGCACATATCCCTGCACATGAAAATGAAGGGCTGTCGAGCACTCCCTTCACGGGGAGGGGGCACAGGTTCGATCTGTGCCCTTCAATCCGGCAGCAGCAGGCGCTGGTCGATGCGGAAGAGCCTGCCATCGCCGAGGAGATGGGCGCAAAAGCCGAGGCCGAACAGCGGGCGGAAGGCAACGTCGCGGACATTGAGCCCGCCGGCATAGGCGCCCATCGCCGGCATGACGCAGCGCGCCGATGACAGCGCAAAGCAGCGCCGGCGCAGCGCCCGGCCGCGCATCCGCACCTTGGCGGCGGGATGCAGATGGCCGGCGATCTCCGGCAGCGCACCCGAGGGACTCGGCTCGTGCCGCAGCCTGACGCCGCGGAGATCGAGCTCGTCGAGCACCGTGCCGCCCATCGCGGCCGAGATCTGGGGGTCGTGGTTGCCGCTGATCCAGAGCCAGTCGCGGCCGGCCTGGAAAGCCCGCAGAGTCGCCAAGCAGCTTTCGTCGATCCGCGCCTCGGCGCCGCGATCATGGAAGGAATCGCCCAGCGCGATCACGCGCGCCGGCTGGTAGCGCAGGATGGCGGCGCCGAGCAGCCGCAGCGTAGCAGTGGAATCATAGGGCGGCAGCAGCACGCCGCGGGCGGCATAGGCCGAGCCCTTCTCCAGATGCAGGTCGGCGACGACGAGCGTGCGCTCGTCCGGCAGATAGAGCGCGCCGGAGAGGTCGGGCACGACAGCCAGCCGGCCGAGCATGAACGCCTCGGCCGCCACGTCTTCCGTCTCCTTCGCCGCCAGGTTCACGCCATCGCCTCTTCGAGCATCTGCGCTTCCGCCTCGGCCAGGATCTCGTCGGCCGCTTCGCCACTGACCGCCTCCCGTCCGATCTCCAGCATGACCGAGACTGAGAGCGGCGAGACGTGATCGAGCGGCTGATGCACGATTCGCCCGCTGATCCGTGTCAGCATCTGACCCAGGCGGCCGATGTCGAGCAAGCCGGTCGCGGCATCGGCGCGTGCGGCGCGGAGCAGCACATGGTCGGGCTGGTGCCGGCGCAATACGTCGTAGACGAGGTCGGTCGAGATCGTCACCTGCCGCCCGCTCTTCTCCTGGCCGGGGAAGCGGCGCTCGATCAGGCCGCCGATCACGGCGCAGGAGCGGAAGGTCCGCTTCATCAGCGCCGATTCGGCCAGCCAATCCTCGAGATCGTCGCCGAGCATGTCCTGCGCGAAGAGATCGTCGAGCGAGAGCGCCCCGCGCGCGATCGCAGCCGCCATATCGCCGAGCGTCCAGACGGCGATGCCATAGTCGTTGCAGACGAAGCCGAGCGGTTTCAGGCGCGCCCGCTCCAGCCGCCGCGTCAGCAGCATGCCGAGCGTCTGGTGGGCGAGGCGGCCCTCGAATGGGTAGGCGACGAGGAAGAAGCGACCGGCCCGCGGAAAGGTCTCGACCAGGAGCTCACCGGGCTTGGGCAGGCGCGATTTTAGCCTTTGCGCATGTAGCCAGGAGGAGACCTCGTCCGGCAGCTTCGCCCATTCCTTCGGCGAGGCGAGGATGGCGCGCACGCGCGCGGCGAGGAAGGTCGAGAGCGGGAACTTGCCGCCGTTGTAGGAGGGAATCTTCGGATCGGTGCCGGCGCTGGTGCGCGAGCAGACCACTTCGTTTTCGACGATGCCCTCGAAGCGCAGCACCTCACCGGCGAAGATGAAGGTGTCGCCCGGCGTCATCGTCTCGGCGAAATATTCCTCCAGCTCGCCGAGCATGCGCCCGCCGCGGCTGAGCATGGGCTGGCTGCCGGGCCTTGCCGGCCGGGCCCGCCCGAGCCGGACCTTCAGCATGGTCGACTCGACGATGGTGCCGACATTCATCCGGTATTGCTGGATCACGCGGGCATTGCTGGCGCGATAGAGCCCGTCCTTGCTCTGCCGGAGCTTGGCGAAGCGCTCATAGCTCTTCAGCGCATAGCCGCCGGTCGCGACGAAATCGACCACGGCGTCGAAATCGGCACGGGCGAGATCGGCATAGGGCGAGGCTGTCAGGACCTCCTCATAGAGCGCATTGGGCTCGAAACCGTCGGAGCAAGCGACCCCCAGCACATGCTGGGCGAGCACATCGAGTGCGCCGATCCGAGGCGGTGGCGTGTCCTGCGCCGCTTCCGCCACCGCATCGAGCGCGGCGCGGCATTCCAGCAGTTCGAACCGGTTCGACGGCACCAGCAGCGCCTGCGAGGGCTCGTCCATGCGGTGATTGGAGCGGCCGATGCGCTGCATCAGTCGGCTTGCACCCTTGGGCGCGCCGACATTGATGACGAGGTCGACATCGCCCCAGTCGATGCCGAGATCGAGCGTCGCCGTGCAGACCACGGCTTTCAGCTTGCCCGCCGCCATCGCCGCTTCGACCTTGCGGCGCTGGCCGACATCGAGCGAGCCGTGATGCAATGCGATCGGCAGCGTCTCCTCGTTCACGCTCCACAGCGCCTGGAACATGAACTCGGCCTGCATGCGGGTGTTGACGAAGACGAGGGTCAATTTGTGCGCTCGGATCGCGGCGTAGATGTCGTCGACGGCATGGGCGGTGATATGGCCCGCCAGCGGCAGCCGCCGCTTAGTGTGCATGATGCCGATCTGCGCCTGCGCGCCGCCCTTGACGGTGACGAGGCCGGACGGCGTGCCGGCACCGCCGAGATAGGCCTGCAGGTCGGCCGGCTCGCGCACCGTTGCCGAGAGGCCGACCGCGCTCATCTGCGGAGCGAGTTCACGCAGGCGGGCGAGGTCGAGCGAGAGCAAGTCGCCGCGCTTGGAGGTGACGAGCGCATGCAATTCGTCGAGCACGACACGACGCAAGCCAGCGAAGAACGGCTTGGCATCGCGATGCGAGACCAGCAGCGCGAGCTGCTCCGGCGTCGTCAAAAGGATATCCGGCGGCCGCTCGATCTGGCGCGCGCGCTTGGCCGGGGAGGTGTCGCCAGTGCGGGTCTCGACCTTTACGCCGAGCCCCATTTCCCTGATCGGCGTCTCGAGATTGCGGGCGATGTCGACGGCGAGCGCCTTCAGCGGCGAGACATAGAGCGTGTGCAAGCCGTCGCGCTCGCCGCCGCGCTGGGTCAGTTCGACCAGCGAGGGCAGGAAGCCGGCGAGCGTCTTGCCGGCGCCGGTCGGCGCGACCAGCAAGGTCGAGCGTCCGGCCCGGGCCTCTTCCAGCAAAGCGAGCTGATGCGCCCTGACGCTCCAGCCGCGGCTGGCGAACCAGGCGGAGAAGGCGAGGGGAAGAGGCGAGAGCGCATCCATCGAGCGACAGAGATAGGCTCTGTCGAACGAAAAGGGAACAGTGGTCTCTTGCCTTTCAGACGGCCGTGCCGCCGCCTGATCCCAGCACCACGACCCTGCTGCCGACGGGTACGCGCCGATAGAGGTCCATGATGTTCTGGTTGAGCAGACGGACGCAGCCGGACGAGACCATCGTGCCGATCGTCCACGGCTCGACGGTGCCGTGCAGCCGGTAGAGCGTGTCGCGCCCGTCGCGATAGAGATAGAGTGCGCGCGGACCGAGTGGGTTGCCGGCACCACCCGCGAGGCCGCCGGCATAGCGGCCATAGCGCTGTGGCTCGCGGCGGATCATGTCCGGCGTCGGCGTCCAGCGCGGCCATTGCGCCTTGCGCGCGATCGTCGCCGCGCCGTGGAAATTGAAGCCCTCTTCCTTGCCGACGCCGATGCCGTAGCGGATCGCGCGGCCGCCTTCGCCGACGAGATAGGCGTGGCGTTCGCCGGGATCGACGACCACCGTGCCAGGGCGCTCGGCTGTGTGATAGCTGACCTCACGCCGCAGGAATTCGGGTTCGATCTCGCTGAGGTCGACGGCCGGCACCGGAAAGGGCTCGCCATCGACGGCCGCGTAGATCGAAGCGTAGTCGGCCTCGACCATGTCGGGGCGATTGATCGCTGCTTGGCCCGAAAGTTGGGGGGGGCGGGTCTCGTCACGCAGCCGGACAAAAGGAACGGGCTGCCGAGCAGGAGGCGGCGTCGGTCTATGGGCATTTCAGGCTATCGGCTCGCATGACGGGGCAGGTGAGGCGATAGAGCAATTTGCGGCGATAGCGTCGATCCGTTATGAGATCATAAATCTCATAACCAATGGCTATGCATGGATATCGCCGCTGCCCTGAGGGCTTTCGTGCACACGGTCGAACGCGGTTCGGTCACCGCTGCGGCGCGCGATCTCTCGGTGTCGCAGCCGGCCGTCACCAAGCATCTGCGCAATCTCGAGCGGCATGTCGGCGCGCGGCTGCTGGAGCGCTCGACTCGCATGGTCCGACCCACAGTGCAGGGCAAGGCGCTCTATGAGGCCAGCCGCAGCGCGCTTTCCACCATCGATGCGGCGCTGGAAGGCGTTCGCCACGAGATGGGGGCGATCGAAGGATTGCTGCGCGTGCAGGCGCCGTCCTGCATTGGCGCTAGGCACCTGCATCCGATCGCGCTCGCCTTTCAGGAGCGCTATCCCGGCGTGACGATCGATCTGGTGCTGGAGAACCGCGCAGTCGACCTGATCCATGAAGGCTTCGACCTCGCGCTCCGCTATGGCCGCCCAGAGGGACAGGAGCTGATCGTCAGGCGACTCGGCCTGGTGCGCCGCATCCTCGTCGCCGCTCCGAAATTTCTCGCTCGGTCAGGGCCGATCGAGACGTCGGCACGCCTCTCCGAAATCGACATCGTGACCACGCCGACGCTGCTCTCGCCGCGGGATGTGCTGGTGCTGCGTCGCGGAAACGAGAGCATCGACGTGCCGGTGCGGCCGATCATGCGCACGAATGCGGCCGAGACGATCGTCGCGACTTTGCTGTCGGGGCGCGCCGCCGGGCCGGTGCAGCAGCTGCTCGTTTCGGATGAACTTGCCGCAGGGCAGCTCGTCCGCATCCTGCCGGGTTACGAGGTCAAGCCGACGGAGGCCTTCTGGACCTTTCCCTCGGTGCGCTTCATGCGCCCGGTCGTGCGCGCCTTCACCGATTTTGCCATCCCGGCCTTGCGGGCTGTGGACGGCGTCGATGCCGGGGACATGCGTTCGGAGGCTGCCTGAGGGCCTGCCGCGCTTCGCGTGTCAGTGACGCTCGGCGATGATCAGCAGCCCCGGCACTGGCTGACCGCGATCGATGCGGGTGCTCTGCGGCTCGACCAGCACGGGCGTCAGCCCGGCCTCGACGAGCCTCTCTCTGACCCAGCCTTCGGCATGGGCGAAGCGCCGGTCCTGGCCGACGGTGATGCCCTCGCCCTGATGGCTCTGCACGGTGAAGGCGAGGAGGCCACCCGCCTTGAGCACCCGCGCGCTCTGATGGAAGCACGGGGCGAGGTCGCCGAGATAGACGAAGACATCGGCGGCGATGACGAGATCGGCCGAGGCGTCGGGCCGGCTTGCCAGGAAGGCGGTGAGGCCGGCGGTAGCGAGCTTGTCGTAGAGCGGGCGGCCGCCCTCACGCGTCTTGGCCTGCGCCTTGGCGATCATGCGCGGCGAGAGATCGCAGCCGGCGAGGAACTCGGTCTCTGCCCGGATCGCCTCGCCCATCAACCCGGTGCCGCAGCCGAGGTCTAGGACCGTCTCGAAGTGGAATGGCCTGCCTGCCTTCTCGCAATGGCGCGCCAGCGCGTCCTTCAGCAGCGCCGGCGCCTGGTATTGCAAGGTGCCGACGAGGTGGCTGTCGAAACGCTCGGCATAGCCGTCGAACAGCGCACCCGAAAAATTCTCCGAGGTCGCCTGCTCGGCTGCGAGCGCGCCGATGCGGGCGAGGTCGAGCTTGGCGCCCATATGGTCGTTCGGGTCGAGGTCGAGATATTGCCGCCAGGCGGTCGCGGCCTCCTCATTGTGCCCGAGCGCTTCCTGGGCCAGCCCATAGAGATGCCAAGCGGCGGTGAAACCGTAGTTCTCGGCGAGCGTTTGATCGAGGATGTCGATCGCCGCCTGCGGATCGCCATCCTTGAGCGCCGCCTCGGCCCAGGCATAGCGACGGTCGAGACGTTCATCCCCGGAACTGGCGGAGTACACGCTGCTGCCCTTTTCGATCATGCTGCGGGTTTAACGAAGGCAGATGACACTGGCCAGACGATGAAGCCTTCCGATCTGCTGACGCCGACCCCGGCTGGGCTCTACTGCCCGCCGGCCGACATCTACATCGACCCGGTCCGCCCGGTGGCGCGGGCGCTGATCACCCACGGCCATTCCGACCATGCGCGCGCCGGCCATGGCGCCGTTCTGGCGACGCGTGAGACGCTGGCGATCATGGCGCTGCGCTATGGCGAGGCCTTCACCGGCTCGCAGCAGGTGGCCGCTCCCGGTGAGGTGGTTCGCATCGGTGCTGTCGATTTCCGCTTCGTCCCGGCCGGCCATGTCCTCGGCTCCGCCCAGATCGTGGTCGAGCACCGGGGGCTGCGCATCGTCGTCTCCGGCGACTACAAGCGCGAGCGCGACCCGACCTGCGCGCCCTTCGAGCCGGTCATCTGCGATGTCTTCATCACCGAGGCGACCTTCGGCCTGCCGGTGTTCCGCCATCCGCCGGCTCATGCCGAGACCGCGAAGCTCATCGATTCCGTCCGGCTCTTCCCCGACCGCACCCATATCGTCGGCGCCTATTCGCTGGGGAAGGCGCAGCGATTGATGGCGCTGATCCGCGAGGCCGGTTACGAGCGGCCGATCTTCATCCATGGCGCGGTCGAGAAGATCACGGAGCTCTATCAGGCCGAAGGCATCCCGCTCGGCGAGATTCGTAAGGTCGAGCCGGGCGAGCGCAAGGCCGAGGAACGCAAGGCACTGGCCGGCGAGATCGTCATCTGCCCGCCGAGCGCGATCCAGGACCTCTGGTCGCGCCGCTTCCCTGATCCGGTCACTGCCTTCGCCTCGGGCTGGATGCGGGTCAGGGCACGGGCCCGCCAGAAGGGCGTCGAGCTGCCGCTTATCATCTCCGACCATGCCGACTGGGACGACCTGCAGGCGACGATCCGCGAGGTCGAGGCGAACGAGATCTGGATCACCCATGGCGAGGCCGAGGCGCTGGCGCATTGGTGTGGCACGGTTGGCCTCAAGGGCATGCCGCTCCATCTCGTCGGCTATGGCGACGAGGGTGAGGCCGAGCCGGACGCAAAGCCGGCGGAGATCTCGCCATGAACCGCTTCGCCTGGCTGCTCGACCGCCTCGCCTATGAACCGCGCCGCAACGGCAAGCTCGCGCTGATCGCCGACTATCTGCGCACCACGCCCGACCCCGATCGTGGCTATGCGCTGGCGGCGATGACCGGTGGGCTGGTCTTCCAGAATGCCAAGCCCGGCCTGATCCGCGCCCTGATTGCAGAGCGCACCGACCCGGTGCTGTTCGCGCTGTCCTACGATTATGTCGGCGATCTCTCGGAAACGGTCGCTCTGATGTGGCCGGCCCGGCATGGCACCAATGACGTGCCGCATCTGCCCGATGTCGTCGCCGGCCTGCGTAACTCCGGCAAGACCGAGATGCCGCGTCTGATCGCCTCCTGGCTCGATGCGCTCGACGAGACCGGCCGCTGGGCCCTGCTCAAGCTGATCACCGGCGCCCTTCGCATCGGCGTTTCGGCTCGCCTGGCCAAGACCGCTGCCGCGAGCCTCGGGGGTATTCCAGCCGACGAGGTCGAGCAGGTCTGGCATGGGCTGGAGCCGCCCTATGTCCCGCTCTTCGCCTGGCTGGAGGGCAGGGCTCCTCGGCCGGAGGCGACTGATCCTGCGCCCTTCCGCCCGGTCATGCTCTCGCATGCGATCGAGGACGGTGATTTCGACAAGCTCGATGCGGGCGAATTCGCCGCCGAATGGAAATGGGACGGCATTCGCGTCCAGGCCGTCGCCGGCACGCGCGCCGATGGCAGCCGCACCGTCCGGCTATACTCGCGCACCGGAGAGGAGATCGGCGGAGCTTTTCCTGATCTCACCGAGGCGCTGACGCAGGACGGCGCGATCGACGGCGAATTGCTGGTGATGCGCGACGGCGTCGTCCAGAGCTTCAACACGCTGCAGCAGCGGCTCAACCGCAAGCAGGTCACAGCGAAGATGCTGGCCGAATTCCCAGCCCATATCCGCGCTTACGACCTCCTGGCCGAGGCCGACGACGATCTGCGTGCCCACCCTTATACGGAGCGGCGCGCCAGGCTGGAGGACTTCCTCGGCCGGCTCGACAGCGCCCGCTTCGATCTCTCGCCGCGCATTACCTTCGCGAACTGGGAGGAGTTGACCGAGGCCCGCGCCGACCCGGCTTCTGCCGGGGCTGGCGCCGATGCCGAGGCGGTCGAGGGCTGCATGCTGAAGCAGCTCGACTCGCCCTATCTGCCTGGTCGGCCGAAAGGCTACTGGTACAAATGGAAGCGCGATGCCCGGCTGGTCGACTGCGTGCTGATGTATGCCCAGCGCGGCCACGGCAAGCGCTCTTCCTTCTATTCCGACTACACCTTCGGCGTCTGGCGGGTCGGTGAGGCGGGGGCGGACGAGCTCGTGCCGGTCGGCAAGGCCTATTTCGGCTTCACCGACGAGGAATTGCTCGAGATCGACCGCTATGTCCGCAAGAACACGCTGAGCCGCTTCGGCCCGGTGCGCGAGGTGACGCATACGCTCTCGAGCGGCCTCGTCTTCGAAGTGGCCTTCGAGGGTCTGCAACGCTCGACACGGCACAAATCCGGCGTCGCCATGCGCTTTCCCCGGATCAACCGCATCCGCTGGGACAAGCCGCCGGGCGAGGCGGACCGGATCGAGACGCTGGAAGCGTTGCTGCCTGCCAATTAGTGATCCGTTGTGGCTCCCCGCGATTGGAGCATTGACAGGCCAAGATGCTGGGCGCTTGAACTTTCAAGGGGGAATGGCGCGGCATCTTGCCGGGCTGCGGCGTGCGGAGGGCATGATGACACGGATCGTGATCGCGGACGATCATCCGCTCTTTCGCGGCGCGCTGCGCCAGGCGGTCTCGCATGCGCTGGCCGGTTCCGAGGTTAGCGAGGTCGGCTCGCTCGAGGCGCTCGGCCAGGCCCTCGCCGAGGCCTCGGATATCGACCTCATCCTGCTCGATCTCTCCATGCCTGGCGTGCAGGGTTTTTCCGGCCTGCTTTTCCTGCGCGCCTCCTATCCCGAGATCCCGGTCATTGTCGTCTCGGCCAATGACGATCCGGCGGTGATCCGCCGCTGCATCGAGTTCGGCGCGCTCGGCTTCCTGCCCAAGACCGCCGAGGTCGCGCAGATGGGCGAGGCGATCCAGGCCGTGCTCGACGGCGGCGTCTGGACCCCGCCCGGCGTCGACCTCTCCGCTCCGGTCGACCACGAGACCGCCGACATGGTCCGGCGCCTCGCCACACTGACGCCGCAGCAGGTACGCGTGCTGATGATGCTGTCGGAAGGGCTGCTCAACAAGCAGATCGCCTATGAGCTCGGCGTCTCCGAGGCGACGGTGAAGGCGCATGTCTCGGCGATCCTGACCAAGCTCAATGTCGACAGCCGCACCCAGGCCGTGATCGCCGCCGCCAAGATCGCCGGCGCCGGCTGGGCGGCGCAGGGCGCTTCGGCGACGAGCTGACGGGTAACGGTTGACGGCGGCGTTCAGGCCCGGTTCAAGCAGGGTCTGATCTATCTCGCATTGTCGATCCGAAGGGGATTCGCATGGCCAATGGCGGTGGCACCGAGCGTTTTCTCGGCGGTTCTCTCCTCAGCGTCCTCGTGCGCCTGTTCTTCATCTCGCTGCTGGTCGGCGCGGCCATGGCCTTTCTCGGCCTATCGCCGCGCGGCCTCTTCGACTCGGCGCTGCGCTTCGTCCGCTCGCTCACCGATATGGGCTTCGACGCGGTCCGCGAGGTCGGTGGCTGGGCCCTGGCCGGCGCGCTGGTCGTCGTGCCGCTCTGGTTGATCAGCCGGCTCTTCGCGTCGAAGCGATAGGAGCGCGGTCGCGCTGCTCTTCGCTGTTTCGCTTTCGCGCGAGCCGCCGCGGATGGCGTCGATCACGGCGCGAAGCGGCGGCGCCATTTGCCGTTGGGCTGGATAGCAGAGGTAGTAGCCGGGGAAGGGCGCTGACCAGCTTTCGAGCAGCGCGATGAGGCGGCCCGCAGCGATGTGGGGCGCGATCAGCTGCTGGCTGGCGAATGCGATGCCGACCCCATCGACCGCCGCCTGTACCCCGAAATCCTTCATGTTGGAGATCAGGGGGCCGTCGACCGCGACCTCGAACCACTTGCCGTTCTCCATGAACTCCCATTTGTGCGGCGTCTTCTGCCCCGGCCAGCGCCAGCCGATGCAGCGATGAGCGAGAAGGTCGCGCGGATGGGTCGGCGTCCCGTGCCGCGCGAGATAGTCGGGCGAGGCGACCGCGGTCTGGCGCAGCTCCGGGCCAAGCTTCACCGCGATGAGGTCCTTGTCGATCACCTCGCCGAGCCGGATGGCGACGTCATAGCCTTCTGCCACGATGTTCACGACGGCGTCGTCGAGGGTGACGTCGAGCACCACCTGCGGATAGGCGTCGCTGAAGGCGCGCAGGATCGGCGTGAGATAGAGCTCTGCCGCCGTCCGGAAGCAGTGCATCCGCACGGTCCCGGCGGGATGGGCGCGGCGCTCGCGGGTCTCGCCGAGCGCCTCCGCCAGCTCTTCGACGGCGGGCTGCACCCGCTCGAACAGCCTGGCCCCGGCCTCGGTCAGGGAGACGCTGCGGGTGGTGCGGTTGAACAGGCTGACCCCGACCCGCTCCTCGAGCGCGCGGACCATCTGGCTCAGCGCCGAGGATGACACGCCGAGATTCTCTGCCGCCCGGCTGAAGTTCAGCGCGAGGGCGACGGCCACGAAGGCGCGGAGCTGGTTGAAGTCTCCGGCAGATAAAAGGGACGTGTTCATGATCGTCTCGATTGCTTAGCTCTGCTTATAAACCTGATTAGTACGCGTCGATTAAACATTGCGCCTCTCCGTAGTTATACTGTTCTGGACACTGAATTTGAAGGAAACAATAATGACGCTGCAAGACACGCGCTCGATCGCAAGCATAGATGGGCTGGTTGCCCTGGCGAAAACCTATTTCGATGCTGCTTACGCGATGGACGCCGACAGCTTCGCGACCATCTTCGACCCTGCCGCCCTGGTTACCCGGCGCGGTAACGGCGACAGCATGGTGGTCACACCCATCGCCGCCTGGCTCGATGTGGTCCGCAGCCTGACGTCTCCGCAGGCTGCCGGCAGCGTGCGCGCCGACCAGATTCTCTCCATCGCCATGACCCGCGACATGGCGCTGCTCAAGCTGCGCTTGCGGATCCCGCCCCGCGAGGTGACTGACCTCTTGTCATGCTTTCACCTCAACGGGCGCTGGCAGATCGTCCAGAAGGTGTTTGCCGCCGAGACCCTGGTGTGAAGTTGGATTGGGAGGCGGCTTTCGACCGAAGTCGGAGGTTCCTGCGGGTTCTGTTCGCCTAGATCAGAGCAGCTTCCGCGACTCGAAAGGCGCTATAGGTGGGAAATAGATACAGTCGAGAGCGTCGAAAACCACGTCAAACACGCTGCCAGCTTCGCGGGCGAAAGCTAGCGCCGCCTCGCGTCGGTCATCCCTTACTTGCGTGCCCAGCGTGCAATGAGGTGTCCATACGCCAGGCCGGTAATGTGGCCGGCAAGAGGCGGGTGGTATGGCAGCGTGGATTGCGTCGTGGATGTCCCGCAAGACTTCACTGGGACGGGGCGACGCCCAGAGGATCATCGGCGGCCCATCAAAGCTGAAAATGGCATCAAAGGTCAGTGTGACCGCGCGCAAGTTTTTGCTGGCTTGATCGAGCGCGTCCCGAACCTCCGCCTCTCGCACCACGTCATCATCGTAGATGGCGAGGGTGACGTGGGGCGGGTAGCCAAGGAGGGTCATGGAGGGTCGATCCTCGAACCGCTGAACATCATTCCATAATGCCCGAACGTTGGCAGCGCTCGGATGATCGCTCCTAAGTGAAATGGCGAATCCCATGCCCAGGCTTCCGCAATCTCATTTCTCATCGATCAAAGGCCCGCTCTCGCCCCAATCCAGGCATCGCGCACCCATTGAGGAGCCGCGCCGATCGGACGTGCGACGATAACGACATATAGCTGCGTAAGGTCGAAGCCGAACATTTAGACAGGCGATCCAAATGTCTTGCAGATATATTCTGGACCTTCTGCAATTATTTCCTGCGATCCAACGGTGATGACTCTAAATCTCGACGGCTCTAAATTGCCTATGAAAACCTGCATTCCTGTACGTTTGCCAAATTCGTCTATGGAATCAACGCGACCGCAGACACCGATACTCCCATTGCCACTGCGGTGCGCTCGAATTGCGCCGAATCGAGCCGAATTTGGATCAACGAGACGCGCGCGAACGGCCCTTTGTACTTCCACGATGTCTGCATTCGAGAGTGTGTGGCTAGGGAACGGCGGTCTATTGTTCACACAACTCGCAGCGAGCAGGCTGATACCAGCGGCGATAAGCTTCTTCATCATCATCCCCCGTCCGACCGATGCCGACATATCTGACGGACCCACCTGCCGCCAGTAATTTTGAGGGGCAGGAACTTCTGCTATCGACTCGTTGCGGGCCTCCGAAGCAGATTAAAGAGCTGCCTGGAGGCCCGCCTTCGTCACGGCCAGACAGGTGCGCCGTCCAGCCCCGCGGTTTCCGGCAGGCCGCAGATCAGGTTCGCATTCTGCACCGCCTGGCCCGCCGCTCCCTTGCCGAGATTGTCGACCACGCCCATCGCGATCACCAGGTTGCGCTCAGGATCGGCCGCATAGCTGACGAATGCGAGGTTCGAGCCGGTCGCCCATTTGGTCTGTGGCGGCTTGTCGGTTACGCGGACGAATGTCCGCCCGGCGTAGAAACGCCGCGCCGCGTCCAGGCACTGGTCCGTGGTGGCGCGGCCGCGGCAGTAGATGGTGGCGAGCAGGCCGCGGGTCATCGGCACCAGATGGGGCGTGAACACCAGCCCGGCCGCGCTGCCGCCGCTCAGCCGCTCGATCGTCCTGGCGATCTCGGGCATGTGGGTGTGCTTGAGCAGGCCGTAGGGCACCAGGTTCTCGTTGCTCTCGGCGTAGCCGAACTTGCTGTCGCCGCCGCGGCCGGCCCCTGAGATGCCGGTCTTGACGTCGATCACGATATTGCCGGGCTCGATCAGCTTGTCGGCCAGCAGCGGCGCCAATGCGGTCAGCGCCGCCGCGGGGAAGCAACCGGGGTTGGCAATGCGGGTCTGGCCCTCGATCTGGGCCGGCCAGATGTCGGCCAGGCCATAGGCCCATCCCTCGACATAGCGGTGGTCGCCGCCGATATCGACGATCTTCACATCCTTGGGGACGCGCGCCAGCGCCTCGGCCGAGGCGCCCGTGGGCAGCGACGCGAACAGCACGTCGAGCTTCGGCAGAGTCGCAGGGTCCCATTTCTCGATCACCAGTTCGGCGAGCTTGGTCGGCACACCGGGGAAGCGGTCCACCAGACGGCTGCCGGCGCTGCTCTCGCCCGCAGCGTAGACCAGCTCGAAAGATGGGTGGCTCGCGACGAGGCGCAGCGCTTCGCCGCCGCCAAAACCGCTGATGCCGACAATGCCGACGCGAATGCTCATGGTGGTCTCCTCCTGGGATCGGGCAAAAGAAAGCCCCCGGAGCCGAGGGCTGCGGGGGGTCAGGAATGCGGGTCGGAAGGTCGCTTCGGCGGGTGGGCCTACAGTGAGGCAGTCACCATGCGGAAGGACGCTGATCGACGCGCAGCACAAGAAGCCGCCGCTGGGGTGCAGCGACGTCGGCGTCGATCAAAGAGGGGCAGGTTCCTGAGCATGTCCCGCGACACTGTCGCCACCCATATTCATCGTCAAGCGGAATATCTGCGGCCACCGATAGCGGGCAACCGAGCTTGCCGCCTCAGCCCATCTCCCCGCGCGCGATCGCCTCGGCATCGCGCCCGACCAGCGCATCGAGCCGCGGCAGCCCGGCCTTGCGCACCTGCATGTCGAGCCCGCGCTTGACCTCGCCGACCAGCCCCGGCCCCTTGAACACCATCGCCGAATAGAATTGCACCAGACTCGCCCCGGCCCGGATCTTGGCGAAGGCACTCTGCGCGGAATCGATGCCGCCGACGCCGATCAGCGGGAACTGGCGCTCCACCCGCAGGAAGGTCTCGGCGAGAATGCGCGTCGAGGCCGTAAAGAGCGGCTTGCCCGAGAGGCCGCCGGTCTCGGCCTTGCTGGCGCTGCGCAGGCTGTCCGGCCGGGCGATCGTCGTGTTCGAGACGATCATGCCGTCGACCTTGCGGCGGCGGGCGACCGCGACCATGCCGTCGAGCTCGGGCATGGAGAGATCGGGGGCGATCTTGATCAGCACCGGCGTCGGCTTAGCCCCAGCGGCGGCCTCGTCGCGGGCCGCGAGCGTGCGGGCGATCAGGTCGTCGAGCGCGTCCTCGGCCTGCAAATCGCGCAGGCCGGGCGTATTCGGTGAGGAGACGTTGACGGTGAGAAAATCGGCGAGCGGAGCGAGCCTTGCCGCCAGCGTCGCGTAGTCGGCGCTGCGGTCGGCCGAGTCCTTGTTGGCTCCAAGGTTGACGCCGACGATGCCGCCCTTCTTCCGGCGCGCTGCCAGCCGCGCCGCAACCGCCTCCATGCCTTCGCTGTTGAGGCCATAGCGGTTGATCACCGCCTCGTCCTCCGGCAGGCGGAAGACGCGGGGGCGCGCATTGCCCGGCTGCGGCAACGGCGTCACCCCGCCGATCTCGACAAAGCCGAAGCCAAGACCGAGGGCACCGTCGATCGCCTCGGCATGCTTGTCGAAGCCGGCGGCGAGCCCGACCGGATTGGCAAAGCGCAGGCCGAAGGCCTCGACCGCCAGCGACGGCGGATCGGCCGCCGGCCGCAATGGTGGCGCGGCAGCAAGCGCCGCGATCGTCAGCCGATGCGCCTGCTCGGCGTCGAGCTTGTGGATCAGCGGCCGCGCCAGGCCGAACAGCGCTCCGATCACGCGACATCCTCCGGCAAGACATCCTCTGGAAACACATGGCCGGCCTCGCCCGACGGCAGCGGCGCGATCCAGCGCGCCTGCTTCGGGTCGAGCGTGGCATAAAGATGCGGGAACAGCGCCCCGCCGCGCGAGGGCTCGTAGCGCAGGGCCTCGCCGAGCTTGGCGTCGTCGAAGGCGATCAGCAGCAGGCCGCTCTGGCCGGCGAAATGCTTCGCGGCAGTCTCGCGGACCTGTGCGCCGGTCGAGAAATGGATGAAGCCGTCGGCGAGGTCGACCGGTGCTCCCCGGAAGAGGCCTGCGGCCTCGGCTTCGCGCCAGAGCGCTTCGGGACAGATCTTGTAGATGAGCGGCATGGTGCCGGACATATCGCCGGAGCGGCTTCGGCAAAAGCGGAAACCGCGTGCCGGCCAGCCCACGCTGCAGATTTCTTTTTGCCGGCGTGCCGGATCGCCTCAGCCGAAGCGCTGTCGGCAGCGAAAAATCCGGCCTTGGCAGCCAGTTGGGATCGCGAATCAGATTGAATTCTTATCTGATAGGGTATATTTCCTATATCTATCCCCGCTTTGCGCCGCGCCGGCACCATCAGGAACGAGGCCTCTCCGCGATGCTGTCCCATGACCAGATCTGGAGCGCGATCGACACGCTCGCCCAGCGCTATGGCCTGACGCCCTCGGGCCTCGCCCGCAAGGCCGGGCTCGATGCCACGACCTTCAATCGCTCCAAGCGCGTCGGCGCTGACGGCCGCGAGCGCTGGCCTTCGACCGAGTCGATCGCCAAGATCCTCTCGGCGACCGGCGCCTCCTTCGACGAGTTCATGAACGTCGTCCGGCGCGGCGCGGCGCCGGCCCGCACGATCCCGGTGATCGGCTTCGCCCAGGCGGGCTCGGGCGGCTTCTTCGACGATGGCGGCTTCCCGGTCGGTTCCGGCTGGGACGAGGTCGCCTTTCCCGGCCTGCAGGACGAGAAGGCCTATGCGCTCGAGATCGCCGGCGATTCGATGCTGCCGCTCTATCGCGACGGCGACACCATCATCGTCTCGCCCGGTGCTGCGATCCGCCGTGGCGACCGGGTCGTGGTCAAGACCGTCGACGGCGAAGTCCTGGCCAAGCAGCTCAGGCGTCAGACCGCCAAGACGATTGAGCTCGCCTCGCTCAATCCCGAGCATGCCGACCGGGTGCTGGGGCTCGCCGAGATCGCCTTCATGGCGCGCGTGATCTGGGCGAGCCAGTAAAGCATCAGCCCGAAAAGCGGGAACCGGTTTTCGGGTAAAGCCGAAGCTCAGAAGTCTCAGGCCAATACGCGCTGCGCTGGCAGCGAGACGGTGAACACGGCGCCGATCTCGGACGGTTCGAGCGCGATCATGCCGCCATGCAGCCGCACCAGCTCGGCGGCGATGGCGAGGCCGAGGCCGGTGCCGCCGGGGTTGACTGAGCCGCGGAAGGCCTGGAACAGGTTGTCGCGCGCCCGCGGCGGTACGCCCGGCCCGTTGTCGGCGATGCGCAGGACGATCTCCTCATGGCGCCGGCCGGCGCTGATCCTGAGCATCGGCGTTCGTTCGCCGGTCTCCGTGACGCTGTCGAGCGCCTGGATTGCGTTGCGCATCAGGTTGGAGAGCACCCGCGCCATCTGGTCTGGATCGCATGGTGCGATCACTTCGGCCGGGACTTCGTTGGCGAAGCCGATCGTGCCGTTCTCGCCGAGGCCGAGCAGTTCGGCCTGCTCGGCGACGAGCTGGCGCAGCGCCACATCGCGCAGCGCCGGCGTCGCCTCGGTCGCCCGGCCATAGGCGAGCGTCGCCTGGCAGAAATCGATGGCACGGCCCAGCGTCGCGATCAGGCGCGGCGCGAAGCGCCGGATCTTGGGATCGCGCGTCTCGGTCAGCCGGTCGGACATCAATTGCGCCGCCGCCAGCATGTTGCGCAGGTCGTGATTGATCTTGCTGACGGCAAGGCCGAGCTCGGCGAGGTGTTTCTTGGCTCTCAGGTCGTCGGCGAGCGTCGCCTGCATGCGCGCCAGCGCCCGCTGCGCCTCGCCGATCTCGTCGGCACGCTCTGTCGGCTCGATGATCCGGCGCGGATTCTCCGGATCGTGCTCGAACTCCATCACATTGGCGGCGAGGTGCCGGATCGGCTGCACGATCAGCCAGTTCAGCGAGAGGTAGACCAGTCCCGCGGTCAGGATCGAGATGATCAGCGTGACCAGGGTCAGGTTGATCGAGAATTTCAGCATGGCGTGGCGCAGCGGTCGCTCGTCGATCACCATCTCGACGAAGTCGGCGGCGCCGACCGCCTGTCCGACCACCCGGATCGGCATCTCGTGCGAGGGGCTGACCAGCGTCGCCACCGATTCCAGGATCGACTGCATCCAGCTCTGGTCGCGCAGGTCGACGGTCTTGGCGACCTCGTGCGGCATCGAATCGAGACTGAGCAGGCGGCGCGCGCCGCCGACGCGCGCAGCGATGGCGGAAGCGCCGACGCCGGCGAGCAGGCGCTCCTCGCTGCCTTCCGGCAGGCCTTCGGCCGGGGCGCCTTCGAGCACGAGCACGGCAATCTGCGCCGCCGCGAGCCGGTCGTTCAGCCAGTTGCGCCGGAAGTTCGCGACCGAGGGCAGGTAGATCAACACCTCGGCCAGCATCACGAACAGGATGGTGAGCACGAGCAGCTTGGCCGACAGGCCGAGCTGCGTCGGCCCGCGCGCTACGCTGATCGACAGGGTGTTGGGATCGAACCGTCTCACTGACATCAACAGCCAGTCTATCCGAAACGGCGCAGGAAGCCGATGAGGCGGCGAATCCCCTGCTTTGCCGCGAGCGGCGCCTGGAAGGAGAGGGCTGCCTTCTGCGACAGCTCCGACAGGCTCTGGGATGGCACGATGAGCCCGGCCATCTCCTTGACGTTCATCCGCTTCTGCAAGGCGATGCTCCAGGGCACGATCAGCTCGGCCGCCTGCGCCCCGGCGATGACCACGCCGAGGATGCCGCCTTTGCGGTCGGTCATCAGCTTGATCAGACCTTCGCTTCGCAGCTCGGCCTGGGCGCGCCCGCTTTCGGCATAGGGGAAGCGCAGCACCCGGATCTCGCCTCGCGCCTGCGCCTGCGTCTCGCTGAGCCCGATGCTCGCCAGCTCCGGCTTGCCATGGACGGTGCGCGGCACCAGCTCGCGCCTGAAGCGGACCGGCTGGCGGAAGAGGGCGTTGCGGAGCACGAGCCCGGCCTGATGCTGGGCGGCATGGCTGGACACCATCCCGCTCGCGGCTCCACTGGCGCAATCGCCGATGGCGTAGATACTGCGGTTGGCGGTGCGCAGCGAGGCGTCGACGATGATGCCGCTATCGTCGCTGCGGATGCCGGCGAGGTCGAGCTCGAGGTCGGCGATGTTCGGCCCGCGCCCATTCGCGACCAGCAGATGCGTGCCTTCTATCCGGATGTCGCCGTCGAGCATAAGGCAGGGCCGCTGCCGATGGCTCTCGGCGCGCAGGATCACCCGGCCCTCGTGCAAGACGATGCCGTCGCCGAGCAGGGCGCGCCGGAGCACACCGACCGCTTCCGGGTCCTCCTCCGGCAGGAGGCCTTCCCGGGCGATCAGAGCGACCTCGCTGCCGAGCCCGCGCATCGCCTGCGCCAGCTCGACGGCCGCCGCCGTGCCGCCGAGCACGACCAGCCGGTCCGGCCGCTTCGCCAGCTCGAAGATGCTGTCCTCGGTCAGGCAGGGCAGGTCGGCGAGGCCGGGAATGTCGGGCATCGCCGGCAAGGACCCGGTCGCGATGACGAAGCGGCGTGCCTTGACCACTGTTTCGCCGATCGTGATCTGGTGGCGGTTCTGGAAGTGCGCCTCGCCTCTGAGCATGAGGATGCCGAGCGCGGTGAGGCGCTCATCCGATTCGTTTGCGGCTCGTTTCGCTGCAACCTGGTCGAGATGAGCCCGAATGCGCCCATAGTCGATCTCGCCCATATCTCGCGGCAGGCCGAAGGACGCAGCGTTCGCGATGGCCCGCCTATGCTCGGCGACGGCGCGCAGAGCCTGGCCGCGCGCTCCCTCATTGTGGGAAAGCGCGCTTCCGTTCTGCCTGACCAGCACGGTCCGGACGCCGAACAATCCGGCGGCGGTCGCGACCGCGAGCCCGCCCGGCCCATCGCCGATGATACAGATATCCGGCGTCAGCGGCTCCTTGCTGGCCGATGGGCTGGCGGTTTGGCTCACGCCGCGTCTCCCGGTCGCTTTCCTGCTCGTGCAGATGCGTTGCCGCTGCGGCGGAATCAAGTTCGCTGAGACGATAGTAGGCTGGAAGCAGCCGAGGCCGACAAGAGGGGGGAGGCCGTCCTCAGGCGATCTTGCGCGGCTCGTCGCCCTTGCTGAATTCCGTCACCGGCTGCGGCCGCCCGAACAGATAGCCCTGCGCCCGCTGGGCGCCGAGCAACTGCACCGCCATGCGTTGCGCTTCGGTCTCGATACCCTCGACGACGACGTTCATCGACAGGCGCCGGGCGAGCTGGCAGACCGCCTCGATCACCGCCTTGGAGGCCTCATCGCTGTTGACGTCGCGGCTGAAGCTCTGGTCGATCTTCACCTGCGAGAACGGGTAGGTCGAGAGATAGGCGAGGGAGGAATAGCCCGTCCCGAAATCGTCGAGCGCGAACTTCACCCCGATCGCGCGCAACTCGTTGATCACGTCGAGCGTGGTCTTGTTGTCCTCGATCAGCAACGATTCCGTCACCTCGAGCGTCAGGCGGCCGGGCGCGAGATGGGCGAGCAGCAGCGCGTTCTTGACGGTCTCGACGATGCGTCCCGGCTCGCGGAACTGCAGCGGCGAGATGTTGACGGAGACGCCGATGCCATCGGGCCATTTCGCTGCGTCGCGGCAGGCCTGGCGGATCGCCCAATCGCCCATCCCGGCGATCAGGCCGGACTGTTCGGCGATCGGGATGAAGACGCCGGGCGGCACCATGCCGCGCGTCGGGTGTCGCCAGCGCATCAGCGCCTCGCGCGTCACGATCTCCTGCGTGCGCAGATCGATGATCGGCTGGTAGTACAGCTCGAGCGTGCCTTCGGCGGTGGCCTGGCGCAGGTCGACCTCGATCTCATGGCGTTCGAGCATCTCTTCGGCCATGGCCGGATCGAAGAAGGTTGCGGTGTTGCGGCCGGCGGCCTTGGCCTTGTAGAGCGCCGTGTCGGCATGGCGCAGCAGGTCGGCGGGCGTCGCGCCGTCGGTCGGCGCGAGCGCGATGCCGATGCTGGCGGTGACATAGACGGTCTTGGTCTCGAGCTCGAAGGCGCGGTCCATCGTCTCGATCATGCGCTGCGCGATCATCCGGACCGTCGCGACATCGGTTGCCGGCAGGATCAGCACGAACTCGTCGCCGCCGAAGCGCGCCAGAAGGTCGTTATGGCGGATCGCGCTCTTCAGACGCGCCGCCGTCTGGATCAGCACACGATCGCCGATGTCGTGGCCGAGATTGTCGTTGACCTGCTTGAAGCCGTCGAGGTCGATATAGAGCAGGGCGAACGTCTCGCCAGTCCGCTCATGCCGACGGAAGGCGTCGGCAAGCTGCGTATTGAACTCGAAGCGGTTGGCCAGACCCGTCAGCTCGTCGAAACGGGCCATCTGCTCGATCCGCGCTTCGGTCGCCTTCCGCTCGGTCGCGTCCTCGGTCAGCATCAGGACGCCGCCTTCGGCCGCTGGCGCGATGGTGACGACCAGCATCCGGCCGTTGCGGGACTGCAATTCGTAGACGGCCGCCTGCTGCGTCGCCTGCACGCCGTCGAGCGCCGCCTTGATGTCGCGCACCTGCTCGGGGGTCATCACCTGTCGCTCGACGAGGAAGCGCGCGATCGCGCTGATCGGCGTGCCCGACAGCGCCAGCGTCTCGGGAATCCCGTAGAGGGCGGCATGCGGCGCGTTCGAGACCGCAAGGTCGAGCTTGCGATCGAACATCGCCAGCCCATGGATCATGGTGTTGAGCGCGGCGTCGAGCGTCAGGTTCTGCGAGCGCAGGGCGGTTGCCAGCGCCTTGGATTGCTTCATCGCATCGCTCAGCGCCAGCAGATTGCGGTGCAACGAATTGGTGATCGCGATGTTGGCGACGACATAGAGGAAGGCGAAATAGCCGATGTACTGGTAGTAGGGATTGTGCGCCTGGATCAGGCCGATCGCCATCGGTACGCAGAAAGTCAGAAGCTGGACGGCGACGAATTTCGGCCGTCCGGCATTGCGCGCGACATAGCCGGAGGCAAGCGCGATCGTCGACGACACCGAGGTGATGTGGGCGGCGGGATCGTCCGTCCAGGCGAGCGCGGCATAGCAGCTGAAACCGAGCACGGCGCTGAACACGGTCGCCCCGAGAAAATACTCCCGGTCCCAGCGTCTGGTCTGGGCGAGCGTATCCTCGGAATGGTCGAGCCGGCGATAGCAGACCACCGTCACGATCCGCATCAGGACGACGAGCGCGACGCAAACCGTCAGCGTCATGAACAGGTCGATCCTGGTGGAGATCCAGCACAGGAGGGGTGTGAGAATGCCGGCGATGCCGCCAGGGATGATCGAGCCGGGCGAGGAGAACAGCGAGGAGACGAGCAGGCGATAATCGGCAAGGTCGACCGCGTGCCGGCCATCGTGCTCGACCGGCTGCTCCGCGATCGCCCTGTCTGCGCTGGCGTTGCGCAACCGGTTCGGCACTCCCGCCATCCACTCCTGCCTTGTGACGGTCTCTGGAGAGGCGGCTGAAAAACCTGACCTTTTGCCGCGTCACCTAACGGCTCTAAGAGGAAAAGGTAAAAGTTTCATGAGAGTTACGCGGCGGAGTCGCGCAATCGGCCGGAATGCCGGTCCTGCGGGCCCTGGCGAGGCCTGTCTAGGCCGCGCCGGCGCCGGCGAGCCGCTCCTCGCTTTCCCGCTGATAGACGCGCGAGAGCATGCGGTCCTGCGTCTGGGCAATGCGCTGCAGCTTGGAGATCGCGCTCGGGTGCAGGCGCAGCATGCAGTCGGTCCAGAGCTCGCCGAGATATTCGAGCTCCTCCCGCAGATTGCCGGCGCGGCGGTTGAAAGCCGAGAACAGGGCTGTGCGGGCGGCGTGGATCGGCAGCGAGTCGGAGGCGTATTTGCGGATCCAGTCCTCGCCGGTGCCGGTCGGCACGACGGCTTCGAGCCCGCCGGCGGCCAGAAACTCGGCTGCGCTCATCTCCTCGCCGGACTGCAGCATGTGTTCGGCGGCGCGCTGGCCCATCCGGCGCGACAGGAGCCCGACCGCGGTGATCGGGAAATGGTTGAACTTGATCTCGGGGTAGACGAACGAGGCCTGCTCCTCGGCGATCATGATGTTGCATGAGCGTGGGGCGTCGATGCCGCCGCCGATCGCCTTGGCGTGGATCGTCGACAGGGTGACGGCCATGCCGTTGAGGCCGCTGGCGTTGCGCAGGGCGTCCTCGACCGAGAGGCGCGCGTATTCGGCCAGCGCCGGGCGGTCGTTCTTGGCCAGGCAGTCAAGGTAGAAGTCGAGATCGCCGCCGAGGGTGAAGAATGGCCCGGTGCCGCGGAAGGCGAGGAAGCGCACCGGGGCGTTGTGATACTGCTCGGGCGCGCCCCAGAGATCCATGACGGCCTGCTGCACCTTGCCCAGGCTCTCGAGCAGCTGCAGCGTGAAGACCGGCTTCAGCTCAGGCTTGATCGTGACCCAGAGCAGCCGCAGCTGCGGCTCATAGGCGAGCTGCACCTCCGGCAGGAAGCCGGCCTTATGGCGGATGGCTTCGATCACCTCGCCATTGGCGAGCTCGGCAACGGCCTGCTCACCCGTCGTCGGTGCATAGCTCTGAAACATCGTCTCGTCTCCGCCTCGTATCGCACCCCTCGACGCCGCCGAGGGTAGAGAAAGTTAATAATCTGTAAACGCAAACTGCTGGAAATGGTTAATTTCGTTAGGCTTTATTCGTTACGCTCGAAGCTGGCTCAGAACTGGAGAACGCATCTGTCGATTATCCCGGTGGTGCGGCCGTCGTTGGCGTCGATGCACGCAATGGGCGTGCCAGCATAACACCGGTCGGTCAGGGTTGCCGAGATAGTGAAATTTTTATCAATCTGGCGACGCTTTGCGGCAGCTGTGGCTGATTGCCGGGCTCTGATCGCGACAATGCGTTTCCCGCCCCGGTGCAAAGGGCGGAAGGCCTGAAACAGGGCTGTCTCAGGCAGGGACTGATTGCGCCGCAGTTGTGCCGCAATCGGTCGCGTTAAGGAGAGGCACTTCCGCTTGTCCAGGTCAGGCCGAGCGGCTAACCATGAACCAACGCCTGTGGCCCACTGCCGCAGACATTCCGACGAGCTGACGCCTTGAGCCGCCAGACCGAAGCCGAGGATGAGAGAAGGGCGCGCCTTGCTGCCGCCCTCCGCGAGAATCTCAAGCGTCGCAAGGCGCAGGCAAGGGCTAGGCGCGCCTCGGACACGGCGGCCGAGGATCAGCTACCGCCCGCCCAGGCCGACTCCCCGCGGTCCTGATTCCCCCTTTCCGGCCGGCACCGCTGCCGGTCGTCCTGCAGGACGAGCCCGATGGACCGTATCCGCATCACCGGCGGCCAGCGCCTCAATGGCGTGATCCCGATTTCAGGCGCGAAGAACGCGGCACTGCCGCTGATGATCGCGAGCCTCCTCACCGACGAGACGCTGACGCTGACCAATGTCCCGCGTCTCTCCGACGTCAGTGCGCTCTCGCGCATCCTGTCCAATCACGGCGTCGACCGCTCGGTTGCCGGCAAGCGCGTCGGCCAGAGCGCCGAGACCGGTCAGACCGTCGCGCTGACCGCTCGCCAGATCGTCGATACCTGCGCGCCCTACGAGCTGGTCTCGACCATGCGGGCGAGTTTCTGGGTGATCGCGCCGATCCTGGCGCGCATGGGCGAGGCCAAGGTCTCGCTGCCCGGCGGCTGCGCCATCGGCACCCGCCCGGTCGATCTCCTGCTGATGGCGCTGGAGCGCCTCGGCGCGACGATCACCATCGAGGGCGGCTATGCGCTGGCGCGCGCGCCGAAGGGGCTGAAGGGCGCCGAGATCGTCTTCCCGAAGGTGACGGTCGGCGGTACTCACACTGCATTGATGGCCGCCGTCCTGGCCGAGGGCACCACGGTGATCGAGAACGCCGCGCGCGAGCCGGAAGTGGTCGATCTCGCCGTCTGCCTCGAGAAGATGGGTGCGAAGATCGAGGGCGCCGGCACCTCCACCATCACCGTCCGCGGCGTCTCGCGCCTTGGCGGGGCGCATCATGCCGTCCTGCCCGACCGGATCGAGACCGGCACCTATGCCATGGCGGTGGCGATGACCGGCGGCGATGTCCTGCTCGAAGGCGCGCGCGCCGATCTGCTGCAGGCGGCGCTGGACGTGATCAGCCAGGCCGGTGTCGAGGTCTCCGAGACCAATGAGGGCATCCGCGTCCGCCGCAACGGCGCTGCGCTGGAGCCTGTCGACGTCACCACCGATCCGTTCCCGGGCTTCCCGACCGACCTCCAGGCCCAGCTCATGGCGCTGATGACCAAGGCCAAGGGCACCTCGCGCATTCGCGAGACCATCTTCGAGAACCGCTTCATGCACGTGCAGGAACTCGCCCGGCTCGGCGCCAAGATCCGGCTCGACGGCGATGCGGCCTATGTCGACGGCGTCGAGAAGCTCACCGGTGCGCCGGTGATGGCGACCGATCTGCGCGCCTCGGTCTCGCTGGTCATCGGTGGCCTCGTCGCCGAGGGCGAGACCATGATCAACCGCGTCTACCATCTCGACCGCGGTTTCGAGGCGCTGGAGGCCAAGCTTGGCCGTTGCGGCGCCCAAGTCGAGCGGATCAGCGGTTGACGATAGGCGACGCCCCCGCCAGATAGGGCCTAGAGCATTTTCGAGCGAAGTCGACACCGGTTCGCGTGAAGAAAATGCGATAAGACAAGAGTCTCTATGTCCGATCCCGCCGCCGAGCCGCTGAAACTGATCGCCCTGGACGCCGACGATCTGTCGGTGATCTCGGCACATCTGCAGGATGCGGTGCTGAAGCGCGGCGACATCGCCTATCTCCCGGCCGAGAAGCGCTTCGCCCTGGCGCTGCGCCGCTTCGACTGGGAGGGCGCAGCCCAGGGCCAGAAGCGCCGGCGGCTTGCCGCGCTCCACTTTGAGCGCGTCACGGCCGCGCGCAGCACCAGGGTCGCGGCCGGAGAGGCTGTGCTCAGTCTGCTCGCGGTCACCTTCGATGAGAGCGACGGTCCGGCCGGGCAGGTGACCCTGCATTTTTCGGACGGTGCCGCCATCCGCCTCGATGTCGAATGCATCGAGGCGCAGATGAAGGATCTCGGTCCGATCTGGGAAGCCGTTGCGACGCCGGCCCACCCGGACGCCGGCTGAGCCCCTTCCGGTCAGGATATCCGATGCCGATCAGGCTTGACGCACGCAAGGCCGGTTTCGAGCAGGAGTTCACTGCCCTGCTCGCGATGAAGCGCGAGGTTTCGGAGGATGTCGACCAGGTCGCGGCGGCGATCATCGCCGATGTCCGCGCCCGCGGCGACGCGGCGCTGATCGACTACACCGAGCGCTTCGACAAGCTCGCTTTGACGCCGCAAACCCTGCGCGTCACGCAGGGCGAGATCGACGCGGCGCTCGCCGCCTGCACACGCGAGCAACTCGCCGCGCTGGAGACGGCCCGCGCCCGCATCGAAGCCTATCATCTGCGCCAGAAGCCGGCCGATTCCTGGTCGCGCGATGCACTGGGGGTCGAGAGCGGCTGGCGCTGGAGTGCGGTCGAGACCGTCGGCCTTTATGTGCCGGGCGGCACGGCGAGCTATCCCTCCTCGGTGCTGATGAACGCCGTGCCGGCCAAGGTCGCCGGGGTCGAGCGTCTCGTCATGGTCGCGCCGACGCCGCGCGGCGAAGGCAACCCGCTGGTGCTCGCTGCGGCGAAGCTTGCCGGAATCGACGAGATCTACAAGATCGGCGGCGCGCAGGCGGTTGCCGCGTTGGCCTATGGCACTGCGACGATCGCCCCCGTCGCCAAGATCGTCGGCCCCGGCAACGCCTATGTCGCCGCCGCCAAGCGCCGTGTCTTCGGCACGGTCGGCATCGACATGATCGCCGGCCCGTCCGAGGTCCTGGTGCTGGCCGATGCGAGCGCCAATCCCGACTGGATTGCCGCCGATCTGCTCGCCCAGGCGGAGCATGACACGGCCGCCCAGTCGATCCTGGTCACCGATGATGCCGCATTGGCGGACGCCGTCGAGCGCGCGGTCGAGGGGCAGCTCAAGACGCTCCCACGCGCCGAGATCGCAGGGGCGAGCTGGCGCGAGTTCGGTGCCGTCATCCTGGTCGGAGCGCTCGGTGATGCGATCCCGCTGGTCGACCGGCTTGCGCCGGAGCATCTCGAGATCATCGCCGACGGGGCCGAGGGCCTGGCGGCGCAAATCCGCAATGCCGGTGCGATCTTCCTGGGCGGGCATACGCCCGAGGCGATCGGCGACTATGTCGGTGGTTCGAACCATGTCCTGCCGACGGCCCGTTCGGCCCGCTTCTCCTCGGGCCTCGGCGTGCCCGATTTCATGAAGCGCACCTCCCTGCTGAAATGCGATCCTGAAGCGCTGCGGGCGCTCGCCGGCGCCGCGACCGAACTTGCCGAGGCCGAGGGCTTGCAGGCTCACGCACGTTCCGTGACGATCCGGCTCAACGGCTGACGTCGGCGCGGCGATTCTGCGCCGAAGTCAGCCTGCGCCGGAGGGGACATGTCGGAACGCAACCATCTGGTCGCCGTCACGCTCGACGAGGCCTCGCTCGGGCGCGGCAGCGCCGACCAGGAGCATGAGCGCGCCGTCGCGATCTACGACCTGATCGAGCGCAACCACTTCGCTCTGCCGGAGTTCGATGGCGGGCCCTATGCCGTTCATCTGGCTCTGGTCGAGCGCCGCCTCGCCTTCGAGGTCAGGAGCGCAGACGGTGCGCCCGTCGTCACCCATCATCTCTCGCTGACCCCGCTCAAGCGCATCATCAAGGACTATGAGCTGGTCTGCGACAGCTATTACGCAGCCATCCGCACGGCGACGCCCTCGCAGATCGAGGCGATCGACATGGGCCGGCGCGGCCTGCACGACGAAGCGGCCGTGCTGCTGGTCGAGCGGCTGGCGAACAAGGTCGAGATCGACCGCGAGACGGCCCGTCGCCTCTTCACCCTGATCTACGCGCTGCACTGGAAGGGCTGAGCGTTTGGAGCCGCCCGTACCGCGCAAGCTCCAGAGCGTGCTGTTCATGTGCGCCTACAATGCGGTGCGCTCGCCGATGGCCGAGGCCATGGCCAAGCACTTCTTCGGCAAGTCGGTCTATGTCCAGTCCGCCGGAGCGCGCAAGGGCGAGGTCGATCCCTTCGCTTTGGAGGTTCTTGACGAGATCGGCATCGATGCGCGCAAGCACAGGCCCAAATCGCTCGAAGAGCTCGAGGAGTGGGAAGGCCTCAACTTCGACCTGATCGTCTCGCTCTCGCCTGAGGCGCACCACAAGGCCCTCGACCTGACCCGCACGGTCGCTGCCGAGGTCGAGTACTGGCCGACGCCTGATCCGACCATCGTTCAGGGGTCGCGAGAGCAGGTACTCGACGCCTATCGCGCCGTCCGCGACGGGCTGATGCAGCGCATCAAGACGCGGCTGCGATCCTGAAGTCCTACTGGATTAGCACAGCCCCGCCGCAGCGCACGCCGCTGACCCAGCTATCGGCCTGCCCCAGCCCGATCCCCAGCGTGTTGAGCAGGCTCGTCAGCACCTGGTCGAGCGGGGCCGCTGCGCCGGCGATGACGCCGGTCACGGCGCTGCCGATGCCTGGCAGGGGAATTCCGATCCCGAGCGGAACGACCTCGATCTCGAGGTCGCCGACCAGCCGGGACAAGAGGCTGGCGACGAAGTTCTGCGTCGAGGTCGTCTTCTTGTCGACCCGCTGGATCTCGGCATAGCTGAAGCTCACCGGCGTCTCGCTGGTGTTGCTGATCGTGACATGGGCCCGGCCTGTGACCTTGGCGAGGCCGAGCAGGTCGAGCAGCGTCGCGGCCGGCGGGTTCGGCCTCGTGCTGAAATTGCTGAACTCGGCATTGGAGACCTGCCCGATCCAGGCATCCACCACGGCTGGCGTCACGCCGAGCGTCACCCGCGCGCTGGTGATGTCGCCGGCGCCGCAGGAGACCGAGGTCAGGCGAGCTGTCGCTGCGGCGAGTTCCAGGTAGAGCGGCAGCTTGACCAGGGAGGCCTGGCCGCTGCCGACGAGGGTGAGTGTCAGCAGCAGGCGCGTCTGGGCGGTGTGGACGGTTGCGCCGGTGCGGCCGACGCGCACGAGGCTGGTCCCGACCGGGCGCTCGCCGATGCCGAGCTTTAGCGAGACCGAGGCG
Source organism: Allobosea sp. NPDC055332 (assembly GCF_053645455.1). Lineage (NCBI taxonomy): Bacteria > Pseudomonadati > Pseudomonadota > Alphaproteobacteria > Hyphomicrobiales > Alloboseaceae > Allobosea > Allobosea sp. NPDC055332. The sequence continues at coordinate 1,289,881 of NZ_JBSHMO010000002.1, read as the reverse complement.
AGGCCAGGCACGTTGACCGCCAGGCCGAGATCGAGCTGGCGCGCGCCATTGGCGATCTGGGCCGTGGCTGAAACGAGGTCGAGCGCCGACAGCGACGCCTTGAGCGGTATCTCCTCGTTCAGTTGGCGGCCGCCATAGGTGCCAAACGAGACGAGGCCCTGCAGGTTGAGGCGCTGGCCCGAGCCGGCGGTGGCCGCCGCCAGGCGGCCCAGTGCCGCGATGGCGTCGCTGCCCGCGCCCTGGTCGCGTGCCGCATCCTGTGCAGCCAGAATGACATCTCCGATGCGGACATTGGCACGGACGACCTCATCGAAGGTCAATGCGGAGATCGCGGCGCGCGTCGCCAGCCGCTTGGCGAAGCCGAACAGGTCGATCCGGGCACGCGCCAACCCCTCATAGTCCATGACCGAGAGCGACAGGCTCGTGCCGAGCAGGCCGCCGAGCAGGCCGTTGAGAGCGCCGCCCTCCACCCGGGCCAGCCGCGAGCCGATGGCGAAGGAGGCCTGAGCATCCTGTGCGGCGGTGGCCCGCGTCAGGATGGCGACGTCGCCGGTTCGGGTGGTGTTCGGCAGCACGGCGCCGGCCGTGAGCACGCGGCCCAGGATCATCGGCGTGGTCGCGCGCATCTCGATCCGGGCGGCATTGGCCGTGGCTACCGAACTTGGCCGGAAGCGCGCCTCCGGCGCCATACTCGCGTCGGGTGTATAGGTTCCGGTCTGGACCGACTCGATCGCGGTCGGATCGAAGCCGTTCCTGCCCGCGCTCGCCCGTGCCGCGTTCGTGGCTCGCTCGAGATCCACCGCGGCGGCGAGCGCGGCGAGATCCGTCGCCGTCTGCTGCCGCCGCTTCTGGTAGTAGAAGCTGCCGACATCCACAGCCATCGCGCCGAAGCCGAAGAGGACGATCGAGGCGCCTGCAAACACGATGGACGACAGGCCGCGGCGGTCGGCGAAGAAGTCCCGGATCAGGCTCATCGTGGCAGCCTCCCTCCCAGGCCCGCGCAGAGCGGGTGTCAGTATCCGCCGCGCTGGACGACGGCGCGGCGCTCGACCACAGGCATCGGCAGCGCGACGATCGTGCCGAGTCGATTGAAGACGCTGTCCGAGTAATCGTAGACGACCGTGACTTCGAAGCTCGGCGCCGGCGCCCCGAAGGCGGTCGTCCGCACGGTCAGCTTGCTCGGGTTGAGGAAGGCGTATGAGCCGACGCTGCGCGTGACGAAGGCGCGCGCCAGTCGTTCGCGTTCGGCGTCATCGAGGCCCGCGACGGAGGCACGGGCGGCTTCCGCGGCGAGCTGCTGAACGCCGTTATACACGCTGAAGGTGTATCCGTAGCCGATGATGCCAAACAGGAGAAGCATCAGTATCGGCGCGATGAAAGCAAATTCCACGGCAGTAGCGCCGGAGGGATCAGTCCGTAGGCGATGAATGAACGAGCGCATGGCATGTCCACTCCACGGATGTAACAACTATAGAGTGTGGACCTCGGGCCTTTACGAAACGTAAAAGGCATTTCCGAAACCGGGCGCTATGACGCGAATGGAGTTGGCTGATTAATCGAAATTTAAGCGACACGGCCCAGGAGCTTCACCGAGGGCAACCTTGCGTTAGCCAAGCCGAGAGACGAACTGGATGGGGCCGACCGCAACACCGACCGCTTCCCGCCTCGCGCGGCCCGGGCGGTGGCGCGACATCGGCTTGATCGCGGGATTGTCCATCTGCTCCGGCTTCATTGCCCTCGCGAGCCTGCCCGGGCCGGTATCCGGTCCGTCAGCTCCGTTGGCGGCCATCTTTCCGCCCTGGATCTCCGGGGAGGACGCAGTGGCGCGCAGCCTGGCGGCCGGAGGCAGGATCCTGCGGCAAGGGGCCGTTCCCTTCGTCGTCGTTCTCGCTCCGGAAACCGCGGAAAGGCCGGTCGGCGCCCTGCTGGTGCTGCGCCTTGACGGGCTGGCCGGTTGCATCATCTCACCAGAGGCCGAAGCGAGCAGCCTATGACTTTGACTTTGCCCGGCCTTCGCGATCTCGTCGCGCGCTGCCTCATCGGCCTTGCCTTCCTTCATGTCCCGCTGCTGGCGCTTGCATCGCTGGCCCAGACTGGCGATGGGCTGATACCCGCGCTCGGTGCCCTGATGCTGGCGCTCGCTGCGCTGATTGCCTATCGCGGCGTCGGTGCGACGATCACGGCGCAATGCGCGATCGCGGTCGCCCTGATCGGCCAGGTCTCGATCCTGGTCGCGGTCTTCTCCGGGCATCCCTGGCAGCCCGACATGCACATGTACTACTTCGCCGTGCTGGCGCTCCTCGCCGGCTTCTGCGACTGGCGGCCGATCATCCTGGGCGCGGCGCTCACGGCGGCGCATCATCTGGTTCTGCAGTTCGTCCTGCCCGCCGCCGTCTTCTACCAGGGCGGCAATCTGCTGCGGGTCCTGCTGCACGCGGTCATCGTGGTGGTCGAGACCGCTTTCCTCGCGGTGATCGCGGTGATGACCGCACGCATCTTCGCGCAGACGGAGGCCAATCTGCACCGCGCCGAGGAGGTTGCCGAGCGTGAGCGCCTGGCGAGCGAGCGCGAGCGGGCCCTCGCCGACGACGCAGAAGCGCGTGCCCAGCGCCTGCGTGCCATGGTCGCGAATTTCCGCGACGAGATGGACGGCGCCATGGCCATTCTCGACAAGGCGTCCGAGGCGATGCAGGTCGACGCTCGCGGCCTCACCGGCGCGTCCGAACGGGCGCGGCAGCAGATCGCGCTCGTCTCGCGCAGTTCGAACGAGATGACGACCAGCATCGAGCAGACTGCGGCGGCCAGCCAGGAGCTCGCCTCCTCGATCGCCGAGATCGGCCGCAACGTCTCGCAGACCGCTGACAGCTCGCAATCGGCGGCAAAGCTGGCGCGGGTCGCCAGTACGGAGATCGAGGCGCTGGCGCGCACCGGCGAAAGTGTCGGGGCAGTGGTCGAGATCATCCGCGGCATCGCCGCACAGACCAGCATGCTGGCGCTGAATGCGACGATCGAGGCGGCGCGGGCCGGCGCCATGGGCAAGGGCTTTGCCGTCGTCGCCAGCGAGGTGAAGACGCTCTCGGCCCAGACCGCGAGTGCGACCGACGAGGTGACGCGTTCAATCGAGGCGATCCAGACCGCTTCGCAGCGCTCGCTCAAGTCGATCCGCGAGATCGTCGCGGCAATCGGCGAGGTCGAGACCGTCTCGGTCGCCATCGCCTATGCGGTTGGCGAGCAGGATCGCGCCACGGCAGAGATCGCCAAGGAGGTCCAGATCTCCTCTGACGGCGTCAGCCGCGGCGCACAGAGCCTGCAGAGCTTCGAGACGGTGACGGAGCGCACCTACGCCGCCGCCGGCAGCCTGCAGAGCTCCTCCGACGATCTGGCGGCGCAGGCGCAGCGCATCCGCCGCGAGGTCGCCGAGTTCTGCGAACGGGTCGCGGCAGCCTGATTACCAGGCGCGGCCTGGACCGACCGCGCCGATCTTCAGCCAATCTCCGAGCGTCGCCGCGATGTCGGCGAAGCTCCCGCGGCGCCCGATCGACCCGGCCGTCACACCGGGGCCGAAGGCCAGGATCGGCACGTGCTCGCGCGTATGGTCGGATCCCGGCCAGCTCGGGTCGTTGCCATGGTCTGCGGTGACGATGGCTAGGTCGCCCGGCCGCAGCAGCGCCTCGAGCCTGGGCAGATCGCGATCGAAGGCTTCGATCGCCGCCGCATAGCCGGGAATGTCGCGGCGATGGCCGTATTCGGTGTCGAAGTCGACCAGGTTGACGAAGCAGAAGCCGCCGTCCGGCAGTTGCTCGAATGCCTCTAGCGCCGCTGCCCACATGGCGGCGTTGCCGAAGGGCTTGATCTCCTCGCCGGTGTTCCGGTGGGCGAAGATGTCGCCGATCTTGCCGACGGTGACGACCGGCCGGCCTTTGGCCACGAGCCGGTCGAGGATGGTCTCGTCCGGCGGCGGGATCGCGAAATCCTTGCGGTTGCCGGTGCGGGTGAAGCCGGTCTCGGTCGTGCCGATAAAGGGCCGGGCGATGACGCGGCCGATCCTGAGCGGATCGACCAGGACGCGGACCTTCTTGCAGAGGGCGTAGAGCCGTTCCAGGCCGAAATGCTCCTCATGCGCCGCGATCTGCAGCACCGAGTCGACCGAGGTGTAGCAGATCGGCTTGCCCGTCCTGATGTGCTCTTCTGCGAGCTCGTCGATCACGGCCGTGCCGGAGGCATGCTTGTTGCCGAGGATGCCGGGTAGGGCGCCCTCACGGATGATCGCCGCGACGAGATCGGGCGGGAAGGTATTCTCCAGCGCGGTGAAATAGCCCCATTTGAACGGCACCGGGCAGCCGGCGATCTCCCAATGGCCGGAGGGGGTGTCCTTGCCCTGGCTGACCTCGACGCCGTAGCCGTATTGGCCCTTCGGGGCCTCTGGCCGCGGCACCCCGGCGAGCGGCCTGCCGGTCGAAGCCTCGCAGGCATGGCTGAGGCCCAGCCGGGCGAGGTTGGGGATGTGCAGCGGCCCGCTGCGCAGGCCTTCGCGGTCGCCGCGTCCTTCGGCACAGGCCTGCGCGATATGGCCGAGTGTGTCGGAACCCTCGTCGCCATAGGCGGCCGCATCCCCGGCGCCGCCGCAGCCGACGGAATCGAGCACGATCAGGATGGCGCGCGCCATCAGTCGCGCACCGCGGCGCTGTTCGCCGGTTCGAGGTTGAGGGCGGCGGCGAGCAGAGCCTGCGTATAGGCCTCGCGCGGACGCTGGAAGATCTCCTCGGCCGGCCCTTCCTCGACCACCTTGCCGTTCTGCATCACCACCACCCGGTGCGACAGTGCCCTGACCACCTTGAGGTCGTGGCTGATGAAGAGATAGCCGAGCTTGCGCCTGGCCTGCAGCCCGCGCAGCAATTCGACGATCTGCGCCTGCACGGACATGTCGAGCGCTGAGGTCGGCTCGTCGAGCACGACGAATTTCGGATCGAGCGCCATAGCGCGGGCGATGGCGATGCGCTGGCGCTGGCCACCGGAGAATTCATGCGGATAGCGATCCATGGTCGCTGGATCCAGGCCCACATCGGCGAGCGCCTGCGCCACGATCTCGCGCTGGCGCTGATAGCTCAGCCCCTTCTGCTGGACGGCGAGCCCCTCTGCGACGATGTCGGCGACCGACATGCGCGGCGAGAGCGAGCCGTAAGGGTCCTGGAAGACGACTTGCAGATCCTTGCGCTTGGGGCGGACCGCCTTGCTTTTGAGCCCATCGATGCGGTCGCCGAGGAAGACGATCGGCCCCTCCGATGAGATCAGGCGGAGGATGGCGAGGCCGAGCGTGGTCTTGCCCGAACCGGATTCGCCGACGATGCCGAGCGTCTCGCCTTCGCGCACCTTCACGGAGATGCCGTCGACCGCCTTCACATGGCTGGTCGTGCGGCGCAGCAGCCCGGTCTTGATCGGGAACCAGACCTTGACCGGACCGGCCTCCAGCAGGATCGGGGCGCCCTCCGGCACCGGCTCCGGCCGGCCCTTCGGCTCGGCGGCGAGCAGGCGCTGAGTATAGGCGTGCTGGGGATTGCCGAAGATCTCGGCGACCGGCCCATGCTCGACGATCTTGCCCTTCAGCATCACGCAGACCCCGTCGGCGATGCGCCGGACGATGCCGAGGTCGTGGGTGATGAACAAGATCGCCATGCCGAGCCGTGCCTGCAGCTCCTTCAGCAGCGTCAGGATCTGCGCCTGCACGGTGACGTCGAGCGCCGTGGTCGGCTCGTCGGCGATCAGGAGATCGGGCTCGTTGGCGAGCGCCATCGCGATCATCACGCGCTGGCGCTGACCGCCGGAAAGCTGGTGCGGATAGGCGTCGAGCCGGCTTGCCGCATCGCGGATGCCGACCAGCGACAGCAGTTCGAGCGTCCGCTCGCGCGCCTTCTCGCCGCGCAGGCCCTTGTGCAGTTCGAGGATCTCGCCGATCTGCCGCGCGATCGTGTGCAGCGGGTTGAGCGAGGTCATCGGTTCCTGGAACACCATGGTGATGTCGTTGCCGCGGACCTTGCGCATCGCGTCTTCGTCGGCCGCGATCAGGTCCTGGCCATTGAACAGCACCTTGCCCGTCGGGTGATGAGCCGCCGGATAGTTCAGGAGCTTCAGGATCGACAGCGCCGAGACCGATTTGCCCGAGCCGGACTCGCCGACCAGTGCCAGCGTTTCGCCCTTGGCGATCGCGAACGAGACCTTGTCGACCGCGAGCGTCTCCTGCCCGCCCTGGCGGAAGGCGACGGAGAGGTCCTGGACGGAGAGGAGGGGCGCGCTCACGCGAAAGTCTTCCTCGGGTCGAAGGCGTCGCGGACGGCTTCGCCGATGAAGATCAGCAGCGACAGCATCAGCGCGATCACGAAGAAGCCGGAGAGACCGAGCCAGGGCGCCTGCAGGTTCGCTTTGCCCTGCGCCAGGAGTTCGCCGAGCGAGGGCGAGCCCGGTGGCAGGCCGAAGCCGAGGAAGTCGAGCGAGGTCAGCGTTGTGATCGAGCCGTTGAGGATGAAGGGCAGGAAGGTCAGCGTCGCCACCATGGCGTTGGGGAGCAGGTGCTTGACCATGATCGCCCGGTTGGAGAGGCCGAGCGCCCGCGCCGCCCGGACATACTCGAAATTGCGGGCCCGCAGGAACTCGGCCCGGACGACGCCGACCAGCGCGACCCATGAAAATAGCAAGAGGATGCCGAGCAGCACGAAGAAGCCGGGCGTGATGATCGCCGCGACGATGATCAGCAAATAGAGCGCGGGAATGGAGGTCCAGATCTCGATGACGCGCTGGAAGATCAGGTCGGTCCAGCCGCCGAAATAGCCCTGGATCGCGCCGGCGGCGATGCCGATCACCGAGGAGATCGAGGCCAGGATCAGCCCGAACAGCACGGAGATGCGAAAGCCGTAGATCAGCCGCGCGACCACGTCGCGGCCCTGGTCGTCGGTGCCGAGCCAGTTCCATTCGAGCTCGCGGCAGGTCATGCCGCCGGTTCGCTCGGCGATCGGCCGGCACTGCTCATCCTTGAGCATCCAGGTCGGCGGGGCAGGGGCCGGCACCGGCAGGTCGAGATTATGCGTGCGATAGGAGTAGCGGATCGGCGGCCAGATCGCCCAGCCATTGCTGGCGATCTCCCTGGCGATGGTCGGGTCGCGATAATCGGTGGTGGCGAGGAAGCCGCCGAACTTCTCCTCGGGATAATTGATCGCGACCGGGAACAGCGTCTCGCCCTTGTAGCGGACGATCAGCGGCCGGTCGTTGGCGATGAACTCGGCGAAGAGCGAGAGCACGAACAGCGTCAGGAAGATCCAGAACGACCACCAGCCGCGCTTGTTGGCCTTGAAGCTGTCGAGCCGGCGCCGGTTGATCGGCGAGAGCTTGAGCCAGCCCTGCTTCATCTGCGGGGGCGCGGCTGCCGGCTCAGCTGAGCGCAGAGCCGGCGGGGCGTCGAGGAGGGTATCGGACACCTCAGGCCTCCCGCGATTCGAAATCGATGCGCGGGTCGACCCAGGCATAGGTCAGGTCGGTGATCAGGTGCACGAGGAGGCCGATCAGCGAGAAGATGTAGAGATTGGCGAAGACGACAGGATAGTCGCGGTTAACGATCGCCTCGAAGGAGAGGAGGCCGAGCCCGTCGAGCGAGAAGATCGTCTCGATCAGCAGCGATCCCGCGAAGAGCGCATGCACGAACGCGCCGGGAAAGCCGGCGATCACGATCAGCATGGCGTTGCGGAAGACATGGCCGTAGAGCACGCCGCGCTCCGACAGGCCCTTCATCCGCGCCGTCAGTACATATTGCTTCCTGATCTCGTCGAGGAAGGAGTTCTTGGTCAAAAGCGTCGAGGTCGCGAAGGCGCCCAGCGCCATCGCCAGCACCGGCAGGGCGATGTGCCATAGATAGTCGCCGATCTTCCCGATCAGGCTGAGTTGCGCCCAGTTCTCCGAGGTCAGGCCGCGCAAGGGGAAGATCTGCCAGAACGAGCCGCCGGCGAAGAGCACGATCAAGAGGATCGCGAACAGGAAGCTCGGAATGGCGTAGCCGATGATCACGACCGCACTGGTCCAGGTGTCGAAGCGCGAGCCGTCCCTGACCGCCTTGCGGATGCCGAGCGGGATCGAGATCGCATAGGAGAGCAAGGTCATCCACAGCCCGAGCGTGATCGAGACCGGCAGCTTTTCCTTGATCAGCTGCAGCACCGGCGCATCGCGGAAATAACTGCGGCCGAAATCGAAGGTCGCATAGTCCTTCAGCATCTTGAGGAAGCGCTCATGCGCCGGCTTGTCGAAGCCGAACTGCTTCTCCAGCTCCTTGATGAAGGCGGGGTCGAGCCCCTGCGCGCCGCGATAGGCCGAGCCTGAGTCCAGCGCCTGCGCCCCGGCATCGCCGCCGGAGCCGCCGCCGACGCGCTCGGCCGCGCCGCTGTTGGGATTGTTGAGCTGCGAGATGATGCGCTCGACCGGCCCGCCCGGCGCGAACTGCACGATGACGAAGGAGATCAGCAGGATGCCGAACAGGGTCGGCACCATCAGCGCCAGACGCCGGGCGATGTAGTTCAGCATTCCCGCTTATGCCTTCCCGATCCGCTTCGCTTTTTCCGGATCGTACCACCAGGTTCCCGGCGCGCCGGAAGAGTATTTCGGCTTGGTCTGCGGGCGTTCATACATGTCCCAATAGGCCAGCCACTCGCTGGCGTTCCACCACATCGGGATCCAGTAGCGCCCGGCGCGCAGCAACCGGTCGAGGCATTTTGCGGCGACGACCACTTCTGCATAGCTCTCGGCCTTGCCGACCTTCTCGATCATCGCGTCGATGGCGGGATCGGCGATGCCGCCGACATTGCGCGAGCCGCGCGTCTTCGCCGCTTCCGAGCCGTAGAGGATGCGCATCGTGTCGCTCGGGATCGAGCTGCCGGTCATCGCCCGGCTGATCATGTCGAAGTCGAACTCGTCGAGCCGGCGCTGGTATTGCGCGCCGTCGACGATGCGCGAGGTCGCGTTGATGCCGAGGCGCTTGAGATTGGCCTGGAAGGGCTGGGTGTGCGGCTGCAGGGACGGCGTCGAATCCAGGAACTCGATCTCGAAGGGCTGGCCGTTCGGCAGTTTCAGCACATTGCCGTCGCGCTTGCAGCCGGCGGCGCGCAGCATCTCGTCGGCGCGGCGCAGCAGGGCGCGGTCGCTGCCCGAGCCGTCCGAGACCGGCGGCAGATAGGGCTCGCCGAAGACTTCGTCCGGCACCTTGCCGCGGAACGGTTCCAGCAGCGCGAGCTCTTCCGGCGAGGGCTTGCCCTCCGCCTTCGAATCCGAGTTCTCGAAATAGGAGGTCGCCCGCGAGAAGGACGAGAACATGATGTTCTTGTTGGTCCACTCGAAGTCGAAGGCGAGGCCGAGCGCCTCGCGGATGCGCGGATCGGCGAATTTCTCGCGGCGCAGATTATAGATCCAGCCCTGCGAGCCGATCGGCTCGGTCTTCGGCAGGGCCTCCTTCTTGACCTTGCCCTCCTTGATCGCCGGGAAGTCGTAGCCCGTCGCCCAGATGCGCGAGGTGAACTCCTCCTGGAAGGTGATCACGCCGCTCTTGAAGGCCTCGAACGCCACCTGCCGGTCGCGGAAATACTCCCAGCGGACCCTGTCGAAATTGTTCTGGCCGACATTCACCGGCAGGTCCTTGGCCCAGTAGTCCGGCACCCGGTCGAACTCGATGAAGCGGCCCTGCTCGAAGCGTCCGACCTTGTAGGCGCCGGAGCCGAGCGGCGGCTCCAGGGTCGAGGCCTCGAAATTGCGGGTCGACCAGTATTTCTCGGAGAAGACCGGCAGGCCGGCGACGACGAGATGCATGTCGCGGCTGCGCTTCGGCGTGAGCTTGACCACGATGAGGTCGTCGCCCTCGGCGACCGCCGATTCCATTTCGGCGAGGATCAGCCGGTAGGTCGGATGGCCCTTGCTCTTCAGCAGATTGAACGAGAAGGCCGCATCGCCGGCGGTGACGCGCGAGCCGTCATGGAATTTCGCCTCCGGCCGCAGCCGGAAACGATAGGTCAGCTTGTCCTGCGAGACCACGACGCTCTTCGCCAGCAGGCCGTAGAGCGAGCCCGGCTCGTCGCCGGAGCCGGCCATCAGGCTGTCGAAGCAGGCGTCCATGCCGGCCGCGCCGTCGCCTTGCAGCACAAAGGTGTTGAGCGTGTTGAAGGTGTCGAAGCTCTGATTGCCGCCGGCGCGCTTGATCTGGATGGTGATCGAGCCGCCCTTCGGCGCCTTCGGATTGACATAGGCGAAATGCGGGAAGTCCGCCGGCAGCGCCAGCTCGCCGAAGGTCGAGAGGCCGTGGACCTCGTTCTCCTGCGCGAGCGCCGTCGTGAGCGAGGCCGGCAGCGCGGCCGCGCCTGCGAGCGCGCCGCCAGCTTCGAGCAGCCTGCGGCGGGTAATCCGGATCGCCATGCAAACACCCCTTGCGATTCGTCGTGCGATTATGTCGTCACGCTCGGCCAAAGCCAGCGTTGCGCGCATTCCCCGTCATGGTGACGGCAATTGCATGGCGCCGACAAGCAAAAGCCGGGCTTGCGCCCGGCTTGCGAGGTCACGTTGACGCGAAAGGCGCTGCAGGCTCAGGGCTTCGGCAGCGGCTTCGGCGAATCGGCGAGGCTGTTGAGATAGGCGACGACGTCGGCGCGGCTCTCCGGCCGGCTGATGCCGGCGAAGGCCATGATCGTGCCCGGCACATAGGCCTTCGGGTTCTTCAGGAAGTGGTCGAGCGCGTCGGCGTCCCAGCTCTTGTCGTTGCGGCCCTTCATCGCGGCCGAATAGCCGAAGCCGGCGATCGAGCCCTCGGGGCGGCCATAGACGTCGTAGAGATGCGGGCCAACCTTGTTGGCGCCGCCCTTCTCGAAGGTGTGGCAAGCCTTGCAGGCGGCGACGGCCTTCTCGCCCTTGGCCGGGTCGGCCTTGGCGAGGCGCACCGCGATCGGCTCCTCGGCAGCAGCAGCCGGAGCGCCGGCGCCACCGGCGGCGGCCGGCTCCAGGCTCGGCAGGTCATAGCCCGGCACGGTCGGCTTCTTCGGGGCGAAGACGATGCCGGCGGTCATGTTCAAGGCCATCACGACGAGCAGTGTCGACAGACCCGCACCAGCGATCTTGTTCAGTTCGATATTCATCGTCTCTCACAACCCCCGGCCCGCCCGTCGGCGAAGCAAGACAGCGCTGCGGCCGGACCCTTGTGGGGAGCCGGCACGTCAGCGCTGCTTAACCGCTTTGCGCGCTGCATTGCAACTCGTATAAGCACGCACCGCTTTGAGACCTTTTGCCGCCCTGCGAGCTTTCCCCAGCCAATGCCCAATCCGCTGATCCTGATCCCCGCCCGCATGCAGGCGACGCGCCTGCCGGGCAAGCCGTTGGCCGACATCCTGGGCGAGCCGATGATCGTCCGTGTCTGGCGCCGTGCCATCGAGGCGCGTGTCGGCGATGTCGTGGTCGCGACCGATGACGAGCGCATCCTGGCGGCGATCGAGCAGGCCGGCGGCCGGGCGGTGATGACCAGCCCCGCGCACCAGACCGGCTCCGACCGGATCAAGGAAGCCGCCGACATCATCGATCCCAAGGGCGAGCACGACATCATCGTCAACGTCCAGGGCGATTTCCCCACTTTGGCGCCGACCGCGATCGCGGCTGCGGTGGAGCCGCTCGCGGATCCGGCCGTCGACATCGCGACGCTTGCCGGCGAGATCACCGAGGACGAGGAGAAGACCGCGCCGAGCGTGGTCAAGCTGATCGGCAGCGAGATTTCTCCCGGCCGGATGCGGGCACTCTACTTCACCCGTGCGACCGCGCCTTATGGCGAGGGCCCGCTCTACCACCATGTCGGCCTCTACGCCTATCGCCGCCGCGCGCTCGACCGCTTCGTCTCGCTGCCGCAATCGCCGCTCGAACTGCGTGAGAAGCTCGAGCAGCTGCGGGCGCTCGAGGACGGCATGCGCATCGATGCGATGATCATCGATCACGTCCCGCGTGGCGTCGACACGCCTCCCGATCTGGACCGCGCCCGCGCGTTCCTGACATCCAATGCCGGAGCCTGAAGACCTAAAATGTCAGTCGTCGTTTCCTATCAGGGCGAGCCCGGAGCCTTCTCCTCGCAGGCCGCCCTCCAGGTCTTTCCGGATTGCGAGCTTTTGCCCTGCCGCACCTTCGAGGACGCGCTCGCCGCGGTCTCGGACGGCGCCGCCCGCTACGGCATGATCCCGATCGACAATTCGATCGCCGGCCGCGTCGCCGACATCCATCATCTGCTGCCGCGCTCCGGCCTGCACATCATCGGCGAGCACTTCCTGCCGATCCGCTTCCATCTGATGGCGGTCGAGGGCGCGACTTTGGCGACGCTGCAGACCGTGCAGAGCCATATCCACGCGCTCGGCCAGTGCCGCAAGATCATCCGCAAGCTCGGCCTCAAGGCCGAGGTCGCGGCCGACACCGCCGGCTCCGCCCGCCAGGTGGCCGAGGCCGGCGATCCGACCCGTGCCGCGATCGCGCCGCACATCGCCGCCGAGGTTTACGGCCTCAAGATCCTGATGGAGGATATCGAGGACGAGAAGCACAACACCACGCGCTTCGTCGTGCTCTCGAAATATCCGGAATTCGCCCGCCAGGGCGCGGCCAAGACCGTCACGACGCTGATCTTCCAGGTCCGCAACCTGCCGGCGGCGCTCTACAAGGCGCTCGGTGGCTTCGCCACCAACGGCATCAACATGACCAAGCTCGAGAGCTACATGGTCGACGGCCATTTCTCGGCGACGATGTTCTACAGCGATGTCGAGGGCCATCCCGACGATCCGGCGCTGAAGCGGGCGCTCGACGAGCTCGCCTTCTTCTCCAAGGAGCTGAAGATCCTCGGTGTTTACCCCGCCCACGAATTCCGCGACAGCTTCCCCGAGCCGGGGGAGTGACTAGCCGCCTTCTCCCCTCGGGGGAGAAGGTCCGGCAGGGGATGAGGGCGGTCCGACTGGGTGAGACGATGACAGTTGCGGCTGTCCTTCCCTCATCCGTCAGCGCTTCGCGCTGCCACCTTCTCCCCCGAGGGGAGAAGGGATGTCCTGTGCCTCACCAGGGGCGCGGTCCCTCCATCGTCGAGACATGGGCCGAGACCACTTTCCAGCCGAGATCCGGGAAGCGCACCCAGCTCTGGCTCTGGCGGCCGATGATGTCGCGCCCGCGCACCTTGAATTCGAGGTTCACCGTGGCGAAGTCGCGGCCGAGCGTCAGGATCTCCAGACGGATCCGCTTCTCCTTGATGCCCGGGCCCGGCGGGCGGGCGACGCGGTGGGCGTGGATCTCGTCGAAGCCGTAGCCGTTCTCGCCGAGCGCGTAGCGGATCGTGTGGGGACTGTTCCAGAAGGAGGCGTCGAGGATATCGACCTCCTTGTCGATCAGTGCCTGCTCATAGCGCTCGAACAGGGCGCTGATCTCGGCGACGACATCGGGCAGGTTCGGGGTCAGGTCGCTCACGAGAGGGCCTCCATGGCTTGGGCGACGGCGATCAGGCTGGCATCGGTGCCGCGCCCGCCGATGATCGACAGGCCGACGGGCGCGCCGTTCACCGTGGCGCCGGGCAGGTTGAGCTGGGGCGAGCCGGTGAGACCGCCCTGGGCGCAAAGGCAGGTGATGCGGTCGCGCAGCCGCTGCAGCTCCGGTACCGGCAGGCCGCGCAGCGGCGCCGGGAACGGCGTCGTCGGCAGGCAGAGGATCGTGCCTGCAGGCAGGAGGTGGCGCAGCCGCGCCCGTGCCTCCTCGCGCATCAGCGCTGCCCAGTTGCGCTCGCTCGCCGGAACCTGCGAGCCGGCGATCAACCCGGCTGCGACGCTGAAGGCCATGCGTGGATTGTGCCGCTCGATCCAGGGCCGGAAGGTCTGCCAGGCTTCGACTGGCTGCAGGCTGCGCTGGGCGCGGGCCCAGACCGAGAGACCCTGGGGCGCCATGATCTCCTCGCGCGCCGGGCCGACAACCTGTTCCAGCTTCTGCACCATCGGCTGCAGGGCAGCGGCGACCTCGGGATCGGCGAAGCCGAAGGCATCGACGGCGAGCAGCAGCTTCGTCGGCAGCGGCCCAGGCGCTTCGCCGAGCAGCACGGCGCCGACCTTCGCAAAGGTCCCGGCATCGCGCGCGAACCAGCCGGCGGTGTCTGAGCTCGGAGCCTGCGGCAGCAGCCCGGTGACGTCGAGCCGGCCATGCGTCGGCCGGATGCCGTAGATCCCGCAGAAGCTCGACGGCACGCGCATGGAGCCGCCGGTATCCGTACCCAGCGCGATGTCGCAGAGCCCTGCGGCGACGGCTGCCGCCGAGCCCGATGAGGAGCCACCGGGCACGCGCTCGGGCGCGGCGCTGTTGATCGGCGTGCCGTCGAAGGCGTTCTCGCCGAGAATGCCAAGCGAGACCTCGTCGGTGATGGTCTTGCCGACGCAGTCGGCCCCGGCATCCAGCAGGGTCTGCACCGCCCAGGCATGGCGCGTCGGGATGGGGTTCGCCTTGGCCCAGTCATGATTGCCACCGCCGGTCGGCAGGCCGGCGACATCGAACAGATCCTTGACGGCGAAGCTCAGCCCCGAGAGCGGCCCGCCTGGGCGGCCGGCGATATGGGCGCGCGGCCCGGGGACGTAAGCGTTGACCGGGTCCGTCATCCAGGGCTCCGCAAAGGCTGTTCGTTCGTCAGGGTGGCGCGAGGCGCGTCAGGGCTTCTCGCCGTCGACCGCCCACGCCTTCAGGATGGTGTTGGCGATCGCCATATGTGGCGGGCAGAACAGGTTGTCGGGGTGCTTGCCCTCCAGCATCTGCAGCGCCTCTTCGCGGCTGAACCAGCGGCCGGCTTCGAGCTCGGTGCCATCCAGGACGATGTCGTCGTTCAGCGCCTCGGCGATGCAGCCGATCATCAGCGATCCCGGGAAGGGCCAGGGTTGCGAGGCGACGTAGCGTACCGTGCCGGTGCGCAGGCCCGCCTCCTCCCAGGTCTCGCGGCGCACCGCGTCCTCGAAGGTCTCGCCCGGCTCGACGAAGCCGGCGATGCAGGAATACATGCCGGGCGCAAAACGGGCCTGGCGCGCCATGAGGCACTTGTCGCCGCGCACCGCCAGCATGATCACCACCGGGTCGGTGCGCGGGAAGTGCTGGGCGCCGCAGGCCTCGCATTGCCGCTTCCAGCCGGCCGAGCCGAGCTTGGTCGGCGCGCCGCATTGGGCGCAGCAGCGATGGCGGGCATGCCAGTCGAGCAGGGCCTTGGCCTCGCCGAGCGGGCCGAGCTCCTCCTTCGGCACCAGCCGCTTGAGCGCAACGCTGCGCAGGTCGGTGACGACCAGCACCGCCTGCTCGCGCAGGCCGTCGAGCAATTCGCGGTCGATCAGCCGGCCGAAGCGCGGCGCCCCCTCCGGATCGAGCCCGAGGAAGACCTCTTCCTGTGCCGGGCCCAGGCCATCGGCGCCGCTCTCGTCGAACCAGACGCTCTGGGTTTCGGCGCCCGTCCGCAGCAGGATCGGCGTCTCGCCGGCGACGACAGTGAAGCGCGCATCGCTGCGTGCCCGCAACGCGGCGACCTCGTCCGGCCGGTCACGCAGATCGGCACGTCGGTCGAGCGAGCTGGTGGCGAAACCGGTCTGGGCTGAGCGTTCGGTGCGGCGGGAGGCATCGTTCATGCCTCCCGTCCTACTCCGCTTTCGTCCCGACCGGAACGGGGTTCAAAGCAGAATTATACGTATGCGAACGTTCTCCGGCTGCTCAGCTGTTCCCGCGCCCGCGCAGCAGGTGGATGATGCCGGAGAAGTCGGTGCCGCCTTCGCCCCAGGCATTGTGCAGCCCGTAGACCTGCGCCGCCGCAGCGCCGAGCGGCGTCGAGGCGCCTGCGGCCTGCGCCGCCTCCTGGGCGAGCTTCAAATCCTTCAGCATCAGCGCCGAGGCGAAGCCGGGCTTGTAGTCGTTGTTGGCCGGCGAGGTCGGCACCGGGCCCGGCACCGGGCAATAGGTCGTCAGCGACCAGCATTGGCCCGAGGAGGTCGAGGCGACGTCGAACAGCGCCTGATGCGACAGGCCGAGCTTCTCGGCCAGCACGAAGGCCTCGGAGACGCCGATCATCGAGATGCCGAGGATCATGTTGTTACAGATCTTCGCCGCCTGGCCGTTGCCGGCGTCACCGCAGTGCACGACCTTCTTGCCCATCGCCGACAGGATCGGTTCGCCGCGCTTGAAGGCGTCCGCGCCGCCGCCGACCATGAAGGTCAGTGTCGCGCCCTGCGCGCCGCCGACGCCGCCCGAGACCGGCGCATCGAGCGAGAGGCAGCCGCGCTCGGCGGCGAGCGCATGCGCCTTGCGGGCGCTCTCGACGTCGATGGTCGAGGAATCGATCAGCAGCGTGCCGGGCTTCACCGCAGGGAGGATGTCGGCCCAGACGCCCAGCACATGCTTGCCGGCGGGCAGCATGGTGACGACGATCTCGGCCTCCGCGACCGCGTCCTTCGCCGAGGCGGCGATGCCGACCCCGAGTGCGGCCGCGGCGTCCTTCGAAGCCTGGGAGAGGTCGAAGGCGGAGACCTTGTGCCCGGCCTTGACCAGGTTGCCGGCCATCGGCCCGCCCATATTGCCGAGCCCGATGAAAGCGATGGTGCTCATGGTCGTTTCTCTCCCTGAAGTCCTTGAACCTGCGTCGATAAGCGCGGGATCCCCTCTCCTGGAAGGAGAGGGGTAGGGGTGAGGTGTTCGGAGCGGAAACGTTAGCTTGAACCCGACCACGCGGCGAGCGCTCGCGGAACTGGTCCGACCGCCTACCCCTCACCCTGCCCTCTTCCTATGGGAGAGGGGGCCCCGCGCCCATCAATTCCCCTTGGCCCGCCCGACCAGCGAACGCGCCACGATCATTCGCATCACCTCGTTGGTCCCCTCCAGGATCTGGTGGACCCTGAGGTCGCGGACGATCTTCTCGATGCCGTAATCGGCGAGATAGCCGTAGCCGCCATGGATCTGCAGCGCCTGGTTGGCGACCTCGAAGCCGGTGTCGGTCGCGACGCGCTTGGCCATGGCGCAGAGCTTCGTCGCATCCGGCGTCTTCTCGTCGAGCGCCGCGGCGGCGCGCCAGAGAAAGGTGCGGGCTGCCTCGAGTTCGATCGCCATGTCGGCGAGCTTGAACTGCAGCGCCTGGAAATCGGCGATGCGGCTACCGAAGGCTTTGCGCTCCTGCGCATAGGCCAGCGCCTTGTCGAGCGCGCCCTGCGCCCCGCCGATCGAGCAGGCGCCGATATTGAGCCGGCCGCCGTCGAGCCCGGCCATGGCGATCTTGAAGCCGATGCCTTCCGGCCCGATCCGGTTGGCCACCGGCACGCGGCAGTTCTCGAAGATCACGGCGCGCGTCGGCTGGGCGTTCCAGCCCATCTTCTTCTCATTGGCGCCGAAGGAGAGGCCGGGTGTGTCTTTCTCGACCACGACGGTCGAGATGCCCGACGGGCCGGCTTCGCCGGTACGCACCATCACGACATAGACGTCGGAGACGCCGGCGCCGGAGATGAACTGCTTCTGGCCGTCGAGGACATAATGGTCGCCGTCGAGCACGGCCTTGGTCTTCAGCGCGGCGGCGTCCGAGCCTGCGCCCGGCTCGGTCAGGCAATAGCTCGCCAGATGCTCCATGGTGCACAGCTTCGGCAGGTATTTTTGCCGCTGCTCCTGCGACCCGTAGCGGTCGATCATCCAGGCGCACATGTTGTGGATCGAGATATAGGCGGCGACCGTCGGGCAGGCGGTCGAGAGCGCCTCGAAGATGAGCGTGGCATCGAGCCGCGTCAGGCCGGAGCCGCCGACATCCTCGGCGATATAGACCCCGCCCATGCCGAGCGCGGCGGCCTGGCGCATCTCCTCGACCGGGAAATGCTTTTCCTCGTCCCAGCGCACGGCGTGCGGCGCCAGGGTTTCGGCAGCGAAACCCTGGGCCATGTCGCGGATGGCGATCTGGTCTTCGGTGAGGGAGAACATGCCCTGGTCTCCTTCGCCGTCGGCCTCAGCCCATCGTCGGGATGACGAAGCTGGCGCCGTCCTTGATGCCAGACGGCCAGCGTGCCGTCACGGTCTTGGTCTTGGTATAGAAGCGGATCGAGTCCGGGCCGTGCTGGTTGAGGTCGCCGAAAGAGGAACGCTTCCAGCCGCCGAAGGTGTAATAGGCCAGCGGCACCGGGATCGGCACGTTGATGCCGACCATGCCGACCTGAACCTTCGAGGCGAAGTCGCGGGCAGCGTCGCCGTCGCGAGTGTAGATCGCGGTGCCGTTGCCGTATTCGTGGTCGTTGGTCAGCTTCAGCGCTTCGTCATAGCTCTCGGTGCGCAGCACGGAGAGGACGGGTCCGAAGATCTCCTCCTTGTAGATGCGCATGTCCTTGGTGACGTTGTCGAAAAGGCAGCCGCCGACATAGAAGCCGTTCTCATAGCCCTGCATCTTGAAGTCGCGGCCGTCGACGACGAGCTTGGCGCCTTCGCCGATGCCGATGTCGACATAGGACTTGATCTTCTCCATCGCCGCCTTGGTCACCACCGGGCCGTAATCGGCTGAGGTATCGGTCGAGGGGCCGATCTTCAGGCTCTCGACGCGGGGGATCAGCCGCTTGACCAGCTCGTCGGCGGTGGCCTTGCCGACCGGGACGGCGACCGAGATAGCCATGCAGCGCTCGCCGGCCGAGCCGTAGCCGGCGCCGATCAGCGCGTCGACCGCCTGGTCCATATCGGCGTCGGGCATGATGATCATGTGGTTCTTGGCGCCGCCGAAGCACTGCACGCGCTTACCATTGGCGCAGCCGCGGGCGTAGATGTACTCGGCGATCGGGGTCGAGCCGACGAAGCCGACGGCCTTGATGTCATGGTCGTCGAGGATGGCGTCGACCGCCTCCTTGTCGCCGTTGACGACGTTGAGGATGCCGGGAGGGCCGCCCGCTTCGATGAAGAGTTCGGCGAGGCGCATCGGCACGCCGGGATCGCGCTCGGACGGCTTCAGGATGAAGGCGTTGCCGCAGGCGATGGCGGGGCCGAGCTTCCAGAGCGGGATCATCGCCGGGAAGTTGAATGGCGTGATGCCGGCGACGACGCCGAGCGGCTGGCGCAGCGAGTAGATGTCGATGCCGGGGCCGGCGCCGTCGGTGAATTCGCCCTTCATCAGGTTGGGCACGCCGAGCGAGAACTCGATCACCTCGACGCCGCGCTGGATGTCGCCCTTGGCGTCGGGGATGGTCTTGCCGTGCTCGCGGGCGAGCAATTCTGCGAGCTCGTCATTGTTCTGCGCGATCAGGTCGAGGAACTTCATCAGCACGCGGGCGCGGCGCTGCGGATTGACCGCCGCCCATTTCGGCTGGGCTTCGAGCGCGTTCTCGACCGCGGCGCGCATCTCTTGCTGCGAGGCGAGGGCGACCTTGCCGATCACCGAGCCGTCCATCGGCTGGTAAACGTCGGCCGTCCGGCCCGAGGTGCCTGCGACGTGCTTGCCGCCGATGAAGTGACCGATCTGACGCATGGCGTCCTCCCCTAAAGTCGTGTGACGCTGATTGGCGCTACCCCTATCATTATCGTTTGCGCACGGCTATAGGCGGATATCGGCTAGCGCCGTGCGAAAACACAGATATGGGAGGAGCGGCATGGAACGGTTCGACTGGGACGACCTGCGTTTCTTCCTCGCCGTCGCCCGCTCGGGCCGGCTCACCGCCGCTGCACGTCGGCTCGGCGCCGATCACGCCACCGTCTCGCGGCGCATCACCTCGCTGGAGGAATCGCTCAAAGCCAAGCTGTTCGAGCGGCGCCCGCAGGGCTATGCGCTGACCGGCCATGGCGAGCAGTTGCTGGCCAAGGCCGAGAGCATGGAAACCGAGGCGCTGGCGATCCAGAGCGAGATCGGCGGTGCCGACATGGCGCTCTCCGGCACGGTCCGGATCGGCGCGCCCGACGGCTTCGGCTCGACCTTCCTGGCGCCGCGCTTCGCCGGCTTCGCCAAGGCCTATCCGGGGCTCGAGCTGCAGCTCATCGCAATGCCGCGCCTGCTCTCGCTGTCGAAGCGGGAGGCGGATGTCGCGATCACGCTGGCTCCGCCGAAGGAAGGCAAGGTCGTCGCCCGCAAGCTCTGCGATTACCGTCTCGGTCTCTACGCCTCGCAGGGCTATCTCGACGGCATGCCGCCGATCACGGCGCCCGAAGACCTCTTCAACCACCGCATCGTCGGCTATATCGACGATCTGATCTTCACGCCCGAGCTCGACTATCTCGACGAGGTCGCCAAGGGTCTGCGCGCGCAGATCCAGAGTTCGAGTGTGCTGGCGCAGATGAATGCCGTGGCAGCCGGCGCCGGCATTGGCGTCATCCACCATTTCATGGCGGTCGACGAGCCGCGCCTCGTGCCCGTGCTGCCGGAGAGCGTCTCGATCACCCGCTCCTTCTGGCTGCTCGTCCACGCCGATCTCAAGGACGTCGCCCGGGTTCGGGCGGTCGTCGATTTCATCGTGCGCGAGTCGAAGGCCCACCGTGCGCTGCTGATGGGCGAACTGCCGGCGGCCGGAAGCCCGCGTCTGGCCGCAGCGGGCTGAGAGCTCCGCCCGTTCAGGCCGCGACGCGGACGCAGTTGCGCCCCTCATGCTTGGCTGTGTAGAGCGCGCGGTCGGCGGCGATCAGATATTGATCGAAGCTGCCTTTCCCGTCGATTCCGGCAATCCCGATCGAGACCGTGAACGTGATCTGCCGGTCATCGACGAGCAGCGTCTCATGCGAGATGTCGAGGCGGATGTGATCGCTCAGGCGCAGCGCCGCCTTGGTGTCGAGGCCTGGGAACAGGATGGCGAATTCCTCGCCGCCGATGCGGGCGAGCAGGTGGCCGTTACCCTCGACCGACTGGGCCAGATAGCGCGCCACCTTCGCCAGCGCCTGATCGCCGAAATCATGGCCGTAGCTGTCGTTCAGCTGCTTGAAGTCGTCGATGTCGAGGATGGCGATCGTGCTGGCGAGCCCTTTGGCGCTCGCCTCCTCGACCAGGCGGCCGGCGTTCGCGAAGAAGTGGCGGCGGTTGAACAGGCCCGTCAACGCGTCGCGCGAAGCGAGATTGTGCAGCTGTTCGATCTGCTCCAGCGTCTCGACATTGCTGGCGATCCGGCATTGCAGCTCTTCCGGAATGAACGGCATGGAGATGAAGTCGTTCGCCCCTGCCTTGAGGAAGCCGACCGAGACCATCCGATCGCTCGAGGAGGAGACCCCGATCACGCGCATTCGATTGGAACCGAATTGCCGCCGGATGAGCCGGGTCAGCTCGTATCCGTCCATGTCAGGCATGTAGTAGTCGCTCACCACCAGCCGGAGGTCGGGGTTCGCCTCCAGCAGGGACAGCGCCTCGGCTCCCGAGCCGGCTTCGACCACCTCGTATTGCTGCACCTTGAGCATATGGCCGAGCAGCCTGCGGGTCGCCGTGACGTCGTCGACGACCAGAATGCGGGTCTCTCGGTTGGCGAGCGCGCGCTTGGCGGTTGCGACCACGGTCTCGAGCGTGAAGGCGCTGTCCTTGGGGACATAGTCGATCACGTCGCGCTCCATGATCCGGTTGCGCGTCTCGAGATCGTAGCTGCCGGTATGGACGATGGTCGGGATGCCGCGCTGCACGGTGAAGTCGATCGCCTCGCCCCGCGGCGCGTCCGGCAGGTTCAGGTCGACCACGGCCATGGTGTAGGCCGCGCGGTCCTCGGTGACGACCTCATGCAGTTCGTTGAGCGACTGGCAGACGACGATCGGCAATTGAAGCTCGGCTTCGAGGCGGCGCGACAGCGCCAGCGCATAGGTCCGCGAATCCTCGACGAGAAGGATCTTCATTTCCTTGGGAATCGGCTCGCTCTGGCGACGGTTCTGCATGCGGTAAGCCATTGAGCTCACTGGTCCCCAGTCGGTGCCGCCCTGCCGCGCGGTCGGTAATGAGCTCTGCTTTGCAACGAAAGACGAACTCTATGACGCGACCATCCTGCCGTTACGTTAAATTCGGCTTAACTATGTCCCTCGCTCTGCAGGCTTGATAAGGGCTGCTGCGCTGGCAGCGAGATCGCCGCTCAGATCCGCCAGGGCAGGATGTTGGCCGGCAGCTTGCGGCCGAGCGCGTCGAGCCCGAGCATCACCGCAAGGATCACCGCGCAGGCGCTGATCGCCACCGCCGCGGCTTCGCCGGCGAGCCCGGCCTCCTTCAGGCTGAACAGCACGACGCCGAGCGTCTCGGTGCCCGAGGACCAGAGCAGGGCCGAGACGGTGAGCTCGTTGAAGGCGACGAGGAAGACCATCAGCCCGCTGACAGCGGCGGCTGGCGCCAGGATCGGCGCTACGATGAAGCGCAGCATCTGCCAGAGCGTCACGCCGTCGAGCTTGGCGGCTTCCTCGTGATGCGCCTCGATCTGCGCCATCGCCGCGACCGGCGCCTTCAGCGCCAGCGGCAGGAAGCGCGCCATATAAGCGAAGAGGATGATGAAGGGCGTGGCGTAGATGCTGACGCCGATCAGCGGCAGCGGCTTCAGGAACATCAGGATGCAGGCGATGGCGAGCACGACGCCGGGCAGGGCGTAGGGCAATTCGATCACCACATCGACGACGCGCCGGAGCTTGCCCATGCGCCGTTCGAGCCCATAGGCGAAGGCGATCGAGAGGAGCGCCAGCAGCACCGCGGCCGAGCCGGCGAACAGGAAGGAGTTGCGGAAGGCGCGCACCGTCACGTCCTGGCGCAGCAGCACCTCGGCGAACTTGTCGAAGGTGAGGTTCTGCCAGGTCAGCGCGACGCCGAGCGCTGGCGTCAGAGCCTCGCCGACCAGCGCCAGCAGCGGCAGGCCGAGCTTCACAGCGATCAGCAGCCAGAGCCCGGCAGCGACGAAGGGCCGTGCGGTGCCGAGCTGCCAGAACGGCTGCAGCGGCCGCTCGATCTCGACCTTGCCGCCGCCGCGGCGCGTCGCGATCAGGCCGGCGATGATGCCGAGGCTGGCGACGAGCGCGACCAGGAGCGACAGCGCCGCCGCATCCGGCAAGCCGGCCGGGCCGAAGCTCGACAGCCGGCGATAGATCAGCGTCGGCAGGGTGAGGTAGTTGACCGGCAGGCCGAGCAGAGCCGGGATGCCGAAATTGCCGATGCCGGCGACGAAGGCGAGCAGCGCCGCGGCGATGATCTGCGGCCGCAGCACCGGCAGCAGGATGCGCCCGACGATGGTGGCGGGAGCCGCGCCTTCCATCTGCGCCGCCTCGACCAGCGCATGCGGCACGCTGCGCAGCCCGGTCCAGAGTGTGATCGCCACCAGCGGCGCATGATGCAGCGCCATCACCAGGATGATGCCGCCGCGCCCGAGCAGCGGATTTGGCGTGCCTGGCGCCGGCGCCAGCCCGACCATGCCGAGCAGGACCGAGTTCGGCGCGAACAGGCTGAGGAAAGCGAGCGCCGCCACCTGCGGCGCGATCATCATCGAGAAGACCAGCGCGAAAGCGAGCGGGCGCTTGCCGCGGACATCGGTGACGGCGAGCAGGATCGCCGCCGTTCCGCCGATCAGCAGCGCGCCGAGAGCCGAAAGGCCGGCCGTCTCGAAGGTGTGCAGGGTCGCGTTGACCGCGGCGCGGCTGGTGATCTCAGCCAGTGCACCCTCGGGTGCGAACTGCCAGCCCGGCGCGAAGGCGGCGGCGAGCAGGCGCAGGAAGGGCAGGGCGCCGAACAGGATCGCGCACAGCAGCACCAGCGCCGGCAGGCCGAGGCCCGTCGGCAAGGCGAGCTTCGGCAGGGCCGGCCGGATGCCGGTCTGCCGGAGTTCTGCGGGGGCTGCGAGCGTCATCGTGTCGGCACCTGAGCTTGGTCGCTCGGGCTCAGCCTTCGAAGATCGCGCTGAAGCGCTTGCGGGCGGCCGGCTCGTCGGCCAGCGCCTTGGCGGCGTCTAACGGCATCAGCTTGATCGCGCCGCGCGCCGGATAGCCGGCCGGCAGGGCGACGTCCGGATGGGCCGAGACATAACCCTGCTTCAGCGCCAGCTCCTGGCCGTCCTTCGAGATCAGGAAATCGACCAGGGCCTTGGCGGCTTCCGGATTCTTGCTGCTCTTCAGGATCGCGACCGGCTCGCTCACCGCCGAGACGCCTTCCTTCGGGAAGACGAACTCGACCGGCGCGCCCTTGGCCTTCTCGCGGATCGGCATGAAGTCGACGATCATGCCGTAGAGCTTCTCGCCGGTGGCAACCTGGCGCAGGATGTCGCCATTGGCGCCGGCGGCGAGCGTGCCGTTCTCCTTCAGCTTCTCGTAGAAGCTCCAGCCACCCGGCAGGTTGCCGGTCAGCGTGATCGTGTGGATCATCGCGGCACCCGAATTCAGCGGGCTCGGCATGGCGAGCTGATTCTTGACCTCCGGCTTGGCAAGGTCGAGCCAGCTCTCCGGCTTCAGCGCCGCCTTGGTGTTGTAGACGATGCCGGTGGTGATCAGCTTGGTCGCGAACCACATCTTCGCGGGGTCGTGCACGCCGGCCGGGAAGGCCGAGACATCGGCCTTGTCATGGGCGAGCAGGCGGCCTTCCTTCTTCAGCCCTTCCATGGTCACGGCGTCGGCGATCAGCAGCACGTCGGCCTGCGGCGCGCCGGCCTCGATCTCGGCCCGGAGCTTGGCCATCACGCGCGGCGTGCCGTCGCGGACGAAGCTGATCTCGACCTTGGGATACTTCGCCTTGAAGGCGTCGATCGTCTGCTGGGCGTCGGTATTGGGCTGGCTGGTATAGAGCACGAGCTTGCCTTCGACCGCGCCGGCGGCGTCGATCGCCGGCAGGGCCAGGCCGAGCGCGAGGATGGCGGTTGCGAGGGCGCGCATGGGAAACTCCGATTGGATTTGCCACGAAACCGCAGGGGCATCGCGAGCATCAGGACATGGGGTCGTGCGGCGCGGGGTAAGCCGTGTCGATGACACATCCGTGACAGCTTCTCTTTGACGCGGCTGCGTCGCGCCGTCAAAGCTGATCCGTCGGGCGTGGGCAGAGGGGGAGCGGTGAAAACTCCCGGCGAACCCTGCATGAAATCTACGCAGCCCTGCCGCTTGTGAGTTGCATGGCTCATCGACTAGTGTTTATGAGGAGGCGGCGAAAAAAGCCCAATCTAAACGTTTTAAATGGGAGGTTTCGATGAAATCCATGCGCTCTCTGGCTGCCGGCGCAGCCTTGGCAGCCATCGCCGCCGGATGGTCCGGAGCTGCGCTCGCGCAGGAGACGGTGACGGTCTGGTTCACCAAGGGCTTCTACAAGGGCGAGGACGACGCGCTGCTCGCCGTCGTAGACAAGTTCCAGAAGGCGACGGGCGTCAAGGTCGACCTCTCCCTCTATGCCACCGAAGACTGCGTCACCAAGTCGGTTGGTGCCGTCCAGGCAGGCACGCCGCCGGATGTCGGCTTCTGCACCACCTATGATTTCCGCACCACCGGCCAATGGGCCTTCGAGGGCAAGCTCGAGGACGTCAGCGACGTGCTGGAGCCGATCAAGGCGCAGATCCAGCCGCAGGCGCTGGCGACGACCCTGCTGATGAACGACAAGACCAAGAAGAAGGCCTACTACGCCTTCCCGGTCCAGCAGCAGATGATGCACATCACCTACTGGAAGGACATGCTGGAAGAGGCCGGCTTCAAGGAAAGCGACATCCCGAAGGGTTGGGACGGCTATTGGGACTTCTGGTGCGACAAGGTCCAGGGCGCGCTGCGCGCCAAGGGCAAGCGCATCTACGCCGTCGGCCATCCGATGGGCGTCGCCGCCTCCGACACCTTCTATTCCTTCCTGACCTTCGCCAACGCCTTCAACGCCAAGGTCGTCGACGAGAACGGCAAGATCGTGCTCGACGAGCCGGCCAACAAGGCGGCGATGGTCAAGGCTGTGAAGGACTATTCCAACATCGCCCAGCGCGGCTGCACCCCGCCGTCCTCGGTGAACTGGCTCGACCCCGACAACAACGTCGCCTTCCATAACCGCACGACGGTGCTGACCCACAACGCCACGATCTCGATCGCGGCCAAGCACCTCGACGATATGAACAACCAGGCCCTGACGCAGGAACAGCGCGACCAGGCCAAGAAGAACTATTACGACAACATCCGCACGGCCGAATTCCCGAACAAGCCGGACGGTTCGCCGATGACCAACCTCGCCGCGGTCAAGACGGCGGTCGTCTTCGCCGACGGCAAGAACAAGAAGCGCGGCAAGGAATTCATGGCCTTCATGATGAAGGACGAGAATCTGCGTCCCTTCGTCGAGGGCTCGGTCGGTCGCTGGTTCCCGACCACGGTCGAGGCTGCCAAGGCCGAGTTCTGGACGGGTGCGGATCCGCACCGCAAGATCGTCTACAAGCAGTACACGGACGGCACCGTGCCGTTCCAGTTCGTCTACAACTACAAGTTCACCACGGTGAATGCCGAGAACGTCTGGGCCAAGGCGGTCAACCGCGTCGTCCAGGACAAGATCTCGCCCGAGCAGGCGGTCGACGAGATGATCGCCCGCATCAAGCAGATCGCCGGCTGACGCAGGGATAGCGCAAGCCGACAAGCACGGCATCCCGCGGCGCAAGCGTTCGCGGGATGCCGGCCCGTCTCCGGCCGACGGGGCATATCGAGGGAGAACAAGAAGATGACCACGGCAGCGATGGCTCCCCCCGCGACCGTTTCAAGTAGTGCAACCTCCGGGCAGGCGCGCGATCGGGTGTTCTGGGGCGTGCTCATGCTCGCGCCCTATCTGCTCGTCTTCGCGGTGATGGTGGTCTATCCCGTCGCCTATGGCCTTTGGCTCGGCCTCAACTGGCAGTCCTACAAGGCGCTCTTCGCCGATCCGATCTTCATCCGCACGCTGGTCAACACCGTCGTCTTCCTGTTCGTCGCGGTGAACCTGAAGTTCCTGATGGCGCTGTTCCTGTCGGGCTTCTTCGTCCAGCAGCGCGCCTGGGTGCGCTTCATGCTGGTGCTGTTCATTCTGCCCTGGGCGGTGCCGTCGATCCCGACCATCCTGTCCTTCCGGGTCATGCTCAATCCTGAAAACGGCATGATCAACCAGCAGCTCTTCCATTGGTTCGGCATCGTCGAGGGACCGGGCTGGCTGACTGATCCGACACTCGCTTTCGCCTCTTCGATCCTCGTCCATATCTGGAAGTCGCTGCCGTTCTGGACGCTCATCCTTGTCACTGGCCGGCTCGCCATCGCGCACGACCTCTATGAGGCCGCCAGCGTCGACGGCGCCAACAAATGGCAGCAGTTCCGCTTCATCACCTGGCCGTCGCTGGCGACGCTCTACGTCACCTCGACGCTGCTTTCGATGATCTGGACGCTGGGCGATTTCAACAGCGTCTATCTGCTCACCGGCGGTGGTCCGGGCGACCTCAACCACGTGCTGGCGACGCTCGGCATCCGCTATATGCGCAACAACAATCTCGACCTCGGCATCGCCTCGATCATCTGTGCGATGCCGCTGATCCTGCCCATGGTCTGGTTCATGGTGAAGCGCCTCTCGAAGGGAGCCGAATGATGAAGAAGGTTCTCGATGAGGGTAAGCTGATCCTGATTGCGGTCCCGGTTCTGATCTGGACGCTGCTGCCGATCTACCATCTCTTCGTGCTGTCGATCTCGACGCAGGAATCGATGCTGGCCGGCAAGCTCTGGCCGGAGAAGCCGACGCTGCAGAACTTCCAGATCGTCTTCAACCAGCAGCACTACTACCTGACGAACTTCTGGCTGCAGCTGTTCAACAGCTTCCTGATCGCGATCGCGACCGGGCTCCTCACCCTGTTCATCGCGACCTGCGCCGCCTTCGCCATCTCGCGGCTGAAGGCGCCGGGCGGCCGCTCGATCATGAACTTCGCGCTCGCGACCTATCTGATCCCGGCCGCCTTCCTCGCCATCCCCATGTACAAGGCCATGGGCACCTTCGGACTGCTCAACACCCGCGTCGCGCTGATCCTCGCCATGGTGGCATTGGCTTCGCCCTATGCGATCTGGGTGCTGAAGCAGGCCTCGGACAAGCTTCCCAAGGAGCTCGACGAGGCCGCGATCATGGACGGCGCCAACTCGTTGCAGCTCTTCCGGCTGGTCTACCTGCCGCTGATGAAGCCTTCCATGGTGGTGATCGGCATCTACGCGCTGCTGCTCGCCTGGAACGAGTATCTCTACGCCTTCCTGCTCCTCTCCAGCGAGCGGGCGGTGCCGCTGGCCGTCGGCCTCGGCCTCTTCCTCTCGGCTGACGACGCGCCCTGGAACCTCTTGATGACGGCAGGCCTGATCTACGCCATCCCGCCGGCAGTGATCTACTATGGCTTCCGGAAGAACATGGTCACCGGCCTGACTTCGGGCGCGGTGAAGAGCTGACGAAGGCATCGACGGAGCGACCCGGCTGGGGCTGATGCAGGGCCGGGTTGCTTCGCTTTCGCTCGCAATGACGGTCGGCAGGCCGCATATTGGCGTTGGACGCCGCAACAACCCTTACGGATGACGTGATGACCGCCTCAAAGCTCGACCAGCTCCGCGCCATGACCACCGTCGTCGCCGACACCGGCGATATCGAGGCCGTGCGCCGCCTCAAGCCCGTCGACTGCACCACCAATCCGACGCTGCTGCTCAAGGCGGTGGAGACGCCGGCCTATGCCGGTCTCGTCGAGGAGGCGATCGCCTGGGGCAAGCGCCAGGGCAGCGGCGCAGGCGCGATCGAGGCGGTTTGCGATCGGCTCGCCGTCACCTTCGGCACCGAACTGACCAAGATCGTCCCTGGCCGGGTCTCGACCGAGGTCGACGCCGATCTCTCCTTCGACACCGAAGCGACGATCGCCAAGGCACGCGCCATCATCGCCGCCTACAAGGAGCGCGGCGTAGGGCGCGAGCGCATCCTGATCAAGATCGCCTCGACCTGGGAGGGAATCCAGGCCGCTCGCGTGCTGCAGGCCGAGGGCATCGACTGCAACCTGACCCTGCTCTTTGCCTTGCCGCAGGCTGTCGCCGCGGCCGATGCCAAGGCTTTTTTGATCTCGCCCTTCGTCGGCCGCATCCTCGACTGGCATGTGAAGGCGGGCGGCGGTCCCTACACCGCCGAGACCGATCCGGGCGTCGTCTCGGTGAAGAGCATCTACGCCTACTACAAGGCGTTCGGGATCAAGACCGTCGTCATGGGGGCCTCCTTCCGCAACACAGGCGAGATCGAGGAACTGGCCGGCTGCGACCGCTTGACGATCGGCCCGGGGTTGCTCGACGAGCTGGCTGGCGCCACTGGCGATCTGCCGCGCAAATTGTCGCCGGCCGCCTCGCCGCAAGTGGCGTCCCCCGGAGGGGCAAAGAAGATCTCGCTCGACGAGAAGGCCTTCCGCTTCACCATGAACGAGGACGCGATGGCGACCGAGAAGCTCGCCGAGGGCATTCGCGGTTTCGTCAAGGATCTGCGCAGCCTGCGCAAGCTCGTCGCCGCCAAGCTCGACGAGGCCAAGGCGGCGTGAACACGGAGGCTTCGGCGAAGGTCGCCGTCGTCACCGGCGGCGCCAGGGGCATCGGCCGCGCCGTCTGCGAGCGGCTGGCGCAGGATGGCTTCGCCCCGGTCGTCTGGGATCTCAGGGAAGGCGAGGGCGGCCACGCCTTCGTCGCCTGCGATGTCACCGACGAGGCGCAGGTCGCCGCCGCGCTCGATAGAACCGAGCGCGAGCATGGGCCGATAGCCGTCCTGATCAACAATGCCGGCTTGACCGGTCCTTCGACGACGGTCGCCGAGACGCCATTGGCGCAGTGGCAGACGATTCAGGCGGTCAACCTGACCGGTACCTTCCTTTGCTCGCGTGCGGTCGCGGGCGCGATGGTGCCACGCGGATATGGCCGCATCGTCAATGTCGCCTCGCTCGCCGGCAAGGAGGGCACGCCGACGCTTTCGGCCTACAGCGCTGCCAAGGCCGGCGTGATCGCGCTGACCAAGGCCCATGGCAAGGAGCTCGCGGGCACCGGCGTTTTGGTCAATGCGGTGGCGCCGGCCGCGATCGAGACTGAGTTATTGCAGCAGATGAGCGCGGAGACGGTCGCGACCATGATCGGCAAAAGCCCGCTGAAGCGGCTCGGCACGGTCGACGAACTGGCCGAGCTGGTCGCCTGGCTCGCCAGTGAGAAATGCAGTTTCTCGACCGGCGCCGCCTTCGATCTGTCAGGCGGTCGCGCGACTTACTGAGCTTGCGCGGTCGTGTTGTTATCCGCCTTCGTCGCCAGCACAGCAGGCACGACGGGAGCAGTCGTGGCGGGCGTGAAATAGGCCCGCCCGCGCGCTGCGGCCGCTTCCAGCGTTTGCTGCTGCGCCTTCGGCAGTCGCTTGGTGTCTTCGAGCGCGGTGAAATCGCTGCTCGCATGGTCCGACGCGCGTTGCCCATCGAAGACGACGACGCCGCTGCGGGTGACGACGATATCGCCCTTCCGCAGCGTGGGATCACGCAGATACCAATAGCTGTCGCTGGCCGGATCGAGCTTGACCGCGGGCTCCGCTGGCTTCGTGCTTACCGGGCGCGGCTTGCTGGGCTTCGGCTTGATGGCCGGTCCATCCGGAATGCCGATCGCCGCCGGTGGGGTCGGGTTGCCGAAGATCGCGCGTGTCAGATCGTCGAGGAAGCCCGCAGCCTGCGCTGGCGAGGCTATGGCAAGGCCGAAGCTGCCGGCAATGCCGATCGCCAGGATCATCCGTCGTGTCATGGCCGAACCTCCTGTTCGTGCATCGCTCGGTTGCGTCGCGCTTGTTCGCGTCAGCGCCGCAATCGACCAGAGCAGGCGCCGTTCCTCTCAAACGAGGTACGGGCAGGAAAGTTCGATCTCTCCGTTGCATCACCATTGCGCCGGGCCGCACGCCGGCCGCGGCGTACACGA
Organism: Allobosea sp. NPDC055332; assembly: GCF_053645455.1. Taxonomy (NCBI): domain Bacteria; kingdom Pseudomonadati; phylum Pseudomonadota; class Alphaproteobacteria; order Hyphomicrobiales; family Alloboseaceae; genus Allobosea; species Allobosea sp. NPDC055332. The sequence goes on along the minus strand of NZ_JBSHMO010000002.1, from coordinate 1,259,032 downwards.
TTGCGCGCGTGCTCTGGCGGGCGCTGCGGTGCGGGTCTACACATCCGTTCTCGTCCAAGCAGACCGGGCGGGCTGTCATGGCGATCCGTTCGCTCCTCGCATTATTCCTGTCTGCTGCGCTTGCGACGGTGGCTTCCGGACAAGCGCCGGGCTCGCTTCGACAAGGAGCGAGCGAGGTCTCTTTCGTCGCCAAACGCTTCGGCGTGCCGACAGCCTCGGGCATCTTCGACCATGTCGATGGCGCCATTTCTCTCGATTTCGACCGTCCCGAGCGCAGCCGCATCAAGGTGACGATTGAAACGGTCTCGCTCCACACCGGCACTGCCTTGGTCGACGGCTTCATCAAGGGCGAGAGCATGCTCGATGTCGGCCGTTACCCGACGGCGACCTTCGTCTCCGAGCAGATCAGCCGGGTCGATGGTCGCAGCCTGGTGATCCGGGGCCGGTTGACGATCCGCGGCACGACGCAAAAGGTGAATGTGAACGCGGTCGCCGAACGCGATCCGGCGGGCCTGCGACCGGGCGAGCGACTGCCATTCCGCGCGACCACGGCCTTCTCGCGCAATGCCTTCGCCATCGGGCGCGACGTCAACGTCGTCGACGATCAGGTCGACCTTTCGATTCGCGGCGAGATCCTGCGCTGAACAGCGCCTGTCGTGACAGGCAGGAGGTGGGGTTTTGGCGATGCGCCCGAGACGCTGGCATCCCCTGATCATCGCCCTGCACTGGCTGACGCTGGTGCTGATCCTCGTGCAGTTCGGGCTCGCTCAAGTAATGCGCGACGAGACGCGTGACCTGATCAGCCGCTTCCCGCTCTACCAGTGGCACAAATCGATTGGGCTCACTGTCGCTGCGCTCGTCCTCCTGCGCCTCGTCTTGCGGCTGGCCCTGCCGGAGCCGCAGTCGCTCAACCTGCCGGCCTGGCAGGCGTTTGCCGCGGCAAGCGTCCGGGCCGGGCTCTATCTTTGCCTGCTGGCGCTGCCGCTGACCGGCCTGCTGATGGTCTCGGCCGCGCCGATCCAGATCCCGACGCTGTTCTATGGCTGGGTCGCCGTGCCGCATCCGATCGGTCCGGACAAGGCCATCTACGAGGCGATGCTGCGCCTGCATGAGGCGCTCTTCACCACACTGGCCACGCTCGCAGCGATCCATGCCGGCGCGGCCCTGTTCCATCAGTTCGCGCTGAAGGACGGGCTGATGCGCCGGATCTGGTTCGGCCGCGATCAGCCCTTGCCCTGAGCCTCCAGCGCCTCGGCGCGGATGGTCGAGAGCGACTTCGCCGGGGTGATCGCCTCGGGGTCGAGCAGGCAGTGGATGATCGCGGGCTTGCCGCTGCTCAACGCCCGCTCGAAGGCCGGCGCGAACTCCTCGGTCGTCTCGACCCGTTCGCCATGGCCGCCGAAGGCCCTGGCATAGGCGGCGAAGTCGGGGTTCTTCAGCGTCGTTGCCGAGACCCGGCCGGGATAATGCTTCTCCTGGTGCATGCGGATCGTGCCGTACATGCCGTTGTCGACGACGATGACGATCACCGGCAGATCGTACTGCACCGCAGTCGCGAAATCCTGGCCGTTCATCAGGAAGCAGCCATCGCCGGCAAAGGCGATCACCGTCCGCTCAGGGAAAATCCGCTTGGCGCCGATCGCCGCTGGCACGCCATAGCCCATCGAGCCGGAGGTCGGCGCGAGCTGCGTCGCGAACTTGGTGAAGCGGTGGAAGCGGTGCACCCAGGTGGCGTAGTTGCCGGCGCCGTTGCATAGGATCGCATCGGCCGGAATGTTCCGGCGCAGCCAGGTCACCATCTCGCCGGGATGGAATTTGCCCGGCACCGGCGCTGGTTGCTCGCTCCAGGCGAGATAGGCGTCATGTGCCTCGGCTGCCGCACCGGCCCACGGGATCACCTGCGGCGGATGCACGGTCTCGAGCGCCGCGCAGAAGGCGGTCGGCGAGGCGTTGATCGCCAGCTCCGCCCGGTAGACGCGGCCGAGCTCTTCCGGATCGGGATGGACATGCACCAGCGGCCTGCCGGGATTGGGAATGCCGAACAGCGTGTAGGACTGGCTCGGCATCTCCGAAAGACGCCCGCCGACCAGCAGCACGAGGTCGCTGTCCTGGATGCGCTTCAGCAGCTTGGGATTGGGGCCGATGCCGAGATCCCCGGCGAAGTTCGGATGATCGGCCGGGAAGACCATCTGCCGGCGGAACGAGACCGCGACCGGCAGGTCGAAGCGCTCGGCGAAGCGCTGGAAGCGCGCGATCGCTTGCGGGTCCCAGCGCGAGCCGCCGAGAATGGCGATCGGCGCCTTCGCCGCCCAGAGCCGCTTCTGCAGGTCGATCGTCTGCAGGAGGGAAGGATGCGTCTCGGTGACCTGGTAGGGGGCTGCGTCCGGCACATCGGCGAGGTCGGTCAGCACGTCCTCTGGCAGCGCGATCACCACCGGGCCAGGGCGGCCGGCGGTGGCGACATGGAAGGCGCGGCTGATGATCTCGGGAATTCGGGCGGCATCGTCGATCTCGGTCGCCCATTTCGTCATCGTGCCGAAGACGGCGCGGTAGTCGAGTTCCTGGAAGGCCTCGCGCTCGCGCATGCCGCGCTCGATCTGGCCGACGAACAGGATCATCGGCGTCGAATCCTGGTCGGCGATATGGATGCCCGGCGAGGCGTTGGTCGCGCCGGGGCCGCGCGTCACGAAGCAGATGCCGGGCTTGCCTGTCAGCTTGCCGGCGGCCTCCGCCATCATCGCCGCGCCGCCCTCGGCCCGGCAGATGGTGACCTTCATCTCGGCATCATGAAGCGCGTCGAGCACGGCGAGGTAGCTCTCGCCCGGGACGCAGAAGGCGTCGGTGGCGCCGTGGATCAGGAGTTGGTCGACGAGGATCTGCCCGCCAGTGCGCTCAGCCATGATGCGGCCCTCCCCAGGCCGGGTCATTCAGGATCTCTTCGGCATGCTCGCCCAGGCGCGGGCTCGGCCGGCTGGCGACCTGCCTGATGCCGTCGAGCACGATCGGCGAGGCGACGGTCGGTGTCGAACCGGCCTTGGCTGCCGGGTTCTTGAGATCGACGCGCACGCCGCGGGCCTTGACCTGCGGGTCGGCGAAGACCTCTTCGATCGTATTGATCGGGCCGGCCGGCACGCCGACCGCCTCCAGCTTCGCCAGCAGGTCGAGCTTGGCGAAGCGGCTGGTCAGCGCGTTGAGCCGTGCCGTCAGGGCGACGCGGTTGGCGACGCGCGAGCGGTTGTCGACATAGTCGGGTTCGCTGGCGAAGCCGGCATCGCCGACCACCTCGCAGAGCTTGCGCCACTGCCCGTCATTGCCGGTGGCGATGATGATGTGTCCGTCCGCCACCGGGAAGACGTCATAGGGCACGATGTTGGGATGGGCGTTGCCGAGCCGCTGCGGCGCCTTGCCGGAAGTGAGATAGTTCATCGCCTGGTTGCCGAGCACAGCCACCTGCGCATCGAGCAGCGCCATGTCGAGGACAGCGCCTTCGCCGGTCGTGTCACGCCGGCGCAAGGCAGCGAGGATGCCGGTGGTGGCGTATAGGCCGGTATAGATGTCGGCGACGGCATAGCCGGCCTTCATCGGCGCGCCCTCCGGCTCGCCGGTGACCGACATCGGCCCGCCCATGCCCTGCACGAGGAAGTCGTAGCCGGCGCGCGGCGCATAGGGGCCGTCCTGGCCGAAGCCGGTGACCGAGCAGTAGATCAGCCGCGGATAGGCCTTGCGCATCGAGACCGCGTCGAGCCCGTATTTGACGAGCCCGCCGACCTTGAAATTCTCGATCACCACGTCGGCATGGGCTGCGAGGCGATGCACCAGCGCCTGACCTTCCGCCGTGCGGAAATCGGCCGTGATCGAGCGTTTGCCGCGATTGGCCGAGTGGAAATAGGCAGCCGAGAGATGCTCCTCGCCCGTGCCCTCGACGAAGGGCGGGCCCCATTTGCGGGTGTCGTCGCCCTCGGGCGCCTCGACCTTGACGACGTCGGCGCCGAGATCGGCAAGGAGCTGGCCGATCCAGGGGCCTGCGAGGATGCGCGCCAGTTCAAGGACGCGCAGGCCGGCGAGGGGAGGGGTCATGGGATCGTCAGGCTCAGTGGTGGAAATCTAGGAATAGGGCGGGGCTCGGAGTTATCGAACTGTTCGACATCCCTGATCGTCGCAAGGCCGTGATGGGTAACAGGCCCGAAACCGCTCGAGAAAGTCGCGATATAGAACCAGTCCGCCCGGCTCGGTCGCGTAATCCGTAGAGGCTGTTCAGCCGAAGGCGCGAACGGGTCTGTCAAGAACGGGACGCTTTTCCGATTAGGCAGTTCCGCTGCCGTGACTGAGGCAGGAAGGGCGATGAGTAGGCAGGCCGCCAAGCTCGAAACGTGTCCGGGCTTGGCGTCCTTCATCGATCAATCTGCTCTACCTTCCGAGGGATCAGAAGAACGCCTGCAGCCCGGTCACCGCCCGGCCGAGGATCAGCGCGTGGACGTCGTGCGTGCCCTCATAGGTGTTGACCGTCTCGAGGTTCGCCGCATGGCGCATGACATGGTACTCGATCGAGATGCCGTTGCCGCCGTGCATGTCGCGGGCCGCGCGGGCGATGTCGAGCGCCTTGCCGCAATTGTTGCGCTTGACGAGGGAGATCATCTCCGGCGCCATCTGACCAGCGTCGAGCAGGCGGCCAACGCGCAGCGAGCCCTGCAGGCCGAGCGTGATCTCGGTGACCATGTCGGCGAGCTTCTTCTGGAAGAGCTGCGTCTGGGCGAGCGGCTTGTTGAACTGCTTGCGGTCGAGCCCGTATTGGCGGGCGCGGTGGAAGCAGTCCTCGGCGGCGCCCATGGCGCCCCAGGAGATGCCGTAGCGGGCGCGGTTGAGGCAGCCGAACGGGCCCTTCAGGCCCGAGACGTTCGGCAGCAGATTCTCTTCCGGCACGATCACGCCGTCCATGACGACTTCGCCGGTGATCGAGGCGCGCAGCGAGAGCTTGCCGCCGATCTTCGGGGCGGAGAGGCCCTTCATGCCCTTTTCGAGGATGAAGCCGCGGATCTGGTTGTCATGCGCGGCCGATTTCGCCCAGACGACGAAGACGTCGGCGATCGGCGAGTTCGAGATCCACATCTTGGAGCCGGTCAGCTTGTAGCCGTCGGCGACCTTCTCGGCCCGGGTCTTCATGCCACCCGGGTCTGAGCCGGCATCCGGCTCGGTCAGGCCGAAGCAGCCGACCCATTCGCCGGAGGCGAGCTTGGGCAGGTACTTCTTGCGCTGGTTCTCGTCGCCATAGGCGTAGATCGGGTACATCACCAGCGAGGACTGCACCGACATCATCGAGCGATAGCCGGAGTCGATGCGCTCGACCTCGCGGGCGACGAGCCCGTAGGAGACGTAATTGGCGCCGGCGCAGCCATATTCTTCCGGAACCGTCACGCCGAGCAGGCCGAGCTCGCCCATCTCGTTGAAGATGCCGCGCTCGGTCTTCTCCTCGAGATAGGCGTCGGCCACGCGCGGCAGCAGCTTCTCCTGCGCATAGTCACGCGCGGTGTCGCGGATCAGCCGCTCGTCCTCGTTGAGCTGGTCGTCGAGCAGGAAGGGGTCCTGCCAGTTGAACTCGGCCAGCTTGTGGCTATGGGCGGTCTTGCGCGCGGCCTCGGCCATGGTGCTCTCCCTTGTCTTCTTGTCAGGCGTCGACGTCGAAGCTGACGCCCTGCGCCAGCGGCAGCGTGGTGCCGTAGTTCAGCGTGTTGGTGGCGCGGCGCATATAGGCCTTCCAGGCGTCCGAGCCGGCCTCGCGGCCGCCACCGGTTTCCTTCTCGCCACCGAAGGCGCCGCCGATCTCGGCGCCGGACGGGCCGATATTGACGTTGGCGATGCCGCAATCGGAGCCCTCGTCGGAGACGAACAGTTCGGCCTCACGCATGTTCAGCGTGAAGATCGAGGAGGACAGGCCAGCGCCCACGGCGTTCTGCAGCGCGATCGCCTCGTCGATCGACTTGTACTTCATCACATAGAGGATCGGCGCGAAGGTCTCGCGCTCGACCGGGCCGCACTGGCTGGGCATCTCGACCAGGGCGGGGCGGACATAGAAGCCGCCGGAGCCGACATCGACCTTCTCGCCGCCATGGACCTTGCCGCCCTCGGCCTTGGCCTCGGACAGCGCCTTCTGCATGCCCTGATAGGCGGCTTCATCCACCAGCGGGCCGACCAGAACGCCGGCCTCGCGCGGATCGCCGATCTTCACCGAGCCGTAGACCTTGGCGAGCTTCGGCACGAGCTGGTCGTAGACGCTCTCGTGCACGATCAGGCGGCGCAGCGTGGTGCAGCGCTGGCCGGCCGTACCCATCGCTGCGAAGGCGATGCCGCGCAGGGCGATGTCGAGATCGGCCGACGGCGCCACGATCGCAGCGTTGTTGCCGCCGAGCTCGAGGATGGCGCGGGCGAAACGGGCGGCGAGCTTCTGGCCGACCTCCTTGCCCATCCGGGTCGAGCCGGTGGCGGAGACGACCGGGACGCGGTGGTCCTGGACCAGGATGTCGCCGAGCTCGCGCCCGCCGATCAGGATTTCCGACAGGCCGACGGGGGCCTCGGGACCGAAGCGCTTCATTGCCTTCAGGGTGATCGCCTGCACCGCGAGCGCGGTCAGCGGGGTTTTCTCGGAGGGCTTCCAGACGACGCTGTCGCCGCAGACGAAGGCGAGCGCCGCGTTCCACGACCAGACCGCGACCGGGAAGTTGAAGGCCGAGATCACGCCGCAGACGCCGACTGGGTGCCAGGTCTCCATCATGCGATGGTTCGGGCGCTCGGTCGCGATGGTGAGACCGTAGAGCTGGCGCGACAGGCCGACGGCGAAGTCGCAGATGTCGATCATCTCCTGGACTTCGCCGAGGCCCTCGGAGGTGACCTTGCCGGCTTCGAGTGTCACTAGGAGGCCGAGATCGGCCTTGTGCGTGCGCAGTTCCTCACCGAGCAGGCGGACGAACTCGCCGCGCCGCGGCGCGGGCACCTTGCGCCAGGCGAGATAGGCCGACTGGGCCCGGCCGATCGCGGCCTCGGCTTCTGCCGGTGTGGTCTCGCGCAGCGTGGCGACGGTCTCGCCGGTGATCGGCGAGCGGGCGCTGAGGCCGGCGCCGGCATAGGCGCTCTCGGGCACGCCGAGGCGCTTCAGCAAGGCGAGGGCGTCGTTCGGAAGGGAGGTCGTCATCGTTCGCCTATGCTCCTGCCGCCATCGGGCCATCGCGTAGCATCAGCAACGCAAATGAACCCGGATGCCGGTCCATCCAGGGACGGCGGCTTGCCGGAAGCCTGCCAGTTCGGCTGCACAATGCCCTCTTCCAGCCGCTCTCCGCAATCGATATGTTCTCACGACTTGATGAGATGAGATCATGAACTCGGAGATCGTTCCCGGCCGCCTCTCGGTGCCCTCGCTCTCGGCACTCGCCGCCTTCGAGGCGGCGGCGCGCCATGGCAGCTTCACCCGCGCCGCCGAGGAGCTCAACCTGACGCAAGGGGCGGTCAGCCGCCAGATTGCGTTGCTCGAGCAGAATCTCGGCCTGAAGCTGTTCGAGCGCGTGAAGAAGCGCGTCAGCCTGACGCCGGCCGGCGGCGCCTATGCCGCCGAGGTGCGCGACGGGCTCTCGCGTCTGGCGGCTGCGACGCTCTCGGCGATGGCCTTCCGCGGCGGCGCTGGCCTCTTGCATCTCGCCATCCTGCCGACTTTCGGCACGCGCTGGCTGATCCCGCGCTTGCCGCGCTTCACCGAGGCGCATCCCGGCGTCACCATCAATTTCTCGACCAGATTGGTACCCTTCGACTTCGCTCATGATGAGGCCGATGCCGCCATCCATTTCGGCCACCCGGTCTGGCCTGGCGCGCGGCTGCATCGCCTGATGGGCGAGGAGGTCGTGCCTGTTGCGGCGCCGGCGCTGGTGGCAAGGGCCGGGATCAGGGAGGCGGCCGACCTGCTGCGCCAGCCCTTGCTGCAGCAATCGACACGCCCGCGCGCCTGGGCCAACTGGCTGGAGCAGCAGGGCCTGCCGCCGGAGCGGGCGCTGATGGGCCCGCGCTTCGAGCAGTTCGCCATGGTGGCGCAGGCGGCGGTGGCGGGGCTCGGCGTTGCCATCGTGCCGCGCTTCCTGATCGAGGAGGAATTGCGCTCGGGCGCGCTGGTCACTCCGGTTGATAGGCCGGTGCGCGGTCCCGAAGGCTATTATCTCGTCTACCCCGAGGCCAAGGCGAGCTTGCCGGCGGTGATCGCCTTCCGCGACTGGCTGCTCGGCGAATGCGGAGAGACGAGCTAGCCTCTCGACAAGCGCCGGTTGAGGCGTCATTCATGCGCTGAGATCACGAACCACCGCTCGCGCAGGTCACTCATGTCTTCCGCTACAGGCTCGGCCGACATCGTCATCGTGGGGGGCGCCGCGATCGGCTCCTCCGTCGCCTACCATCTCGCCAGTGACCCCGGCTTCAAGGGCAAGGTCATCGTCGTCGAGAAGGATCCGACCTATCGGCTTTCGGCCTCGGCACTCTCGGCCGCCTCGATCCGCCAGCAATTCTCCAGCGCGGTGAACATCCGTGTCTCGCTCTTCGGCATCGAGTTTTTGCGCAATATCGGCCAGCATCTTGCAGTCGATGGCGAGGCGCCCTCGATCGATCTGCACGAGGGTGGCTATCTCTATGTCGCCGGCGATGAAGGACGCAGCGTTCTCCAGCAAAATCAAGCGCTTCAACAACAGGAAGGCGCCGATGTCGCGCTTTATGCTGCAGAAATGCTGCGCAACAAATTTAGCTGGCTGAATACTTCAGATCTCATTTGCGGCACCTATGGAGTCAGTGGCGAGGGCTGGTTCGACGGCTGGGCTCTGCTGCAGGCCTTCCGCAAGAAGGCGCGTTCGCTCGGCGTCGAATACCGCCAGGGTGAGGTCACCGGCTATGTCGTCGAGGGCGGCCGCGTCACCGGCGTCGAGCTGGCCGATGGCAGCCGCATCGCCTGCGCTGCGGCGGTCAACGCCTCGGGTACCCATGGCGCCAAGCTCGCCGCGACCGCCGGCGTCGCCATCCCCGTGAAGTCGATGAAGCGCTATGTCTACAGCTTCACCTGTAAGGGCGAGGTCGACAATTGCCCCCTGCTGATCGACACCTCCGGCGCCTATGTCCGCCCGGAAGGGAAGCGCGGCAGCGAGGGGCAGATGTTCATCTGCGGCTCCTCGCCGCCGGAAGAGCTCGACCGCGAATGGGTCGAGAGCGACGCCGATGTCGAGGATGTCGACTGGTCGTTCTTCGAGGAATACGTCTGGGCGCCGCTTGCCCATCGCGTGCCCGCCTTCGAGGCGATCAAGCCCGGCCGCGCCTGGGCTGGCCCCTATGATATGAACGGCCTCGACGGCAACGCCATCCTCGGCCCTGCCGTCGGCGTGCCCAATCTCTACCTCGCCAACGGCTTCTCCGGCCACGGCCTGCAGCAATCCCCGGCGGTCGGCCGTGGTCTCGCCGAGCATATCGTCAACGGCCGTTACCTTACGCTCGATCTCGCCGATCTCGGCCATGAGCGCATCGTTGCCGGGAAGCCGTTGCGAGAGGCGAACATCATCTGAAGGGGAGTGCGCGTCATGATCGACACGGCCTATGTCCCGACCATGGCGCGCTATAATCGCTGGCAGAACCGCAGCCTTTACGAGGCGGCCGACACGCTCAGCGACGAGGCGCGCCGGCAGGACCGCGGCGCCTTCTTCCGCTCGATCCACGGCACCTTCTGCCATCTGCTCTGGGCCGATCAGACCTGGCTGTCGCGCTTTGCCGGGACGCCGAAGCCGAGCGTGCCTAATCGCGAGTCTTCGACGATGATCGAGGACTGGCAGGAGCTTGTGGTCGCGCGCCGTACCTTCGACGAGACGATCCTGCACTGGGCGGAAGGCATCTCGCCAGAATGGCTCTCAGGAAATGTGACCTGGTTCTCCGGTTTGACGAGCAGCGAGATGACGATGCAGGCGCCGGTGCTCGTCATGCACTTCTTCAATCACCAGACCCATCATCGCGGCCAGGTTCATGCCATGCTGACGGCGGCGGGGGCGAAGCCAGATGATACCGACCTGATGCTGGTCGATGTGCGCGGCTGAAGCCGGCCTAGGGCTAGGCTGTTCGCCGTTTTGGCCGCTGGAGTCTTCCCCTCGCGGGTTCGTCCGGCTCGCTTTCGCCCTCGTCATCCCCGACATCGTCGGGGATCGCCGCCGTCGCATGCTGGCTGAGCTTCTGGAACAGGCCGAGCCCCACGAGTGCGGCCACCGCCACCAGCATCAGCAGCGCCGGGAACAGGATGTCGGCCGGCTTGTCGCGCGCCGACTTGGTGATCAGCACCAGCGATTCCAGGCTGAGCGCGACGATGATGATCGTCATGAACTTGGTCAGTGAGCCGCGAGCTTCCGCCGGACGCCGCAGTTCGCGGTCGGCGATGACCTCTTCCTCGAACAGGAACTTGCCGACATCGGCGACGGCGACCGCGATGATCACCAGCCCGATCCCGTCGAGCATGGTGTCGAGTGCGCCTTCGCCGGTTCGGAAGCCGGTGAAGGTGCGCGAGATCGCGACCGCCATCAGCAGTAAGGACGCCAGCAGCAAGGAGCCGGCGATGCCGGAATAGAGCAGGCGGCTGAACAAGGTCATGGCGCGGATCCCCCGAGATGCTGCGCCATGAACCCGGCAGATGCTGACTCGTTCCCGCCACCTGCTGCCAAGGACGTCTGGTGCGGGATGGCGGCGATGCAGCAGCGTCATGCTCCGCGCCTTGCGGTCGTTTCGCCGGCAATGCCATGGTCCTGCACCTCGACGCCGGAGCGCGCCATGATCGACACGACCAATCTGATCGCCTTCATCCTGCTCGCGTTCGGCATGGTGCTGACACCCGGGCCGAACATGATCTACCTGATCTCGCGTTCGATCTCGCAGGGGCCGGCCTCCGGACTGATCTCGCTCGGCGGCATCGCGCTCGGCTTCGTCTTCTATGTCGTCTGCGCCGCCTTCGGCATCACTGCGCTGCTCTTTGCCGTGCCCTTCGCCTATGACGCGCTGCGGCTCGCCGGTGCGGCCTACCTGCTCTGGCTCGCCTGGCAGGCGGTCCGGCCCGGCGGCAGCTCGCCCTTCCATGTTCGCGAGCTCAAGCATGACGGCCCGCGCAAGCTTTTTGCGATGGGCTTCCTGACCAGCCTGCTCAATCCGAAGATCGCGATGTTCTATCTGGCGCTGCTGCCGCAGTTCATCGATCCGGCCGCCGGCAGCGTGCTGGCGCAGTCGATCATCCTCGGCTTCATCCAGATCATCGTTTCGGTCAGCGTCAACACGCTGATCACCTTCGCCGCGGGTGGCATCGCCATCTTCCTGCGCACGCGTCCGTTCTGGGCGCTGGTGCAGCGCTGGCTAATGGCGACGATGCTTGCCGGCTTTGCCGTCCGCATGGCGGCCGAAGCGCGCCGCTGAGCGGTCGCGGGCAAGGATTTCTGCACTGTTAGCAAGGTTTATGCATCGCGGCGTCGGGCTGCCGGCTCATCGCGATCGGCGCAGCGCATAAAGCGGGAGTTTTCCATGAGTGTCGCCAATGGCCGGGCTCTGCTGGCGATGCCGGGCCCGACCAATGTTCCCGATCGTGTGCTGCAGGCTATGATGCGGCCCGCCGAGGAACTCTCCTCGAAGACGATCGTCGATCTGACTGAGACCCTGCTGGGCGATCTCAAGGCGATCTTCCGCACGACGGGCGAAACCTTCCTCTACGCCGCCAACGGCCATGGTGGCTGGGAGGCGGCGCTCACCAATGTCCTCGCGCGCGGCGACAAGATCCTGGTGCTCGCCAGCGGCCGCTTCGCCATTGGCTGGGGCGAGACGGCAAGGTTCATGGGGGCCGATGTCGAGGTGCTCGCCGGTTCCTGGCGCGCGGCGGTCGACCCCGCTGCGGTCGAGGAGCGCCTGCGGCAGGATAAGGACCACACGATCAAGGCGATCCTGACGGTCCAGATCGACACCGCCTCGGGCGTGGTCAACGATATCCCGGCGATCCGCCGTGCCATCGATGCCGCCGGCCACCCGGCGCTCTACATGGTCGACGGTGTCGCCTCGATCAGCTGCATGCCGTTCGAGATGGATGCCTGGGGCGTCGACGTGGCGATGTCGGCTTCGCAGAAGGGCCTGATGACGCCGCCGGGCCTCGCCTTCGTCGCCGCCAACGGCAAGGCGCTGCATGCGCATGAGCGCGCCACGATGCGCACGCCCTATTGGGATTGGACCGCGCGCCTGAACCCGTTGCTTTACATGAAGCATTGCGGCACGCCGCCCGAGCATCTGATGTTCGGCCTGCGCGCCGCGCTCGACATGATCCTCACCGAGGGCCTCGACGCTGTCTGGCGGCGCCACGCCTTGCTGGCGGCTGCGACGCAGGCCGCCATGTCGAAATGGGCAGAAGGCCAGGTGCTGAGCTTCAATGTCGTCGAGCCGGCGCAGCGCGCCCCTTCGGTCACCACGATCCTCGTCGACGGCGATCCGGCCGCCATCACCGATTATGCGCAGCAAATCTGCGGCGTGACCCTCGGCATTGCCATCGGCGATCTCGCCGGCAAGGCCTTTCGCATCGCCCATATGGGCCATGTCAATGCGCCGATGGTGCTGGGCAGCCTGAGCGCGGTCGAGATGGCGCTGCAGGCGAAGGGCATTCCGCATGGCAATGGCGGCGTCGCGGCTGCCATCGCCTATCTCGGAGCCCACGTAAGCGAAGTGGCTGCCTGAAGGGGCGGGTTCTACTCGGGACCACGTCGTCATCCTGGACAAGCGGCGAAGCCGCACAGCTCCGGGATCCATCGGAGGGCTCCGGCGCCCTACGATGGATCCCGGGCCGAGCTCCGCTCGCCCAGGATGACGGCGGTAGTTCCTCGTGAAATCGGTACGCTCTAGGCGCCGATCAGGCGGCCGAGACGCGCTGCAGGAACTGGTGCACCGTCGTCTCGAGTTCCTCGGCCTTGCCTTCGAGCGCGGTGGCCGAGTTCAACACGGCACCGGCGACCTCATGGGTCTGATTGGCCGAACCACGGATATTGTTGGTGGTCTGCGCCAGATATTCCGTGCCGGTCGCGACCTCGGCGATGCTGCGGCTGATGACATGCGTCATCTGCCCTTGTTCTTCCAGCGCCGCGGCGATCGAGAGCGTGCGCTCGCCCATGTCGGCCATGCCGGCGGTCAGCCTGGCGATTGTCTCGACCACGCCGGCCGTGGCCTGCTTGATCTCGGCGATCTGCCCGGCAATGTCCTGCGTCGCAAGCGCGGTCTGGTGCGACAGGCTCTTCACCTCACCGGCGACGACGGCAAAGCCCTTGCCGGCATCCCCGGCGCGGGCGGCTTCGATCGTCGCATTGAGTGCCAGCAGGTTGGTCTGCGCGGCGATGCCGCGGATCAGGGCGACGATGCCGTCGATGCGCTGGACCGCCTGGTCGAGGATATCGACGGTGCCCGAGGTGGTGTGGGCGCTGTCGTTCATGTCGGCAACCAGTGTCTGGGTGGTGGCGAGCTGGCGGTCGATCGACGTGATCGCGGTCGAGAGCTGCTCGGTTGCCGCGGCGACGTCCGAGACGTTGCGCGAGGATTCCTCCGAGGTCGAGGCCACGGCGGTGACCTCGCCATTGGCGATGTTGGCGATCTCGTTCAGGGCGGCGGCGCGCGCCTTCAGATCGCGGATGTTCTGCAGCACGGTCTCGAGCGTAGCGAGGAACTGCGTGTTGAAGCTGGCGACGATGTTCTGGGTTGCCGTGCGGCGAGCCGCCTCGCGCTCCATGTCGTGCAGTTGCGCCTGGTGCAGTTCTTCGGCCTGTGCGGTGGCGTCCCGGCGTGCATCTGCGGCCATGTCTCCAGCAGTTGCGAGCGTCCTGACCTGTTGCCGTGTGATCCAGAGCAGCAGGCAGAGCTGGATGACCACGCAGGCAAAGAAGAGGCTGTCGTCTTGAAGGGAGATGCCGGCTTGCGGCGATGTCGTCTCGATGACGGCCACGTGCCCTAGCGCCATGACCGTGACGGCCACGAGTGGCTGCCAGGCGCACCAGCCGGCCGACAGCGTCAGCATGATCAGCAGCACCGCATGGCCTGCCTCGTGCCACTCCGCTCCCTCCAGCACATGGGTGAGGGCGAGCGCGCTGCCGGTCGCGGCGAGCGACAGGATGATCTGCGTTGCCGTGCCGGTCGGGTCGCGCCGCCATGCCAGGGTTGCGAAGGCCGCCAGCCCGAGTGTGATCAGCAGGGGTGGAAGCGGTTCGATCCTGCCTGCTACAAAGGAGGCCAGCGCCGTTGCCGGCACCAAAAGCCAGAGCAGCAAGGTCAGAGCGCCGCCGACGCGCAAACGCAGCTGCGTCAGATAGGTGGCGGCGGAATCTGTCTGCATGCGGATGATGGCCTGTGAGCACGCGGTCCGGAGACGGCCAGCGGCAGTCGATAGGCCAATCCCCCGCGTGCAGCCTGTCTCCTCTCGCTGAATTTTCGCTTAACCAAGCCTGCCCGGATGCGGAGATCCATGCATGCGGTCTGTGCCGCGCCGGAGGTCTGCCGGGTTTGCGCGCCTCTTCTATCGTCGCCGGGACAGCTTGGCTAAGCTCGTCGATGCCACTTGATCCCGGAAGCGACCATGACCGACACGACACAGGAAGAAGCCCGCATCCTCGCCTGGCTCGGCGAGCGCAAGCAGGCGATGATCGATCTGCTGCGCGAGATGGTCGACACCGACTCGGGCTCTTACGACAAGGCCGGTGTCGACCGGGCCGGCCAGGTCCTGGCGCGGTTCCACGAGGCGAACGGGCTCTCCGTCGAGATCGTGCCTGACGCTCGCTATGGCGACGCGGTCAAGGCGCGCCTGCCCAATCCGACCGCCAACGACCAGCGGCCCGTCCTGCTGCTCGGTCATCGCGACACCGTCTTCCCCGAGGGCGAGCCGACGCGCCGGCCCTTCACCATCCGCGATGGACGTGCCTATGGGCCAGGGGTCGCCGACATGAAGGCCGGCCTCGTCATCGAGGCCTTCGTCGCCGCCGCCTTCGCCGCCAATGGCGGCCTCAAGGCGCCGCTGATGATGCTGACCACCAGTGACGAGGAGATCGCCTCGCCATCCTCGCGCCCGGTGATCGAGGCTGCCGCCCGCGAGTCGCGTTGCGTCTTCAATGCCGAGCCGAGCCGGCTGCCCACCGGCACCGACTATGGCCGCGACCACAGGCAGTCGATCACATCGGGCCGCAAGGGCGGTGTCTTCATGCGCGCCGAATTCCTCGGCAAGGCAGCGCATTCCGGCGCGAACTACGAGAAGGGCGTCTCGGCTATCGTCGACCTCGGCCACAAGATCCCACAGCTGCAGGGGCTGACCGATCTTCAGGCCGGCGTGACCGTCAATGTCGGCCTGATCGGCGGCGGCCAGACCGTCAACACGATTGCTCCCTCGGCCTGGTGCGAGATCGACCTGCGCTACAAGACGGCGGCGCAGCGCGAGGAACTGGTCGAGGCGATCCGCGAGATCGTCGAGACGCCGGTGGTTGAGGGCACCTCGGCCAAGCTGATCATCAAGGGCGAGTTCCACCCGCTGGAGCAGACGCCGGATTCGCTCCTGCTCTACGACACCTATCGTGAAGCGGCTGCGGGCCTGGGGATCGCGGTGACGGCCGAATACACCGGCGGCTGCGCTGATTCCGGCTTCACTGCGGCGCAGGGCTGCCCGACTTTGTGCAGTGTCGGTCCGGTCGGCGGGATGGCCCATACGCCGGACGAGTTCCTCGAGGTCGATAGCATCGTCCCGGCGGCGCAGACGCTCGCGCTGGCGGTGATGCGCACGGCGGCTCGGATGGAGTGAGGCCAAGGCGCGTCATGCTCGGGCTTGACCCGAGCATCTCAGCGAGAGGAAGATTCCGTTTAACGCCTTCTGGTCCTGAGATTCTCGGCTCTACGCTTCGCTGCGACCGAGAATGACGCCCTAGAAAGAAAAAGGGCGCCGCTCGTGCGGCGCCCTTGGTTTTTTATGACCGAGAGAAAGCTCAGTTCAGCGCCACACCGGCCGGCCGGCTCTCGCTCGCGGCGGTGAACTCGCCGAGCATCAGCCCGGCTGGCCCGACCGTGACCGGCACGGTCTCGCCGTCGCGGATCGCGCCCGAGAGCAAAAGCTCTGCCAGCGGGTCCTGCACTGACTTCTGGATCACGCGCTTCAGCGGGCGTGCGCCATAGGCGGGGTCGTAGCCCTTCTCCGCCAGCCAGTCGCGTCCGTCCTCGGACAGGTCGAGCGCGATCTTGCGATCGACGAGCAGCTTGCCCAGACGCGCCATCTGGATGTCGACGATCGCGCCCATATCCGACCGCCGCAGGCGATGGAACAGGATGATGTCGTCGATCCGGTTCAGGAACTCTGGCCGGAAGGCGTGGCGCACTACGCCCATCACCTCGTCGCGCACGGCGTCGCTGTCCTGGCCCTCGGGCTGGTTCACCAGATACTCCGAACCGAGGTTCGAGGTCATGATGATCAAGACGTTGCGGAAGTCGACCGTACGGCCCTGGCCGTCGGTCAGCCGCCCGTCATCGAGAACCTGCAGCAGGACGTTGAACACGTCCGGATGCGCCTTCTCGACCTCATCGAACAGCACGACCTGATAGGGCCGGCGCCGGACCGCCTCGGTCAGCGCACCGCCTTCCTCATAACCGACATAGCCGGGAGGCGCGCCGATCAGCCGGCTGACCGAGTGCTTCTCCATGTATTCGGACATGTCGAGCCGGACCATCGCCGTCTCGTCGTCGAACAGGAATGACGCCAGCGCCTTGGTCAGCTCGGTCTTGCCGACACCGGTGGGGCCGAGGAACATGAACGAGCCTATCGGCCGGTTCGGGTCCTGCAGGCCGGCGCGGGCGCGCCTGACCGCCTTGGAGACGGCCTCGACCGCTTCCGCCTGGCCGACGACACGGTTGGCGAGGCTCTGCTCCATATGCAGGAGCTTCTCCTTCTCGCCCTCCAGCATCTTGTCGACCGGCACGCCGGTCCAGCGGCTGACGACCTGCGCGACATGGTCCGGCGTCACGGCTTCCTCGACCATGCCGGAGGTGTCGCCCTTGGCCTCGATCTCGGCGAGCGCCTTCTCGAGTTGCGGGATCTCGCCATAGGCGAGCTCGCCGGCACGCTGGTACTCGCCCTTGCGCTGCGCCTGAGCGAGCTCGTTGCGGGCGTTGTCGAGCTTGGTCTTGATCTCCGCCGCCTGGCCGAGCTTGTCCTTCTCGGCCTTCCAGGTCGCGGTGATCGCCGCCGAGCGCGCCTCGAGCTCGGAAAGCTCGGACTCCAGCCGCTTCAGCCGCTCCTTCGAGCCGGCATCGCTTTCCTTCTTCAGCGCTTCCTGCTCGATCTTCAGCCGGACGATCTCGCGATCGATCGAGTCGAGCTCCTCCGGCTTGGAATCGACCTGCATGCGCAGGCGCGCCGAGGCCTCGTCGACGAGGTCGATCGCCTTGTCCGGCAGGAAGCGGTCGGTGATGTAGCGGTTCGACAGTGTCGCGGCCGAGACCAGCGCCGAGTCGGTGATGCGCACGCGGTGGTGCTGCTCGTACTTCTCCTTCAGGCCGCGCAGGATCGAGATCGTGTCCTCGACCGTCGGCTCGTCGACGAAGACGGGCTGGAAGCGCCGCGCCAACGCCGCATCCTTCTCGACATATTTCCGGTACTCGTCGAGCGTGGTCGCGCCGACGCAATGCAGCTCGCCGCGCGAGAGTGCAGGCTTCAGCAGGTTGGACGCGTCCATGGCGCCATCGGTCTTGCCGGCGCCGACCAGGGTGTGCATCTCGTCGATGAACAGGATGACGCCACCCGCTGCGGCCGAGACCTCGGAGAGCACGGCCTTCAGCCGCTCCTCGAACTCGCCGCGATATTTCGCGCCGGCGATCAGTGAGCCCATGTCGAGGGCGAGCAATTCCTTGTCCTTCAGGCTCTCGGGCACGTCGCCATTGACGATACGTAGCGCGAGGCCCTCGGCGATGGCGGTCTTGCCGACGCCGGGCTCGCCGATCAGCACGGGATTGTTCTTGGTGCGCCGGCTCAGCACCTGGATGGTGCGGCGGATTTCCTCGTCGCGGCCGATCACCGGGTCGAGCTTGCCGTCGCGCGCTGCGGCGGTGAGGTCGCGTGCGTACTTCTTCAGCGCGTCATAGCCCTGCTCGGCAGAGGCCGAGTCGGCGGTGCGGCCCTTGCGGATCGCCTCGATCGCGGCATTGAGGCCCTGCGGCGTGACGCCGGCCTTGGCCAGGATCTTGCCGGCCTCGCTGTCCTTCTCGATCGCCAGCGCGAGCAGCAGCCGCTCGACCGTGACGAAGGAGTCGCCGGCCCTGTCGGCAGCCTTCTCGGCGGTATCGAAGACGCGCGCCAGCGCAGGCGTCAGATGCAGGCTCGACGCACCCGCGCCGCTCACCTTGGGGAGCTTGGCGAGGCCTGAGTCGACCAGCTGCCTGGCCTGCCGCGACTGTCCGCCAGCCCGATCGATCAGGCCGGAAGCCATGCCTTCGCTGTCGTCGAGCAATGCTTTCAGCAGATGCTCGGGCGTGAACTGCTGATGGCCCTCACGCATCGCGATCGTCTGCGCGGCCTGCAGGAAACCCTTCGCCCGGTCGGTATATTTCTCGATGTTCATTCAATTGCCTCCGCCCGCCGGTCGCGCCCCGAAGCGGCGGAGCCGGCTGCTTTCATCAGGATAGGGCCCCCTGACGGGCAGCCCTTCGCCCCAAGAGATAGTGTTGCTTTCGCGCAACGGAAGGGGGAGGGCGCTGCTTTGGCGTTGACCTTTGTCAAAGGCTGCGCCCAGCCTGCTTCCATGGTCGGCACCAAGCGGCAACAGGCGATTCGCAAGGCCCTGCGGGCACTCGCGCCCGGCATCCCGTTGCTCGATGCCGAGACGGTATTGGCGCTCGCCGGTCGGGCCCAGATGAAGGCGTTGCCGCCTTCGACCGCGCTCTGGCTCGCGCTCGGCTCCCATGTCCGGCACAGCCATACCGACTATGACCGCCTCCTCGCCGAAGGCTATGAGCGCGACGCCGCCCGCTTCTTCGTCGCCGATGCGATCGACGACGTGCTCTCCGGCTGGGGCTGCCAACGTTCGATCCTGGACGAGGAGGCCGAAGAGGGCGCGGAGCAGTCGCATTGATCGGATCGATGCAATCTTTCACCGAATGTGATGATGGCGGCGGTAGCATCTCGGAATCCGGCATGGCAGGTTCCGCCGCCTCGCAATCGGAAGGGCAGAGCCTATGCGCGTCGCTTCGCTGTATCGCTATCCGGTCAAGGGCCTGTCGCCGGAGCGGCTGAGCCGGGCCGAATTGCCGACCGGTGGCTACTTCCCCGGCGACCGGCTCTTCGCCATCGAGAACGGCTCCTCCGGCTTCGACCCGGCCGAGCCGGTGCACCAGCCGAAGATCAAGTACCTGATGCTGATGCGCAACGAATCGCTGGCGCGCCTGCGCACGCGCTACGATGATGGCAGCGGCGATATCGTCATCGGCCATGACGGCGCGGAGACCCGGATCGCCACCGAAACGGAAGCAGGCCGGACGAGCCTCACTGCCTTCTTCAAGGCCTTCATGCCGGACGAGTTGCGTGGGGAGCCGCGCCTGCTCACGGCGCCGAAGGGCTACCGTTTCACCGATTCGCGCTCGGGCTTCGTCTCGATCATCAACCTCGCCAGCGTCGCAGATCTCGAGGGCCGCCTTGGCGTGCCGGTCGATCCGCTGCGCTTCCGCGGCAACGTCATGGTCGAGGATCTGCCGGCCTGGGCTGAGCTTGATCTGGCGGATCGCGAACTCGTCGCGCCGTCAGGCCTGCGGCTCCAGGTGATCAAGCGGATCGAGCGCTGCGCCGCGACCAATGTCGACCCGGTGACAGGCGCGCGCGACCTGCAGATCCCGAAAGCGCTGATGAAGGGCTACGGCCATGTCGATTGCGGCATCTATTGCCGGATCATCACTGGCGGAACGCTCAGCGAGGGCGAACGGCTGACCCTGGTCGAAGCGAGTGAGCCGGCGGCGCTTGGCGTCGCCTGAAACAGCAAGAGGGCCCTTGCGGGCCCTCTCGGTCAGTCTCGTTATTCGGCGAGATTACTCCGCCGGGGTCTCACCGGCATCGTTGCCGAGCGCGTCCATCACTTCGCGCGGCGAACGCCGGCGGGCGCGGGGACGCTTGGGCTTCTCGGCAGTTTCGGTCGGTGCTTCCTCGGCGGCGTCCACTGGAGCCGCGGCAGCGACCGGAGCCTCGGTTTCCTCGGCGATCGCGATCGGCACGCGGGTCGGGGTGGTCAGGAAGGCTGGCAATCCCGCCGGGGCGTCCTGCTCTTCATTGCTGTTGCTGGCACGCGCCTCGTCGCGGTCACGGCGCGAAGGACGCTCGCCGCGCGGCGGCCTGTCTTGGCGCTCCTGGCGTTCCGGCCGCTCGAAGCGACGCTCGCTCTGCTGCTGGACCGGCGCGATATCCGGCTGCTCGGCTCCGGGCTGGGCCTCGGGGCGCGGCAGGTAGGAACCATTCTGGCCATCATGCCGTTCGAAGCGGCGCTCGCCCCGGTCCTGACGGTCGCCACGATCCTGGCGGTCGTTACGATCGAAACGGCGCGGGCCGTTGCCGTTGCGGTCGAAGTTGCGATCCGGTCGGTCCTGGCGCTGCGGCCGGTCGAAGCGCTGGCCATTGTTCTGGCCGCCTTCACCGTCCTCGCTTTGGCCGCCATGGCCGTTGATGCCGTTGTGCTGGCGCTCGCCCTGAGGCAAGCCGCCCTGGAAGCCGCCTTCCTCGTCGCCCTCTTCTTCCTGCTCGTCGGCATCTTCGACAAAGGCGCGGTTGGGCTGGAATGTGTGGCCGAACTGCTGCGTCATCTGCTCCTGCGCTGCGAGCAGGATGCGATAGTAATGCTCGGCGTGCTGGAAATAGTTCTCGGCTGCAACCGGGTCGCCGGAAGATTGGGCGTCGCGGGCAAGCTGCAGATATTTCTCAGCGACATGCTGTGCCGTACCCCGGACCTTGACGTCCGGACCGTTCGACTCGTAGCTCCGCTGCAATGGGTTCGGAGATTTCCGGTTGCCGTTGTTATTGTTGTTATTATTGTTGTTACGGCCGCGCATGCGCCGGTTCTGACCTGGTCTCATTCGCGTCTGTCTCGCGTTCTGTTCATTCTAAGCAACCGTGAGGCCGTCATGCGCGCCGCGACGCGCGGCGGGTTGCGACGCCGTGCGTAAGGAACTCGACCTGAAAGGGCTCTGCGCCGATATGGGTCTTCACGCGCTCTTTCCAAAGAAGCCTTGTCGGCTCCGCCTCCGAACGGCGATCTCGCGCACTCGAAGCCTCGGTCTCGCTATGTCAGTAACGTCGATTCTCGCAGTGATCCGAGTGCCTAGTCCGCTTTGCGTACCTTGGCCAAGGCTCATGTGCTGTCGACACTGTCTTCAAGACCATGCGTGCATAGCTGGTTTTGCGGCTTCTTCCAAGCGAATTCGCGCAGCTTGCTGTGCACCGTTCAGGGACTATGTCCGAAGACGAGGGCGCGAATATGGCCGCCAAGATCGCGCCGGGACTCCTGATGACGCAGGCCGACCTGCGTCATCAGCGCGACGACCGCTTCCTCCTGTCCGGCTCCGATCTCCAGGATAGCGAGGCCTCCGGGCTTCAGATGGCCGGGCAGGGCGGCGGCGAGCGCGCGATAGGCGGTAAGCCCGTCCGGGCCGCCATCGAGGGCGAGAAGCGGATCGTGCTCGCGCACGTTCCGGTCGAGATCGGCGATCTCGTCGCTGCCGATATAGGGCGGGTTCGACAGGATGAGATCGAAACGCTCGTCGACCCCAGTTGTCCAGTTGCCATGGGCGAAGGTGACACGCTGGGCGACACCATTGCGTGCGGCGTTGCTGGTCGCTGTCGCGACCGCATCGGGCGACAGGTCGATCCCAAGCCCGGTCGCTCGCGGAAACTCGCGCAGCGTCGCGATCAGCAGGCAACCGGTACCAGTGCCGAGATCGAGAACGCGCAGTGCCTCGTGCCGGCGCGCAGCGAGATGGCTGATTGCCGCCTCGATCAGGGTCTCGCTGTCCGGTCGCGGCTCCAGCGTGCCTGGCGAGAGCGCAAAGCTCAGGCCCCAGAACTCGCGGGCGCCGAGGATGCGCCAGAGCGGCTCGCCGGCGAGGCGGCGTGCGAGGGCATCGCTCAACCGCGCGGCGGCGGCGCCATCGAGGGCGGCACCGTCCCCGGCGAGGTCCTCGATCAGGATACGGGCCTCGAAGGTGAAATCGGCTATGCCGGCGCGCTTCAAGGCCAGCGCGACCGTTTTCCTGGCAGCGGACACAGCTTCGCCCGCTGCCGGTACGGCAACGGGCGCGTTCTGATCGGTCGGTCTGGCAGTGCCGCTCAAGCGTATCCTTGGGCCGGCACGCGGCCGGTCAGTTGCCCTGCATCCCCTCTCGGATGCATTCCGTCATCTTGATCCGCAGTCCGGACTTGCTCTCCTTAGCGCCGCGATACTGACGCTGACAATCGCGCCGCGCCTGTGACTCGGTCTTGGCGTTGTGGAGCGTCGCCGGCTGGCCGCTGAGGATCTTCTTGGCGGTCCGCTCCTGCGCGCCGACAGATGCCGGCACGAAGGCGACGGCGGCGGCGAGGGCAATGGCGCTGAACAGGGCTTTCATCTCTCTATCCTCCCCATGGGAACGGTCGGTGCGTCCAGAACGCGCGAGAGAGACGAAGGTTTCACACACTGCCCTGCTCGGCCAGCAGCTCGGCCTGGCGCTGGGCCGTCAACGCGTCGATGATCTCGTCGAGGACGAGCCCCTGCATCATCTCGTCGAGCTTGTAGAGCGTCAGGTTGATGCGGTGGTCGGTGATGCGCCCCTGCGGGAAATTATAGGTGCGGATGCGCTCGGAGCGGTCGCCGGAGCCGACCTGTGAGCGCCGATCGGCCGAGCGCTCGGCGTCGGCGCGGCTGCGTTCCATGTCGTAGAGCTTGGCCCGCATCAGCTCGTAGGCGCGCGCCTTGTTCTTGTGCTGCGAGCGCTCGTCCTGGACCAGCACGACGATGCCGGTCGGGATATGGGTCAGGCGGACCGCCGACTCGGTCTTGTTGACGTGCTGGCCGCCGGCGCCCTGGGCCCGCATCGTATCGATGCGCAGGTCCTTCTCGTCGAGCGTGACGTCGACCTCGCCAGCGAGCGGCAGCATGGCGACGGTCGCCGCCGAGGTGTGGATGCGCCCGCTCGCCTCGGTGTCGGGCACGCGCTGCACACGGTGCACCCCGGATTCGTATTTGAGCCTGGCATAGACGCCCTTGCCGGCGATCTCGGCGATGACCTCCTTGAAGCCGCCGACCGTGCCCTCGCTCTCGGTCAGGATGTCGACGCTCCAGCCCTTGCCGGCGGCGTAGCGCTGATACATTCGCAGGAGATCGCCGGCGAAGAGCGAGGCCTCGTCGCCGCCGGTGCCGGCGCGGAGTTCGAGGATGACGCCGCGCTCGTCGGCTGCATCCTTGGGCAGGAGCGCGATCAGGATCTCGCGGGCGCGCTCTTCGATCTCTGCCCTGGCGGCGTCACGCTCCTCATAGGCGAGGTCGCGCATCTCGGCATCGGTGGCGGGATCGTCGATCAGAGCGAGCGCTTCCTCCAGCCCGGATTGTGCTTTCCGCCAGGCTGCGATCGCCGCAACTACCGGGTCGAGCTCGGCCAGCTCCTTCGCCAATTCGACGACGCGGCTCGCCTCGGTCGCATGGTTGATGGCGTCGCTGGCCGCGGCATGGCGGGCGACAATCGAGTCGAGGCGGTCTTGCGGGAGCTGGAGCGACATGATGCGGAAACGATCTTGAGCTGAAAAAGGAGGCGGGCGCGGACAGCGGGTGAAGCGTCGCTAGACCGGCACCTTCATCTCGGCGGCGAGCGCGGCAAGCAGCGGGCGCAGGCTGGCCGCGCCGTCGGAGGAGGAGAGCCAGGCGTCGAGGCGCTGGCGGGCCTTGCTGGCATCGAGCGCACGCAGCATCGCCTTGACCGGGCCGACCGAGGCCGCCGACATCGAGAACGAGCGATAGCCGAGCGCGATCAGCGCCAGCGTCTCGATCGGCTTGCCGCCCATCTCGCCGCAGACGGTCACCGGGCAGTCAGCCTTGCCGGCTTCGTCGACGATATTGCGCAGCGCCCGCAGGCCGGCGGCGGAGAGCGGGTCGAAGCGCTCGGAGACGCGCTTGTTCTCGCGGTCGGCTGCGAACAGGAACTGCATCAGGTCGTTGGTGCCGATCGAGAGGAAGTCGGCCTCGCGCGCGATCTCGGGTAGCTCGAACAGCAGCGAAGGCACCTCGACCATGACGCCGAGCTTCAGGCTCGCCGGCCCCTGGCGGCCGTCGCGCTCAAGCATGGCAAGCTCGCGCCGCACCAGCAGGCGGGCGCGCAGGAACTCGTTCACCGTCGCGACCATGGGCAGCATGATCTTCATGTCGCGGCCGGCGCCGGCGCGCAGCAATGCCCGGACCTGTGCACGCAGCAGCCGCGGCCGGTCGAGGCCGATGCGGATGGCGCGCCAGCCCAGCGCCGGGTTCTCCTCCTCGAGCCGCTCCATATAGGGCAGCACTTTGTCGCCGCCGATGTCGAGCGTCCGGAAGGTCACCGGGCGGCCGTTCGCGACTTCGAGCACGGCGCCGTAGAGCGCCTGCTGCTCGGCGGTCGTCGGCATGTGCTGTGCCACCATGAACTGCAGCTCGGTGCGGAAGAGGCCGACGCCGGAGGCATTGGTCTCTTCCAGATTGGCCATGTCGACGAGCAGGCCGGCATTGATCTGCAGCTGGATCTCGACGCCGTCCTTCGTCACCGAGGCCTGCGTCTTGAGCTTGCGGTACTGCTCCTGCTTGCGGGCCCGCAGGCGCGCCTTGTCCTTGTAGGCGTTCTCGACGTCGGGCTGCGGCCGGATCTGCACCTCGCCGGCCTGGCCGTCGACGATGACGGCGTCACCGGCCTGGATCAGCGCCGTTGCATTGGCGATCTCGCCGACGGCGGGGATGCCGAGCGCCCTGGCCACGATGGCGATATGGCTGGTCGGTCCGCCTTCCTCGAGGATCACGCCGCGCAGATGCCGGCGATCATAGTCGAGCAGCGCCGCCGGCCCCATCGAGCGCGCGATCAGGATGGCGTTCTCGGGCAATTCCTCGCGCGTCACGCCGTTCGACTTGCCGACCAGCGTCCGCAGCAGCCGGTTGGCGAGGTCGTCGAGATCGTGCAGGCGCTCGCGCAGATAAGGGTCGGTCTGGCGCAGCATCTTGGCGCGGGTGTCCGACTGGACGCGCTCGACCGCGGCCTCGGCGGTGAGGCCGGTCATCACCACCTCGCGCATGCGCCGGAGCCAGCCCTGATCGTGCGCGAACATGCGGAAGGTCTCGAGCACGTCGCGATGCTCGCCGGTATGGGCGACGTCGCCGCGCTCGATCAGTTCGTCGATGGCCAGCCGCATCGTCGCGATCGCGGCCTCCAGCCGCTGCACCTCACGGCCGGGGTCCTCTGCGATCAGGTTGGTGATCGCGACGCGCGGCTCGTGCAGCACGGCGTGGCCGAGGCCGACACCGTCGGCGAGCGTGGTGCCGATGCTGTGGATCGGCCGGTCGAGGCCGATGGTCGCGCCGGGCTTCGACAGCGCCTTCAGGCCGCCGGCCGCGATCATCTCGGCCATGATCATGGCCGTGGTCTGCAGCGATTCGACCTCGTCCTCGCTGTAGAGGCGCGAGGCGCGGTTCTGCACGACGAGCACGCCCATCACCGCGCCGCCGCGCAGGATCGGCACGCCGAGGAAGGAGCGGTAAATCTCTTCGCCGGTCTCCGGGCGGTAGGAGAAGGACGGATGCGACTGCGCGTCGGAGAGCGCGAGCGGCTCCGCCTCGCTGGCGATCAGGCCGACAAGGCCCTCGCCGGCGCGCATCGTGGTGAGGTGGACCGCCTCGCGATTGAGGCCTTCGGTGGCGTAGAGTTCGAGCGAGCCGTCTTCGCGCAGGACATAGACCGAGCAGACCTCGGCCACGAGGTTGCCGGCGATCACGACGACGAGCCTGTCGAGTCGCTCCTGCGGACTGACCGGCGCCGCCATCACCTCGCGGAGACGGCGCAGCAGCACGCCCGATCCCCCGAGTGCGCCTCGCATCAACAAAGCCCTCCGCCCGCCTCCACGGCCACGCCAGCCGAATACCCTCAGCAGACCTGACACCGCAACGGCTGAGTCGCAAGCGAAAGCCGGGATCTGCTGCCCCTTGGCGAGGAGCTTCTAGCCAGCGGAGGGAGCGTTCGGCAAGGCCTTCGCGTGCACCGGATCACGCTTGCCGTGTACCGGCCGGGAGGCTTGCGGGAGCGTATCCACGCGTGCGGGCCTGTTGTCTGCGCCCGATTTGCGTGTGCTGCGCAGCGGTTTCGGCCGCCCCGGCGGCACGATGTCGCCGCTGGGGATATCGAGCCCGGAGAGCGCGGCGAGATAGCGCGATGTCCACCAGTCGATGTCCGTCGAGGAGATCGTCGCATAGAGCCGCTCGAAGCGGCGCTGGCGTTCCGATTTCGGCATGGCGAGCGCGGTCCTGATCGCTTCGGCCACCTCATGGGTGTCGAAGGGGTTGACGATCAGCGCCTCGCCGAGCTGCTGCGCTGCGCCGGCGAAGCGCGACAGCACCAGAACCCCGGGATCATCGGGATTTTGCGCTGCGACATATTCCTTGGCGACGAGGTTCATGCCGTCGCGCATCGGCGTCACCAGCCCGACCTGCGCGCGGCGGTAGAGGCCAGCGAGGGCGCTGCGCGAATAGGCCTTCTTCACCACGCGGATCGGCGTCCAGTCGAACTCGCCGAGCGCGGCGTTGAGCCGGCCGGCGACCTCGTCCGACATGCGGTCGAGCTCGGCATATTCGGGCACGTCGCTGCGCGAGGGCGGCGCAATCTGCAACAGGCCGACCTTGCTGCGGTGTTCCGGGTGGTTGCGCAGGAAGGTACCGAAGGCCTCCAGCCGCTGAACGATGCCCTTGGAGTAGTCGAGCCGGTCGACGCCGATCACCAGCTTGCGGTCGCCGAGCGGTGCGGTCGTCGCCCGCACCGGCTGTGTCGCCGCCCGCACGGACGCCGCGGCGAGCTTGCGGAAGGCCTCGACATCGATGCCGATCGGGAAGGCCTGCACCACCGCTTCGCGCTGGCCGGTCTTGACCCGGTTGCCGTCGCGGCGGGCACCGCAGAGCGCGACCAGCCCACCGATCAGGTTGGCGACGTCGTTCTGGGTCTGCAGGCCGATGAGGTCATAGGCCGTCATCGTGCTGATCAGGGTCGATGAGAAGGGCAGGGAGCCGAACACTTCGGCCGGCGGCCAGGGAATGTGATGGAAATAGCCGATGCGGTTGGTGACGCCGCGCCGGCGCAGCTCGGCCGCGAGCGGAATCAGATGATAGTCGTGGATCCAGATGACGTCGTCCGGCTTCAGCAGCGGGATCAGCAGCCGGGCGAAGCGGCGGTTGACGCCGAGATAGCCGGCATAGTCGGCGCGGGTGAACTCGGTCAGGCCGAGCCGGTAGTGCATCAATGGCCAGAGCGCCCGGTTGGCGAAGCCGAGATAATAGCTCTGGCGTTCGCCCTCGGTCAGGTCGGTAACGGCGTAGCTGACCTTGCCGTGCCGCATGGGCTCCACGCTGGTCGCCGGCTCGGCCTTGGTCGCACCGCTCCAGCCGAACCAGAGCCCACCATGCTGTTCGAGCGCCGAGCGTAGTGCGACCGCCAATCCACCTGCCGCCACCTTCTCGCCCCGTTCGGGCATGGTGACGCGGTTGGACACGACGACAAGACGCATGATGCCTCACTTTTTGCTGACGCTTGCCACAAGGGCGCGGGAACAGAACGCGCGGGCAGGCGTAATGTTTCGTGTGCAGGCCGGCATCCCGGCCGGATCGCGTCGCCGCCGTGACCGGATCATGGCGACCTCGCGCCAAACTGAACCTCGAATGTGGCGATGAGGGGACCACCTGTCGTCCTTTCGCCCGCTTCGCCCTCTAACCAGACCGCCATGTCAGAGATGCTGAGCCCCGAAATCGCCGATCCCCCCGTAAAAGCCGCTGCTCTCACCGGGCAGATCGCGCTGTTCCTGGATTTCGACGGAACTCTCGTCGAGATCGCGCCTTCGCCGGAGGACGTCCGGATCGACCGGCGCCTCCCCGAGGCCCTGCACGCATTGCGGCAGCGGCTGGGCGGCGCCCTCGCCTTGGTCTCCGGGCGGCCGGTGGCGCTGCTTGACGAGATGATGACGCCCTATCGCTTCGACGCTGCCGGCCTGCATGGTGCGCAGATCCGCCTCGGCGACGTTGACGCGCCGCTGGCCGCGCCCTCGGAGGCACTGCATACCGCGCTCCGCGCCATGGTCCGCTTCGCCAACGCCAATGTCGGCGTCATCATCGAGGACAAGCGCCAGTCAATCGCATTGCACTGGCGGCTTGCGCCTGCGCTGGCCGACGAGGCGCTGGCGCTGATGGAAGGCATCGCCGCCGAGATCGGCCCGTCGATGCGCCTGCAGCGCGGCAAGGCCGTCGCCGAGCTTGTTCCGGCGACCGCGAGCAAGGGCGGAGCGATCAACTGGCTGCTGCAGCAGGACGGCTATGTCGGCCGCACGCCGGTCTTCATCGGCGACGACATCACCGATGAGGACGGTTTCGCTGCGGTCAATGCCGCTGATGGCCTGTCGATCCGGATTGGAGGCGGCGACACTTGCGCCCGCCATCGCCTGGCCTCGCCGACGGCCTTGCATCATGTTCTGCTGGCGGCCGCCGAAGGCGGCGACCTCACGCTCGAAACCTTCCTCCAGAGCTGACTTCAGGAACTGGCATGACTGTGACGACCACCGCCTCGCCGCGCGTCGCTTCGCTCGATCTCGGCGTCATCGGCAATTGCACGATCGCCGCGTTGATCGACCGGCAGGCGCGCATCGTCTGGAGCTGCTTTCCGCGTTTCGATCGCGACCCCGTCTTCTGCTCGCTGATCGACAACCAGATCGACGATGGCGACACCATGCCGAAGAAGGGCGTCTTCGCCATCGAGATGGTCGGGATGACCCGCTGCGAGCAGAGCTATCTCGACAACACCGCGATCCTCTCCTCGGTGCTCTCCGACGACCAGGGCAACGCACTGGAGATCCTCGATTTCGCGCCGCGTTTCGTCCGCTATGAGCGCTTCTTCCGGCCGCCGCAGCTGGTGCGCCGCGTCCGTCGCATCTCCGGCCGGCCGCGCATCCGCGTCGTGGTCAAACCCTGCCTCGGCCTCGGCGAGGAGCCGGACGAGATCACCCGCGGCTCCAACCATGTCCGCTTCGTCGGCGCCGATCAGACCATCCGCCTGACCACCGACGCGCCGGTCTCCTATGTGCTGGAGAGCATTCCCTTCGCGGTCGAGAAGCCGTTCTCGTTCTTCATCGGCTCGGACGAGGCGCTGCGTGCCGAGATCGAGACGACCTCGCGCGAATTCCTCGACAAGACCACCGATTACTGGCGCGACTGGGTCCGCTCGCTCTCGATCCCGTTCGAATGGCAGCGCGAGGTCATCCGTGCCGCGATCACGCTGAAGCTCTGCTCCTTCGAGGAGAGCGGCGCCATCGTCGCGGCGCTGACGACCTCGATTCCGGAAGCGCCGGGCACGCAGCGCAACTGGGATTATCGCTTCTGCTGGCTGCGCGACGCCTATTTCGTCGTCCACGCGCTCAATCGCCTCGGCACGACGCGGACGATGGAGGACTATCTCGGCTTCATCACCAACATCGTCGACACCTATTCGGAGAGCGGCGCCGAGCATCTGCCGCCGCTCTACCCGATCACCCGCGGTGGGGAATTGCGCGAGTTCGAGGTGCCTAACCTCGCCGGCTATCGCGGCCATCAGCCGGTACGCGTCGGCAACGGCGCGGCGACGCAGATCCAGAACGACGGCTATGGCGCGGTCGTGCTGGCAGCGACCCAGTCCTTCTTTGATCGCCGCCTGATCCAGCCCGGCAAGGAGGCGCTCTTCGCCCAGCTCGAGCGCATGGGCGAGCGGGCCATCGAGCTCTTCGACAAGCCCGATGCCGGCCCTTGGGAGCTGCGTGAGAAGCAGGTCGTCCACTCCTTCTCCAGCGTGATGTGCTGGGCGGCCTGCGACCGGCTTGCCCGCATCGCCGGCACACTCGGCCGCGCCGACCGCAAGGAATACTGGCGTGGCGAGGCCAGGCGCCTGAAGGGCATCATCAACGATCGGATCTGGAACCAGGAGAAGGGCCATTTCGTCTCGACCTTCGACGGGACCGATCTCGACGCGACGCTGCTGCTGATCGCCGAGCTCGGTTTCGTCACGCCCGATGATCCACGCTACATCGCGACAGTCGAGGCGATCGGCCGCGAACTCGGGCGCGGCGACCTGATCCTGCGCTATGGCACCGAGGATGATTTCGGCTTCATGCACACCGGCTTCCTGATCTGCGCCTTCTGGTATGTCGATGCGCTGCACGCGATCGGCCGCAAGGACGAGGCCAAGGAGCTGTTCGGCCGCATCCTGACGCGGCGCAACAGTTTCGGCTTGCTTTCGGAAGACGCCGACTTCGAGACCGGCGAGCTCTGGGGCAATTTTCCGCAGACCTATTCGATGGTCGGCCTGATCAACTCGGCGATGCGGCTGAGCAGGAATTGGGAAGAAGCGTTCTGAGGGGCGCTGTCATTCCCGGGCGGAGCGAATGGTTTCCGGTGAAGCGCGGGAAACCCCTCTCCCGGATGGGAGAGGGGCAGGGGTGAGGGCCCGCCGCTGATTATTCGAGCGCAACGGAGCCGTTCTACTCTCTGCGGATAGGGCAGGCCCTCATCCGGCGCTCCGCGCCACCTTCTCCCATCCGGGAGAAGGTTAGGTTGCGGTTCCGGCGCTACCCCCGCTTCAGCAAAAACACCGCCTGGGCGCCGAACAGGTTCCAGAACCACCAGGGCGCGCTGACGCCGACCTTGCCGCCGGCGACGTCGAGTGCGACCGCGCGCTCCTTCTGTGCGCCGATCGTGTCGCAGAGCGCGACGAAATCGCGGATCGTGCAGAAATGGATATTGGGCGTGTCCCACCAGGCATAGGGCAGCGAGTCGGTCACCGGCATGCGTCCCATGAAGAAGACCTGGGTGCGCATGCGCCAGTGCCCGAAATTCGGGAACGAGACGATGGCGCGTCGGCCGATGCGCAGCATGTGCTCGAGCACATGGCGCGGATTGCGGGTCGCCTGGATGGTCTGCGAGAGGATGACGTAGTCGAACGAGTCGTCGGGATAGTCGGCGAGGTCGGTGTCGGCATCGCCCTGAACCACCGAAAGCCCGCGCGCGACGCAGCCGGCGACGCCCTCGCGCGACAACTCGATGCCGCGCCCGTCGACGCCGCGGGTCTCGGCGAGCAGCGACAGCAATTCGCCGTCGCCGCAGCCGACATCGAGCACGCGCGAGCCCGGCGTCACCATCTCGGCGACGAGGCGCAGATCGATGCGGTTGGTCTGGTTGTCGGCCAGCGCCATCGTCAGATCCCCCTGGCCCGCGCTGCGGCGCCGATGAAGCCGCGCGTCGTCGCGAACAGGTTTGGCTCCTCCAGCAGGAAGGCGTCGTGGCCCTTGTCGCTTTCGAGCTCGACGAAGGAGACCGAAGCGCCGGCGGCGTTGAGTGCATGCACGATGGCGCGCGAGTCGCTGGTGGGGAACAGCCAGTCGGAGGTGAAGGACGCGACGCAGAAGCGTGTCCGCGTTCCGGCAAAGGCCTTCGCCAGCACGCCGTCATGATCGGCGGCGAGGTCGAAGTAGTCCATCGCCCGCGTCACATAGAGATAGGAATTGGCGTCGAAGCGCTCGACGAAGCTGATGCCCTGGTAGCGGAGGTAACTCTCGACCTGGAAGTCCGCATCGAAGGTGAAGGTCGGCGCGCTGCGCTCCTGCAGCTTGCGACCGAATTTGCGGTGGAGCGCCGGCTCCGAGAGATAGGTGATGTGCGCGCCCATGCGCGCCACCGAGAGGCCCTTGGACGGTCGCGTGCCCTCGTCGAGGTAGCGGCCCTGGCGCCAGTCCGGATCGGCCATCACCGCCTGCCGGCCGACCTCGTGGAAGGCGATGTTCTGGGCCGAGTGCTTGGCGGCGGTGGCGAGCGGCAGGGCCGAGAATACCCGTGTCGGATAGCTCGCCGCCCATTGCAGCACCTGCATCCCGCCCATCGAGCCGCCGGCGACGCAGAACAGGCTGTCGATGCCGAGCGCGTCGATCAGATGCGCCTGCGCCCGCACCATGTCGCGGATCGTCACCATCGGGAAGGACAGGCCCCAGGGCTTGCCCGTGGCGGGATCGGTCGAGGCCGGGCCGGTCGTGCCCATGCAGCCGCCGAGCACATTGGCGCAGATGACGAAGAAGCGGTCGGTGTCGACAGGCTTGCCCGGCCCGATCATCGCGGTCCACCAGCCGCCCTTGCCGGTGACCGGGTTGCGGCTCGCGACATATTGGTCGCCGGTCAGGGCATGGCAGACCAGCACCGCATTCGAGCGGGCTGAATTCAGTTCGCCATAGGTCTGGTAGGCGATCTGCCAGTGCTCCAGCGTCGCGCCGGAATCGAGCTGCAGCGCCTTGTCCGGCCCGAACCGGGCGAGCAGGCTCGATGGCTGGTTGGCTTCGGCCAGCGGATCGGCGAGGAGTTCGGGGGCTTGCGTCCGGTTCGGCATTCGGATTTGTCTTGTCGCCCGGTCCGTTCGTAATAGCGGACTTTACCGATGGCGCGGCTGTTCCCGCCTGTCAACGCGGCGATGCGTTGCGAGCGCTTTGCCAAGCCCTTCGGCGACCGCTAAGAGACCGGCACGATTAAAGAAGTCTGGCCATCATGACCGAAGCCGCACCGACCACGCTCGCCGACCTGCGCAGCGAGATCGACCGCATCGATGCGGCGATGCACGGCCTGTTGATGGAGCGCTCGCAGATCATCGAGACGCTGATCGCGATCAAGAAGACGCAGGTCTCCGGCTCGGCCTTCCGCCCCGGCCGCGAGGCCGACATGATGAAGCGCCTGGCGTTGCGCCATCAGGGCCTGCTGCCGCTCGACACGGTCGAGAGCATCTGGCGCATCATCATCGCGACCTTCACCTTCGTGCAGGCGAACTACTCGGTCCATGCCGATATCTCGGGCGGCGATGCGCCGATGCGCGACAGCGCCCGCTTCCATTTCGGCTTCACCGTGCCCTTCGTCACGCATGAGGACGCCCGCGCCGTGATCGCGGCGGTGGCGGAATCGGCCGGCGATCTCGGCATCTTCCGCATGGATCTCGGCGCCAGCGCCGGCGTCTGGTGGCGTGACCTGATCGGCCCCGCCCAGCCCAAGATCATCGCGCGCCTGCCCTTCATCGAGCGGCCCGACCATCCCGCCGGCACGCCGGTCTACTGCATCGCCAAGCCGCTGACCGACGCGGCCGTGCGCGAGATCGTGCTCTACGCCGCCCGTGTCGAGCGCTGGTCCGAGCAGCTTCGCCACGGCCTCGCCCACCATCTCGCCGAAGTCTCGGCCAGCGCCGCCGACGGCTCGCATCTGGCGCTGCTGGTGGCGGCCTCCGGCGAGACGCAGGTCGAGGCCATCCGCAGCGCCCTCGAGCCTGCCGGCCTCAAGGAGCTGACCGAGATCGGCAGCCACGCCGCCCGCTTCGCCTTCAAATCCGCCCGTTGATCGACAGCCCTTCCTCTCCAAGGTCCAGCCCCATGGCTCTGCCCGCTTCCCGCCCCGTCCCGCGTCCCGGCGTCCTCGACATCGAGGCCTATGTCCCCGGCAAGTCCTCGGCCCCGGCCGGCGTCAAGCTGCACAAGCTCTCCTCCAACGAGACCCCGCTCGGCCCGAGCCCGAAGGCGATCGCGGCCTATGGCGGTCTCGCCGGCAAGCTCGAGCTCTATCCGGATGGCTCGGCGACGAAGCTGCGCGAGGCGATCGCCGGCCGCTACGGGCTCGATGCGAACCGCATTGTCTGCGGCACCGGCTCGGACGAATTGCTGCAGCTG
This sequence comes from Allobosea sp. NPDC055332, assembly GCF_053645455.1. Classification (NCBI taxonomy): domain Bacteria; kingdom Pseudomonadati; phylum Pseudomonadota; class Alphaproteobacteria; order Hyphomicrobiales; family Alloboseaceae; genus Allobosea; species Allobosea sp. NPDC055332. Next base: position 1,225,035 of record NZ_JBSHMO010000002.1, on the reverse strand, counting down.
ATCACCAAGGTCTATCTCGGCGATGGCGACGAGGGCGTGTTCACGCAGCACGGCTTCCTCGTCTACAAGATCGCGATCCTCGCCGCCGGCGGCAAGCCGGTGGTCGTGCCCGAGACAAACCTCACCGCCGATATCGACGCGATCCTCGCGGCGGTGACGCCGCGCACCAAGATCGTCTTCCTCGCCAACCCCAACAACCCGACCGGCACCTATCTGCCCTTCGACGAGGTCAAGCGCCTGCAGGCCGGCCTGCCGCCGCATGTTCTTCTGGTGCTCGATGCGGCCTATGCCGAATATGTCCGCCGCAACGACTATGCCTCGGGCCTCGAACTGGTCGCGACCAGCGAGAACGTCGTGATGACGCGCACCTTCTCGAAGATCTATGGCCTCGCCAATCTGCGTCTCGGCTGGGCCTATGGTCCCGCCCACATCATCGATGCGCTGAACCGCACCCGCGGTCCCTTCAACGTCAATGGCGCCGCGATCGAGGCCGGCGTCGCCGCGATCGCCGACGAGGCCCACATCGCCGCGGCGATCGAGCACAACGACAAATGGCTGGCCTGGACCACGGCCGAGCTGGAGAAGCTCGGCCTCACCGTCACGCCTTCGGTCGGCAACTTCCTCCTGATCCACTTCCCGGCCGCCGCCGGCAAGAGCGCCAGGGAGGCCGACGACTTCCTGAGCCAGCGTGGGCTGATCCTGCGCTCGGTCGCCTCCTATGGCCTGCCCGATGCGCTGCGCATGACCATCGGCAGCGAGGAGGCCAACCGCCTCGTCGTTGCAGCTTTGGCCGAGTTCCTGGGCAAGGCCGCGTGAGCGCGCCGGAGAGCTTTGCGCCGCGCCGCGACGAGCCGCTCTTCGGGCGGCTCGCCATCATCGGCATCGGCCTGATCGGTTCCTCGATCGCGCATGCGGCCAAGGAGCTCAATCTCGCCCGCCATATCGTGCTGAGCGACGCTGACGCCGATGTCCGCCGCCGTGCCCGTGAACTCGATCTCGGCCATGAAATCACCGAGAGCGCGGTCGAGGCTGCGCGCGACGCCGACCATATCGTGCTCTGCGTGCCGGTCGGTGCCTGCGGCGCCGTCGCGGAGGAGATCGCCGGCGTGCTGAAAGCCGGCGCGATCCTCTCGGATGTCGGCTCGGTCAAACATGCCGTCGTCGAGGCTGTCAGCCCGCATCTGCCCGAGGGCGTGCATTTCGTGCCGGCCCATCCGGTCGCCGGCACCGAGAATTCCGGCCCCGATGCCGGTTTCCCCAGCCTCTTCCTCAATCGCTGGTGCATCCTGACGCCGCCGCCCGGCACCGATGAGGCCGCGATCGCCCGCACCCGCCAGTTCTGGGAAGGCATGGCGGCGATCGTCGAGGTGATGGGCTCGCAGCACCATGACCTCGTCCTCGCCATCACCAGCCATCTGCCGCATCTGATCGCCTACAACATCGTCGGCACGGCCGAGGATCTGGCGGCGGTGACGCAGTCGGAGGTGATCAAGTTCTCGGCCGGCGGCTTCCGCGATTTCACCCGCATCGCTGCCTCCGACCCGACCATGTGGCGTGACGTCTTCCTCGCCAACAAGGAGGCGGTGCTGGAGATGCTCGGCCGCTTCAACGAGGACTTGGCCCTGCTCACCCGCGCCATCCGTTATGGCGACGGCGAGACATTGCACAAGCACTTCACCCGCACCCGCGCCATCCGCCGCGGCATCGTCGCGCTCGGCCAGGAGAAGGCCGAGACGGAGAAGCTGAAGAAGGGGTGAGGGGTAGGCGCTCTTGCGATCCCGCAGAATTCCGCGGTCAGGCGTGAATTCCGTGTGCCTTGTGACCTCCATCTGCCTTGTCAAAATGGGGTCGGGCTGATACAGCCCCACCCGTCGCCGCAATAGCTCAGCTGGTAGAGCACCTCATTCGTAATGAGGGGGTCGGGGGTTCGAATCCCTCTTGCGGCACCATTTTGGCATTCACTGACGCTTGCTGACGTTCACAAACCGGCCAAAACGGCCGGTTTTTTTTGCGTTTGGCGTTCGCGGGCGTTCGTGAGTGACCGTTGACGGTCGCGAGAAATGTTGGCCTTCCTGTTGGCTCCAGGTTGAGGCCAACACAGTCTAGGCCAACAGATGGCCCTTACGGATACCGCAATCCGCTACGTCAAATCCTCCGGCAAGACGGTGAAGCTGTCGGACGGGGAAGGGTTGCAACTCTGGATCACGCCGAACGGATCGAAGCTCTGGCGCCTGGCCTATCGGCTCGACGGCAAGCAGCGGAAGCTCTCGATCGGCGCCTGTTCCGCGATTGACCTGAAGACCGCACGTCAGAAGCGCGAAGAGGCGAAGCAGCTCCTGCGCGATGGCAAGGACCCTTCGGCGCAGAAGAAGGTCGTCAAGCTGTCTGCGGCGGCCGCGCAGATATGCTGATCGAGGCCAAGGAGAAAGCAGGGAAGGCGGAGCGGACGATTAGCAAGGTTCGCTGGCTGCTGAGCCTAGCGCGCCCCGATCTTGGCAAGCGACCGATCGGCGAGATCACCAGTATCGAGATCCTGGCCGTTCTTCGGAAGCTGGAAAACAAGGAGCACCTGGTAACCGCAAAGCGGCTGCGCTCCACCATCGGCGAAGTGTCGTGCTCGATGGACGAGTTGGATGGCACGTCAAAACACGAACAGGAATTATCGTTCCTGCATCCCGCTTTGTGGACGGGATGGATATCAGGATGTCCCAGCCGCCAATCTGCGCCGTTTGCAGCATGAGCGCCGGCTGACGCAAGAGGACCTGGCTGAGCGCGCGGGGATCAGCAGCCGCTATGCCGGAGCAATCGAGCGCGCAGACGTATCTGCGAGTGTCACCATTCCAGGTCAGATCGCAGAAGCGCTGATCGTTGAGCCGTGTAAACTCCTGAGTTCGGCCCGGAAATCCGTCGAAAGCTAGCGAGCTCATATTCAATGGCCGCGACAGCCTCTTACTGCGGGCTGACAGGGGAGCATTCTAGAGATGATCGGGATGCATCCCCAGGGCTGAAGCTGGCCCTTTGCGGACTCCGGTGATGTCTGCTTTTGGATGTCCTGATGCTTTAGTCTCCAACAGACACCGAGAACTCATCAGGCACCCACGTCCGTTTCAGGTGAAGCCTCCCGACAGCGCGAATGATGCACATTAGAAGCGGGCATTCTCCCCACGATCTCGCGCCACGGTTCGGGGGTGATAGCCGCAAGAGCGTGTTGTGACCGACCAAGCCATCCGGCATGGTCTGCTCCGTTTGCGATCGGCCCGCGCATGATCGCAAACGGATACGATGGCCTATCGCCCTGGCTTCTGCGCCATTCCAGCCGGCTGAGTTGTGCACTGCGGACGCGCAACCGTTCGGTCGAAATTCTGGGGGCTTCCGATGAGTGATATCTCTCATCGCATCGTGAGCATTCTGAGCGCGAACCCGTTTTTCGCGGGCTTCGAACAGGCCGCGCTCGAGAAGATCGCAACCATCTGCAGGCTGCGGCACCTGGCCGCGCGGGAGATTCTGTTCCTTAAAGGCGACCCCGGTGATGGCCTTTATGCCATTCGCCGCGGGCTGATCCGTATCGGAACGGTGGATGAGCTCGGTCAGCAAATGACGATGAACGTCCTCGGCGGTGGCGACGTTTTCGGTGAGATCACCTTGCTCGATGGCCAATCCCGCACTGCTGACGCAGTGGCGATGGAAGAGACCGACCTGTTTTTCCTGCCGCGGCACGACTTCTTGAGCTTGCTCACTCGCGAACCGCCGATCGCTCTGCAGCTGATCGGCCTCCTCTGCGCCCGGCTGCGCGATGTCATCGGGCGGCTGGAGGAGACGACATTTCTCCCCTCCGCAATCCGGCTTGCGCGACGCATTCTGGTGCTCGCCGCCGACTATGGCACGGATGTCCATGCGTCTCAGGAGGAATTGGCATCGCTTACCGGCGTGACGCGCGAAACCGTCAACCGCCATCTCCAGTCCTGGAAGCGCACAGGCATCATTTCGTTGGGGCGAGGACGAGTGCTGATCCAGGATATCGAGGATCTGCGGCGCCTGGCGAAGGTCGATGCCGCCTAGTGGCGACGGCAAACACCACGACAGTTTGACTGGAGCACCTAACCCGCTGCCGCTTGGCCCGCAGCGAAAACCCGAACTGGCTGGTCGAAGCCTTTCAGGACGCGGACATCCAATTCGACGAGAGGCGCGCGCCCATCGACGGCATCTGCAGCGACCATGTCGATCAGGATTTCGGCATTGCGCGCGCTCGCGCACAGACGCGCTGCGAGGTTCACGACGCTTCCAACCGCCGTGTATTCGAGCCGGCCTTCGGAGCCGATACGCCCGACGGTCGCCGGCCCCATTGCGAGCCCGACCCCGAAGCCAAGTCGGTGATCCAGCGTCTGTCGATCGCGCAAAAGGGACTGGACGGTCTTCTGCATGTCCCGCGCCATGTTGACGGCGCACAAGGCCGGGTCCGGACGCGGCACCGGGGCGTTGATCAGGACCATCATCCCGTCACCTGAAAAATGCGTCAGCGTCGCCCCGTGATCGATCACCACCCGGTCCAGGGCATCGTAGTATTCGCTGAGGAAACTCATCACGATTTCGGGTTCGGCGCGCGCCGAAAAGGCTGTGAAACCCCGCAAATCGCCGAAAACGACGACCACCTCGATGCGCCGACCCTCGAGCACGCTGTCGTCGCCGGAGCGGTCGACCAGTTCAGCCACCTGTGGTGCGAGAAACCGCTTGAGCCGGCCTATCCGTTCCGAGCGTTCCTGCGAGACTGCCAGATCGCCGGCCATCGCGTTGAAGCGTGTCGCCAGCCGCTCGAACTCATCGCCGGTGACGATGTCGATCCGGTGTTCGAATTGCCCCGCGCCGATCCGCGCCACACCATCTTCCAGAATGCGGATCGGTTCGATCATGCGCTGTGTGAGCCAGTAGGCAAGCGCAACCGCAAGTCCGGAACCAACAATGAGGAAGGCGCCCGTGCGCCAGAGGGCCGCGTAGATCGGCTCGAATGCCTCGGCGATCGGCTGCTTGACGACGACGCTCCAGTCGACACTCGGTATCGGCGCCATTGCGGCGAGAACCATTTGCCCGCCGATGTCGCGTCCCTCGGTTGCCTGTCTGCTTTGCGTCGCAATACGCGCTCTGAGAATCTGGAGCGGCCATATTGCGGTCTGGTCGGCCCGAAGAACCAGGCTGATATCAGGGTGAGCGACGAGGCGCCCTGGTTGGTCGAGAACGAACGCTACCCCGGTTCGTCCGACCCGGATCGCCGAGATGACGTCCCAGATCAGCTTGAGATTGACCTCGGCGACTGCCACACCCACCGCCGAGCGGGTGCCGGCGACTGCAATGGTCAAAAAGGGCTCGGAGCCGGCATGGAAGGTCACGGGCCCATACCAGGCGCCGCCCGGGGGGATACTCTTGAGCGCCGGATTGACCGAATGGTCGGCGCCGCTCTCGACCTTGTTGAGTCCCATGCGCGAGACGAATACGCGCTCTCGCCCCGCTGCATCGACAAGGGTCAGGCTGACGACGGCAGGGACCTGACGCAAGAGGCGAAAGGCGTCGAGCCTGCGCCTTTCTTCGGCGCTATCGGACCATGGCAGCTGAACCGTCCACGCCAGCTGATCGCGGATCCCATCCAGGAAGTCCTGAATTTTCGCGGCGGCGGATCGGGCTTCCGCTTCGAGAAGGTCGTTCAGCCGGGCCTTCTGGTCGCGATGGCCGAACCAGGCTTCACTGCCGCCGGCGACAAGAAGGGGCACGACGACCGCCGCGAACAGCGCGATGAAATATTTCGCGAAGAGCGAGCTCCGTGGGGCGAGTGGCGATTGGGTCACCGTGACAGCTCATATGCCGGCTTTCCGGCCAGGTTATTCGATCACCACGTCCGCGCTGCTCAGGATCGAAGGCGGTATGGTCAGTCCGAGCTGTCCAGCCGCCTTCAGATTGACGAACAGCTCGACCTTCGTCACGCGCTGGACCGGCAGATCGGAGGGCTTCTCACCCTTGATGATCCGGCCGGCATAGATCCCGGTATGGCGGTGTGACTGCTGGAAGTCGCCGCCATAGCTCATCAGGCCGCCGGCGTTCGGGAAATCCCGCGCCTGGGTGATGGCGGGTACTTTGTGATGCACGGCAAGCTCGGCGAGGCGCCGACTTCGGTAGGCGAAATAGGGATCGGAGGTGAAGACCAGGCCGGGCAGCTGCATCTGGGATACAGCCGCGAACAGGGCCTCCAGTTCCGGCTCGCTGCTGGCCTTGAGGAGGCGCAGCTCCAGTCCGAGACTGCTCGCGGCGGCCTGCAGGTTTCGCGATTGCGAAGCCGAGGTCGGACTCGTCGGATTGACGGCGACGGCAAAGGTCTTGGCGGCCGGAAACAGCTCGCTCATGAACTCCAGCCGTTTCAGCGAGACCTCCACGCTAAGGCTGCTTACGCCGGTGAGATTGCCGCCCGGCCGGGATAGGCTGGCGACCAGGCCGAGCGCGACCGGATCGCCGCCCATCTCGAAAACAATCGGGATCGTCTTGGTCGCCGAGCGCGCGGCGAGCGCGACTTCCGCACCGCCCGGCGCGACCATGACGCTGACCTGGCGATCCGCCAGATCCAGCGCGAGCGCCGGCAGTCGGCTGTACCGGCCTTCAGCCCAGCGAAAATCGATCGCGACGTTGCGGCCGTCGACATAGCCTGCTTCAGCCAGGCCCTCGGCAAAGGCAGCGAGGCGGCTGCGGTAGGGTTCGGGGGATTCCGAACCGAGATAGCCGATGACCGGCGTGGCCTTTTGCTGCGCACGGGCCGAGACCGTTGACACCGCCATCGCGCCGAGCAGCGCGATGGTCTCGCGCCGCGTCGTTGGAACAGCCTGGCGCAAGGAGCAAGGCATGAACCGCACGGCCGTTCCCCTTCCGACCGACATTGGTGCAGGTCAGGTAACGCCCAACTTGCTCCATCCCCCCTCATATCATGCTGGATGAACCGTGTCGCGAAACTGGTTCGCCACCGGCCTACCTAAACAGGGTTACGACGCTCTTAGCCCGTCAGAGCGTCAGCGGCCTGCCTGTTCAATGCGCGAGATGTGCTGGCGCCTGGCGGCAGGGGCGAACGGATAAGCGCTGCAACAGACTGGACGCCTGTTGCAGCGCAGGTATCAGCGTGGCCACAAGGGTTTAAGTGCGAGCGGACCGCGCCGGAGACCGATATGGAACGCCGGCGCGGACAAATGTGATCGAACTCAGTTCAGCCCTCGCGTGACGACAACCTCGAGATAGCTGCTCGGCACCACCACGGTTGCATCGCCCGAGCAGTTGAACTGTTCGACCAGCGCCATCAGATCCTGCGTCAACGCCGCCTTGGCAGGCTGGTCCAGCGCCCCAAAAACCTTGAGCACCGGTCCATAGTAGCTGTTGAAGACCTGGAGCCAGTGCTCCGGCGAGCGATAGCGGAAGACGAAGTCGCGCCGCGTCGTCTGGACGGAAGCGCCAGCAGAGCCGAACAGCTCGACCAAGCGCTGCTCAGTGCCCCAGAGCGCCGGCGAACGCAGCCCGGGAGCCGGCGGGACATACTTTCCGATCGTCTTGAAGAGATGGCCGATGAAGCCATCCGGCGTCCAGTTGGCCATGCCGATCTTGCCACCATGCCTGCAGACCCGCAGCAGCTCCGCGGCCGCGCGCTCCTGATCCGGCGTGAACATCACCCCGAAGGTCGACATGACCGCGTCGAAATGGCCGTCCGCGAACGGCAATGCTTCGGCATCGGCTTCATGGAAGGAGATGTCGAGCCGCTCGGCCGCGGCACGCTCGCGGCCACGCTCGAGCAAGGCCGCGACATAGTCCGTGCTGGTGACGTCGCACCAGCGGCGAGCCGCGGCGAGACTGGCATTGCCGTTCCCAGCGGCGACATCGAGCACGGCCTGGCCGCTGCGCAGATCGAGCGCCTCGCACAGACGTTCGCCGACAATCTGGAGGGTGGTTCCGACGACGGCATAGTCGCCGGACGACCAGGCGCCGTGCTGGCGGAGCTTGATCGCCTCATGGTCAATCTTCTGCGGGACAGCAGCTTGAAGCATGGTGGACATTGGATGTTTCTCCCTGTGAGGTTTGCTCGGTAGGCCCGGATGAACGGGTGGGGCATGGCGCTTCGGGGGGCCTCGCGCCGTACAGTGAGCGGTCATGGCCGCGGATCGACGCGCCGAACGCTGAACTCGATCTCCGAGCGGCTGATGCCGATATCCTTCAGTATCCTGTCGTCGAGGCTCGACAGCGCGTTTGCGGCGTGGCGTATCTGCGCCCCAAGGGCGATCCTGCGCAGCCGTCCCGACAGCGCCTCGATCAGCCTGGTCGTCAGGGGGCGCCGGGCGGGCTTGCGATGAGGCGGGACGAAGGGGCCATGGACCTCATAGAGAAACTGTTCCCCGAGGATTTGCCCGACCGCCATGCGCCCAGCCAGCCGGTCGAGCACCGACTTGGTGCGAGGCCGCAGCGTGTCGGTCAGGTCATCGATGTCGTAGAGAAGATCGCTTTTCAGCGCATACATGGTGCCGCTCCCACTGCCTTGTTCGCCGCCTCCTCGGGCGGTGCTGCGGCTTTGTGGCGGCTCAGGGGGCATCTCGTCTGTGAGGTGCCGCACATAGGCAATTCAGCGTCGCGGCGCGGCTGATGACGTAGGAATACTGGAGGCTGTCGAAAGCTCCTGGCGGCTGCGAGAATATCGCCGTCCCTAGCCTAGTCTCGAGCTTCGGGGATAATCGTCACGGCTGGAGCTTATCGCGGCACCAAGGCCTCGCTGTGCCTCTTCCGCGAGTGCCGGCTGGCAAGCACGGCGACTAAGACCGTCGCAATGTCAGGTTTCGGGCCTCAAGCCAATGCCCGCTCCTGGCGCATCGCGGTGATATGGCGTCGTCGCGATGTGCATCATAGAGGGATCAGCGCCGGCGAACCGACCCCGGGAAATCGGCTGAAGACCGAAACGATGGAGCTGACCCTATGATTGAACGAATTGGCATGACGGAACGCTGGAGCGATGCAGTTATCGTTGGAGATCTGATCTTCCTCGCGGGCCATGTCGCCGAGCAGACGCGCGGACAATCCGTCAAGGTGCAGACCGAGGAAGTTCTGCTCAGCCTCGATGACACGCTGGCCCAGGCCGGCGTCTCCAAGAACAACCTGGTCAGCGTGACCATTTACCTCGCCGACATCGCGGGGTTCGCCGCCATGAACGAAGCTTGGGACGCCTGGGTCGCAAAAGGCCACGCGCCGGCCCGTGCGACCGTCGAGGCGCGCCTTGCCCATCCCGACCTCCTCGTCGAGATGACGGCTATCGCCTCCCGATAGTTCCGCGCCGGTCGCATTGGCTCTATCGCCAACTGCGAAGACGATCCATCGGGCTTGATCGCTCGACGGAAAGATGGTGCGCACCTCCCTGAACCAACAGCTTCTGTGGGCTGGATGCCAACAAGGTTGTCTTCTGATCGATCTGCTTTTCGGAAAAATTGATTCTGCAGTTCGCCGATCACTACAGATCCAGAGGTCTGCTTTCGGGCAGGCCTCTAATGTCCGCTTCTGGCGCAAATCGGAGCTTCAAAGGTCCAAGCACCGCAACCGGATGTGAACCTGTCGAAGCACGGATCGGCAAACTGCTCAGTGCGCCCCAGCCTTGACGAAATTGCGCAGCTCGGGCGTCTGCGGCGCGGCAAAAAGCTGCGTCGACGGGCCGCTTTCCCAGATCTTGCCCAGATGCATGAAGACCGTGGTGTTGGCGACGTTACGGGCGAAGTTCATCTCATGTGTGACGAGAAGCATGGTCATGCCGCCCTTGGCGAGCTTTTCCATCACCAGCAGCACCTCGCCGGTCAGCTCCGGGTCGAGGGCGGAGGTGACCTCGTCGAAGAGCATCACCTTCGGCTTCATCGCTAGCGAGCGGGCGATGGCTACGCGCTGCTGCTGGCCGCCGGAGAGATTGTCCGGATAACTGTCGAACTTGTCGGAAAGCCCGACCTGGGCGAGCACGTCCTTGGCCAGCGCCAGCGCTTCCGCCTGCGGCACGTTCTTGGTGATGCGCGGCGAGAGCATGATGTTCTGCCCGACCGTCAGATGCGGGAAGAGGTTGTAGCTCTGGAAGACGATGCCGACGTCCTTGCGCAGCTCGCGCAGGCGCTTGGGATCTTGGTCGACCGCATGGCCGGCAACCTCGATGCGCCCCGACTGGAAGGCTTCGAGCCCGTTGACGCAACGCAGCAAGGTCGACTTGCCCGAGCCCGAGCGGCCGATGAGCGCGACCACCTGACCGGGCTCGACGGCCAGCGACACGCCTTTCAGGACTTCCAGCGAACCGTAGCTCTTGTGGACGTCTTCAATGAGGACGGCTGGCATTCATCACCTTTTCGAGATGGCGGCTGAGCCGGGAGAGCGGGAAGCAGATGGCGAAGTAGATCGCCGCCACCAGCGTGAAGATCTGGAAGGGCTGGAAGGTCGCGTTGTTGACGAGCTGGCCGGCCCGCGACAATTCGACGAAGCCAACCACCGAGACGATCGAGGTGTTCTTCACCAGCTGGACCAGGAAGCCGACGGTCGGCGGCAGCGAGATGCGGATCGCCTGGGGCAGGATCACGTAGCGATAGGTCTGCGCCGGCGAATGGGCCAGCGAGGCCGAAGCCTCCCATTGCTGGAACGGCACGGATTCGATCGAGCCGCGCCAGATCTCTGCGAGATAGGCCGAGACATAGACTGCAAGCGAGGCCGAGGCGGCGAAGAAGGGTGGCAGCTCGATGCCGAACAGCGAAAGCCCGTAATAGCTCATGAACAGCACCATGAGCACCGGGATCGACTGGATCACCAGGATGTAGCCAGCTGCGAAACGGCGCAGCAGCTTGATCCGCGACAGGCGCAGGATGGCGAGGATTCCGCCCATCAGGCCGCCGATCAGGAAAGCGATCGCGGTCAGCAGTAAGGTCCAGCCGGCGGCGCGGAAGATGAAGAAGGCCTCGGGCCAACCGAAGGTCACCATCACGCCGCCTCCGCCTTGGCGTCGAGCCGGTCGACGCTGGAGAGGCGCGGAAAGATCCGCCGGCCGAGCCAGAGCAGCGAGACCTTCAGGCTGAGTGCCAGCGCAAGATAGATCAGCGTGACGACGATATAGGTCTCGAAGCTGCGGAAGGTGTTCTGCTCGATGATCGCCGCCGTGCCGGAGAGCTCGGGCACCGAGATGAAGGAGCAGATCGAGGACGCCAGCAGCATCAGCACGAACTGGCTCGACAGCGCCGGCCAGACCCGCGCCAGCGCCGGCATCAGCACGACATACTGGAAGACCTGGCGCTTCGTCATGGCGAGCGACAGGCCGGCCTCGATCTGCGAGCGATGGATCGAGTCGACGCCGGCGCGGATGATCTCGGTCGCATAGGCGCCGAGGTTCAGCGTCATGGCGAGCAGCGCAGCTTCGGTACCCGACATGCGGATGCCGATCAGCGGCAGCCCGAAGAACATCATGAAGAGCTGCACCAGGAAGGGCGTGTTGCGCATCAGCTCGACATAGGCGTCGACGAGCATGCCGACCCAGCGGCCGAACAGGCTCTTGGCGGCGACGAGCAGCACGGCGAGGGCGAGGCCCAGGACGATCGCGCCGAAGGACAGCCCGATCGTCAGGAGCACGCCGTTGAGGATGCGGTCGGCTTCGGCGAAGACCGCGTCGAACTGGAACTGATACCGCATGATCCCTTCCCTGCGGCTCGCGCGAAGCCAGCGGAGGAATGCTCCGCCGGCAGCTCAGGGACGGGTCAGAAGGTCGGCAGCGCCGGCAGCGGCGAGCCAACCCATTTCTCGGAAATGGCGTTCAGCTCGCCATTCTGCTTGATGTAGTAGATCGTGTTGTTAAGCCACTGCTTCAGCTCGTAGGCGTCCTTGCGGACGGTCATCGAGTTGGGCTGCATGCCGAAGACGAACTTCAGCTCCGTCTCGGTCTCGCCGCGTGCCTTGATCGCGGCGTTGGCCTGCGCATCGGGGCCGGCGATGGCCTCGACCTGGCCGGAGAACAGCGCCTGCATGGTGGTGGCGTCGTCCTCGAAGCGCAGGATGGTGAGGTTGAGCTCCTTCTCGCGATTGGTGAACTCACGCTCGACGCTGGAGCCGCGATTGACGCCGACCTTGCGACCCTTGAGGTCGGCCCAGTCTTTGATCGCCGTGCCCTTCTTGGCGTAGATGCCGGTCTGGAAGGCGCTGTAGGGAATGGTGAACATCACGGCCTTGGCCCGCTCGGGCGTCGGCGCCAGCGTTGCGATCAGGAAATCGACCTTGCCGGCCTCGAGTGCCGGAATGCGCGAAGGCGGCGTCAGCGGCACGATTTCGACGGGGACGGCCAGATATTTGCCGACGAGTGCCGTGACGTCGGCATCATAGCCGATGGCGTTGCCCTGGGCATCGACGGAGCCATAGGGCGGAGCGCCGATGAGCACGCCGACCTTGACCTTGCCGCGCTTGACGATCTCGGTGACCGTCTGGGCCGAGGCCTGGCTCGCCACAAGCATGCCAGCGCCGAGTGCCAGCAATGTGCCGGCGATCCTGAGTTGCCTGAAGACTTTCATTGGACGTTTCCCTGGTTGGCGGCGTGCCCGCCTTCGTTGTTTCCGGCTTCGTGCGGCCGGCTGCTGGAGAGGGTTCAGGCCTGTGCGGCCCTGACGAGATTGACGAGCGGCTCGCCTGCTGCGCTGCGGCGGATATTGTCGGCGATGGTCTGCTGGCGGCGCCGGATCGTGCCGCCGGTCCAGCCGGACATGTGCGGCGTCATCACGATGTTCGGCAGTTCGTGGAAGGGCAGGCTCGCCGGCAGCGGGTTGGCGTCGGCCGAGCCTGGATAGCGATACCAGGTGTCGATCACGGCACCGCCGATCCGGCTCTGCTGCAGCGCCGCATAGAGCGCCGTTTCGTCGATGATCGGGCCGCGGCCGACATTGAAGATCACGGCGTCCGGCCGCATCGCCGCGAAGGCGGCTTCTGCGACGAGGCCTTTCGTGTCCAAGGTCAGCGGCAGCGAGACGACGATCGCATCGGCCGAGCCCCAGAATTCGTCGAGCCGGTCGAGCGTGAAGGCCTGATCGACCAAGTCGGAGGTCGCGACCGGGCTGCGGTTGGCGACATGGACCTGCATCTCGAAGGCCTTGGCCCGCCGGGCGATCGCCTTGCCGATATGGCCGAAACCGAGCAGGCCGATCGTTTTGCCGGCGATCTCGCCATGAACACGGTCCGGCGCGCCGGCCCAATAGGCCCAGTCGCCCTGGCGCAGCCGCCGGTCGGCATCGACCAGCGGAACATGGCGGGCCAGCAGCGCGCTCATCACGTATTCGGCGATCGCCTGCTCATGGCCGAAGCAGTTGCAGACGTTCGTACCGGCCGGTAGCGCAGCGAGGTCGACCGCGTCGTAGCCGGCGCCGGGGACGTGAAAGAGCTTGAGGCCATCAGGCCTGGGGAGCGTGCCGTCGAACTTGACGCCGACGATGACGTCCGCCCCGGCATAGGCGCGCCGGTCGGCCTCGTCGCTCAGGGCATCCGGCAGAACCCGGATGTTGGCCTCGCCGCCGACGAGCTCCCTGAAATCCCGGCTGAAGGACGCGGCGTTCTCGCCGTGGAAGATGATACGCATGAACTGATCCGATGTCGCAGTTGCGAGGCCGGCCAGGCTTGGCGCCCCGGCCGGGATGGGGCTCAGAGCGTCGAGCGGCGGACGGTCAGGTCGGAGCGCTCGAACACGGCGGGCAGCAATTCGACGCCGAGCCCCGGGCCTTCCATCGGCAGCACATAGCCGTTCTCGAACACCGGCATCTCGGTGACGAGCTCCTTGTACCAGCCGGTGTAGAAGGCTCGGACGGATTCCTGGATCAGCGTGTTGGGTTGGCTGAACGAGGCGTGGATCGCCGCGATGAAGCCTACAGGGCCGATGCAGTCATGCGGCGCGAAGGGCCGGTGATAGGTCTCGGCCATCGCCGCGATCTTGCGGCCTTCGGTCAGGCCGCCGGTCCAGCACAGGTCGGCCATGACGATGTGCATGGCATCCCGGTCGAGCATGTCCTTGTAGGGGAAGCGCGAGCCCAGCGTCTCGCTGGCGCAGACCGAGACGGTGGTCGAGCGCGCATACTCGGCGAGCGCCTGCGGCGAGTTCATCCGGATCGGATCTTCGTACCAGGTCGGGCTGTAGGGCTCGAGCGCGCGGGCGATCTTGATCGCGGTCGGCAGGTTCCAGAGCGAGTGGAACTCGACCATGATCTCCATCTTATCGCCGACGGCCTTGCGGATCTTCTCGAAGGGCTCGATCGCCTTCTTCATCTGCGCCGGCGTGATGTGGACTCCCTGGTTCTCGATGGCGGGCGGATCGAATGGCCAGATCTTCATGGCGGTGATGCCGCTTTCGAGCAGGCTTTCGGCGACGGCGTCGGCGCGGTTCATGAAGCCGTCGAGATCCTCGTAAGGGCCTGCGGATTCGCCGAGATTCCAGGTCGAGACAGGTTTGATGTTGTGCGAGCGCACATATTTGTAGCCGGCGCAGGTGTTATAGATGCGCTGCCTGTCGCGGCAGAGACCGCCGAGCATCTGGTGCACCGGCTGGCCGCAGACCTTGCCGAAGATGTCCCAGAGCGCGATGTCGACGGCCGAGGTCGCGCGCGACTCGACACCGGTCGAGGCCTGCGCCATCGGCAGGTTCGACATCTCGCGATGCAGCGCCTCGATATGCAGCGGATTCTTGCCGAGCAGGCGCATCGACAGCGTGTCGTGCAGATGCGACTCGACCGCTCCGGCGCCATAGAAGGTCTCGCCGAGGCCGATGATGCCGGCATCGGTGTGGACGCGTACCCACAGGACGTTGGCGAACTCCTCGGTCCGCATCGTCTCGATGGCGGTGATCTTCATGGCGTTTTCCCTGAATTCTCTTCTTGCAGGCGGCGGCGCGATCGGCGCGCCGGCCCTCGTGATCGGACAGCCGGGCGGCTTACAGCACCGAGATCATGCCGCCATCGACATAGATGATCTGGCCGCTGACATAGTCGGAGGCAGAGGAGGCGAGGTAGACGCAGGTGCCGACGAGCTCGTCCGGCCGGCCCCAGCGCCGGGCCGGCGTGCGGCCCTTCACCCAGGCGTCGAAGGCCGGGTTGTCGATCAGCGCCTGGTTCATGTCGGTGAGCATGTAGCCGGGGCCGATCGCATTGGCCTGGATGCCGAGCTCGCCCCATTCGGCCGCCATCGCCTTGGTCAGCAGCTTGATACCGCCCTTCGCCACCGTGTAGGGCGCCACGGTGGCGCGGGCGAGCTCGCTGGTCAGTGAGCCGATATTGATGACCTTGCCGTGGCCGCGCCTGGCCATGCGCCGGGCCGCCTCGCGGCCGGTGACGAAGGCGCTGGTCAGGTTGGTGTCGATCACGCGCTGCCAATCGGCCGTCGCGAGTTCGAGCATCGGCTTGCGAAACTGGATGCCGGCATTGTTGACGAGGATGTCGACCGCAACGCCTTCAGCATCCAGTGCCTCGAATGCGGCGACGACGGCCGTCTCGTCGGTCACGTCGAAACGCAGGCCGCGCGCGCTATGGCCGGCGGCCGTCAGGGCGGTGACCGCTTCATCGAGCCGGCCCTGGTCAGCACCATTGAGGATGATCGTAGCGCCCGCAGCAGCGAGCCCTTCGGCCATGGCGCAGCCGAGCCCGCGCGACGAGCCGGTCACGAGCGCGGTGCGCCCGGAAAGATCGAAAAGCTTGTTCACGTTCAGCGTTCCTGGGGCGCTATCGCCTGAAGCGCGGGATGGACCGGCGGCGGGCCGCCCGTGGTGATCTGCGAGGCGTAGCGGCGATAGGATTCGCCGATATGCTTGCGCATCGCTTCTCCGGCCCCGGCCGGATCGCGTGCGCGGATGCGGTCGAGGATCGCGGCATGGTCGGCGCGGCGGATCGCGATATTCGACGCTTCGCCCCGATCCTTGTTGCGCATGCTCTGGATCGAATTGAGCAGCGGGCTCGAGACGAACTGCAATACGTTCAGGAACAGCGGGTTCTGGGCAGCTGCGGCGATGGCAAGGTGCAGCGCCAGATCGTGCTGGGCGCTTTCCTCGCCGAGATCGTCGGCCGCGTTGAGGGCAGCGTCGGCCGCTTCCATCCGTGCCAGATCCTCAGGCGTATGGCGCAGGGAGGCAAGCTGCGCCGCCTCGACTTCCATGCCGAGACGAAATTCGAGGAACTGCAGGATCGACTGTTCCGACGCTTCGATCTCGGCCCGCCGCAGGCGTAGCGAATCCTGCTGGTTGACGAACAGACCGAGGCCGCGCCGGCTTTCGACGATGCCGTCGGCTCGCAGAAAAGCGATGGCCTCGCGTACCACCGGCCGGCTGACGCCGAGCTGGCGCGCCAGCTCGGTCTCGGAAGGCAATCGCGCGCCCGGCTGCAGCGCGCCGGTCCTGATCGACTTCGCCAAAGCGGCGGCGGCGTCGCTGGCGAGATTGGGCCTGGATCCGATCGATGACAGCTGCATGGCGTTTCCCGATGTTGCCTTACAATGTCATGCTGTCAGTTGTTTGACAACCTGACATCCGCAGCGTTATGGGGACTAATCGGCGCCGCCAGCAGAGCGACATCAAGCGCGCCCCACGGGAGGTCTCCATGCTCAACCAGACGCGTCGGACCGTGTTCGCCGGCCTCGCCGCCGGAGCAATCGTCGCCGCGGCTCATGTCGCGCCGGTTTCGGCCCAGGATGTGAAGACCGCCAAGCTCGGCCACTCCTTCGCCGATGCCCACCCGCGTGCCACAGCGATGAAGCGCTTCGCCGAGGAGGTCGCCAAGGCGACCAATGGCAGCGTCAAGGTCGAGGTCTTCGGCAATGCGGCGCTCGGCTCCGAGGAGAAGATGCTGATCGCCACCCAGTCGGGCACGATCGATTTCTACATGGGCGCGCTCTCGCCGATCGCTGCGCGCAAGAAAGAACTCCAGATCTTCGACTTCCCGTTCCTGTTCGCGAGCGACGCCGAGGCGGCAGCGGTGCTGGACGGGCCGGCCGGCCGTCGCCTGCTCGACAACCTCGCCGACATGAACCTGCAGGGGCTGGCCTGGTCCGGCGGCGCTTTCCGCAACCTCTCGAACAGCAAGCGGCCGATCGCCTCGCTCGCCGACATGAAGGGCCTCAAGGTCCGCGTCATGCAGAGCCCGATGGCGCTGGCGAGCTTCAACGCCATGGGCATGAACGCCGTGCCGATGGCCTTCACCGAGGTCTATACGGCGCTGGAGACGAAGGCGCTCGACGGCTACGAGCACCCCTTCGTCGACATGTACGCCAACAAGATGTTCGAGGTGCAAAAGCACCTGACGGTCACCAACCACGTCTACACGCCGGTGGCCCTGCTCGCCTCGAAGCGGTTCTGGACCTCGCTGACGCCGCAGCAGCAGGCCGCGATCCAGTCCGCCGCGGAAACGACACGCGCCTTCCAGAGGGACGTCGAACTGCGCGAGGCCGGCGAGGTCCTGAACGAGCTCAAGGCCAAGGGCATGGCCGCGGTCGAGATGCCGCCGGCCGAGCTCGACGCCATCCGCAAGGCGATCGAGCCGGTGATCGCGAAGAATTCCGAGGTGATCGGCGCCGCCTTCGTCAGCGACTTCTACGCCGAGATCAGGAAGCAGCGGAAATGAGACGCTGCCCGGCTTTGCCGCCGGGCCGCTGGCGCGTGCTCGTCAACGAAAGAAACAGGGAGGCAGTCATGATCCATTCGACTTCGCGGCGTTCGGCGATCGCCGCGCTGCTGGCGACGACTTTGCTGAGCTCGACCGCGGTTCTGGCCGAGGTCAAGGCCAAGATCGGCCACGCCATGCCGGACACCCATCCGCAGGCCACCGCCGTGAACAAGTTCACGGAACTCGCCGGCACCTACACCAATGGCAATGTGAAGGTGCAGGCCTTCCACTCTGCCATGCTCGGCAGTGACGAGAAGCAGCTCCAGGCGGTGCAGGCCGGCACGCAGGAGTTCTATATCGGCACGCTTGCGCCGCTCTCGACAAGGGTGAAGGAGGTGCAGGTCTGGGATCTGCCCTTCCTCTTCCAGAACGAGAAGGAGGTCTATGCGGTCCTCGACGGCGCCTCGGTGAAGTCGATCTTCGAGAAGATCGAGCCGAGCGGGCTGGTCGGCCTGACCTGGACCGGCATGGGCTTCCGCAACCTGTCGAACAGCCGTCGCGCGGTGAAGACGGCCGAGGACGTCTCCGGCCTCAAGCTGCGCGTGATGGCCAATCCCGTCGCACTCGACACCTGGAAGTCGATCGGCGCCAACGCCGTGCCGATGGCGTTCTCAGAGGTGTTCACCGCGCTCGAGGTGAAGGCGCTCGACGGGCAGGAGAACCCGCTCCTGCACATGTGGTCGAACAAGATGCAGGAGGTGCAGAAGTACATCTCCATCACCAACCACGTCTACACGCCGGTCGCGCTGGTCGCCTCGAAGAAGTTCTGGGACACGCTGTCAGCCGCCGACAAGGCCGGCATCCAGAAGGCCGCGGTCGAGGCCGGGCTGTTGCAGCGCAAGCTCCTCGATGAGGGCGACCGCGACGTCATCGGCAAGTTCAAGGAAGCCGGCGTGACGGTCGATCAGGTCTCGTCCGAGGATCTGCGCAAGGTCCAGGCCAAGGTCAAGCCGGTCGTCGACAAGTTCAAGAGCCAGATCGGCGAGCAGTTCGTCGACGGCTTCACCGCCGAGATCGAGAAGGCGCGCGCCGCCAAGTAAGGCAGGCGCACGCAGATGGCCGGCTCGCGGCGAGCCGGCCGAACTCTCCGCACGCACCACGAGGGGATCGATGGGCACTCTGCTCGCAACCGGGGTCAGTTGGTTTTACCGGCTGATCGAGATCATCCTGGTGGCCTGCATGGCCGTGATGCTGGTCATGGTCTTCGGCAACGTGGTGCTGCGGCTGTTCTTCAACACTGGCATCGACCTGTCGGAGGAGATGCCGCGCTTCGCCTTCGTCTGGATGACCTTCCTCGGCGGCATCATCGGCCTGCACCGGCGCAGCCATCTCGGCGTCGACATGGTGGTGCAGGCGCTGCCGGTCCTCGGGCGCAAGGTCTGCTGGGCGATCAGCCAGGTCGTCATGTTGATCTGCGCTCTGTTCATCTTCTACGGCACCTGGCTGCAGCACGACATCATCGCCGGCAATGCTTCGCCCGTCGCCCAGATCAGCATGCTCTGGGTCTATGGCGTCAGCTACGTCACCGGCGCCGCCATTGCCCTGATCTGCCTGTCCAACCTGATCCGCCTGGCCCGCGGCGAGGTCGGGGACGACGAACTCATCGACGTGCACGAGGAAGGCCTCGCAGAGGGCCTCGAGGCTGCGCGTGACGTCAAGGCGAACACCGCCGGAGGAGCCAGGTCGTGATCGTCTTCGTCTTCATCGCCTCGCTGCTGGGGCTGATGGCGCTCGGCATGCCGGTCGCCTTCGCACTGATCGGCTGCGGCCTCGTGATGATGCTCTCCATGGGCATCACCGATCCCCAGATCGTCATCCAGAACATGTGGGACGGCGCCAACAGCTTCCCGCTGCTCGCCGTGCCCTTCTTCATGCTCGCCGGCGAGCTGATGAACGCCGGCGGCATGACCCGCCGGATCATCACCATGGCGATGGCCTGGATCGGCCATATCCGCGGCGGCCTCGGCTATGTCGCCGTGGTCGCAGCGGTGATAATGGCCTCGCTTTCCGGCTCGGCCGTCGCCGACACGGCGGCGCTGGCTTCGGTGCTGATCCCGCTGATGCGGAACGCCGGCTACAACATCAATCGCTCCTGCGGCCTGATCGCCTGCGGTGGCATCATCGCGCCGGTCATCCCGCCCTCGATCGGCATGATCATCTTCGGCGTCACCGGTGGCGTCTCGATCACTAAGCTCTTCATCGCCGGCATCGTGCCCGGCGTCCTGATGGGCGTCGCGATCATGCTGGCCTGGCGCTGGAGCATCAAGCGCGACAATCCGCGCGTGGAACCCAGGCGCAACATGGCCGAGCGGCTCACCGAGACGCGCAACGCGCTGTGGGCGCTGGTGCTGCCGATCGTCATTATCGGCGGTCTCAAATTCGGCCTGTTCACGCCGACCGAGGCTGCGGTCATCGCCGCTGCCTATTCGCTCTTCGTCGGCGTAGTGATCTATCGGGAGATCAAGATCCCCGACCTGTTCGCACTGATGTACCGCGCCGCCGAGACCACGGCCGTGATCATGTTCCTGGTCGCCGCCGCCGGCGTCTCCGCCTGGCTGATCACCACCGCCAACATCCCCCAGCAGCTCGCGCAGATGGTCGAGCCCTTCATGGGCAACAAGATGCTGCTGACGGCGGTGCTGATGCTGCTGGTGCTGATCGTCGGCACCGCGCTCGACTTCACCCCGACGGTGCTGATCATGACCCCGGTGCTGATGCCGGTCGTGAAGCAGGCGGGCATTGATCCGGTCTATTTCGGCGTGCTGTTCATCATGAACAACGCGATCGGCCTGGTGACCCCGCCGGTCGGAACCGTTCTCAACGTCGTCTGCGGCGTGGCGAAGGTCCCGATGACGGGCGTGATCAAGGGCGTCATGCCGTTCATGATCGCCCAGACCATTGTGCTCGCACTGCTCGTGATCTTCCCGCAGATCGTGATGTGGCCGCTGGCGTGGATGTCGCGCTGAGGTCTGAGGCATCGGCGCCCTGGCTTCAGCCAGCAGGACATTAGCGACCTCGAGCGCGGGCGACGGAGCCCCACCGTCATTACGCTATACGAGCTGGCGTGTGCTCTTGGCCCATAGCCAACGCTGGGAACGTCTGGTTTCGCGCAACTCATAGCGGTTTGCGGCCAGTCCGGGCTGGCCCTTTGCCGACATCCCGCATGCCGACTTCCCGGCTGACCGGTTCGATGGCCGGCGGTACCTCCGCGGCTGCCGATCGGCGAAGGCGGTCGGTGCCGGTTTATGGGCCAGCCCTTGTGTCGCCGGCATCAATCGGCCCGCAGACCGGAGCGCGCACGCTCCCGCTTATGCAGGCACCGTCTCGCCTGCCGCCTTCTCGCTATCCATGTCCTTCATGTCCTCGAAGCGATCGGCGATGCGCGGATGGAGGCGGCCGCTATCTGAGGCGCCGATCGCGACCATGATTTCGTCGGGTCCCGGCGCGTCGGCGATCTGGAAGGTCGCGGTGATGAAGTGCGAGCGCTTGCCGGTCTCGCTTTTGTGGATCATCGGTAGGAAGATCAAGGCGCCAGGAGCGGTGCGGGTATTGGTGAAGCTCAGGAAGGCGGTCCCGGAGACCGCCTCACGGAAGACGTTGCCGAAGCGCAGCGTGTGAATCAAAGCGGAGGCATGCTCGATCTCGCCGCTGATGCCGACGATCGCTGCCTTGCCATAGGCTTCGACGCGCTCTCCCGGCATCGCTGCCACGAGCCTACGCGTCATCTCCTGGCCGAGCGGGCGCGCGATCCGCAGGATTTCCGGCCGCAGGTTCTCGACGAAGCCCTGGCCGGCCCAGGGGTTCTTCACCACGGCGGCGACGACCACCATGGTGACCGGCCGGGGGGCAGCCTTGCCGCCTTCGAGCATGGTCTCTTCCGTGAAGGTCGCGATCTTGCGCAGCCCGATATCCATGCTCGCCTCCGGCGTTTGAAGTGTCGACGCAGGCAAAGCTAGTCGCGGCTGTGCGCATGTCTTCCTCCGGTTGCTAGGAAGAACCGGCGGGAGGATGCTGCGAGCCTGCGAAGATTGCCAGTCAGGATCAGACGTGATGCTCGACCCGGTTTCTCAGATCGCCTCGCTGCGCGATGTCGCCAGCCGGATCAATTCCGGCTCCGATCTCGATCGGCTGCTGCTTGATCTGGTCAAGGTCGCCTGCGAGCATGGCGGCTGGAGCATGGGCTCGATCATGGCGGTCGATCTGACGCATGGCCATGCCAATGTGGTCGCCCGGCACGATCCCACCTTGCTGCGCCGGCGCCTCGAGGATCGCTGGGAGCTCGCGACGAGCCCAGCGCTGCTCGCTTTGCGGTCGGGCGAGCCGGTCTATATCGAGGACGCCAGGACGTCCGAGGACTTCCCCGGCTATCGGCGCGAGGCGTTCGAGCGCGACTATCGCTCGGTGATCGTCCTGCCGCTCGGCAGCGCCGATGCAGAGGGACGTCCGATGGTGCTCAGCCTGGTCTCCCGGGCCTTGAAGCCCGTGCCTTCCGAAGATCTCGCCTTCATGGCGATGATCGCACATCTCGGGACCATCGCGGTCGAGCGCGAGCATCGCCTGCGGGCCGCACGGGGCGTTGCCGAGGATTTGCGCCACGCACTGGTGGCGCAAAGCGACCTGCTGCAGGAGGTGCTGGCCGGAGGCTCGATCGAGGCCTTGGCGGAACGGCTCGGCGAATTCCTGCAATGCGCGGTGCTGGTGATCGATTTTTCCGCCAACACACTCGTTGCCAACGCCTCCCCTGTGCCGGACATGCTCGACACTACCGCCTGGCGCAAGCTGCTCGCCGAGGGCGAGGCCGACCGGCTGATCGCGCAGCTCCGGCAGGGCGTTGCCCGCGAGGAGGCAGACAGGATCGAGCTGCCGATCGCCCATGGCGGGCGGGCGCTGCGGCTTGCGGCAGCGATCGAGCCGCTCGCCGTCGAGGCTGAGAAGGTCGGTGCGCTCGTGCTGTTCGGCGAAGAGCAGGGTGGCGATCTCAGGCGACTGACAATCGACAGCGCGAAATTCGCCTTGAGCGTCCAGATGATGCGCAGCGTGATCCGCTTCCGCTTCGAGACCCGGACGCTGACGGAGCTCTTCTTCGAGATCGTCGAGCGGCGCTGGCGCGATCCCGACGACATCCTGCGCCGGGCGCGCCATCTCGGCGTCTCGCTCTCGCGACCGCTGCGGATGATGGTGGTGGATCTACCTGCCGCCGGCCATGGTGAGCGCGACCGTACGCAGCAGGCGCATCAGAGCGTCGCGCGCCTCGCCAGCCAGCTCGGCCTGAGCTGCCACATCGTCGCGGTCGGTGCCGGGCTCGTCTGCCTCGAGCCCGAGCCGGAGGGGCCGAAGCGCGACGCGTCCGACCGCTTTGCCAAGCGCATAACCGACGTCCTGCGCCACGACCTGCAGGGCGAGCCGATCGTGGTGATCGGCGGGCTGTGCCAGGAGCTCGACGACTATGCCGGCGAGTGGGAGCGGATCTGGCGCATGGTGCGCATCGCCCGCGGCTTCAAGCGGACCGGCGTGCTGTCGGCGCTCGATTTCGGGCCGTTGCCGATGCTGATCGGCGCGGCCGATGCGGCCGAGGTGCGCCGGTTCGTCGATGGCAGCATCGGCCGCGTCGCGACCCATGACCGGGAGCACGGCACGCCCTATCTCGACACGCTCACCACCTATCTGCGCCATGGCTGCCGCAGCCAGGCCTGCGCCGATGCCATGGCCCTGCACGTCACCACGCTGCGCTACCGGTTGACGCGGATCCAGGAGCTGTTCGGGATCGATCCCGAGCCGCCCGATACGCGCTTTGCTCTGGAACTGGCGCTCAAGATGCACGGCCTGATCGAGGGAGCCGCTCCCGAGGCCTGAGCGGAATCGCGGAAAATTTCAGCGACTATTCCGCGCTTTCATAGGAAGCGCGCTGGCGGCCGCCTTCATAGCCTTGTCTCCGAAGTGGCGCATGCCATCGGAGGACCAGCCATGCTGGCGACAGCCCCCCAGGAGCCGGTTTCGATCGATCCCGTCGCGTTGCGCCGGGCCTTCGGCACCTTCCCGACCGGCGTCACCGTGATCACCACCCGCGATGCCGAGGGCCGGCCGCGGGGGATGACGGCGAACTCCTTCACCTCGGTCTCGCTCGACCCGCCGCTGCTCTTGGTCTGCGTCGGCAAGGGCGCCTCGAGCTATCCCGCCTTCGCGGAAGGGCAGGCCTTTGCCGTCAACCTGCTCCATGAAGGCCAGAAGCCGGTCTCCAGCCTGTTCGCCTCGAAGGCGACGGACAAGTTCACCGACACGCCGCATGACAGTGTCCATACCGGCGTGCCGGTGCTGGCCGATTGCATGAGCTGGTTCGATTGCACGGTGCACAACCGTGTCGAGGCTGGTGACCACCTCATCCTGATCGGCCGGGTCAGGGCCTTCGGCACGAGCCCATCCGCCCCGCTGGCCTTCTGCCGCGGACGCTATGCGGCCGTGAAGGACCCGCTACCGCCCGGCTGGCTCGCTTCCAGCAGCATGATCGTCAACTACCTGGTCGAGAGCGACGGAAAGCTGCTGCTCTGCCGCAACGAGGATGGCGGCTGGGCGCTGCCCCATGCCGCGCGCCGGATCGTCGATGGCCGGCTGCCCGTGCCCGGCGGCGAAGGGCTGCCGCTACTGCCCGAGACGACCTTCCTCTACTCGGTCTTCGACATCGCCGACGGTGATCCCGGTCATCTGGTTTACCGGGCGCGGCTCGCGGGCGATGCCGCTGGCCTGGCGCTGCCGGAGGGGGTGCGCTTCTTCGGCTTCGACGAACTGCCCTACGAGCAGATCCTCACCCGCGAAACCCGCACGATGCTGCGCCGCTATGTCAGCGAAAGCAGCCGGCGGCGCTTCGGCATCTACGTCGATTCCCATGATGGCGGGCGCTTCGCGATGGTCGAGGACACCCAGCCCTGGGACGGGGTCCCGCAACAATGGGAGCGCGGTGGCGCGGCATGAAGACGACGGTCCAGACCCTGCAGGGCTCGCGCATCGGGCATTTCATCGACGGCGCCTTCGTCGCGCCGCAAGGGGGCGTCTATGCGTCGAGCTACGACCCGACCACGGCCGAGCCCTGGTATGAGTTCGCGCTGGGCGATGCCGACGATGTCGATGCGGCGGTGCGCTCGGCGAAGGCGGCATTGCTGAACCCGGCCTGGCGCCGGCTGACGCAGACCGATCGCGGCAAGCTGGTGCGCAAGCTCGGCGAGCTGGTGCTCGCCCATGCCGAGGAGCTCGCCCAGCTCGAATGCCGCGACAACGGCAAGCTGATCAAGGAAATGCGCGCCCAGATGCGGGCGATCCCGGATTCCTACGGCTACTTCGCCGGCATGGCCGACAAGCTCCAAGGCGACACGATCCCGGTCAACAAGCTCGATACGCTGAACTTCAACCTGCGCGAGCCGATCGGCGTGGTCGGGATGATCATCCCGTGGAACTCGCCGCTGATGATGCTGACCGGCACGCTGGCGCCGTGCCTCGCCATCGGCAATACGATCGTGGTCAAGCCGTCCGAGCACGCGACAGCCTCGGCCCTGGCGCTGGCGGAACTGGTCATCGAGGCCGGCATCCCGGCCGGTGTCGTCAACGTCGTCACCGGTGACGGCGCGACCACGGGCGATGCGCTGACGCGCCATCCCGGCATCGCCAAATACGTCTTCACCGGCTCGACCGAGACCGGCCGCAAGATCGCCGGCAATGCCGCCGGCAACCTCGTGCCCTGCCAGATGGAGCTCGGCGGCAAGTCGCCCCACGTCGTCTTCTCCGACGTCGACATCGAGCGCGCCGTTAACGGCGTCGTCTCCGGCATCTTTGCCGCGGCCGGCCAGACCTGCGTCGCCGGCTCGCGCTGCTTCGTCGAGGCACCGGTCTACCAGCGCTTCGTCGAGGCGCTAGTCGAACGCACCAGGCGGGTCAAGGTCGGGCATCCGATGGCCGAGGACACCGATATCGGGCCGCTGGCGCTGGCGGCGCAGCTCGAAAAGGTCGAGCACTTCGTCGGCTCCGGCGTGCGCGAGGGCGCGCGGGTCGCCGTCGGCGGGCGCAAGCCGCAGGACGAGGCCTTGGCGCGCGGCTGGTACTACGAGCCGACGGTGCTGGCCGAAGCGAACAACCAGATGAGCTTCATGCGCCACGAGATCTTCGGGCCAGTGGTCGGAGTCGTGCCCTTCTCCAGCGAGGAAGAGATGATCGCGCTGGCCAACGACACCGAATACGGCCTCGCCTCCGGCATCTGGACGCGCGACATCGACCGGGCGATGCGCTTCGCCCGCAATGTCGAGGCCGGCACGGTCTGGATCAACACCTACCGCTCGGCCGCCTTCATGTCCGCCAATGGCGGCACGAAAAAGAGCGGCTACGGCCGCCGCGGCGGCTTCGAGGTCATGCGCGAATTCTCGCGGCTGAAGAACGTCGTCATCGACTACTCGGGCGCCATGCAGGACCCGTTCGTCATCCGGCTGCGCTGACGCGCCGTCCCGCTGCTCCACGGAGGCATCCATGAAGTTCGCACTCTCGATCAATCTGGAGCGTTTCTCGCCAGAGGCGTCGATGCAGGACGCCATGTCCCAGATGCTGGCGCTCGCCCGCGTCGCGGATGAAGGCGGCTTCGAGACGCTGTGGACGGCCGAGCACCACACGATCGAATGCACGATCTCGCCCAATCCCTTCCAGACGCTGACCTGGCTCGCCCAGCATACCGATCGCATCCGGCTCGGCACAGCGACGCTGGTGGCGCCCTACTGGTCGCCGATCCGGCTGGCCGGCGAGGCGGCGCTCTGCGACCACCTCACCGGCGGCCGCCTCGAATTCGGCATCGCACGGGGCGCTTATCAGTACGAGTTCGACCGCATGGCCGGCGGCATGCCTCAGCAGGAGGGCGTCGCCTATATGAAGGAGCTCGTGCCGGCCGTGCAGAAGCTCTGGGCCGGCGACTATGCGCATGAGGGCCAGTACTGGCAGTTTCCGCTCGCCACCTCCGTGCCGAAGCCGCTGCAGAACCCGCATCCGCGCATCTGGGTGGCGGCGCGCGATCCCGGCACCTTCGACTGGGCGGTCGGCATCGGCGCCAGCATCCTCTCGACGCCGCTGTCAGCGCCTGTCGCCGAGATCGGCGTTCTCGCCGAGAAGTTCCGCAAGGCCTGCGCCGACCACCCCGAGCGCCCGCGGCCGAAATTCATGATGCAGCGCCGCTCCTGCGTCTACGAGCGCTCGCAGGATTGGGAGCAGATCGTCCGCTACAGCGTCGACTACGGCCGCTATTTCGAGAACCTGATGCAGAATATCGGCGCGGTGACCAACGGCTTCCCCGAAGCGGTGCCGTTCGAGACCGTCGCCAATCGCGGCAATTACGATCCGCGCGCGATCCGCGACAACCTCGTCTTCGGCACGCCCGACGAGGTGATCCCGAAGCTCGAGGTCTATGAGGCCGCCGGCGTCGACCAGTTCTGCCTCGGCCTGTCCTACAACCTGCCTTTCGAACTGCAGATGAAGACGCTCCGGCTGTTCATCGACGAGGTGATGCCGCATTTCGCCGCCCGCGGGCGCGACGCAGCGAAGCCTCGCTTCGCCGCCGCTGGAGCCTGACTGAGATGGCAGGCCTTTCCGCGCCAGTCACCGAGCCGGGTATCGCCGGAACCTTCGTCCGCGACGGTGTCGCGCTCAACTACCGGCTGAGCGGCCAGGGGCCTCGGCCGCTCGTTCTGGTCCACGGCGTCGGCTCCTATCGCGAGGCCTGGGACGGGGTGATCGCGCGGCTCTCCGACCGCTTCCGCATGCTGAGCTTCGATCTGCGCGGCCATGGCCATTCGGAACGGGTGAGGGGACGCTACGAGATCGACGACTTCACCGGGGACGTGCTCGGCCTCGCCGATCACGTCGGTTTCGCCAGCTTCGATCTCGCGGGTTTCTCGCTCGGCGGGCTGATCGCGCAGCGCCTCGCACTCACGCATCCCGAGCGGCTGCGGCGGCTCGTACTGCTCTCGACCGTATCCGGCCGGACGCCCGAGGAGCGCGAGCGTGTGCTCACCAGGCTCGCAGCCCTCAAGGCCGGCGATCGCGGCTCGCATTACGACGCCTCGCTGTCGCGCTGGCTGACCGAGGAGTTCCAGGAACGCAATCCCGAACTGATTGCGGAGCTGCGGCGGCGCAACGCCGAGAACGATCCCGATTGCTATGCCGCCGCCTACCGCGTCCTGGCCGAGACCGATTTCGGCGGGCTGATCGACCAGATCCGGATCCCGGCGCTGATCGCGACGGGCGAACATGACCAGGGCTCGAACCCACGCATGTCGCGCTTCATGCATGAGCGCATTGCCGGCTCGCGCCTGCATATCCTGCCGGGATTGCGCCATTCCCTGCTGAACGAGGCGCCCGATCGCGTCGCGGCGCTGATGGGCGAGTTTCTCATGGAGGACGCGGCGTGATCGTCGAGGAACGCATCTACCGCATCCGCAACGGACGGATGGGCCGCTATCTCCAGCTCGTGCGCGAGGAGGGGCTCGCCATCCAGCAGCCGATCCTCGGGCAGCTCGTCGGCTACTTCACCACCGAGATCGGGGTGCTGAGCCAGGTAACGCATCTATGGGCCTATGCCGACCTCGAAGACCGCCGCGTGCGGCGCCAGCAGCTTGCCGACGATCCGCGCTGGCAGGCCTTCCTGCCCAAGCTGGCCGAGAACATCGAGCAGGCCGAGAACCGCATTCTGCTGCCGACGGATTTTTCGCCGCTGCGCTGAGCGCAGCATGCGCGGGTGACAAGGCGCGATCGCCGCCCCGCACGATCACATGAGGAGGATTGCAGTGAGCGAGAGGCTGCGTATCGAGAACCTCTACAAGGTTTTCGCCAAGGATCCGGCACCTGCCCTGCAGATCCTGCGCAAGGGCGGCACCAAGGACAGCGTCTTCGAGACGCTCGGCCATGTCGTCGGCCTGGACGATGTCTCGCTCGCCGTGCCCTCGGGCGCCATGTACATGGTGATGGGACTGTCGGGCTCGGGCAAATCCACCCTGGCGCGCTGCATCAATCGGCTGAACGAACCCAGCGCCGGCCGCATCCTGCTCGACGGGCAGGACCTGGTGCCGCTCGACGAGAAGGCGCTGCGCGAGGTCAGGCGCACGCGCATCTCGATGGTGTTCCAGCATTTCGCGCTGCTGCCGAACAAGCGCGTCATCGACAATGTCGAGTTCGGTCTGAAGCTGCGCGGCGTCGCGCCGGCCGAGCGCCGCCGCCGCGCCGAGGAGGTGCTCTCGGTCGTCGGGCTCGGGCGCTGGGGCTACCATCTGCCGCACGAACTTTCGGGCGGCATGCGCCAGCGCGTCGGCCTGGCGCGGGCTCTGGCGACCGATGCCGACATCCTGATCATGGACGAGGCCTTCAGCGCGCTCGATCCGCTGATCCGCACCGAGATGCAGGACGAGCTGCTGCGCCTGCAGCGCACGCTCAACAAGACCATCCTGTTCATCACCCATGATTTCCAGGAGGCGCTGAAGCTCGGCACCCGCATCGCGATCATGTCGGAGGGGCGGCTGGTGCGCGAGGGCACGCCGCAGTCGATCGTGCTCGAGCCGGGCAGCGACTATGTCGCGGCCTTTACCCGCGAGGTCGATCGGGCGCGCCTGTTCGACGCGCGCTCGGTAATGAAGGTGCCGGCGGTGCTCTGGCGCGGGCCGGCCGGCATCGTCGTCGGTGGACCGGAGGGTGGCTTCCTGCTCGATCAGCAGGAGCAGGTCGTCGCGGGGCTGGACGGCGCCGAGATCGCCCGCCTGCAGGAGACCGGGACGCTGCCGGCCGGGCAGGCCGCCCCGATCTGCGTGCCGGAGGCCGCCAAGCTCATCGATGTCGCCCGCAGCTATCGCACCGATCGTGCCGTCGGCGTGATCGACGATGCCGGCCGGCTCGTCGGCCTGCTCGGCGCCGAGCAAATCCTCGCCCGCATCGCCAGCCTGCCGACCCGGGAGCGCGAGTCATGATCAAAGCAGACGATCTCGCCGTCTTCCCCGTCGACCAGTGGATTCAGGACGGGGTGCGCTGGCTCGCGCTGAACCTGCGCCCGCTCTTCCAGGCGATCAAATGGCCGGTCGAGAGCCTGCTCGGCTTCAACGACTGGGTGCTGCACGCCATCCCGTTCCCGGCGATGCTGCTGCTGATCGGCCTGATCGCCTGGCGCAGCGCCGGTGTGGGGGTTGCGATCTTCAGCGTCGTCTCGCTGGTCGTGATCGCCATGCTCGGCGTCTGGGCCGAGGCGATGACGACCCTGTCGCTGATCGCGACCGCCATCGTCTTCTGCGCTGTGATCGGCATTCCGATCGGCATTCTCTGCGCGCGCAGCGACCGGGTCTGGAACGTGGTGCGTCCGATCCTGGACATCATGCAGACGACGCCGACCTTCGTTTATCTCGTGCCGGTGGTGATGCTCTTCGGCGTCGGGACGGTGCCAGGCGAAGTCGCGGTCGTCACGGCGGCCGCGCCGCCGCTGATCCGCTTCACCAATCTCGGCATCCGCATGGTCGAGCACGAGATCGTCGAGGCCGGCCTCGCCTTCGGTGCGGACCGGCGCCAGCTGCTCTGGGAAATCCAGCTGCCGCTCGCGATCCCGACCATCCTCGGCGGCCTCAACCAGACCGTGCTGACCGCGATGGTGATGTCGGTCGTGGTCGCGATGATCGGCGCCGAGGGCCTCGGTCTCGTCGTGCTCCAGGGGCTCGGACGGCTCGATGTCGGCCGCGCCGCGGTCGGCGGCATCGCCATCGTGCTGCTGGCGATGATGCTGGACCGGATCACCCAGAAGCTCGCCGAGGCCAAGAGCGGCCAGCGCCCGTCGCTGTTCCAGCTCGCACTGCGCTTCCTGCGTGGCGGGCGGCGCGAGGAGATCGCCGCCCTGCCGCCGGGCGAGGCCTCCCGGCAGGGCGCATAGACGCCGCAGCCAGCGGGGCAAGACATCCCGCCATTCAGGCGGGTGGGGACAACAAGAAGCGATAATCAAAGAGGAGAACGCGATGATCAGCCTGTCAGCCAAGACCTTCGTCAAGACGTTTGCCGCAGCGGCGCTCGCTGCCGCCACGCTGCAAGGCGCCGCCTTCGCGCAAGCCCTGCCGGGCAAGGGCAAGACCGTGCGCTACGCCCAGAGCGACAGCCTCGGCGCCAATTACGTCACCGCCCAGATCGTCAGCCGGGCGCTGAAGGAGCTCGGCTATGAGGTGAAGATCTCGACACTCAACACGACGCTGTTCTTCCAGGCCGCGGCGCAGGGCGACCTCGATCTGGCGACCGACGTCAACATGCCCCAGCGCGAACCGGCCTTCCGAGCCGTCGAGAAGCAGGCCGAGCTCATCGGCAACGGCATGATCGTCGGTGGCGGCGTCAACGGCTACCTGATCGACAAGAAGACGGCGACGGCACACAACATCACCAGCCTTGCCCAGATGAAGGATCCCAAGCTCGCCGCCCTGTTCGGCAAGGACGGGCGCGCCGACCTGATCAATTGCGATCCCGGCTGGAGCTGCGGCGACGTCGTCGATTTCCAGCTCGACAAGTTCGCCCTGAAGGACACGGTGCGCTCGGTGCGCGGCAAGTACGAGACGCTGATGGTCGAGGCGGTGGCGCGCGTGAAGCGCGGCGAGCCGGCCTTCTTCTACGCCTGGAGCCCGTCCTGGGTGAACAACGCGCTGATCCCGGGCGAGGACGTCGTCTGGCTGCCGACGCCCGAGGACGCTTTGCCGCCGAACGTGCCCAATCGCGGCTCGGCCCAGGTCGCCGGCGTCAAGGGCTGTGCCGGCGGGGCCGATCCCTGCCGCATGGCGATGGCATCCTGGAACTGGGCGTCCGTCGCCAACAAGCAGTTCGTCGCCGCCAACCCCGCGGTCAAGGCGCTGATCGAGCAGATCAAGTTCCCGCTGCCAACCTGGTCGGCCTGGGAATTCAGCATCAACAAGAACGGCGCGAGCAGCGCCAACGTCAACCGCATGGCCGAGGAGTGGATCAGCCAGAACAAGGCGACCTTCGACGGCTGGGTGAAGAGCGGCAGCGACGCCGTCTGAGCGGCGAGCTCCGCGGAAAGCCGGTCCCCCGGGGGGATCGGCTTTCCGAGATCCCGGGCGGCGTCAGCGACCGTCGACGGATCGAGGACTTGCAATGGTCGTTGCCTGGACTTGGCAAACTGCCTCGACATTTTTCTGAGCCTGATCTGGCAGACAAAATGTCGGCTTTCGAGCTGGCGCGCGGAGCCCGCGCCTGGCGCCGATCATACCGGCCAGCGGATTCAGGGCTTACGAAAACGCGGCCGGTGCCCTGTTCTGCCTTTGATGCGCCGACGGCCGCTCGACCACGCACAGCGAGAGGCGGGCTGATCCGACGATCAGAGTTTGCCCGCGCCGTCGCCGCGGTCACATCTACCCGGGGCTATCAGGCAACCCGGCGGCGACCATCAGGCTCACGACACGTTCGGATGCCTTGAGAAAAACCGCGCTGTTGTTCTCGGTCGGCGGCATGACGTTGACCGCGGTCGAACCGGGCCGCAGCTCCAGCGCCGCCGCCATGGCCGCCCTGGCGTCGTCGGCCCGGCCCAATCCCTGATAGGCCGCCGCCAGCAGCATATGCGTGCGTCCGCTGGCTGGCGTGATGGCGATCGATCGCTGCAGCCAGGGCAAGGCCTCCTCGGTGCGCCCCATCAGAAGATACGTCCAGCCCGTGCCGATCGCCCATGTCCAGCGTGCGACCTGGGGGGTATCGAACCGGTCTGCCTGCTTGAACGAGGCGAGCGCGTCGTCGAAGCGGCCGAGGAAAATCTGGGACAGTCCGATGAGGTACAGCGCGATCCCGTTCCACGGATCGTGGGCGCGCACCTTGCCGCATGCCACCAGGCTTTCGATGAACTGGTTGGTCGCCGACAGCAACCGGCACTGCGTTTCCAGCACCGGGATGTAGTCGGGCCGGGCGCGCAGCGCGCGGGCCATGATCGCGCCGACGCTGTTCTCGAGCGTCTCGCGCTCGGCGGTCGGGAACCAGGCCATCTGAACCCCGCGCAGTTGGAACGCCGCCAGCGCGACTTGCAGGTCGACATTGTCGGGATCGTTGGCGAGCGTTTTCTCCAGGATCGCCTGCGCGGCGCGAAAGCGTTCCAGCGTCGTGTGGTTGATCGAGGCCGTCGCCTGTTCAATGGCGACCCTGGCCGTGCCGGTCGGCGCGCCTTCGGCCGCACGCTCGCCTGCTTTCAGCAGCGCGTTGAGGCGCAGCGCCAGCGGGTGGCCTATGCCGGCGGTCAGGCGGGTCTGCTGAAGTTGCGCATCGCTGTCTACCCGAGCAACGGATAGCGACGTTGTCCACTTGACTGCGCCGGTTGCCGCCTCGGTCATGCGCGCGCGCAAGGTCCAAGCGGTCTCGCTGTTCTCCAGTTCACTGCTGACGACGTAATCAGCACTTCTGGCTGCGCCGGACGGAAGCATCACGCGGATCGTCTCGATCTTCGCCAGCCCATCGGTCAGGTCGCGGGTGACACCCGCAGCCATCCGGGCGGCCAGCGGATCATCGGTCGCTGCCGTCATCGGCATCACGGCGACGGTCGCGGGCGAACCCGTCAAGAGCCGGGGGCGCCATATCGCAGCTGCCAGGGCCGATATGCCGAGCCCGGCTATGGCGACGAGTGCGGCGCGGCGGTGCACGCTGACACCGTGCCGGCGCGGTGCCGGTTCGTTCGTATCGACTCCGATTAGCGGGTGCGCATCTCCGGTGGCGCCCGCATCCGCCCCGCCCGACACTGCGGCTGCGAACAGATAGCCACGGCCGGACATCAGCTTGATGATCTGCCGCTGCTCGTCGCCCAGCGCGGTGCGAAGCTCGCGGATGGACTGGAACAGGCTGTCCTCGCCGACATGGATATCCGGCCAGACTGCCTCCATCAGCTCCTGCTTGCTGAGAACCCGCCCCGGATTGGTGGCGAAGACTTTCAGCATTTCGAGGCTTCTCAGCCGGATTCTGATGAGGGCGCCATCCGGCCCGCGCAGTTCGGCCCGCTGCTGATCCAGCTCAAATCCCAAAAACCGCAACACGCCGCAGCTTAGCCCCCGAACGGCAAAACCTGGCTCCGATTACCATAAAGCGCGGCAAAGCGCGGCCCATTCAGAAAATAACGGAAACGTTCAGAACATCGCGCCCGCCGATTCAGGACGTTCCCGGCCTGCAATGGCAAGGATGGGCAACAACAACGCGGGCGAAGGGTGAATCGGTCTCCGGCGGTCGCGCGCTTCTCTGTGGGCCGGGGAACCATGGACACCAGAACAGCTTCGACTGCGGCGCGCGGCGTCACGTCCCTGCGCGGCGTCGTGGGCGGCCGATCGCGAAATGCCTTGCTGGCCTCGACGGCTCTGGCGCTGGCATCGCTGTTCGCGGCCGCAGGTCCGGCGCGGGCGCAGAACTCGACCTGGCTGACCAATCCGGGCTCGGGCAACTTCTTCAACGCGACCAACTGGAGCGCAGGCGTGCCGAACGGCACGGCCACCTTCGGTGCCTCGAACACGACGACGCTGACGCTGGGCACCTTCGGTAGCTACAGCGGCTGGACATTCGACGCGGGGGCTTCGAACTACACCTTCAATGTCACGTCGCTTGTCACGGCAACCCAGAATTTCATGGGGGCCGGCATCATCGTCAATGGCGGCAGCGTCACCATCAACAACAGCGAAGAAATAATCTTCTTCAACGCCAGCTCGGCGGGCAGTGCCACCATCAACAACATCGGCGGCGGCCAGCTGTTTTTCTACCATGGCAGCACGGCGGGCAGCGCCACGATCAATAACAGCGGCGCCATTCAATTCTCCGACAACAGCTCGGCGGGCAGCGCAACCATCAACAGCAGCTTCTTCATAGAATTCTACGGGACCAGTACAGCGGGCAGCGCCACCATCATCAACAATAGTGGCACTGTGAA
Organism: Allobosea sp. NPDC055332; assembly: GCF_053645455.1. Classification (NCBI taxonomy): domain Bacteria; kingdom Pseudomonadati; phylum Pseudomonadota; class Alphaproteobacteria; order Hyphomicrobiales; family Alloboseaceae; genus Allobosea; species Allobosea sp. NPDC055332. The sequence continues at coordinate 1,190,430 of NZ_JBSHMO010000002.1, read as the reverse complement.
ATTCAACGGCAGCAGCACGGCTGGCAGTGCCACCATCACCAACAACAATCACAATCTGTTTTTCTACGATACCAGCACAGCTGGAGGCGCTACCATCACCAACAACGCCTTTCTGAATTTCTACGGCGCCAGCGTGGCCGGAACTGCCGCCATCACCAACAGCGGCACCCTGCAATTCCGCGACACCAGCGCGGCTGGAAGCGCCACCATCACCAACAACGGCGCTGGCGTTGTGGAATTCTACGGCGCCAGCACGGCTGGAAGCGCCACCATCACCAACAACGCTAATCTGTATTTCTTCAACAGCAGCACGGCTGGCGGTGCCGCCATCACCAACGATAACTCCCTGCAATTCCGCGACAACAGCACAGCTGGAAGCGCCACCATCACCAACAACGCTACTCTGCATTTCGTCGGCAGCAGCACGGCTGGCAGCGCCACCATCACCAACAACTACATTCTGGGATTCAACAGCGCCAGCACTGCGGGCAGCGCCACCATCACCAACAACCGTCTCCTGAAATTCAACGGCGCCAGTACCGCAGGCAATGCCGCGCTTATCAACAATGCCGGCGGCACGGTCGACTTCTCGGGCAGCACCGCCCCGAACGGCGACGGCAAGCTGAGCGCGGGGTCGATCGCGGGGGGCGGCAATTTCATGCTCGGCGCCAACGAACTGACGGTCGGTTCGAACAATCTCTCGACCGAGGTGAGCGGCGTCATCTCCGGCAGCGGCTCGCTGGTCAAGACCGGCACGGGCACGCTGACCCTGGCGGGCGCCAACACCTATACCGGCGGCACCACCATCAATGGCGGTACATTGCAGCTCGGCAAAGCCGGTGGTGTCGGCAGCATCCTGGGGGCGGTCACCGTCGTGAACGGGGGCGCGTTCGATGTCGTCAACGCCGACATGAGCGGCGTCACGACGATCTCGAACAATGGTCTCACCTATTTCCACAATGCCAGCAGCGCGGGCAGCGTCACCATCACCAACAACAGTGCCGGCTATCTGAATTTCTACGACACCAGCACGGCCGGCAGCGCCGTCATCAGCAATGACGGCATCGTGCAGTTCTTCAACGCCAGCACGGCGGGCAGCGCGACGATCAGCAACAACATCTCTAGCTTTGTACAATTCTACGGCACCAGCACAGCCGGCAGCGCCGACATCACCAACAGCGGCCGTCTGCGATTCTTCAACACCACCACGGCAGGCAGCGCCACCATCGTCAACAGTAATTGGCTACAGTTCTATGACACCAGCACGGCGAACGAAGCCGCTATAAACAATAACGGCATCCTGGATTTCAATAATGCCAGCACGGCAGGCCGCGCCGCCATCGTCAACAACAGTAGTCTTTCTTTCTTTGACGCCAGTACGGCGGGCGACGCTACGATCGACAACACCAGATTGCTAAATTTTTACGGCGCGAGCACAGCCGGAAATGCCGAGATTGCCAATAGCAACACCATTCGAACCACAGGCACGGCCTCTCTTGGCAGCGCGACGATCATCAATAACGCCAACCTTTACCTGCAGGACAGCAGCACGGCCGGCAGTGCGACGATCACCAACAATGCCGGCGGCACGATCGAGTTCCGCAACAGCGGCACCGGAGGCCATGCGAGCATCACCAACGCCGGCACCGTCACTTTCATTGACCGCTCGACGGCCGGCAATGCGCAATTGCTCAACAACGGCACCAGCGCCGTTTTCGATTTCTCGAACAGCACCGGTCCGAACAACGACAACAAGCTCAGCGCTGGCTCGATCGCCGGCAATGGCACCTTTGCGCTCGGCGCCAACGAACTGACGGTCGGTGCGAACGGCCTGTCGACCGAGGTGAGCGGCGTCATCGCCGGTAACGGCGGCTCGCTGGTCAAGACCGGCACGGGCACGCTGACATTGTCGGGGGCCAACACCTATACCGGCGCAACCACGGTGAGTGCCGGAACGCTCGTGATTTCAGGGAGCATTGCATCGGGCACGGTCACCAACACGGCCACTCTGACCTACGCAGGCAGCGCCAGTGCCGGCAGCGCCACCATCACCACCGCCACCAGCAACGGCACCCTGAATTTCTCCGACACCAGCACCGCCGGCAACGCCACCATCACCGTCAACGGCGGCGGCGGCAGCACCTACATGATGTTCTTCAACTCCAGCACCGCGGGCAGCGCCACCATCAACAACTACGGCACCCTGCATTTCGTCGACAACAGCACGGCCGGCAGCGCCCGCATCACCAGCTACGATATGAGTTTCAACAACGCCGCCACGGCCGGCAGCGCCAGCATCACCAACAGTGGCCCCCTGATATTCAGGGGCACCAGCACGGCGGGCAGCGCCGCCATCACCAACAATATGCACGGCAACCTGATTTTCGACGCAGCCAGCTCGGCCGGCAGCGCCACCATCACCAACAAAAATGGCGCGACGCTGACTTTCAACAACACCAGCACGGCCGGCAACGCAGGCATCACCAACAACGCCGGCGGCAGAGTGCGCTTCTATAACGCCGCCACGGCCGGCAGCGCCGGCGTCACCAACAACGGCACGCTGGAGTTCCGCAACACCAGCACCGCCGGCAGCGCCACCATCGGCAACAATCTCTACCTGGATTTCTACAGCACCAGTTCGGCCGGCAGCGCCAGCATCACCAACCACGTCGGCGGCTTCGTGAGTTTCTACGACACCAGCACGGCTGGCAGCGCCACCATCACCAACGACGGCACGCTGCAATTCTTGAACACCAGCACGGCGGGCAATGCCGCCCTTGTCAACAATGCCGGTGGAACGGTCGATTTCTCGGGCAGCACCGGCCCGAACGGCGACCGCAAGCTGAGCGCCGGTTCGATCGCCGGGGCCGGCAACTACCTCCTCGGCGCCAACGAGCTGACGGTCGGCTCGAACAATCTCTCGACCGAGGTGAGCGGCGTCATCTCCGGCAACGGCGGCTCGCTGGTCAAGACCGGCTCGGGCACGCTGACATTGTCCGGCGCCATCACCTATACCGGCGGCACCACGATCGCCGGCGGCACGCTGCAGCTCGGCAATGGCATATCGGGCGGCAACATCAATCTGGCCGGCGGCATCAACGTGACCGGCGGCACGCTGGCGATCCAGGCGCCGGCGACCCTGACCGTCGCGCAGACCGTGACCTTCGGCAACAACACCACGCTGTCCATCGCCGCCGGCACGAGCAGCCCCGCGCTCTCCGCCGACAGCATCACGATCGGCAGCGGCGTCACCTTCAACATCAGCGGCATCGCCGATGCGAGCCAGCTCGACATGGTGCTGATCGATACCGCATCCGGCATCAACGGTGACTTCGCCAGCATCAGCGTCGGCGGCTTCAGAGGCACGGTGGACTACCTCACCGTCTCCGCCCGCAAATCGGCTGACGGCCGGCAATATCTCGCCAGCTATGGCCTGACCTGGAGCGCCGGCAACAATCTCGCCAGTGGCACCTTCACGCTGACCAATGCCACCGACAGCTTCACGGTCGGGGCGGTGCTGGCCGATCAGAGCGCGAACCTTGCAACCGGCTGGAACGGCACCTCGCTGACCAAGGCCGGCGCCGGCACGCTGATCCTGACCGCAACCAACAACTATTCCGGCGGCACGACGATCGCGGGCGGCGCGCTGTCGGTCTCGCGCGACGCCAATCTGGGGGCAGTCACTGGCGGCCTGACCATCGCGGGCGGCTCGCTCTCGACCACGGCGAGCTTCGACACCGCGCGCTCCGTGTCGTTGACGCAGACGGGGCGCTTCGATGTTGCCGGCGGTACCGAGCTCGGGCTGACGGGCGTAGTCTCGGGCAGCGGCGATCTGATCAAGCAGGGCAGCGGCACATTGCGGCTCGACAACGGCGCCAATGCCTATGGCAACACGCTCGTCGCAGCAGGGACGCTGATCGGCAATGCCAGCTCGATCTCGGGCAATATCGGCAATGCCGGCACGGTCGTCTTCAACCAGGCAGGCAATGCGAGCTTCGCCGGCGACATCGCGGCGCTCAACGGCACACGCGGTGGGATGGTCAAACGCGGCACGGGCGTGCTGACGCTGAGCGGTGTCTCCTCGCTCGACTGGACGATCGAAGCCGGCGGGCTGGCCTCCTCGGCCGAGCGCTTCGGCGGCAATGCGGCGATCGCCTCGGGCGCGTCCTTCACCTTCGACCAGTCGACCAACGCGAGCTATGCCGGCGTGATCTCGGGCAGCGGCAGCTTCACGAAGGCCGGCGCGGGCTTTCTCGCCCTGACCGGCGATTCCTCCGGCTTCTCCGGGACGACCACGGTCGAGAGCGGCACGCTGGCGGTCAACGGCTCGCTCGGCGGTACAGTAGAGGTGCTGGCTGGCGGTCGCCTGCAAGGCAGCGGCGCGGTGAGCAATATGAGCATCTCCGGCACGATTGCGCCGGGCAACTCGATCGGCACGCTGAACATCGCCGGAAACGTCATCTTTGCGGCGGGCTCGACCTATGAGGTCGAAGTCAATGCGGCTGGGCAGTCCGACAGGATCGCCGCGACCGGCACTGCCACGATCAACGGCGGCTCGGTGACGGTGCTGGCGGGGGCGGGCAACTACGCAGCGCAAACCCGGTACACGATCCTCACCGCGAGCGGCGGGCGGACCGGCACATTCAGCGGTGGCGTGACCTCGAATCTCGCCTTCCTCGATCCCTCGCTCAGCTACGACGCCAACAATGTCTACCTGACGATGACCCGCAACGACATGGGCTTCGCGGGCGTCGGCCTGACTGCGAACCAGATCGCCACCGGCAGAGGCGTCGAGAGCCTCGGCCAGGGCAACGCCGTCTACGATGCGGTCGTGAGCCTGTCGGCTTCGCAGGCGCAACATGCCTTCGAGCAGCTCTCGGGCGAGATCCATGCCTCGGCCAGGACCGTGCTGATCGAGGACAGCCGCTTCATCCGTAACGCCGCCAACGACCGCATCCGCGCGGCCTTCGATGCCGTCGGCGCGTCGGGCACGGTCTTGACCTATGACGGCGGCAAGCCTGTGACGATGCAGGCGAATACCGACCGTTTCGCGGTCTGGGGCCAGGCCTTCGGCTCGTGGGGCCACACGAACAGCAACGACAATGCCGCCCGTCTCAACCGCAGGACCGGCGGCTTCTTCATCGGCGCCGATGCGCCGGTGTTCGACACTTGGCGCTTCGGCGCGGTCGCCGGCTACAGCCAAACCGCCTTCGACGTGAAGGATCGCCGTTCCTCCGGTTTGAGCGACAACTACCATGTTGGACTCTACGGTGGCACGGACTGGAGCGATGTCGCGTTCCGGGCGGGCGCCGCCTACGCCTGGCATGACGTTTCGACCAACCGGAACGTGATGTTCCCCGGCTTCGGCGGGAGCCTGAAGGGCGACTACAACGCGGCGACGGCGCAGATATTCGGCGAGCTCGCTTATGGCTTCAGCGCGGGCAGGGCCCGGTTCGAGCCCTTTGCAAACCTTGCCTACGTAAACCTCCGCACCGACGGTTTCACCGAGCAGGGCGGCGCAGCGGCGCTGTCAGGCGCCTCGGCCAACACCGAATCGACCTTCGCGACGCTCGGCCTTCGTGCCTCGGCGAGCTTCGAGGCCGGTGGAACCACGCTCACTGCCAAGGGCATGGTCGGCTGGCGTCATGCGTTCGGTGACGTGGCGCCGACCTCGACCATGCGCTTTGCGGGCGGCGGCAGTGCCTTCAGCATCGGCGGGGTTCCGATCGCCCGCGATGCCGCGGTGATCGAAGCTGGCCTCGATCATGCGATCACGCCCAATGCCACCCTCGGCGTTTCCTATGGTGCCCAGTTCGGCTCGGGAATCTCCGACCAGTCGGCGCACTTCAACTTCAGCGTCAAATTCTGATGGGAAGCGGCGTGAACGAACAGAGACAGGGCTGATCCGGCGCGAAGCGTCCGATGCGAAACGCGGGCATCATGAAAATAGCAATGCAAGACCCGATGCCGGGCGAGCGGTCCGCTACCGACAGTTCGCGCGGCAGCGCACGGCACTCACCGTGTTCTCGCTCTCGCCAACCGTAATGACCTCGATCAGCATGTCGCGCTTCGACTTCCAGACGAACAGACAGTGGCCGAGCCCGGTTCCCGAACATGAGGCCATCTCCGGCCGCCCCTGGCAGCGCTCGTCGCTCTTCGAGCATTTGTCGGCGTCGGGCAGCGTCACCGGCGCATAGCCGAGGCCGATCAGGCTGCGCCGCGCTTCCCGGTAGGACGTGCCCTTCGGAAAGCTGGGTAGCTGCTCGGCTGCAACCGATCCGGCCGCTCCGATAAGGGCGGCGACTACAACGGCGATCCGGATCATCGGTATCCATCCCTGGCAACTGCAGCCCTGTCGTGGACGTGTCTGATAGCCGGTAAGCCTCGACCATTGAAGATGGCTTCGCGCCCGTTACACGACCTGATGTCGAGCGAGCGGGCAGAGCACGCCCGGCCTCTGTATCGTTCCCCGCCCGCGATCCGCGACCATGCCGAAGCCGGAAGATTCGGCCTTCAGTCCGCCTTCGCCGCCTGCCGCTTTTCCGCGGCATGCATCTCTTCCGAGAGGCCGGCGCGCCAGTAGCTGACGACGAGATGCTCGTCGATGCCGGGTTGCAGGCGCTGCTTTGCCGCCGCCCGGATCTCACGGAAGGCCGCATGCTCGCTCGCCGCCCAGAGATAGACGCGGTCATCGACCTCGGACCAGTCCAACGCCGCGAATGCGTCCTGAAGCGATCTCGTGCTGCCCGGCGCTGCGCCGTCGCGGTAGAGCCAGCGCAGCGTGAAGCCGTCCGGCATGGCGAGCGGTTGCTGCTCGTCGGCATCGGCGACCTCGATGAAGGCGAGGCCGCGGGCCTCGGCCGGCAGGCTCTCCAGCATGCGAGCCAGCGCCGGCAACCCGGTTTCATCGGCGAGGAAGACGTAGCGGTCGGCCTGCTTCAGCCCGCGCCCGCCTGGTCCTGCCATGCCGATGCGGCCGCCAGCGCGCGCGCTGGCCGCGAAGGCCGAGCCAGGCCCGGCATCGTCATGCAGCACGAAATCGATGGCGAGCGTGCCGGCCGCCACGTCGATCTCGCGGATCGTGTATTTGCGGATCGCCGGCCGCAGCTCCGGCGGTGGGGATTGCAGCAGGCCATCGGCGCCGATCATCGGCCAGACCGGCTCCGCCAGCCCCGGCGGCGGGATGAAGAGGCGCACATGCAGCGCGTCCAGCGAGTCGTAGCGGGCAAGGTCCTCGCCGTGGAAGCGGATGCGGCGCATATGCGGCGTCAACTGCTCGACGCCGGTCACGGTCAGGATGCGGAAATCCGGTGGCAGCATCGGCTCGGAGCCGTCGCCGCTCCAGAAGATCGCGGACACTGTTCCTTCCGGTGCGAACTCGACGACATGGCTCGCGATCGCGAGTTTGCTGCCCTGCAGCCGGGCGAGATCGGGAGCCTCGACGACAACGGACAATGCGCCCGGTTCCGAGCTGAGTTCCGCCCTGCTGCCGTCGAGCCTTATCGTCGTCACGCCCCCGGTCTCGCTCACCTCGGCCTCATGTTCGAGGAGGTGCTCGCAGAGCGGGCGCAGAACGGCGGCGGGGTCGGGCAGGGCGATGCGCGTTTCGGCGCGAAGCATGGTCATGGGCGGTATCCTGTCGCTGCCCCGAGATTCAGGGCCTGGCCTGGCCGGCGCCTTCGATCCAGAGCGCGCCGTCGAGCGGGATCGCCGAGAAGCGGCGGGAGATCTCGTTCAGCGTTGCCTGCGGGTCGACATCGGCGAAGCGGTCGGGGTGGAACCAGGTCGCCAGCCGTTCGATGGCGACGAGATGGAGTGGGGTGTCGTTGAAGAGGTGCCAGAGCCCGTAGGCACGGCCATTGCCCACCGCAGCGAGCGCGGTGATCCCCGGCTGGCCCAGCAGGGTGGTGAAGCTCTGCGCCGCAGTCTCGCGCGAGACGCCGAGCCCGAGGACGAGGCCGCCGCGCTTGCTCAGATGCGTGCCTCCGGTCGCGACATAGATCGCCGGGTCCGCGGCGAGGAGCTGCTCGAGGCTGATCTGACCGCTCGCGCCTGGCAGGATCGCGGCGGCGATATTGCGCCCGCCGGCCGCGTTGATGAAATCGTCCAACGTGCCCTTGCCCGGCGTCTGGCAGCAATCGAAGCCGCCGGCATGGGCATGCATGAAGACGGCAGGGCGCTCTGCGCCGCGCAGGCGTTCCTCGATCAGGCGCCGGCGCTCCTCATAGAAGCGGATATAGGCTTCGGCCTGCGCCTCGCGCCCGATCAGCTTTCCCAGGATGCGCAGGCTCGGCAGCGTGTCGCGCATCGGCTGCAGGTAGAAGTCGATGACGGCGACCTTGATGCCAGCGGCTTCGAAGCGCTGGACGAGATCGCCCGATCCAAGCCGCGTGCCCGCCAGCGACAGGCTGAGGATCACGAGGTCCGGCGACAGCGACACCGCCTTCTCGAAGGAGAAGCCGTCCTGCGTGCCGCCGTCGCCGACGGTCGGCACAGTCTCGATCGCCGGGAATTTGGCGAGGTAGCGCTCATAGGCATCCGGATTCTGGCGGCGATGGTCGGCGCCCCAACCGGCCAGCAGACTGACGGGATCGGGATGGACGAGGCCGAGCGCGTTGAGCTGGCGCCCTTGCGCCAGCACGATCCGCTTGGCCGGAGCGGGCAGGGTGACGCTGCGCCCGAGCAGGTCGGTCACGGTGATCGGCTCGGCGCTGGCTGGAGACGAACCGAGCGGAAGCAGCACGGTCACGGCGAAGAGCAGCCGCGCCAGCAGCCGCAAGGGCGAGGCGATCATGGCGAGACCTTTCCCGGTTCATTGTTGCCGAGCGTGAAGGCGATTGCTCGCGACAGCATGGCCGGGACGACCGAGATATGGTTCTCGCCGGTGAAGACGAGATGCCTGCAATCGACCCGCCCTGAGGCCGCCAGCACCTCGGCCATCTCCGCGGCATTGTCGACCATGCGGGCCATGCGCAAGCGTTCGGCGCGCTGGCGATCGCGCCCTTCGTCGCCGTTCTGCTCCTCACCGCCGACGGCGATCAGCAGGCGCGGTGGCGGCGCGACGGCAGGCCCGTGCAAGAGGCGATCACGCGTTGCGAGGATGGAGCGCTCCTCCCACCAGATCGACGGGCTGCCGGCGACATGGCTGCGGAAAAGGCCCGGTCGCGTGAAAAGCGCGTACAGGGCGAACAGCCCGCCGAAGGAATGGCCGACCAGCGACAGGCGCGCCGGATCGATTGGTGCGCGTCGCTCGATCTGAGGCAGGATTTTGCCGCTGATGAAATCGAGGAAGCGGTCGGCTCCGCCATTGGCCGGCAGGAGGTCCTGCCGGCGCCGCTCGGCATCGAAAGGGGCTGCGCTCGGATAGCCGATGCCGAGGATGATGGCCGGGCCGACGCCGGTCACCTCGGGGCGCGCCGCCTGCAGCCGGGCGGTGGACAGCGCGGTCGGGAAGAGCGCATCGCCATCGACCAGGATCACGACCGGAAAGCCTCCGGCCGGCGCCGGTTCGGGCGGGATCGCGAGCAATAGCCGATAGTCGCTCCCTTCTGCTGAGGCGAGGGCGAGGCTGTGCGCATGCGACAGCTCGACCGGCCGGAAGGCCGAGGTCAGCGGCCTCTCGAATGCAATCCGCTCTGGCCGCGACATCGCGCCTGACCTCACCAGCGATAGGACAGGGTGGCGAGCACGGTGCGGCGCAGGCCGAAGGAGCAACCGGTCGTGGAATAGCAGCCGGAGATGTACTCCTTGTCGAACAGGTTGTGGGCGTTGACCTGCAGTTTCCAGCCCTTCATCGCGGCGTTCGCCAGGCCGAGGTCGTAGCTGATCGCGGCATCGACCAGCATGTAGTCGTCGGTGAAGAAGGTGTTGCTGGGGTCGCCTGCTCCCTTGCCGACATAGCGCACGCCGGCTCCGAGGCCGAGGCCGGAGAAGAGCCCGGTCCTGAAGGTATAGTGCGCCCAGAGCGAGGCCATGTGGCGCGGTACGACCGGCGGCCGCCTGTGGAGGTCGACGCCATTGCTCTTCGTCACCTCGGCGTCGGTGTAGGCATAGGCCGCGGTCAGGTCGAGGCTGTCGAACAGCGTGGCGCGAGCCTCGAGCTCGACACCGCGCGCCGTGATCTCACCGGTCTGGGTCTGGAAGCCCGGATTGGCGATATCGGTCGTCGTGACGTTGGTCTGCTTGATCTGGTAGACCGCCGCCTGGAAGAAGGCATTGGTGCCCGGCGGCTCGTATTTGAAGCCAGCCTCGTATTGCTCGCCCTCCGTCGGCTTGAACGGCCTGCCGCCGAACGCCGTGCCCGCCACCGGCTCGAACGAGGTCGAGTAGCTGGCATAGGGCGCAAAGCCGTTGTCGAAATTGTACATCGCCGCGACGCGGCCGGTGTGGGCGGTGTCGTCCTGCTTCGTCAGCACGCCGGTGGCGAAGTCGCGGGTCCTGGCCTCGGCGCGGTCGAAGCGGCCGCCGACCAGGAGCGAGAGGCGGTCGAGCTTGATCTGGTCCTGGATGTAGACGCCGTACTGGGCGGTCGTCTGCGTCGTCAGCGTCTTCGGCGACAGCGCGAACGGCGAGCGGCCATAGACCGGATTGGTGAAGTCGAGCGTCTGGACAACGCCGGGGAAGCCACCGTTCGAGGAGGCATCGGTCCAGGATGCGTCGAGCCCGACCAGCACCTTGTGGGTGAGCGGCCCGGTGCGGAAATCCGCCTGGAGCTGCGTGTCGACCGCGGCGGTGCGCGCCTTCTCATCATAGGCGGTGACGCGACGGTTCAGCGTCTTCTGATCGGCCTGGATGCCAGCGACGGACACGGTCCGGAAATGCGATTTCATATCCGAGAGGCGCAGGTTCTGCCGCACGGTGAAGACGTCGTCGACGCGGTGCTCGAAGGCGTAGCCCGCATTGGCCTGGTTGCGGCTATACCCTTCGAAGTTCGGCTCGCCGGGGAAAAAGTCGCTGCGGATGCGGCCGGCGCGGCTGGGCAGCGCCGTCCCGATGGCGGGGATGAAGCCGTAGAAGCCGGTCTCGGGATCGCGCTGGAACGAGGTCAGCACGGTGAAGCTCGTGGCGGCGGTCGGCTGCCAGGTCAGGGACGGCGCGATGAACAGGCGCTCCTCCCGGGTATGGTCGACCTGGGTGTCGGCGGCCCGGCCGAGGCCGACGATGCGGTAGAGCAGCGTCTTGTCCGGAGTCGCCGGCCCGCCGATGTCGAAGGCGAACTGGGCGCGCTCATAGCTGCCGAGCTGGAGCTGGACCTCGCCATGTGCCTCCTCGCGCGGACGCTTGCTGACGAGATTGATCACACCGCCGGGCTTGACCTGCCCGAAGACGACGGAAGACGGCCCGCGCAGGACCTCGACGCGCTCCAGCCCCCATGGCTCATAGGCCGGCACGAGGTAATTGACGCCGCGCAGATAGCGCAGCCCGTCGAGATTGCTCACGAAGCCGGCATTGCCGCCGGAGCCTCCGAAGCCGCGAATGAAGGCGCTGTCGTAGCGCCCGGCCGAGAGACGCGTTTCGGCCAGCACGCCGGCTGAGTAACGCAGCGCCTGCCCGACGCTCTGGGCGCCCTGATCCGTCATCTGGTCCCGCGTCACCACGGAGATCGACTGCGGCGTCTCGATGATCGGCGTATCGGTCTTCGTCGCGGTCGCGCTGCGCCGGGCGACATAGCCGTTCACCGGTCCGTTGGCCCGCTCGCCCTGGACATCGATGGTGTCGAGGCCGATCGCGTCGCTTGGCTGCGCGAGCACGGCGCCCGGCCAGGCCGCGACGATGGCGCCGAAGGCGACGCCGGCAGCCAGCCCCGCGCGATTGCAGATGATGAGAACCCCGTTCATGCCAACGCCCTTGCCCCTTCGCCGGTTCGGCGACCCGTTGGCAGGGTTCTTTCAGGAAGCGTGCTCGGCCGGCAACGCCATCGGCTTTCGATCGCGGCAGTATTTCTTTCGGCGCAGTTTCGAGCCGTTCCAGCTCTGAAATGGGCGCCTGCGTCAGCGCAATGCGCTCGGCGACAGGCCGAAACGCTTGCGGAACAGGCCCGAGAAATGCGCCGGCGTATAGCCGACGCGAAACGCGGCTTCGGCGACACTGGCGTGCCCGCCGGCGATCATCGCGTGCGCCTGTTGCAGGCGTTGCTCCTGCAGATAGGCGAAGACGCTGGTGCCGAACTCGGCCCGGAAGGCCGAAGTGAGCTTGGTCGGATTGAGGCCGGTTATACGGGCGAGCTCGGCCAGGCTCGGCGGCTCCTGCATCGCGGCGACGAGCATGTCCCGCGCCGCGAGAACCTGCTCGCGAGTCCGTGTCGGCAGTCGCGCGGGACGCAGCGGCGCCTTGCCGACGATCTCGTTCAACGCCACCGCCGCCAGTTCCAGGGCTTTCCCGGCGAGATAGAGCTGCCGGAGCGGTTCGGCCACCGGCTGTTCGGCGATCTGGAGCGCCAGCGAGCGAAGGCGGGCATCGGCCGGCCTCACCCAGACCCCCGCGCCCTCCGCACCGACCAGCGCAAACAGCTTCTTCATCGGCGCGGCGAACTCGCGTTCGACGAAATCGAGGTCGAACTGCATCAGGACGCAGCGGATCGTGCCGCCGCTGAGGCTGGTGCGTTGCTGGAGGTGATCGCCGCTGTTCGCCGCGACCAGCAGGGCCGGCCCGTCGATCATGACGGCCGGACGGTCGTCGAGCTCGAGCGACTGGCGGCCGTCGAGCAGGATGGCGATCTTCAGGCCCCGCCGCATCGGCCCGGCGATACGCTTTCCGGTCGTTGCGGGAAAGCGCCCGGCGGATAGCGACAGCTGACCGGAGAACAGCTTGAGATCTGTCAGGGCGTCTGGGTCAGAAGGGGATGGCACGGACATGGGCACGCAATCATAGCCCAATGCGAAGGCAGCTCGAAGCCGTAATTAAAAGCTATAGCTTGGTATAATTCTGATGTTGATTGCCTTCACGCTAACGAGTGCGATGGCGTTGACTGGCTGGATCGGCCGCATAGTTGGAGACCGGCCTTACGGCACTTCCCGATGCTTGGTCAGCAAGGCCATTGGGTTTCTCTGGCATCAAACATCCCTGCTGCCTTCGGAGAGGTACGAAGGCGCCGCTTGCCTGACCGGAACCGATTGCGGAACGACGTGGGCGGTGACCTCACATGGCGCGGCCTTGCGGCGGCGCTCCGATCAGGGCGCGATCCGCCGCCCGAGCTCGTCGGCTGCCTGCTTCAGCGCGTCCGCCACGAGCCTGTCCGTCACCGAATTGTAGCGGATCGACGGCAGGGCGACGTTCAGCGATGCCAGTGCCTCGCCTTCGCTGGACAGAACAGCCATGGCCATGCCGATGATTCCAGGGGTGAACTCCTCGAAGGAATAGGCGATGCCTCTGCGCCGGACTTCATCGAGCTCGCGGCGCAGGGCCTCGATCGAGATGAGGGTCTTGGGCGTGATCGCCTCGAACGAGACCGTGCCGAAATAGGCCTCGAGTTGGGCCTGCGCCATCTGGGCGAGCAGGATTTTGCCACCTGACGTGGCGTAGAGCGGCGCACGGTCGCCCAGCCGCATGTGCGACACGAGCCGCTGCGGGCCGTTCACGGTCGCGACGACCTCGGCTTCGCCGTCCTTTAGCAGGTTGAGCGCGGACGATTCCCGGGTTCGCGCCGTGATCTCTTCGAGCAGCGGTTGCGCCAGCGCGATGAGATCCTGCCCCCGCGAGGTCTGACGCGCCAGCCGCGCCAGGCCTTCGCCGAGCCGATAATGTCTGTCTGCTGCGGTATAGGTGACGTAGCCGCGTCCCATCGCCGTCTTCAGCAGCTGCGTCAGGCTGCCCTTCGGGATCTCTAGCGTAGCGGCGATCTCCATATGGGGGAGGCCGTCGCTCCGGCGTGCCAGCAGCTCGAACAGATCGAGGATGCGCTCTGCGGATTTTACGGCTGTGGGCGCATCATCAGGCATTGGTGAGTTCCGATATGTAAACTCACCCTTGGCACGGCTGGCGTTGCTGTCAATGCGTCGGGGCCTCGCCATTGGCCTCCTGGCCGCTGCGCCGGCGCAGGAGTTCGCGGGTCGCGTCTCCGGCGCGGCGGGCCCGCATCGCCGGTGGCAGGCCGGCCAGGGCAATGTTCGGCGCTTCCACTCCGATCGGTGTTTCCGGCGGGAAGGCATCGAGGAATGCGCCGAGCCAGAGCTGTCCTTCGCCCGGATAGGCTCGCCCGCCGCGTGCCTCGCTCCTGAGCTGGTCGGGCGGCGGGACCGCGGCGGCGGCGTCGCAGAGATGGATGTAGGAGAAGAGCGCCGGATCATACGTGGCGATGTCGCGAGGATGGCCGCCGGCGCGGCTGAGATGCAGCGCGTCGACCAACAGACCGGCATTGGCCGGGCGCGCCTCCAGCAGCAATTCGTGCGCCGCAGCCAGCGTGCCGATCGTGGCGTAGGGAATGAATTCGAGCATGGTGCACAGGCCACAATCATGAGCGAGCGCGCAGAAGGTGCCGAAGCTGTCGACAAGACGATCATGCTCCGCGTCGAAGCCGACGGTTAGGACATGACGGGCGCCGAGTTCCGCGCCCAGCTCGAGCGCCGGCCGCAGTGCGGCGACATCAGTCTGGGGTTGTAGCCAGACGGCTTCGATGTCGAGAACGCTCAGGCCCGTTGCGGCGAGCGCTCGCCTGATGCGGCGCTGCAGCGGTGCATCCCCCACGATCTCGGTGATCGTGTCGGTGGCCAGTGGCGGGATCACCCGCAGGCCGACGGCATCGAAACCACCTGCCTGTGCCGCCTCGATCAGGCCGACCGGATCCGCGTCGAGCACGGTGAGATGGGCCAGGGAGATCGGGCGCATGGCGGTTTCCTGATGGAGGGTGGGTTTACAATATAAAACAGTTTTTATATGAGAACAACAAGGAGGAAGCATCATGGACGCATCCATCGAGCCGGCCGAACGGCTGGCGATCCGGGAGTTGATCGAGAACTGGGCCGTCTGGCGCGATGCCGCTGACTGGGCGCGCTTCCGGACGGTCTGGCATGATGATGGGCGCATGATGGCGACCTGGTTCCAGGGCAGCGCCGACGCGTTCATCAAGGTGAGCCGCGAGGGTTTCGAGCGCGGCGTGCGGATCCTGCATTTCCTCGGCGGTTCCTCGATCGATCTCGCCGGCACGCGCGCCATCGCGCAGACCAAGATGACGATCAGCCAGAGAGCAGCGGTCGAAGGCGTCGAATGCGACGTCGTCTGCACCGGGCGCTTCTATGATTTCCTCGAGAAGCGGGCCGGCCGCTGGGGTGTGGTCCTGCGCCAGCCGATCTACGAGAAGGATCGGATCGATCCGGTCGATCCGAGTGCGACCCTCGTGCTCGACCGCGAACGGCTGATGGGTTTCCCGATCGGCTATCGTCATCTTGCTTATCTGCAGGTCGGCATCGGCTATCCGGTGAAGCGCGACATGCCCGGCCTGGTCGGGCCGGAGGTCGAGGCACTCTACGCGCGCGGTGCCGGCTGGCTGAAGGGCGGGCCTGCCGACTAGCCTGCTGTACTGCCCGGGCAAGACCCGAGCCTGAGTTAGCGAGCGTGACGATGCAGCCCTTTGTCTACGAAGCTCTCCCCGCGCGTGTCCTTTTTGGGCATGGCACGGTCCTGCGCCTCGGCGAGGAGGTCGAGCGGCTGGGCCTCGAGCGCGTCCTCGTGCTGTCGACGCCGGGCCACCGCGGCATGGCCGAGCGGACCGCTGCAACGCTCGGGACCCGCGCTGCCGGCGTCTTCGCCGAGGCGGTGATGCACACGCCGGTCGAGGTGACCGAACGCGCCATGGCCGAGGTCGCAGCGCTCGCAGTCGACGGTGTCGTCGCCATTGGCGGCGGCTCGACCATCGGACTCGGCAAGGCCATCGCCCTGCGCAGCGACCTGCCGCAGGTCGTCATTCCCATGACCTATGCCGGCTCGGAGATGACCCCCATCCTCGGAGAGACGCGCGATGGGCTTAAGACGACGCAGCGCAACCCGAGGATCCTGCCGAAGACGGTGATCTATGATGTCGATCTGACGCTGTCCTTGCCGCCGCAGCTCTCGGCGACCTCTGGCATCAATGCGATCGCCCACGCGGTCGAGGCGCTCTATGCGGCGGACGGCAATCCCATCGTCTCGCTGATGGCGGAAGAAGGCATCGCGGCACTGGCGCGGGTGCTGCCGGCGATCGCTCGCGATCCCTCCGGGCGCGAGGCGCGCTCGGACGCCCTCTACGGTGCCTGGCTCTGCGGAACCTGCCTCGGGGCGGTCGGCATGGCGCTGCATCACAAGCTCTGTCACGTGCTGGGTGGCACCTTCGACTTGCCGCACGCCGAGACCCACACCGTCATCCTGCCGCATGGGATTGCCTACAATGCGGCGAGCGCTCCGGGCGCGATGAGGCGGATCGCGCGTGCCCTGGGCGCCAACGAGGCAGCGGCAGGTGCTTATGATCTGGCCCGGCGCCTCGGCGCGCCACAGGCGCTTCGCGATCTCGGCATGCCCGAAAGCGGCATCGAGCAGGCGGTCGAGATCGCGACCCGCAACCCATACCCGAATCCGCGCCCTGTCGAACGCGATGCCATTCGCGGGCTGATCGCGCGCGCCTGGGCCGGGGAGCCGCCGCAAGGCTGACCAGCAAGCCGGAAGAGATGGGCGATGAGATCAGGGAGGGTAGCGTGAGGAATTTCGATGAGCGCTCGATCACCGTCGCGGTCCGCGAGCGGGTCGGGCAGGCGACCGATCCGCGCACGCGCCAGATCGGCGATGCGCTGGTGCGCCACCTCCACGATTTCGTGCGCGAGATCGAGCCGACCCAGGAGGAATGGTCGCAGGCGATCGCCTTCCTCACCCGCACGGGCCAGATGTGCGACGCCACAAGGCAGGAGTTCATCCTGCTGTCGGACACGCTCGGCGTCTCCATGCTCGTCGACGCGATCAATCATCGCCTGCCGGGCAGCGCGACGGAAACCACCGTGCTTGGCCCCTTCTATGTGCAGGAGCCGCCGGAAAAGCCGCTAGGCGCCAATATCTCGCCGGGGCTGGACGGTGTTCCGCTGCTCGTCACGGGCTCGGTCAGCGCTGCCGGAGGCTCGCCTCTGCCCGGAGCGACCGTCGACGTCTGGCACTCCGACGGTGACGGCTATTACGACATCCAGCAGCTCGACGACGACCATGGTCTCGCCATGCGGGCAAGGCTCAGGGCGGCCGAGGACGGCGCCTTCCACTTCTGGACGATCATGCCGGCCGCCTATCCGATCCCCGATGACGGCCCGGTCGGCCAGATGCTGGCGGCGCAGGGACGCCATCCCTACCGGCCCGCCCATGTCCATTTCCTGATCGCGGCGCCGGGCTGCGAGGAGCTGGTCACCCATGTCTTCGTCGAGGGCGACGTCTATCTCGATTCCGATGTCGTCTTCGGGGTCAAGGATTCGCTGATCCGCCCCTTCGTCGAGCAGCCGGCCGGCACGGCCCCTGACGGCACCTCGGTCGATCGGCCCTATCGCCATCTTCACTACGACTTCGTGCTGGCGCCTCGGCGGCGCACGGCCTGAGCCGGTTCATTTGCCGGCAAGGCGTCGCCGCGACGCATCCAGGAGAGAGATGTTCATGCCGCTCAGGGGCAAGGCCTTCATGATCGTCTGGCACGATATCAGGGCGGAAGGGGAGCGAGACTACCATCTCTGGCATACGCGCGAGCACATGCCGGAACGGCTCGCCGTGCCGGGCTTCCTGCGCGGCCGCCGCGGCGTCGACTGGAACCGCGACCGGCACCGCTACCTGACGCTCTATGAGGGCGGGACGCTCGCGACCTTCGGCGCGCCGGACTATCTCGCGCGCCTCAACAACCCGACTCCCTGGACGCTCAGGACACAGCCGACCTTCTACAATTTCATCCGCTGCGCCTGCGACATCGCCGCCTCGGCCGGGCGCGGCGTCGGCGGCGCCATGGCGACCTTCCGCGTGCCGTTCGAGGGCGCCGGCGCGGATGCATTCCGGACGCTGGCCCCGGCGCTTGCCGACGAGCTTGTGACGCTGGAGGGCGTCAATGCCGTCCATCTCGGCATTGCGCGGCCGGATGTGACCGGTGCCAGGACCCGCGAGACCGAGCTGCGCGGCATGACCAGGGACGATGTCTTCGACGCCGTCGTCCTGGTCGATGCGGTCGGGCGTCGCGAGCTCGAGGTGCTGATGCCGGAGATCGCAGCGCGGCTCGAGGCGCATCGGCTCGCAATCGATCCGGCGGAAATCGCGATCTACGACATGGCCTTCTGCCTCGAGCCGACCGGCTGACCGAGACCATGACAGAGGACATCGTCACCATGAGCAGGCGCCCTGTCATCGATGGCGCAACCCGCATCCTGGGCATCGTCGGCCATCCGATCGTGCAGGTGCGCGCTCCTGAGGTCTGGACCGGCCTGTTCCACCTGCACGGCCTCAACATGGTGTGTGCGCCGTACCATGTCCTGCCGGCCGATCTTGCGGCCTTCTTCGCCGGAATGCGCCGTATGAGGAACCTGGCGGGCATGATCGTCACCATCCCGCACAAGCCGGCGAGCGTCGACCTCGTCGATGAGCTGACGGAGCGCGCCCGCATCGTCCGCTCGGCCAACTTCATCGCCGTGCAAGCCGATGGCAGCTGGCTCGGCGACATCGTCGACGGCATCGGCTTCCTCGCGAATCTCAAGGCGAATGGTGCCGATCCGGCAGGCAAGCGGGCGCTGCTGGTCGGCACCGGCGGCGTCGGCACCGCGATCGCCTTCGCGCTGGCGGAAGCAGGAGTGGCCGAGCTCGTCCTCTACGACCGCGATACCGCGCGCAGCGAGGGGTTGGCGGAACGGCTCGGTGCGCTCGGCTGGCCGGCGCGGGCCGGCATGCCCGATCCCGACGGGTTTGATCTTGTCGTGAACGCCTCGCCCATCGGCATGCAGGGAGACGACCCGCTCCCGATCGATGCCGGACGCATCAGGCCCGGCAGCGTCGTCGCCGATGTCATCGTGCACGAGACCGAGTTGCTGCGCCGTGCTGCGACCCTCGGCTGCAGGACGATCGGCGGGACCGGGATGATGGATCATCAACTGGCGGCGATGGCTACGCATCTGGGCCTCGGCGAGCACGATTTCAGTGCGGCGGCGGCCAGGCGCGTCGCCTCCGTGGTGCGCGGTTAGCCTTGGCGAAGGAGGGTGCCGATGGGCATCAGACTGGGCGGGACGACCTTTTCCTTCATGTGGAGCGAGCCGGCGCTGGCGACGATGCGGCGGATCGGCCAGCTCGGCTTGAGGGACTTCGATGTCATCCTGGCGCCAGGTCATTTGTGGCCGGATGAACTCGACACGGCGGCGCGCCGCCAGATGCGGCAGGAGCTGACGCGGGGCGGATTGCGGGTCGAGACCACCAATCTTCCAGCGCTCGACTTCAATCTCGGCAGCTGCCTTGCAGAGGTAAGGGCCTACGCTGTCGGCCAGTACATCGAGGCGCTCAGGCTTTCGGCCGAGCTCAGCGGCCGCGGCGTGGTCGTCGTCCCCGGCCGAATCTCCGGCCTGCTGCCGCCGCGTCGCGACGATACGCTCGCCTGGCTCGGCGACAGCATCGAGGCCCTGTTGAAGATCGCCGACGAGATTGGGCAGGACCTGCTGCTGGAAACCCATCCCCAGACCGCGATCGCCTCGGCCGAGTCGATGGCGGCCTTCATCGAGGACTTCGGCCATGCCCGGCTGCTGGTCGCCTATGATGTCGCCAATGCCGAGTTCATCGGCGAGGACCAGGGCGAGGCGATCAGGCGGCTGCGCGCCAGTCTGGGGCAGGTCCATCTCTCCGATGCGACCCGGACCTCCTGGAAGCACGACCGGGCCGGTCTCGGCACGGTCCGCTTCGACCGCGTCAGGCAGGCGCTCGAAGAGATCGAGTTCAGCGGCGTCGCTATCTTCGAGGTGATCTCGGCCGACCCGCTGGCCGATACGAAAGCCACGCTCGCGACCTGGGAGGCGGGGAGCCCGGCGGTTTAGCCGCTGCGCACATAGCGCCAGAGCACCTCCGCGATCTCCGTACGCCGCTGCTTTCTTGCTGCCGGCGAGGTCATGTCCCAGTTGAATTGCGGCTCGAATGTGTGCCGGTTCGCCACCGAGAAGATGCAGAGCGCGTTCAGCGTCATATGCAGCTCGATCGGCTTGATGCCGGGCCGGATCGCGCCCAGGCGCTCGCCCTTGGTCAACACGCGCGCGATCTGGTCGATGACCGGCCGGACCATCTCCTTGAGCTTCTGGCTGCCGTCCATGTGGCGGCCGCGATGGATGTTCTCGATCGTCACCAGCCGCACATATTGCGGATTGTCCTGGTGGAAGTCGAAGGTGAACTCCACCAGCCGGCGGATCGCCGCTTCCGGCTCCAGCATGTCGAGATGCAGGTTCCCCTCGGCGACGCGCATTCTGCCGTAGGCCATTTCGAGCACGGCGGTGAACAGCTCTTCCTTCGTGTTGAAATAGTAGAAGATCAGCCGCTTGGTGATCTTGGCCCGGGCCGCGATCGCGTCCGTATTGGCGCCCAGCAGCCCATTCTCGGCGAACTCCTCGAAGGCGATCTCCAGGATCTCGCGCTTCGTCCGCTCGCGGTCGCGCCGCCTGGCGGGGGCGCGCTCGGCCTTGGTCGCCTCAGACTTGTTGGCATCGCTCATCAGGCAGCTCGGCCTCTCGCTTCCGGCAGTCCTTTTCACCTCAACCCTAGCGCATGGAAAGCCAGTTGACAGCAATTATCCTGTTGGATAATTAGATCGTAACTAACCAGCGGGTTAATTACACGAAGGGGAGGCGCTCATGGTCCTGGCATGCCGTCGGCCGACCTCGGCCCCTGATCTCCGCCTCCGCTGCCCGTCGGCCCCCGACTTGGATCGCGTAGGGGCTCAGCCATGACCGCGCTCGGCCTCGCTCATCTCACCGCGCTGGATCTGGCGCCACGCGCACTGATCACCGAGGCGGCGCGCTGCGGCTTTCGTTCCGTCGGGTTGCGCGTTCACCCTGCGACTGTCGGCGGCGCGGCCTATCCGACGCGGGTCGGCACCTGGAGCCATCGCGAACTCGCCCATGTGCTGCGCTCCGAAGGCATGCGCCTGAACGAGATCGAATTCATCCAGATCACCCCCGGGATCGAGATCGGGGCCTATGAGCCCCTGTTCGAGGCCGGGACCGATCTCGGCGCCGCATCGGTGACCGTCTCGGGCGACGATCCCGACACCGCTCGCCTGACGGCCAATTTCGCTGCGCTATGCGAGCTGGCCGGCCGCTACGGGTTGCGCGTCGACCTTGAGTTCATGCGCTGGCGCGCGGTCGCTACGGTGGGGCAGGCGGAGGCCGTGGTGCGCGGCGCCGGCCGCAGCAATGGCGCCATCCTCGTCGACGCACTCCATCTCAGCCGCTCCGGTGGTCAGCCGGAGGATCTGCGCGCCATTCCAGCGAGCATGCTGCGCGCCGCACAGCTCTGCGACGCTGACGGCGTCATGCCGAAGCTGGACGAGGACATCGTTGCCGAGGCTCGCGAAGGGCGCCTGCCGCCTGGAGAGGGCACCTTGCCCTTGGCCGAATTGCTCGCGGCTTTGCCGGCCGACGCGACCTTGAGCGTCGAGATGCCGTCCCGGGACCGCGACGCGAAGGCCCGGATCGCAACGGCCTATGCCGCGACGCAACGCCTGCTCGACCGCTGCGGCCGAGCGGCCGGGCGCGTTCGCTCTGCCCATCAGTGAAGGATCAGAACCGTATGACGATTTCAATCGGCCTCATCGGCGCGGGCTTGATCGGGCGCAAGCATCTGCGGACGATCGCCGCGCATCCGGACTTCACTTTGGCCGGCATTGCCGACGTCAATGCCCAAGCGGTCGCCGCGGAATATCCTGACGCGCGCGTTTTCGCCGATTACCGGCAGCTTCTCGACCAGGCCCGGCCGAATGCGGTGATCATCGCCTCGCCCAATCAGCTTCACGCCGAGAACGGCATCGAATGCGCGCGGCGCGGCATCCATATCCTGATCGAGAAGCCGGTGACCGATACGCTCGACGCGGCTGCGGCACTGATCGCCGAGGTCGACCGCGCCGGGATCAAGTCGCTGGTCGGCCATCACCGGCGCCATCATCAGCAGGTCAGGACGCTGCGGGCTCTGCTGGGCGAGCGCCGGATCGGTGATCTCGTCGGCGTGTCCGCGATCTGGGCGACCTACAAGCCGGACAGCTACTTCGCGGCCGCCCCCTGGCGGACGCAGGCCGGCGGCGGGCCGATCCTGATCAACCTGATCCACGAGATCGACTTCCTGCGCTTCGTCGCCGGCGAGATCGTCGGCGTCGGTGCCATCGCCTCCAATCGCCAGCGCGGCTTCCCGGTGGAGGATGCAGCGGCGGCGCTGATCGAATTCGAGAGCGGTGCGCTCGGCTCCTTCTTCGCCAGCGACAGCGCCGTGTCGCCCTGGACCACCGAGCAGGGCGTCGGCGAATCCGTCGAGTTCCCGTTCAGCGGTGAGAGCAGCTACCGCTTCATGGGCAGCCGCGGCGCGCTCGAATTCCCGAACCTGGTGCATTGGTCGCAGGCCAATGGCGCGCAGAGCTGGAACCAGCCGATCCAGGCGCAGCGCCTGCAGGGGGTGACGATCGACCCTTATCGCGCCCAGCTCGACCATTTTCGCGACGTAATCCGCGGCGTGACGCCGTCGCTGCAGACCGTGGCCGACGGCGCCCGCACGCTGATCGCCACCCTGGCGGTGACGGAGGCGGCTGCGACCGGCCGCCGTGTCGATCTCCGCGATCGCTACGACGCCATGCTCGGCTCCTCGCAAGGTCGGCTCAAGGCGTCCTGAGCATGAAGAGACATGGCCGGGCCTGACGGAGGGGAGCGAGCGGCCGCCTGAGACGACACGACGAAAACGCCAATCGGGCCCGTGAAGAGGTCCGGGGAGGGGAGATGACGCCGTGAACTACAAATTCGACTTCGGCCCTGTCGTCGAAGGCCTGCCCGACCTGCTGTGGGGCTGCCTCGGCACGCTGGCTCTCGCCTTGGCCGGCATGGCACTGGCGCTGGTCATCGGCATTGGTGGCGTCGCCTTGCGCGATTCCCGCCATCGCAGCCTGCGCTGGCTCGTCATCGGCTTCGTCGAGCTGATCCGCAACACGCCCTTCCTGGTGCAGATCTACTTCATCTATTTCGCCTTGCCGCTCGCTGGCCTGCGCCTCGATCCGACCCCGACGGCCATCATCGCACTTGGCGTCAACGGCGGCGCCTATGCGATCGAGATCATCCAGGGCGGAGTCCAGTCGATCGGCAAGGGCCAGATCGAGGCCGGCCTGGCACTTGGCCTGCACAAGGCCCAGGTCTTCCGATTGATCGTGCTGAAGCCGGCCCTGCGCGCGATCTTCCCGTCGCTGACCAGCCAGTTCGTGCTGCTGACGCTGACGACCAGCATCGCTTCGGCGATCTCGGCCTATGAGCTGACCTCGGTCGCCCAGGTCATCGAGAACAACACCTTCCGCAGCTTCGAGATCTACGGCGTGGTCACTGCGCTCTACCTCCTGATGTCATGGGGGATGATGCAGATGTTCGCTCGGGTCAACGCCCGTTACTTCAGCTATCCGGTGAAGTGAGGTCGGTCATGAACGGAGATGAGTTCCTGTTCCTCCTCAACGGCCTGAAATGGACCATCGCGCTCTCGGCGATCGGCTTCATCCTGGGTTCGGTCTCCGGTCTCGGCGTCGCCCTGGCGAGGACCTCCGGCATCTCCATCCTGGAGCGCTGCACGGCGGGCTATATCGCGCTCTTCCAGGGCACGCCGCTGCTGATGCAGCTCTTCGTGGTCTATTACGGGCTCGCCCTCGCCGGGCTGAAACTCGATGCCTGGGTCGCGGTCGCGATCGGCTTCACCCTGCATGCCAGCGCCTTCCTCGGCGAGATCTGGCGCGGCTCGATTGAGGCGGTGCCGAAGGGCCAGAGCGAGGCCGCCAGGGCGCTGAGCCTCGGCTATGTCTCGCGGATGCGCGACGTGATCCTGCCGCAGGCGATCCGCATCTCGCTGCCGGCGACGATCGGCTTCCTGGTCCAGCTGATCAAGGGCACGTCGCTCGCCGCCATCATCGGCTTCACCGAGCTGGCCCGGGCCGGAACCATCATCTCGAACCAGATCTTCAAGCCCCTGCTCGTCTTCGCGGTCGTGGGCGCCCTCTATTTCGCGATCTGCTGGCCGCTCTCGCTCTACGGGGCGCGGCTGGAGCGCAAGCTGGCCGCGGCTGCGCATTGAGACCGGCGGCACCTCAGGAAACGCCTCGAGAACAGGCAAGCCAACCAAGGAGGAGACCATGACACGCATCGACAAGACCGGGTTCGACCGCCGCCAGCTCCTGGCCGCAGGCGCCGCAGCACTCGCCGCGCCGATGATCATGACGAGGCCTGCGCTGGCGGTGACGCCGGCGGAGATCAAGAGCCGCGGCAAGGTCGTCATCGGCATTCAGGGCGACAATCCACCCTGGGGCTTCGTGAATTCGGCCGGCAAGCAGGAAGGGCTCGATTCCGACATGTCCGAGCTCTTCGCCAAGGAGCTGGATGTCGCGATCGAATATGTGCAGCTCACGGTCGCCAACCGCATTCCGGCGCTGACCTCCGGCCGGGTCGACCTGCTCTTCGCCACCATGGCGATGCTGCCGGAGCGCGCCAAGGTCGTGCAGTTCAGCAAGCCTTATGCAGCCAACATCATCACGCTGGTCGCGCCCAAGACGACCGAGATCAAGACCCATGCCGACATGGGCAAGTACACGATCGGCGTCGCGCGCGGCAGCGTCCAGGACACCGACATCACGCGTACCGCCCCTCCCGGCACGACGATCCGGCGCTATGACGGCGACGCGCCGGCGATCCAGGCGCTGCTCTCCGGCCAGGTCCAGGCCGTCGGCGGCAACATCTTCTACATTCCGCGCCTGAGCGAGGCGAAGCCCGATTTCTACGAGAACAAGCTCGAATTCACCAAGCTCTACAACGGCGCCTGCACCCGGCTGGGCGAGAAGGAGATCAACGCCTTCGTCAACAGCTTCATCGACAAGATCAAGGCGAATGGCGAGCTGGCGCGCATCTATCCCAAGTGGATGAGCAACCCACTGCCGAGCTTCCCCGACAGCGTTCCCGACATCTCCTTCATCGCCGGCTGACGCTCATGCCCGGAGCCCGATCATGATCGCCGCCGCCGCCTCGTCCCCGCCGATGATCGCGATGCGAGGCGTCGGCAAATGGTTCGGGTCCTTTCAGGTCCTGGCCGATATCGACCTGAGCGTCCGCACCGGCGAGAAGATCGTCCTGTGCGGGCCCTCCGGTTCGGGCAAATCGACGCTGATCCGCTGCATCAACCGCCTCGAAGGCTATCAGCGCGGTGAGATCGTCGTCGACGGTGTCCGGTTGGGCGAAGACCGCCGCAGCACCGACGCCGCCCGGCGCGAGGTCGGCATGGTGTTCCAGCACTTCAACCTGTTCCCGCATTTGACCGTGCTGGAGAACTGCATCCTGGCGCCGATGCGCTCGCGCGGCATCGCCCGCGCAGAGGCCGAGGCGACGGCAAGGCGACTGCTCGGCCGCGTCAAGATCCTGGAACAGGCGCAGAAATACCCGACCCAGCTGTCCGGCGGTCAGCAGCAGCGCGTCGCGATCGCCCGGGCGCTGTGCATGGAGCCGAAAGTCATGCTGTTCGACGAGCCGACTTCGGCGCTCGACCCGGAGATGGTCAAGGAAGTCCTCGACACCATGATCGCGCTGGCCGAGGAGGGCATGACGATGATCTGCGTCACACACGAGATGGGCTTCGCCCGTCAGGTGGCGGACCGCGTGATCTTCATGGCGGGCGGCCAGATCGTCGAGGAAGCGGCGCCGGCAGAATTCTTCGCCGCGCCCCAACACGAGCGCACCAGGAAGTTCCTGGGCGAGATCCTGCCGCGGCACTGATCGCAGCGACCTTGTTTCCATGGCGCCAATTTCCGCTCCGCCGGAATCGAGCGACGTCATGGGCTCGCGTTGAATCATAGGGGAAAGCAAATCCTGATCGTATAGGTAGTATGTGAATTCCGAATACTGATTTGATTGGAGTTATCGCGTATTGACAGCTGCTCGTGATCGATCTCAACCTTCCGATATAACGGAATTGGGGAGATTTCGATGGGCAGTCCGGGCACCGTGGGGCGTCCTGCAGCATCGCGCTCCGGCGTGTCCGCCGCATGAACTACCGGTGGAACTGGTCCATCCTCCTGCAGGATCCCTATTGGGATTGGCTCTGGAGCGGCGTGCAGTGGACGCTGGCCATCAGCCTGGCGAGCTGGGTGTTGGCGCTGGCGGTAGGTCTTGCGGTCGGAATCGCGAGAAGCCTGCCGAATCCCGGGGTCCGCTTCCTGGCCGGCATCTACATCGATGTCTTTCGCAACATCCCGCCGCTGGTCCAGCTCTTCCTCTGGTTCTTTGTTCTGCCCGAGATCGTGCCCGAGACGATCGGACTCTGGCTGAAGCGCGATCTGCCCTTTCCTGAGTTCACCACCGCCGTGGTCGCCATCGGCCTCTTCGCCGGCTCGCGCGTCGCCGAGCAGGTCCGGGCCGGGATCGAAGCGGTCGGCGGGCCGCTGCTGTCGGCCGCGCTGGCAACGGGCCTGCGCCCTGCCCAGGCTTTCCGGCTCGTCGTGCTGCCCTTGGGGCTGCGCGCCATCGTCGGCCCGCTGACCTCGGAGTTCCTGATCACGATCAAGCTCTCCTCGCTCAGCCTGACCATCGGCGTGCTCGAACTGACGGCGCAGAGTCGCCATGTCGAGAACTACACCTTCCAGGGCCTCGAGGCCTTCACCTTCGCCACGATCGGCTATCTGGTGATCGGCCTGTGCGTCACCGGGCTGATGCGCTTCATCGATGGCCGGATCGGCGGCGCTGCTCTGCGGAAGGCCGCGACATGAGCCAGTTCGACTGGGGCGTGATCGCCCGTTCCTGGCACTTCCTCGCCGAGGGCATGGCGCTCAGCTTCCTCTTGGTCCTGGTCGCGACCATCGGCGGGCTGATCCTCGGCTTCGGCCTCGCCCTGATGCGGCTCTCCCCGCATCCATTGATCGCGGGGCCGGCGGCGGCCTACGTCACCGTCATGCGCACCCTGCCGCTGGTGCTGGTGCTGTTCTGGTTCTACTTCCTCGTGCCGCTGATGATCGGCCGGCCGGTCGGCTCGCTGATGTCGGCACTGGTCGCCTTCGTGCTGTTCGAGGCCGCCTTCTACTGCGAGATCATCCGCGCCGGCATCGTCAGCGTCCGCAAGGGGCAGAGCGAGGCAGGGTTCGCCACCGGCCTGCGGCGCAGCCAGGTGATGCGCCTGATCATCCTGCCGCAGGCGCTGCGCGCCATGATGCCGCTGATCCTGAACCAGATCGTCATCGTCTTCCAGGACACCTCGCTGGTCTATGTCGTGGCGCTGCACGATTTCCTGACCTCGGCCAGCATCGTCGCCTCCCGCGATGGCCGGCCGACCGAGATGTATACGCTGGTCGCCGTCGTCTACCTGGTGATCTGCCTGACGGCGACCAAGGCCGTCGACCTCTACCGGAAGGGCCGCGCGCCATGATCGTCATCGAGGACGTGCACAAATCCTATGGCAGGCAGCAGATCCTGCGTGGCTGCTCGGCCATCGTCCGCCAGGGCGAGGTGGTCGTCGTCTGCGGCCCCTCCGGATCGGGCAAGAGCACCCTGATCAAGTGCATCAACGGCCTCGTGCCATTCGAGCAAGGCACGGTCACCGTCAACGGCGTCTCGGTTTCCGATCCGAAGACCGACTTGCCGGCGCTGCGCTCGCGCATCGGCATGGTGTTCCAGAGCTTCGATCTCTATCCGCACATGACCGCGCTGGAGAATGTCAGCCTGGCGCAGATCCATGTGCTGAAGCGCTCGCGGGCGGAAGCGGATGCCCGTTCGGAGAAGATTCTGACGCGGGTGGGATTGGCCGACAAGCTGGCGAGCCGCCCGAACCAGCTTTCCGGCGGCCAGCAACAGCGCGTCGGCATCGCGCGCGCCCTCGCCATGGACCCGGCGGCGATGCTGTTCGACGAGCCGACCTCGGCGCTCGACCCCGAGATGATCAACGAGGTGCTGGAGGTGATGCAGGAGCTGGCGATGGAGGGGATGACCATGATGGTCGTCACCCATGAGATGGGTTTCGCCCAGCGCGTCGCCAACCGCGTGCTGTTCATGGATGGCGGCGAGATCCTCGAGGACACGCCCAAGCAACAGTTCTTCACTGCCCCGGCGACGGACCGCGCCAGGCAGTTCCTGACCAAGGTCCTGACGCATTAGGTCCCGGCGATGACCGAGCTCAGCGCCCCCGAGATCGGCCCCATGCTCCAGCGCCAGCGCCGGGCGCGAGGATTGACGCTTCAGCAGCTGGCGGCGCTGTCCGGCGTGTCGAAATCGATGCTGTCCCAGATCGAGCGGGGCGAAGCCAATCCGACCTTCGCCGTGCTCTGGAGTCTGACGCGCGGCCTGCAGATCGATTTCGCGGCGCTTCTGCGTGGCAATGAGGACGCCGGAAGCGGCAGCGCGATCGAGGTCCTGCCCTCGCAGCATACGCCGGCGATCCGCAGCGCCGACGGATGCTGCCAGCTGCGCATCCTCAGCCCGCCGGGCCTCGCCGGCGCGATCGAATGGTACGATGTCGAGATCGCCGGCCATGGCCGCCTCGACAGCGCCGCCCACGCGGCCGGCTCGGTCGAGCATGTCACGGTTCTGTCCGGGCAGCTCGTGATCACCAGCGGTGCATCGCGCTATCCGGTCAAGGTCGGCGAGACGGCTCGCTATCCGGTCGACGTGCCGCATTCCATCGGCAACGAGCAGGACGAGCCGGCCCGCGGCCTGATGGTCCTGCTCTATCGCGAGGCCGGGCCGGACAGGGGAAGCCCATGACCGCCGCTCTTCCCGGCAGATTGGCTCAGTGCCCGGGGCCGTTCGCCGCCTCATCGACTGCCGGTCACCGGCCGTCATTCTTCGATTCAACAAAGGCATTTTGCTCATGCGTGTAAGTCTTCTCGGTGCTGGTGCCGCCGCCTATGGCGCGGCTGTCCAGCTTTCGCTCGGTGGTCACGATCCGATGCTGTGGTCTCCGTCCGGCGGCAGCACGACCGAGCTTGCGGCCGGCGCTCCCTTGCAGGCGGTCGGTGCGATCGAGGCCAGCGTTCGGCCCCGCATCGCGCGCGATGCCGAGGAGGCGGTGACGGCGTCGGATGTCGTGGTGCTCGCGATGCCCGGCAACGCGCACAAGATGGCGCTGGAGGCGACGGCCGCCCATCTGCGCGAGGGCCAGCCGGTGATCATCAGCTCGCACGCCTCCTTCGGCGCGCTCTATCTGTCGCGTCTCCTGGCCGAACGCGGCGTGCGCGCGCCGATCATCGCCTGGGGCACGACCTTGACCACCGGGCGGCGTACCTCGCCGACGCAGGTCACTGTCAACTCGTTGCGCTCCAAGATCGATATCGCGACCGTGCCGGAGGCGGCGCTCGGCGATGGGCTCGCGCTCTGCACGGCCCTGTTCGGCGAGCGTTTCGTCGAGCGCGACGGGTTGCTGGCGATCGCCCTCAGCAATCTCAACCCGCAGAACCACCTCGCCATCGCCTTGTTCAACCTGACGCGGATGGAGCGCGGCGAGCGCTGGGACCAGGCTGAGAACGTCACTCCCGCGGTAGGGCGGGTGATGGAGGCGCTCGATGCCGAGCGCCTCGCGATCGCCGAGGCCTTCGGTGTGTCGGTGCGGACGATCAAGGAGCATTATGCCTTCTCCTACCAGCTGCCCGTCGCCAGCATCGCCGAGATGAACGCCGAGCTGCACAGGCGCGGCAATGGTTCCTTCGGCCCGACGACGCTGGCCAGCCGCTATGTGCTGGAGGATGCGCCTTTCGGCCTGTTGCCCTCGGTCCTGCTCGGCCGTCTCGCCGGGCGCCCCGCGCTCCTGCACGAGGCCGGGCTGACCATGCTCTCGGCGGCCTATGGCCGGGATTTCGCGCAGGACAACGACCTGCTGCCGGCGCTCGGCTTCGATCGGATGACGAGCGCTGAGCTTCGGCAGCGGGCCAGCACCGGTTTCTAGAACCTTCGCGCCGGACGACGCGGGGCAGTCACGCGAGCGATCGCGGCAGAAAGGGAGAGAGAAAGATGAGACGGAACCTCGTTGCGGCGATCGGCGGTGCCTTGGCCTTCGGCCTCGCCGCCACGGCCCAGGCCCAGGAAGTGGATGCGATCGTCAAGAAGCTGCGCGAGACGAATACCATCACCATGGGTATCCGCGAGACGCTCTACCCCTACGGCTTCCTCGACAACGACAAGAAGCCGTCCGGCTATTCGGTCGAGTTCTGCCTGCGCGTCATCGAGGACATCAAGGCGGAGCTGAAACTGCCCGACCTCAAGGTCAAATATGTCCCGGTCAGCATCCAGAACCGCCAGGCGCTGGTCGCCAACGGCACGGTCGATCTCGAATGCGGTGGCACGGTCAACACCTTCGGCCGCAACAAGCAGGTCGACTTCTCCGCCGTCTCCTATGTCTCGTCGAGCCAGATGCTCGTGCTGAAGAGCTCCGGCATCACCAAATACGAGGACCTGAACGGCAAGATCGTCGCCGTCGCGACCGGCGGCAGCAGCGAGCCCGACCTCAAGAAGCTGGTCGCCGACAAGAAGCTGAACATCCGCGTCCAGAACGTCGACGACCACGCCGCCGCCCTGATTTCGGTCGAGACCCGGCGCGCCGACGCCTATTTCAGCGACAGCGGCGCCTTCTACAGCCTGATCCGGCAGTCGAAGAATCCCGAGGGCCTGGCGGTGGTCGGCGAGGAATACGGCTACGCCCCGCAGGGCTTCATGGTGCCCAGGCTCAACCCGACCATCCTCTGGATCGTCAACCACGCCATGGCGAAGATGTTCAAATCCGGCGAGGCCGAGGCCCTGTTCGACAAATGGTTCGGGCCCTTCGGCGTCAAGGTCTCGCCGAAGCTGCGCGCCGCCTGGGCGACCCAGTCCTACGCCGAGTGAGGCAACCGGCGAGGTAGCGCTGCAAAACCCGCGGGGGGCTTCGCGCAAGATCGTGCGAAGCCCCCCGCGGGCCGGACTGCGGGCCTTTCGGCCGTCAGCGGACGAACTTGATCCCGCCGGGCACCGCGAAGAGCGAGGCCGGCTGCGGGCCGACCACGACATTGCTGTCACGGATCACCAGCGTGCCCTTCGAGTTGCCCTGCTCGTCGGGAATGGTATGGCGCGCCTCGACGAGCACACCGTCCTTGCGGCAGGTCACCTGCGAGATCTGCTGCTGCTGGCCGTTGACGTCGGCGGTGATGATCACCACCACCGTCCCGTCGCCGCGATCCTGCGTGGTCGCCTTGATGTCCTTGCGCCGGGCGCTCGGCGGCGGCGGCAGGCGGATGCCGACCTGGGTTTCCGGATTGAACACCGCCGTGCCGCTGGTCGGGCTCGCGGTGATCTTCACCTCCGGGCCGGCCTGGCTGGGACCTTCCTCGCGCCGCTTGCCGCCGGAGACGAAGATCTTCGTCTGATGCGAGCCGTCCGGGCCGGAGAAGCTCCGCGTCGCGCTGTAGGAGCCGGGGGCGACCCGCACGCATTCATTGGCCGCGGCCGGCGCCAGAAGGGCCAGCCAGGCAAGGGCGAGGGCGGAACCATATCGATATTGCATCGCAAACCTCATCGCAGAGCCGGAGGCAGGCGCTCGAAGCCTCGCAGCATGACATCGCCGACGATACGCGAAACCGAGGTGCCGTCGCGAACCGCTTCCAGAGCCGAGCCGGTCACCAGATCGGCCTTGCGCTTTGCGATCGCCATGGCCTTGCCGGTGTATTGCGAGCGCAGATCGCTCTGTGTCAGCACGATCTGGCCGACGATCGAGTCGGCCATGTAGAAGACATCGGCGGCCGCTTTGCGCAACACGCTGAAATGCTGGAACTTGCCTTTGTCGAGATGCAGGATCACCGGTGCTGCGAGCTTCGGGAGATCCTCGATCGGGATCTCGGCACCCGTCGCCTCGAAGCCGAGCTTCTTTGCCGCGAAGACCAGGTCGTCGAAGGAGACGCCGTTGCCTTCCCGGTTCTTCCACTGCTCGTCGCTATAGCGCGAGCGGATGATGCCCAGTACCTCGGTCTCGCCGGTCGGGCGGTTCCAGTAATAGGTCAGGATGGTCGCGACCGAAGCCGCCCCGCAGGTGAAGTCGGCCGTCTGGCCGACGACGCCGTCGAATTTGCGTGCCGAATAGGATTTCGGCCGCCTGACCGAGCTCTCCTGGGCCGGCTCCTGCGCCCGTCCCGGCACCGCGGCTGCCAGCGAAAGCCCGGCCAGCGCGATGCCCTGGCCCAGAATGTCGCGGCGGCCGAGCAGGCGCATCGTGACCTCCGTCAGAAGCGCTTGCGCAGCGAGAGCGAGACGGCCGCGTCGGGCGCGTCGTCGGTCAGGCCGACTGTGATCGACGGTTCGAGCCAGAAATCCTGGCCGACGCGCTGGATCAGGGTGAAGCGCGCCGACAGCATTTCCGTGACCGAGTTGGCGATCGGCACGCCGCCGACCTTGAGGCGCTCCGAGATCGCACCGTTGACGGAAACGCCGAGGGTGGAGCGCTCGGACAGGGCGAAGCCGAAGCCCATATTGTAGGTATAGCGGAAGCCCGGCTCGACCTTGATGTCGCCGAAGCTGCGCGGAACCGCGTAGTCGATGCCGACGCCGAAGAACAGGATCAGCGGATCGGTCGATTTGAAGAATTGGATCGCGGCGCGCGGCACCCAGTGTCCGCTCGCCTGGTTCAGCGAGAGCGGATCGTTCGGGGTGACGCCGGCCTGCAGGTTGCCGAGATCATAGGGATGGTCGCCGGTCGGCATGGAAAGACCGACGGTGAGGGCCGCGCCCGGATACCAGTCGCCTTCCTTCCAGAGATTGCCGGAGGCCTGGACCGCGATGTCGCCGAGGCCGGAGACATTGCGGACGATCGTGTCGGCGAAGGCGTTGGTGCGACGCTGCGACGAGAAATAGGGGATCGACAGCGCCAGCTCGACATCGTTGGCGATACCGTAGCGGAAGGTCGTGGTCGCGCGGAAGCTGCGGTCGTTCTGGATGAAGCTCGTGCCGCGGCCATAGTCGAAGCTCTGCGACACCTCGAACTTGTTGCTCTGCAGGGTCGGAATGTTGTCGCGCGCGATGAAGGCTTCCTGCGGCGCGGTGCTCGCCTGCTGGGTGCTCTGTCCCGAAGCGCCGGGAGGGCCGCCGGACGCAGGCGCGCTTGCGGCAGCCTGCTGCCGCCCCGCCGGATCGAAGCCCTGGCCCTTGCCGGCTGACCGGCTGTCGCGCGGACGCTTGCTGACCTCGCCCTCGAGCGCCTTTAGGCGTGCTTCGAGCTGCTGGATCCGGCGTTCGAGCAATTCCTCGCGTGATTGCGCCGAGGCAGAAACGCTGACGGCCATGGTGGCCGTCAGCGTCAGACCTGTGAGACGAAGGGCGCCGAACGCCTTCGCGAATGTCAGACAACGCAACAACGTCTTCCTTCTTCACCGGCAGGCCGCAAGGTCAGGTTCGGCCTGAGCTTACACGAAATTCCGGTACGCCGGCGACCGATCAGGAATTGTAATACTGATAGACGTAAGCAGCGTAGAGGTACTGATAGGCGTAGTAGGCATAGACGTGGCCATCATAATAATAGCCGGCATTCTTGTAGTAATAGCCGTAATAGCCGTAGTAATAAGCGTAATAGGCGTAGACGTAGCCGTAATAGCCGTACAAGTCGGCATAATAGCCCTTGCCGACGACCTTCTTGTTGGCTTCCGGCGTCAGCACCTTGGCGCTGGCGTTGCCGAAGATCTTCGCCGTGTCAGCGGCGGCCGGCGCGACGCTGAGCGCGAGCGCTGCGGCCGAAGCGAGCAACAACTTCTTCATCGAAACCCCCTGCGTGTCCCCGTAAGGCAAACCTAGTCCACCATACAGTAGCGGATTACACCGGTGACGTTGCGGCGTCAAACATTAATTCCGAAACTGAAAGTTTAAAATCAGGGTGAGGGCGGCTAAATCGGGTTATAGCTCTAAATATTTAGCTCGGATCAAATATCGCTGCAAAACTTTAAAGAGGAAAATCGCTGCCTGCGGCCGATCGGCGAGAACATTCGCTGAGGCGCCTTGTCCCGTCGGCGGTTCCGAGGTCGCGGTGCGCTGGTCCAGCCCTGCCGATTCGGTCTTGACCCGCTCCCGGCGCAGGCTCGCGACGTCGATGTGCCGGCTTGCTCTGCCTCCGTCGCGAGCGGTTTAGCGCGACCGGAAGCATGATACGGCGTGCGGAAGCACCTGCTGGAGGAAAGTTATTCACAAGTAATTCCTGGTGAAGCGAAGGTCAGTGCTGTCGTCCTTCAGCTCTGTACCGGCCTGTACCGCTTGCCCCCGGGCAAAGCTGCACCGGCAGAGGCGGCTTTGCGCACCGGTCGCACGTTGCCGCAGCCCCGCCCGCGCCCTATCCCTGATCGCCGCGGGACAGGAAGGCAGGCGTTCATGGCCGACGAGATCAGCATCGGCAGCTTCGATTATGTCATCATCGGTGCGGGTTCGGCCGGTTGCGTGCTGGCCAATCGGCTCTCGGCCGATCCGCGCCGCAAAGTGCTGATCGTCGAGGCCGGCGGCAAGGACGACTGGATCTGGTTCCACATCCCGGTCGGCTATCTCTATGCCATCGGCAATCCCCGCGCCGACTGGCTGTTCCAGACCGAGGTCGAGCCTGGGCTCGGCGGCCGCTCGCTCGCCTATCCGCGCGGAAAGGTCGTCGGCGGCAGCTCGGCGATCAACGCGATGATCTACATGCGCGGCCAGGCGGCCGACTATGACGGCTGGCGCCAGCAGGGGCTCAGCGGCTGGGGCTGGGACGATGTCCTGCCGCTCTTCCTCAAGCATGAGGACCATATCGCCCCCGATGGCCGTTTCCATCGCTCCGGCGGCGAGATGCGCGTCGAGCATCCGCGCGTGCGCTGGGACATTCTCGACGCGGTCCGCGATGCGGCCGAGGCGGCCGGCATCCGCAAGATCGACGACTTCAACACCGGCGACAATGAGGGCTCCTCCTATTTCCAGGTCACCCAGAAGCGCGGCCGGCGCTTCAGCGCGGCGCGCGCCTTCCTGGAGCCCGCGCTCGACCGCGACAACCTGCGCGTCGAGCTCGGCTGCATGGTCGAGCGCATTGTCGTCGCGGACGGCCGGACCACCGGCGTCGTTCTGACGCGCAATGGCGAGCGCTATCTCGCCGAGGTTTCGGGCGAGGTGCTGCTCAGTGCCGGCTCCATCGGCTCGCCCGCGATCCTCGAGCGCTCGGGCATCGGCGACGGCGGGCGGCTGCGCGGCCTCGGCATCGAGACGGTTCGGCACGCTCCCGGCGTCGGCGAGAACCTGCAGGACCATCTGCAGCTCAGGCCGATCTACAAGGTCGAGGGCGTGAAGACGCTCAACACCGACTATGCCAAGCTCTGGCGCCGGCCCTTGATGGCGCTGGAATATGCGGCGCGGCGCACCGGCCCCCTGACCATGGCGCCCTCGCAGATGGGCGTTTTCGCCAGATCGGCACCGCATTACGCCACCGCCAATCTCGAGTTCCATTTCCAGCCGCTCTCGCTCGACAAATGGGGCGACGGCCTGCACCCGTTCGGCGCCTTCACCGCCAGCGTCTGTAACTTACGCCCATCGAGCCGCGGCAGCGTCCATCTCAAATCGAGCGATCCCGCCGCCGCGCCCGCCATCGCGCCGAACTATCTCTCGACGGAAGAGGACCGGCAGGTCGCGGTCGATGCCCTGAAGCTCGCCCGCCATATCGTGGCGCAGCCGCCGCTCGCCCGCTTCAGGCCGCAGGAATATCTGCCGGGGCCGGGCCATGACAGCGACGAGGCGCTGGCCGAGGCCGCCGGCCGGATCGCCACCACGATCTTCCATCCGGTCGGCACGGTGAAGATGGGCCGCGACGACGATGCCATGGCCGTGCTCGACGAGCGCCTGCGTGTCCGTGGCATCGCGGGCCTGCGGGTGATCGACGCCTCGGTGATGCCGGCGATCACCTCCGGCAACACCGCCGCGCCCAGCATGATGATCGGCGAGAAGGGCGCGCAGATGGTGCGCGAGGACGCGCGCTAGAGCATTTTCGAGCGAAGTGGGCACCGGTTCGCGTGAAGAAAATGCAGTAAAACAAAAGCTTGGAGCAATTCCGCGATTCGGAGAACTGCGGAATTGCTCCAGCTGCACCGATAGCCTCGCCGGCTCCTGCCGCGAGGGTCTGAAAGGCGAGCGCGAGCCCAAGGGGTGCGCGGGGTCCGGATGCGGCAGCGTTCCGCCGCTGTGTCGAATGTCGATGTCGAGATGTCGAAGCAGCGCTGCTCGCCGCTCCCGAACCCCGCGCGCGGTTCTCTTTGAGGTGCCTCGCCGAGCTTTCAGGTCCGGCAGGACCGGGCTCAGGCCCGGACGACGAGGCCCCTCCGCCATTCCAGCCCGCGACGGCTGTTCAAGACGGGCACCGCTCTCCCGCTCGGCCGCACGATGCCTCGCGACAGCCCCCTTGGTCGGACGGGACGGGGTGAGAATACGACAGATTTCGGGAGCGGGGATTGATTGTGAAGTTATCCCCGCCGCGGTGATCTGGCCGAGCGAACCAGGATGGCGACCCGTTCCTTTGGGGAAAGGGGAGCAGTGTCGTCGTCTGATGCCGGTTTCCGGGCGCAAGGGCGGAGCAAGATATGACTGGCCAGCAACATCTGGCCTGTTCTTGTGGTGGTTGCCCGGCAATGATCTTTACTTTCCGTTAAAACCGCATCACGACAGGGCAGTCGCTGCAGGTGCATCTGCAGGTTGTACGGCGGGTCCGGGGGGATTTCGTGAGGTCTGCGCGCGTCGCCGAGGTTGGTAAGCCGTCTGCTGCACGGCTTCGGTCGCGCCTGTGCGCGGGCACGGCGCTCGCGCTCTTATGCGCGGTGCTTGCCGGTCCGGCGCTGGCCAATGGCGGCTCCGGCGGCGGCGCTGGCGGCGGCTCCGTCGGCGGTCTCGACAATCCCGATAGCGCCGGCAATGTGGGCGGCAACGGCGACTTCGTCACCGGTGGCGCCGGCGGCGGCGCCGGCCTGAGTGGTGGCGTTGGCGGTTCCAGCCCCGGCGCTGCCGGCGGTCAGGGCGGGCTGAACCCGGGAGATCTCGGCGGTTTTGGCAACGACGGCCCGGCCGGCGCCGGTGGCGGCGGCGGCGCCCATGGCAGCGTGAGCGCGACCGCGCCGAGCGGCTTCAAGCAAGGCGGCGCTGGCGGCTCCGGCGGCCAGGGCCAGGGCCTGGGCGGAGGCGGCGGTGGCGGCGCCGGCGGCTGGGGAGCCGTGATCACCGGTACGGGAGCGCTTGGCTCGGTGACCGGCAGCGGCGGCAACGTGGCGACCGGTGGAGCCGGCGGCGCTGGCGGCGGTTCGACCGGCGGCGTGTCGGCCGGGGGCGGTGGCGGCAGCGGCGGCCACGGGCTGGCCGTGACCGGCGGAGCCGGAACGTCATTGACGCTCTCTGGCGTGGCTCAAGGCGGCGTTGGCGGGGCCGGCGGCTTCGGTTTGGGAGGGCTGCCGGGCGGCAGCGGTGGAGCTGGCGGGGCAGGCCTGCTCCTGAGCGGAGCATCGACCGTCACCATCGATGCCAATGTCCGCGGCGGCAATGGCGGAGCGGGCGGCAGCGCCAGCGGGGGGACCGGCGGTGCTGGGGGAGCGGGCGGCCATGGTGTGTTCGTCGCCAATGGTGGGACAGTCAACGTCAATGCCTCCGTCGTCGGTGGCTTCGGAGGCGCTGGCGGCACAGGCGCGACTTCGGGGGCTGCGGGCGAAAACGGAGCCGGCATCGCCGGCAACAATCTTACGGTTGTCCTTGGTGCCGGCGGCTTGATCAGCGATGCCGATGGCGCCGGCGGCATTCTGGGCGATGCCCTCCAGGTGAGCGGCAGCAGCAAGCTGACCGTCGCGGTCGCGGGCACCGCCAACATCATCGGCAATATCAACATCGCCAGTGGCACGCTGACGCTTGACCAGGGCGCCGGTGTTGGCGTCACCATCGCCAATACGATCACCGGCGCGGGCGCGCTCGCCAAGGACGGGGCCGGCACGGTGACCCTGACCGGCACCAACACCTATGCCGGCGGCACGACCTTCAACGGAGGCACTCTCTCGGTTTCGCAGGATGCCAATCTCGGCAACGCCTCCGGCGGACTCACCTTCAACGGCGGCTCCTTGCAGGTGACTGCGAGCTTCACCACGGCGCGGACAACGACGCTCAACGCCCATGGCACGGTCGAGGTGACCGCTGGCCAGAATTTCACCATGGGCGGTGCGATTTTCGGCACAGGCGGCATCGTCAAAACCGGAAGCGGCACGCTGACGCTGACCGGCACCAATTTTTTCACCGGCGGGACGCAGATTTCGCAAGGTACGGTCTCGGTCTCGTCGGATGCCAATCTCGGCGCCGCCGGCACCACGATCACGCTGAACAACACGACCATCGTCGGCGGGGCGGGCACCGGCGCCGATGCCGTGCTGCGCACGACCGCGAGCTTTTCCAGCAACCGCAACATCGCCTTCGCCAATGGCGGCGGGCGGATCGAGACCGATACCGGGACGACGCTCACACTCACCGGCTCGATTACGACCGGCGGCAGCGCAAGTTTCATCAAGCAGGGCGCCGGCACACTCGTGCTGACCGGCGACAGCTCGGCCGGCTACAATGGCCGGACCTGGGTCAACGAAGGCACGCTGCGGATCGAGGGCGGCGGCAAGCTCGGCAGCAACAGCGCCGGCGGGCAGGCCTATATCAGCAACGGCGCGACCGCGATCGTCACCGGCGCCGGCTCGAGCTGGGAGACCTTCGGCCAGATGCGGGTCGGCGAGCATGGCTCGGGCACGCTGCGCATCGAGAATGGCGGCTCGGTGACGACCGGCGGCGGCGGGGGCACGGTCGGCATCGTCGGCGCTGGCGGCGACAGCTCGGTCACGATCACCGGCTCGGGCTCGCAATGGGTCGGCAACGGCACGCAGCTCTATGTCGGCCATTCCAATGCCGGCTCGCTGACGCTCTCGGATGGCGGCAAGTTCGAGCTCACCGGCGCCAGCTCGGTCCTGCAGGCCGGCCTCGTCGGCGGCAGTGCCGGCGGTACCATCAATATCGGCGCGGCCGAGGGCAGTGCTGCTGCGACGGCTGGCACCCTCGTCGTCGACACCGTCTCCCTGAACACCAGCGCGAGCAAGGTCGTCTTCAACCATACTGATGTCGGCTATGGGTTCTCCGCCACGATCACCGGCACCGGCTCGGTGCGCCAGCTCGCCGGCATCACGGTCCTGACCGGTAACAACAACGACTACTCAGGGCAGACACAGGTCCTCGGTGGCCGCCTGATCGCCGGCAGCTCCGGCGGCTTCTCGGCGAATTCGGATTACACGGTCGCGTCCGGCGCCGTGCTCGAAGTGGCGGGCGGCTTCGGCACCGTCGCGACGATCGGCTCGCTGTCGGGCGCCGGCTTCGTCCGGATCGGCACCGACGAGACGCTGATCACCGGGACCACCAACCAGACCGCCACCTTCTCCGGAACCTTCCTCGGCGATGGCTCGCTCGGCTTCGATGGTTCCGGCACACAGATCGTCACCGGCACCGGCACGCTCGGCGGCGATCTCAGCATCTGCAGCTGCAGCACCGGCTCCTTCATCATCCGCGGCGGTTCGCTGAGCTTCGGCGGCGGCGTCCAGGTCGATGCCGGCACGCTCGTCCTCGACCAGGGGGCCTCGCTGACGGCCGCCAGCAATATCGAGGTCGTCGGTGGCACGCTGGTGGTCAGCGAGGGCAGCCGGCTCGACAACGGCCCCGCCACCTTCTTCGTGGTTTCGACCGTCCGCATCGACGGCGCCGGCACGCTGGTGACGACCGGCAACCTCTTGGTCATGGGCGTTTTCGCTCCGGCTTCGGTCACGGTCTCGGCTGGCGCGACCTTGGATGGCGGCGCCGGCGCGGCCGTCGGCGGTTTCGGTGCCACTGCCTCGGTGCTGGTGACCGGCACGGGCTCGCAATGGAAGGTCGGCGGTGGCGGCCTGGGGATCGGCGGCTCGGGCTCGACCGATGCTGCTTCGGTCACGGTCGCCGATGGCGGCGCGCTCGTCATCACCTCCGGCGATCTCGGCATCGGGTCGCTCGGCACGCTCAATATCGGCAGCGGGGGGAAGGCCGGCTCGGTCACGCTCGCGGCCGGCGCGATCCTCAACGATGGCGCGATCATCGCCGACTTCACCGACACGGCGACGCTGGCCATGCCGATCGACGGCACTGGCACCGTCACCAAGCGCGGCAGCGGCACGCTGACGCTGACCGGTACCAGCACCTATACCGGCGCGACGAAGGTGACGGCCGGCAAGCTGGTGGTGAACGGCTCGATCACGAGCAATGTCACGCTTGACGGCGGCACGCTCGGCGGCTCCGGCACGGTCGGGGCGGTGAGCGTTGGCAGCGGCGCGACGGTCGCGCCCGGCAACTCGATCGGTACACTCACCGTCTCCGGCAATGTCTCGTTCGCGAGCGGCTCGACCTACCAGGTCGAAGTCAACGCCGCCGGCCAGGGCGACAAGATCGTCGCCTCGGGCTCGGCGACCATCACCGGCGGCAGGGTCGAGGTTCTGGCCGCGAGCGGCAACTACGCCGCAGCGACGAACTACACCATCCTGACCGCCGCGGGTGGGGTGACGGGCCGGTTCAGCACGGTGACCTCGAACCTCGCCTTCC
Source organism: Allobosea sp. NPDC055332 (assembly GCF_053645455.1). Classification (NCBI taxonomy): domain Bacteria; kingdom Pseudomonadati; phylum Pseudomonadota; class Alphaproteobacteria; order Hyphomicrobiales; family Alloboseaceae; genus Allobosea; species Allobosea sp. NPDC055332. The sequence goes on along the minus strand of NZ_JBSHMO010000002.1, from coordinate 1,149,661 downwards.
TGACGCCCTCGCTCGGCTATGACGCGAACAACGTCACGCTGACCATGACGCGCAACGACACCGGCTTCGGCCCGGATGGCGGTGGCGGTGGCGGTGGTGGCGGCGGTACGTCGGGTGGTGGCAGCACGTCCAGCAACTACGTTGCGGCGACGCGCAACCAGGGCTTCATCGCCAATGCGGCCGAGGCGCTCGGGGTCGGCAACCCGGTCTATGACGCGCTGATCTCGGCGACCGCGGCCGAGGCCAGGGCCGGCTTCGACCTGCTCTCCGGCGAGGCGCATGCCCAGGCGGTCTCGGTGATGATCGACGAGAGCCGGCTGGTGCGCGAGAGCATTCTCAACCGCCTGCGCGGGCCGCTGCTGACGCAGGCTCCGGGGCAGGTCGCAGCGGGCTTCACCGCCGACCTGCCCGGCCGCAAGGGCGCGGTGGTGATGCCGGCGCCGGTTCCGCAGCCGCGCTACACGCTCTGGGGCGAGGCTTTCGGCAGCGCCGGCAACAGCGATGCCGACGGCAATGCCGCGAGCCTCTCCCGCCGCAGTGGCGGCGCCCTGCTCGGCGCCGACCTGATGCTCTATGACGCGCCCGGCTCGTCGCTGAAGGTCGGCGTCGCCGGCGGCTACAGCCAGTCGCGCTTCGATCTCGATGCCCGGCTCTCCACCGGCAAGCTCGAAAGCGGCCATGCCGCGCTCTATGCCGGCGCCCGCTTCGGCCAGCTCAGGCTTGATGCCGGCGCGGCCTATAGCTGGAGCGAGAGCGACATACGCCGCCAGGTCGCGATCCGCGGCTTCGGCGATCTCTTGCGCCTGCAGCGTCCAGGTTCGGTTCTGCAGGGCTTCGCCGAGCTCGGCTATGGCTTTGCCTTCAGCGGCTTCGCGCTCGAGCCCTTCGCCCAGCTGGCGCTGCTCCGGGTCTCGACCGATGCCGGCACCGAGCAGGGCGGGGCTGCGGCCTTGCGCGTGCTCTCCAGCGACCAGACGCTCGGCTTCACCACGCTCGGCCTGCGCGCCGAGGCGCAGCTCGGGACGATGCCGCTGTTCGCGCGCGCCATGCTCGGCTGGCGCCATGGCTTCGGCGAGCTCACCCCGCAGGCGCGCACCGCCTTCGCGCTGGGCACCAACCCGGCCGTGGTCTTCGCCGCCCCGATCGACCGCAACGCGCTCACCGCCGAGGCCGGCCTCGACTGGCGCATCTCGCAGGCCACGGCGCTCGGCCTGACCTACTCCGCGGCAATCGGCGAACGCTCCCGCGATCACGCCCTCAAGGGCAGGGTCGAGATGAGGTTCTGAACGGGAGGCGCTCTACTGCGCCTCCAGCACCAGCTCCAGCGTCATCAGCACCGGATTGTCGCCGCGCTTGAGGGCGCCCTGCGCCATCCCGCCGGTATAGTCGACCAGCGCGATCGCGAGCGCCGCTTCCGGCCTGCCATCGGCGCCAGGCGCGATATGGCCGGCGGTGATCGCGATCTCGGTGGCGAAGGCTTCGATCGTCCAGCCGTCGACGAAGCGCGCGCCGATGGTCGAACCGACGCCACCATGGATGACGGCGTGGGCAATTCCGCGTTCGGCGCAGAATTCTTCCAGCGCGGTGAAGACGTCGCGGTTCGGCCGTAGCCGCAGCACGAAGAACCGGCCGCCGGCCTCTGCACCAGTGCTCGGCTGCCCTGCCGGCATGAACAGCTTGAAGTTGGTCTCCGGATCATGGTCGGCGACGAAACCGGCGCCGTCCAGCCCGACCGCGTCGACGCTGATCGCTTCGGCCAGGAAGCTCTGGTCCGGCAGGATATGGCCGCCATTATGCCGACCATGGGCCTCGCGCCAGAGGGCGTGGCCATGAAAGAACGGCGCGCCGTCGCGCTCGCCGAAGGTCAGCGCTCCCGTCTCGATCCGGGTCACGCCATCAGGCCGGAAGGTCTCGCTGTAGAAGGCGGCATGCTCGGGCGTCGCCGAGAGCGCCGGCATGACATAGGCGAAGGGGGCGAGGGTGAGCCCGGCCGGCAGGCGCAGCACGCCGCTGGAAAAGCCCTGCGCCGCGAAGGCCTCGGCGATCGCATCGAGCAGCAGGCCGGGCTTCAGCTCCAGCGTGAGCTTGCGACCGCGCGCCTCAAGCCATTGGACACGCTCCGGCTCGGCGGGGCCAGGCTGCTGGATCGTCCTCACGCCGAGGCTCCCGGCGCGCGGACGAAGTCGAGCAGGCCGCGCTTCTCCAGTTCGTCGCGCACCAGGCGCTTGGGCACCTTGCCATAGCCGGACTTGGGCAGCTCCTCGAAGAAGAAGAAGCGCTTCGGCATCTTGTAGCGCGGGATCTTCTCGGCGAGATAGCTCGCCAGCTCGTTTTCGTCGACAGGGCTGCGGGCGACGCAGACCGCGACGCCGATCTCGCCCCAGACCGCATCGGGCACGCCGAGCACGGCGGCTTCCGCGATCGCCGGGTGGGTCAGGATCTTCTCCTCGATCTCTCGCGGATAGATGTTCGAGCCGCCGGAGATGTACATGTCGGAGGCGCGGCCGGTGATGTAGACGAAGCCCTGCTCGTCCATATGGCCGAGATCGCCGGTGCGGAACCAGCCATTGCGGAAGGATTTCGCGTTGGCTTCGGGGTTCTCGTAATAGCCGGCGAACACCGCCGGGCCGATCACGCAGATCTCGCCGGTCTCGAAGGGCTTCAGCTCCGTGCCCTCGTCGTTCTGGATCGAAACCTGGATGCCGGTGCGCTCGACGCCGCAGCTGCCGATGCGCGCCGCCGGGCCATCCTCTTCCTCGTGCAGATAAGTCGGCAGCACGGTGATGTTGCCGGTGACCTCGCCGAGACCGAAATACTGCACCAGCACCTTGCCGAGCTTGGCGAGCGCGGTCTTCTGGTCCTCGCGATACATCGGTGCGCCGGCATAGATGACATGGCGCAGGCTGGAATGATCGTGCTGGTCGACGGCCGGATGCTCGACCAGCATCTTCAGGATGGTCGGGACGGTGAAGATGTTGGTGACCCGGTGCTTTTCGATCAGCCGGAAGGCCTCGTCGATATCGAAGCGCTCGGTCGGCAAGAGGATCGAAGGCGCGCCGCGGGCCGACAGCACGAGCTGGTGCACGCCGGCGCCATGCGAGAGCGGCGCGACCACGAGCGACGCGTCCTGCTCCGTCGAGCCCGGCACTAGGTCGGCGAGGTGATTGGTGACGACGAAGCCCATCTGGCCATGGGTCAGCACCGCCGCCTTGGAACGGCCGGTCGTGCCGGAGGTGAAGAAGAACCAGCAGGGATCGTCGCGGTCGACGACGGCGTCAGGAACTCGCTCGCCCTGATGCGCGGCGATCGCCTCGGTCAGCGTCGTCTCGCCGAAGCTGCCCGCGCCGATCCGCCAGGTGAACGTGAGCGCCTTGCTCTCCCTGGCGACGGCGGCGGCATGATCGGGGAAATCGCCATGGCAGAGAAAGCCCTTGGCGCCCGAGGAGGTCGCGAGCCAGGCGACCTCATCCGGCATCAGCCGGAAATTGGTCGGTACCCAGACGGCACCGAGCCGGAAGGCGGCGAACATCGAGACGAACATCTCGTCGCAATTCTTCGAGTGGACGAGGATGCGGTCGCCCTTGCCGATGCCGCGCGCGGCCAGCGCAGCGCAGAGCGCATGCGTCGCCGCATCGAGCTGCCCCCAGCTCCATTGCCGCTCGCCCCAGATCAGCCCGGGCCGGTCGGCGAAGCGGCGCGCATTGCGCGTCAGGAAATGCGCGAGGTTCATCACCCGCGTCGTCACGGGCTTCAACCCGCCCGCCGGGCCGGCGCCCGCTGCGCTCGTCGTCATGGCGTCGTCTCCGCTGTCCTGATCTCGTCTTGCGCCGGCCTGCCCTGCCGCCGGTCGAGCATGCTGGCGATCCGCGTCTCGACCTGCCGCGCTTCGTGGCGCAGCAGCACTCCAAGTTCTTCCTGCCGCTGCGGCTGCATGCGTGAATCGATCGCGGCAATGCTGAGCGCGCCGGCGACGCGCCCGTCGGGGTAGCGCACGGCGACGCCGATGCCCCAGGAGTTGGCTACGATGCGGCCGGGGTTGAGCGCGAAGCCCTGCGCACGCGCCAGGGCGATGTCGGTGATCAGCTGGGCCGGCGAATAGGCCGGGTAGCGTGCCGCGAGCACGGCGCGGTTGGCCTCGATCATCGCGCTGGATTCGGTGTCCGGCATCAGCGCCAGCATGGCGAGCGAGCCGGCGCCGACCCCGAGCGGGTGCTGGTCACCGGCCTGGAGGGCGTGGGTGCGCACCGGCCAGGTGCCTTCCTCGCGATGCAGGCAGATGGCGAAGCGGTCGCGCCGGATCGAGAAGAAGCTGGTGTCCTGCGTCGTGTCCGAGAGCGCATGCAGGCTCGCCATGGCGAGGTCGAGCAGGCCGTGGCGCTGGCCCGAGAGCAGGCCGAGCACGAAGGCCTCCTCGCCGAGATGGTAGCGCCTTGTGCGCGGCTCCTGCTCGACCAGGCCGGCCCGCATCAGCGCCAGCAGCAGGCGCCGGACGGTCGGCTTGTTCAGCCCGCTTTCCTCGACGATCTCGCTGAGCGGCAGGCCCGACGCGCTCTCGCGGCCGACGAGCGCCAGCAATCGCAAGGCGCGGTCGACGCTCTGCGAGCCTGACAGATCGGGCGTCGGCATGATCTCGGGCTGCATTTCCTCTGCCATATAGGGTCCATGATGCGGACCTCTTATCTGCTTTAAAGGTGTAGATGGCGCTGGCGGCGATTGCAACAGCAGGCGATCCGTGTATGTTCCAGCCGGAACGAGCGAGAAAAATCGCCATAATGTGGACCCGTCGGATCGGTGATGCCGGCAGAACGGGCGGATGGGAGGAGCGGCCCTGATGGCCGAGACGAGCACGAGCGCAGCCGCCGGCGCGCATGCCAGCGCAAATGCTGGCGATGGCGTCGCCGCGGTCCTGGAGAGCCTCGACCATACCCCCAAGCGTGTCGGCTCGGCGCTGGTGCGTCCGCTCGAGATGATCGCCGCTTTCCTGCTCGTCGCCATCGTCACCTTGCTGCTCGCCGGCGTGACCTCGCGCTATGTCCTGTCGATCCCGGTGGTCTGGATCGACGAGGCTGCCTCGATCTGCTTCCTCTGGCTCGCCATGCTCGGCGCTGCCATCGCCATCGACCGCAACGAGCACCTGCGCCTGACGCTCTTCGTCGGCATGCTGCCGGAGCGCCTGCGCGGCCTCGCCCACGCCTTCGGCCTGCTCGCGGTCGCGACCTTCCTGGCGGTGATGACCTGGCCGGCCATCGACTATGTTATCGAGGAATCCTACGTCACCTCGGCGGCGCTCAACATTCCCTCGAGCTGGCGCGTCTCCGCCATCGCCTTCGGCATCGTCGCCATGCTGGCGCTGGTGCTGACATACGCCGTCAGAACCTGCACGCTGCGCGATCTCGTGATCTCGGCGGCGGTGATCGGCCTCGTCGCCGCCGCCTTCTTCCTGCTGACGCCGGTGTTCAAGACGCTGGGCTACGTCAACATCGCCATCTTCCTGCTCGGTGTCGTCGGGCTCTGCCTCGTCGCCGGCGTGCCGATCGCCTTCTGCTTCGGACTGGGGGCGCTCTGCTTCCTGTCGTTCAGCACCAGCGTGCCGATCTTCGTGATGATCGGGCGCATGGACGAGGGCATGTCCAGCCTGATCCTGCTCTCGGTTCCGATCTTCGTATTGCTCGGCTGCGTGCTCGACTCCACCGGCATGGGCAAGGCGATCGTCGACTTCCTGGCTTCGCTTTTGGGCCATGTCCGCGCCGGCATGTCCTATGTGCTGCTCGGCTCGCTCTTCCTGGTCTCGGGCATTTCCGGCTCCAAGGTCTCCGACATGGCGACGGTGGCGCCGGCGCTTTTCCCGGAGATGAAGCGGCGCGGCTACCAGCCCAAGGAACTGATCGCGCTGCTCTCGACCGGCGCCGCCATGGCCGAGACCGTGCCGCCCTCGATCGTGCTGATCGTGCTCGGCTCTGTCGCCGGCGTCTCGATCGCCGGGCTCTTCACCAACGGCCTCGTCGTCGCGACCGTGCTGTTGCTGGTGCTCGCGATCCTGGCGCGCTGGAAGGCGCGCGGCGAGATGCTGAAGGGCGTGCGCCGCGCCCCGTTCGCGACGATCTGGAAGACGGCGCTGATCGCGGCACCCGCGCTCGTCCTGCCCTTCCTGATCCGCAGCGCGGTGGGCGGCGGCGTCGCCACCGCGACCGAGGTCTCGACCATCGCCGTGCTCTACGCGCTGATCGTCGGCATCGTCCTCTATGGCGGCATCAGCTGGCGCACCTTCTACGGCATGCTGGTCGAGACCGCGGCGCTCTCGGGCGCCATCCTGATGATTTTGGGCACCGCCTCGGCCATGGCCTGGGCGCTGACCCAGACCGGCTTCGCCCGCGACCTCGCCACGGCGATGTCGCATCTGCCCGGCGGCTGGATCAGCTTCATGGCGGTGACGGTCGTGGTCTTCATGATCCTCGGCTGCGTGCTCGAGGGCCTGCCGGCGATCGTGCTGATGGCGCCCTTGATGTTCCCGATCGCCAAGAGCCTCGGCATCAACGACGTGCACTATTCGATGGTGGTGGTCACCGCGATGAATATCGGCCTGATGACGCCGCCGATCGGCATCGGCTTCTACATCGCCTGCAAGATCGGCAATGTCGAACCGGACGAGGCGATGGGCGCGATCTGGCCCTATCTGCTCGCACTGCTCGCCGGTCTCGCCATCATCGCCTATGTCCCGTCCTTCTCGACGATGTTCCTGTGATCGCGATGGCGCACATGTTCTGTCATGCCGTCATTGCGAGGAGGCCCTGCCGACGAAGCAATCCAGAAGGATTGCGCGAGACCCTATGGATTGCTTCGCTTCGCTCGCAATGACGACGAAATCTGATCGCCGATAACAACGAATGCTTGGAGGAAAGACCATGTCGATCTCACGCCGCACGATCCTGCAGGGCGCCACCGCCGCTGCCACGATCGGCACCTTCTCGATCGCCCGCGCGCAGACGCCGGAATTCACCTACAAATACGCCAACAACCTGCCGGTCTCGCATCCGATGAACCTCCGCGCCACCGAGGCGATGGAGAAGATCAAGGCCGAGACCAATGGTCGGGTCGTCATCCAGATCTTCCCGAACAACCAGCTCGGCTCCGACACCGACATGCTGAACCAGGTCCGCTCCGGCGGCGTCGAGTTCTTCACGCTGTCGCCGCTGATCCTGTCGACGCTGGTGCCGAACGCCTCGGTCAGCGGCATCGGCTTCGCCTTCCCGGACTATGACTCCGTCTGGAAGGCGATGGACGGCGAGCTCGGGGCTTACGTCCGCGGCCAGATCGCCAAGGCGAACCTGCACGTCATGGACAAGATCTGGGACAATGGCTTCCGCCAGATGACCTCGTCCAAGGGCCCGATCAACTCCCCGGCCGACCTCAAGGGCTTCAAGATCCGCGTGCCGGTCTCGCCGCTCTGGACCTCGATGTTCAAGGCCTTCGACTCGGCCCCGGCCAGCATCAACTTCGCCGAGGTCTACACCGCCCTGCAGACCAAGATCGTCGACGGCCAGGAGAACCCGCTCGCGATCATCGCGACCGCCAAGCTGTTCGAGGTGCAGAAGTACCTCTCGCTGACCAACCATATGTGGGACGGCTTCTGGTTCCTGGCCAACCGCCGCGCCTGGGATCGGCTGCCGCAGGACCTGCGGACGATCGTCGCCAAGAACATCGACGCCGCAGCCCTGCTGGAGCGCGCCGACGTCGCCAAGCTCAACGCCGGCCTGCGCGAGGAGCTGACCTCGAAGGGCATGGTCATCAACCAGACCAAGGCCGACGAATTCCGCGCCACGCTGCAGAAGGCCGGCTTCTACGGCGAGTGGAAGGGCAAGTACGGCGACGAGGCCTGGGCGATCCTGGAGAAGGCGGTCGGCGGCAAGCTGGCCTGATCGCAGTACCGGTTCCGATAGTCGTTGCGGCGCGCCCCCAAGGGCGCGCCCCAACAGTTTAACAACCCCAAAATAGCGCCCAATCCCCGCTCGCTGAAAAAGATCAGCTTATTC